>JASGKM010000043.1:0-40744 GCA_049840615.1 Pseudomonas sp.
CGTATTGCTAAAGGTCAACAGGGAATACTTAGAGAATCCGAACAGCACCTGGTGTTCCTTGTCGGCGTGCTCTGGGGCCTGAGCCGCTGGTACCGCCACCACCTCAACCTGTTCAAGCTCAAGGCCGGCGGCGTGGCCACCCACGGGCTGTCCAAGGGCCGGGTGACGGCGTCCCTGGTGGTGCTGGCTCTGCTGGTGTTCTCCAGGTTCTGACATGGCGAGCTTCACCAGCTACTACACCTTCTACCTGATCGAGAAGTTCGGCACCTCTCGGTGGCCAGCTCGCAGCTCTACCTGTTCGGCTTCCTCGGCGCGGTGGCCGCCGGCACCTTCTTCGGCGGCCCGGTGGGCGACCGATCGGCCGCAAGGCGGTGATCTGGTTCTCCATCCTCGGCGTCACGCCCTTCACCCTGGCGCTGCCCTACGTCGACCTGTTCTGGACCAGCATCCTCAGCCTGGTGATCGGCTTCATCCTCGCCTCGGCGTTCTCGGCCATCGTGGTCTACGCCCAGGAACTGGTGCCGGGTAACGTCGGCATGATCGCCGGGGTGTTCTTCGGCCTGATGTTCGGCTTCGCGGCATCGGCGCGGCCTTCCTCGGCCACCTGGCCGACATCCACGGCATCGAGTACGTCTACAAGCTGTGCTCCTACCTGCCGCTGCTGGGCTGCCTGACCATCCTGCTGCCGTCCACGAAGAAGAAAGCCTGACCCTCCTGCCGCCTCGCCCCGAGCCGGCGGCAGACCCTTCGCCCGGCCGTTCGTGCCCGGGCAAATGTAATGGATTGTTGTAAAGCGCCCTGAGCCTCGCCGGCGATACATTTGCGCCGCCTGGGCCACGGGCCATCACTGTTAGCCTTTCCGCAATGCAAATAATCCTGCATTTGCCGGAGAGCTTTCCGTCCATGTCGTCCCGCTCAACCTCACCCCCGTTTCCCGTTCCGAAGCACCTCTACCTGCGCCTCCATCGTCGGCCTCGCCACCTTCATGGCGATCCCGCTGAGCGCCTGGGCCGATCAACCGCCCACTGCCGATGACCAGGATGCCCTGGCCCTGCCCGACAGCACCTGGAATACACGGGAGTCGCCCTACAAGGTCGACCACGCCAGTTCGGCGAAGTACAGCGAACCGCTGCGCGATACCCCGCAGAGCGTCACCGTGCTCTCCGAGACGCTGCTCAAGGAGCAGAACGCCCAGAGCCTGAAGGACGCCCTGCGCAACGTGCCGGGCATCACCTTCAACTCCGGCGAGGGCGGCGGTGGCGTGGGCGACAGCCTGACCATCCGCGGCTTCAACGCCGACGGCAACATCTACCGCGATGGCGTGCGCGACCCGGCCAAGTACTCCCGCGACGACTTCTTCAACACCGAGGGCGTGGAGGTCTTCAAGGGCTCCAGCACCGCGGCCTGGGGCGTCGGCGCCGTTGGCGGCGCGGTCAACCTGGTGACCAAGACCCGCAGCTGGACGACTTCAACCTGCTCAGCGGCAGCGTCGGCACGGCCAACTTCAAGCGCGGCACACTGGACGTCAACCACCGCATCGACGGGCTCGGCGAAGGTGCGGCGTTCCGCGTCAACGTGATGGGCGCCAACACCGGTACCGACGGCCGCGACTGGGTCGGCGACGAGCGCTACGGCTTCGCCCCCTCCCTGGCGCTGGGCCGGGCACCGACACCCGCGTCACCCTGGCCTACGAATACCTGCATGACAACGCCACGCCCGACTACGGCATCCCGACCGTCAACGGCAGCAACGGCAGCTCGCCGCACCGTGCTGGCGGCGCCAGCTGGAGCAGCTACTGGGGCTGGCGCAACCTCGATTACGAGAACAACGAATCGCACCGCGTGAACCTGAAGTTCGCCCACGACTTCAACGACGCCCTGAGCCTGGACAGCCGCTTCACCTGGTTCCACCTCGATCACGACTTCTTCGTCACCACCCCCGGTGGCGATGCGAACGCCGGCGCACCGGGCATTCAGGCCGGCAAGGGCATCTACCGGCGCAACATCAACACACCGCTGCGCGAGCAGACCAACGACACCTACAGCAACCAGACCAGCCTGACCTGGCGCGTCGACACCTTCGGCATCGGCCATACCCTGGTCGGCGGCTTCGACCTGAGCAAGCAGACGCTGGACTCGAAGACCGGCGCACTCACCGCCGCCAGCCGCACCACCATGGGCAACCTGCCGGTGGCCAGCAACGACTGGTCGAAGTACCCCTATGCGCTGGACACCTACACCTCCGCCAAGCAGTCAGTGGAGCAGATCGACAAGGCCTTCTACCTGCTCGACACCCTGAAGTTCGACGAGCACTGGCAGTTGCACCTGGCCGCCCGCCAGGACCATTTCGACACCCGCGTACTGGATAGCGAAACCCGCGCCAGCCAGAGCGCGGCCTGGGTCGACAAGGGCAGCTCCTCGCAGAACGAGAAGCTCACCAGCGTGCACACCGCGCTGACCTACAAGCCGGTGGAGAACGGCAGCCTCTACGTCAGCTACGCCAACGCCAAGCAACCTTCGGGCGTGCTGGCCGTGGCGCAGACCGGCAGCATCGCCTCAACCAAGGGTGACCGCGGCAAGACCTACGAAGTGGGCAGCAAGTGGGAATTCCTCGACGGCCAGCTGGCACTCAATGGCGACGTGTTCGAGACCAAGCGCCAGCTGACCTACATCGATGACGAGGAACTTTCCGCCTACACCGGCGGCGAGGAACGCGTGCGCGGCATCGAGCTGTCCGCCAGTGGCAACATCACTCGCAACTGGTCGCTGTACGCCGCCTACGTGCACCAGAACAGCAAGTTGGTGAAGCCCTACAACGGCTCGGACAAGGGCGTGCAACTGGCCAACACCCCGCAGAACGCCCTGAGCCTGTGGAGCACCTGGCAGCTGCCGGACGACCTGGCGCTGAGCTACGGCGTGCGCTATGTGGACGACGTGAAGATCTATCCGGGGCTCGGCTCGACCATGACTCGCGCCGGCCAGACCACCGTGCCCGGCTACGTGGTGCACGACGCCATGCTCAGCTGGCAGGCGACCCAGGATGTGCAGCTGCGGTTGAACGTCAACAACCTGTTCGACAAGCACTACTGGAGCCAGTACAACGGCCGCGGTTACGGCGTGCCGGGCGCGAGCCGCGGTGCTGTGCTCAGTGCGGATTATTCGTTCTGATCGACGCTACGCGCCGATCCGCCCCCTGTAGGAGCGGGCCATGCCCGCGATCACCGCGATAGCGGTGCCATTGAACAACACCGGCCTGTCGGCCGGATCGCGGGCGTGGCCCGCTCCTACAACGGTGGCTCCCTGCCCCAAACGCAGCGGGCCCTTCAACCGCGAACCTGTCCGCCAACAGGACTCCCTCCCCGGAAACCCGGCGGGCAGGTTCGCGACCCAATCCCTACGCAGAACATCACTGTAGGAGCGGGCCATGCCCGCGATCACCGCGATAGCGGTGCCATTGAACAACACAGGCCTGCCGGCCGGATCGCGGGCGTGGCCCGCTCCTACAACGGTGGTTTCCTGGCCAGAACGCAGCGGGCCCTTCAACCGCGAACCTGTCCGCCAACAGGACTCCCTCCCCGGGTACCCGGCGGGCAGGTTCGCGACCCAATCCCCACGCAGAACATCACTGTAGGAGCGGGCCATGCCCGCGACCACCGCGATAGCGGTGCCATTGAACAACACCGGCCTGTCGGCCGGATCGCGGGCGTGGCCCGCTCCTACAACGGTGGTTTCCTGCCCCAAACGCAGCGGGCCCTTCAACCGCGAACCTGTCCGCCAACAGGACTCCCTCCCCGGAAACCCGGCGAGTAGATTCGCGACCCAATTCCCACGCAGAACATCACTGTAGGAGCGGGCCATGCCCGCGATCACCGCGATAGCGGTGCCATTGAACAACACCGGCCTGCCGGCCGGATCGCGGGCGTGGCCCGCTCCTACAGCTGAAGCACCATTCTCACTCAGGCGCCCCGGTCGAACACCAGCGTCGCTTCCAGCCCACCGCCCTCGCGATTACGCAGCTCCAGCCGGCCATGGTGGGCCGCGGCGATGGTCTGGGCGATGCTCAGCCCCAATCCGTAGCCACCAGTGGAGCGGTTGCGCGACGGCTCCAGCCGGTAGAACGGCTCGGTCACCCGCTCCAGTTGCTCCGGCGCAATCCCAGGCCCGCGATCCAGCACTCGGATGCACAGAGCCTGCGTACTGTCCTCAACCTCGACTTCGGCGCCACCGGCATAACGGATGGCATTCTCCAGCAGATTGAGTAGCGCCCGCTGCAGACTCAGCGGGTATCCGGCCAGCGGTTGCAGCGCGCGACCGGACAGCGAAACCTGCTCGCCCTGCTCTTCGAAATCCGCTTGCAGGCTCTGCAACAGCGCGTTCACGTCGAGGTTCTGCCGCGCCTCGTCGAGGTCGCTGCCACTGATGAAGTCCAGGGTCGCGGTGACCATGCCTTCCATGTCGTCGAGGTCCTTGCGCATCTTCTGTCGCGCGGCCTCGTCGTCGAGCATCTCGGTGCGCAGGCGCAGACGAGTGATCGGTGAACGCAGGTCGTGGGACACCGCTGCCAGAAATCGCATGCGCTCGCCCAGATTGTGAATCAGGCGCTGCTGCATGGCGTTGAAGGCGCGGGCGGCGCGGCGGACTTCCAGCGGCCCTTCTTCGGCCAGCGGTGGGCGCTGGATGTCCTGCCCCAGGGCTTCGGCGGCGCGCGCCAGCTTGTCCAGCGGCCCGATGGCCAGGCGTACCGCCAGCAACGCCAGGAGCACCACGACGAGGATCCGCAGCAGGTACAGGCGCAACAGGTAATCCAGTGCCACGTCGAGGGTCGACTGGCTACTCCAGCCCTGCCCTTCGAGCATCTCCAGGCGCAGCCATTGACCATCGCCCAGCGGTGCCTCCAGCGACAGCTGCGCCTTGGCGCCATTGCCGGTGAACAGCCCGCCAAGTCGGCCGCGCTCGTCGGCACCCTCCTGCAGTTCAACGCGCAGCAGACGCAGGCCCTGAGCGTCGCCCCCCTGATCGTGAACGGCGCGACGCAACAGGCGCTCGGCCGCCGGGTCGAAGGAGCCATCCGGCTCATCCGCCGAATCCACCAGGCGCGCCTCGAACCCCGGCCGGTCAAGCGCGCCCAGCGCCTGCTGGAAATCTCCTGGCTGGCGCTCGTGCAGATGTTGCAGGTCGGTCAGCCGTGCAGCCGCCAGACGCAGGGGAATCTCCAGCGCCTGGGTGTGGCGCACGTCGTACCAGATGCTGCCGGTGAGCACCTGGGCGGCGATCATCCCGCCCACCAGGATCACCACCAGCCGCCCGAACAGCGTGCGCGGCCACAGGCGCATCAGGCGTTGACCACGTCGTCGGCGGTGAGCACGTAGCCCTGGTTGCGCACGGTGCGGATCAGCCTCGGCGACTTCGGATCGTCTTCCAGGTGCTGGCGCAGGCGGCTCACGCAGACGTCGATGGCGCGGTCGAAGGGCAGACGCTCCTTGTCGAACACCTGGCGCAGCAGGAAGTCCCGGCTCAGCGGCCGATTGGGATGCTGCAGCAGCAGGCGCAACAGGCGGAAGTCCGAGCCGGCCAGCGCGATGCTCAGGCCGGCCGGCGAGCGCAGGTGACGGGCGCGGGTGTCCAGTTCCCAGCCGGCGAAGCGCAGGATCGCCGCCTCGTCCACCTGGGCGCGCTGCGGGAAGCTCTGCACTCGACGCAACACCACCTTGATCCGCGCCAGCAGCTCGCGCGGGTCGAAGGGCTTGGGCAGGTAGTCGTCGGCGCCCATCTCCAGGCCGATGATGCGGTCGATCAGCGTGCCGCGCGCGGTGAGCATGATCACCGGCACGTCGCTGCGCGCGCGCAGGTCGCGGCACAGAGTCAGGCCGTCCTCGCCGGGCAGCATCAGGTCGAGCACCACCAGGTCCACCGGCTGTACTTCGAGCTGGCGTTGCATCTCGCGGCCATCGGCGGCGGCGGACACCTGGTAGCCCATGCCCTTGAGGTAATCGGCCAGCAGCTGGCGGATCTCGGGATCGTCGTCGACGACGAGGATGTGGTCTGGCCTGGACATCGGGAAACTCGCGGCGGGTCGCTAGGGTTCCGGCTACTGGCGGGCATCGCACGGCGCAAATGTAATGGAATGTTGTGGCGCGGGATTTCGCGCCGATCCAATACAAAGCCATCCAGATCGCCCGCAGCGGCAGCGGTAGAGTGGTTTTGCAAATGCGATTAATTCTACTTCATGCCCAGGTCGTTCCGCATGCCCTTCCTGTCGTCCCGCCGTTCCCCGTCTCGTCTGCTCCGCTCCCTCGCCACTCTCGCCCTGCTCTGCCTGGGCTGGCTCGGCCTCGCCCTGCCTGCCGAAGCGCTGACCGTTACCGATGTGCTCGGGCGCAAGGTCGAGGTCAGCGGCAACGCCCAGCGCGTGGTGCTGGGTGAAGGCCGACTGTTCTTCGCCCTGGCCCTGCTCGACCGCGATAACCCGTTCCAGCGTGTAGTCGGCTGGCAGAACGACGTGCGCCTGCTCGACCCGCACACCTTCGACGTCTACGCCCAGCGCTTCCCCCAGGTGAAGCAGATCCCGCTGATCGGCCAGGCCTCGGAACAGAGCGTCAGCGCCGAGCAGATCCTCGCGCTGAAGCCGGACCTCGCGGTATTCAGCATTGCCGGCGAAGGCCCGACCCAGCACAGCCCGATTGCCGACATCCTCGCTGCCGCCGGCGTGCCGGTGGTGTTCGTCGACTTCCGCGTGCACCCCATCGAGGGCGTGCGCACCAGCCTTACCGCGCTGGGCACGGCACTCGGGCGCCAGGCCGAAGCGGACCAGTATCTGAAGTTCTACGACGCCCATCTGCAGCGCATTCGCGATGGCGTAGCCGGCCTGGATGACGCGCACAAGCCGAGCGTATTCCTCGAACTGCTGGCCGGCGTCTGGCAGGCGCCGGGCCACACCACCGGCAAGAGCGGGCTGGGCAGCGTGATCGACACCGTCGGTGGGCGCAACATAGCAGCCGGCGTGGTGCCCGGCGCACTGGGCGACATCAGTGTGGAGTACGCGCTGTCGGCGAAACCGGACCTGTATATCGCCACCGGCAACCGCCAGCCGGGCCTGATCCTGGGCGCCGGCGTCAGCCAGCAGCAGGCCCGCGAGAGCCTCGGCAAAGTCCTGCAACGCCCCGAGTTCGCCAGCCTCGACGCTATCCGCAACGGCAAGGCCCATGGCCTCTGGCACGACTTCTACAACTCGCCGTTCAACATCCTCGCCATCGAAGCCATGGCCCGCTGGGTCCATCCGGAACGCTTCCAGGACCTGAATCCTGCGAAGACCCAGGCGCAGATCAACCAGGACTTCCTGCGCATCGGGCTGGACGGCACCTACTGGATCGATGCCGGCAAGCCTGAATGAACGCTGCCGTCGACAAGATCGACCTGCAACTGGCGCGCCGTGAGCGCCGGCTGCAACTGCGCCGCCGTGGTGCGGTGCTGGTCGTGCTGCTCGCCCTGCTGCTGGGCTCCATGGCGTGGGACCTGCTCAGCGGGCCGTCTGGACTGACACCTGCCGAGCTGTTTCACGGCCTGCTGCATCCGGCGCAGCTGGAGCCGAGCCAGCGGGTGATCATCTGGAACGTGCGCCTGCCCTACGCGGTGATGGCGCTGCTGGTAGGTGGCGCGCTGGCGCTGGCCGGCGCGGAGATGCAGACCATCCTCGACAACCCGCTGGCCAGCCCCTTCACCCTCGGTGTGTCGTCTTCGGCAGCCCTTGGCGCCTCCCTGGCGATCTTCTTCCACCTGGGCAACGCCTGGCTCTCGGCCAACGCCGCTGTGTCGCTGGCCGCCTTCGTCTTCGCCTGCCTGTCGCTGGTACTGCTGCAACTGCTCTCGCGCCTGCGCGGCGGCGGCGTAGAAAGCCTGGTGCTGTTCGGCATCGCCCTGGTGTTCAGCTGTAACGCAGCGGTGGCGCTGCTGCAGATGATGGCCAGCGAGGACGTGCTGCAACAGCTGGTGTTCTGGACCCTCGGCAGTCTCGCCCGCGCCGACTGGCAAAAGGCCGGCGCGCTCGCGCTGGTACTTGCGCTCTGCCTGCCCTTCTCCATGGCCGCCGCATCGAAGCTCACCGTGCTGCGCATGGGCGAGGACCGCGCCCGCAGCCTGGGCGTGGACGTGCGTCGCCTGCGCCGCTTCGCCCTGCTGCGCATCTGCCTGCTGTCGGCGTGCGCGGTGGCCTTTGTCGGCACCATCGGCTTCATCGGCCTGGTCGGCCCGCACATCGCGCGGATGCTGATCGGCGAGGACCAGCGCTTCTACCTGCCGGCCAGCGCACTGGTCGGTGCGCTGCTGCTGTCGCTGTCGTCGGTGGCCAGCAAGCTGTTGATGCCGGGGCTGATCGTCCCGGTGGGTATCGTCACCGCGCTGGTCGGCGTGCCGGTGTTCGTCGTGCTGGTCTGCCGCGGAGGACGCAACGCATGAGCCTGCTCGCGAAGGACCTGACAGTCGCCTACCGCCGTCATACGGTCGTCCACGGCGTGACCTTGCCGGAGTTGAAACGCGGCACCCTCACCGCCCTGATCGGCCCCAACGGCGCGGGCAAGTCGACACTGTTGCGCGGCCTCGCCGGGCTGGAGCGGGTGCGTGGGGAACTCAGCCTCGACGGCCACTCACTGACCGCGCTGTCCGTCGGCGAACGCAGCCGGCGCATTGCCTACATGCCGCAGCACTTGCCCGGCGGCATCGCCCTGAGCGTACTCGATGCGCTGCTCGCCAGCCTGCGGGTCAACCCGTTCGACGATCTGCTGCGCCGCGCCGACCCGCTGGCGGCGGCCCTTGAAGCACTGCGTCGGGTCGGCATCCTGCACCTGCGCGACCAGCGCCTGGACCGCCTCTCCGGTGGCCAGCGGCAGATGGTCAGCCTGGCCCAGCTACTGGCGCAACGCCCGCAGGTATTGCTGCTGGACGAACCCACCAGCGCGCTGGACCTGAACTACCAGTTGCGGGTCATGCAGTGCGTGCAGGAGGAAGTGCGCCAGCATGGCCTGATCGCCATCGCCGTGCTCCACGACATCGGCCTCGCCGCGCGCTACGCCGATCAGCTGGCGGTGCTGCACCAGGGCCGGCGGGTGGCAGCGGGCGCCGCCGAGTCGATCCTCACACCGTCTCTGTTCGCCGAGGTCTACGGCGTCCAGGCACGGGTGGAGCGCTGCTCGCGGCAGACGTTGCAGGTCATCATCGACGAGGTTACCGGCGTGTAGAAACGCGCCGGTGCCCGGCTTGCCCGTGACCTTGTTGTCGAGAGTGTCGCGCAGACGGATACAAATGCGATAGATTATCATTTATCACATTGCCAACCCGCCGCAGCCATGATCGACGTCGCCACCCAGCAGGCCCTGCACCACCTCTACAACGACCATCATGGCTGGCTGCACCAATGGCTGCGCAAGCGCCTGGGCTGCCGCGAGCAGGCGGCCGACCTGGCCCAGGACACCTTCGTCCGGGTCATCGCCCAGCGCAGGCTGCTGGAACTGCGCCAGCCCCGCGCCTACCTGACGACCGTCGCGCGCAGCCTGGTGATCGACCACTACCGCCGGCGCACCCTGGAACAGGCCTACCTGGAAACCCTGGCGGCCCTGCCCGAGCCCGTGGAGATATCGCCACAGACCCGCTGCATCATCATCGAGACCCTGCTGGAGATCGATGCGCTGCTCGATGGCATGGGCGCTCGGCCCCGGGAGATATTCCTCATGGCGCAGCTTGACGGGTTGAGCTTCGTCGAGATCGGCAAGCGCCTGAACCTGTCCGCCAACTCGGTCCGCAAGCACTTCGTGCGGGCGCTGACCCATTGCCTCGTACTGATGGAGGACTGAGCCGATGGCCGCCTCCCTCGACCTGAAGACCCTGGAAGCCGCCGCGCAGTGGTACGTGACCCTCAGCGAGGAAGGCGACGCCGCCCGCGAGGCGCACCACCGCTGGCTGGCCAGCGACCCGCTGCACGCCCAGGCCTGGGCGCGGGTGGAGCGCCTGCAGGCCAAGCTCGGCCAGGTCAACGCCGACATTGCCCGGCCCACGCTGAAGAACTCGCGGATACGCCGCCGCGCCGTGCTCAAGACGCTCTCCGTGCTGCTCGCCGCCGGCGGCGCGGCCGGGCTGGGCGTGCAGGTCGGCCCCTGGCGCAACGCCCTGGCGGACTACCGAACCGGCACCGGGGAAACCCTGGCGCTGACCCTGCCCGACGGCACGCGACTGAACCTCGACACCCACAGCGCCGTAGACGTGGTCTACGACAATCGGCTGCGCCAGGTCAGCCTGCGCGAGGGCGCAGTGTGGATCGAGACAGCGGCGGACAGCCTGTCCCGCCCCTTCCTCGTGCATACGCCTTGGGGCAGCGTGCGAGCGCTGGGCACGCGCTTCCTGGTGCGCAGTGACGACCACGGCGCGCGCGTCGGCGTACTGGAACACGCCGTCGAAGTCCGACCGCTGGAGACTCCCGAGCACGCCACAAGGGTGGAAGCCGGGCAGCAACTGGACTTCAACCGCCGCGAAACCGGCGCGCTCACCCCGCTGCCCAGAGGGGCCGACGCCTGGACGCGCGGCCAGTTGGTGGCCAACGACTGGCGGCTGGATGACTTCCTCGCCGAGCTCTCGCGCTACCACCCCGGCTATCTGGGTTCGCGACGCCAGCGCCGCGTCGCTGCGCCTCTCCGGCGCCTTCCAGCTGCACGACCTCGACACCGTGCTGGACAACCTCAGCGGCACCCTCCCCGTGCGGACCCGTCGCATCACCCGCTGGTGGGCGCGGGTCGAGAAGCGCTAGCCGCGCGCTGGGTGCTCGGGCAAACCGAGCGCTGCCGGGAGATGTTGGCGCGGGCGAAAAGGCGCGGAAGAAAAATAATTCGACGAGGTGTTGGTGATTCTGATTCTCGTTCGACAAGGACAGTAGAGGCGCACAGACGCCAACCACTGCTACTGGAGAAGAACGCAGTCATGTCAGGTCATCCCCCGCTGTCCCGTCGATCCCGTTTCCACGCCCTGCCGCTCGCCCTGAGCGGCAGCCTCCTCGCCGCGCCGCTGGGCGTCGGGCTGCTGGCCCTGCCAGCCTGGGCACAGAGCGCCGCAGCCGAGCAGAACTACGACATCCCCGCCGGCGCGCTGGAGGATGCCATCGCGGCGTTCTCCGAGGTGGCCGGGGTCACCATTTCCTATGAGCCCGGCGCCGCCCAGGGCCGCCAGTCGCCAGGCGTGCGCGGGCGCTACCCCGCCAGCACCGCGCTGATGCTGCTGCTCGAAGGCAGCGGCCTGCAGGCCGTGGAACGCAAGGCCGGCAGCTACACCCTGGAGGCCGGCGGCAGCGCCGAAAGCGCGCTGCAAATGAGCGAGACGGTAATCATGGGCCAGGGCATGGGCGAGATGACCGAGAACTCCGGCTCCTACACCAGCGGGCTGGTCAGCGTCGGCTCCAAGACCCCGGTGAGCCTGAAGGAAACCCCGCAGAGCGTGTCGGTCATCACCCGCCGGATGATCCAGGACCAGCGCCTGGACACCCTGCCCGACGCCATGAAGCGCACACCGGGCATCACCGTCCGCAACGGCAGCTACAACTCGCAGCAGTTCTACTCGCGCGGCTTCCCCATCGATAACCTGCAGATCGACGGCGCCGCGCCGATGGACATCGGTACCGGCATCGGCACCTTCTACAGCAACCGCCAGTACGACATGGCGGTGTACGACCACGTCGAAGTCCTGCGCGGCGCCAGCGGCCTGCTGGGCGGCACCGGCGACCCCGGCGGTATCGTCAATCTGGTGCGCAAGCGTCCGCTGGACCATTACCAGCTCAAGCTGGAAACCTCGGCCGGCTCCTGGGACAACTACCGCAGCGAAGTCGACGTGACCGGCCCGCTGGCCTTCGACGGCCGGCTGCGCGGGCGCATGGTCGCCGCCTACAACGACCGCCAGTACTTCATGGACAACCGCAGCACCGAGCGCCCCCTGCTCTACGGGGTGCTGGAAGCGGACCTGGACGACACCACCCTGGTCACCCTCGGCGGCAGCTACGACAAGGTCAAGCAGAACGGCACCGGCGACGGCCTGCCGCGCTACAGCACCGGTGGCGACGTGCACCTGCCCCGGCACAGCTGGTACACCACCAACGCCGCGTGGGCCGACAGCTACACCCGCGAGTACTTCGCCAAGCTCGACCACTATTTCAACGACGACTGGAAGTTCAACACCTCCTACACCTACTCCTACAACGGCTCCACCACCGAAGGCATCATCCCCTACGGCTCGGTGGACGAGACCACCAACACCGGCCCGTACTGGTGGGGCAGCTACATCGACAGCTGGAGCAAGCAGTCGGTGTTCGACATGAACCTGTCGGGTCACTTCGACGCCCTCGGCCGCCAGCACGAACTGCTGCTCGGCGCCGACTACCAGAAGGTCACCAGCCGCTGGCGTTCCGCGCCGGGCATGGTCGACAAGGGCGGCCTGATCGACCTGTGGGACTCGTCCTCCACGCCGCTGCCGAGCAACGAGTCGAACCACACTTTCTTCCGCGACTACTACCCAACACCCGCGAGCAGTACGGCCTCTATTCGACCCTGCGCCTGCAACTGAGCGACCCACTCAAGCTGGTGCTGGGCGCCCGCGCCCAACGCTTCAAGTTCGAGCAGGCCTACAGCATGCGCAACGCCAACGGCAGCGGCCCGTGGGTGGAGCAGGACAGCGTGTCCGACCGCGAACCGACCACCCTGATCCCCTTCGGCGGGCTGATCTATGCCCTGGACCAGCAATGGTCGACCTACGCCAGCTACTCGGAAGTGTTCAAACCCCAGGCGCAGAAATTCAAAGGCCCGGAAGACTCGCCCAGCTCCGTCGAGCCCATGACCGGCAAGACCTACGAAACCGGCATCAAGGGCGAACTGCTCGACGGCCGCCTGAACGTCAGCGCCGCGTTGTTCTACACCAAACGCGAGCACCAGGCGGCGACCGACCCGAGCTACCCCAACCCGCCGTTCAGCTACAGCGGTTCGTGCTGCTTCGTCGCCCAGGACAAGGTGACCAGCAAGGGCATCGACCTGGAAGCCACCGGCGAACTCGCCCCGGGCTGGGAAATCCTCGCCGGCTACACCTACAACCAGGTGCACAACGACACCGAGGAAACCCTCTACAGCACCGTCACCCCCAAGCACTTGTTCAAACTCTGGACCGCCTACACCCTGCCCGGCGACTTCGCCGCCTGGCGTGTCGGCGCCGGCGTGACCGCACAGAGCCCCACCTATGTGAGCGGTACCGCCTACCGCTTCGATCCCAGCGGCAACGTGATCGACAGCCGCGACTACGACTTCAGCCAGTCCGGCTACGCGGTGTACGACGCTTTGGTGGAGTACAAGGTCGACGATCACTGGACCGTCGCGGTCAACGGCAACAACCTGTTCGACCGTCGCTACTACGCCAGTGTCGGCACCTCGGAGTACGGCAACTACTACGGCGAGCCGCGCAACTTCATGCTGACCCTGCGCGGCACCTTCGACTGAGCCCCGGGCAGCCCGATCGAGCGGGCTGCCCTCGAACCCTCCCGACGCCCGGGCTCGGTGGCGTGCACGAACACCGTGTAGGTATCGGCCGGATGCGCCACGCCGGCCTGGTCCAGCGCGCGGGCGATGGAGCCGCGGTGGTAGGTGGCGTGATTGAGGATGTGGAAGAACATCTCTTCGCGGCTCAGGCTGCCGCTGCGACCATCGGTGAAGCGAAAGCGGATGACCTCTCGCGCACGCTCCGGGGTCAGCGCGGCCAGCTGTTCGACGTACCACTGGCCGGAAGTCAGCAGGCGCTCGCGCAGCGCGTCGTAGCCAGGTACGGCCTGGGTATTGGTCGCCGGGTGCGGGTCCGCCTCGCCGCTCAGGCGCGCGCGGAACAGGTCCTCGACGATGGCCATGTGGTTGAGCTGCTGGAGCGCGAAAGCATACTCATCGGGAAAGCGCTGGTGGTCGATGCGGGCGATGGCGTCCAGCGCCCGGCGGTCCGACCAGCATTTGTAGGCGAAGGCCTGGGTCAGCATCGCAACTCCTTGTCAGCGGCCGTTGAAGGGGAAGGCGGCACTCTAGCGCATCCGGGGCTTGGGTTGTGCCGGCCCTGCTGCCAGACTGGCAACAGCCCCAAGGACGATTCGCCGCCATGAAAACCCCCGATATAGAAGCCATCCGAGCCTTCCTGCTGGTCGCCGACCTGAAGAGTTTCACCCGCGCGGCCGAGGTTACCGGCGCCACCCAGGCGGCCATCAGCCTGAAGATCAAGCGTCTGGAAGAATCCCTCGGCCGCCCGTTGCTGGAACGCACGCCGCGCCGCGTCACCCTGTCGGCCCACGGCTCGGTATTCCTCCCCAGCGCGCGCCGCCTGCTGGCGAGCTACGACGAGACGTTGCGCTGCTTCGATTCACCGCGTCGCACCCTGCGCATCGGCGTGAGCCACCACATCCTCGGTGCGGACCTCAGCCATTGGCTGCGACGGCTGGCGCAGGCCGAGCCGGAAGTGATTGTTGCCTTCAGCCTGGGCACCTCGCGGCAGATGCTGGAGAGCTACGAGGAAGGCAGGCTGGATATCGCGCTGATCCTGCGCCACGACAATCGCCGCCAGGATGGCGAGGTGATCGGCAGCGAACGTTTCGGCTGGATGGCCGCCGAGTCCTTCGAACTGGACGAGGGCGCAGCGTTGCCACTGGCGATCCAGCCGGCGCCGTGCGGTATGCGCAGCATGGTCGAGAACGCGTTGCTGACGCAGAGTCGCCGCTGGAGCGAGGCTTTCGTCGGCTCGGGCATTCTTGCCATCGGCGCGGCGGTGTCGGCCGGTATCGGCATCGGCGCCATGGTCGAACGCATGGCACCGGCAGGCTGCCTGGATGTACGCGAGCGCTTCGGCTTGCCGGAACTACAGCCCCGCGATGTGGTGCTCTACAGCGCCCATCGCGACGCCCAGACCCGCGCGCTGATCAGCACACTGAGCCAGGCCGTCGCCACCTGACCCTCAGTGCAGGAGCAAGCCTGCACGCGCCAGGAACAACGCCAGCGCGACGATCAGCGAGCCACACAGGGCGACAGCAGCAAAGTGGATGAAGGCGAAGTCGCGGGCTTGAATCGGTTCGTGGTCCATGAACGGCACTTCCTGAACAGCGGTTGGGAGCCGCCAGTATCGAAAGTGCCGTGCGGGACAAACAGCTTGCGGTGGCTATTTCAGTGATAAGCGAAACGCTTCAGTAGCCCGCCTGGCGATCCACGGTGTGCAGCAGTTCTTCGCCTGCGAGGTCGCGCAGGATGTTCTTCGCCACCACCGCCGCGCCGCCTTCCACCTGCATGGTGCTGGCGATGTGCGGAGTCACCCATGCGTGTGGGTGCGACCACAGCGGATGGCCCTCCGGCAGCGGCTCCTGCTGGAAGACGTCGAGGATCGCCGCGCCGAGCTGCCCCGCGTCCAGTGCCGCGACCAGATCGGCTTCCACCACATGCTCACCCCGGCCGACGTTGATCAGCCCGGCGCCTCTGGGCAGTTGCGCCAGTGTCTCGCGGTTGAGGATGCCGCGCGTGCTGTCGGTCAGCGGCAGCAGGTTGACCAGGATGTCGCACTGGGACAGGAAGCTTGCGAGCTCCTCGGGGCCGGTGTACGTCTTCACCCCGTCGATGTTTCGCGCGGAGCGGTTCCAGCCAAGCAGCTGGAACTTCAGGTGGCGCAGCTGCGCCAGGCAGGCCTGGCCGAGCTGGCCGAGGCCCATCACGCCAACGCGGCTGGACGAGGCCGGGAGAATGCTCAGCGACTCCCACGCCTGCGCGGACTGCGCCACGCGGTAGGCCGGCATCTCGCGGTGCAGCGCCAGCGCGGACATCACCACGAACTCGGCCATGATGTCCGCCAGGGAGTCATCGACCATCCGCACCAGCGCGACCGACTCGGGGATTCTGGAGAGATCGAACTGATCCACTCCGGCGCCCGCCGCGAACAAGACGCGCAGGCTCGTATAGCGCTCGATATCGGCGACCGCCTTCCAGGTCAGCAGGTAGGTGACCCGCGCCGGATCGACTGCCTCGAAGCCTTCGACGAATTCCAGGTCCGGCACCTGGGCGGCCAGCAGGGCTCGCCATGTATCGGCATGTTCGGGCTCGGCGTTGTAAAGAAAGATCACGTCCTGTTCCTCGCTCTTGTTCTCTGCACGTCCGGCCAGTTAACCAGCCGGCCAGCGCGAGGAATACCACCGGCGAAGTACTGCGGGCCCGCAGACCGACCCGCCCTGCTCACTTGGCCGAACGTACGCAGCCAAAGCGCACTTCCTTAGACGGCGAATGGCCGAAGAAGGACGTGTAGCACTTGCTGAAATGACTGGGCGAAACGAAGCCGCAAGCCAGCGCCACTTCCACCAGCGACAGGTCGGAATGCTGCAGCAGGCGCCGGCTTTCGGTGATGCGCAACTCCAGGTAATAGCGCACCGGCGAAGTGCCCAGCTGCTCCTGGAACAGCCGCTCCAGCTGTCGCTTGGAGCGCCCCACGCACTCGGAGAGCTGGTCCGTGCTCAGCGGTTCCTCGATGTTCGCGCTCATCAGGTTGAGCACATCGCGCAGCGGCTGGGTCATCTTTTCGTGCAGCGCCGGGCGGGTGCGGCGGTAGCGCGACTCTTCGAAGGCCAGGATATCGACGATGCCCTCCACCAGTTCGCGGCCGTGCAGGTTGTGAATCCACTCCAGCACCAGGTTGAAGGCACCGGTCGGGCTGCCGGCGGTGAGGCGGTTGCGGTCGAGGATGTAGCTCTCGGCAGTCACCACGCTGTGCTGCGCAACCTCCGCCAGGGCGGCGCGGTTCTCCGGGTGTATTGCACACTTGCGGCCGTCCAGCAGCCCGGCCTTGCCGAGGAACCAGGCGCCGTTCCACAGGCCGCCCAGGGCGATGCCGCGCTCATCGGCAAGCTGCAGCAGGCGGCTGAGGCCCGGCAGGTCCTTGAGCGGCGTGCGCAGGCCACCGCAGACCACCAGCAGGTCCATGTCCAGGTGCTTGCCTTCCAGCGCGGCCGCCGGGCAGATGACCAGCCCCAGGTCGCTGGTAACGGACTCGCCGTCGAGGCTGAACGTCCGCGTGGCGAAAGCGCCTTCGCGGATCAGGTTGGCCGTGACCAGGGTGTCCAGCGCCTGGGTGAAGGCCGGCAGCGAGAAGTTCTCCAGCAGCACGAAACCGACTTTGCGCTGGCGCTGCGGCTCGCTTTTGCGGTCATCGACAAAGCGCAGGTTCTGCCCCTGCATGGACTCACTGAATTGCCTTCTTTCCACCGCTGCCAGCCTCTGGAAGTGTTTCTTGGCAGGCGCTGCGACTCGGGCGAGCAACTGCGCGATAACCCGGTTCGAAGCCGAACCTGCCTCTTGTGCAAGGGATTATACAAGCGCTCCCACGCGCGGCCATGGCGTCCTTGTGTCGGTGCCTGCGCCCGCCGCACCACGCTTCGCACTCAGGCTGCAGGGCCAGCGCTTTGGCCGGCGCGGACATGGGGCAAGTGACACGGCGCACACTAGACTGCAGCGACTCAACAGAAGGAGTGGCACATGGATTTCAATCACCAAGTGGTCTGGATCACCGGGGCATCCTCTGGCATTGGCGAGGCCCTGGCTCGCCTGCTGCTGCAACAGGGCGCGCGTGTCATTCTTTCCGGCCGGCGTGAAGCCGCGCTGCAAGCCGTCGCCGAGCAGGCGCCGCAGCGCGCCCTGGTACTGCCCTTCGAAAGTACCGACTACGCCGCACTGCCCGGCGTGGTGGAGCAGGCCTGGGCCTGGCAGGGGCATGTCGACTGCCTGATCGACAACGCCGGTGTGAGCCAGCGCAGCCTGGCTCTGGATACTCGCTTCGAGGTCTACCGTGAGCTGATGGAAGTCGACTACCTGGCGCCAGTGGCCCTGACCCAACTGCTGCTGCCGCGCCTGGTCGCTCGGGGCAAAGGCCAACTGGCGGTGGTCAGCTCGGTTGCCGGCAAGGTCGGCGCTCCGCTGCGTACCGGCTACTGCGGGGCCAAGCACGCCGTGATCGGCTACTTCGAAGCCTTGCGCGCCGAAGTGGAGCAGGCCCATGGCATTGGTGTCAGTGTGATCCTGCCCGGCTCGGTGCGCACCGGTGTAGCGGTCAACGCATTGGGTGGCGACGGTGCCCGTCGCGGCCGCTCCGACGTGAATATCGATAACGGCATGCCCGCCGAGGAAGCTGCCCGGCGCATCGTCGAAGGGCTGGCAGCTGGCGTGCGCAGCATCGAAGTGGCCGAGGGAACCGAAAAGATCGCCTTGCACCTGCGCAGCGCCGATCCGGAGCGACTGTTCACCCTCACTGCCGCCGAAGGCGCACGGCTGGCCCAGGAGCGAGCCCTCAACGGCCATGCGGATATCGATCCGGGAGCCGTGCAGCGACTCGACAGCTGAGACTCGTTGCCGGAATGGAAAAAGCCCAGGTTTGCACCGGGGCTTTTTCTTCAGTGGCGTCCGGCAAGTGCTGAAGGCCCGCCATGCGATGAGACGCAGCGCAGCACTTTCCAGCAGCAGTATCAGGGCCGGCAGGCAAAGGTCAGCGACAGGCCCGTGTGGTCATTGCAAACCGGGCTACGCTCCTCCAGTCGACCCCTGGAGAGTTCACCATGATCCGCTCCCTGCTGACTGCATCCCTGCTGGTGATCCTGAGTATTCCGGCCCAGGCCGGCGTCGTGGCTTTCCCCTCCTCCTTTCGGACCCAGAACATTGCGGTAGACGGCGCGACGATCCACGTGCGCGTCGGCGGCAGTGGGCCGGCGGTGGTGCTTCTGCATGGCTTCGGCGATACCGGCGACATGTGGGCGCCGCTGGCCAGGGACCTGGCCAAGGACCACACCGTCGTGGTGCCGGACCTGCGCGGCATGGGCCTGTCATCGATTCCCGCCAGCGGCTATGACAAGAAGACCCAGGCAGGCGACGTCCGCGCCGTGCTGGCTTCGCTGGGCATCGAGCATTCCGTCGTCATCGGGCATGACATCGGCACCATGGTGGCTTATGCCTATGCGGCGCGTTATCCGCAGCAGACCGAGCGACTGGTGGTGATGGACGCTCCCGTTCCCGGCATCCCGCCGTGGAACGACATCGTCCGCTCACCGATGCTCTGGCACTTCGACTTCGGCGGCGCCGACATGGAGCGGCTGGTGTCCGGGCGCGAACGCATCTACCTGGACCGTTTCTGGAACGAGTTCGCCGGCGACCCGCACAAGGTCGACGAGGCGACCCGGCAGCATTACGCCAAGCTCTATGCACGCCCCGGCGCGATGCACGCAGCCTTCTCGCAGTTCCGCAGCATCCGCCAGGATGCCGTGGACAACGAAGCGTCGAACAAGACGCGGCTGTCGATGCCGGTGCTCGCCGTCGGCGGTGAAAAGTCCTTCGGCGCCAATGAAGCCATCGTCATGCGCAATGCCGCCGACAACGTCACCGAAGTGGTGGTGCCCGGCGCGGGTCACTGGCTGATGGAAGAGGCGCCAGCGCAGACCATCCAGGCCATTCGGACCTTCATTTCGCCTTGACGCCCGGGCTCCGAAGCAACCGGCGTTGGCCGCCTTGAAGTGCGGCTTTCGCCGTGGCCTGCGCAGGGGCGCAAAGGCCGCTCACGCAACCGGGAGCCTTCACTTCCGGGTGATTTCAACACGACAACTTCACTGCCGTCTGTCACAGAATTCCTACACTTCGGTTGACCGTCAAAACCTGCGCCACTAGATTCCTACCCTTCTTTCGCTGGGGTGCGCTGCGCTCCGGCGATCACAACGGCAAAGGAATGTCCGGTCATGTTCAAGCCCTTCAGGCCCTGGCTGCCTGCCCTGCTGCTTTGCAGCCCGCTCGCCGCGCAAGCGGACGGTCCCTCTGGCGATTTCTGGCTGATTCACCAGCAGGGCAGCCTCTACAAGAACGAAATCTTCGTCGTCGATGGCGACCCCGCCAACATCTACGATCGCAAGAACGGCGTGCGCTCGCTGGGCGTCTATCAGTTCTACGAGGAAGGCGCCAAACCGACCTTCACCGCCTATGACGTCGAGGTCGACTGCGCGAAGAACCGCGTGCGCCTCAACGGCGCGCAGAACTACGACAAGTTCTACAACGATATCCGTCCGAAGAAGGTTTCCAAGGAGTGGCAGAAGAAGCCCGAGGCCTGGATCGCCCAGAGCCGCGACTTCCTCTGCAAGCCGGACGCGCACGTCGAGCAGAAGATGTACCCGCTGGGCAAAATGCCGATGACGCAGCTGGTCTCGGCCGCCCCTGGCCTGTTCCAACTGCAGAACCGCGAGCACGCCAAGAACCTGATCCTGCAGATGGTCGACAAGGGCTTCGAGCAGATGCCCGTCAAGAACGCACCGGCCAAGGAGGGCGTGCAATGAAAGGACTACTGGCACTGGGGATGATCGCTATCCTGCTCGGCGGCTGCTCCGCCATTCCCACCCTGCCCGAGGCGCAGGCGCGCAGTTACTGGAAGGGCCGTCCGGCTGGCGACGCCATCGACCACTTCGGGGCACCCAGCGATATCGGTCTGGCGCCGGAGAATGACTGGGTCGTGCTGATCTACCGCCGCGACACTTCCTATGTCTCGCGTGAAGCGCTCGGCACCTACACCGGCCCGCAGAACGGCCAGCTGGTGCATACCGAATACTGGGGCGATGTGGTGCACTCGGCCAGCTGCGAAATCCGCGTAGCCATCAACCGCGCCCGGCAGGTGGACTACCTGCTGACCCGCGGCAATTGCGGCGGCATCTCGCTGAAGCCGGAAGCCTGAGCACAGGCTTCCTCATCAAGGAGGAGACGAAACCATGGCAAAAAACATGGGCTACCTGGCAAAAGCCGTATTCCCGTTGCTCGGCCTCGCGACCATCAGTTCGCAGGCCTCCGCCGAAGAGGTCAAGGTGACGGAGCTGCTGCGCAGCGGCTATGAAGTGAAGGCCGCCTACGTGGCTCCGGGACGAGTCACCCAGATCCACTTTCTGATCCTGCAGAAAGGCACGTCGGTCTACCAGTGCGGGACCTACGAAAGCGGCGCGCCGCTGCAGCGCTATTACGACTACTCCAATACCTACTCCTGCTCGCAGGTCGGGGACTGGGTGCCAAAGAACTGAGCGATTCCCGCCCAAGGGCACTGATCACTGCGACGGTCAGCATCCAGTGTGCTGGCCGGGCCGCTCGCTCAACACCGTCAAGGACGACCTTCCATGAAACTGCCCCTGCTGGCCGCCAGCCTGCTGTTTGCCTGCACCCTCGCCCACGCCGCCGACCAACCGACCGTTCCCAAGCCCCTGGAGGAACAGGTCGGCCGCCTGGTGGAGCTGTACAAGGACAGCTTCGCCACCGGCTACCCCGAAGCCACCCGTGTGCAGACCTTGAAGACCGGCCAGAACAGCGAGATCACCCTGGCGGTGTTCACCATCGAAGGCTTCGACATGGGCAACAACTACAGCCAGTACCTGGCCGTGTTTTCCTCCACGCCGAACGAAGAAGGCCAGGAGCATTACAGCCTGCTCGATGCGATGCAGATCGGCGGCGGTGGCTGGCGCTCGATCGAGAAGCTGGACGCCCGGCTGGTTGCCGATCCGTCGGGCAGGCGCACCCTGATCGACATCCCGGTGATGGAGAACACCGATGACGATTCACCCAACTTCCCCAGCCGCGCCGGCGTGATCCACCTGGCCCTGGAAGGTTCGCAGACGCCCCGGCTGGTGGAACAGAACTGAGGCCGAGCACCCGAAGTACCAGGCCCGATACCAAGTCGATAACAAGCCGCTCTAAATTTCGCTCCCCGGCAGCCGCCATTGCGGATACCCATCCTCAACGGAAGCCTGTCCATGACTACCATCAGCGCCGTCAGCGCCACCAACGTTCGCTATACCACCGCCTCGACTTCGACCACCTCCACCGCCTCCGTGAGCAGCGAAGACAGCACCACCAGCGATGCCACCGGCACCTCTCAGGCCACGGCCAGCTCGTCGGCGCAGTCCGCGAACGGAGCAGCGGGTGGCGGTGCTGCTGGCGCGAGCGGCAGCTCCGACAGCAGTTCAGACACCACCCTGGACAAGCTCAAGCAGGCCATGGAACAGGCGCAGAAGGAGCTGGAAGAAGCCGAGCAGGAACTGGCCAAGGCCAGCCAGGGCGGCGGCCAGACCGAGGAAGAGAAGCAGGCCCAGCAGATCGCCGCACAAGCCGCGCAGGCACGAGTTTCGTCCGCCTCGGCGGCGGTAGCGGCAGCCACCGCCGCCTACTCCGAAGCCCTGACCGAGTCGGGCAGCAGCACCAGCGGCACCTCGGTGAACACCTCCGCTTGAAGTCGCGCGGCCAGTTTTCGGCGCTGCCAAGGCTGGCCGTTCCTCACGCCCTCCCCATCCCGCTTCAGCGAGCGGCGGCCCCTTCGTTCATCAGGTAGGTCACCAACTGCCGTGCATGGGACGACAGCGCATCCCAGTCAGCGACGCAGATGCGCAGCTCACGAGTGGCCCAGGCGTCGGCGAGCGCCACCACCACGGCCGGCAGCTCCTGCGCCATACGCGTGGCGGCCGCCTCCGGGAGCATGGCCACGCCCACCCGTTGGGCGACCAGCTGGGCAATGGCATCGAAGCTCGGCGCACGCACCCGCACCTTGAGCGGCATGGCATTGCGTACCGCCATGGCCTCGACAAAGCGCTGCATGGCGCGTTCGGCCGGCAGGCAGACGAAGGGAAAACTCAGCGCATCGCGCAGGCTTGGCAGGTGCTGGCTGGCCAACGGATGGTCCTGCGGGACCAGCAGCACCAGCTTGTCGTTACGAAACGGCAGCGACAGCAAGCCAGCAGTGGGCAGGTTACCGTCGTAGACGCCAATGTCGATCTGCCCTTCCTGCACGGCACGCAGCACATCCTTGCTGTTCTGCTCGGTCAGTTGCAGGTCCACTTCCGGGTAATCCGCCAGGAACGGCCCCAGCGCAGTGGGCAGGAAAGTGCTGTTGGCCACCGTGGAAGCCGCCAGGCGCAGGGTGATGCGCCGCTCTCCGCTCAGCTCCTGCAAGGTATCCCTGAGCTGCCGGGCCTCCTTCAGTACGCGCTGGCCGGCTTCGAGCACCAGGCGGCCGGTCGGCGTGAGGGTCATGCCGTCACTGTGCCGGGCGAACAGGGAGAGCCCGCAGCGCTCCTCGAACAGACGCAGGCGATTGCTCGCTGCCGAAACCGCCACGGGCACCGACGCCGCCGCCTTGCTCAGGCTGCCGGTGCTGGCGATAGCCGCGATCAGACGCAGATCGGCGAGATCGAAATGCATGAAGCATTCTCCAAATACGAAAGCCATGTTCGCCAAGTTGCGATTCTAGCGACGAGGCCTTCTATCTAGAATAAAGCCTTTCTACTGCCTTGCACCTGTGCCGCCATGAATAGCCTGACCTCTCTGTACCAGCGCAGCCTGCGCAACGGCGTTTTCTTCGCCGTGCTGTCCGCCACCGGTTTCAGCCTCAAGGCTGTCTTCGTAAAGCTCTCCTACGCTGCCGCACCGGTGGATGCGGTGACCGTGCTGGCGATCCGCATGGGCCTGGCGCTGCCGCTGTTCCTCTGGCTGATCTGGCTGAGCCGGAGCCCGGAGCAGGCCCGCCTGACGCTGGCCGATGGCTTGCGCATCCTGCTGCTCGGGTTGTTCGGCTATTACCTGTCCAGCCTGTTCGACTTTTACGGCCTGCAGTACATCAGCGCCGGGCTGGAACGGCTGATCCTGTTTACCTACCCGACCCTGGTGCTGCTCCTGCAGATGGCCGTGAACCGCGAGCGGCCCGACTCCCGCACGCTGGCGGCCATGGGCTTGTGCTACCTGGGCCTGGGCATCGCGCTGGTGCACGACATCCGCGTGGAAGGCGCCGATGGGCAGATTCTGCTGGGCGCCCTCTGGGTCTTCGCCAGCGCTGTGACCTATGCCCTCTACTACATGGGCACGGCCGCCGTGGTGCGGCGCGTGGGTTCGATGCGACTGGCGGGACTGGCCGGCGGTGCGTCTTCAGTGATGGTGCTGATCCACTACGCGGTGAGCGGCAATGTGCAGCAACTGGCAACCTTGCCCGGCGCTGTATGGGTCCACGGCTCGCTGATGGCGCTGATCTCCACTGTGCTGCCGATCTACTGGATGGCCCTGGCGATCCAGCGCATGGGCGCCACCCACGCGGCCGCGTTTGGCAACCTGGGCCCGGTACTGACCGTGTTCGCTTCCTGGGCACTGCTGGGCGAGGCGATCACGCTGTACCAGATCGCCGGACTGGCGCTGGTGCTGTTCGGGGTTTCGCGCTTGTCCGGGGCCAGGACGGCTGCGGCGCCGGTCGCGCCGAAGGCACAAACTGATGACTGCAGGAGCGCTGGCTGAACACGGCAACCTCCGATCGGCACCTGCAGTCGTCAGCGATCGAGACGCTCGGCGGAAGGCGCGTGGGAACTCACACGCGCCCGATCCTCATGTTGATAGGCCAGCTGACCAGATGCCTTGCGGCGGGATCGCCCCAGCGCTCCGCCAGGTCCGCGGCGAAGCCCTGCAACAGGTCTTCGCGCCCAGCCTCGCGGGCGCTGCGCACCGCCGACCAGGTGGAGACGTAGCCGAGAAATTCCTCGAGGCTCCACTCCAGGCGGATGGCGATATCCGGCCCCGGAAACTCGGCGAAGGGGAAATCGAGGGTGGCGTAGCCGCTGTCCACCAGCTTGCGCTCGGCCGGCCAGTAGGGGCCGATCTCTTTCCAGTAGAACTGCTCGAAGCGCTCGCCCAGCGCGCCATCCAGATGCAGCACGCCATAGCTGATCAGCGCCAGGATCGCGTTGGGTTCGGCGACCCGTCGCACCTCGGCATAGAACCGCGGCAGGTCGAACCAGTGCGCGGCTTGTGCAGCGGTGATCAGGCTGGCGCTACGGTCGAGCAGTGGGAGGTCTTCTGCTGGCGCGCAGGCATAGCTGAGATTCTCCTGCGGCGCCGTTTGGGCGATCTGGTCCGCGCTGGGGTCGAAACCGACCACCGCATCGAAATGCCCGGCCAGTTGCCGGGTGAGTTGGCCGTTACCGCAGCCGACGTCCACTGCCAGCAACCGGTCGGGAGCCATCGAAGCGAGGTAGGAGGCCAGCTCCACCGGGTACTCGGGGCGAAAACGCGCATACGCCTGCCCGCCCTGGTCGAACCAGTTGCGCAGGTCAGTGGAGGGGTTACCCATGGCTGGTGGCTCCTGTCTTGATGGCTTGCCTGGCACGAATGTAACGGGCAGGCAGGCTCGCAGGCCAGCGCCATGTGGGCCGGCACAGGGCTTGCCCCCTGCCCGGCCCGCTGCGTGGTCAGACCTGAGCCATGCCGCCATCGACGAACAGCTCGACGCCGTTGATGAAGCTGGCCGAGTCCGACGCCAGGAAGACCACCGCCTTGCCGATCTCCCGAGGCTCGCCCAGACGGCCCAGCGGCACCTGGCTGGCCAGCGCGTCGAACAGGCCCTGGCGTGCTTCCTCGGGCACCAGGTCGCCTAGGCCGGGGGTGCGCACCGGGCCGGGGCTGACGACGTTGACGCGGATGCCACGGTCCTTCAGGTCCAGCGCCCAGGAGCGGGCGAAGTTGCGCACGGCAGCCTTGCTCGCGCTGTAGACGCTGAAGTTGGCGGTGCCCTGGATCGAGGTGGTGGACGAGGTCAGGATCACCGACGCGCCCTCGCTCAGCAACGGCAGGGCCTTCTGGACGGTGAACAGCACGCCGCGCACGTTGGTGCCGAAGATGCGGTCGAAGTGCTCCTCGGTGATCGCCCCCAGCGGCAGCATGTCGCCACCGCCGGCATTGGCGAAGAGGATGTCCAGGCGGCCGGCGGTCTTCGCGATCTGCGCATACACCGCATCGAGATCGGCGAGCACCGAGGCGTCGGCGCGGATGGCCGTGGCGGCCGGGCCGATGGCTTCCACGGCGGCATCCAGTTCGGCCTGGCGACGGCCGGTGATGAACACCCGGGCGCCTTGGGCGGCGAGTTCCTGTGCGGCGCCGAGGCCGATGCCGGTGCTGCCGCCGGTGACCAGTGCAACTTTACCAGTGAGGGACTTGTTCATGATGAGCTCCTGAGCTTTCCGAGTTGAGGGTTCTGCCTCTCAGGCCGGCATCTGGCGCGGCTTTGCGGTGAGGCATGGCGCTACTCTAGGGCTCGTCGATTAACGGAAAAAGCGAATACAATGGAATGACTATCCACAGCCATGGATAATCAGGCGATCTCTCCAGAGGAACTCCCATGGATCAGCTCCAGGCCATTCGCGCCTTCGCCCGCGTGGTGGAAGCCGGCAACTTCACCCGCGCCGCCGACTCGCTGGACATGCCCAACGCGACCCTGAGCAAACTGGTACAGGAGCTGGAGGCGCACCTGGGCGTGCGCCTGCTGCAGCGCACCACACGGCGCGTCACGGTGACGCCGGAAGGCCAGGACTATTACGCCAAGGCCAGCCGGGTGCTGCGTGACCTGGAAGACATCGATTCATCCTTCAACATCGCCCGCAGCAAGCCACGCGGCCACCTGCGCATCGACGTCGGCGGGTCAACCGCACGGGACGTACTGTTGCCACTGCTGCCCGACTTCCTCGCGCGCTATCCGGATATCCGCATCGACCTGGGCGTGTCCGATCGCGCGGTGGACCTGATCGGCGACAACGTCGACTGTGTGATTCGCGGCGGTGCACTGGACGCCTCGTCGCTGGTGGCCCGTGGCATCGGCCACGCGACCATGGTCACCTGCGCTTCACCGGAGTACCTGCGCCACAACGGCATCCCCGCCTACCCGGAGGAGTTGCGCAACGGCCATCGGCTGGTCAGCTACCTGTCGCCACAGAACGGCCGGGCGGTGCCCTTCCGCTTCGAGCGCGACGGTGAGCGCAGCGAGCTGAAGATCGAGCACCGCATCGGCGTCAACGAGAGCAACGCGCACCTGGCCGCCTGCGTGGCCGGCCTGGGCATCATCCAGACGTTCTCCTACGCCGCCGGCGCCGCCCTGCGTGCGGGTTCACTGGTGGAGATTCTTGCGGACTGGCGTCCGGCGCCCTACCCCTTCCACGTCGTCTACCCGCAGAACCGCTACGTGACGCACCGTCTGCGGGTATTCATCGACTGGCTGGTAGAGTGTTTCCCGAGCAAGGTTGCCGGGTAGGCACTCAGGGCTGCTTGTCGGCCAGCGCTTCGAGCAGATCGGCCGATGGCACGAAGAACAGGCTACCGGTTACCGCTTTGCTGTAGTCCAGCAGGCGGTCGTAGTTGCCGGCTGGGCGGCCGACGAACATGTTCTCCAGCATTTCCTCCACCGGTGCCGGCGAGCGCGCGTAACCGATGAAGTAGGTGCCGAACTCCCCCGCGCCGGGCCTGCCGAATGGCATGTTGTCGCGCAGGATCTTCACCTCCTGGCCGTCCTTCTCCAGGGTGGTCAGCGAACTGTGCGAGCAGCTCGGCTTCACGTCGTCGCCCAATTCGATATCGGCCAGCTTGGTGCGGCCGATGATGCGCTCCTGGGCTTCGGCGGAGAAGCTGGTTCCAGCCGGCCATGTCATGCAGGTACTTCTGCACCAGGCAGTAACTACCGCCCGCGAAGTCCGCGTCCTCGTCACCGATCAGGGTGAAGTGCGGCACCTCGCGGCCTTCCGGGTTCTCGGTACCGTCGACGAAGCCGATGATGCTGCGCATGTCGAAGTAGCGGAAACCCTGCGCCTCATCGACCACTGTGACCGCATCGCCCAGGCGTGCCACCAGTTGCGCTGCGAGTTCGAAGCAGAGGTCCATCTGCTCGGCGCGGATGTGCAGCAGCAGGTCCCCCGGCGTGGATACCGCAACCCGCTCGCCGCTGCCGATCTCACGGAAGGCATGCAGTATAAGCCGGGCGCGGAGCGCCGAACAGCGCGTCCCACGCCGCCGAACCGAAGCCCACCACGCAGGACAGGTTACCGGTCGGCACACGCTTGCCCACCGAACGCACCAGGGCGGAAACATCCTCGCAGAGCGAACGTACAGGGCTCCAATCCTTGCCCGGCGTGAGGGTGGCGACGAGGAAGATCGCGCTGCGGGTGACCGGGCTGTCGACCGACTGGGGTGCAGGGGATTCGTTGAGCATGGTTGCCATTCGCTGCCATCGAGATTGGGGGGATGGGGTTATCAAAGCAGGTCGCCGACAACCGTGACAACGCTGGCGGCGAAAAAAAGGGCCGGATCAGGCCGGCCCTTCGGGAAGCGAATGCCGCGTCGCGGCCCTAGCGCATCGCCGCCAGCTTGATGCCAAAGCCGAGCAGGCAGGCTCCGGCCAGGCGCTCCAGTAGATCGGCCACACGCGGATTGGCGCGCATGCGCTCGGCCAGCTTGTGGGTCAGCAAAACGGCTACCAGCCCGTAGAGGAAGGTCACCACCGCCACGGTCGCTGCCATGAAGGCAAAGGTCACCAGCCCCTGATGCTTCACCGGGTCGATGAACAGCGGCAGGAAGGCCATGTAGAACACGATGGCCTTGGGGTTGAGCAGGGTAATGAACATGGTCTGGCGCAGGTAGTGGCCGCTGTCCATGCGGCTCTGCCGCGGCGCACCACCGGGCTTGCTCAGCAGCATGCGCAGGCCCAGCCACGCCAGGTAGGCCGCCCCCAGCCATTGCACCGCATGGAAGGCCGTCGGGTAGGTAGCGAGCAGCGTCGCCACGCCCGCCACCGCCATCCACAGCAGTACCTGATCACCCAGGATCACTCCGCAGGTGGCGGCCAGCCCGGAACGAATTCCGCCCTTGCCCGTCGCGGTAATCAGCGCGAAATTGCCGGGGCCGAGGATGGCCAGGAGCACCACGAAGGCAATCAGGAAGGCGCCGTAATCGGTCACGCCGAACATGGGGGATCTCCTCTGGGCAGGACGAGGCAGTCAGAACGACGGGAGTCTATCACTCATGTCTGCCCGAGGTACGGCCCTTCGTGGCCTCCCCCGGCGGGTGCATCGTCCGGATGAGCCCAGGGCCGGAGACTCCCGTGCCGCCCGCGGGAAAGGGGGCCATGAAAGCGCCCTTCCTCAACGGGCGGCGCGTCGATCAGAAGTTGTAGCTCACCGCCGCGGTGACGTTGCGCGAAGCGCCGTAGAACCCCGAACCACCGCTGTAGAGGCTCATCAGGTACTTGCGGTTGGTGACGTTGTTGAGGTTCAGCGAGGTGCTCCAGTGCTTGTCGATGTCGTAGCTCGCCATCAGGTCTACCAGCGCGTAGGCGTTCTGGCGGATGCGGCTGTCATCGTCGAGCTGAATCGCGCTCTGCCAGCTCACGCGGGTGCCGACCTTGGCCTGGGGCATGCCCGGCAGTTGGTAGGTCAGACTGCTGCGCACGCTGTGGGTCGGCACGTACTGACGCGCCTTGTGGCCGTCCGGGTCCTCGATGTGCACGTAGGTGTAGCCGCCCTGCAATTGCAGGCCCGGCGCCAACTGGCCGCTGGCTTCCAGTTCGACGCCACGGCTCTTGAAGTCTTCGCCTTGGTAGATGTACTGGCTGCCTAGCATGTCGCCGGTGGCTTCGGCGACGTTTTCCTGCTCGGTCTTGAACAGCGCGGCGGAGACGCTCAACTGATCATCCAACAGGCTGCCCTTGATGCCGGTTTCGTAGCTGTGGCCTTCCAGCGGGTCGAGCACCTTGCCCTGCGCGTCGATCACGTACTGCGGGTTGAAGATCTTGGTGTAGCTGGCGTACAGCGAGTACTGGTCGTTGAGGTCGTAGACCACGCCGGTGTAGGGCGTCACCTTGCCGTGGATGCGCACGTCGCGTGCCGAGCCATAGTCACTGCCATCGCTGTCGACGCTGAGCATGCGCGCGCCGACGATCCAGTGCAGGCGGTCGTTGAGGTTGAAGCGGGTACCGGCGTAGACGCTCTTCTGGCGGTCGGTGAAGTCGGCAAACTCGTTGCTGTCGTTGGTATAGGTCAGGCTCGGCTTGGGCACATGGCCGCCAAGGGTCTGCTCGAGGTCGGCGGGCATCAGCTCGTCCTCGCTGTTGTACCAGCCTCGGTCGTGATGGCGCGAGCGGCCGTAGTCCACCCCCAGGGTCAGGTCGTGCTGGCGACCGCCCAGGCTGAACGGGCCACTGACCTGCGCCTCGCCCAGCAACTGCTTCTCGCTGGAATGGCTGTGGCTGGGGTCGGCCATCCACGGGGTGTCTTCGTCGTAAGCCATCAGGTAGTACATGTTGGCCTGCTGGTTCTGCTCCACGGCGGTGACGTTGAGCTTGCCCTTCCAACCATCGCCAAAATCGTGGGCCAGTTCGGCGAAGGCGCGTTGGGTATGCACGTCCCAGTAGCTCCAGTCCTGGCCGATGTTCGAGCCACGACGGCTGTAGTGGATCGGTTCGCCGTTGTAATCGGTCAGCGGCAGGCCGCCCCAGCTGCTGCCGTTGGAGTTGCTCTTGTTGTTGGAGAAGCCGACGGTCAGGGTGTCCGCGTCGGAAAGGTCGAAAGCGAGCATGCCACTGAGCACGTTCTGCTCGTGGGAGTAGCGATCCAGATACGAATCGCCCACTTCGTTGGCATAGATGAAGCGACCACGCACATTGCCGCTGTCGGTGAGCGGGCCGGAGACGTCGAGGTCGATGCGGCGCGTGTCCCACGAACCTGCGGAAACCTTCACCTGGGCGTAGGGCTGGTAGGTCGGCCGCTTGCGGATGAAGTTGACCGTGGCCGACGGGTTGCCGGTGCCGCTCATCAAGCCGTTGGCGCCGTGGAGGATGTCGACCTGCTCGTACTCGGCCATGTCCAGGTCGCCGCTGAGCAGGCCGGCGCTGAACGGCGAGCCGATGCCGTCGTACTCGAAGTTGTTGATGTCGAAGCCACGCGAGGTGAAGTTGGTGCGGTCGGTTTCGTACTGCTCGACAGTCACTGACGGCGCGCTGCGCAAGGCATCCTTCACGCTGTTGAGGTTGAAGTCGTTGAGCTGCTCGCGGGACAGGGTCGTGACCCCTTGCGGCGTCTCGCGCGGGGTCAGGCCCAGGCGCGTGGTGCTGGTATCGGCCAGCTGCTGGTAGCCGGTGGGCGAGCCGGCGCTGCCGGCATCGGCCTGGATGACGGTCTCAGGCATCGCCAGGGTATCGCGGTGCTTGCCCACGACGGTGTCAGCCGGCAGTTCCAGCGCTCCAGTACTGATGTCCTGCAGCGCGTAGATGCCCTCGCCGCGTTCCACCAGTTGGTAGCCGGTGCCTTGCAGCAACTGGGCGAAGCCCTGCTCGACGGTGAAGCGGCCCTTGAGCCCGACGCCGTTGCGGCCGGCCAGCCTGGCCGGGTCGAACACCACCTGGACGCCGGCACTGGCGGCGAAACGGGCCAGCACATCGCTCAGTGCTCCCGCGCCAATGGCGTAATCGCGCGCAGCTTCTGCGGCATTCACCTGCACGGGCACCAGCGGCAGCACGGCCAGGCCGGCACAGGCCAGCGGTACCGAGCGGATCGCCGCCGCGAGAATCAGAAGAGGGAAACGACGATTGCCCGATTGCGCTCGGTAGTTCGATGCCATGCTTATCGCCATCCTTCAGGCCGCGCAATGCGCGGGTTGCTCACCCCTCCCTGCGAGGCGTGTTCTCCCCTTTCCCGGACGAGAAGGAAAAAGTGCTCAGGGTCCGCAGATTATTTTTCAGAGGGCCGCGACGCTCACCCAATAGCGACTCACGCGGGACACCCGAACCGGCAGCGTGCGCTCCAGAGCAGTCAGCGCCAGGTCGGTATCGACCAGCGACAGCGCTCCGGAGACCCGCAGGTCAGCCACCTGCGGATCGCAACGCAACACGCCATGGCGATAGCGCGACAGCTCCGCCAGTACATCGGCCAGACGCAGATCGCGCGCCACCAGCATGCCCTGCTCCCAGAGCGCGGCACTGTCATCCACCGCTGCGATGCGACGCAGGCCGTGGCCGTCGAACCAGGCCTGCTGGCCCGCCTGCAGAATCACCGGGGTACCCGACTGCGGACGGATTTCCACCCGCTGCTCGAACACCGCCACCTGGCACTGCTGCCCCAGCTGGCGGACGCTGAAGCGTGTGCCCAGCGCCTCCACCCGGCCCTGCGCGACATCGACGAAGAACGGTCGGCGCGGCGCCATCGAGTCGGCATGGGTAGTGATCAGCACCTCGCCGTTGCGAAGGCGCAGGCGGCGTTCATTCGGATCGAAGCGGACATCCAGCGCGGAAGCGGTATTGAGCACCACACGGCTGCCGTCGCCCAGCGTCAGGGATTTGCGCTCGCCCGTAGCGGTGGAAGCATCGGCCATCCAGCCATCCCAAGGTGCATGGCGCACGGCCAGCCAGGCTGCCGGCCCAGCCACCAGCAAGGTGCCGAGCAAGCGCACGGCACGGCGACGACTCATGCCCTTGAGGCCGTCCAGCTGCCGCAGCGCCTGGCGCCCTACCTCGCCGGGCACCGTATCGAAAGTGCCGAATACCTGCTCGGCGCGGGACCAGGCCGCCCGGTGCGCCTCGCTCTGCCCACGCCAGCGCTCGAAGGCTTGCCACTGGGCAGCGCCGGGCGCCTCGAAACGCAGGGTCACCACCCAGTCGGCGGCTTCCTCGAGCAGCTTTTCCGAGGGACTCACGCCTCGCACGCCAGCATGCAGGCAACCAGCGCCTTCTGGATGTGCCGACGCACGGTGATCAGCGCCAGGCCGGTGCGCTCGGCGATTTCCCTGAGCGTCAGTTCGTGGAACTGCGCGAGCAGGAAGACTTCTCGGGTCTGTGTGGGCAGGCCATCGAGCATGGCATCGATGCGCATCAGGGCATCGACAATCAGCCAGTGGGTCTCGGGCGACGGCACCAACGCCTCAGGCAGATGGGCGATGGCTTCGCGGTAGGCCCGCTCGACGTCCTGGCGACGCCAGAGGTCGATCACCAGGCCCTTGGCGACCTGCACCAGGTAACGCCGCGAGTCGTCCGGCTGCGGCGCCCGGCCGCTGGTAAGGATGCGCACGTAGGTATCGTGGGCGATGTCCGCCGCATCCGGCGCGTTACCCAGACGCTGGCGCAACCAGCCGAACAGCCAGCCATGATGGTCGCTGTACAGCTGCTGGAGGGCGACAGCCGGGGCGCGGAGAGGCAGGGCGGCAGAGGTCATGGGTGAATTTCCTTGGCACGAATGCCGGAAAATTGAAAATGAGAAAGCGTCTCATTTTATTTCAACCCATCAAGAAATCACAGTCCGCCACGGGTATCAGGTCCGACACACGCCCTCGGCCGGGCTTGCCGGCGGGAGCGGCGTCCTTCGACTGACCCGTCGGGCACGCGCCGCAGCTCCCGAAATGAGACCTTGAGCGAAACCCGGCGGGGGCGCAAAGCTCCGGCCGGGCACTTGTCACCGCGACACCGCCCTCAGAAGCCCGGACTGTAGCGCACGGTCAACATCAGGTTGCGCGGGTCGCCAAAGCTGTCGGCCCCCCAGCTGTTGCTGATGTTCTCGTAGTAGCGCTTGTCGAAGGCGTTATTCAGATTGGCCTGCAGCTGCCACTCTGCGGCCGGCCGGTAGGCCAGCATGAAGTCGCTGACACTGTAGCCACCCTGCTTCACGCCGAAACTGGTGTAGGCGCTGCTCTGGGTGCGGAAGCCGCCGCCGACCGTCCAGCGCTCCAGTTCGCCGGGCAGTCGATAAGTGGTGAAGACCTTGAACAGGTTGTAGGGCGTGTCGCTGTCAAAGCGCTCTCCCTTCTCTGCCGAGTCGCTGGACTTGGTGTACTCGGCTCCGGCATAGGTGTAGCCGGCGGACATCTGCCAGCCCGGCGCCAGCTCACCGCCCACTTCCAGTTCGACGCCGCGGGTACGCACTTCGCCACTGGCCTCGTAGCAGGCGCTGACTCCCGGCGCGCATTGTGCGGACGGCAGCGACTTGGCGAGGTTCTCCTGCACCAGCTGGAACAGCGCTGCGCTCGCATTGAGCGCCCCGCCGAAATACTCGCCCTTGATCCCGGTTTCATAGTTGGTGCCGGTCACCGGCTCCAGCAGGCTGCCGCTTGCGCTCTGGGCGGCCTGGGGTTTGAAGATGCGGGTCCAGCTGGCGTAGACCGAATAGGTGTCGTCCAGGTCGTAGATGACCCCGGCATACGGGGTGTACTCGCGAGTCGCCTTGTAGTCGTCACCGAAGCTGTATTCGCCCGAATGGGTGAGCTGTTCGTACTCGTACCAGTCCAGGCGCGAGCCGAGGATCAGGTGCAGGTCCTCGCGCAGGTTGAAGCGAGCCGTGGCGTAGGTGCTCGACTGCTGCTCATGGCCATCGCGCGACCAGTTGTTGTCGATGGCCGGCTTGGGATAGGCCTTGGGGTCGAAGTGCTGCGGATCGACGATCACGTCCGAATCGATGCCCGGGCCGCCGGGACCATCATGGGTCTCGTCACGTCGCCAACTGGCGCCGACCACCAGTTCGTGGGTCGCGCCGAACAGGCTGAAGGGACCGCTGGCGTAGGTATCGACACTCTTCTGGGTGTGCTGGTAGGTGTAGCGGCCGATGTTCAGGTGGTAGGCGTCGTTCTCGTCGGTGTAGAGGCTGCCGCCGAGCATGTCCATGTCGCCGCGCAGCCAGGTCGCGTTGAGACGCAGCTTCCAGTCATTGTCGAAACGATGCTCGACTTCGGCGAAAGCACTGCGGTTTTCCTTGTCCCAGTAGGTCCAGTCCGGCGCCGTGCGCGCGGAGCGGGAGAAGTCGAAGAAGCTGCCATCGGGTCGCGTGGGCAGACCGTTCCAGTCGGCACCGGGATTGTCCTCGCGGTTGTACCAGGCCCCCAGCGTGAGGGTCGTGGCCTCGTTCAGGTCGTACTCGCCGATCCCGTAGAACAACTGGCGCTGGTTGCCATAGGCGTCGACGAAGCTGTTGCGATCCTGGTAGGCGCCGACGAAACGGCCACGCAGGTCGCCGCTGTCGCTGAGCTTGCCGCTGACATCGATTTCGCCACGGTAATCATCCCAGCGACCGGCGCTGCCGGTGAGGGTCAACTGCGGCGCCAGGGTCGGGCGCTTGCGCACCAGGTTGAGCGTGCCCGAAGGGTTGCCCGCACCGACCATCAGGCCGGAGGCGCCACGCACTACCTCCACGTGGTCATACATGGCCAGCGTCGAAGTGCCGAGGGTGTCGCTGTCATAGGCCACCGGCAGGCCGTCGATCATGATGCTGTCGATGGCCGCGCCACGGGAGTAGAACTCCGGACGCTCGCCCCCGGTCTTGCGCAGGGTCAGGCCCGGCGTGTAGGTGGCGATGTCTTCCAGCTTCTGCAGGTTCTGGTCGTCCATGCGTTGGCGACTGACCACGGTGACCGACTGCGGTGTTTCCCGCAGCGAAGAGGCCAGCTTGGTGCCCACGCTCATGCTTCCGGTGGTGTAGGAGCCGCTGTGCTCGGTGACTTCGCCCAGCGCCCTCCCCAGCACCTGGGTCGAATCCATCTCCAGCACCGCATCCGACTCAGGTGCCGCCACCAGGAAGCTGCCATCGGCGGTCTGTTCCAGCCGCAGCCGGGTTCCCCGCAGCAATTGCCGCAAGGCCTGCTGCACACTCAGCTCGCCATCGAGCGCTGGTGCCTGCAGCCCGGCGGCGGCATCGGTGGCAAACAGGATGCGAGTGCCGGTCTGCCGCGCCAGCTCGTTGAGCGCCCGATCCAGTGGTTGCGCCGGCAGCGAAAGCGCGTGGCGCACTTCCTGCGCCTGCAGGGTGGAAGCCAGCAACAGGCCGCCGGCCAGTAGCGAAAGGCGCGCGAAACCGAAGCGGCGCGAGGGTACTTTAGTGTCCATTCAACTCCCCAGTGACACGATCAAATGACGTTCACAGGGATAGGCGGATGGCGAACCTGAAAAGGTGACGTCGCGTTGCAACTTTTTTTTCCGATCAGCGCGCACTGACCTCGACGCTGCCGTCCGGCTGTCGACTCACCCTCACGGGCAGGATCGACGGCAGCAGATCGATGAGCGATTCCACCGCCCGGCTGTCGAATTCGCCCGACACACGCAGACTCGCCACCCGTGGGTCTCCCAGGCGGATCGGCGCCGCGCGATAACGCTGGATATCCGCCAGCACATCCTGCAAGGACGTGCCGTCGAAACTGAGCTTGCCGTGCTGCCAGGCGATGGCGCGCGCCGCGTCTGCCGTCTGCACCTGCCCCAGGCTCGAACGGGTGGCATTGATCTGCTGCCCCACCTCCAGGCGCTGCTCCGGCGAACTCGAGCTGGATACTGCGACGGCGCCTTCGAGTACCGTCACCGAGACACCGCGCCGGTCGCTGCGCACGTTGAAGGCCGTACCGATATCCCGGACGGAAACGCCCTGGCTGCGCACGGTGAATGGCTTCGGCCCGTGCGCCACGGTGAAGGTCGCCTCCCCTTCCACCAGCTCGATCTGCCGGCTACGCAAGCGACTCTCGACGTGCAGAGTGGTGGCGCTGTTGAGCACGACCCGGCTGCCGTCTGCCAACCGCAGGCTCTCGCTCTGCCCGACCGACGTGCGCAACTCTTCGCTGCGCCAGGCCGGGTCGGCGAACCACAGCCCCACACCCAGCGCCAACACGGAAAGACTCCCCGCCACAGCCTGCTTGCGCCGACGTTGCCGCGCACTGAAGGCCTTGGCTTCGGCGAGTAGTTCACTGCGCGAAGGCACGCGCGCCTTGAGCGCCTGCTCGAAGGGTTCCAGCGGATCACTGGCCTGGGGATTGTGCGACGACTCCTTGCGCATCATCGACCCGCCAGCGCTCGCCGCGCCGGCTCCCAATCGCGGGCGATCGCAGCCATGGCGCGGGAAAGATGCTTGCCGACCATGTTCAGGGTGATGCCCAGTTCGCGGGCAATGTCCTGGCGGGGCATGTCATGGATGCGATGCAGCAGGAAGATCTGGCGCGCTCGCGCGGGCAGCGCCTCGATGATCGCGACCAACGCTTCCAACTGCTGCTCGAAGTCCAGCGCGCAGGCGCCATCCACCTCATGCACGTGCCAATCGGGCACCTCGGCGGACAACTCGAAATACGCGTTGCGGGTATGGTCCGCCCGGCTGCGATCGATGGCCTTGTTGAAAGAGGCGCGGCGCAGGAACGCCAGCGGCAACTTGATGGGCTCCCTTGGCGGTTTCTCCATCACCTGGACGCAGACATCATGCACCACGTCGCGCGCGAACTGGCTGCCCTGAAAGCGGCGGCGGATGTACTCGACGAGATCGTCGTAGTGCAGCGCCAGCGCGCCGATCAGCTCCGCGCCTGGAGGTACCCGGGTCATTGCGTCCATTGCCACCAAATGAGATTGAGTCGCATTATATACAGATCATCTCAAATGGCTAGCAGTGCCTGGCTGGTGTGCTCGAGGCCGAATCCTCACGCTCTGATGCGACTGCCCACATCCTCGAAAGACAGCCTTTAGCGGATGTTCCAGTCCAATGAGCTTGCTCATCATATATGGAAATACGTATATTCGATTTTCCATATGAATTGGCCATCCCATGATTACGCCACCCGAAGTCTTCAAGAGCCTGGCCGACGAGACCCGCGCTCGCGCCACTCTGCTCATTGCCAGCCTCGGCGAGCTCTGCGTCTGCGAGCTGATGTGTGCCCTGGACGACAGCCAGCCGAAGATCAGCCGCCACCTGGCGCAACTGCGTGGCAGCGGCCTGCTGCTGGATCGTCGTCAAGGCCAGTGGGTGTATTACCGCCTCAATCCGGAGCTACCCGCGTGGGTGCTCGAAATGCTCCAGGTCACGCTGCAGGCCAATGCGCAGTGGCTGGCCGACAACACCTTGCGCCTGCAGAACATGGACGGCCGCCCCGTCCGTGAGGCCGCCTGCTGCTGACCCTTTCCGAGCGAGTTTCCGATGCTGGTCGCCGTTGCTGTCTTCGTCTTCACCCTCGTTCTGGTCATCTGGCAGCCCAAGGACCTTGGCGTCGGCTGGAGCGCCGCTCTGGGCGCAATCATCGCGCTGGCCGGCGGGCGCGGTTCCCTGCACGACATCCCGACCGTGTGGGCCATCGTCTGGAACGCCACCGCCACCTTCATCGCCGTCATCATCATCAGCCTGCTGCTGGACGAGGCCGGTTTCTTCGAGTGGGCGGCGCTGCACGTGGCGCGCTGGGGCGAACGGCAGCGGCTATCGCCTGTTCGCCTTCTGCGTGCTGCTCGGGGCCGCCGTGCTCGGCGCTGTTCGCCAACGATGGCGCTGCGCTGATCCTGACCCCCATCGTCATGTCGATGCTGCTCGCGCTGCGCTTTTCGCCCGCGGCGACCTGGCGTTCGTCATGGCGGCCGGCTTCATCGCCGACACAGCCAGCCTGCCGCTGGTGGTCTCCAACCTGGTGAACATCGTCTCGGCCGACTACTTCGGCATCGGCTTCGCCGACTACGCCTCGGTGATGGTGCCCGTGAACCTTGCCAGCGTGGCCGCCACGCTGGTGGTGCTGTTCCTGTTCTTCCGGCGCGATATCCCGAGGCAATACGCGCTCGGTGCCCTGAAAGAGCCCGGAGCGGCGATCCATGACCGCGCCACCTTCATCGTCGGCGGGTGGGCACTGCTGGCGCTGCTGCTGGTTGGCTTCTTCGCGCTCGAGCCGCTGGGCGTACCGGTCAGCGTGGTGGCGGCGGCCGGCGCGGCGTGCTGTTTGCCGTGGCCGCGCGCGGGCACGAATCTCTACACGCGCTAGGTGCTGCGTGATGCGCCCTGGCAGATCGTGATCTTCTCGCTCGGCATGTACCTGGTGGTGTACGGCCTGCAGAATGCCGGGCTGACGGATTTACCTCACCCACCTGCTCGACCGTCTTGCCGGGCAGGGCCTGTGGAGCGCGGCCATCGGCACCGGCTTCCTCACGGCGCATGCTGTCCTCGATGATGAACAACATGCCGAGCGTGCTGGTGGGTGCGCTGTCGATCCAGGCCAGCGGCGCGGAAGGGCGTGGTACGCGAGGCGATGATCTACGCCAACGTCATCGGCTGCGACCTCGGCCCGAAGATCACGCCCATCGGCAGCCTCGCCACCCTGCTCTGGCTGCACGTGCTGGAGCGCAAGGGCATGCGCATCACCTGGGGTTACTACTTCAAGGTCGGCATCCTCCTGACCCTGCCCGTCCTGCTGATCACGCTTTCGGCGCTGGCCCTGCGCCTGAGCCTCTGACGTCCGCCCTGAGCGGAGGAGCTCTCCATGCGAGTCCTGTTCATGTGCACGGCCAACAGTTGCCGCAGCATCCTGTCCGAAGCGCTGTTCAACCATCTGGCGCCGGAAGGCTTCGAGGCGATCAGCTCCGGCAGCTTCCCCAGGGGCCAGGTACTGCCTCGCAGCCTCACCACCCTGGAGCAAGCCGGTATCTCCACTGCGGGCCTGAGCAGCAAAGGCAACGACGCCTTCGAAGGCAACCCGCCGGACATCGTCATTACCGTCTGCGACAAGGCCGCCGGCGAAGCCTGCCCGGTGTACTTCGGCCCTGCGCTGAAATCCCACTGGGGACTGGAAGACCCTTCCGAAGCGATGGGCGACGAGGCTGCCGTCAACGCCGCCTTCCGCGCCACGCTGGCCCGGATCGAGCAACGCTGCAAAGCCTTCCTCGACCTCCCCTTCGACACCCTCACCCGCGACGAGCTCAAGCGCGAGCTGGATCGCATCGGCACTCTCTGAGCTGGAAGAGCCCCCGCCCGAGCAACTACTTTCTCTCGCGCTTTCGTCGCTCGATCTGCCGCCAGGTGCACACCTGGCGGCAGGCTGGAAAATCGGTCGGGCAGCTATTGGGACGGCATCCGGCACAAGAGGTCCGATCAGTAGCCGGTAGCCGCCCTCTCGATGGAACGAGCGACAGCCTCGGGGTGCGAGACCATGACCACATGGGACGCCCCGCTGACCACCTCCACGCCTTTCGCATGGGCGCGCTGCGCCATGAAAGCCATCGCCTGCGGCGGGATGTTGCGGTCCTGGTCGCCATAGACGAACCACGACGGAATGGCCGTCCAGGCCGCCGCGCCGGCCTTCTCGTTCAGCGCCGCTTCGGTGACCGGCCGCTGCGCCGCGGCCATCAGCGCGGCCTCGCCGGCGGGGACATCGGCGGCGAACTGGTCATGGAATTTGTCCTGCTGGATATACAGGTCCTTGCCACCATCGGCCAGCGCCACCGGGGCGGCCAGGGTCGGGCCGAGGGTGCTGCCGGGGAACTTGCCGGCCAGCTCGGCGGCGCTCTCCCCCTTTTGCGGTGCGAAGGCGGCGACATAGACCAATGCCTTGACGTTGGGCCGGTCACTGGCAGCCGCACTGATTACGTTGCCGCCGTAGGAATGCCCCACCAGTACCACCGGCCCCTTGACGCTGCCGACGATGTTGCCGATGTAGGCACCATCGCTGGCTACCCCGCGCAAGGGGTTGGCGGCGGCGATCACGCTGTAGCCGTCTTTTTCGAGGATGCGGGTCACGCCATTCCAGCTGGAGGCGTCGGCAAAGGCGCCGTGCACCAGCACCACCGTCGGCTTCATCGGCGCGGCAAAAGCGCTGCCGGCCAGCAGGCCGCTGGCGAGCGCCAGGGCGGTGAGGGTCTTCTTCATCGTGGATCTCCTTGCTGAGGGATAAATGACTTGCGAATAAAAAGCCCCGCACGGTGGCTCGGGGGGGGGAGTCAGGCAGTGCGGGGAACGCTCATGCCGAGCGGGGAAAATCGCTGGACTCGCTCAGCTCACGCCACAGGCGCAGCTCGGCCAGTCGGGCCTTGTCAGCGTTTTCGATGGCCAGTACGGCGTCGCTGCCCAGGGCCAGACGCAACGGCGGACGATCCATCCAGGTGCTGTTCGGATTCTATCGTGTTTCCCTATTAACCTT
>JASGKM010000044.1:0-217413 GCA_049840615.1 Pseudomonas sp.
CCACCCTGGCCGAGCTCAAGCGCCTGGACGCCGGCAGCTGGTTCAACGCTGCCTATCCCGAGCGTGCCCGCTCCAAGTACGCAGGGCTGCGTATCCTGACGCTCGATGAGCTGATCGACATCGCCGAAGGCGGAGGCGAAACCCCTGGCCTGTACCTGGAAACCAAGGCGCCCGGGCAGTTCCCCGGCATCGAGGAAGACCTGCGCAAGGTGCTGGAAAGCCGCGGCTGGCTCGATGCAGAAGGTGAACCCCAGGGCAAGATCGTGTTGCAGACCTTCGAGAAGAGCAGCCTGGAACTGCTGCACAAGAGCATGCCGAAGGTGCCCAAGGTCCTGTTGCTGTGGGTCGGTGATGGCTACCTGGCGGCGAAGAGCCCGACGACCTTCGCCCAGTCCGGCGAGAAGATCAAAGCGGACTTCTATGCCCGGCAGGAAGTGAAATCCAGGGAAGAACTCTTTGCCTGGCTGGATTGGGCCAAGGCCAATGGCGCCCTGGGCGTCGGTCCCTCGGTGACCCTGACTGCCCGTGGCGACCAGAGCTACATGGACCTGGTGCAGCCGTGGATGAACCAGGCTGCCCATGAGCGTGGCCTGTTCGTCCATGCCTACACGGTCGACGACGCGGTGGATTTCGACAAGTTGAGCAAGGCCGGCGTGGACGGCTTCTTCACCAACCGCACTGACCAGCTGTTGCGCTTCCTCGGTCACCCGCCGAGCCAGGGGGTGGGCGAGGTGCTGAAGTCCGTCGGCTACTGAATCAGTTTTCGCCAACCTCTCGCAGGGACCAGCTTGTGCGATTGGCAGCCCGCGCCGAACCCCTGTGGCTTTTCGTAGGAGCGAGCTTGCTCGCGAATTGCACGGCAACGCTGCCAGGGGTGACGCCTGTTCGCGAGCAAGCTCGCTCCTACCAGTGCGATCAGGCCAGCGGCAGGGTCAGGTGGACGCTCACGGTTGTTCCCTGGCCGGGAGGGCTCGCGAGCACCAGATCACCCTTGAGCAGGCCCACCAGCCGCTTGGCAACGATCAGGCCGACTGGCGCATCCTGCAGCATCTGCCGTGCGGCGTCGGCGGCCAGTTCTTCCAGCGAGTAGACCGCCAGCGGGTCCTCCGGGGTACTGGCGACGGGGGCTGCGTTGAGACGGGCGGCCAGGCGCTGGTGTTCGACTTGCCCATGCAGGCCGATGCGCAGGATGCCGGCGGTGGTTTCGCGGATCAGGTAGGCAAGCAGGTAGTCGAGGATCTTGCGCAGCAGCAAGGGATCGCCCAGTACCGCTTGATCCAGCGGCGGTGTCACCTCTACCTCGAGCTTCAACCCCTTGACGCTGGCCGGCGCAGCGGCGCTGGCGAGTGCGGCGTGCAGCAGCTCTCCCAGGTTCAATGGCATGCTTTGCAGCTGCTCCTCGCCGCTCTCCAGACGGGCGATCTGGCGCAGGTCGGCGGTCAGCCGGAGCAGGTCGCGGCTGGTGCCGTCGATCCACTCCAGCGCCTGGCGGTCGGCCGGCTCCAGGCTGGCGCGCTGCAGGACCATTTCCAGCAGGCCGTGCATCGCTCCCAGCGGCAGGCTGAACTCGTTGCTCGCGCGCACCAGGAAGTTGAGCTTCTGCCGGTTGCTCAGTTCGGCCTGCTGCTTGTCCGCCTCGATGGCGCGCAGGCGGTCCTGGCGGCCGGTGATGTCGGCGCTGCCGCAGATCATCCCGAGCAGCCGCCCCTGGGCGTCGCGGTAGGGTTTTCCCCAGTGATGCAGGACACGGCGCCGGCCGTGGATGCGCAGTTCGATGTCGCGGGCGAAGGCCTGTTCGGCGGCCACGGCCTGCAGGAAATACTGGTGCAGCAGTTCAGCCTGGGCCGGTGCGTACCAGTCCACGTCCATGGCTCGCGTGCCCAGCACCTCGGCCAGGTCGACGTCGTAGAGGCGCAGGAAGGCGAGGTTGGCATGCACCAGACGGCCAGCGGTATCGCGTACGTAGAGCGCATCGGGCAGGCTGTCGACCAGGCTGCGCAGCATCACCAGTTCGTCGCTGGCCGGCGCCGGCTGCTCCGGCTCGGCCTGGGGGGCGGCCACCAGTGCATTGCGCCGGGCGAAGTCGATCAGCTCCGCCAGGCTGTGCAGGTTGAGCTTGTGCTGCAGGCGCGTGCGGTAGGTGCTGACGGTCTTCTCGCTGATGGTCAGTTCGTGGGCTATCTGGTGGTTGTTGCGCCCGCTGGCGAGGAAGTACAGCACGGAAAGCTCGCGGTTGGACAGGCTGGCCACCCGCTCGCGCTCACCACTGCGCACCTGGGGCAGGTTGACGTTGCCCAGCAGGCGCGTGGGGAAGTAGCTGCGCCCGCGCAGCAGCATGGCCACGGCCAGACTCAGCTCGCGCAGGTCGTCGTGCTTGCTGACGAAGCCTGATGCACCGCCCTGCAGGAAGCGTCCGACGATGTGCTCCGAGTCCTGGGCGCTGAAGGCGAGCACCGGCAGGTCGACGCCGTGCGCCTTGAGCCGCGCCATCACGTCCAGGCCGTTGAGGCGCGACAGGTCGATGTCGAGGATCAACAGGTCCGCAGGGCGTTCCAGGCTCAGGCGCAGGGCGTCCAGACCATCCTCGGCTTCGCCGGCGATGGTGTGGCCTTCGCTTTCCAGCAACACGCGGACCGCATGGCGGGTGACCGGATGTCCGTCGGCGATCAGCACCTGTCCCATGGCTTGTTTCCTTGTCGAAGTCTCGTTCAACGCTAGAGCATTTCCGCCCGTCCTGCAGAATTTGCGTAGGAAGTTTCCTACGCGACGGTAAATGCTTTCCCATCTTCGGCGCTCATCGCTCCGAGAAGAATCGCCCCCAGAGACCGGCTCACATGCCGGCCAGACATGGATTCTGGAGGGCTACCAGATGAACTCGCGCAAGACTTCACCGACGGGCCGGCACACGCCGCCGTTCCTTCCCACGCTGCTGGCAGTGGTCATCACCTCGCTGGCCGCTTTGCCGGCGCAGGCCGAGGACTTCGACACCCCGCAGTCGTTTTCTCCCTGGGAGAACAACACCAGCGAATTGCACGATGCGCACTTCGACGTGAACGCCGGCCAGGCTGCCATTACCGTCAACGACATGGAATTCAGCATGGTCGGCGGATGGGTTCACAACACCGGCAGCGGCGGCGGTCTGGTGTTCAACCTGTGGAGCGGCAAGCAGGATCAGGTCGACCACGTGGAAGTCGACAGCGCCGGCAGCTTCGGTCTGCAGGTCAATGGCGGCAAGGTGAGCATCGTCGACTCGCAGGTCCGTACCCACGGCGACAACGACCCCGGCCTGGACGCCCAGAGCGGCGGGCAGGTGGAACTGGTGGGCGGTCGCGTGGACACCGATGGTGACAATTCCGCTGCCGTGCACGCGCACAACAACGGCGGCGCGCAGATCAGTGGCAGCGTGCTGGACACCGAGGGTGATCACAGCGCGGGTGTTCTGCTGGACAACAACGGCACCCTCACGCTGGGGGATTCCCAGGTTTCCACCGCCGGTGACGACAGTACCGCCATCCAGGCCAACAATGGCGCCTCCTTGCAGGTCAGCGGCGCCGCCCTGGAAACCGCCGGGCAGGGCAGCCATGGCGTGCATATCTCCAGCAACAGCGCCGAGAATACCCTGAAGGACTCCAGCATCACCACCCACGGTGCCGGCAGCATCGGGGTGATGGTCAACAACGCCAGCGGTGCGGCGCAGGTGCAGAACAGCCAGATAGTCACCGAAGGCGAGGGCAGCCATGGCCTTTACACCCGCCAGGGCACCCGCATCGAGCTGTCCGAGGGCAGCCGGGTGACCACCGGCGGCGCCGACGCAGACGGCGCCTGGACGGCCGAAGGTGGCAGCATTGGTATCACCGACAGCCGCCTGAGCAGCAGTGGCGCCGGCTCGGCGGCGGTACATGCAGCTGCCTCCGGTACCGTCAGCGTCGACGGCAGCCAGCTTTCCAGTACGGGCAGCGGCGGCGCGGGCATCCACCTGGACAACGGCGGGGCAGTCACCGCCAGCGCCAGCCAGATCGATTCGAGCAATGGCTCGGCCATTCTCTTCAGCCAGGGCGACCAGACTGGCAGCCAGGCGCAACTGGACCTGAGCGCCAGCCGTGTGACCAGCGATGCCCGCCGTGGTGACGGCGCAGACCGGCAGCGCTGGCACCTTCAATGCCACGGGCAGCCAGCTGCAGGCCGGCAACGGTATCGGCTACGCGATTGCCGAAGGCGCCAGCCTGCAGTCCACGCTCACCGATTCCAGTCTCGACGTCGGGGAATCCGGCCTGCTGGCCGATGTCGCCGGCAATGGTTCGCTGCGGCTGACCAGCGAAGGTAGCGACCTGCACGGCGACACCCGTCTGCAGGACAGCGACCAGGGCCTGCTCGACATGACCCTGCACAACGCCCGCTGGCAGATGAACGCCGACTCCAGCCTGAGCAACCTGGATGTGGACGGCGCTACCGTGGCCTTCGGTGCCAACGGCTATCACACCTTGTCGATGGCCGGCGACCTGACCGGCTCCGGTACCTTCGACATGAACACTGATCTCTCCACCCTGCAGACCGACCTGATCCTGGTCGGCGGCCAGGCCTACGGCGCGCACACCCTGGTGGTCGCCGACAGCGGCAAGGAGGCGGGCGGCGACCAGCTGCGCGTCGTCGGCACCCAGGGCAGCCCCGGTGCCTTCAGCCTGTACGGCGAGCATGTGGATGCCGGCGCTTACCGCTACGTCCTCGAACGGCAAGGCAACGACTGGTACCTGGTCGCGTCTGGCAAGAATGTGGTCGGCCCGGTCGATCCGACCGATCCGGTAGACCCCGACCAGCCCTCCACGGGGCCTGGTGATGGCGGTGAGCCCGGGACGACCACGCCCGATCCGGGCGACGGTGGCAACGAAAACGGCAACCAGGGCGGTACGGAGGGTGGCGATCAGGGCGCTACCGACGGTGGCAGCCAGGGAGGCAGCAACGGCGGTGACCAGGGCTCCAGCGGGGGCGGCAGTACCAGCCAGCCGGACATCATCTCCAAGGGCTCCAACGTCGCCCTGGGCATGCAGAGCGCCGCGGCCAATCTGTACTACGCCGAGCTCGGCACCCTGGTGCAGCGTCTGGGCGAACTGCGTCTGAGCCAGGACGAAGGCGGCGTCTGGATTCGCGGTATCGGCAAGCGTATGCGCATGGGCGAGCACTATGGCCGGGCTTTCGAACAGAACCTCGATGGCGTCGAGATCGGCGCCGACAAGGCCATCCACCTCGACGGCGCTCGCCTGTACCTGGGCGCCATGGTCGGCGCCAGCGAATCGCGCATCCGCTTCACCGAGAACAGCCGCGGACATCTCGACAGCACCAGCGTCGGCGCCTACGCCACCTACCTGCGCGACGATGGCTGGTACCTGGACAATGTCATCAAGTACAGCCACATGGACGGCGACGTGAAGGTCCCGACCAACCTCGGCCAGCCGGTGAAGGGTGACTACAAGGCTGACGCCTACGGTGTCAGTGTCGAGGGCGGAAAACGCATCGACTTGCAGGACCAGTGGTTCGTCGAGCCCCAGGTGCAGCTCAGCGCCACCCACTTCGAAGGCCCGCGCTATACCAGCAGCGACGGTCTCAAGGTTCGTGCCAGCGACACCGACTCGTTGCAGGGCCGGCTCGGCGTGCGCGGCGGCAAGGAAATCCAGCTCGACCGGGACATGCGCCTGCAGACCTACGCCACCGCGTCGTACATCGACGAGCTGGCCGGCAACACCCATGTCCGCGTCAACGGCGAGAAGCTCAACAACCGGCTGCCCGGCTCGCGCGGCGAGCTGGGTGCCGGCGCGGCACTGCAGGTCAGCCGCCAGCAGAAGGTCTCGCTGGAAGTGGACTACGCCAAGGGCGACCACCTCGAGCAACCCTGGGCCGTGACCCTCGGCTACCGCTACCTCTGGTAGGCGCAGACACACGGGGAGGGCGCTGACGCCCTCCCATTACCCCTTCGACATTCCGTGCGGAATCGGCGTCCCCGGTTCCAGGGAGACAATCATGTACAGGAAACTCGCCGCCGAACTCATCGGCACCTTCTGGCTGGTCCTGGGCGGCTGCGGCAGCGCCGTTCTCGCCGCCAACTTCGGGGGGCATGGCATCGGGCTTCTCGGCGTTGCGTTGGCCTTCGGCCTCACCGTCGTCACCATGGCTTACGCGATCGGCCCGATCTCCGGCTGCCATCTCAACCCGGCGGTGAGCGTCGGCCTGATGTTCGGTGGCCGCTTCCCGGCTGCCGACGTACTGCCCTACATCCTTGCCCAGCTTGTCGGTGGCCTGCTGGCCGGCGGCGCGCTGTACCTGATCGCCAGCGGTGCCCCCGGCTTCGACGCTGCCAGCGTTTTCGCCGCCAACGGTTACGGCGTGCACTCGCCGGGTGGTTACAGCCTGGCTGCGGTACTGCTTTGCGAAGTGATCATGACCGCCATCTTCCTCTTCGTGATCATGGGCGCCACTGATCGCGATGCACCGTCGGGCTTCGCACCGCTGGCCATCGGCCTGACCCTGGCGCTGATCCACCTGATCAGCATCCCGGTCAGCAACACCTCGGTAAACCCGGCGCGCAGCCTGGCCGTGGCTTTCTACGCTGCACCCTGGGCGCTGGAGCAACTCTGGGCCTTCTGGCTCGCTCCGCTGGTCGGCGGCAGCCTCGGAGCGCTGGTCTATCGCGTGGTCCGTGGCCATTGATGTCTACACTCGCTGTGGCGCTTGGCGCCACGTCGTCTGCAACCAGGAGATCGTCATGAATGCCCGTCAACTGATTCCCACCGTTCTTGCTGCCGCACTGCTGCCCTGGACGCTGGCCCAGGCAGCGTCCCTTGGCGATGTCGCCGGCAGCCTCGGTGGTCTTGGCAACCTGTCGTCGGTGTCGTCCAGCAGCAGCGGCAACGTCGCCGGCTTGCTGGAATACTGCGCCAAGAACAACTACCTCAACGCCGATGCGGCGACCCAGGTGAAGGACAAGCTGCTGGGCAAATTGCCGGGCAATACCACCACCAGCGACAGTGGCTACAAGGACGGCGCCAAGGGCATTCTCACCGGCAGCGACGGCAAGAGCCTCGACCTGTCCGGCAGCGGCATCAAGGAAAAGGTCACCAAGCAGGTGTGCGACAAGGTCCTCAGCCAGGGCAAGTCGCTGCTCTGAACTTCCCCCTGCAGGTCGTAGGATGGGTGGAGCGAAGCGATACCCATCGATAGGTTCCCGGCGAAGCTGATGGGTATCGCTTCGCTCCACGCCATCCTACGGGCTTGATTGCTGCCTACGAAGGGCGATGTTTTTCGTAACGCACATCCCGCTCATCCATGCGCCCGGCCAGCGTCCAGCCCTGCTTGACGTAGAAGCCGTTGGCGCGAATTTCTTCGCCGCCATCGGTCACCAGCCAGATCGTCCCGTGCTCGCGGAACAGCTGCTCCTCCGCCGCTGCCAGTAACAGCTGCCCCAGCCCCCGGCCTTCGCAATGCGGTCGCACGAACAGCGCGAAGACCTCCCCCGACTCCAGGTCCACCATGGCGAAGCCTCCGGCGACGCCGTCCAGCTCGGCGATCCAGGCGCAGGGGCCGGACTCCAGCGCGTCCTTCAGCGCCGCCGGAGTGATGCCCAGTTCGGCCAACTGCTCGCGGCTCAGGTGGTTCTGTTGCACGCTGGTGCGGATGTCGAAAAGAGTGTCGATATCGGCCACGCCGGCGCGGCGGATCGTTGCATTCATGAGCATTCCTTGCGTTGTTCGATGAAAGGGCGGACCTCGCGAAAAGGCCCGCCAGGCCCGCGTCAGGACGCGGAGAAGGCCGGGTGATAGGCGACGCAGCCGGCGGCTGTCGAACCGTCCAGCGCCAACGCCATGAAGTACTCCGGCGGTACGCCTTCATAGTGGATCGCAGCGTCCTGGGCGAAGCCGAAGCGCCGGTAGTAGCGTGGGTCGCCGAGCACGACGCAGCCGCGCGCGCCCAGCGCCTTCAATCGCTCAAGCCCTGCATGGATCAGTGCGGCGCCGATGCCCCGGCCATGCAGGTCAGGTCGCACGGAGACCGGGCCGAGGCCGTACCAGTTCAGGTCCGCGCCATCGAGGGTGACTGGTGAGAAGGCGATGTGGCCGACCACCTCGCCGGCGAGCGTGGCGACCAGCGACACGCTGAGCGCGCCGGCCGCGCGCAGCGCATCGACGATGGCGCCCTCGGTACCGTCGCTGTGCTCGGCCACGGCGAAGGCCGCTTCGGTCACCTGACGGATGATGGCCGCATCGTTGGGCCGTTCGGGATGGATGTCGTATTGCATGGTGCGATTCCTTGTGAAAACGGCCGGGCAGCCGCTGGCGGCCCGGCCGGGGCTGTCAGCGGTTGTCCAGTTGCGGGCGCACGGCGCCCAGCCCGCTGGCGTTGATGCGGTACGGCGAACCGCCGCGCGAGAGGATCAGGCGCTTGTTCTTCAGCTTCCTGAAGACCGCCAGGGTGCAGTCGGACAGTACGTATCCGTCACGGGTATAGCACTCGACGAAGACGATGCGACCGGAGTCGTCGCGCTGGAAGGAAATGTGGCCGCCCTTGGCGAGGACGTGCAGGGTCCGTTGTTCCGATCTGGAAATGTTCATGGTGGAAACCTGATTGCAGTAGGTGCGTAGAAACCGCGGGCACAAGAGGGTGTCCGCCAGTGTTTGTGCGCATCGATAACCGTCCCGCCTGCTGGGCAAGGCGTCTGCGGTTATCGGGCTACTGCTATCTCCAACATGAATTCGGACCTCGATGGATCAGAGAGGATGCCCGTAGGTGGGCGCGGCAATTCTAGGCGCTGGGCGTGAAGGCGATCAACCCGCAGGTTGTTGCCTCGTCTTTCATCTGCTGCTGCCCGATGCGGTAAGCTGCCGGACTTTGCCAGCGTTCCATCTGGAGAACGATCCATGGAAGACCTCAACACCCTCTATTACTTCACCCAGGTGGTGGAGCAGGGTGGTTTCGCCGCGGCCGGCCGTGCGCTGGACATCCCCAAGTCCAAGCTCAGCCGGCGCATCGCCCAGCTGGAGGAGCGCCTGGGCGTTCGCCTGTTGCACCGCACCAGCCGGCACTGTTCGCTGACGGAAATCGGCCAGGAGTACTACCAGCGCTGCGTGGCGATGCGCGTCGAGGCGGAAGGGGCTTCCGAGGTGATCGAGCGCAACCGCGCCGAACCGCGCGGCCTGGTACGCCTGGCCTGCCCGACGACGCTGCTCAATTCCTGGGTCGGGCCGATGCTCACCCGCTACATGCTCAAGTACCCACTGGTAGAGCTGTTCATCGAGAGCACCAACCGCCGCGTCGACCTGCTCCACGAGGGCTTCGACATTGCCCTGCGGGTGCGCTTCCCGCCGCTGGAGAACACCGACATGGTGATGAAGGTGCTGGCCAACAGTACCCAGTGCCTGGTGGGCAGCCCTGAGTTGCTCGAACGCATGGCCGGCGACAGTTCCCCCATGGGCCTGAGCCAATTGCCCAGCCTGCACTGGGGCGGCATGCAGCGCGAGTACCAGTGGGAGCTGTTCAACGAAGCAGGCGAGCGTCTGCTGATTTCGCACAAGCCACGGATGGTCACCGATGACCTGCTGGCCTTGCGCAATGCCGTGCTGGCCGGCGTCGGTATCGCCCACGTACCCCGCGTGGCGGTACGCGAGGACCTGGCCGCGGGCAAGGTGGTGGAATTGCTGCCGGGCTGGTCGCCCAAGTGCGGCATCGTCCATGCGATCTTCCCTTCGCGCCGTGGCCTGCTGCCCTCGGTGCGTACGTTGATCGACTTCCTTGCCGAGGAGTTCGGCGAAAGCGACATGGCCTGAAGACAGTTCCCGGCGCGCAGCGTTGCGTTTCGCGCACCGCTGTTTTGCCGGCTCGACCGATTCTGTGCGAGGGGCCGGCGGCATAGTCTGGCGTCACTGTTTTTCCCCTCAAGGAATAGCCATGAGCTCCGCTTCGACTTCCCTCCCGGCTGCCCCGGCGCGGCCAACTCTTTCCTCGGCGATGGTGGCCTTGCTTGCGTTCTGCTGCGGCGCGGTGGTCGCCAACCTTTATTACGCACAACCCATCGTCGAGCTGATCGCCCCGGCCATTGGCCTGTCTACCGAGCACGCCAGCCTGATCGTCTCGCTCACCCAGTTCGGCTATGCCATCGGCCTGTTGTTCCTGGTGCCGCTGGCGGACCTGCTGGAGAACCGCAAGCTGGTGATCGGCTTCACCCTGGCGGTAGCGCTGTGCCTGGCCGGTGCCGGGCTGGCGGGTTCGCCATCGCTGCTGCTGGCCTGCGCTCTGCTGATTGGCTTGACCTCAGTGGCGGTGCAGATACTTGTGCCGCTGGCCGCGCATCTGGCGCCGGAAGAAGCCCGTGGTCGCGTGGTGGGCAACATCATGGGCGGCCTGTTGCTGGGCATTCTGCTGTCACGGCCGGTGTCCAGTCTGGTGGCGGAAGTCTTCGGCTGGCGCGGCGTGTTCCTCGCCGCAGCGGTGCTGATGCTGGTGATCGCGCTGGTGATGGCGATCGCACTGCCGCGCCGCCTACCGACCCATAGCGCGACCTACCCGCAGCTGATCGGCTCGGTGTTCTCCTTGGCGCGGCGCTATGCCGTGCTGCGCGAGCGCGCGCTCTACCAGGGGCTGCTGTTCGCCGCATTCAGTGCTTTCTGGACCATTGCACCCATCGAACTGATCCGCCACCACGGCTTCAGCCAGACCCAGGTCGCGCTGTTCGCCCTGGTCGGCGCAGTGGGTGCCGTTGCCGCACCCATCGCCGGGCGACTGGCGGATGCCGGGCATACCTTCAAGGGGACTCTGGTGGCGCTGCTGCTGGCGCCGTTCGCCCTGCTGCTCGGGGCGCTGCCCGGTGCGGGGTTCTTCTGGCTGGTCGTCTGCGCGGTGCTGCTGGACTTCGCCGTGCAACTGAACATGGTGCTGGGCCAGCGTGAAGTGTACGCCCTGGACCCGCACAGCCGGGCGCGCCTGAACGCGGTTTACATGACCAGCATCTTCGTCGGCGGCGCGCTGGGTTCGCTGGTCGCCAGCCCGCTCTACGAAGCCATCAGCTGGACTCCGTTCGCCATCGGCGCGGCGGTGGTCCCGGCCATTGCCACCTTGCTCTTCCTGCTGCGCGGTGAGAGCCACGCCTGAGAGCACAGGCGTGCAAGGCAGCGGTGGAAGTGATTGGGTACACTCCGGGGTTTCCCGCTCCCGGAGTCCCGCCATGGACAAACTGCAGGCCCTGTCGATGTTCGTCGAGACCGTGCGCTGTGGCGGCTATTCGGCGGCGGCCCGCAAGCTCGGCGTGGCGACTTCCTCGGTGACCCGGCAGGTGGCTGCGCTGGAGGCGGAACTGGGCGCCGCGCTGCTCAACCGCACCACCCGCCACAGCAGCCCGACCCTGGCCGGCCAGGCCTACTACGACAAGGCCGTGGAAATCCTCGAAGCGCTGGTGGAGGCCGATGGCCTGGTCAGTGACCGCGGCAGCGAGGCCAAGGGCCGACTGCGGGTCAGCGTGCCGGTGGAGTTCGGTCGCCGCGTCATCGCCCCGCACCTGGGGCGTCTGCTGGCACAGCATCCGCAGCTGGAAGTCAGCCTGTCGCTGAACGACCAACTGGTCGATCTGCCCAAACAGCAGATCGATCTGTCCGTTCGCCTGGGGGCGACATTGGTCAGCGACGACATCATCAGCCGGCGCATCGGCCAGTTCGACCGCTGGCTGGTGGCGAGCCCCGGCTACCTGGAACGTGCCGGCACGCCCAGGCATCCGCTGGAACTGATGGAGCACCCGTGCCTGCGCTTCGACTATGGCGGTCCGCACTCGACCTGGACCTGCAGCGACGGCCAGGAAACCTGGGCGCTCAACGTGCAGGGCCGGTTGCAGAGCAACAACGCCGATGTCCTGCGAGAGACCGCGCTGGCTGGCGGCGGCATTGCCCTGCTGTCCGACTGGCTGGTGGCCCAGGACGTGCGCAGCGGCCGGTTGCAGCGCGTGCTGCCGGACTACCAGGCGTACCCCGGCAGCACGGTGGGCAGCATCAATGCGCTGTATCCGCCGAGCCTGCGCGAGTCCAGCCGTATCCGTGTCTTCGTGGACTTCCTCGAGGAAATCCTCGCGGCTCAGTGACTGTCGGCACTCGGCTGGGACGGTGGGGCGATCTTCTTCATCAGCGGCACCAGCAGCAGGGTCACGGCGAAGCACGCGCCCACCAGCAGGAAGGCATCGGCAAAGGTGAGCGTCTGCGCCTCGCGCCAGGTCAGGTCCCACAGGTGTTTCAGCGCCTGCTGCGAGGGTTCGCCGTTGAGATCCATGGACGGCGCCAGCCAGTGGTTGAGCGCTTCGTTGCCGCTGTTCAGGTGCTCGGCCAGGCGCAGGAAGTGCAGGTTGGCGCGGTCGTTGAGCACCGTGGCGCAGGCGGCGATGCCGATGGCGCCACCGAGGTTGCGCATCAGGTTGAACAGCCCGGAGGCCAGCTTCAGCCGTTCCGGCGGCAGCGAGCCCAGCGCCAGGGTTACGGTAGGCGCCACGCAGAACTGCTGGGCCATGCCGCGCAGGGCCTGCGGGAACATCAGCTGCGCCGCGCCCCAGTCGTGGGTCAGCGGGGCGAACTCAACCATCGATAGCGTGAACATCACCATGCCCAGCAGCAGGATCCAGCGCAGGTCGACTCGACGGGCGAGGGAGGCGTAGAGCGGGATGCTCATGATCTGGAAGATGCCGGTGGAGAAAATCGCCAGGCCGATGTCCAGCGCACCGTAGCCGCGTACCCGGCCGAGGAACAGCGGGGTCAGGTAGATGGTGGCGAAGATGCCGATGCCGGTGACGAAGCTGAACAGGCAGCCGAGGGCGAAATTGCGCTCCTTCAGGGCGCGCAGGTCGACTATGGGGTGCGCCGAGGTCAGGCTGCGGTAGAGGAAGGCGATACCGCAGAGGCCGGAGATCCACGCGGTGGCGAGAATGGTGTCGTCGCTGAACCAGTTCCAGCGCGGGCCTTCCTCCATGGTGTATTCCAGGCAGCCGAGGAACAGTGCCATCAGCACGATGGCCGGATAGTCGGCGCCCTTGAGCAGGGACAGATCAGGCTTGTCGATGCGCACCATGATCGGCACCACGATGGCGACGAACAGCCCCGGCACGAGGTTGATGTAGAACAGCCAGGGCCAGGACGAAATGTCGGTGATCCAGCCGCCGACCACCGGCCCCAGGGTCGGCGCCAGGGAGGCGATGGCGCCGATGGTGGCGGCGACTATCACCCGCTGCTTGCCGTCGAAGTAGAGGAAGCCGGTGGTGAACACCATGGGGATCATCGAGCCGCCGAGAAAGCCCTGCAGCGCGCGGAAGGCGATCATGCTCTGGATGTTCCAGGCCATGGCGCAGAGCAGGCTGGTGAGGGTGAAGCCCAGTGCCGAAGCGGCGAACAGCCAGCGCGTGGAGAGCACCTTGGACAGCCAGCCGGAGAGCGGAATGACGATGATCTCGGCGATCAGGTAGCTGGTCTGCACCCAGGCAAGCTCATCGGCACCGGCCGAGAGTCCGCCGCCGATGTCGCGCAGCGAGGCGGAGACGATCTGGATGTCCAGCAGGGCGATGAACATCCCCAGGCACATGCAGGCGAACGAGATGACCTTGCGCCCGGTGGAAAGGCTTTCCACCGGCACGGTGTCGTTGCTCCAGAGCTGGCTGCGCGAAAGGCTCACGGCCGGGTGTCCTGGGCGACGCGTTGATCGGCCGGGCCATGCTCGTGCGCTCGGGTGTCCACTTCCACCAGCACGGAGAGGCCGGGGCGCAGGTTGCCGAGGCGACCGTCGGCGTCGTCCAGGTGCACGCGCACCGGCACCCGCTGGACGATCTTGGTGAAGTTGCCGGTGGCATTCTCCGGCGGGAGGATGCTGAACTGCGCGCCGGTGGCCGGGGCGAGGCTGTCCAGGTGGCCGTGGAAGACCTTGCCGGGCAGGATGTCGGCCTCGATGCTCACCGCCTGGCCAGGCTGCATGCGCGCCAGCTGGTCTTCCTTGAAGTTGGCGTCCACCCACAGACCTTGGGCCGGCACTACGGCGAGCAGCTGGGTGCCGGCGGCCACGTAGCTGCCGACCCGTGCGCGACGGTTGCCGATGTAGCCGTCCACCGGGGCGCGCAGTTCGGTGTAGCCGAGGTCCAGGCGCGCCAGGTCGCGGGCGGCGACGGCCTGCTCCAGCGCAGCCTGGGCCTGTTGCCGTTGGCTGTGAATGACGTCCAGCTGGCGCCGCGCGGCGAGCAGGCTGGCGTGGGCCTTGTCGCTGTTGGCGCGGGCGGATTTGAAGCTGGCGTCGGCGCGTTGCGCGGCTTCTACCGACACGGCGTTGGTGCGAACAAGGGTGGCGTAGCGGCGCTGGTCGTCGCGGGTGCGTACTTCCTCGGCGGTCGCCGCGTCGATCTCCGCCTGGCTCTGGCGGATCAGCGCATCCTGAAGCGAAGCCTGAGCGTCGACATTCCCCAGCGCCGCTTCCTCGGCGTGCACTGCGCCTTCGGCCTTGGCCAGGGCGGCGCGGTAATCGCGGTCGTCGATGCGGGCGAGCAGGTCGCCGGCGTGCACCAGCTGGTTGTCGCTCACCTTCAGCTCGGCGATGTAGCCGGCGACGCGCGGGCTGATCACCGTCACGTCGCCGCCGACGTAGGCATCGTCGGTCTTCTCCAGGAAGCGCCCGTCGAGCCACCAGTGCCCGGCGTAGGCGCCCACGCCGAGTATCGCCGCTGTGACGATCGCCAGCTTGAACGCCTTGCGTGATTTGGGTTTGGCCGTGTCGACGGCGGGCGTGACGGGGAGGGTGACGGGTTGGTTCATGGCTGCGCTCGCTCAGGCGTGATCGGCTTGGGGAAGGGGGCGGGGTAGACCGGTACGAGTTGCTCGCCCTCGCGGCGGTGGATCTGGTGCTGCGGGCCGATGGCCTCGCCGCTGTCGGCGTCGACCAGGGCGATGCGCACCGGCCGGCCGCTGCGGGTGTCCACCAGCTCGGCGGTGCTGGCCATGCCGGCGTGGCGCTTGCCCCATTGCAGCAGGGTGAGCAACACCGGGCGCAGGTCTCGGCCACGCTCGGTAAGCAGGTACTCGTAGCGGGGCGGGTGATCGTTGTACTGACTGCGTTGCAGCAGGCCGCTGTCCACCAGGGTGCGCAGGCGACGGGTCAGCACATTGCTGGCAATGCCCAATCGTGCGAGGAACTGGTCGAAGCGGGTGGAACCGTAGAAGGCTTCGCGCAGGATCAGCACGTTCCAGCTGTCGCCAATCAGGTCCAGTGCCTGGGCCACGGGGCAGGGCAGGTGTTCGAAGGTGGTTCTGCGCATGATCGAGCCTATTTAAATTAGCGTCATCATCTAATCAGGCCGCCTTGTCACGGGCCTGGCAAGGCGACAGGCGAGGGCTGGCTGGAAAAGATTATGGTTGTAATCTAAAGCGGTCACTTGCTTTGCGCAAGTGACTCATCGCGGGAGGAATGGCGCAGGGGATGAACGGTGTGCCAGGAGAGCTTTCAGCGGGTGAAATCGTTGCCCGATCCTGCACGACTTGCCCGGAGAAGTTCAGGGAAAGTTATCGGGAAGTATCCTTGGATTAATTCTTGAAGTGGTCGGGATATTTATCCTGGAAATGGCCTGGAACGGATGTTCCATCACTTTTCTTCAGGCAAAAAAAGGCCGCCTGGGGAGGCGGCCAAACCAAAGGATGATGAAGTGGAGCAATCCTCCGGACGCTCTGGAGCGGGCATCCGGGACTCATGTTCTTCATCGGGGCGCAAGCTTAAAGGCGGTGGCGGTAAATACTGAATCATTCGTCTCGATATCAACTATCGACAAGGCTGGTTGGAGGGGGGAGCGGCGGATTGTTATTTCTTCGCGGGCTCCGCCAATGGCGGGGAAACATAAGAATCTTATTCGCACTACAAACGATAGACCTGCCAAGACAAGACCAACAAAGGGGTAGCAGATGTCCACGTTCCGACTCTCATGGCTCGGTGCCTGCGTCAGTGCATCGATCATCGGTATGCCGTTCCAGCTGGCGCACGCCGCCGTCGTTTCCGACCAGTCCGAAGCCACCGGCTTCATTGAAGGCAGCACGGCTTCGCTGCTGATGCGCAACTACTACTACAACAGCGACCGCAAGTCCGGTGCCGGTGACCGCAAGGACTGGACCCAGGGCTTCACGCTGAACTACAGCTCCGGCTTCACCCAGGGCACCGTCGGTTTCGGTGTCGAGGCCTTCGGCAACTGGGGCATCCGCCTTGACGGCGGCGCCGGTACGTCCGGCACCGGCAACCTGCCGGTGCGCGACGACGGCTCGCCGGAAAGCGAATACGGCCGCGCCGGCGGCGCCGTGAAGCTGCGCGTGTCGAAGACCGAACTGCGCTGGGGCGACCTGCAACCCACCGCGCCGGTGTTTGCCGCCGGCGGCACCCGGCTGTTCCCGCAGACCGCCACCGGCTTCAATGTGCTCAGCAGCGAGATCGCCGGGCTGGACCTGGATGGCGGCCACTTCACCGGCGGCAACGGCCCGGTGACCACCAACGGCGACCACGGCATCTGGGCCTCCTACGCCAACGTCGAGGCCAGCAGCATCGACTACGTGGGCGGCAAGTACGCGGTCAACGACACGCTGAACTTCTCGCTTTATGCCTCCAAGCTCGAGGACGTGTGGCGCCAGTACTACGGCAACGCCAACTACACGCTGCCGTTGGCGGACGATCAATCGCTGAATTTCGACTTCAACATTTACCGCACCAACGACGACGGCAGCGCCAAGGCCGGCGAGATCAGCAACACGACATGGTCCGCCGCCGCCGCGTATACCTTCCTCACCGCCCACACCCTGACGTTGGCTTATCAGAAGGTCCATCGGCGACACGCCGTTCGACTACGTGGCCTTCGGCGTCAACGGCCCCGGCGATACCGGCGACTCGATCTTCCTCGCCAACTCCATCCAGTACTCGGACTTCAACGGCCCGGAGGAAAAGTCCTGGCAGCTGCGCTATGACCTGGCGATGGCCACCTACGGTATTCCTGGCCTGAGCTTCATGGCCCGCTACGTCAACGGTCACGGCATCGACGGCAGCAAGATGGCCGCCGACAGCCCGTACCGCGGCTATGACTATGGCGAGGACGGCAAGCACCACGAGACCAACCTGGAAGCCAAGTACGTGGTGCAGTCCGGGCCGGCGAAGGACCTGTCGTTCCGTCTGCGCGAGGCGATTCACCGCGGCAATGCCGACCAGGCCGAGGGCGACGTCAACGAGTTCCGCCTGATCGTCGACTACCCGCTGTCGATCCTGTAACGCCAACGCAGCACCTTGCTGGGTGGGCTCTTCGTAGGAGCGAGCTTGCTCGCGAATGGATTGCCCGGCCGCACCAGCGTCAAGCGGTTCGCGAGCAAGCTCGCTCCTACAGGACCCGACGTCGCGCGCAGATATTCCCGGTTCGCCGGGCGGTCTTCTGCGAGACCTGGAATGCGGGCGGGGCGCTACAATCGGCGCTCCGTTCCCGCCCCGCGAGAAGAGTCGATGTCCGAAGAAGAGCGCCGCACGCAACTGATCGATGGCCCGGTGGGCAAGCTGCAATTGCTGATCGACCGGCCGGGCGTGCCTGTGAAGGGCATTGCGCTGATCAGCCATCCGCAGCCTTTGCTCCCCGGCGGCGGCCCGAAACACCGCGTGCCGCTGACCCTGTCGCGCAAGCTGTGCAGTGCCGGCTGGCTGACCGTGCGGCCGAGCTTCCGGGGTGTGGAGGGCAGCGAAGGCGAGTACGCCGAAGGTATCGGCGAGGCGCAGGACATGTTGGCGGTGATCGAGTACTTGCACAGCGAATATCCGATTTGCCGTTGGCGCTGGTGGGCTTTTCCTTCGGCGCCTATGTGTTCGCCCGCGTGGCCAGCGAGCTGTCACCGCCAGCGGACGCCATCGTGCTGATGGGCTTGCCGGTGGGCACGGTTCCCGGCGGCCGCGATTACCAAGCGCAGGCGGTCCCGGCCGAGTGCCTGCTGCTGCATGGCGAAGCGGACGAGATGGCGCCGCTGGCCAACCTGCTGGACTGGGCGCGGCCCCAGCAGCGCGAAGTGCTGCTCTATGCCGGCGCCGATCACTTTTTCAAGGGTTGCCTGGAGAATGCCGTCGAGAGGGTGCTCCAGCACCTGCAGCACACAGTGTCCTAGGCCGGATCAGAGGTCCTTCTTGATTTCCTTGTCCAGGTGCTTGTCTTCCTTGTGACGCTCCTTGTCGAGGTGGTCATCGGTCTTGTCCACCTCATGCTTGTCATGCTTGTAGCCCTTGTCGATCTCCTTGGCGTCGTGGTCGACGCCCTTGTCGATATCGCGGTGCAGCTCGCGAACGTCCTTGGCGACGTCGCCCTCGGCCTGGGCGTACCCAGCCAGAGCACCCAGCAGTGCGAGGCAAACGGCGAAAGTGAGCGTGACAGGTTGCATGGCGGCGGCCTCCATTGGCGACGCGGGAAGCAGCAAGTCTAGTTCCTGATGGCGCGTGCGCGGTTCTCCGTGCGCAGGGCGTGCAGCGTCCAGAGGCCGCCGCAGAAATCCACGGCGCCGAACAGCGCCACTATGGGCTCGCACAGTTGCAGCAGGGCGAAGATCGCGAAGCTGGCCAGCACCAGTGCGCGGGTATACACCGAGGCGAGGAACAGCGGCCGTGATTCGCTGCGGGCGGCGGCGAGGTAGTAGACGCCAATGTTGAACGCCAGGACGCCGACGATCCGTATCCAGACCTCCGACGTATTGGCGATATGGAACAGGCCGAGCAGCAGGTTGGGCACCAGCATCAGCGCCAGGCCCAGCAGCATCAGGTAGCAGCCGAACCATTTGAGGGTGAGGGCGGGTCTGGACATCGAGCGGAGTTCCTTGCAGAGGTTGGCGGGGCGCAGCGCCCCGCGTGGAGTCGAGGGTCAGCGGGTGCCGCGCCGGCGCAATGCCGAGGGGCTGAAGTACTCGCCGTCCGGCAGCGCCTGGGTGAAATCGATGCTGGCCGGTTCTTCGTTGTCGAGGTTCATCGCCACGTAGCGGCGCGCCTGCAGGTCGTGGAAGACGTCGATGGAGGTCCAGGTGGTGGGCAGCTCGTAGTAGCTGCGCAGGTAGGCCATGGACACGCGCCACAGCTCGCCTCGGCCGTCGTACTGATCCACTTCGGCGGCGCCCCAGCTGTCTTCGTCGAGGAACAACACGCGCTTGGAGTAGATGTGCCGCGCGCCTGGCTTGAGGGTGCCTTCGACCACCCAGACGCGGTGCAGCTCATAGCGCGTGTATTGCGGGTTGAGGTGGTTGGGCGTGAGCAGGTCCTTGTACTTCACCTCGCCGCTGGCCAGCCGGAAGTTGTTGTAGGGGATGTAGATCTCGCGCTTGCCCACCAGCTTCCAGTCGTAACGGTCCGGCGCGCCGTTGTACATATCGGTGTCGTCGGCGGTGCGCAGGCCGTCGGAGGAAGCGATGGGCGTGTCGTAGGCCAGGCTCGGTGCGCGACGTACGCGGCGCTGGCCGGCGTTGTAGGCCCAGGCCTGGCGCGGCTCCTTCACCTGGTCCAGCGTCTCGTGCACCAGCGCGGCGCTGCCGGCCAGGCGCGCCGGGCTCTTGGTGAAGGCGAGGAAGTAGAACATGCGGTTGCCCAGACCTTCGAAGTTACCGCCGGGTTGGTAGTACTTGAACAGCGCTTCCTGCTGGGTCACCACGGGCGAGTAGTCGCCGTTTCGTTGTACGGCGGCCTCGGCGGAGCGGCGCACGATGAAGGTGCCGCGATAGCGCGCGATGTGGTTCCACACCGCCTCCACACCGCTCTGCGGAATCGGGAAGGGAATGCCACCGAAGGCATCGACGAAGCCGTTGCCGTTCTCGGCCAGCCTGGCGCTGGTCGCATTCCTGAAAGTATTGTCGTAGACCCACTGTGGCGCCGAACCGCTGCGGCGGGTCGGGTAGACCGGTATCTGGAAGGTGTCCGGGTAGTTGTCGAACATCGCCAGTTGGCCGGGCGTGAGGTTGGCCTTGTACTGCTCCAGGTTGGCCTTGGTGATGGTGAACAGCGGCTTGTCCGCCGCATACGGGTCGATCGGATGCTGGCCGGGCTTGAAGCCGGCCGGGGCCTGGGTGATGCCGCCGGTCCAGGCGGGGATGCTGCCGGCGGCGTTGCCGGCCTTTTCCGCGCCCAGCGGGGTGAGGGTGGATTGCAGCCTGGCCGCTTCCTGCGGAGAAACCGCCGCCAGCGCTCCGCTGGCGGTCAGGGCCAGCGCCACGGCGCCGGCCAGGGTACGGATGTTGCCCATGGTGAATCTCCGCTCAGAAGGAGTACTTGACGTTGAAGCCGACGTTGTCGCGGTCGCGGGCGGCGTTCTCCTGGCCGGCGCCGTAGAACTCGGTGTACTGCAGCTCGGCTTCCAGGCTGTTCAGGTAGGTGGCCTTGAGGCCCAGGGTGTAGGCCTTGCGCCCGGCGATGAAATTGCCGGCGCCTGCGAGTTGCCGCTGAAGTCGTCCTTGTAGACGGCGTAGGGCGAGAGGTTGACCCCGGCGAACACGTCGTTCCAGGTGCCGGTCAGCAGCAGGGTAGCGCCGTAGGCATTGCGGTTGACCTGGTCGCTGCGGTCGAAGCCGGAGACGTACGCGCCGTTGCTGCGCCCGGAGTAGTAGCGGGTGCTGCCGTCATACGCGGTGTATTGCAGGTTGCTGCCGCGCAGTTGCTCGGCGGCCACTTCGAATACCCCCATGAACGAGTCGAAGGACAGCGCCGGGCCGAAGTTGTAGATCGTGCCCAGCGAGCTGTTGAAGGACTCGACGCGCTCGTAGTCGTGGACCGCACCGCCGAGGCCGACCATCTGCCCGCCGACATTGACCTTCTGCCCGTCGGCGATCTTCCCGGCCTGGGCAAGCATGTCGCCGAGCAGGTCGTTGGTGGTGGCCACGCCGATGGGCAGGTTGGGCCGGTAGGCGATCTCGCCGAACAGCGAGGCGTCGCCCAGGGTGGTGTTGAAGCTCAGGCCATACATGCGGATGTTCTCGACATACTCGCGGCGGGCATTGGCCTGGTTGGCCATGTCCACCGCGGCGGCGGCGTTGATCAGGCCGAGCATCTGCCCGCCGCTCTGCACCAGCGCGTCATAGGACGGCGAGCCGACCAGCTGCGCCAACTGGTCCATGTCCAGCCCGGCGTAGCTCTTGTTCAGGTCGGCATAGATCACCGGGTCCTTGGCGTGGTAGTTGACGAAGTAGAAGCCGAACTCGGTGGAGTTGAGCTGCTCGGCGATGTAATGGAAGGCCACGCCGAACTGGCCATCGTTCTTGGCGTTGATGTCCTGGCCGATGTGGCTGACCTTGAAGTAGCCGTTCTGGTCCAGGTAGTCGGTGCCCTGCAGGCCGGCGAAGTGGCTGGCCGAGAGCATTGGGTAGAGGCTCTGGAAGGTCGGGTCGGACAGTGCCTTTACCCGCGTGTACCCAGTGTTGCCACCGTCGGCGAAGAGGTCGGTTTCGGAGAAGAAGGTGCCGGCCGGGTCGAGGCGGGTTTCCTTCCAGTTCCACTGGTAGAAGGCGTCCATCGACAGGTTGTCGGTGAGGCCGACGTTGAAGCTGACTGCCTCCACAGGCATCAGCACCTCCTTGAGCTCCGAGCCGGGCAGGCGGAACTTGGCGGCGTCCACCGGGTTGGTGGTGTTGATGCCGCCACGGTAGAACACGCCTTCGCCCCAGTTGAAGACCTGATTGCCCAGCCGCGCGCTCAGCGGATGGTCGGCGATATCCCAGTTGCCGTAGAGGTAGGCATCGAGGATTTCCGCGCGGTGGCCGGCGGTGTCGCGGGTAGCGTCGGTGAAGTGGTCGTTGTGCGGGTAGCTTTGCGACGGCTGTGGCGGCTCGTTGTGGTCGTAGTAGTCGTTGCGCTTGTCCATGATCTGCGTGTCGTAGAACGCCGAGCCGCGCATGAACAGGCCGTAATTCTGGTAGGTCGCCTCCAGGTCCGAGGTGATCTTGTACACCTCCGAGGCCAGGCCGGTGCTGAAGTTGCGGTTGCCGTCGTTGCTGTTGACGTCGTTGTTGGTCTTGTCCTGACCTTGCACGCGCCACAGCGCGCCGTAGGACACGGTGGTGTCCAGCGAGCCACTGAGCTGGTTGTCGAGGAAACTGAATTCGACGGCCTTCGACTGGCCGCTGAGCATCAGGGGTAAAACGCAGGCAAAGGCGGACCCGGTCTGCAAGCGACGCTTGCGGGATCTGGTGGTCATGTGAGGCTACTCCAACGACTGGTTCTTATTGTGTGTGTCATCAGACGGGGCCTCGTGGCGGCGCCCCTTCGGATAGTGCTCTGCGAAGGCAATGGGCGTGTTGCGTTCACGCCGGGTGTTGGTCTCCAGTAGTGGGTAGCGCCCTTGCTCAGCGGGCGAGGGAGGCTGGCGTGCCAGGCAGCCAGCGTGTGCCGCGCAGCCGTGCGAGCGTCCAGCACAGCGTCGCGAGCATCAGCGTGAGGTGATAAAGGTCCACGCGCGGGATGCCTTGCCACTCGCCCCGACCGGCGATACCCAGGCCGGCGAGGACGAACAGCAGGGCACCGGCCATCGCCAGCGGCCAGCGTTGCGACCGGCCGGGCCAGGCGATGGCGATCAGCAGCAGGGTGATGCGCCCGGAAAGGCTGGTCATCGCCTGGTGTGCCGGCCGTGTCGTCTCCAGGCCGCCATAGACCAGCGCGCCGAGCAGCGCGGTGACGGCGATCAGGGTGAACCCGAGCGCACGCCAGCCATGTCCAGTCTTCAGGCTGTCTACCGCTGCCCAGAGGCTGGCGGCGCACAGCAGCAGCTCGCAGATAACGCTGGAATTCATCTCACGCCTCCAGCGGTTGCGGCTGGCGCAGCGAACGCAGCAGCATGCCGAGCAGGCCCAGTGTTGCGCCCACGAACAGCGCCACTGCCCACGCCACCGGCAGGCCCCATTGCAGGTGCGCAACGGCCGCCGGAATGGCCAGCGACCCCAGCCACAGCAGCTGCCAGCGCCCGTTGCCCGGTGCGTTCTCCAGGCTGCGGCCGAGCACCCAGAGCGACGCGATGATCCATACCGCGCCGAGGATTTTCCCCGCCAGCGGCAACTGGTAGGCAAAGGCCAGGAAGCCCATGCCCAGCACCATCAGCAACAGCATCTGCAGCAGGCAGTAGAAGGCCGTGGTGGCGGAAATGCGGGGGCGGTGAGAGACGGAACGCGCTGATGTCATGGGGCGGCTTCGGATCGAGCCGCTGCGCGGCGGCCGGGCGCCAGCCGGGGCGGGCGAACCAGGTCGCGGATTCGGTCTTTCCAGTTATCGGCCAGGCGGGCGTCGGCGAGCAGGTCGCGGTACTTGTGGAAGTTCGCCTTGAGCGGATCGAAGGTCTTCAGCTGGCCGTGGATGCCATAGATGATCGGCTCTTCCGACTCCGGGCGTTCCTTGGCGAAGGTGCCGAACAGGTGATCCCAGAGCATCAGCACGCCGCCGTAGTTCTTGTCGACGCAGTACTCGTTCTGGCCATGGTGCACGCGGTGGTTGGACGGCGAGGCGAAGCAGTAGTCGAACCAGCCGAGGCGGCCGATGTGGCGGGTATGGATCCAGAACTGGTAGCCCAGGATCACCGCACCGGCGACGATGAACACGGTCGGCGGAATACCGATCAGCGCCAGCGGCCAGTAGAAGAACCAGTTGGTCAGAAAGCCCGTGCTGGTCTGCCGCAACGCGGTGGAGTAGTTGAACTCTTCGCTGGAGTGGTGCACCACGTGGGAGGCCCAGACCAGGTTCACCTCATGGCCCATGCGATGGTGCCAGTAGTAGCAGAGGTCGTAGCCGAGCAGGCCGATGGCCCAGACCCACCAGTGCGAGGTGGAGAGGTCGAACAACGCCAGGTACTGGTAGGCGAGCAGGTAGACGCCGAAGTTCAGGGCACGCACGAACAGGTTGATGACCTGGCCGCTGAGCCCCAGCGAGGCGCTGGACAGGCTGTCGGACAGGGCGAAGGTCTGGCGCCGCCGCCAGAAGCTCCAGAGCAGTTCGACCAGCAGCAGCACGAGGAATGCCGGCACGGCGTAGACGATCATGTTGGGCATGTTCTGCCTCCTTCTTATGATGCGAGGAGGCTAACGCGCTGCCGAAAAGCGGGCGTGATGCAGGGCGCCAGTGCGCATGTCGCGAGACGTCAATCGGTGGCGTATTCGGTTGGGTGATGGCGTCCCATAGACGCCAGGAGCGGCATTACCTGTAGGAGCGAGCTTGCTCGCGAACACGGCCGAGTGTTGCGCGAAAATTTCGGGAGAATGCGGTTCGCGAGCAAGCTCGCTCCTACAAAGGCCCGGCACCGGGGATCAGGCGCTGCGCAGGGTCTTGCGGAAGTCCGCCGGGGAGATGCCGCGCGACTGGCGGAAGGCGTGGCTGAAGGCACTGGCCTGGGAGAAGCCGAGCATCAGGGCGATCTCCATGACGCTGGAATCGGTACGCCGCAGGTAATGATCGGCCAGCTCCATGCGCATGGTTTCCAGCACCTGGGAGAAGCTTTCGCCTTCGGCGGCCAGCTTGCGCTGCAGGGTACGCGGCGACATGGCCAGCTCGCTGGCGAGTGCCTCCAGGCTGACCTCACCGCCGGGCATGTGCTCGATCAGCAGTGCGCGCAGCCGGCCGATCACCGAGAGCGGTGCGTAGGAACGGCCCAGTTGCAGGTCCGCCTCCAGCAGCAGGCTCTTGTGGGTGCGCGGGTCGGCGCCCTGGATGCGTGCAGCGAGCATCGCCTCGGGGAACACCAGCGCGTTGCGTGGGGCATTGAACTGCACGGGGCAGCCGAAGAACTCGTCGTACAGAGCGGCGTCGCCCTGCGCGGCGTGGATCATCTGCACTTCCAGCAGTGGCGCGCTGCTGCCGATCAGCCAGCGGCCGAATGCCGTCCAGCCCGCCAGCACGGCGTCCTGCTGGCAGGCGCAGTAGGGTTCCAGTTCGGTGATGCGCTGGTCTTCCAGCAGTACGCGGCCGTCCCCGATGACGATGTGGGTCTGGCTCGATGGGCTGTCGAAGACGATCTTGCCGAAGCGGCGGATCATGCTCATGGACTCGCCCAGCGTGGCGCTGGTCATCGATACCGCACCCAGCACGCCATAGCTGCCGGGACGCACCGCTGCGCCCACCAGCAGGCCGAAGTGCGGCAGGCCGCTCATGCGTACCGACAGCTCCAGCAGGGCCCGCAACTGGTGCATGGGGATACGCAGGATCGGGTCGGCGAGGCGTTCGCGCTGCAGGCCGATTTCGTGCAGCAGCAGTTCGCCGTCACAGCCATATTGCTCGGCGGTGTTCAGCACGTGGTTGACGAAGGCGGCGCTGGCGGTGGCGGGATGCATGGCGTGTGGGGCGATCCGGTGGTCCGGTTGGAGAGCGGGTGCAATCTAGCAAGTCGGGCGCCGCCGAGGCCAGCGGCGTCCGTCGGCACGCTCAGACGCGGCCGCTGACCGGAATCCCGGCGCCGGTGATGGCGGCGGCCGCATCGCCGAGCAGGAAGAGAATGACGCCCGCCAGTTGGTCGGCCGTGACCCAGCGACCGAAGTCCGCCTCGGGCATGGCGGCGCGGTTCTGTGGCGTGTCGATGATGCTCGGTAGTACCGCGTTGACCGTGACGCCCTGGTCCTTCAACTCCTCGGCGAGGCTTTCGGTCAGGCGCAGTACGCCGGCCTTGGAGGCGGCGTAGGCGCCCATGCCGAAGCCGGCCCGGTTGGCGGCGCCGGCGCCCAGGTTGACGATGCGCCCGGCGCTGGACTGGCGGATCAGCGGCAGCAGCGCCTGGCAAGCGCATAGGGCCGTGCGCAGGTTGAGGGTGTAGAGGCGGTCCCAGCAGTCCACGTCGCCTTCGGCCAGGGGCTGCCAGGCAAATCCTCCGGCGACGTTCACCAGCGCGTCGAGCCGGCCGAAACGTTCGTCGATCAGGCGCGCAGCCGCCTGGGCATCGGCCAGCGAGGCGAGGTCGATACCGGTCAGCAGGAGGGCGCCGTCGGGGGCGCGGAAGTCACCCGGTGGAGCCTCGGCCCGGTCGATCAGCACAAGCTGTGCGCCGGCTTCGGCGGCCTGGATGGCCAGCGCCGCACCGAGGTTGCCGAAGGCTCCGGTGATGGCGATGACGCGCGGGGAAAGCGATGGATGCATGGTGAATAGCGCTCGGTGGTTGGCGTTCTTGTGGGTATGGTGCGAACGCTAATCACCCTGCCGCCGCGCGGCATGTTCCTGCACGCCAGTTTGGATGCGCCAGCGCGTCATCTGCATGACCGTCCGGTTCAGGCCAGACCGCGCAGGTAATCCCAGGGATAGATGCCACGGTCGTGGCCGTCGTCGAACACCAGTTGCACGCCGTAGCCCTGCAGGTTCAATTGCTGCAGGCCGACGCCAGCCTTCACCAGGTCGATGCGCCCTTGCAGGCGCGCTGCCCGGCATTGCGAGCAGGGGCAGGCGCCACGCAGGCGGGCGAAGGCGATGCATTGCTCGATGCCGTCGTCCCAGCGGATGCGCAGCTCGCCTTCGGCGCTGGAGCGGTGCAGTGCGACCGGGGTGTTCATGCCGATTGCCCCAGCGGCGGCTTTTGCTCCAACTGAGAGAGCGCGATGCGCACGGCCTTGCGGACTTCCGGGTCGCCGTCGTTTTCGGCGTTGCGCAGCGCCTCTATGGCATCCCCGCTACCCAGTTCGCCCAGGGCCAGTGCGGCCTCCTTGCGCAGGTTGCTGATGCCGTGGCCGAGCACGACGATCAGGCCTTGCAGCGCCGGCAGGTAACGCAGCTTGCCCAGCGAGCGGGCGGCGCGCAGGCGCACCTGCCAGAAGTCGTCTTGCAGTGCCGCGACCAGTGCTTCCCCCGCATCCGGCAGGGCCAGTTTGCCGAGGGTGCCGGCGGCTTCCTCACGCACCTGCCAGGCCGGATCGGCCAGCGCGGCTTGCAGCGCCGGCAGCACGCTGGCATCGATGGCCAGGCCGAGGGCGCCGGCAGCAGCGCGGCGGACTTCAGCGTCCGGGTCGTCGCGGGTCAGGCGCGCCAGATGGGGCAGGGCGTCGGTGCGCTTGAGCCAGCCGAGGATGCCCACGGCTTCACGGCGGACGCCGGCATCGCTGTCGCCCAGCGCCGTCAACGCAGGTTCGGCGGCAACTTCCAGGCGCAGTTCACGCAGGGCGCGCAAGGCGCTGCGGCGCACGAAGATATCGGCATGCGTGGCCCACGGCAGCAGGCGCATGCCGGCTTCGCGGGTCTTCAGTTCGCTCAGGCTCTGGGCGGCAGCCTCACGCACGTCGTTGTCGCTGTCGGCGAGGGCCTGGCAGAGAGCGTCCACCACCTCGGGTTCTTCCCAGGCTTCCAGCAGGCGTGCGGCTTCGGCGCGGACATTGGCGGCTTCGTCACCGGTCAGGGCGGCGGCGAGCCAGGGCAGGCCATCGGGGTCTTCCAGGTCGGCCAGCTCGATCAGGGCGATGCGGCGCACGCCGGCGTCGGCGTCCTGCAGGCGCGGTTGCAGGTCGAGGATGTCGGGGTTGTCGGTGCTGATGTGGTAAGAGGGGTTGAAGGCAGTCATATGGCGAATCGCGGTATCCGTTGAGGAGTGGGCAGGCCCAGGGGCGTCAGGCGTGGCAACTGGCGGCCGTCTTCGTGGCGCAGCAGTTCCAGGCAGTGGCGCTTGAGCCGGGAGAATTCAGGCGTGGTGAGCAGGTCGGCGTGGCGCGGTCGCGGGAAGTCGAGACGGATGTCTTCGAGGATGCGTCCGGGGCGCGGGCTCATCACCAGGATGCGGTCGGCGAGGAACAGCGCCTCGTCGATGTCGTGGGTGATGAACAGCACGCTGGTGCGCAGGCGCGTCCAGATGTCCAGCAGCAGTTCCTGCATCATCATCCGTGTCTGCGCATCGAGGGCGCCGAAGGGTTCGTCCATCAGCAGCAGGCGCGGCTGGTTGATCAGCACACGGGCGATTTCCACGCGCTGTTGCATGCCGCCGGAGAGCTGCGACGGCCAGCGCTCGGCGAAGCCGTTCAGGCCCATCAGCTGGAGCATCTCGTCGGCCTGGCGATGGCGTTCGGCGCGGGGGACGCCGCGCATCTTCAGGCCGAAGGCGACGTTATCGCGCACGCGCCGCCAGGGCAGCAGGGTGTGGTGCTGGAACACCATGCCGCGTTCGGGCGAGGGGCCGGCGACGCTGGCACCGTCCACTTCCAGCTTTCCGGCGCTGGGCGTCAGGTGCCCGGCCAATGCACCCAGCAAGGTGGACTTGCCGCAACCGGACGGGCCCAGCACGCAGACGAATTCGCCCGGCTCGATGGAGAAGCTCAGGGACTGTACGGCCTCGAAGGCATCGCGGCCGTTGCCCAGATGGATCGACAGGCCGTCGACGCGCACGCGCCCCGGCGCGCTGGCAGGCAGGGTCATGGCTTGCCTCCGGTCTGGCGCTGCCAGGGTGTGGCCAGGGCGCCGAGCTGGCGCACCAGCAGGCTGCTGGCCATGCCGAGCACGCCGATCAGCAGCATGCCGACCACGATGTCGGGGTAGTTCTGCAAGGTGTAGGACTCCCAGGTGTAGTAGCCGATGCCCCATTGCCCGGAGATCATCTCGGCGGTGACCAGGCAGAACCACGAGGTGCCCATGCCGATGGCCAGGCCGGTGACGATGCTCGGCGCAGCGCCCGGCAGCACCACTTCGCGCAGCAACGCCAGGCGGCCGGCACCGAGGCTGCGCGCGGAGGCGAGCAGGCGTGGGTCCACCGCTTCCACGCCGTGAATGGTGTTGAGCAGGATGGGGAACAGCGCGCCGGTGAAGGTGATGAAGATCATCGACAGCTCGGAGCTGGGGAACATCAGGATCGCCAGCGGAATCCACGCCACCGCGGGGATCGGCCGCAGCACTTCCAGTGGCGGCAGCAGGCTGTCGCGGGCCCAGCGGCCGCGGCCGATGAGCAGCCCGAGGAGAATGCCGGCGAAGGCCGCCAGCAGGTAGCCGGCCAGCACGCGCAGCAGGCTGCTGCCCAGGTGGCGCCCGAGCTTGCTCGATTGCGCGAGGTTCCAGGCGGCGTCGAGTACGTCACGCGGGCCGGGTACGTTGGCGAAGGTGACCAGACCGAGGTTCACGTGCCGTGCGCTGAGCACCTGCCAGAGTGCGAGGCAGACCAGCAGCGAGGCCAGGCGAAGGCTCCAGCGGGTGAAGGTGGTGGTGTTCATCTGTGGTCTCCGCCATCCCCGGCGCGTGGACGCCGGGGATGGTCCTCGATTCAGCGGCTGGCCACGGCCTGCTGGCTGGCGGCGGCGAAGTCGGCGACGTCACCGCCGTGCAGGCGGGCAAAGGCATCGGCCTGTTCGCGCAGCAGGAAGGCATCCAGCGCGCCGTCCTTGCCACGGACGAACCAAGCCTGGCTGGCGAGGAGCTTGATGCCGCTGTCGCTGGCCTGGGCGTAGACGGCACGGATGTCCTTGCCTTGCTTCTTCAGCTCGGCGAGCTGGCCCAGCGCTTCCCTGGCGGTCGCGTAGCTTCGCACCTTCGGCTCGCTGCGTACCCAGATCTGGGCGACGTGGCGGGTATCGCTGATCGGCTTGCCGGTCAGCGCATCGTTGCCCAGCAGCGGCTGCTGCGCGTAGTTCTTCAACGCAACGTCGTAGTCGGCGCCGGACGCCTTGAAGGCCGCGCGGATATAGCGGTCGTCGACGAACTGCTCGACGTTCAGCCCCCGGTCGGCCTTCTTCAGCAGCTTCAGGGTGTCGATGGCGGTGGCCACGGCCTGGCGGTATTCCGGCTTCCAGGTCAGGTCACGGGTTTGCAGGCCTAGCGGGCCGTGGAACAGGTAGTTCACCTCGGCGGGGATGCCGGCGACTTTCTCGATCAGCTCGCTGTATTTCTCCGGGTCTTTCGCCAGCAGCTGGTTGGCCTCGTAGGTCGCGCGCAGGTAGGCCTCGACGATCTCCGGGTACTGCTGCGCGTAATCGGCTTCCACCAGCGCGCCGTGGAAGGTCGGCGCCTTGGCTTGCGATCCGTCGTAGATCTTGCGGGCGATGCCACGGCTTTCGAACAGCTCGGCAAAGGGCACGAAATCGGCGTGGGCGGCAATCTTGTTGGCCTGCAGTGCGGAGCCGGCGACTTCCGGCGGCTGCGCGATGATGGTGACGTCCTTCTCCGGATCCCAGCCCTGCGCGGCGATGGCCCGTAGCAACAGGCCGTGGGCGGTGGAGGCGAAGGGCACGGAGATGGTCTGGCCCTTGAGTTCGGCCAGCGACTGCACCTTGGAGGAGGCGGGCACGACGATGCCGTTGCCGCTGCCCTCGATGCTGCCCGACAGCACGCTGATGAACAGGCTGCGCTTGCCGGCGGCCTCGTGGGCGACGCCGTTGAGCGAGCCGGGGAAGTCGGCCATGGCGCCGAAGTCGAGCTTGCCGGCGACCATCTCATTGGTCAGCGGTGCGCCGCTGGTGAAGTTCTTCCACTGCACGTCGTACTGCGCGTTCTTGTACTTGCCGTCGTGGGGCAGGTACTTGTCGAGCAGGCCGAGTTCGCGGATCAACAGGCCGCCGGCAGCGCAGTTGATGGTGGTGTCCTGGGTGCCGATGGCTACTCGGATGGTCTCCGAGTGGGCCGAAAGGCTGGCGATGGCGAGCGCGAGGCCGGCCAGGGTGGTGCGCAAGGTCATGGGTGTTCCCCTCGAATCGTGAGTGTTGGAATCGTCTCCGCCGCAGGCCTTGCGGTGGGAAACGAGGGGCGGTGCATCAGGCGTCCGGCGGTGGGGCCGGATGGCGCTTATGGGTTTTTCCCTGGGCGAGTGCGGCTCTTCGTAGGAGCGAGCTTGCTCGCGAACAGCCCCGCTGCAGGCGTTGGTTCGCGAGCAAGCTCGCTCCTACAGGGGAACTTCGTTGCGGTAACTCAACGCAGGAGATAGGGAATCTCGACGCGCACCGCACCGGTCGGGCAGTCCTTCTCGCAGGGCATGCAGTACCAGCATTCGTCGAAGGCCATGTAGGCCTTCTGGGTGGCGGGGTTGATCGCCAGCAGGTCCATCGGGCAGACCTCGACGCAGACGGTGCAGCCCTTGTCGGCGATGCACTTGTCCTCGTCCACCGTCACCGGGGCGCTGGAGCGGAAGAAGATTTCCTGGGGTTGGTAGGCCATGGCACGCGGTCCTCATCGTGTTGCTTTGCCGGCCGTCTTGGCGGCGGGCTGATTCTGTTCGGTGTTCCTGGGTGGTTCTGGTGCTCGGGCCTTCCCTCACCCCAGCCCTCTCCCAGAGGGAGAGGGGGCCGTTCGGTGAGGGTGGAAAGCACCGAGTCAGCCGGCGAGCACCGATTCATTCGCCGCTCAGGACAGTCCCCTCTCCCTCCGGGAGAGGGTTAGGGTGAGGGGCTTTTCAGGCTGCTAGTCCAATCTTTCAAGCCGCCTCGCTCTTCACCCGCAGCTTCTCGTAAGCCTGCTGCTCGTCCTCATCCAGCGCGATCACATAGGGCTCGATGGCTTTCTTGAAGCTGGTCATCGCACCGTCCTCGCCTTTCTTCAGGTGGGCGTGGCAGAACCAGTCGGCATCGTTGCGCAGCGGGTAGTCCACGCGGTGGTGGTACAGGCCCCAGCGGCTTTCGGTGCGGAACAGCGAGGCGCGGGCGGCCATCTCGGCGCAGTCGCGGATCACGCTGACTTCCATGGCGCGCATCAGCTCGTGGGGGTTGTTGGCCTTGAGCTGGTCGAGGTCACGGGCGATCTCGGCGAAGCGCTGCAGGCCTATCTCCATCTTCTTCGTCACCTTGGGCGGTTGCAGGTAGTCGTTGACCATGCGCCGCAGCTTGTACTCGACCTGCGCCGGCGGCAGGCCGCTCTCACGCTTGAGCGGGGCGAAGACGCGCTCGCGTTCGCGTTCGACCTGGGTGGCATCGACCTCGCTGAACTCGCGACCGGCCACGTACTGTGCGGCGTTGGCTCCGGCGAACCAGCCGTAGGTGAAGGCGCCAAGCATGTAGTTGTGCGGCACCGCGGCCATGTCGCCGGCCGAGTACAGGCCCTTGACGCGTGGTCTCGGCGCTTCTCGTTGACCCAGACGCCCGAAGCCGAGTGGCCGGAACAGAAGCCGATCTCGGAGATGTGCATCTCGACCATCTGCTGGCGGTAGTCGGTGCCACGGTTGGCGTGGAACTGGCCGCGGCTGGGGCGCTCGTTGCTGTGGAGGATGTCCTCGATGGTCTGGATGGTTTCCTCGGCCAGGTGGTCGAGCTTGAGAAATACCGGGCCATTGCCGCCTTCGAGTTCCTGGTGGAACTCCCACATCATCTGGCCGCTCCAGTAGTCGCACTCGATGAAGCGCTCGCCCTTGCTGTTGGCGGTGTAGCCGCCCAGCGGGCCGGTGACGTAGGCGCAGGCCGGGCCGTTGTAGTCCTTGATCAGCGGGTTGATCTGGAAGCACTCCAGGTTGGAAAGCTCGGCCCCCGCGTGGTACGCCATGGCATAGCCGTCGCCGGCGTTGGTGGGGTTCTCGTAGGTGCCCATCAGGTAGCCGGACGAGGGCAGGCCCAGGCGGCCGGCGGCGCCGCAGGCGAGGACCACAGCCTTGGCGCGGATCACCTGGAACTGCGCGGTGCGGCAGTCGAAGCCGAGCAGGCCGTTGACCGCGCCGTCCGCGTCGGTGAGCAGGCGGGTAACCACCAGGCGGTTGGTGATGTCGATGCGCGCGCGCTTGAGCTGGCGGTACAGCACCTTCTTGATGTCGTGGCCCTCGGGCATGGGCAGCACGTAGGCGCCCATGTGGTGGACCTTTTTCACTGCGTAGTCGCCAACTTCGTCCTTCTCGAACTTCACCCCCCAGCGGTCCAGCTGCTGCAGCGTCTCGAAGCTGTGGGTGGCGTAGGCGTAAACCGCCGCCTGGTTGACGATGCCGTCGTTGGCGACGGTGATTTCCTTGGTGTACTGCTCGGGCGTGGCGTGGCCGGGAATGATGGCGTTGTTCAGGCCGTCCATGCCCATGCTGATGGCGCCGCTGCGCTTGACGTTGGCCTTGTCCACCAGCAGCACGCGCAACTCGCGGTTGGCTTCCTTGGCCTTGATAGCGGCCATCGGGCCGGCGGTGCCGCCGCCGATCACCACGATGTCGTAGGCGAGCTCCTTGTCCTCGGGAATCCGGGAGAGGTCGAACTGGCTCATTGCTGCGGTCCCTTGTGGCGGTCGATGCGCAGGCGGTACTGGAAGGCATCGCCACGGTAGTAGAGGTGTTCGTAGTCCAGGGGTACGCCGTCGGCGGTGTGGGTCAGGCGCTCGATGCGCATCACCGGCGAGCCTTCTTCCACTTCCAGCGCGCGCGGCCAGTTCGGCATCGGCGAGGATGGCGTCGATGGCGAGATCGGCGTGGCCCAGGGGCAGGGCGCAGTCGTTCTCGAGGATCAGGAAGATGTCGCGGCTGACCAGGTCGGCCTTCTCCAGGCGCTTGCCGACGTGCTCGGGCAGCCAGGTGATCTCCAGCGACACCAGCTCGCGGTTGACCAGGCGGGCGCGCTTGATCTGCACCACGTTCTCGCCCTCGGCGACTTGCAGGCGGGCGGCGACCTGGGCATTTGCCGGCACGGTCTTGAAGCTGCGCAGGCGGTTGATCACCTCGTAGCCGCGCTGGGTCATGGACTCACCCAGGCCTTGCAGGGTGCTGACGTTCTGGAACGCCTTGGGCTTGGCGACGAAGGTGCCCTTGCCATGGATCTTGAAGATCAGCCCTTCCTTCTGCAGGTCGCCCAGCGCCTGGCGCACGGTGATGCGGCTGACCTCGAAGGCCTTGCCCAGTTCGGCCTCCGACGGCATGCGGCTGAGCGGCGGATAGGTGCCGTCGAGGATGCGCGTGCGCAGGACTTCCTTGAGCTGGCTGTACAGGGGAACGGGGGAGAGAGGGAGTAGTTCGGCCATAGTTCATAACTTGTTATGACGAGTTGCCGAAAGAATAAAAGGAATAATTGATTCAGGACAAGAAACGATTTCGCATAAGCATAGAAAGGGCCGTCTCAGGAGCGGCGAAACTTTTGCAGCGGATAACGCTACGTGCCGAGCACAACCTGTAGGAGCGGGCCATGCCCGCGATCGCGCGCATGGCGCGCTCCTACAATCTGCTGCCCAGAGTCGTAGGGCGCATACGCTGTTCCAGGTCATGCGCCCTACGCTGGCTTCAGAACGGCCGGCTGCCGGACAGGCTGATGCGCTTCAGGCGACGCTTCTCGCTGGCCGGGAAGGCGTTGCGCCCGTGCAGTACGGCCTGGTTGTCCCACCAGACGATGTCGCCGACCGACCATTTGTGGCTGTAGATCAGCTCCAGCTTCTGCAGATGCTCGCGCAGCTTCTCCACCAACGCCGCGCCTTGCTGTGGGTCGGCGCCGGGGATTTCCACCTCGGTGTGCACGGAGAGGAACAGCACCCGCTTGCCATTCTCCGGATGGGTGCGCACCAGCGGGTGCTCGGTGCCCTGGATCGGCTCGATGTCCGGGGTGCGGTAGCGCACGAAGGTGCCGTTGTAGCCGCCGCTTTTCAGGCGGATGAACGGGTTGTAGTTGATCAGGCGTAGTGGATCGATCTCGCTGCGGGTCGCCTCATCCAGCGTCTCGTAGGCGCGGGCGAGGTTGGTGAACTGGGTTTCGCCGCCGGTCCTGGGCACCTCCAGCGCGTAGAGGAAGGAGCCGGAAGAGGGCACCGGCGTCCACTGGTGGTCGACGTGGGCCGGCAGGGCGAAGTTGCCCAGCTCGCCATCCTCGGTGTTGGCGACCTTGACGATGTCCGGCGCCTTGCCATCGGCCCCGGAGGACAGTACCGGCACATCGGCCGGCGGCTGGAATACCGCGCCGAACAGCGTGGCGAAACGCAGGTATTGCTGATCGTCGAGTTGCTGGTCCTTGAAGATCAGGATGTGGTGCTCGCGGTGGGCCTGCTTGATCGCCAGGATCTGTTCCGGCGTCAGTGGCTCGCGAGCGTCGAGGCCGCGTACTTCGGCACCCAGCGGGGCGTCGAGGGGGACGATGGCGAAGGGTTCCGGGGTGGATTGCTGGAGGGCGTTGGATTGGGTCATCGGGATAGTCCTGAGTGGGGGGATTCCCTCTCCCCAGCCCTCTCCCTGAAGGGAGAGGGGGTATTCGAGTGAAGTGTGCCAGCGGTGTTTTCCTGAAGAATCGGTATCAGGAATGGACCCTGGCCACGCTTCACGCCGATCCAGTCCCCTCTCCCTTCAGGGAGAGGGTTAGGGAGAGGGGCTTTCAGCTTTGGGTGTTACGGCTCAAACCTTCTTGATCGTCCGGCTGCGCTGCCCGTCGACACCCACCGGCACATCGCCGTCGAGGGTCACGCGGCGCACGATTCGCGGCTGGGTGCCGTAGTCGTCCACGGCGTAGTGCTGGGTGGCGCGGTTGTCCCAGATGGCCACGTCGCCCGGCTGCCAGCGCCAGCGCACGGTGTTTTCCAGGCGGGTGACGTGGCTCTGCAGCACGGCGAACAGGTGTGCCGAGTCATGTTGCGAGAGGCCCTTCAGGCGTTTGACGAAGTGCCCCAGCAGCAGCGTCTTTTCGCCGCTGACCGGGTGCACGCGCACCACCGGGTGTTCGGTCTCGTAGACGGTGGAGGTGAAGATCTTGCGGTATTCCTCCAGGCGCGCCGGGTCGACATTCGGTCGCACGCTGGCGTAGTCGTATTCGTTGCTGTGCACTGCCCAGAGGGAGTCGGCCAGTGCCTTCAGCTCCGGCGTCAGGTCATCGTAGGCCGTGGCGGTGTTGGCCCATACGGTGTCGCCGCCAGACTCCGGGGCCACCACGTTGCGCAGGATCGAGGCCTTGGGATAGGCGTCGACGAAGGTCACGTCGGTGTGCCAGGAGTTGGCGCGGCGGCCCTGGGCGCCGTCCAGTTCCAGCAGGTAGTGCGTGCCTTCCTGCACCGGGACGGTGGGGTGCGCCACCGGGTTGCCCAGCAGCTTGGCGAAGGCCTCCTGGCCCTGGTCGTCCAGCTGATTCTGGCCACGGAAGAAGATCACCTTGTGCTTCACCAGCGCTTCCTGGATGGCGTCGATGGTGGCGGCGTCCAGCTCGCCGGACAGCTTCACGCCGCGAATTTCGGCGCCGATGCGCCCGGCGACCGGGTGGATGTCCAGGTGGGCGAGGTCTTGCTTGATAGCTTGTGCTGCGTTGCTCATCTCATCGTCCTCTTGCTGTGGCAATAGCGCCGTGCCGGGAGCGCGGCGGATGGGGGTCAGAAGTCGTATCGAACCGAGGCGCCCAGGGTGCGCGGCTGCCCCACCGAGGCGGTGTAGGAGCCGTTGATGCTGGCGAAGGCGGCCAGGTAGTAGTCCTTGTCGAAGGCGTTCTTCAGCCAGACCGAGGCGTCCAGCTGGCCGTCGCCGAGGTCCTTGCGCAGGCCGACGGAGAAGTTCGCCAGGCCGTAGCCGTCGATCTTCGAGAGGTCGGAGTTGTCCAGCGTGCCTTCGGCCTCGGAGCGGTAGGAGTAGCTGCCGGTCACGTAGGGGCGAATGCCGTCGTCGAGGTTCCAGGCGTATTCGCCATTGAGGTTGGCGATCCACTTCGAGGCGCCGACCACGCGATCCCCGGTGAGGTCGCAGGTGGCGGGGGCGCCGGGCTGAGTGGATATCTCTGCCGGGCACGGGGCGTCCTTGAACGACAGGTAGGTAACGTCGTTGTAGGAGCCGTTGAAGTTCAGCGTCAGGCCCCGGATCGGCAGGGCGGTGGCCTCGAACTCCAGGCCGCGCGAACGCACGCTGCCGGCGTTGGAGAGCACCGAGACCAGCTGGGTCGAGCCCGGCGGCTGGTACAGGGTGGTCGCCTGGTAGCCATGGATGCCGGTCCAGAACAGGTTGGTGTTCAGTTGCAGGCGGTTGTCGAACAGGGTCGTCTTGATCCCCAGTTCGGCGTCGTTGGCGCGTTCCGGGCCGACCAGCAGGGAATCGGCTCCGGCCGTTGGCGCACTGGCCACGGCCAGGTTCACGCCGCCGGACTTCTCGCCGTGGGACAGCGAGGCATAGCCCAGCAGGTCGTCGGTGAACTGGTAGCTCAGGCTCAGCAGCGCCGAGGGCGCGAAGCTGTAAAGGCTCAGGTCACCCGAGTCGTAGGCGCCCAGCTGGTTGCGCCGCACCACCGCGCCGACGCCGGTAACCGGTGCGCCACCCACCGGATCGAAGCGTTCGACCTTGGCATCCTTTTCCTCGTAGGTGCCACGCAGGCCGGCGGTGAAGTCCAGCTTGTCGGTGAGGTGCCAGGTGCCCTGGGCAAACAGCGCGAAGCTGTCGGTCTCGATCTTGCCGTTGGCTTTCGAGTAGGTGTTGTTCAGCGCATTGAGGTCGGCGCCGAGCAGGTAGCGGTCGGCCAGCGGGCCGTAGCTGGTGAAGGTCTTATTGCCCAGGTTCTGGTTGAACGCATAGGCGCCCAGCACGTAGTCGAAGAAGCCGCCGGTGGGCGAGGCCAGGCGGATTTCCTGGGAGAACTGGCGGTCATGGACCTCGACGCCGGTGTTGTTGATCGCCGAGACGTCGAGCTGCTCGTCGTTGGCCGGAGTGAAGTGCCAATAGCGGTAAGCGCTGATGGAGGTCAGCTTGTAGCCACCATTGAGGTTCCAGTTCGCCTCCACCGAGCTGCCGCCCTGGTGCACGCTGACGTGCTGGCGGCTGTTGATGTTGACCTTGTGCCGGTCGGGGGCGCGAATCGGCGAGGCGCCCACCGCGGCGGCGCGCTGCCAGAAGCGGTCGGCGGCGCCATACACCACCATGCTGCCGTTGCTGGAGTCCTCCTCGTTGTAGTCGTTGATCCAGCGCAGGTCGAAGTCTTCGTTGGGCTTGAACAGCAGTTGCCCACGGATGCCCTGGCGCTCGCCGCCGTTCAGGTAGTTATCGTCGTGGACGTTCTTGATGTAGCCGTCGTCGCGGGTGCGATAGGCCGAGACGCGCCCGGCCAGGGTGTCGGTCAGCGCGCCGGAGACGGTGCCCTTGCCCTGGAAATAGCCGTCCTGGCCGCCGGAGACCTCGACGCTGCGTTCCGGCGTGAAAGTCGGTGCGCGGGTGCTGATGTTCAGCACACCAGCCGTGGTGTTCTTGCCGAACAGCGTGCCCTGCGGGCCACGCAACAACTCCAGTTGCTCGATGTCCAGCAGGTCGAATACCGCCATGCCCGGGCGGCCGAGGTAGACGTTGTCCAGGTAGACCCCGGCGCTGCCTTCCAGGCCGTCGCTGGCCGGGTTGTTGCCGATGCCGCGCACCGCGATGCTCGACTGCCGCGCATGGATGAAGGCGACGTTCACGCTGGGGAGGATCTGCTGCAGGTCCTGCACCTTGTAGACGCGCTGGCTTTCCAGGGTTTCGCCACCGACCACGGTGATCGGCGTCGGCACTTTCTGCGAGTCTTCCTCGCGGCGGCGGGCCGTCACGGTGACCTTGCCCAGGGTGGCGTCGGCCTTGGCCGGTGCGGCGCTGACGGGCTTGCTGGTTTCACTGCCGGGGGTGGCCTCCTCGGTTTCCTCGGCGAGCACCGGCAGGGCGCCGCCCAGGGCCAGCAGCAGGACTACTGCGTAGTCTGGAGCCCGCAGCCGGCGCGGTTTGAAGGGGAAGGGCGAGTGTCTCGAAGTCATGCTGTGTCCTTGTCTCTGCACGCTGTTCGCGGGCAAAAGGGGGCCGCGCCAGGCAAAAGTGGCGAACGACGTTTTTCGTAGTGGGTGGGTGCGGCTTTGCTGTCAGCGACAGCGGGACAGGCACATTCGCGAAGAGAGGAGGTGCAAGGCTGGCATCGGGCGACTCCTGGTCTGAGCTATATTCTTAGTTCATAAAAGAATAGATGTTTGTTTTATTCTTCGTTGACGGAATAAGAGCTTGCATTTAAAACCAGCGCATACGACAGCGGCAAATGCCTTTGCCCACTATTTTCAATGCCGGAAATGCATCATGGATCTGCGCCAACTCCGCTACTTCATCGCCCTCAACGAACACCGCAGCTTCGTTCGCGCCGCCGACGCCATGGGCATCACCCAGCCGGCGTTCAGCCGCAGCATCCAGGGGCTGGAGCAGGAGCTGGGCTGCCGCCTGGTGGACCGTGGCAGCAAGGACCTGCGCCCGACCCCCGAGGGCCAGGTGGTGTTGCAGCACGCGCTGAGCCTGGTGCAGGGCGCCAACAACCTGAGCCACGCGGTGGCCCGGCTGAACAAGCTGGACTCGGGCGAGCTGCGCTTCGGCAGCGGACCGGCGCCAGCGCAGAAGCTGGTGTCCGATGCGGTGTCACGTTTCGTCCAGCGCTACCCGCGCATCCATATCCAGTTCGGCGTCGACAACTGGGAGCGCCTGGCGCGCAGCCTGAGCCGCGAGGAGATCGAGTTCTTCGTCGCCGATATCCGCCATTTCGAGGCCGACCCGAACTTCCAGACCCGCGCGCTGAAGCCGCGCAGCGGGTTGTTCTTCTGCCGCGAAGGACACCCGCTGCTGGCCAAGGAAAGCCTCTCCACCAACGACATGTTCGCCTACCCGCTGGCGGCCACGCTGATCCCTCCCAGCGCGCGGAAGATGCTCGCCAACCTCAGCGGCAAGATCGACATCAGCACCAACGTGCAGTGCGAGGACATGGCCTCGCTGGTGCGCATCGTCAGCCAGACCGACGCCATCGGCATTGCCGTGGAAGAGGCGCTGAGCGAGCCTATGGCGCGCGGGGAGCTGGTGCGCCTGCACTTTCGCAACCTGCCGCAGAACGTCGATATCCTCCAGGCCCGCTGCGGCATCGTCACCCGCAGCGGCGACCGTCTCTCGGCGGCGGCGCGGGCGATGATCGAGCTGCTGGTGGACCTGGATGCGGGGGTGGAGAGCGAGGTGGCGTGAGGTGGGTCGCCACTGGCCGATGGCGAGTCAACGGTAGCGATCACCGGCAGGGACTGTCCGGGAGGATCAGTCGGCTTGCCTGCAAGGGTCGACAGATGAGAGGGTCTGATCGTACCGCCCGGAAGCTTTCATGGACGCCTGCAATGAGTTTCTCGTTCCGCCCCGCCCGCATCACCGATGTGCCCTACGTCCAGCGCGGCGAGGAGGCCTATATCCGTCAGTGGGAGCCTACCCACGAGGCGCGCTGGCGACAGGACTTCGACCGGCACCTAGCGCGCTGGCTGGAGCACTTCGAGCGCCTGACCATCGCCGAGCATGAAGGCGAGAGTGTCGGCTACAGCCTCTGGTTACCTGAAGAGGGCGGCGCGGAGCTCTGCACTTTGGGTGTCAGCGTGGCGTGGCGGGGAAAGGGTGTCGGTGCGGCGCTGTTGCAGCGCTACATCGCCGATGCCCGGCAGGAAGGCTACGCACGACTGAAGCTCAGCGTGCGCCCGGACAATCCGGCGCGGCGCCTGTACGAGCGCGCCGGATTCGAGCCGCAGGGCAGCGACGCCCTGGGCTATCGGCTGTACGAATTGCGCCTGGACTGAGGCGTCAGACCCACTCGGTGCTGCGCTTGCGGCGCACCCGCAGCATGGTCGGCAGGATCAGCCCGGCCAGCAGGCCGGCGCCGGCAATGCTGCCGCCGTATGCCATGTAGCGCATCAGCACCTGTTTGTTTTCATCGCCCAGCTGTGCCTGGGCATCGCGCAGTTGCGAGCGCGCCTGGCTCAGTTCGCTGTCCAGGGCGGTGCGCGCCGCTTGCAGTTCGTCGATGAGTTTCTTGCGCGCATCCAGGGTTTCCTGCATGCCCTGCACGCGGTTCTTCCAGCTGTCGTCGATGGTCTGCAGCTGGGTGGTCAGCTCGGTGACCTTCTGTTCCAGCGCCGGCAGGCGCTCGGCCTGCCCCGGTTTCTCCTGCAGGTCCTTGCTGGCGATCCACACGGTGCTGCCGCTGTCGCTGCGCACCTGGCTGTAGTCGCCGGACGTGCTGACCAACTGGACCTTCTGCCCGGAGGTCAGGGTGCCGACGATGCGATAGCCGTCAGTAGGGCCGCTGCGCACGTAGGTACTCAGGCTGTCGTTCACCCAGCGCGCGTTGCTGGCGGGCTCCTCGGCCTGGGCCGGAGTGCCGGCTGCCAGCAGGCCGGCGAACAGGCAGGCACCGAGGGCGCGGGTCTGGAGGGGAGAAACTCGTGCGGGGAAACGACGCGATAGGGACATGGGCAATCTTCACATGACTTGGAACGAAACCCGCCTTGCGGGAGCGAAAACGCCGGCCGGGCGATTTATTTGAAACGAAGGATTCAGAACTGTCCGGGTGGCCAATGGCCAGGAATCCCACCCGGTGGGCCGACAGCACACAGACAGTTGTCGGATGCCGAGAGTTCACCTGTGGGAAATTGCACGGATGAGTGGTGAGAAATTGCTAAGGATCGATCTGGCTGGATAACCGAATCGTCATCCGTGCCTCAGCTTCCCGTTAGCGGCGGCCACTTAAGGTGGAGTCACTTCCAACCACCCAAGAGGTGACTGCCATGAAACTCTCCCGCTTCTTCCTGATCGCTGTTCTGACCGCCGTATCCTCCCTGGCGCTGGCCGACGGTGGCGGCGACATCACCTTCGCCCGCATGGAACAGGCCCGCCAGCAGGTCATGCAGGCCCGCCAGAGCGCGCCCACGCCGACACAGATCGCCGAGGCGAAGCAGTACACCTATGGCATGAACCTGGATATCGCCGAAGTCGTGGCGGTGACGCCGATGAGCGCCGACTGCGGTGTGGTGCCGGTACAGCTGCGCTACAAGGACTCTTTCGGCGAGGAGCAGGCCATCGAGTACCGCACCGAACGTGTCGCCTGCCGCGCCACCCGCTGATCCTGGGCTGGATGGCGGTCAGTCAGGTGACGAAGGAAACTGCAGGAGGAAGCGCGTCGGCCCTTCCTCCGAACTCTGTGCGCAGGCGCTGCCCAGGTGCAGCTCCATGATCGAACGCACGATGGCCAGCCCGAGGCCCGTGCCGCCCTGTGCCCGCGAGCGCCCCTTGTCGACCCGGTAGAAACGCTCGAACAGGTGCGGCAGGTGCTCGGCGGCAATACCGGCGCCGGGGTTCTGTACCTGTAGCGTCACGGCCTCAGCATCGTCCCGCACCTGCACGCTGATGCGCTCACCTGCGGGCGTGTGGCGGATGGCGTTGGACAGCAGGTTGGAAATGGCGCGCTGGATCATCAGGCGGTCGCCCACCACCAGCCCGTGACCTTCGATGACGATGCGCAGCGACTTCTCCTCGGCGCTGAAGTCGAACAGCTCGGCGACCTTCGCCGCTTCCTCTTCCAGCCGCACCGCCTCCTGCGGCAGCAAGGCGCGTGGGTGGCTGACCTGGGCGAGGAAGAGCATGTCGCTGACGATCCGCCCGACCCGTTCCAGCTCCTCGGTGCTGGCTGCCAGTACCGCCTCGTACTCTTCCTTTTGCCGTGGCCGCGACAGCGTGACCTGAGCCTTGCCCAGCAGGTTGCCGATGGGCGAGCGCAGCTCGTGGGCAATGTCGTCGGAGAACTGCGTGAGCTGCTGTACGCCGCCATCCAGCCGATGCAGCATCAGGTTCAGCGCCCGCGCGGCCTTGCCCAGTTCCCGTGGCAAGTCCTGCACGGGGATGCGATGGCTGAGATCCTGAGTGGTGATCAGAGAGGCCACCTGCCCGAACTGTCGCAAAGGCTGCAGGCCGCGCTTGGCCACCAGGCGCGCGCCGAGGGCGATCAGCAGCAGCAGCGGCGGCACCGCCAGCCAGGCCGAACGCAGGAAGGCGCCGAGCAGGGCGTCGTCGTCACGGCGATCCAGGGTCAGGAACACCCGCAGGCTGTTGCTGTCACGCAGGCGGATCAGGCTGCGTTCGGTGAGCAGGCGGCGGCCATCCGGCGCGCTCCAGCCAAAGGCACGACCAGTGCCGGCGAAAGCGTCCAGCAATGGCAGGTCGGCGGGCGGACCGCTGTTGAACAGTGGCGATTGCCCACGCCTCTCATCGAGCAGCGCGGCGCTGAGATTATCGTGGCCCATCAACTGGTCCTGCAGGGCATGGCCGCGCAGGGGCAGGGCGGCGAGGCCGGGGTCGGCATCCAGCGCGTGGCGCAGCTGCCCGAGCTTGTCCTCCAGCTCGCGGTGGGCGCGCTGCTCCAGCTGATGATCGAGGGCGAGGTAGGCGAGGGTGAGCAGCAGTACCATCAGCACCGAGCCCAGCAGGCCGACCCACAGGCCGATGCGCAGCGACAGGCTGGCCGGCTTCATGCGCGGGACTCCAGCACGTAGCCGACTCCGCGCAGGGTGTGGATCAGCTTGTCGGCGAAGGGATCGTCGATCTTGGCGCGCAAACGGCGAATGGTGACTTCCACCACGTTGGTGTCGCAGTCGAAGTTCATGTCCCAGACCAGCGAGATGATCTGCGTGCGCGAGAGCACCTCGCCGCTGCGGCTCATCAGCAGGTGCAGCAGGGCGAACTCCTTGCTGGTCAGGTCGATGCGCTGGCTGTCGCGGTAGGCGCGGTGGCGGCCGGGGTCCAGTTCCAGCCCGCCGATTTCCAGCACCTGCGGCTGGTCGATACGTTCGCTGCGGCGCATCAGTGAGCGCACGCGGGCCAGCAGTTCGGGGAATTCGAAGGGCTTGAGCAGGTAGTCGTCGGCGCCCAGGTCGAAGCCTTTGACCCGTTCGGTGAGGCGGCCACGAGCGGTGAGCATCATCACGCGGATGTCGCTGTGCTGACGCAGGCTGGCGAGCACGTCCCAGCCGTCCATCTGCGGCAGGTTCACATCAAGGATGACCAGGTCGTAGGCGCACTGCCGGGCCAGGTGCAGGCCGTCGACGCCGTTGTCGGCGCGGTCGACCACATAGCCGCTTTCGCTCAGTCCCTGTTGCAGATAATCGGCCGTCTTGTGGTCGTCCTCGATGAGCAGGATCTTCATGGATAGTTACTCGGTAATTGCGTGAAAAGTAATACCAGGGACGCAGGAAAGTTCACTGCGCCCTGCAAAGCGCGCGCAGTCTAAAAGCTGTAGCGACTTCAGGGTCAATCACCGCGAGGTCGCATTCGTCGTCCTCTGGATATCGCTGAAAGTTCGCCAGGTGATTGCTCTGTAAGGAATTTCCTTAACTTTCCAGACCGGGCTGAAGGCTGCGAATTGTTTCCTGAAGTTACCTGGAAGAGGCGCGGGGCCTTTTTAAATACATACAACGGGAGGTCGGCGGATGGCCAATTACATGTTTGTAATTATCCAGTCACCTTGTCGCTAGAGAGGCACTTCTAGATTCGCCGGTGGAAATGACGGGATGCCGTCGAAGTTGACTCCATCGTGCGAGGTTCGCCGTGTTTTCAAGACGTTCTGTATTCGCCGCGCAGGCGACGCTGCTGGCGTTGCTGCTCTGGCAGTCGCCAGCCTGGGCGCAGGCCCGCGAGATCGGCATCGAGGAGGCTCTGCAGGCCGCCGCCAGCGGCAACCCCGAGCTGGCCGCCAGCGGCCGGGAAATTGGTATCGCCCAGGGGCTGCGCGAGCAGGCCGGCCTGCTGCGCAACCCGACGCTGTCCTGGGAGCAGGAGGGCACCGAGTCGCGTAATCGCACCACCACCCTCGGCGTCAGCCAGCCGCTGGAACTGGGTGGCAAGCGCGGCGCGCGGGTGGAACTGGCCGAGCGCGGCCAGGAGGTAGCGGCACTGAGCCTGGAGGCCCGGCGTAACCAGCTGCGCGGCGAAGTGATCGCGGTGTTCTACACCGCCTTGCGTGCTCAGGAGCGCGAGCGCCTGGCGCAACAGTCGGTCGAACTGGCGCAACGGGGCGTAGTCGCTGCGCAAGGGCGTGTACGTGCCGGCAAGGCGCCGCCACTGGAGGCCAACCGCGCGCAGGTACAGCTGGCCGAAGTGCGCCTGGAGCAGGATCGCGCTCGCCGCGAACGCGCCGACGCCAACCAGGCGCTGGCCGCGCTGATGGGGCTGGCGTCGCCGGACTTCACCGGGGTGCGCAACGACAGCGCGCAACCCTTGCCCGCGCTGCCAACCCCCGACGAACTGCTGCGCCGCCTCGGCGATAGCGCGCCCATGCGCCTGGCGCAAGGGCGCATCGATGAAGGCGAAGCCGCCGTGCGCCTGGCGAAGACCCAGCGCATTCCCGACCTCGATGTCAGCCTGGGGAGCCAGGAAGCGATCGAGGAGGGCAATCGTGACCGCATCGCGGTGATCGGCTTCAGCCTGCCGTTGCCGCTGTTCGACCGTAATCAAGGCAACATCCTCGCCGAGTCGCGCCGAGCCGATCAGGCCCGCGACCTGCGCAACGCCACCGAACTGCGCCTGCGCCAGGAAACCCAGCAGGCGCTGCAGCAGTGGAGTACCGCCCAGGGCGAGGTGAATGCCTTCCGCCAGACCATCCTGCCCAGTGCCCAGACCGCCGTGGAAAGCGCCACGCGCGGCTTCGAGATGGGCAAGTTCGGCTTCCTCGAAGTGCTCGATGCCCAGCGCACCCTGATCACCGCCCGCGACCAGTACCTGCGAGCGCTGGCTCAGGTCAGCGACGCCTGGGGACGCATCGAACGGGTCTACGGCGATGTCGGCACGGCCCGCTAATCGCCGCCGTGCGTGGCTCGGCCTGCTGCTGGTGACCCTGACGCCATCCGCTGCCGCGCCGACCGTGAGCCTGCCCGTGCACTGGTGCGTCCACGACCTCTTCAGCACCCTCCATCACCCTGCGATGCCTGTGCCACGGCGCGGCGCCGGGGGATATTCACCGGAGCTTCCATGATCAAGAAAACCCCTCTCGCCGCTGCCGTTCTGCTGGCCTCAGCTCTAGGAGTCAGCGCCTACGCCTGGATGGGCAGCGAACAGGCTGGCGGCAGCCACCTCGACGATGCGACCCATGCCGACGGCGAGCACCACAACAGCGCCGCGCCCACCCGTCACGCCGAAGCGGCCAGCCATGCCGATGGCGAACACCATGTCGCCCAGGAAACAGAAAGCGAGGAGGAAGGCCTGCACCTGAGCCCCGCGCAGATCGAGGCCGCCGGCATCCAGCTGGTGACCGCCGGCCCACAGGCGCTGGACGAAGCCTTCAGCCTGCCCGGCGAGATCGGTTTCGATGAGGACCGCACCGCGCACGTCGTGCCGCGCACACCCGGCGTGGTGGAGGCGGTGTCGGTGGAACTCGGACAGAGCGTGAAGCAGGGCCAGTTGCTGGCGGTGATCGCCAGCCAGCAGGTGTCCGAGTTGCGCAGCGAGCTGGCCGCCGCCCAGCGCCGGGTGAACCTGGCGAGCAAGACATTCGAGCGCGAACGGGAACTGTGGCAGGAGAAGATTTCCGCCGAACAGGACTACCTGCAGGCGCGCCAGGACCTGGAAGAAGCGCGCATCGCCCTGGCCAACGCGCAGCAGAAGACCAACGCGCTAAGCGGCGTGTCGGCCAGCGCCGGTGGCAATCGCTATGAGCTGCGCGCGCCTTTCGACGGCGTGGTGGTGGAGAAGCACCTGGTACCCGGCGAGGTGGTCAGCGAGACCACGGCTGCCTTCACGCTGTCCGACCTGTCGCGGGTCTGGGCCAGTTTCAGCGTGGCGCCGCAGGACCTGGCGCGGGTGCAGGTGGGCAAGCCGGCGCGGGTGGAGGCGGCGGACCTGGGCATGCAGGTCGATGGCCGCGTCAGCTATGTCGGCAACCTGCTCGGCGAGCAGACCCGCAGCGCGGTGGCCCGAGTCACCCTGGCCAATCCCGATGGCGCCTGGCGTCCCGGCCTGTTCGTCAATGTGCGGGTGAGCAGCAGTGCGCGCCAGGTGGCGGTCGCAGTGCCGGAGCAGGCGATCCAGGAGGTGGAAGGCAAGCCCAGCGTCTTCGTTCGCAGCGCCGAAGGGTTCGACCCGCGTCCGGTCGATCTCGGCGTGCGCAGCGCAGGTCAGGTCGAGGTGCTGGCCGGGCTTGCCGCCGGCGACCGGGTGGCGGCCGAAGGCAGTTCGTCCTCAAGTCCGAACTGGGCAAGAGCTCGGCGTCCCACGCGCACTGACGGAGCGAGAGCATGTTCGAACGCATCATTCGTTTCGCCATCGAGCAACGCTATCTCGTTTTGCTCGCCGTTCTCGGCATGGCCGGCCTGGGTATCGCCAGCTACCCAGAAACTGCCCATCGACGCGGTCCCCGACATCACCAACGTGCAGGTGCAGGTGAACACCTCCGCGCCGGGCTTCACCCCGCTGGAGACCGAGAAGCACGTCACGTTCCCCATCGAATCTGCAATGGCCGGCTTTCCCGGCGTCCAGCAGGCCCGCTCGATCTCGCGTTACGGCCTCTCGCAGGTGACGGTGGTCTTCGAGGATGGCGTCGACGTGTTCTTCGCTCGGCAATTGGTCAACGAGCGCTCGCCGCAGCCCGTAAGAAAATCTTCCGCCCGGAGTGGCGCGTCGATGATGGGGCCGATTTCCACGGGCCTGGGCGAAATCTTCATGTGGACCGTCGAGGCGAGCACGCACGCCGACGGCAGCATTACACGCCGACCGACCTGCGCATGATCCAGGAATGGGTGATCAAACCGCAATTGCGCAACGTCCCGGGCGTCACCGAAGTGAACACCATCGGCGGCTACGACAAGCAATTCCAGGTCACCCCGATCCGATGATCTGCGGCCTACGGCTCGTCCCTGCCGATGTGATCGATGCGCTGGAAGCCAACAATTCGAACATCGGTGGCGGTTACATCGAGCAAAATGGCGAGCAGTATACGATTCGCGCCCAGGGCAGTCAGCAGCGATGGAGGACATCCGCCATCGTGGTCGGCAGTCCACGACGGCACGCCGTTATCATCCAGGCAACGTCGCAGAAGTGGAACTGGGCAATGAATTGCGCACTGGCGCCGCCACCGAGGATGGCCGCGAAGTGGTGCTTGGCACGGTGTTCATGCTGATCGGCGAGAACAGCCGTACCGTCTCCAAGGCCGCCGCCGAGAAGATGGCCGAGATCAACCGCACGCTGCCGGCCGGGGTCAACGTGACCTCTACGACCGCACGCAACTGGTGGACAAGGCCATTGCCACGGTCAAGCAAAACCTCCCGAGGGGGCGATCCTGGTGATCGCGGTGCTCTTCCTGTTCCTGGGAAACTTCCGCGCGGCGCTGATTATCGCGATGGTGATCCCGCTGGCGATGTTGTTTACCTTCACCGGCATGTTCAGCAACCGTATCAGCGCCAACCTGATGAGCCTCGGCGCGCTGGATTTCGGCATCATTGTCGACGGCGCCGTGGTGATCGTCGAAAACGCCATCCGCCGCCTGGCCCACGCGCAGCAGCATCATGGTCGCATGCTCACCCGCAGCGAACGCCTGCACGAGGTCTTTGCCGCGTCGAAGGAGGCGCGGCGCGCGCTGATCTATGGGCAACTGATCATCATGGTGGTGTACCTGCCGATCTTCGCCCTCACCGGTGTCGAGGGAAAAATGTTCCACCCGATGGCCTTCACCGTGGTGCTGGCGCTGCTGGGGGCGATGATCCTCTCGGTGACCTTCGTCCCGGCGGCCATCGCGCTGTTCATCACCGGCAAGGTGAAGGAAGAGGAAAATCTGCTGATCCGCAGTGCGCGTCGTGCCTACGAACCGGTGCTGGACGGTGATGGCGCGCCGTGCGCTGGTATTCGCCGGCGCCGCCGTGCTGGTGGTGCTATCGGGGTTGCTTGCCACGGAACATGGGCAGCGAGTTCGTCCCCAACCTGGGCGAAGGGGAATTCGCGATGCAATCCTTGCGCACTCCCGGCACCAGCTTGTCACCACCGGTGGCCAGCAGGAGGCCATGGAGCGCCAGGTGCTCGAGAAGGTGCCGGAGGTGCAGCGCATGTTCAGCCGTACCGGGACTGCCGAGATCGCTTCCGACCCGATGCCGCCGAACATCTCCGACGCCTACGTGATGCTCAAGCCCAAGGACCAGTGGCCCGATCCGAAGAAGAGTCGCGCGCAACTGGAACGGAAATCCAGGACGCCGCCAATGGCGTGCCGGGCAGTGCCTACGAACTGTCGCAACCCATCCAGCTGCGCTTCAACGAGCTGATATCCGGGGTGCGCAGCGACGTGGCGGTGAAGGTCTTCGGCGATGACATGGACGTGCTGAACCAGACTGCCGAGCAGATTGCCGGTGTACTACGCCAGGTACAGGGCTCGTCCGCGGTGAAGGTCGAGCAGACCAGCGGCCTGCCGGTGCTCACCGTCAACATCGACCGCCAGCGCGCGGCGCGCTACGGGCTGAATGTCGGCGACATCCAGGACAACGTCGCCGTGGCCATCGGCGGCCGCGAGGCGGGCACGCTGTTCGAGGGCGACCGCCGCTTCGACCTGATCGTGCGCCTGCCGGAAAACCTGCGCAGCGATATCGACGCCCTGTCGCGCATGCTGATCCCGGTGCCGGCTCCGGCCAACGCCACCGACTCGCGCATCGGTTTCATCACCCTGGGCGAGGTGGCGCGCCTGGAGCTGGTGCAGGGGCCGAACCAGGTCAGCCGCGAGAACGGCAAGCGTCTCGTCGTGGTCAGCGCCAACGTGCGTGGCCGGGATATCGGCTCGTTCGTCGCCCAGGCCAGCGACAGCATCGAGCAGCAGGTGAAGCTGCAGGCCGGCTACTGGACGACCTGGGGCGGCCAGTTCGAGCAACTGCAATCGGCGGCCCAGCGACTGCAGGTCGTAGTGCCGGTGGCATTGCTGTTGGTCTTCACCCTGCTGCTGATGATGTTCAACAACGTCCGCGATGGGCTGGTGGTGTTCACCGGGATTCCTTTCGCCCTCACCGGCGGCGTGGTCGCGCTGTGGTTGCGCGATATTCCGCTGTCGATTTCCGCGGGCGTGGGGTTCATCGCGCTGTCGGGCGTGGCGGTGCTCAACGGGCTGGTGATGATCTCGTTCATCCGCAGCTTGCGGGAGGAGGGGCGTGGCCTCGACGAAGCGATCCGCGAGGGCGCGCTGACCCGCCTGCGCCCGGTGCTGATGACCGCGCTGGTGGCCTCGCTGGGTTTCGTGCCCATGGCCCTGGCGACCGGTACCGGCGCGGAGGTGCAGCGACCGCTGGCGACCGTGGTGATCGGCGGCATCCTGTCCTCGACCACGCTGACACTGCTGGTGCTGCCGGCGTTGTATCGCTGGATGCACCGCCGGGAGGAGGAGGCTTCGCAAGCGGGCCGCGTGGATTGATGAGCGCGGTCGTCGTCAGGGCCTGATGGCCCTGACGACGAAACCGTTCAGTGCTCGTCGGCGTGTTCGTAGCGGCGCTGGATTCCTTCCAACTCGCCGGATTGGCGCATTTCCTCCAGGACGCTGGCCCATCTCGCAACCAGGGCGTCATCGCTGTCGCGACTGAAGGCGATGTACAGGGAAGAGCGATAGAGCTCGATGGGAATGCGCCGTAGCGTTCCCGCGGCGATGTTCAGCTGCCTGCTGTAATAGGCGACGCCCGCGTCGGTGTCACCGACGATGATGTCGGTGCGGCCGGCCAGGAGCATGCGGTACAGCTGCTCGCTTTCCACTGCCCGCGGGTCGAGGTTGTCGAAGCCTTGTGCCGCCAGCGTATTCGGGACCAGACCGGCGTGGCGCGTGGTGATTCGTCTGGCCTGTCGCAGCTGATCCAGGGTAGTGATCGGCGCCTGGGCATTGGCCAGCTGGTAGGCGTGAATGGATTCCTCGACGATCGGCCCCACCCACTTGTACAGAGGCTCGCGCTCCGCCGTGCGGAACAACGAGAACATGATGGTCTTTGGGCGCAGTTGAAGGTCGCGGGTGGTGCGCATGCTGGGCAGCAGGACGATCTCGAAGCGGTCGCCCGTGCGCTGCATGATGGCGCGGACGATTTCCGTGGCAAGCCCGGTGATCTGCCCATTTTCCCGATAGTTGTAAGGGGCCCAGTCTTCCGTGACGACCCGGTAGTCGTCGGCCCTGGCGAGGCTGCACAGCAGCAGGCTGAGCAACGCCGCAATGAGTGTCGAAAGCTTCAAGGCTGTTGTCCGCTACCGTGAGGATCGCCAGAGAGTGGCATCGTCGGCGGGGACGGACAAGCTCGCGTCCGGATTCCACGCACAATTCTGCATCGGCTTGAGTCGGAGGCATGGGCTCCAGCGGTGACGATGAAAGCGGCAAAAAAAGGCGCCCATGCGGGCGCCGAGGGTTCCTCTTCCTCCAAAGGGGCACGTGGAGCGCCAGGAAGTGGAGCAGTCTTGCGGGGGAAATCATCACCGGTTGCCTTGGGGGCGGTGATGCCTTCCGTTATACGCAGGGGCGCCTAACGGGAGGCTAGGCCTAGCTGACAATTCCGTCATCCGCCCCCAGGCGCCGGTCTTACAGCACCGCCAAGGGGTACTCGATGATCAGCCGCACCTCATCCAGGTCGGACTCGAAGGCGGTGGCACGGGTCGTCGCCTGACGTACGCGCAGCGACAGGTCCTTGAGCTGGCCCTCCTGGAACACGTACTTGGCTTCGATGTCACGCTCCCAGCGCTTCTGATCAGTGAGCGGGTCGCCGTTGTCGTCGCGGCGCATGTACACGGAGTTGGCATTGGAGTAGTCGGCGTCGGTGCCGCGTGCGTAGCGGGTCATGAAACTCAGGCCGGGCACGCCATAGGTGGCCATGTCGAGGTCGTAGCGGACCATCCAGGAACGCTCCTTCGGCGAGTTGAAGTCGCTGTACTGGATGGAGTTGTCGAGGTAGATCGAGTCAGCCTGGCGCAGGTAGTCGAAGTCGTTGTTGCCGTTGTTGCGCTGGTGGCTGACGGCGATGCGGTGGGCGCCGAAGTGAACGCCGGCGCTGGCGCTCCAGATGTTGGTGTTGAACTCGCCAAGCAGTTCGCGGCCCTCGTCCTGCGACTTGTAGTAGTTGAAGCCGCCGAACATCTCCACGGCCTCGCTGAGCGGGAAGTTCAGCGCGGTGCCGAAGTAGTACTGGTTCCAGGCGTCCTTCAGGCGGCTGCTGTAGAGGCTGACGTTGGCGTTGTCGTTGATCGCGTAGTCGCCGCCGCCGTAGGCGAGCCAGGCCGAATCCACCGGGCCTGCGTAGAAGGTGGCGAAACCGTCGTCCATCTGCCGTGACTGCGGCTGGCTCATGGAATGCAGGCGGCCGCCCTGCAGCGTCAGGCCTTCCAGGCTGGTGTTCTGCAGGGTGAAGCCACGGAAGGATTCGGGCAGCAGGCGCGAGTCGCCGTAGTGCACCACGGGGGTCTCCGGGAACACGTCGCCGACCTTCAGTACCGTGTCCCACAGACGCACCTTGGCGGCACCGCCGGCCTTGGCGTAGTCGCTCTCGGTGCGTCCGTTTTTGTCGGTGGGCAACACGTCCACCGAACTGCCGGCGCCGTTGCGGCCGTCGCCGGTGTCGAGCTGGAAGCCGACCATGGCGAAGGCGTCAACGCCGACGCCGACCGTACCCTGCGTGAAGCCGGATTCGAACTTGCCGATGATCCCGTGGGCCCAGACTTCCGAGTAGCCGTTGCCGCGCGGCGGCATCGACTGGCCGTGGCGGGCATCGCGGTTGAAGTAGAGGTTGCGGTTGAGGACTTCCAGGCTGGCGCCTTCGAGGAAGCCTTCGGCCTTCTCTTCGGACTTGCCTTCGGCGAGGACGGTCGGCGAAGCGACCCCCAGTGCCAGCAGCGAAGCCGCCAGCGGGAATTTGTATCGGTACATGATGTGCTCCTAAGGGCAGGATGGTCGGTTACCGCCTGCTGTTGTTGTTTTCGCCCAGGCGTGGCGAGGGCCACGGGCATCGTGTAGGAGCGCGGATAACGGCGAGGTGAGCGGCGAATGACAAATCTGTCAGGCAGCGGCGAGAGAGCGCTGGCAGGCAAACCGATGTCGGAACCAGGCAATCGCAGCGGGCGGCCGATGCCTAGGGTGGCGAACCCTCATTGAAACGATCTGGAGCTGACATGTCCGACTTCATCACCGTCCTGCGCGACACCTGCCCGACCCCCGTGCTGGATGCCACCAAGTGGAAACGCATCGGCGGCGACCCGCACACCGTCAACCTCAACGCCTACCTGTCGGCGGACGGCAGCAAGATCATGGGCACCTGGATCTGCACCCCCGGCAAGTTCGAGGTGAACTACGAGAAGTGGGAGTACTGCCATTTCCTCGACGGCTACTGCGTCATCACCCCCGAGGGCGAGCAGCCGGTCCACCTGCGTGCCGGCGACGTGTTCGTCATCGAACCGGGCATGAAGGGCACCTGGGAAGTGGTCGAGACGGTGCGCAAGTACTTCGTATTCGCCTGATACCAACGGCACCTTGTAGGAGCGGGCCACGCCCGCGATCGCGCGCATGGCGCGCTCCTACAGGTGGTTTGCTACCTGATACAGCCGGCTTTCACAGAGGCGCCCGTGCTTCTCGCGCTGCATGCCCTGCGGTCCCACAGGGTGCGACCGCGCACGCCTGGGACGATGCGCGAAAAAGAGAGTCCACGGGCTGCCTTCTGCCTTGCAGCGAAGGCTACTGCGGCCCGTCGCTGACCGCCCAGCTGGCTGCCGACACATAGGGCGCCAGGGCCAGTTCGCCGACCAGGGACTCCAGCAGGCTGTCCTGCTCGCGGGGCGCGAGTACCAGGGCGCTCACTTCCACCTCGCCGCCGGTCTTGCGGGTGTGGCTTTCCAGGCTCTGCAAGGCCAGGCCGTTGGCACCCAGGCGGCGCAGCAGGGTAGAGCGCACCAGGGCTTCATGCTGGGATTCGGTGACGGCCTGCACTTCGTAGTAGCGCTCGGTGCTGGGTTCAAGGGGAGCGTGGCGCTGAATCCAGCGGGTCACCGTCGGCAGCGTCAGGTTGCAGAGCACGATGAGCAGGGTGGCGCACAACGCCGCGAGCAGAAATCCGCTGCCAGCCAGCACGCCCACGGCGCCGGTACACCAGACCGTGGCTGCGGTGCTCAGGCCGCGAACGCTGAGACCGTCGCGCATGATCACACCCGCGCCGAGGAAGCCGATGCCGGTGACCACCTGAGCGGACATCCGCACCACCTGGTCCTCCGCGCCGAGCAGGAACGGCAGGGTGGCGAAGGTCGCCGCGCCCAGGGCCACCAGACCGTGGGTGGCGACCCCGGTGAAACGCTGGCGCCACTGGCGCTCCATGCCGATCAGCGCGCCGAAGCAGAGTGCCGCGAAAAGGTCGAGGACGATCTCGAAGTTCATGCCTTGTGCTCCGCGCCGGTCTTGTGCCGACGCCGTGGAAAGGGGCATCGTGCCCCTGGTGAATAGAGAGGTGCGTCCAGTCTAACGGGCTGGCGGGCGATACGGGCTGACATGTCACAGGTGGGCTGTGACCTGTAGGAGCGAGCTTGCTCGCGAACCGCTTGACTACGAGGTCGCCGGGAGGTCTGTTCGCGAGCAAGCTCGCTCCTGCGAAGAGCCAGATGCCGGGGAGGCCGTTTAGGCGTTCCCGCGAGGACTAGGTAGAGTAGCCGTCCCATTCAACGGAAGAGAGTTGGCGAGATGGTCACCTGTTACCTGCGCTACGTGCTGGACCCACACAAGCTCAAGGAATTCGAACACTACGGCCGGCTGTGGATCCCTTTGGTGGAGCGCTTCGGCGGCCAGCATCACGGCTACTTCCTGCCCTCCGAAGGGGCCAGCAACATTGCCCTGGCGATGTTCACCTTCCCCAGCCTGGCCGACTACGAACGCTACCGGCAACAGTCCATGGAGGATGCAGAATGCCAGGCCGCGTTTCGTTACGCGGAAGAAACCCGCTGCATCCTCAGCTACGAGCGGAGCTTCTTCCGGCCGGTGTTCGGCGACTGAATCGCTCCGGCCAGGTCGGTGGTTTTCCTGGTCCGGGGCGCGCAAAAAAAAGACCTCCCGAGGGAGGTCTTTTTCAGCACTGGCGGATCAGAACTGGTAATTGACCTGCACGTTGGCGCCGCCACCGCTGGCGCCACTGCCGGTGACGCCCTGGACGCCGGCACCGATGCCCCAGTCGCCGTAGGTGGCATCCAGGTTCAGACCGGCCTTGAACAGGTCCTTGCCCTGCCAGGCGGCAGTCTGCTCCAGGCTGTAGCCCAGGGGCGTGGTAGCCTTGCTGGTGCCCGGGCCATCGTTGAGCGCGCGCTCGTAGCCCAGGCTTGCCGAGGGGTTGATTACCCAGTTGTTCAACTGCACCGAGCGGCCAGCTTTCACGTCGAACAGAGCACTGCTGTAAGTGTGGCTGCCCTGTTTCACGTTCAGGTTCACCTCGCTGTTCTTCTCGTGGATGTTGTCCAGGCTCAGGCGGGTGACTTGCAGGCCTGCCTGGGGCTCCACGTACCAACTGTCGAACTTCCAGCGATAGCCACCATTGATCGCGGCGTTGTTCATCCAGCCGTTACTGTTACCCTTGGCGGTACCCAGCGCGCCTAGTTGGCGCTTGCTCGAATAATCGAGGTAGCCGACGCCCACCTGCCCACCGAGGAACGGGCCGCTGTCCAGTGATTCGAAGCCGTAGCGGGTACCCAGGCTCAGGTAGGTGAGGTCGATGTCGACGCGGTCACCGGAGGTGCGCACCTTGCCCTTGCTCTGGGACAGCCCGCCACTGAGGGCCAGTTGCTCGTTCAGGGTCTGGGTCAGGCCGGCCTGAAGGCCGCCGGTGTTGTCCTTGCTACCCTCGATGCCGTGCGCGCCTTCATGGGTGAGGTTGTCGTCCAGGCCATTGACCCAGAGTTTCGGCGCACTGGCGCTGGTGTTGGCCTGTGCCAGTTGCAGGCGCAGGGACTGCTGGAGCTGTTGTGGCGCGTGGGCCAGGTAGGCGAAGGCGTCAGCGTGGACTTGTCCGCCGATCTTGCTTTCCAGGCCGCCGAGATTGCCGCTGGCCAGGGCACCTGTGAGCCACCGGTTGTAGCCGCTGTTGCGCAGCGCCAGGCTGGGCTCGTCACGCAAGGCATTGAGCAGCTCCGCGCCCGCCAGGGCGTTGCGTTGCAGGCGCTCCTGACCGGGTAGTTGGGTGCTATTGAGACCCAGGCGGATGTCGTTGGCGCCGAACGCCAGGTCGTAGCGCAGGCCCTGTGCGGTGAGCTCGGGGTCCTGCTGCAGGCCGGTGAAACCACCGCTGTAGCTGCCGCCGTTGTCGGTGGCGAGGACGATGCCGTCATCGGAGTCAGTAACGGCCAGCGTACCATTGAGGTTGGCATTGGCCTGGGGGCCGGACATGACGATCGTGCCGTTGTGTTCGATGCGGGTGGTGCTTTGCGCGCTCAGCGTCAGGCTGTCGTTGAAGGTCAGCGCGCCGCCGTCGTGACCGGGTGCCAGGGTGCCGGCCACCAGGGTGGGGGCGGCGATGCTGCCGGCGCCGCCAAGGCTGCCGTTGGCCTGTACGTCCAACTGCGGGCCGCTGAGGCTGCCGTCGACCAGCAATTCGCCAGCCTCGACGCGGCTGGTCTGGCTGAAGGTGTTGGCAGCGGCCAGCACCAGACGACCGTTGTCCACGGTCACGCCGTCAAAGTTGTTGGTTGCGCCGGCCAGGGTCAGCGAGCCAGTGCCGGCCTTGGTCAGTCGGCCGCCGGCGACGATATCGTTGCTCCAGGTGTCATTGGCGGCCCAGCCGGTGGCGTTGGCATCCAGGGTGTAGGTCTGGTCGCCGAGCAATTGCTCGGGGCCATTGATCGCCTTGGACAGGTTGAGCAGGCCCCAGCCGTAGGTGTCGTCCACGCGCTCTTCGCCCATCTGCGTCGCGGTGGTCAGCATCACGTCGCGAACCTGTCCCATGTTCATGTAGGGGAAGCGCTCGGCCAGCAGGGCCGCGGAACCGGAGACCAGTGGAGTGGCGAAGGAGGTGCCGGAGTTGTAGTTGAGGCCGTAATTCATCGGCGTTCCGGGGCTATTGATGGCCGTTGGGGCCCACATGCCGCCGGGAGCCGCTATGCACCAGTCCTTGCTGACGCCGCAATGGTTGGAGTAGTCGGTCAGTGTCTGATTCTCATCAACGGCCACGACGGACAGGAAATGGTCGGTGAGCTCAGGCATGTAGCGTGGGAGCGTCGCCATCAAACCCGGTTGTTCGGAGCTTTCGTTGCCGGCGGCGAACACCAGCAGGATGTCGCGGGCCACCATCTGGCGATAGGTGTCCTGCAGTAGCGTCATGCCTTGGGCCTGTTCCATGGACTGCTGGTAGAAGCGGTCCACGTCTTCCGCCGTGTTGCCGATGGGGTCGTCGTTCCAGCTGTTGCTGATGATCCGTAGCTGCGGACTGGCCTGCATCAGCGCCTGGAAGCCGCTGGCGAAGTTTGGCTGTAGCGCCGCAGAGAAGCTGTAGTTGTCATAGCCATCCGGCTGCGGCGGTGGAGTGCCGATGGTGTCGGTGGGGTCGAACGGCGTGAAGTAGGTATTCCCGCCTTGCGCCACGCCGCCCCGGTAGCCAGTAACGGCATTCGGATTGGCAGCGACGATTCCGGTGGTACTGGTCCCGTGGAAGCCGAAGCTCTGGATGCCGTCCTCATCCGTACTCACGGTGATCTTGTTCGCGTCGAAGATTCTCTGGGTGCCGTCCAGCTCCAGGGTGCGGCTCAGCGGGTGGAACCTGCTCCCGGTCAGCAGGGGGTGTTGAGACATGAAACCTGAATCCAGGACGCCGATATCGACGCCCTTGCCGCTGAGACCCATCTGCCAGGCGGCGGGTACATTGATCGTATCGAGCTCGGTACTGATGGCAGGTAGCGCGTGAGCGGGGGTCAACGCATAACTGGCGGCGGCCGCCAGTACGGCGAGTTGACTGTGCAGATGAGGGATGGCTACGAAAAGCCTGGGGCGTTGCATCAAGGGTTCTCCAGAACAGATTGAAAATGACAGGAAGTGCTTTCGAGAACAGCGCCGTAGAGCGGTTTCCTGTTGCAAGTCTGTGCTGGAGAGGTGTTTGCGATGGGAACTCAGAAGGTCGGAAGACGCTTGTGCTTCTGTAGGTGGTTTCCTTGGGGTGAAAAAGTTAGACGACGTTCCCTGTACCTTTTGCCATGGCAGGACTGTATTACGGGCCCACTGGACAGGAAGCCTGCCGGGCGACTCGGCGCGGGCGTTACGGGCAGGAAGGGCTGGCTCAAGCGCACGTGGCGGTATCGACAGCCCCTGCAAGCGGCTTGTCAGCCTTCGTCTGGTGTGCCGCGGCTCCAGCCGCCGAGGGCGCGGAACAAGTCCACCAGGGCGATCTGCCGCTGGGTGCTGGTTTCGATGTAGGCCGACTCGTTGACGAAGTTGCTGCGCTGCGCATCGAGGTAGCGCAGGTGGCTGTCGACTCCGCCTTCGTAGCGAGCCTTGGCCAGCTTCAGCGTCTCGTTGGTGGTGTTGGCCAGGGCCCGGCGGGCGGCTTCCTCTCGGCGCAGGGTGTCGGTGGCGGCCAGGGCATCGGCCACTTCGCGGAACGCGGTCTGGATAGTGCCTTCGTAGGCGGCCACGGCCGAGTCCTTGCGCACCTTGGCCAGGTCGAGGTTGGCGCTGTTGCGGCCGGCATCGAAGATCGGCAGCGACAAGGTCGGCACGAAGCTCCACGAACGCGAGCCGCCGTCGAACAGTCCGGACATTTCCGCGCTGGACGTACCGAAACTGCCCGTGAGGCTGATGCGCGGGAAGAACGCTGCGCGGGCCGCGCCGATATCGGCGTTGCGCGCCTTGAGCACGTGCTCGGCGGCGAGGATGTCCGGGCGCCGCTCGATCAGTTCCGACGGGGTGCCGGGCGCGATGTCCTGGATCAGCATGGGCTTGTCCTGCGGCACCTGCGGAATACGCCTGGCCGCATCGGATGTGCCGAGCAGCAGCACCAGGGCATTGAGCGCCTGCTGCTTCTGCCGCGCGTTGCTTTCCAGCTCGGCGCGGGACTGTTCTACCAGCCCGAGCGCTTCCTGATAGTCCAGCGCCGTGGCCGCGCCGGCAGTACGCCTCTGGCCGATCAGGCTGAGCGAATCCTCGCGGCTGGCCAGGGTCTGCTCGGTCAGCTGCAGGCGACGCTGGGCGCCGTCGTAGGTGAGATAGGCCTGGCTGACCTCGGCAATCAGCGCGATGCGTGCGCTGCGGCCGGCTTCCTCGGTGGAGAGGTATTGCTCCAGCGCGGCGTCGGTCAGGCTCTTCACCCGGCCGAACAGGTCCAGCTCGTACTCGGGCAGCGCCAGGCCGACCTGGTAACTGCTGCTCACTGCCGAACCGCCGCTGTTGGACAGGTCCGCCGGCAGCCGCTGGCGATTGCCGTTGGCTGCCGCATTCAGCCCTGGCACGCGATCGGCGCGCTGGATGCGGTACTGCGCGCGGGCCTGCTCGATGTCCAGCAGGGTCTGGCGCAGCGAGCGGTTGTTATCCAGGGCGACGCTCACCAGCTCACGCAGTTCGCTGTCGACGATGAAAGTCTGCCAGTCCAGGTTGCTGGCCGCCTGGCCGGTTTGCGCGGCCGGGCTGTTCCAGTTCGCCGCCACGGGCGCTGCCGGACGTTCGTAGGTGGGTGCCATCGAGCAACCACCCAGGGTCAGCGCCAGCAGCAGGGTGATGGCGGGTTTGTGCAGGGCGGTCATTGCGCGACCTCCGACGGTTGATGCGCAGGTTTGGGTTGGCGACGCAGCAGCGACAGCAGCCAGACGAAGCAGATGGGCACGAAGATCACCCCGAGCAGCGTGGCGCTGAGCATCCCGCCGATCACCCCGGTGCCGATGGCGCGCTGGCTGGCGGCGCCGGCTCCGCTGGCGATCACCAGCGGCACCACGCCGAGGATGAAGGCCATGGACGTCATGATGATCGGCCGGAAGCGCAGGCGCGCGGCCTGGATGGCGGCGTCGCGCAGGCTGTGGCCCTGTTCCCAGAGCTCCTTGGCGAACTCGACGATGAGGATCGCGTTCTTCGCCGCCAGGCCGATGATGGTGATCAGGCCGACCTTGAAGTACACGTCGTTGGGCAGCCCGGTGACGGTCACTGCGAGCACCGCGCCGAGGGCGCCGATGGGCACGATGAGCATCACCGACAGCGGGATCGCCCAGCTCTCGTAAAGCGCCACCAGCAGCAGGAACACCACCAGGATTGCCAGGGCGAACAGCTGGGTGGCCTGGCCGCTGGCGACTTTCTCCTGGTAGGAGAGGCCGGTCCATTCGTAGCCGATGCCGGCCGGCAGCTCGCTCACCAGACGCTGCATTTCGGCCATGGCCTCGCCGGTGCTGACGCCAGGGGCGGCGTCGCCGGAGATGCGGATCGACGGGTAGCCGTTGTAGCGCGCCAGCTGCACGGGGCCTTCTTCCCAGCGGGTGCTGACGAAGGCGGACAGCGGCACCAGCTCGCCGGCGCTGTTGGGCACATAGAGCTTGAGCACGGCTTCCGGGGTCATCCGGTCGCCTTGTTCGGCCTGTACCACCACGCGTTGCTGGCGGCCGGCGTTGGCGAAGTCGTTGATCACCGAGGAGCCGAAGGCGGTGGACAGCGCACTGCTGATGGACTCGAAGCTGACGCCGAGGGTGCGCGCCTTCTCGCGGTCGATCTCCAGGCGCAGCTGGGGTGCCTCGGCGAGGCCTTCCATCATGGCGTAGAGGATCTTCGGGTTGCCGTTGGCCTCACCGAGCAGCTGGTCGCGGGCCGCCAGCAGTGCCTCGCGGCCGAGGCCGGCGCGGTCCTGCAGGCGCAGCGAGAAGCCGCCGGAGTTGCCCAGGCCGTCGATGGGCGGCGGGGTAACGGCCATGATCGCGCCGTCGCTGATGCCGGCGAAACGCTGGTTGATCGCCGCGGTTTCCGCTTCGGCGGACTGCGATTGGTCGCGCACGGACCAGTCCTTGAGGGTCGGGAACGCCAGCGCGGCGTTCTCGCCCATGCCGGAGAAGCTGAAGCCCATCACCAGGAACGACGAGGCCACGGCCTCGCGGGACTTGAGGAACTGCTCCAGCTCCTGGCCGGTGACGTCGGCCCGCGCACGGGTAGCGCCCGGCGGCAGCTGGATGTCGACGATCATGTAGCCCTGGTCTTCCACCGGCACGAAGGATTCCGGCAGGCGCAGGTAGCTGTAGCCGAGCAGGGCGACGATGCCGGCGTAGATCAGCATGTAGCGCCCGGCGCGTTTCACCAGCGCGGTGTTGAGCAGGGTATAGCGCTCGGTCAGGCGGTTGAAGCCGCGGTTGAAGGCGCCGAAGAAGCCACGCTTCTCGTGGTGACCTTCGGGGATCGGCTTGAGCAGGGTCGCGCACAGCGCCGGGGTGAAGGTCAGGGCGAGGAAGCCGGAGAACAGGATCGACACCGCCAGCGACAGCGAGAACTGCTGGTAGATCACCCCCACCGAGCCGGCCATGAACGCCAGCGGCATGAACACTGCCGAGAGCACCAGGGTGATGCCGATGATCGCGCCGGACACCTGGCCCATCGCCTTGACGGTGGCGGCAGGCGGGGAGAGGCCTTCTTCGGCCATGATCCGCTCGACGTTCTCCACCACCACGATGGCGTCGTCCACCAGGATGCCGATGGCCAGCACCATGCCGAACATGGTCATCATGTTCACCGAGAAGCCCAGCAGGTACATCGCCGTCAGCGTGCCCAGCAGGCACACCGGCACCACGATGGCCGGGATCAGGGTGTAGCGCACGTTCTGCAGGAACAGGAACATCACCAGGAACACCAGCACCATGGCTTCGAGCAGGGTGTGGATGACCTTCTCGATGGCCACGTCGACGAAGCGCGAGGTGTCGTAGGGCACCGAGTACTCGACGTCGTCGGGGAAGTTCACCGACAACTCGGCCAGGCGTTCCTTGACCAGTGCGGCGGTCTGCAGGGCGTTGGCTCCGGGCGAGAGCTGGATGGCGCCGGCCACGGTGGGCTTGCCGTCCAGGCGCGCGGTGAAGTTGTAGCTCTCGCTGCCCACTTCCAGGCGTGCCACGTCGGCCAGCTTCACGGTGGAACCGTCCGGATTGGCGCGCAGGACAATGCGACCGAACTCCGCCGGATCGTCCAGGGTGCCTTTCACGGCGAGGGTGGCGGTCAGCTCCTGCTCGGTGCTGCCGGGGGAGGCGCCGAAGCTGCCGGCCGGCACCTGCACGTTCTGTCCGCGAATGGCATTGCCCACGTCATCGATGGACAGGCCGTAGCCGACCAGCTTCTGCGGGTCGATCCACACGCGCATGGCGGCTTCGGAGGAGAAGAACTGCAGCTTGCCGACACCGGCCACGCGGCGCAGCTCGTTGTTGATGTTGCGCGCGGCGTAGTCGCCCAGGGCGGTGGTATCGGTGCGCTGGGAGCCTTCCTTGTAGTTCAGCGCGTAGATCAGCAGGAAGCCTGCGCTGGTCTGCTCGACCTCCAGCCCTTGCGTGAGCACGGCCTGGGGCATGCGCGCCTCGGCCTTCTTCAGGCGGTTCTGCACGTCCACCTGAGCCAGCTCCGGGTTGGTGCCGGGCTGGAAGGTGACCACCACTTCGGCCATGCCGTTGGAGTTGCTGGTGGATTCGAAGTAGAGCAGGCCCTTGGCGCCGTTGAGCTCCTCCTCGATCACGCTGGTGACCGAATCCACCAGCACCTGCGCCGATGCGCCGGGGTAGGTAGCGGTGACGGTGATCTGCGGCGGCGCCACGCTGGGGTACTGGGCGACCGGCAGCAGCGGAATGGCCAGCAGCCCGGCCAGGGAAATGAACAGCGCCACCACCCACGCGAAGTTGGGGCGCTTGATGAAGAACAGTGACATGGGGAATTCCTCGCGGCGGTCCTCGCCTTATTGGCGCGACGCCTGCTGTTGCTGCTGTTGCTTCTGGGCTTGATCGGCTTGACGGGCTTCGACCTTGGCGCCCGGCTGCAGGCCGGTGAGGCCGCCGACGATGACCTGGTCGCCGCTGGCCAGGCCCTGGCTGATCTGCCAACGCGAGCCCTGCATGGCGCCGGTCTGCACCTGGCGGGTCTCGACGCGGCTTTCGGCGCCGATCACCAGCACGTGAGCGGTGCCGTCGGTGGCACGCTGCACGGCGCGTTGCGGCACGAGGATGGCCTTGGCGTCGGTGCCCTGCGGGGCCGTGACGCGCACGTACATGCCCGGCAACAACAGGCCGTCGGCGTTGTCGAACTTGCCGCGTAGAGAGACCTGACCGGTGCCGCGATCCACCGAGATATCGGTGAACAGCAGCTCGCCCTGGCGCTCGTACTGCGTGCCTTCGACGCGCAGACTCAGGGCCTGGCTCTGGCCGGCGGGGAGGTTGCCGCTCTTCAGCGCCTCACGCAGGCGCAGGGCATCGGCCACTGGCTGGGTGAAGTCGGCGTAGATCGGGTCGAGCTGCTGGATGCGCGCCATCAAGGTGGCATCGCCCTGGCCGACCAGAGCGCCCTCGGTCACCAGCGCGCGGCCGATGCGCCCGGAGATCGACGCCTTGACCGAGGCATAGCCCAGGTTCAGGCGTGCGGTTTCCAGGTCTGCCTGGGCGGAGCGCACCGAAGCCTGGGCACTGCGCAGGTCGGCGGTGGCGGTGTCGAAGTCCTGCTGGCTGACCGCTTCGATCTTCACCAGCGGCTCGTAGCGCTTCACCCGAGCCTGGGCTTCCTGCTGCGCCGCCTGGGCGCGAGCCAGTTCGCCCTCGGCGCGGGACACGGCAGCCTTGAGCGGAGCCGGATCGATCTGGAACAGCAGGTCGCCGGCCTTGACGTCGGCGCCTTCCTCGAAGCGCTTCTGCACCACGATGCCCGCCACCCGTGCACGCACTTCGGCAACGCGCATCGGCTCGATACGCCCCGGCAACTCCGAAGTCAGGGTGAGGGGTTCGGTTGCCACCGCTACCACGTCCACCGGGCGCGCCGTTTCGGCGGCCGCCTGAGGTTCGCCGGATTGTCCGCAACCGGCCAGCGCCAACGCTGCCACCAACGCACTGATTGTCCCTACTGCACGCAACCTGCCCATGTTTCACCCGGGGTCTGTCTATCTGGAAAGGTGCGTATGATCCTTTCAAACTCTAAATGAGTCAATAATGTCTCATTTGCTTCTGTGGTGTATAAAATGTGTCATGACCTTTCAAAAGAGAGGCCTTTTTCTGCACAATGAGACGATCCGCCACCTGACACGAGGCCCCCGAATGACTCTCTCCGCCCACGATGAACGTCTGCTCAAGGCGCTGGCCGTCGCCATCGTCGACCGCCCGCGGGCGACGCTGAAGGAGCTGGCGGAATCGGCGGGGGTGAGCAAGGCGACGCTGCACCGCTTCTGTGGTACCCGTGACGGGTTGATGGAGATGCTCGAGGACTACGGGCATGTGGTGATCCGGCAGATCCTCGAAGCCGCCGAGCTGCAGCGTGCCGAGCCGCTGGAAGCACTGCGCCAACTGATCGCCGAGCACCTCAGGCACCGCGACATGCTGAACTTCCTGCTGTTCCAGTACCGCGCCGAGAACCTCGACATGCAGGCGACGACCGAGCGCTGGAGCTACTACACCGAGGCAGTGGACGCTTTCTTCCTGCGCGGCCAGCAGAGCGGCAGGTTCCGTATCGACATCACCGCTGCGGTGTTCACCGAACTCTTCCTCTCGATGCTCTACGGCATGGTCGACGCCGAGCGCTACGGCCGCGCGGCCAGCTCCAGCTCCGCCCAGGTGCTGGAGCAGTTGTTCCTCCACGGTGCACAGGTCAAGCCCCAGGCCTGAGTCCGCACTGCGCTGAAGGGAAAGTCACTGCCTTTGGCGGGCTATGTCCTCGCCATCCTGTTCGGGGCTCACTGAAAAGAATTGTCTGTAGTCCCCGAGAGCTTTCCCCTGACCTTTCCGGCCTGTTCCAAGATTATTCTTATATTCCTACGTATCAGGTAGTTCCTATGGTGGCCGACTGAGTCAGCAGGTCGGCTATAGCGGGCATTCCAGCCTGTCTCCTGCGCTCGCACCCATTGCACGCAAGGAGGTCAGGCATGCTTCAGAAAGCACGGATTTTATTCGACCACAGCCGTCATACCCTGACCGTCAGGGGCGTTGAAGCCCCGCTCGATGTGCTCGCCTTCGAGGGTGACGAAGCCCTCAGCCAGCCTTTCGCCTACCGCATCGAATTCACCAGCACCGATCGCGGCCTCGAAGGCGACCGTTTCCTGTGCCAGGACGCCAGTTTCAGCCTGCGCGCCCCGCCCGAGCAGCTCTGCATACCGGGCTACACGCCACCGATTGCTGCGCCGCTGCGCACGCTTTACGGCACCCTCACTCGCTTCGCCCTGCTGGCCGTCTCACGGGATGAATCGCGCTACGAAGTGACATTCGCGCCGCGCCTGAAGCTGCTGGGGCTCGCCCGCCAGTACCGCATTTACCAGAACCAGAGCGTGCCGGAGATCGTCGAGCAGGTGCTGCGGCGCAACAACTTCGCCGGGCAGGATTTCCTCTTCCAGCTGACCCGCGAGTACCCGCAACGCGAACAGGTGATGCAGTACGGCGAGGACGACCTGGCGTTCATCCAGCGCCTCACCGCCGAAGTCGGCATCTGGTACCGCTTCAGCATGAACGAGCGCCTGCGCATCGAGGTGCTGGAGCTTCACGACGACCAACGCCACTACCTGCCCGCGCCAACCCTGCCGTTGCGTCCGCTCTCATCGCTGGAGTCAAACGGCCAAGATGCCTTGTGGGGCCTGCAGAGCCGCGATGAACTGGTGCAGCAGCAAGTCAGCAACCGCGCTTATCACTACCGCGATGCCGGCGCTTCGCTGGATGCGCAGGTCGACCTGCTCAAGTCGCCGCAGACCACCTATGGCGAGGCCTATCACTACGGCGAACCGCACCAGACCCTCGGCGACGCCTACGCCCAGGACGAAGACCTGGAGAGCGAGAGCGGCTACTTCTATGCGCGCCTCGCCCACGAGCGCTACCTCAACAACCGCACGCGCCTGACCGGCAGCACCAGCAGCCCCGTCCTGGCCCCCGGTCAGGTGCTAAAGCTCGATGACGTCGACGAGGCCTTCGCGCCCGGCGCGGTGATCGTCCGCCAGCACAGCAGTGCCGCCCGTGACCGCAGTTTCGAGGTGCAGTTCGAGGCCATTCCCTATGACGAACAGGTCTGCTTCCGTCCCGACGTGCCAGCCAAACCCGTCATCGCCGGCAGCCTCCCGGCGCGCGTCACCAGCCCCGAGCCGAACGACCTGTACGGCCACATCGACAAGGAAGGCCGCTACAAATGCCACTTCCTCTTCGACCGCGACCATTGGCCGGCCGGGCGTGAGTCCCTGTGGCTGCGCCTCGCACGGCCCTATGCCGGCGACACCTACGGCCTGCATTTTCCGCTGATCCAGGGCACCGAAGTGCGCGTCGAATTCGAAAACGGCGACCCCGACCGGCCCTACATCGCCCAAGCCATGCACGACTCGCGGCACCCCGACCTCGTCACCCTGCAGAACTACAAGCGCAACGTCCTGCGCACGCCGGCCAACAACAAACTGCGCCTGGACGACACGCGCGGCCAGGAACACATCAAGCTCTCCACCGAGCACAGCGGCAAGAGCCAGCTCAACCTCGGGCACCTGGTGGACGCGCAGAAACAGAAACGCGGCGAAGGCTTCGAGCTGCGCAGCGATGGCCACGGCGCCATCCGCGCCGGCAAGGGCCTGTTCATCAGCGCCGACGTGCAGCCCGGCGCACAAGGGCAGGTACTGGCCATGCAGGAAGCTATCGCTCGTCTGGAGCAGGCCGGCGGCGAGATGCAGAAGCTCTCCAGCGATGCGGAAATGTCCCAGGCCGATGCGGCCAACTATCTGGCGCAAATTGCCTTCATGCGCGAAGAGGTCGCCCAACTCGAAAGCGCCGTCGCCCTGCTCAGCGCTCCGCAGGGCATAGCCCTCACCAGCGGCCAGCACCTGCAACTGGCCGCCCAGCGCAACCTGATGCTCAACGCTGGTAACGAGGCGGACATCAGCGTGGTCAAGCGCCTGTTCATCGGCGTGGGCGAAGGCCTGAGCCTGTTCGTGCGCAAGCTCGGCATGAAGCTCTTCGCCAACCAGGGGCCGGTACAAATCCAGGCGCAGAACGACCGCATGGAGCTGCTTGCCCGCAAGGGCGTGGACATCGTCAGCACCGAGAACGAAATCCATATCACCGCCAAGAAGCGCATCGTCATCAACGCCGGCGGTAGCTACATCACGATGGATAACTGCGGCATCGAGTACGGCACGCAGGGCGACCACCTGATCAAGTCAGCGCACTTCGATTTCCAGGTGCCGGCGAGCATGCTGGCGACCCATCCGGGCTACCCCAAGCTCGATGCCGCCCAGCGCATCAATGTCCGCATCTCACGCGCCCCCACCGCCCCGCAATCGACCTGGGCGGGCATGCCTTACACCTTGTATGCCGACGGAGCACCCCTGGAGAAAGGCGTGCTGGACAAGACCGGCTTCCTCGCCTTCGACCATCAGGTCATCACCCGGCAGTACCGCCTGGAGCTGGCCAACGGCGTCAGCTACCGCATTCCCGTGCCCGAGGAGTACAGCAACCCGGAGCAGGGGGAACTGGCCAGTCGCGGCCTGCAAAATCACCCGTCTCAGCCAGCTTATCCCGAGGCAGGGCCAGCTTCGCTGCACACCGACCATCGAAATGACTATGCCGCGCTACTGAAGCACATCGCCAAACGAGCAGGAGAGCAATCATGATTCGGCGCGAAATTGTTACCCCACTATCGCTGCAGCACACCCAGGAGGTGAGGTGCGTCTCGCCCTGGTTTGTGTGCGACACCGAGTACATCCCGCGCCTGGCGACCTACAAACCGCTGATCAATGGCGAGGAAGCCTTCCGCGAGGTGCATGAAGCCATCGAAAAGGCGACGAAGACGGTGGATATCATCTGCTGGGGCTTCCAGCCGTCGATGTACTTCATTCGCGATGGCAAGTCTCCAAGCATCGGCGAGTTGCTGATGGCCAAGGCGCAGGACAAGGACAACCCGGTGCGCGTGCGAATCCTGGGATGGGAGCTGCCCTCCAACTCCACCGGATATGTGGGCGAAGCCAACCTACCGGGCAAATTCCCGTATCTGTGGAACCGCGCAGGGCAGACCGCCACGAATGAACAATACGCCTATGATCGTCAGTGGTTCGTCGACTGTTCCGCAGCGGATGACCGAGCAATGGACTGGCCCAGGCATCGCCCGGTGTTCGTCAGTCGAGGTTTCGGCGCCATTCAACGAGCCGAAATCGCCTACCAGGCCGCGCTGCACAGCCTCGACCCGGACCTGAGTGCCGAGACGATCGCCATCCTGGCGGGTTTGGTTACCCATCACCAGAAGACCGTTATCGTCGACTTCGAACTTCCCGAGCGCGCAGTGGGCTTCGTCATGGGCCACAACATGCTCGATGAATACTGGGATACCGACGCGCACTCCGCCTGGGGCCGCACGCCGTCCGACAAGCCTGCTCCCAACCGCGGCCCTCGTGGTCGTCTGCCACGCCAGGATATTTCCAGCCGAGTGACCGGGCCGATACTGCGCGACCTTCACCACAACTTCGCCCAAGCCTGGCTCCGCGAAACAGACGAAGACCTTTTCGCCCAGCGCCAGGCGGCAACGGTCGCCAAACAACTGGCCCCCTGCAAGGAAGATCCACTGCTCATGGCCCAACTCCTGCGCACCCAGGCGCAGGAGGGTCGGCGCGATATCGAACAGGTTTACCTGCAAGCCATCAACAACGCCACCCAGTTCATCTACATCGAAAACCAGTACTTCCGCTGGCCGTCCCTGGCCGATGCCATCCTCGATGCCGCCAAGGCACAGACCAATAATGGGCGCGACCCTGGTGAACATGGCGCGTTGCATCTGTTCGTGATCACCAATGACACCGACGATGGCATGGGGTCGGGCACCGCCAACACCCAGCGCATGCTCGAGCGCCTGGGCCGAGAGGAAACCATTCCGGAAGTCACCAAGCTGCGCCGTATCGAGCAAGCCAAACAGCGTGCCGCTGAACTGGAGCCGGCTTGGCACGAGCGCCTCGAACAAACGGCTCTGGAGGCCGTCACCTCACTATCCGACGCTCTGGGCGGCACCACCTTGGGCGACAAAGCCAGGGACGCACAGGCGCAGGCCGAAGAAGCCGCGCGGCAACGCGCGGCCGACCTCAAGGCGGAGATCGAGCAGATCGAAAAGAACCCCGTCAACCGCCCGCCGGAGCGCCCCGGCCTCAAGGTCCACATCTGCTCCTTGGTGTCCAAGGACTCGCCGACCGATGCCTGGATGCCGGTGTACATCCACTCCAAGCTGATGATCGTCGACGACGTCTTCACCACCCACGGCTCGGCGAATATCAACACCCGCAGCATGCAGGTGGACAGCGAAATGAATATCGCCCACGAAAGGGCAGAGATCACCCAGGCCATGCGCCGACGGTTGTGGAATCGGCATACCGCAGGGAAGGGCGTGCAGGATGATCCGGAAGAGGCGTTCAAGGCTTGGGAGGACATCATCAAGAAGAATAATGATCGCCTTGACGCCGAAGACAAGACGACGGACGTACCCTACGCCCCCATCGTCGAGTTCTATTACGACCAGGCCATCCTCAAGGACCTCGACTGATGCGCCGTCTGCTCTTGCTTGCTTGCGTGTTGCTACTTGCTGCGTGTGACTCCGGCAACGCTGTCACTCCCCCGGAAAAGGAAACCACCGTGGACCCGCTGACCCAAGTTCGCGCCAACCTGGCCTTCACCTGCCAGCATGAAGTATTTCCCACACCCACGGCGGACAGCGACCTGCTGTTCCACTACGCCCGCTGGTTGCAGAAGAACAACCAGCTCAAGGAAGACCCTGTCGTGGATGTGCAGGTGGAACGTCTCTACCGCATCGCCGCAGAACACGGCCATGCCAAGGCCAATATCAACCTGCAGAACGGCTCCATGCAGGGCAAGTTCCGCCTGCGTAGCGCCGAGCACCTGCGCCTGAGCGAAGAGCTGATCGAGGCCAAGGTCGCCACGGGCTACACCATCATCGCGATCTCCCTGCAACAGGGGGCACTGGGGCTGAAGGCAGATAAGGACATGGCCCTGCGCTATTACCGCAAGGCGGCGGACATGGGCAACCCCGAAGCGCAGGCGTATGTGGCCCGAAAGTTAGCGCCAGGGACCATGGCCCCAGAGATTGCCCGGCAGATGCGCCGTTGTGCAGCCGAACAGGGCAATGGAGATGCAGCCAGTGATCTAGGGGTCAACCTGCAAGGGCGAAAGCGCTATCAAGAAGCAGTGGAGGCATTCCAACTTGGAGTAGCTGCAGGCAGTGAGCATTCTGCAGGCATGCTGGGCGATGCCTTTCGTAACCCCCCCCCTATAGATGAGCTGTACTACCTTGGGTTAAGAGAAGACCTCGAACGCGCCGACCGCTACAAGACTATTTGGCGCATCCTCGCCAGATACTCCTACGCCTCGCCCAAAGTCCCCGAGATCAACGACATTCTCCCGCTACCGCCCGCCAAACTGCCGCCTTGGGATGGCAAGCTGAACTGGCTGGAGGAACGCAAGGCCAATATCCCGCCGCCCAAACCCAGCGAAGCGTTGATCCAGCAACTGGCCAAGGACAAACACCTCGACCCGGCCACCGGCCGCCCCACGCCCGAGTCGCCCCACTTCGTCCACCTCCCTTCATACCCCGTCCCGCCCATCTGCGTCAGCGGCGAAGCCTGCCCGCGCGATGGCTACTGGCAGGCCATGGACGTGTCCTTCTCCTGGATCACCGTCAAAGGCCAACCCCTTCAGCGTTTCCAGCAAGGCGACACCCTGCCGACGCTGGTGCTGGAGCGACGCGAAACCCGCCTGTGGCCGCTGCCGGACAAGGTCACCGTCGGCCCGAAACACGTCAGATGGATACTGCTCGGTGATGCCTAGGTACTGGATGCTGGTTGGCTGGGTACTGCTGTTATCCACCTGTGACAGTGGCACTGGGTCCGCGGGAACCACGGGTGGCCGGGCAGGGCGGTTTTCCGTACCATTGCCGGCCCTTCGAAGTCCCCGTTCCGAGTAGAAAAATGAAACCCGCCCGCTTGCGTGCCGATGTCCTGGCCGGACTGACCACGTCCTTCGCGCTGGTGCCCGAGTGCATCGCCTTTGCCCTGGTCGCCCACCTCAACCCGCTGATGGGCCTCTACGGCGCCTTCATCCTCTGCACCCTGACCGCGCTGTTCGGCGGCCGCCCCGGCATGGTGTCCGGCGCTGCCGGTTCGATGGCGGTGGTGATCGTCGCGCTGGTCGTGCAGCACGGCGTGCAGTACCTGCTGGCCACGGTGTTGCTGGGCGGGATGGTGATGATCCTGTTCGGCCTGCTGCGCCTGGGCAAGCTGGTGCGCATGGTGCCGCACCCGGTGATGCTGGGCTTCGTCAACGGCCTGGCCATTGTCATCGCCATGGCCCAGCTCGAACACTTCAAGGACGGAGAGCACTGGCTCAGTGGCAACCCGCTGTACGTCATGGTGGGGCTGGTGGCTCTGACCATGGCGGTGGTCTATGGGTTGCCGAAGCTGACCCGCGCGGTGCCGCCGGCGTTGGTGGCGATCCTCGGTGTCGGGCTGGCGGTTTACCTGCTCGGCCTGCCGACGCGCACCCTGGGCGACATGGCGCATATCGCTGGCGGCTTGCCGCCGTTCGCGCTGCCGGACATTCCCTGGAACCTGGAAACCCTGCGGATCATCGCGCCCTACGCCTTCCTCATGGCCATGGTCGGCATCCTGGAAACCCTGCTGACGCTCAACCTCACCGACGAGATCACCGAGACCCGTGGCTTCCCGGACCGTGAATGCGTAGCGCTGGGTGGTGCCAACATCGTTTCCGGGCTGTTCGGGGGCATGGGTGGTTGCGCGATGATCGGCCAGACGGTGATCAACCTCAGCTCCGGCGGCCGGGGTCGGCTGTCCGGCGTAGTGGCCGGGGTGATGATCCTGCTCTTCGTGCTGTTACTCTCGCCGTTGATCGAGCGCATTCCGCTGGCGGCGCTGGTGGGCGTGATGTTCGTGGTGTCGCAGCAGACCTTTGCCTGGGCTTCGCTGCGCGTGCTGAACAAGGTGCCGCTGAGCGATGTGCTGGTGATCATCGCGGTGACCGCCATCACGGTCGCCACGGACCTGGCCACGGCGGTGTTCTGCGGCATCATCCTGGCGGCGCTGGATTTCGCCTGGAAGCACGCCCGTGAGCTGTACGCGGACATCCATGATGAAGCTGACGGTAGCAAGCTGTACCGCGTCCACGGCACGCTGTTCTTCGCTTCCACCACGCCGTTCCTCAACCAGTTCGACCCGGCGAATGATCCGCAGCAGGTGACTCTGGACTGCGCGCACCTGAGCTTCGTCGACTACTCGGCCATCGCCGCGCTGATGACCCTGCGCGAGCGCTACAGCAAAGCCGGTAAGCATCTGCGCGTGGTGCATCTGTCCGAACGCTGCAAGCAGTTGCTCAAGCGGGCGGGCGCGCAGCACGCCTGAGGTTCAGATCGCGCGCCCCAGCACCAGGGCGGACAGGAACAGGCCCAAGCCGAATATGGCATGGGTTGCCAGGCTGTGCAGTCGCGCCTTGGTCGGGTTGGTCGTCTTTGCCGCGGCGATGCCCAGACCGAATGCCGGCTGCATCAGCAGGAAGGGCATCAGAACCGTGGCCAGGCCGAACGCCAGCGCGGGCAAGGGCGTCGGTGCGTAAAGCCAGTTGCGACCGGTGGCGCCGAGCAGCATCGCGGCGAACAGGATGCCGGTGGCGTAGTGGGCGAACCAGCCCAGCGCGAGCTCGCCGGCGACAGGGGCTGCCTTGCCGACGGGTGCATGACGAAACTGCCCGCGCGGCATGTGGCCGATCCAGCGTCCGAGCAGGGCGTAATCCAGCGAAGGGACGCCGAGCAGGCGTTTGCGCAGGATGGTCCAGCCATCCATCAGCAGGGTGGCGCCGATACCGATGGCGGCGATGTGCAGCAGGAGCGTGAGGGAGTGGGGCATGGCTGATTCCTTCGGATGAGTCGATGGGAGCAGCATCCCGGTTCAAGTGGACTTGAGGTCAAGCACCCCGTGCCTGCCGTTCGCTCAGCGCGGAGCCGAGCACATAGAACACCCCGCCGCCGATGATGAACGCGCCGAGCATGACGAACACCCAGTGCGGCGCGAACAGGGCGAGGAAGCAGCCCACCAGGATCGGTCCGAAGGCACCGCCGAGGTTGGCCAGGTTCTGCGTGCCGTAGTACACGCCGCGCAGGTGCGGCGGCGCGATGCGGTCGATGAACATGTACTCGGCAGGGATCACGATGATCTCGCCCAGGGTGAACACCACCATCGCCAGCCCCCAGTGCCAGAGGCTGTGGGACAGGCCGAAGCCGACGATGCCGAGCACGAACAGCCCCAGACCGACGATCAGCCAGCGCTGCAGGTGCTCATTGCCGATGCGCTTGCCCAGCAGGTACTGCAGGGCGATCACGGTCACGGCGTTGACCCCGAGCAGGGTCTGGATCACCTGGTAGGCGTATTCCGCGGTGCCGGTGGCCACCAGGTACTGCGAGAGGTAGGCGGAGAACTGGCCGAATACCACGGCGGTGAGCACGCCGCCGAGGGTGAAGTACATCAGCCGGTGGTCCTTGGCCAGCACGCCGATCACGGCGAGGAAAGACGGCGGCGCGACGCCTTCAGCCGGGCGCATGCCACGGTCCCCGTAACGCAGGAAGGCGAGCAGGAACAGGCCACCCAGCACGGCGGATACCACGAAGGGCACGTGCGCGTGCCATTGCGCGAGCGCTGCGCCGATAAAGGGGCCAATGGCGTAGGCGAGGTTGATCAGGGTGTAGCGGATGGAGAAGGCGCGGCCCTGTTCGCCGGCCGGCAGGAGGCGGCCGAAGATGGTCTTCACCACCACGTCAGTGACCGAATAGGCGAAGTTGAAGCCCAGCAGGAACAGGAAGAACAGCCACAGCTGGGTGGTCAGCAGCATGCCGGCGAAGGCGGCGACGAAGCAGGTGCCGAAGCCGAGGATCAGCCGGAAGCCGGGCATCCGGTCGATCAGGAAACCGCCGTAGAGGCTGAGCAGCGAACCGCCGAACAGGGCACCGCCCATGATCAGGCCGATGCGGCTGACGGGCAGGTCGAACTGGGTCGAAAGGTAGATCACCAGGTAGGGCAGGGTAATGGCGCGGCCCAGGGTGAGCAGGAAGGTACCGCAGAGCAGCAGGTTGACCTGTAGCGGGTAACGCTTGAGCGCGACGAGCATTCCTTGCCTCGGCTGTCGATGGGAGCGGGTAGGCTCCCGATCCTATCAGCACCAGCTTGGTGCATGGCAAGCGCCGGTGGCTCTGGTGAGCCTCCGGCGTGCCCGCTGGGTCAGCTGCTGCCGTGCTTGCCCTGCGCCTTCAGTTCGGCGACGGTCTTGCCGCCTACGCCCCAGGCGTCGGTAGCGATTTCCTGGATCACCACGTAGGTGGTCGACGGCGGCTTGCGCAGTACGCGCTCGAGCAGTTCGGTGACGCCTTCGATGAGCTGGCGGCGCTCGTCGGCGGTCACGCCTTCGTCGGTGACCTGGATGTTTACGTAGGGCATGGCGGTTCTCCGTTGTTGTTGTAAAGGTTGGCTTACCAGACGCCGGTGGTGGAGCCACCGTCGACGTTGAGGATGGTTCCGCTGACGAAGGTCGAGTCGGTCAGGTAGAGCACCGCGTCGACGATATCCTGCGGGTTGCCGATCTTGCCACTGGGCGAGAGGCCGCGCAGGAAGGCGCGGGTACCTTCGTCATCGGGGTGCAATGGAGTTTCGATGATCCCCGGCGCCACGGCGTTGACCTGTACGTGGGACGCCGCCAGCTCCAGGGCCAGGCCGCGTACCGCGCTGTTCAGGCCGCCCTTGATCAGCACCGGCAGCAGTGCCGGGACTTTCACGTTGGGTTGCATGGCGATGGAGGCGGTAATGCTGATGATGTGCCCCGAGCGGTTGGCTGCCATGTGCTGAGCGGCGGCCTGGGCGGGATAGAAGAAGCCCTTGAGGTTGGTGTCGACGATGGCGTCGAGTTCTTCCTCGGTGTAATCGCCCACCGGCTTGGCGATGAAGATACCGGCATTGTTGATGAGGATGTCCACCTGTCCGAAAGCCTCGATGGCCTGGGCGAACAGGCGCCGCGCGGTGTCCGGCCTGGCGATGTCGCCGGCCACGCCGAGGAAGTTGTGCGGGTTGCCCAGCCGGGCCGCGGCTTCCTCCAGGCGCGCCTGGGTGCGGGAGTTGCCGATTACGTTGTAGCCACGTTCCAGATAGGCGCGGGCGATGGCGAAGCCGAGGCCGCTGGAAGCGCCGGTGACGATGACGGTCTTGCTCATGATGATTTCTCCGAGAGTAGGGCGGGGCGGTGTGCCTGCGTCTTGGAGGCCAATCTAGGCTGCAATCACGGATTGAAAAATATGGCTGATGGCATTTGAATTGATACCTCATGTAATCAATCGAGCTACGCCATGACCCGCCATTTCGACGACCTGCAACTGGGCAGCATCGAACTGTTCTGCCTGGCTGCGGAGACTGGCAGCTTCACCGCCGCCGCCAACGAGGCGGGCATCACGCCGGCCGCGGTAAGCCGCTCGGTGGCGCGGTTGGAAGAGCGCCTGGGTGTGCGCCTGTTTGTTCGCACGACGCGGCAGATGCGCCTGACCGACGACGGCCGCAGTTACTTCGAGCAATGCCGCCAGGCGCTGACCCAGCTGGTGGATGCCGAGCGCGCGGTCAGTGGCGGCCAGAGCATCGCTTCCGGGCGCCTGCGCATCAGCGTGCCCACGCCCTACGCGCATTACCGGTTGTTTCCCCGGCTGCCGGAATTCCGCCGGAGATTCCCGCAGGTGCAGGTCGAGGTGCATGTCAGCAACCGCAATATCGACTTCGCCAACGAGGGGTACGACCTGGCGATCCGTGGCCGCGATCCGGCGGACTCCAGCCTGGTGGCGCGGCGCCTGGAAGACGCCGAGTTGGTGGTGGTTGCTACGCCGGATTACCTCGAGCGCGCGGGCATACCGCAGACGCCGGACGATCTTGCCGGACACGAGTGCATCCAGTTCGAGCTGCCCAGTACCGGCCGGCGCGTGCCCTGGTCCTTCCGGATCAACGGCAAGCTGGTGGAGAACGAAACGACCGGTAGCCTCACGGTGCTGGAGGACTACCTGGCCACAGCGACCCTCGCGAAGTGCGGTGGCGGGCTGATGCAGGCCTACCGCTTCACCGTGCAGGAAGAACTGGCGCGGGGCGAGTTGGTGGAAGTGCTGAAGGACTACGGGCAGACGACGCGGCCCTTCCTGCTGATCTACCCCCACGCACGCCATGTTCCGTCGCGGGTACGGGCTTTCATCGACTTCATGCTTCAGGTCCGCGCGTAGGGGCGGACTTTGTCCGCGATTGGCCTGCCCTGTGCCGTGCGGTTCGCGAGCAAGCTCGCTCCTACAAAGAGCGCACACTGCAGACCCTGTAGGAGCGAGCTTGCTCGCGAACAGAAGGTAGGGCGCATAACGCGCCAGCGTTATCCGCCGGTGGCGCATCTGGCGGATAACCTGTTCCAGGTTATCCGCCCTACGAAACTTCGGGCCTGCGCGTAGGAGCGGACTTTGTCCGCGATCGATTCATCACATCCTCCGATGTCGCGTGGAGCTGGGCAAACCCATCGCGGACAGAGTCCGCTCCTACGCAGTACCCAGCCGTGGTGTAGCGGTTTGAAGGATGTGTCGGCTTCGCAAGACTGGTCTGTAAATAACAAATAAGATACGAAGTATTCGCATTTACAAAGAATTTACATCTGCATACACTTTGGCTCCCCGTCGGCGTCCACCACGCCGGCATTCGCCAACCCGAGTCATTGCGCCGCCAGAGTGCAAAACCTCGCACCGAAGGATCCTTCAGCAGATGAAAGACGTAGCGTCGGGAGCGCTCCTGCTCAGTCTCTCCACTTTTGCTCTCTCCGCAGTGGCGGCCCCCGTGGCCATCGACCTGCCCAAGCAGCCCCTGGCCGCTTCCCTGGAGCAATTGCAATCCGCGACCGGAATGCGGATTTCCTATGATCGTGCCCAGATCGCCAAGGTTGGCGCGCCGGCACTCAAGGGCAACATGGAGCCGAGCGAGGCACTCGATCGTCTGCTGGCGGACAGCGGCCTGCAAGGCACGGTCAACGGCAACAGTGCGCAGGTTAGCGGCACCACACGCGGTGCAGCGGGCAATGACAGCGTCGATTTGGGCGCGACCGAAATCGTCGGTGCCGCCACCGTCGCGCCGGGCACCACCGAGGGCACCGGTTCCTACACCACCGGCGTGATGCAGACTTCCACCAAGCTGAACATGACCGTCCGCGAAACGCCGCAGTCGGTCAGTGTGGTCACCCGCCAGCAGATGGAAGACCAGAACATGCAGGACCTGGACGACGCGATCCGCGGCGTCACCGGCATGACCGTGCAGCAGTACGGCCCGGCGCGCGTGAGCTACGCGGCGCGCGGCTTCGACGTCGACAACATCATGTACGACGGCCTGGCCACCAGCATTTCCACCTATACCCAGGACGTGATTTCCGCCGCCGACCTGGCGATGTTCGACCGCGTCGAAGTGGTGCGTGGCGCCACCGGCCTGATGCAGGGCGCCGGCAACCCGGCCGCTGCCGTCAACATGGTGCGCAAGCGTCCGACCCAGGACTTCCACATGAGCCTGGAAGGCAGTGCCGGTTCCTGGGACCGCTACCGCAGCCAGGTCGACGTATCCGGCCCGCTGAACAGCGAAGGCACCCTGCGCGGTCGCGCGGTGGCCGCCTACGAGACCCGCGACAGCTTCCAGGACGTCGTCAGCGGCGAGCGCGGTGTGCTCTACGGCATCACCGAGGCCGACCTGAACCCGGACACCACCCTGACCCTGGGCGCGTCCTACCAGAACGACAACAAGAACGACAACTGGGTGGGCCTGCCGGCGCCGCTGGGTGGTCGTCATCTGGACCTCAAGCGCTCCGACTACTACGGCGCCGACTGGTCCTACTGGGATACCACCACCACCCATCTGTTCGGCGACGTGGTGCACCGCTTCGACAATGGCTGGCAGATGAAGGTCGCCGCCGACAAGCTGTGGGCGCGCATCGAGATGCTCGGCCTGTACAACAGCTGCTACTACACCGAAGGCTGCCCGACCATGACCATGGGGCCGGGGCAGTACTCCTACACCGACGACCATCAGAGCTACGACGCCTTTGCCAACGGGCCGTTCCAGGCCTTCGGCCGCGAGCATGAACTGGTGTTCGGCGGCAGCTACCGCGAAGAGCGCTTCGACGGTCACGGTGGCTGGGGTGACCTGACCTACAACGACGGCTCGCCGGTGACCCCGTTCGACCCGACGAAGTGGGACCCGAGTTCGGTGCAGAAGCCGAACATCGACATGAGCCTCTGGAACATGAAGCTCGACCAGGAGCAGAAGGGCGCGTACGTCACCACCCGCCTGAACGTCGCCGACCCGCTCAAGGTCATTCTCGGCGGGCGCCTGGACTGGTACGAAGCCGACCCGCACAACGACACCGGCACCCAGAAGGTCACCCGCAACGTCACCCGCTACGCCGGCGTGGTCTACGACCTGAACGACGTCTACTCGGTCTATGCCAGCTACACCGATATCTTCAAACCGCAGAGCAACTTCGACGCCAGTGGCAGCCTGCTCGACCCGATCACCGGCAAGAACTACGAGATCGGCCTGAAGGGCGAGCACTTCGGCGGTGCGCTGAACACCCAGCTGGCGATCTTCCAGATCGACCAGGAAAACCGCGCCACCGACGACACCAGCGGCCCCTCGCCGTGCCCCAGCTCGCCGACCTCGATCTACTGCTCGCGCGCTTCGGGCAAGGTCCGCAGCCAGGGCGTGGACATGGAAGTCAGCGGTGCCATCACCGAGAACTGGCAGGCCATGGCGGGCTACACCTACGTCGACGCCAAGTACAAGCACGACAGCAACGAGGATAACGTCGGCAAACAGTTCGACCCGAGCAAGCCGCGCCACCTGTTCAAGCTCGCCACCAGCTACACCCTGCCGGGCGAGCTGCACCAATGGCGCGTGGGCGGCAACCTCGTGACCCAGAGCCAGACAGAGGACACCACCACCGGCTTCCAGCAGGGTGGCTACACGGTGACCAACGCCATGCTCGGCTACAAGGTCAACGAGAACATCGACACGCGGGTGAACTTCAACAACATCTTCGACAAGTACTATTACAGCGGCATCAGCTTCGGCAACCTGAACTACGGCGAGCCGCGCAACCTGATGTTCACCGTCAAGTACTCCATGTGATCCGACTGGCCTGAACGAAAAAGCCCCGCATCGCGGGGCTTTTTCATGCCTTCGATTTCACTGCGGGTCCGCTGGCCTTCACTGTCTTCGTAGGATGGGTGGAGCGAAGCGATACCCATCGATTGACCGGCAACTCCGTTGATGGGTATCGCTTCGCTCCACCCATCCTACTTATCCGCAAGGCATGTTCAGGCGCGGCCTTCGGCCTTTTCGAACAGATCCAGCAGGTCGCGCAGCGTGCTTTCCAGGTACTCGCCCGCACGGTAGGCGGGCTTGAGAACATCGCCGCCAGCAACCACTTCCAGCGGCCGTTCGATGAAGCGGCCCACCGGCTGATAATCGCCATCGAGCACCAGCACTACCGGAATCAGGATGCGATCCAGCGCCATGCGTTCGCGAAGGTCATCTTCGGCGCGGCCCTTGGTGATCACCGCCAGCTCCACTCGCGGTTGCAGGCGCTTCAGGTGGTCCATCACGGTGACGTTGATCTGGCAGTCCGGGCACCACATCTCGCCGGCGATCAGCAAACGGTAGCGGCCCTCGACGGCCTGGATGCGGCGCAGGGTCTCGGCGCTGATCGTGCCGGGCTCGGCCAGCAACTGCTGGACCTTGCGCACGCCGGCGATCTCAGCGGGCAGACCGTGGACGACGAAGGCGTCGAAGCCTTCACCGATGGAGAAGAGTTCCTCATAGGAGGCCATGGGGATTTCCTTGAAGCGGGTGATGGCTCATCCCAGCAGAAATCCCCGTGGCGGGCAATCAGCTCTTGGCGGTCTGTGCCTTGGCGGCCGCGAGGTAGGGCGCCAGGCGCCGGCCCATTTCCTCGCCGAGTGCCTGCAGGCCGCTGAGCGGGCGGACCATTACCTCGAACTCGACGATCTTGCCGTCTTCGTCGAAGCGGATCATGTCGATGCCCTTGAGGTCCTTGCCGTTCACCGTGGCGCTGAACTCCAGCACCACGTTCAGGCCGTCGCCGGTGGCCAGCTCGCGGTGGTAGGTGAAGTTCTCGAACACCTGCAACACGGTGTTGAGGATGGTCGAGACCACCGGTGCGCCGGGGTAGGGCGAGTGCGCCATGGGCGAGCGGAACACCGCGTTGGGTGCCAGCAGTTGCGGCAGGTTGGACAGGTTCTTGGCGGCCACCATCTGGTGCCAGCTGGCCAGCGAAGCGGCGGCCTGGGGATGCAGGTTCAGTGCGGTCACGGGAGTAGCTCCTGAGCTTCTTGTTGTTCGTTCAGGACGATACGGCCGGTTCGGCAAGTCGCTCAATGATCGGAAATGACAGAAGACTGATCCTGGCGTACAGCGCTTTCAGTGCGTGGCCGGGCTGATCAGGTAGCTCACCAGCTGTGGATCGTCCCCCGGCTCGATGCTCTGCACCGGGCGCGGAAGGTCGGCGAACACGGCTTTCCAGAAGGCCGCCGCCACCTCGTCCTGAGCATAGAAACGCACCAGCCAGGGGCCGGGGTTGCCCAGCAGCACCTGGTTGGCCAGGGCGCGGCCAATCCCCATGCGACGGTACTTCTTCAGCACGAACAGGTCCGACAGCTCCAGCGCGTCGATGCCCGGCAACTCACTGCCTTCCACCAGCAGGAAGCCGGCGATGAAACCATCGGCGAGAATCAGGTTCGCGCTCCACTCCGGCTCGCTCCAGTAGCGCGCCAGGTGCTCCTCGTGGATGTAGAAGCGACCGTCGACCTCCACGTCCTCGTCTTCCCAGTCCGATGACTCATAGGCGTAGTACTGGTAGAGGTTACGGATCAGGTCCTGGTGTTCAGGGCCGGTCTGCACCAGCTGGATGGACAGATCGTTCATGGTCGGAAGGCTCGTGGCGAGGCGGAAGAGGGTGGATGATCGCCATTGTCGCCCATTCCCATGGCAATGCCAGTGGCAGACGGGTTTGAACCGCGCCTGGGCAGGGTGCGATGATGCAGTCGCATTTCCCTTCGAGACCCCGCCGTGCGAACCGACAGCCGCCTCTCGCGCATGCTCCACGTGCTGCTGCACATGGCCCGCGACGACCAGCCCGTGACTTCCGAGCGCATCGCCCAGATGCTCAGCACCAACCCGGCCGTGGTGCGGCGGACCATGGGCGGTCTGCGTGAAGCCGGTTACGTGCGTTCGGAGAAGGGCCACGGCGGTGGCTGGACGCTGGACTGTGACCTGGCCCAGGTCACGCTGCTGGACGTCTACCGCGCGGTGGGCAGCGAGCGCCTGTTCGCCATGGGTTTCGATAACGTGCACCCGGACTGCCTGGTGGAAAAGGTGGTCAACGCGGCGCTGCAGGATGCCATGGAGCAGGCCACCACCATCCTGCTGGAGCGCCTGGGCGCTGTATCGCTCGCCGATCTCGCCGAACGCTTCACTGCGCTCTACCCGAAAAACCACTGAGGATTGCTGGCTGAAATGCCGGTCGATGGCCGGCATTGACCCTGCCTGCTCAATCAAGTTACTTTAAAAGTAACGAAAGATTCGAAGCGCCACTCCCAATCCCACCAGGAACCCTCCCATGACCGACCTCTTGAACTCGCCGCTGGCCGGCGCGCTGTGGACCTGCCTTGCGCTGGCCATTGCCGCATCCGCCCTGTCCATGACCGTCACCCAGACCGAACTGTTCGCGCCCCTGCGTGCCCTGGCCTGGAAAGTCCATCCGCAGGTCGGCCACCTGTTCCAGTGCTTCTATTGCTTCAGTCACTGGGTGGTGATCGCCGGCACCCTGGTCTACCGTCCGGTAGTGATCGCCAGTGGCTGGGCGCCGGTCGACTGGCTGGTGGCGACCTTCTTCACCATCGCCCTGACCGCGATGTTCTGCGGGCTGTTGTTCAAGGTGTTCCTCACCGCCATGGCCAAGGCCGTGAGCGAGCGGGAGCTGAAGAAGCTTTTCGCTGGCGAGTGAAACGCAAGGGAATCTGCATGAACCACTCCGAACTGATGGCTCCGTTCCATGACCCCGACGCCGCCGCGCGCTACGCGGAAAACCCGCCGCGCTTCGTGCCCGGCCTGTTCGATCTGCACCGCATGGCGGCGATCCTGCTGGCCGAGCAGGCGCCGCACGACGGTCACCTGCTGGTGCTTGGCGCGGGTGGCGGCATGGAGCTGCGAGCCTTCGCCGAGGCGCAGCCGGCCTGGCGCTTCACTGGCGTCGACCCTTCCGCCGAGATGCTCGCGGTGGCGGCGCAGATGCTCGGGCCGAACGCCCATCGCGCCGACCTGCTGCAGGGCTATATCGAAGACGCGCCAGCAGGCCCTTTCGATGGCGGCGCCTGCCTGTTGACCCTGCACTTCCTGCCCGAGCCGGAGCGCCTGCGCGTGCTGCGCGAGATTCACTCCCGGCTCAAGCCCGGTTCTGCCTTCGTCATGGCGCATCTCTGTGTACCGCAAGGTACGGGCGAGCGGGCGCGCTGGCTGTCGCGCTATGCCGAGTTCGCCGTCAGCGCCGGAATGGAGTCAGCCAATGCACAGCAGGCGCGCAGCGCCGTGGACGCGCACCTGAACATCCTCACCCCCGAGCAGGATGAAGCGCTGCTCTGGGAAGCTGGATTCAGCCGCATCGAGGCCTTCTATGTCGGCTTCGCCTTCCGCGGCTGGGTCGCGCTCGCCTGAAGGCCTCTGCAAGGGCGATCTCAAGGGTTCAGTCTGCTAGGCTGGCGTCCCGTTTTGCGCTGGACGCCAGTCGATGCAGATTCCTGCCACTCACGTCATCCATCAGACCGAGCACTGGCTGCTCAATCACCATCTGGCGTCTGCCTTGCCGGGCTACCTGATGCTCGGCTCGAAGCGGCCAGTGGAATCCCTGGCCGATCTGCCGGAGGCCGCGTTGGCGGAAATGGGCGTGTTGATGGCGAACGTCCAGCGCATCCTCGAAGAGACACTGCAACCCAAATGGCTGTACATCGGCCGTTTCGGGCATTCGCCGGGTTTCCCCATCCACTTCCATTTCATCCCGGTGTACGCCTGGGTGGAGGAAGCGTTCTGGGCCGATGCGCGTTACCGCGCGCTCACCCGGTTCGCTCACGTCGAAGACGCCGCCACCCAGACTGACGGCGCCGAGCTGACCCTGTTCGTCTGGCGTGAGTTCGGCGAAGCGCCTGTGCCGCCCGCAGTGCAGGGGCCGTCGGTCGAGCAGGTGATCGAGTGCTTACGCAGGCGTTTCGTCCAGCCCCAGTGACGCCAGCAACCAGTCATGGAACAGCTGCGCGGCTGGCGACAGCTGGCGGTGGCGCAGGGATACCAGGTATTCGCCGCGCTCGGTGACCATGGCCAGATCAGTCACCCTTTGCATCTCGCCGTTGGCCACTGCTTCGTCGGCCATGAAGCCCCATGCGAGGCCGATGCCCATGCCCTGTTGCACGGCGCGGTAGGCGAGGGTGAGCTGGTTGAACACCGGGTCGCTTTCGGCCGGTTGGTAGTCCTTGCCGAAGTGGCCGAACCAGTCGTGCCAGTCCAGGCAGCTCCAGGCCGAGGTATCCAGTTGCACCAGCGGGGCGGCGGCGAGCTGCTCGAGGGTGGTGATGCGGGAGGCGTCGAAGTCCGGCCGGGCGACCGGGTAAACCACTTCCGGCAGCACGAAGCGGCAGTCCAGCGTGGTCCAGTCGCCCGCGCCGTAGAGGATGCCCAGGTCGAAATCCACCAGGCTGGCTTCGTCCATCTCGTTGATCGCGTGAACGTGTACCGCTATGCCTGGATGCGCCTTGTTGAACTCGATCAGCCTGGGGAACAGCCAGAATTGCGCCATGGCATGGGTCGCCAGCACCGACACGGCGTTGCTCTGGTGAACGTTGCGGATGCGCCGCACGCTGTGTTGCAGGCGGTCGAGGAGCATGTCGACGGTACCCAGCAGTTCGACGCCGGCAGCGGTGAGGGTGACGCCGCGCGGTTTGCGCTCGAACAGCGGCACCTTGAGGCTGTCTTCCAGCGCGCGCATCTGCTTGCTCACTGCGCTCTGGGTGAGGAACAGCTCGGTGGCGGCCTGGGTGAAGCTGCCATAGCGGCCCACGGCCTCGAAGGTGATGAGGGTTTCCAGGGGCGGCAGGGTGCGCAGGTAACGGCTGATGACGGCTCTCCGGTGAGATGTCTGAGGCATTCCTGCGAGGAATGTCTCGGTGCGGATTTATCCTTGGTCAGAACCTACCACAACCGCTACCGTGGCGGCTCTTTATGGGCATTCACCGAAGTATCGAGGTTGTTGGAAATGAAGCGCGGGGTGGTCTACGCAGGCATGGCAGGGGCAATCTGGGGCGGGGTGATTCTCGCGCCGTCGCTGGTGCCGGAATTCAACCCGCTGCTGATCAGTTCCGTGCGCTTTGCGCTGTATGGCGCCATCTCGCTGCTGATTGCCTTGCCGGTGGCCCTCGGCCTGCTACGCCGGGTCAGCCGCGACGACCTGCTGATACTGGTTCGCCTGTCCCTGGCCGGCAACCTGCTGTACTTCGCGCTGCTCTCGGCAGCGGTGCAGTTCGCCGGGGTAGCAGCGGCCTCGCTGATCAATGGCATCATGCCGCTGGCGATCGCCTACCAGAGCCGTTCCGAACAGGACTCGCTGCCGCTGTCGCGGATGAAGCTGCCACTGGCGCTGGTAGCGCTGGGCATCCTCTGCATCAACCTTGATCCAACGGCCTTGATGGCCTCCGGCAGCACGCCGGGCGAGCGCATCCTCGGTATCGTCTGCGGCTTCTGTGGCGTCGCCTGCTGGTCCTGGTACGCCAGCGCCAATGCGCGCTACCTGAAGGCCAGCCACTTCAACAGCCACGAGTGGTCGACCCTGATCGGCGTGGTCACCGGCTTGATGGCGGTGGTGCTGGCGGGCGCAGGTGTGCTGATCGCACCCCAGGCGGTGCCTACGGGCATTTCCTCGGAGCGCTGGATGGTGTTCCTGTGGGTGTCGCTGTTCCTCGCCGTGTTCGGTTCGTGGGTCGCCAATGGCCTGTGGAACGCTGCAACGCGGCGCCTGCCGATGAGCCTGGGCGGCCAACTGATCGTCTTCGAGACGCTGTTCGCCTGCGCCTATGCCTACATCAACGAGCAGCGGCTGCCGGGCCCGGTGGAGGCGCTGGCCATCGTCCTGCTCACCGTCGGAGTGCTTTGGGCCATCGGTCTGCACCGTGTGCCGGCAGAGGCTCCGGCGCGCGCCGTGGAGTCCTGAATCAGGCCTTGGGGCTGCCTTCCAGGCGTGGGCTCCAGTCCTCCAGCGCGCCGTTCTCCAGGCGCCGAGACAGGGTGCGGCGCCAGTTCGGCGGCAACGGCAGCTCCAGGCATTCACGCAGGACGTCGGCGTCCACGCGCTTGTCGAACAGCACCGCGGATAGCCGCTTCAGCGACCACTCGGCATGGGGCCGCTCGACCAGTTCCAGTACCGCGCCGGCGGCCACCGAGCCTTCCTCCAGCACGCGGTAGTACCAGCCGGTGCGCCCGGACTCCTGCACCCGCAGGGCCATCTGCGCCACCTCGAAACGGTCGTTGAGCTTCCAGCAGGGCATGCGCCCCTGGGACACCTCCAGCAAGGCCGTGCCAGCACGGATGCGGTCGCCCAGGCAGAGGTCCGCTTCGGTCCAGCCGGTAGTACTGAAGTTCTCGCCAAAGGCGCCGGGCCGGCCCAGCAGAGGGTGCTCGCCCAATTCGGCGGCCCACTCCGCATAGTGCTCGCGAGGGTAGTGGTGGATGGCTTTTTCGACGCCGCCATGAACGCGCAGGTCGCCTTGCTCGTCGCTCTCCAGCCCTGAGCGTGGTCACCGCCAGGTTGGCCTGGCGCGGTTGCTTGGCAATGGCGCTGCGCGATCCGGGCCGGGTAAAAGGCACGGCGTGGCCGGTGAGGAGGGCGTCGAGGGAAACGGCGGGCAAGCTCATGACGGGATTCTCGGGCCTGGAAATGGTATCGACCAAAACTACCTGGACAAAATCCGTCAGGACGGTAGGCTTTGTCAATGTTTCGATTCGATACCAAGTAATCCTTCCGTTCGATTTTCGTGAGAGTCCGCCATGCAGAAGTACCGCCTCATCGTCCGGCGCCACGGCCAGTTGCTCGGCCATTTCAATTCCGACCAGCCCTGGGCGAAGGAGGCCGTGGGCAGCATCGCCAGTTGCCTGGGGGAGCTGGGCTACGGCCTGGAACTGCTGGTGGCCGACAGCGAACGCCGCCTACTGGAAAGCTCGCCTTCGGGCATCAAGGTGCTGGCCAGCGAACCGCTGTTTCGGCCGATGCCGCTGGAAAGCCTCTGATGTGTTATCTGCCCTGCAACAACGGGCACCCTGTCTGGGGCCGGACCCGGCGTAGGATGGCGTGGAGCGCAGCGATACCCATCAACGCCGTGCACCGGACAGCATGGGTATCGCTGCGCTCCACCCATCCTACCCATAAGAGCCTGGCATCACGGGGCAGGGGGGCTTTCCATCAGGCACAGCACAAGGCAACTCACCCCAGTTTCTGCGCCAGTTCGCCGATGAACTGCCGCAGCCACTCGTGGTGCGGTTTGTTGTGGCGGGCGATGTCCCAGACCATGAAGCAGCGGAACGACGGCACCGGGAACGGCACCGGGCTGACGCTCAGGTCGGTCATCGCTGCATAGCTTTCGGCGGCGAAGCTGGGAATGGTAGCGATCACTTCGCTGCTCATCAGCGTCGTCAGCGCGCCACTGAAGTGGGTGAAGGAAGCGGTGACGCGCCGGGCGTATCCCGCTGCCTCGAACAGGTCGTCGATGAAGCCGCGCCGGCCATCGTAGGACACGCGAACGTGGTTGGCGGCGAAGTACTCCTCCAGGGCGATGGGTTCGTCCGCCGCCCGGCCGCGAGGGCGGAACAGGCAGGAGTAGGACGAGGAGAACAGCACCTGGGACGAGTAGCTGGTGTTGAAGTCCTTGGGCTCGCTGCAGATCACCAGGTCCATGTCCGGGTCCTGCAGGGACTGTTTCCACAGCGAACTGTTGCTCTGGTGAAAGGCGAAGCTCACGCCCAGGCCTTCTGCTGCGGCAGCGTTGACGATGCGCGGCGCAAGGTAGGCCTCGATATCGTCGGACAGGCCGATGTTGAACACGTAGCTGGAGTCGTGGGCGGAGAACTCCGGCTCGTTGCCCAGCACGCCGGAGATCGAGGTCAGCGCCTCGGCGATCTTGGGCGCCAGTTCCATGGCCTTGCGCGTGGGCTGCATGCCGGAGGCGGTGCGGATGAACAGTTCGTCGCCGAAATGCTCGCGCAGCCGGCGCAGTGCCGAGCTGACCGCGCCCTGGGTCACATGCAGCATGGCCGAGGCGCGAGTAGCGCTGCGCTCGGTCATCAGGCAGTGGAAGGTAAGCAGCAGGTTCAGGTCGATCCGCGCGATATTACGTACGTTAATCCGGCTCATATTTCCTAATCGTTTGCCCTGCGGTCGTGGGGCTTCCTAGTCTGGCGTCCACACAACCATAACAAGGGATGGAGAATCCTGTGGACGCGATTTCGCAAAGCTTGGGTGCTAGCAGCATCCGTACCAGGGGCGGGCAGTCGGACATCCGCAAGCGGGCCATGGCGGTCGGCATCGGCAACTTCATGGAGTGGTTCGACTTCGCCATCTACGGCTACTTCGCCGCCGTCATCGGCATGCTGTTCTTCCCCTCCAGTGCACCGGGCGTGTCACTGCTCTCGTCGCTGGCGGTGTTCGCTGTCGGCTTCCTCTCACGGCCATTCGGCGCGCTGATCCTCGGCCCCATCGGCGACCGCTTCGGCCGCCGCGCCGTGTTGATCATCACGGTGTTCGGCATGGGTGTGTGCACCACCATCATCGGTCTGTTGCCCTCCTATGAGGCAATCGGCATCGCCGCGCCGATCCTGCTGATCGCCATGCGCTTCATCCAGGGCATGATGGTCGGCGGCGAGTGGTCCAGCGCCGGCATCTACATCGTCGAGAGTGCGCCGTCGAACCGCCGCGCCACCGCCGCCAGCGTGATCACCGGCACGGCCGGGCTGGCCTTCCTGTTCGGCACCTTCACCGCTGCGAGCATTTCCTCGGCGCTGGACGATGCGCAATTGGCCGCCTGGGGTTGGCGCCTGCCGTTCGTGGCGTCCATCGTGATGACCGGCATCGCCGTGTTCATCCGCCGCAAGCTGGGTGATACCCCGGTGTACGAGGAAATGGTGCGCCAGCGTGATTCGCACAAGGCTCAAGCGCCGAGCAAAGCCGTGCGCCGCCGTGCCTTCATCACCACCTTCGCCTTCTCTGCGCTGTTCGGCGTGTCGCTCTACTACTTCATCACCTACGCCAACAACCATCTGGTCAGCACCGTCGGCCTGCCGCGCAGCAGCGCGCTGTGGCTGTGCAGCATCGCGCTGGTGGTCTACGTCATCGTCAACCCGTTGATCGGTCGTCTGAGCGACAGCATCGGCCGGCGCAAGCTGCTGCTGGGCGCAGCAGCTGCGCTGACGCTGCTGGCCTATCCGATCTTCCTGCTGCTCAACACCGGCAACCCGCTGGCGATTCTCCTCGGCCTGACAGTGATGGGCGTGCTGGTGGCGATCACGGCGGTCATGGACGTGGTGCTGCTGGTGGAAGTCTTCCCGGCCTCGATCCGCTCCACCGGCGCTGCGCTCGGCCACAACCTGGCGCTGGCCATTCTTGCCGGCCCCGGTCCCTTCATCGCCGCCGCGCTCATCCGCCAGACCGGCGACGCGAACCTGCCGGCAGCCTACCTGGCGGTGGTTTCCCTGGTGTGCCTGGTGGTGCTGTGGAAGACCCTGCCGGAAACCCGCGACAACGACATCAGCCGCTTCTAGGTCTTCAATCCAGGAAATTCAGGAGTCCCCATGACCCGTGTAGCAATCATCCAGGCCGCCTCCATTCCCTACGAGCCCATGGCCAGCGTCGAAAAGGCCGCCGGCATCCTGCGCCGCGTGGCGGAGCAGGGCGCGAAACTGGCGGTATTCCCCGAGGCCTACATTGGCGGTTATCCCAAAGGTGCGGCCTTCGGCAGCGTGGTAGGCAACCGCAGCGCCGCCGGGCGCGATCTCTACCAGCGCTACGTCGAAGGCGCCGTGGCGCTGGACGGTCCGGAGCTGGCGGCGCTCGCCGAAAGTGTCGAGCAGACCGGTGTGACCACCGTGGTCGGCATCATCGAACGCTACGGCCGCACCCTGTACTGCACCGCCGTGACCCTGGTGCCCGGACGCGGCATCGCCGGTTACCACCGCAAGCTGATGCCCACCGGGCAGGAGCGTTTGATCTGGGGCTTCGGTGATGGTTCGACCATCGAGCCGGTGGACACCGAGTTCGGCGTGCTGGGCAGCGTCATCTGCTGGGAGAACTACATGCCGGCGCTGCGTCAGGCCATGTATGCGCAGGGCGTGCAGTTGTACTGCGCGCCGACCGCGGACGATCGCCCGTCCTGGGCTGCGTCGATGCAGCACATTGCACTGGAAGGCCGGGTGTTCGTGCTCTCGGCGTGCCAGGCAATCCGCCTCGGCGAGTATCCGCAGCAACACCGCGAGGCGTTTGGCCTGACACACCAGGAAGACGATTACGTGATGCGTGGCGGCAGCATGATCGTCAGCCCGCTGGGCGAGGTGCTGGCCGGGCCGGTGTTCGATTGCGAACCGCAGCTCGTACGCCGATCTCGACATGGGCCAGCTCAGCCAGGGCAATCTCGACTTCGACGTGGTCGGCCACTATGCGCGGCCGGATGTCTTCGAGCTCAAGGTCAACACCGCACCCCTGCGTGCAGTGACCTTCGAGGGTTGATGTCGCTAGCCCGGCACCGATGAGTGCCGGGCCTGCTTCGCTCAGCGCCCCACGCGCTGCTGCAGGTGCGCGGGATAGCGTTCACCGACGATCTCGATCTCGCGCAGCGCTGCTTCGATGGCGGCGAGGTCGGTGGCGTCCAGCACTAGTGAGGCTGCGCCGAGGTTTTCTTCCAGCCGATGCAGCTTGGTGGTGCCGGGAATCGGCACTATCCAAGGCTGCTGGGCCAGTAGCCAGGCAATGGCGATCTGCGCGCGGGTCGCGCCCTTGCTTTCGGCGATGCGCCCGAGCACCTCGATCAGGCCCGCATTGGCCTTGCGTTTTCCTCCGAAAAGCGTGGCACGACGTTGCGGAAATCGTTGGCCGAGAATTGCGTGCGCTCGTCGATGGCGCCGGTGAGGAAGCCCTTGCCCAGTGGGCTGAAAGGCACGAAACCGATGCCCAGTTCGGCCAGCAGCGGGAGGATTTCCTTTTCCGGTTCGCGCCACCACAGCGAGTACTCGCTCTGGAGCGCCGCCACTGGCTGTACTGCGTGGGCACGGCGAATGGTCTGCGGCCGGCTTCGGAGAGGCCGAAGTGCTTCACCTTGCCTTCGCGGATCAGCTCGTTGACGGTGCCGGCAACGTCTTCCATGGGCACGTCCGGGTCGACGCGGTGCTGGTAGAAGAGATCGATGCAGTCGGTCTTCAGGCGTTTGAGCGAGGCTTCCGCCACGGCGCGGATGTTCTCCGGACGGCTGTCCAGGCCGAGGGTAACGTCCCGTTCCTGAAGCCGAACTTGGTGGCGATCACCACCTGATCGCGCACCGGCGCCAGGGCTTCGCCCAGCAGTTCCTCGTTGGCGAAGGGGCCGTAGGCCTCGGCGGTGTCGAAGAAGGTCACGCCGCTGTCGAAAGCCGTGCGTAACAAACGGATGCCATCGTAGCGGTCGACCGCCGGCCCGTAGCCGTAGCTCAGGCCCATGCAGCCCAGGCCCAGTGTCGATACCTGCAGGCCGTTGCGGCCCAGTGTGCGCTTGTCCATCGAACTCTTCAACTGAAAGTCAGTCCTGAAGCGGGAAGGGCAGGATTGCCCGGCGAAACGTCTGGAATGGACTTTACTCAAGGACTTTGCGGGTGATTAGACGGGCAAAAGCGCATTCGCCTATGAGCCTGGCTCATGGGTTATCGCCGGGCATTCATGAGGTTGCCTCATAGGTCCAAACGCGTTTCGCCCCTTAATCACAGGCCCGGCACGGCCTAGCATGGTCCCCAGTTCACTGGCCAAGCGGAGAACACCATGAACTGAACCAGCCTCCACCGCCCACAAGGCTTTCGGCGACATCGCCCCGGCGCTGGCCGACTACACCGACCAGGTGCTGTTCGGCGATGTCTGGGAGCGCCCCCGGCCTCTCGCCACGCGACCGCAGCCTGGTCACCGTCTCCAGCCTGGTAGCGCGCTACCAGGCCAACGAGTTCCATTTCCATCTGGGCAAGGCACTGGACAACGGCTTGACCCGCGAGGAGCTGATCGAGGCCATCACCCATCTGGCCTTCTATTCCGGCTGGCCCACGGCCTCAACTGCGCTGGGTGTCGCCCGCCGCGTGTTTGCCGAGCGCGACGCCGCCTGAGGAGTACTCCATGCAATACCGTTACCTGGGCCGTAGTGCCCTGAAAGTCTCGCCCCTGTGCCTGGGCGCCATGATGTTCGGCGGCGAAACCGATGAGCCGACCTCGCGGCGCATCGTCGACAAGGCCTTCGAGCAGGGCGTCAATTTCCTCGATACCGCCGATGTCTACCACAAGCGGCGCTCCGAAGAGGTGGTCGGACGCGCGGTGGCCGCCAGCCGCGACGACTGGGTGATCGCCAGCAAGTTCGGCAACGCACTGGGCGATGGCCCGAACCATCGTGGCCAGTCGCGCAAGTGGATCTACCAGTGCTGTGGAAGACAGCCTGCGCCGGCTCGGCACCGACTACCTGGACATCCTCTATTTCCACCGCACCGACGTCGATGACGCCGCTGGAAGAAGGGCTGCGCGCAGTGGGCGAGCTGATCCGCCAGGGCAAGGTGCGTTACTACGGCCTGTCCAACTTCCGTGGCTGGCGTATCGCCGAGATGGTGCGCCTGGCCGACCAGATGGGCATGGACCGACCGATCTGCAGCGAGCCGCTGTACAACGCTGGTGGACCGCACCGCCGAGGTCGAGCAACTTCCCGTCGCCGGCCACTACGGCATCGGCGTGGTGCCCTACATCCCGCTGGCCCGTGGCGTGCTCACCGGCAAGTACCGGCCCGGTGCCGAGCCGCCAGCGGATTCGCGCGTCGGCCGTGGCGACAAGCGCATCCAGCAGACCGAATGGCGCCCCAAATCTGCAGATTGCCCAGCGCATCGCCGAACACGCCGCCGCCCGTGGTACCACGCCGGCTGCTTTCGCCCTGGCCTGGGTGCTGAACAATCCGCTGGTCAGCTCGCTCATCGCCGGCCCTCGCACCGAGGAGCACTGGGATGGCTACCTGCCGGCGCTGGACTTCGAACTGACCGCCGAAGACGAGGCCTTGGTGGACAGCCTGGTGCCGCCCGGCCATGCGTCCACGCCCGGCTACAGTGATCCTGCCTATCCCGTCGAAGGCCGTCCGGCCCGTTGAACCCACTCTTTTAACTGCCCCATTCGAAGCGTCAGGAGCACTACCGATGAAGACCCTTGGATACGCTGCGCAGAACCCGCAGGACCCGCTCGCGCCCTTCACCTTCGAGCGTCGTGCATTGCGCGACAACGACGTGGCGATGGACGTCCTCTACTGCGGCGTCTGCCACTCCGACCTGCACCAGGCCCGCAACGACTGGGGCTTCAGCCGCTACCCGATGGTGCCGGGCCACGAGATCGTCGGCCGGGTCAGCGCCGTCGGCTCGAAGGTCACGCGCTACCAGGTCGGTGACGCCGTGGCGGTGGGCTGCATGGTGGATTCCTGCCAGGTGTGCGACCAGTGCCGCAAGGGCGAGGAACAGCTGTGCCGCGAAGGCAATACCCAGACCTACAACGACCGTGATCGCGTGACCCGCGAAGCGACTCAGGGCGGCTATTCCAAGCAGTTGGTCGTGCGCGAGGACTTCGTCCTGCGCGTGCCGGACGGCCTGGACCTGAGCAAGGCCGCGCCACTGCTGTGTGCGGGCATCACCACCTATTCGCCGTTGCGCACCTGGAACGTAGGGCCGGGCAGCCGCGTGGGCGTGGTCGGTCTCGGCGGCCTGGGACACATGGCGGTGAAACTGGCGGTCGGGCTGGGCGCCACCGTCACGGTGCTCAGCCGCACGGCGGACAAGCGCAACGACGCGCTGGAGTTGGGCGCCGACGCGCTGCTGGTGTCGTCCGACGCGCAGGCGATGAAGGCCGCGGCCAACAGCTTCGACCTGATCATCGACACCGTTCCGGTGAAGCATGACCTCAAGCCCTACATGCCGCTGCTCGATGTGGACGGCACCCTGGTGCTGGTGGGGCAGGTCGGTCCTATCGACGAAATCAGCAGCATCCCGCTGCTGCTCGGCCGTCGGCGTATCGCCGGCTCGCCCATCGGCGGCATCGCCGAGACCCAGGAGATGCTCGATTTCTGCGGCAAGAAGAACATCCTGCCGGAGTGCGAGATGATCCGCATGGACGAGATCAACCATGCCTTCGAGCGCATGGAGCGCTCCGACGTGCGCTATCGCTTCGTCATCGACCTGGCCACTCTCTGAGGGGGTATGCCGGGCGCATGATGCGCCCGGCTTTCATTCCTGGTGGCGCAGTGCGTCTACCAGCACCGTGAAGGCGCGGGATTTCTGCCGGCGGCTCGGGTAGTAGAGGTGGTAGCCGGGGAAGGTCGGGCACCAGTCTTCCAGCACCCTCTCCAGGCGCCCGGCGGCGACGTGCCCGGTGACCATGTCGGCGGGCAGGTAGGCGAGGCCGAAGCCATCCAGCGCCGCGCGAAGGATGTGCGGGCTGCTGTTGAAGGTCAGCTGGCCTTCGACCCGTGCCTTCACTTCGTGACCGTCTTTGGCGAACTCCCAGGCCATCAGTCCGCCGTAGGTCGGCAGGCGCAGATTCAGGCAGTCGTGGCCGGCCAACGCCGGCACCTCCAGCGGACGGCCCTTGCGCGCGAGGTAGACAGGGCTGGCCACCACCGCCATGCGCAGGTCCGGGGCAATGCGCACGGCGATCATGTCCTTGGCCACCTGGTCGCCCAGACGCACGCCGGCGTCGAAGCGTTCGGCGGCAATGTCGGTCAGGCCGTAGTCGATGCTCACCTCGACCTTGATGTCCGGATAATCCGGCAGCACCTTCGCCAGCTTCGGCCAGAGCACGGTGCTGGCCGCGTGTTCGGCGGCAGTGATACGCAGGGTGCCGACCGGTTTGTCGCGGAAATCGCTCAGCGCCGCCAGCTCGGCCTCGATCTCCTCGAAGCGCGGAGCCAGGGTATTGAGCAGGCGCTCGCCAGCCTCGGTAGGGGAAACACTGCGGGTGGTGCGGCTGAGCAGGCGCAGGCCCAGGCGGGTTTCCAGCGCACGGATGGTGTGGCTCAGCGCCGACTGAGAGACGCCCAGTTGCGCCGCCGCCTTGGTGAAGCTGCCCTCGCGCGCCACAGTGACGAAGGCGATCAGGTCGTTGAAGTTTTCCCTTGGCATCTCGGCTCCGCTGCATCCAGCGCGGCGGGGAGCCGCGCCGGGGCAGTGTATCCGATGGCTACAGGGTGACCACGACTTTGCCGAACTGCTGGTTGGATTCCAGGTAGCGGTAAGCCTCGGCTATCTCGTCGAAGGTGAAGGTACGGGCGATCACCGGGCGCAACGAGCCGTCCGCGAGGCCGGCGTAAATGAACGCTGCGGCTTCGCGCAGGCGCAGCGGATCGTCCAGCACTTCATAGACGCGATAGCCCCGCAGGACCAGCGAACGGCTTAGCACTTCGAACAGCGGGAAGGGTGTCGGCTCGGGGCTCAGGCCGCCGTACTCGATGAGGATGCCGCCTTCGGCCATGGCCGCAGTCAGCGGCTCGAAGATCGGGCCGCCCACCGGGTCGAACACCACCCGGACGCCGGACTTCCCGGTGATCTCGAGCAGACGCGAGCGCAGGTTCTCCTCTTCGCTGGCGATGACAGCATCGGCGCCGGCCAGCAGCAGGGCTTCGCGTTTGGCCGACGTGCGGGTTACCGCGATGGGCACCGCGCCCACGCGGCGGGCGATCTGGATGGCGGCCAGGCCGACGCTGCTGGACGCGGCGGTGATGACGACGAAGTCTCCCTCGCGTAGCGCGGCCACCTGGACCAGCGCGCCATAGGCGGTGAGGTACTGCATCCAGGTGGCGGCGGCGTCAGTCCAGGTTTGTCCTGGAGGGTTCTTTACCAGGCGGGATTGCGGCACCACCAGGCGCTCGGCGTGGGTCGGGTCCTGCTGCATCGAGGTCGGTGGCAGGACGCTCACGGCATCCCCAGTAGCGAACCCCCGCACTGCGCTGCCCACTGCCTCGACCACGCCCGTGGCTTCCAGCCCCAGTCCCGAGGGGAGCTGCGGGCTCTCGATGTAGCGATCAGTCCGCAGCAGCGATTCGGCGCGATTCAGCCCCAGCGCCTTGACCCGGATGCGCACTTCATCCGCACCGGGTTGGCGAACGTCCATCGGTTCGATGCGCAGGACTTCCGGGCCGCCGAACTGGTGGAAACGAATGGCGCGGGTCTTGGTGCTTTCCATGTGATGCTCCCAGTCGAAAGTGATTTGACGTAAAGCGACTATCAGTCATGGGATTCGTTGGTTAAATGGCGTATAGAAACAGTTGGTCGAAATCAGGAGTTTCGAATGGATCGTCTGACCAGCATGGAAGTCTTCGTCCGCGCGGTGGACCTCGGGTCTTTCGCGGCGGCGGCAGATGCCCTGGAAATGTCCGCACCCATGGTGGGCAAGCACGTGCGCTTTCTCGAAGAGCGTCTGGGCGCGCAGTTGCTGATGCGCAGCACGCGCCGGCAGAGCCTGACCGAAGCGGGGAGGATCTACTACGAGCGCTGTCGCGCCCTGCTGGCCGATGCCGAGGCGGCGGATATCCTCGCCGCCGGAGAGGTAACCGAACCCCGAGGTCGCCTGCGGGTGGCCATGCCCGTGCATTTTGGTCGTCGCTGTGTGGCGCCGGTCCTGCTGGAGCTGGCGCAACGCTATCCGCAACTGGAGCTGGACCTGCGCTTCAGCGACCGCCTGGCTGATCTGGCGGAGGAGCAGATCGACTTGGCCATCCGCACCGGCGAGCCGCAACCCAGGGACGGCATCATCGCGCGACGCATCGGCCGACAGCGCATGGTGGTGTGTGCTGCGCCGGCGTACCTGGAAGAGCACGGGCGTCCGGAGAATATCGAAGCGCTGGCCGAGCATCGGGTCCTGGTCTACCACCGTTCCGGGCGAATCAATCCCTGGTTGTTCCCCCGCGACGGGCAGGGGCCGGCGGAGTTTGCGCCGAACTCGCGGCTGCGTTTCGACGACCTGGCCGCCATTGCCGATGCGGCGGTACGTGGAATGGGACTGGCGTGGCTGCCGTACTGGCTGGTGCGTGAAGTCATCGAGGAAGGTGCGCTGGAGGAATTGCTGCCGTGGCAGCCGGGCTTCCTCTACGACGTCCATGCCACCTGGCTACAGACCACCCAGCTGCCACGCAAGGTGCGGCTGGCGATCGATGCGCTGGTCGAGGTGATACCCGGACGGGTGATGCCGGGGCAGGAATAGGGCGGCCTTGGCGGCCGCCCCGAGGCGTCACTTGGCCGGGGTGAGTTGCAGCACGCGGTCGCGGCCGCCTTCGGCGAGCAGGTAGCCGCCCTTGCCGTCGGGCACGATGGACTGCGGCGCCTTGAGGAAGGTCAGGATAGTGCGCGGCTCACCCTGGCCGTCCCACAGCAGCAGGCGGGCGCGGTGAGTGGAGTCTTCGCTGATCCACAAGCCGCGCTGGTCGCACATCAGGAAGGTGGGCTGGTTCAGCCCGGCGAGCAGCACCGGGTCCTGACCGTCGTCGCTGAACTGGTGGACCAGGCCTTTCTTCTTCTCGGTGTAGAGCAGCTTGCCATCGGTGCAGCGGGTGACGGATTCGGTTTCCTGCAGCTTGTCGCGTAGCACCGTCAGTTCGCCATCGCTCCAGCGGTAGCGCAGCAGTCGGCCGTTTTCGCCACGGTCCTCGATGGCATAGAGGTTCTCGCCGTCGTCCCACAGGCCTTGTACCGACTGGCCCATGAACAGGTCGGTGATCTTGCCGTCCTTGAGCATCTGCACCGGCCTGCCGTCGGACTCCTGGCTGAACACCCAGCCGCCCTGGGCGGCGATCATGCCATCAGGCTTGGACAGCCCGTCGACCATGACCCGGCGCACGCCGTCGGCGGCGATGCGCAGGATGTTGCCCTTGTCCTTCTTCAGCTCCTGGCTGACCAGCAGGCTGCCATCGGGCAGCGGAACCAGCGACGCGGCCTTCTGCACGTTCTTGTGCAGCACAGCGACGGACCAGCCATCGGTGGCCTGCACCGGATAGAAGTCTTGCCAGGCGAAGAAGGCGAGGGTGGCAACGGTGATGGAGCCGACCCCGGCCAGGGCAAGGCGGATCAGCGAGCGACGAGGCGAAGGCACAGAAGTCTGGGGCATGTAGCGGCTGCCAAAACTGAAGGTGGGCAACGCTGGGGCGGTCCCTTTGGATTTATGCCTTCCTGGCATCCAGCATGCAGCCGGGCATGGTAACCAGACAGTTCATCGGTGGGCTAGGGCGAAACAGCGTGATAGATATCACGCAAGGCAAGGCTGAAAGTCGGGCCAATCGTCGTATAGCCGACACTATTGGGACGAATGTGCAGGGAATTGGCCGACATTGCCTGGGGAAAATGTGGTGTTTTGCCGCGTATGTGCAGATTTGTGGGCTATGCGGGAGAACTGGGAAGACGGCCTGATGGCCAATGGCCTACAATTCCTGCGTCCTTTGCTGAGGACGATCCAGACGGCTGTTGCGGACAGGAAGTCCGCAACAGCCGGTTTCTTTTCCGTCTTTACTGCGCCGGGCGTATCGCCTGAACCGCTTCCAGCTTCTGCAGCTTCAGGGGAGCTCCACGCAGGAAGGTGCCAACCTGACTGGCATCCATCGGCTTGCCGAACAGGTAACCCTGCGCGCAATCGCATTCCAATTGCTGTAACTGGCGAAGTTGCCCGGCGTTCTCCACGCCCTCGGCGATCACCTTCAGCCCCAGTTCGCGGCCCAGCGCGAGAGCGTTGCGCAGCACGATGAGGCGGCGCGGGTCGCCGTTGTTCACGTCGGCCACCAGATGGCGGTCGAGTTTCATCTCGGTGAAGGGCAATTCCATCAGGCGCTGCAGGGTCGAGTGGCCACAGCCGAAATCGTCGATGGCCAAGCCGCAGCCCAGCAGGCGCAGGCGCAGCACATTCTCCAGGCTCAACGGCGGTGCATGCAGCGGCGAGCTCTCGGTCAGCTCGAAGGTGATACGCCGGGGATCGAAGTCCAGCGCTCGCAGGTTGCGGTCTACGGCGGCGGCAAAGTCGATCTGGGCGATCTGCTCGGCCTCCAGGTTGAAGGACAGCTTCAGCTCGTTGTTCCCCAGAGACCGCACGGCCTCGACGGCCTGGGTCATCAGTTCGAAGAGCATGCCGTCGAGCTTGCCGGCACGGCGCAGCCCTGGCAGGAACTCGCCGGGGAGCAGGACGCTTCCGTCCTCCAGTTGCCAGCGCGCCAGTACCTCGAATCCATAAACCTGTGCGGTAGCCACGGATACCTTGGGTTGCAGATGGGCGCGCAGACGCCCGTGGGAGGGCAGATTGGCGGCATCGCCTTCGTCGTCCCCGCTAGCCTCGCTCAAGGGCAGGCCAAGTTGCGCTTCTCTGGGCTGGAAATCGGTGAGCAGAGCGCGCAGGCGCTCCAGGGTCGCGGCTTCGTTGCCCAGCCAGAACACCTTCATGCCCTGCAATTGCAGCAGGTGGGAGAGGGCGCTCCAGGTGCCCGGCGCCATCTCCCCGCTGACTACCACGCCGTGGGCAAGGTGCTCGCGGGCCACGGTCTGGAGGAGTTCCAGGCGCGACACCGGATCGATGCGTACATCGCAGATCAGCAGGTGAACGCCGCCCTGGCTGCGCAGCCGATCCAGCGCGAAAGCATTGCTGGAGACCTCGGACAGGAAGCTGTAGCCCAGGTGATGCAGCGCGGTAACAGCGGTGGAACGGTGCAGGCCGGAAGCCTGGAGCACGAGCGCGGAAAGCGGAGGCATGGATTTTTCTCACGGGAGAGTGGCCCGCCGCATTCTCGAAAACGGCGCTGCTCCTGTGAGGCGGAGGATTCCAATTTTTCTGTCAGGGAAATCCCATCCATGATTTTCCGCGAGCGTTCCTTGCAGCCCCCGCCAGCTCTGGCCTGAGCCTTTGCGGCCAGCCGCCAGGATGAAACCCGCGGTCGACCCTCGTTGTCCCGCATGTTAGGGTTTCTGTGCTCCCTTTCACGTCCGCAACGGCTACCCACGGCCGCGCGGCACGCCCTGAACATGGAGAAATGGCTCATGTCACGTCCCGTACCACGGGGACCTGTCGACACGGCCATGGTCCCGCATAGCGAGGCCTCAGCCACTGCGCTGCTGAACCTCTGGCTCAGCCGACCTCAGCAGACCGCACTGTTCCTGGATGTCGACGGAACCCTCCTGGACATCGCCGAATCACCTGGCGCGGTCGTCGTACCGCCCGGGTTGCTCGATGCCCTCACGCACCTGCAGCGCCGACTCGGCGGTGCCCTGGCCCTGATCAGCGGCCGCCCGGTCGAAGAACTCGACCGGCTCTTGCAACCCTTGCGCCTTGCCGCCAGTGGCGGCCACGGCGCCCACTGGCGAGAAAGCGGCGAAAGCCCCTTGCGCCGCACGTCCAAGGACCTGCCCGCCTGCATACGAGTGCAGTTGTGCGCCCTGGCCAGCCGGCATGTAGGTATTCATGCCGAGGACAAGGGCAGCAGCTATGCGCTGCACTTCCGCTCCGCGCCCTCGCTGGCCGCTGACTTGCGTGCCGAGTTGCAGGCATTGCTGCGTGCGCCGGAAGGCGCAGGGCTGCGGTTGCTCAATGGCAAACAGGTCTACGAAGTCGTCCCCGAAGGCGTCGACAAGGCCCAGGCGATCCAGCGACTGCTGGCCACGCCGGGCTTTTCCGGACGTCTGCCGCTGTACATCGGCGACGACGTCACCGACGAACCCGCTATCGCGCTGATGCCTCCACTGGGTGGCCTCGGCCTCTCGGTTGGGCGGGCCTTGCCCGGTGCCAGCGCGGTGTTCAGCGACGCGGAGCAGGTCCGTGAAGCACTCATGCAAGCAGCAGGAGGACATCACCGATGACGAACCCACAGGAAGGCGCTCTGGAACTGGGCCTGATCGGCAATTGCCGGGTGGCCGCGCTGGTCAATCCGCAGGCACGCCTGGTCTGGTGGTGCTATCCGAACTTTGACAGCGATCCGGTCTTCTCCCGGCTGCTGGCCGGTGACGACGAGAAGGGCTTCGCCGATGTGGTGCTGGAGAACCAGGTCAGCAGCACGTCCGACTACCAGCGCAATACGGCGATCATCACCACCATCCTGCGTGACGACAGCGGCGCAGCAGTGCGCATCACCGACTTCGCTCCGCGCTTCCTGCAGCACGGCGACATCTACCGGCCAGCGCAGCTGTGCCGGCTGATCGAGCCCATCGAAGGCATGCCGAAGATCACCTTGCGAGTGCGCCCGACCCATGGCTACGGCAAGCCCAGCCAGGGCGCCAGCAGCTCCGGCTACATCCGCTACCTGGACGGTGACGAGCCGCTGCGCCTGACCACCGATGCGCCGCTGGCCTACATCCAGCACGAAACGCCGTTCGCCCTGCGGCATCCGGTGAGCCTGGTGATCGGCCTCGACGAACCGCTGGGCAACGCCCCCGGAGAGGTGGTCCGTGACTACCTCAAACGCACCCAGAATCACTGGCACGACTGGGTGCGCGGACTGGCCATCTGCTTCGAATGGCAACAGGTGGTGATCCGCTCGGCCATCACCCTGAAACTGTGCAACTTCGAGGACACCGGCGCGATCATCGCCGCTGCCACCACTTCGGTGCCGGAGGCGCCGGATTCGCAGCGCAACTGGGACTATCGCTACTGCTGGTTGCGCGACGCCTACTTCGTGATCCTCGCCCTCAACCGTCTGGGCGCCACGCGGACCATGGAGGGCTATATCGATTTCATCACCACCGTGGCCAGCGGTGACGGCGAGCTCAAGCCGCTGTACGGGATCATTCCCAACCTGGACCTCACCGAGCGTATCGCCCCGGACCTCGCCGGTTTCCTCAATCACGCCCCGGTGCGTGTCGGCAACCAGGCAGTGGAGCAGAACCAGCACGACGTGTTCGGCTCGGTGGCACTGGCGGTGTTGCAGAGCTTCGTCGACGAGCGACTGCCCAACCCCAGCAGCGAAGGCATGCTGCAACTGCTCCAATCCCTGGCGCGCAATGCCGAGCGAACCGCTTTCGAGCCGGATGCCGGCATCTGGGAGTACCGCGGGCGCAAGCGCATCCACACCCATTCCGCGCTGCTCTGTTGGGTTGCCTGTGACCGCGTCGGACACATCGCCCGGCGCCTGGGACATGAGCGCACTGCCAGTGACTGGGTGGAGCGGGCCGCCAGGCTGCGCGAGCGTATCCTGGCCGAAGCCTGGAGCGAGAAGAAGCAAAGCTTCACCGGCGCTTTCGGCCACGACGATCTCGACGCCAGCGTGCTGTTGATGAACGAACTGGGGATCATCGCGGCAGACGAACCGCGTTTCATCGCCACCGTCGAGTGCATCGGCCGCGAGCTGAGCGTCAACGGGCAGATGCTGCGCTACGCCGCGGCGGATGACTTCGGCGTGCCGGAAACCGCCTTTCTGGTGGTGAAGTTCTGGTACCTCGATGCGCTGGCCGCCATTGGCCGCATGGACGAGGCGCGCCGGCTGTTCGAAGAGCTGATTGCGGCACGCAACCGCTACGGGCTGCTCTCCGAAGACTTGCACCCGCATACCGACGAACTGTGGGGCAATATCCCGCAGACCTACTCCATGGCCGGGCTGATCAATTCCGCGATGCGTCTGTCGATCGGCTGGGAGGAGGGACTATGTCGCGCCTCGTGGTGATCTCCAACCGGGTCGGGCTGCCCGACGGCAACGGCCCGGCGCCCGGTGGTCTGGCGGTGGCGGTGGAGGCCGCCATGCGCAACCGCGAAGGTATCTGGTTCGGCTGGAGCGGGCAGAGGGCCGAGGAGCCGGGGCCGCCCACCACCCTCCAGCGCGACAACCTGCGCTATGTCCTCACCGATCTGCATCCGCAGGACTTCGACGAGTACTACAACGGCTTTGCCAACCGCGTGCTCTGGCCGATCCTGCATTACCGGGTGGACCTTGCCGAGTTCAATGAGGCGGAGTTCGGTGGCTACCAGCGCGTCAACGAGTTCTTCGCCGAGCGCCTCAGCCCGCTGCTGGAAGAGGACGACGTGCTCTGGGTTCACGACTACCACCTGATCCCCCTGGCTCTGGCCTTGAGGCGGCGCGGGCACGCCAATCGCATCGGTTTCTTCCTGCATATCCCGATGCCACCGGCCGACCTGATCACCGCGCTGCCGCACCACGACGAACTGCTGCGCGCGCTCACCGAGTACAACCTGATCGGTTTCCAGACCGAGAACGACGCCAGCAACTTCGCCCGCTATCTCACGCGCGTGGTGGGAGCGGCGACGCCCGATGGGCGCCGTTATCACCTGGAGGATCAGCACTTCCGTATCGGCGTATTTCCGGTGGGCGTGGACGCTGGCGGCTTCCGCCGTCTCGCCGAGGAGGCCTCGCTGAGTCAGGCCGCCGAAGACCTGCGCGAGAGTCTGGGAGGGCGAGCGTTGATGGTAGGCGTGGATCGGCTCGACTATTCCAAGGGCATCGTCAATCGCCTGGATGGCTACGAGCGCTTCCTCGAATGCCATCCGCAGTGGCACAACCGGGTGACCTGCCTGCAGATTTCACCCGGTAGCCGTCAGGACATCCCTGAGTACGCGGATATCGACGCTGCCGTCAGCGCGCGGGTCGGGCATATCAACGGGCGCTTCGGCGCCGTGTCCTGGGTGCCGCTGCGCTATGTGGCGCGCAACCACCAGCGCGCAGACATCGCCATGGTCATGCGCCACGCGCGGATCGGCCTGGTGACGCCGTTGCGCGACGGCATGAACCTGGTCGCCAAGGAGTTCGTTGCTGCCCAGGACCCGGACGATCCCGGGGTGCTGATCCTCTCCCAGTTTGCCGGCGCCGCTGCCGAACTGGGCGGTGCGCTGATCATCAACCCCCATGATCGAGGCGCCCTGGCCGAGGCCATGGCGCAGGCGCTGCGCATGCCGCTCAAGGAGCGCCAGGCACGCCACCGGGACATGTATGCCGTGCTGGAGGCCAATGACATTCGCTTCTGGGGGCCGAGCTTCATCGATGCGCTGACGCGGCCGGGCAGGGCGCTGAACTGGCTGTCGAACCATTACCTCAGCCACTGAAACGCAAAACCCCGCCATGGCGGGGTTTTCATCATGCATTCAGTCGATCAGGGTGCCGGCTTCTTGCTCTCGGACTTCGCCCATTGCGATTTCCGCTCGACCTTCACTGCCAGTTGGCCAACGGGGATTTCCTGGATTTCGCCACCCTGGGAGAGGAAAGCGGCAATCTTTTCATCAAGCTCCGAACGTTCGCGAATCAGCTGTGAATCAGTCATGAAGTCACCTTTGCGTTGGGCGCCAAACCGGCCCCGCCAGCCTACACGTCTTTTATGTATTTGACCGGGATAGCTCGACCATTTGTCAAAATCACCACTGGTCGTGAAAAAAAGCTATGAATTAGCGCCAAACCTTGTATTCTGCATGGGCTGCCTGCCCAGTAACGAGTTCCGCGACTTGATGTTCTTCTACAAGATGCTCCATCTCCTCGGCACCTCTTCACTACGCATTCAGCTCATCGCCGGTCGGCTTTCGGCCGGCCTTTAGCATTCTTTTAGGAGACAACATCATGTCCGATCGTCAAAACGGCATCGTCAAGTGGTTCAACGCTGAGAAGGGCTTCGGCTTCATCACCCCGGAAAGCGGCCCGGACGTATTCGTTCACTTCCGTCAGATCGAAGGCAACGGCTACAAGTCCCTCGACGAAGGCCAGAAGGTCAGCTTCGTTGTGACTGCCGGCCAGAAAGGCCCGCAAGCTGAACAAGTTCGCGCTGTCTAATCGACATCGCTGACGAAAAGGCCCCGCTTCGGCGGGGCTTTTTTTTGCCTGCGATTTATGTCGATGTTCCTTGCGGTGCGCAAACAAAAACGCCCGGTGCAGTGCACCGGGCGTTTTTCGTGGCGGGGCGCTGAGCGCTCAGGTCACTCCTGCTGCGGATCGAACTGCTTGTCGCGGATCAACAGGGCAGGGATCACGCCGCAGATGAAGTACGCTGCGCCCATCACCAGGAAGCCCGCGCCGATGGACATCTGCGTAGCGAGGAAGCCGATCACCGCCGGGGCGATGGCCGCGCCGATGCGGCCGATGTTGTACGCACCACCGACTGCCGTGCCACGGAAGGCGGCGGCGAAGCTCTCGGTCATGTAGGTCGCGTTCACGCCGTAGGGGATGCCGTAGAGGAAGCCAAATACCACCAGCATCCAGAGAATGTTCTCCGGGCTGTGGAACAGCACGATCACTGGCAGGAATACAGCGGTGCCCAGGGCGCCGAAGGAGAACACGGTGCGGCGGCCGAACCAGTCGGCGGCGACGCCGGCCAGTACCTTGCCGAGGATCATCGCCGCGTAAGTACCCACCAGGTACGAGGTCATGGCCTTGAAGTTCATGCCCATCTCGGTTTCCAGGTACGACGGCATCCAGTTGTTTACGCCGTAGTAGCCGAATTGCAGGAAGCCGGCGGTCAGCGCCCAGAACAGGAACATGCGGCTGGCCTTTGGATCGCTGAAGATCTGGCGGAAGGCGTTCTGGCGCGGAGCAGCGGCGACGCTGCTCGACTGGCCGGCAGTCTTGCGCTGCTGGCGTTCTGCCTGCGCCTGGACCCAGGCGGCGGGTTCGGGGATCAGCTTGCGCATGGCCACGGCGAGCACCACCGGGATGATGGCGATGTAGAACAGGTAGCGCCAGCCGTGGTCCGGCAGGATCCAGCCGGCCAGCAGGGTGGCGACGATGTAGCCCACCGACCAGCCGGCTTGCAGGGTGCCCAGCACGGTGGTGCGGTACTTGGTCGGCACGTATTCGGCCATCAGCGTATTGCAGGCCACGTAAAGGGCGCCCAGGCCGAGGGAGGCAACGAAGCGTGCGGCGGCGAACTGCCAATAGTTGTGGGTCAGTCCGAGGACGGCGGTGCCGACGGAGAACAGCACGATGGTCCAGACCACGGTCTTGACCCGGCCGAAGCGATCGCACGCCCAGCCGCCGTAGATACCGCCGAAGGCCATGCCGGCCAGGGTGACGCTGCCCAGGCTGCCGGCCTGGAGGTTGCTCAGGCCGAACTCGGCCTTGAGGCTGGTGAGGCTGTAGGAGAGCAGCATCAGGTCCGCGCCATCGATCAGCAGGCCGATGAAGCAGAAGGCGAAGACGAGTACCCAGGTCTTGCTCTGGGTAGCGGCGGTTGCAGCCGTCGCGGAAGCAGTGTTTTCCATGAACGAATTACCTGTTGTAGTTGTTGGCGGACCGGCGTGCCGATCCTCGGTAAGCGTGTGGCAGGTGCTTTGAGTCGGCGGCGCGAGGTGCGTGGCCACGCGCCGCCTTGTGGGGTGATCAGGCCTGGGCTTCGCGGATCATGTTGCGGGCGATGATCACCTGCTGGATCTGCGTGGTGCCCTCGTAGAGCCGGAACAGGCGCACGTCGCGGTAGAAGCGCTCGATGGCGTACTCGCTGACGTAACCGGCGCCGCCATGGATCTGCACGCAACGGTCAGCGACGCGGCCGCACATCTCGGTGGCGAACATCTTGGCGCAGGAGGCCTCGGTGCTGACGTTGCGGCCCTCATCGCGCTTGCGTGCGGCGTCCAGCACCATGCAGCGGGCGGCGTAGATCTCGGCCTTGCTGTCGGCGAGCATCGCCTGGATCAGCTGGAACTCGGCGATCGGCTGGCCGAACTGCTTGCGCTCCAGGGCGTATTGCAGCGCGTCGGCGAGCATGCGCTCGGCGGCGCCGACGCTCAGCGCGGCGATGTGCAGGCGGCCCTTGTCGAGCACCTTCATGGCGGTCTTGAAGCCCACGCCCTCGACGCCGCCGATCAGCTGGCTGGCCGGGATGCGCACGTTGTCGAAGATCACATCGCTGGTGTGCGCGCCTTTCTGGCCCATCTTGTGGTCCGGCTTGCCCAGGGAAATGCCAGGCGTGCCGCGTTCTACGATGAACGCGCTGATGCCGCCGGAACCCTTGATCGTCGGGTTGGTGCGGGCCATCACGGTATAGATGCCGGCGTGCGGAGCGTTGGTGATGAAGCGCTTGGTGCCGTTGAGCACATAGAAGTCGCCATCGCGCACGGCGGTGGTCTTCAGCGAGGCGGCGTCGGAGCCGGAGTCCGGCTCGGTCAGGCAGAAGGCGCTGAGCAGTTCGCCGCTGGCGAGTTTCGGTAGGTAGTGGGCTTTCTGCTCGGGCGTGCCGTCGATCAGGATGCCGATGGAGCCGATGCCGTTGTTGGTGCCGATGTAGGAGCGGAAGGCGGGGGAGGTGCGGCCGAGTTCGAAGGTGATGTTCACCTCTTCTTCCATGGTCACGCCCAGGCCGCCGAAGTCTTCGGGGATGGTCAGGCCGAACAGGCCCATCTCGCGCATCTGCTCGACGATGTCCTGCGGGATGGCGTCGGTCTCGGCGACCTCGTTCTCCCGCGGGATCAGCACTTCGCCGACGAACTGGTGGATGGAGTCCAGAAGTATCTGCAGCGTTTCTGGGTCTCGGATCATGTGCACTCCTCACAAGGCCCGCGAGCGGGCCAGTCTGGCGAGGCACCGTCACCCGAGATTCAGCGAGCGGCGGCACCTATGTTGTTGACCATGTTGATCAGGCGGGGCCCGATGTCGTCCTCGAGCTTCTCGCGGGTCAGCTGGAAGCTCGGACCGCCGCAGTTGAAGGCCAGCAGGCCGTACTGCGGGTGTACCAAGGGCACGGCGACGGAGTTGACGTCGCGGTGCCATTCACCGATCGACAGGCAATAGCCGTAGTCGGTGTAGTCCCTGAAGGCGCGGTCCAGACCCTTGCGGATGGCCGGCCAGGTATCCGGTTCGCGTTCGCGAATGTGCTCGAGCAGGAACTCCCGCTCGTTCTCCGGCATCGCCGCGAGGCACGCGCGGCCTACCGAACTCGCCGCCAGTGGCAGGTAACTGCCGATCTGCCGACGCATCGTCATGTTTCCCTGTCCCTGGACCACATCCAGGTACACCATCTGCAGGCGGTCGCGGGCGGCCATGGCCACCGCCGCCTGGGCGTGGTTGGCCAGTTCCTCCATCAGCGGATGGGCCACCGCACGGATCGACAGGTTCGACAGCATCGCGTAGCCGAAGCCGAGCACGCCGACGTCGAGCTGGTACTTGCCCGAATGCATCTCGCGCTTGAGGCAACCCAGGCGCATCAGCGTGTTGGTCAGGCGCGTCACGGTCGGCTTGGGCAGGTCGGTCTTGCGGGCCAGGTCCTGGTTGCTCAGCACGTTTTCCCGTGGCGTGAAGCAGCGCAGGATCTCCAGGCCGCGAGCCAGGGCCGTGACGAACTGGCCACTGTTTTCCTCTTCGCTCAGTGCCGTGGCCGGGTCGTACAGACCTCGTTCCAGCAGGCCGATCTCACCTTCGTTTTTCGTCGGCGCAGCCGAATCCATCTCCGTCTTGTTGCGGCGCATGGTAGAACCCCTATTCACGGAAAATCAATAAAATAAAATGCAGTTTCGTCAGGCGAAATTGTAATCGGTCTGAACCGGTTAGTACAGGCGTGCCGGTAAAAATATCAGATGCCGCGATTTTACTGGCTTTTAAAGGTGGGATAGATCATCACCGTTTACAGCCAGGATTCGGTGTCTCTATGATGAAATCGAAATACGGAATGTAGTTTCGTCAGACGAAACAATAAGAGGTCTTCGCTGTCATGAGTAGCAACGTGGTTCATCTCGATATCCAGGCCGATGGTGTGGCGATCGTCCGCATCGATCGTCCGGAAGCCAAGAACGCTTTGAATGCTGCCGTTCGCCAGCAATTGGCCGAGCACTTCCGTGACCTGAGCGACAACCGCGAGGTTCGCGCGGTGGTGCTGACCGGAGGTGAGGAGTGCTTCGTCGCCGGCGCCGACATTCGCGAGTTCGCCCAGGCCAGCCCCATCGAGATGTACCGCCGGCACACCGAACTGCTGTGGGAAGCCATTTCCCGCTGTCCGAAACCGGTGATCGCCGCGGTCAACGGCTTCGCCCTGGGCGGCGGCTGCGAGCTGGCGATGCACTGCGACATCATCGTCGCCGGTGAGTCGGCGCGCTTCGGCCAGCCGGAAGTGAAGCTCGGCCTGATGCCCGGCGCCGGCGGCACCCAGCGGCTGATCCGCGCTGTCGGCAAGTTCCAGGCGATGCGCATTGCGCTGACCGGCTGCCTGATCAAGGCACCGGAAGCCCTGGCCATTGGCATGCTCAGCGAAGTGGTGGAAGACGCCCGCACGCTGCCGCGTGCGCTGGAGCTGGCCGCCGAGATCGCCGCACTGCCGCCGCTGGCCGTGGCGCAGATCAAGGAAGTGATGCTGGCCGGCGCCGACCTGCCGCTGGACAGCGCCCTGACCCTGGAGCGCAAGGCCTTCCAGCTGTTGTTCGACTCGCAAGACCAGAAAGAGGGCGCCGCCGCTTTCCTGGAAAAACGCAAAGCCAGTTTCCTGGGGGAATGAGCATGACCCTTTCTTTTGCTATCAAGCGCATTGAGCGCATGGCTATCGTCGGCACCGGCGTCATGGGCAGCGGCATCGCCCAGATCGCCGCCCAGGCCGGCATCCAGGTAAAACTCTTCGACGCCCGTGACGGCGCCGCGCAATCTGCCCGCGACAATCTCGGTCGCACCCTCGCCAAGCTGGCGGAGAAGGGCAAGATCACTGCCGCAGAGTCCGACGCCACCCTGGCGCGCCTGCTGGTCGCCGGGAGCCTGAACGAGCTGGCGGATTCCGACCTGGTGGTCGAGGCGATCATCGAACGCCTGGACGCCAAGCAGGCTTTGCTGGCCGACCTGGAAGCGGTGGTCTGCGCCGACTGCATCCTCGCCACCAATACCTCGTCGCTGTCGGTCACCAGCATCGCCCGTGGCTGCCAGCATCCCGAGCGGGTGGCGGGCTTCCACTTCTTCAACCCGGTGCCGCTGATGAAGGTGGTCGAGGTGATCGACGGCCTGGCCAGCGACCCGCAGGTCGGCGACAGCCTGGTGGCATTGGCCGCTCGCATGGGCCATCGCGGTATCCGCGCCAAGGACACCCCCGGCTTCATCATCAACCATGCCGGCCGTGCCTACAGCACCGAAGCGCTGCAGATGCTCAAGGAAGCCATCGCCGAACCGGCCGACATCGACCGCATCCTGCGCGAGGGTCTGGGCTTCCGCATGGGGCCGCTGGAGCTGTTCGACCTCACTGCGCTGGACGTGTCCCACCCGGTGATCGAGTCCATCTACAACCAGTTCTACCAGGAGCCGCGCTACCGCCCGGCGGCGCTGACCCGGCAGATGCTCGAGGCCGGCTTCGTCGGTCGCAAGGTCGGTCGTGGCTTCTATCGCTACGCGGACGGCAAGATGATCGACCCGCCTGTGCCGCAACCGGTGCCGAAAGTGACCGCGTTGCCGCCGGTGTGGATCGGCGTGGAAAACGACCAGGACCGCGAATCGCTCGGTGAACTGCTGAAGCAACTGGGCGCGAACCTGGAGCAGGGCGCCCAACCGAGCAGCGAGGCGCTGTGTCTGCTCGCTCCCTATGGCGTTGACGCCACTACAGCCTGCCAGCGTTTCGGCACCGAGCCGGCGCGCACGGTCTGCATCGACCTCCTGCTGGACCTGCAACGCCACCGCTGCCTGATGCAGAACCCGGCGACTTCCCCGGCAATGCGCGATGCTGCCCATGCGCTGCTGGCGGCTGACGGCGTAGGCGTCACGGTCATCAATGACAGCGTCGGCTTCGTTGCCCAGCGCGTGCTGGCGCTGATCGTCAACCTGGCCGGCGACATCGTCCAGCAGCGCATCGCCAGCGTCGATGACCTCGACGAAGGCGTGCGCCGTGGCCTGGGTTATCCGCACGGCCCGCTGGCCTGGGGCGACAGCGTCGGCCCGGCGCGCCTGCTGACCACTCTCGAACGCATGACCGACCTTACCGGCGACGCCCGCTACCGCCCCGGCCCGTGGCTGCGCCGCCGCGCCGCGCTGGGCCTGTCGCTGCGCCACGCCGAGCCTGCGCTGGGCTGAAGCCCGGCGCCTACCGATTCAAGGAGATACCGATGCTCAATGCTTATATCTACGCCGGCCTGCGCACTCCCTTCGGCCGCCACGGCGGTGCCCTCGCGCCGGTGCGCCCGGATGACCTGATCGCCCAGGTGATCCGCGAACTGCTGGCCCGCGCCCAGGTGCCGGGCGACGCCATCGAGGACGTGATCCTCGGCAACACCAACCAGGCCGGTGAAGACAGCCGCAACATCGCCCGCCATGCCGCGCTGCTCGCCGGCCTGCCGGTGACCGTGCCGGGCCAGACGGTGAACCGCCTGTGCGCCAGCGGGCTGGCGGCGGTGATCGATGCAGCGCGTGCCGTGACCTGTGGCGAAGGCGAGCTGTTCGTCGCGGGCGGGGTGGAAAGCATGTCCCGCGCGCCCTTCGTCATGGCCAAGGCCGAGGCTGCTTACAGCCGCGACCTGACGGTGTTCGACAGCACCATCGGCGCGCGCTTCCCCAACCCGAAGATCGTCGCCGGGTTCGGCAACGACAGCATGCCGGAGACCGGCGACAACGTAGCCCGTGAATTCGGCATCAGCCGCGAGCAGGCAGACCGATTCGCCGCCCGTTCCCAGGCCAACTATGAAGCCGCCCGCCAGGCCGGTTTCTTCGCCGGGGAAATCCTCCCGGTCAGTGTGCCTACCGGGCGCAAGACGCCGCCGAATGTCGTGGAGCAGGACGAACATCCGCGTCCGTCTTCCGATGAAGCCGCACTGGCGCGCTTGAAGCCGCTGTCCGAAGGCGGTGTGGTCACCGCCGGCAACGCCTCCGGCGTCAACGACGGTGCGGCTGCGCTGCTGATCGGCTCCGCCGCGGCGGGTGAGCGTCACGGCCTCAAGCCGCTGGCGCGGATTCTCTCGGCGGCGGCCGTCGGCGTGGAACCACGCATCATGGGCGTCGGCCCGGTGGAGGCGATCAACAAGGCGCTCCAGCGCGCCGAGCTGACCCTGGCCGACATGGACATCATCGAGATCAACGAAGCCTTTGCCTCTCAGGTGCTCGGCTGCCTGCACGGTCTGGGCGTGGACTTCGACGATGCGCGAGTCAACCCCAATGGCGGCGCCATTGCCGTCGGCCACCCGCTGGGCGCTTCCGGCGCGCGGCTGGCGCTGAGCGTGGCGCGACAACTGCAGCGCACGGGTCAACGCTATGCGGTGATCAGCCTGTGCATCGGCGTGGGCCAGGGGCTCGCCATGGTTATCGAGCGCGCCTGAGCGCGCCAGTGAGGAATTGAAGATGGGTGCTTTGAGCGGATACCGCGTACTCGACCTCAGCCGCGTGCTGGCCGGCCCCTGGTGCGGCCAGGTGCTGGCCGACCTGGGCGCGGAAGTGATCAAGATCGAACGGCCCGGCGTGGGTGACGACACCCGTGGCTGGGGCCCGCCCTACATGAAGGCGGCTGATGGCTCGGACAGCTCCGAGGCGGCGTACTACCAGTCCACCAACCGCAACAAGCTGTCGGTGGCGCTGAACCTGGCCAGCGAAGAAGGGCAGGCGCTGGTGCGTGCCCTGGCCTGCGAGTGCGATGTGCTGATCGAGAACTACAAGGCCGGTTCGCTGGCCAAGTACGGGCTGGACTACGACAGCCTGTCGAAGGTCAATCCGCGCCTGGTCTACTGCTCCATCACCGGCTTCGGCCAGACCGGCCCGCGTGCCGAGGAGCCCGGCTACGACTTCATCATCCAGGGCATGGGCGGGCTGATGAGCATTACCGGCGAGAAGGACGGTGTGCCCGGCGCCGGCCCGCAGAAAGTCGGTGTCGCTGTATCCGACGTGATGACCGGCCTGTACTCGGTGGTCGCCATCCAGGCCGCGCTGCTGGCCCGCGAGAAGACCGGCCGCGGCCAACACTGCGACATGGCGCTGCTGGACGTGCAGGTCGCCATGCTCGGCAACCAGAGCCAGAACTACCTCGCCACCGGCCGCTCGCCGGGCCGCCAGGGCAATGCCCACGTCAACATCGTGCCGTACCAGGTGTTCAGCGCGCAGGACATGGACTTCATCATCGCCTGCGGCAACGACAGCCAGTTCGTCTCGCTGTGCGACGCCATCGGCCTGCCGGAGTTGCCGAAAGACCCGCGCTTCACCCGCAATGCCGACCGCGTGCGCAACCGCGACATCATCGTCGGCAAGCTCGCCGAGCACTTCCAGGGCGACACCGCCGACAACTGGGTGCGGCGCATTCACGCGAAGAAAGTGCCGGTGGGCGTTATCAACGACATCGGCCGCGCGCTGGACGAGCCACAAGTGGTCGCCCGCGACATGCTGGTGGAGATTCCCCACGCGCAGAACCCCGCGCTGCGCATGGTCGGCAGCCCATTGAAGCTGTCCGAGACGCCGGTGGAATACCAGCGCCCGGCGCCCATGCTCGGCGAGCACACCGACGAGGTGCTCAAGCGCCGCCTCGGGCTCGATGACGCACGCCTGGCGCAGTTGAAGGCCGAGGGCGTGATCGAGCAATTGGGCAAGGCCTGACGCCCTGAGGGTCGCCAGAGAGTGGGGCGCATAACGCGTCAGCGTTATCCGCCGCTGCACCGAATGACGGCGGATAACCGCAAGCGGTTATGCGCCCTACGTAGCTGAATCCGTTCGCGAGCGAGGACTAGGCGTCCCCCTCGGTCCTACGAAGAGCGCAGCGGCGCAAGCCTGGACCTGTAGGAGCGAGCTTGCTCGCGAACCTCCCCCAACCGCAGCGCCGATGCAAACCGGCGTTAGCCAAGGAAACCCCGAATGAAAGTACTGGTCGCGGTAAAACGCGTGGTCGATTACAACGTCAAGGTCCGCGTCAAGGCGGACAACTCCGGCGTCGATCTGGCCAACGTCAAGATGTCCATGAACCCCTTCTGCGAAATTGCCGTGGAAGAAGCCGTACGCCTGAAAGAGAAAGGCGTCGCCAGCGAGATCGTGGTGGTCTCGGTTGGCCCGAGTGGCGCGCAGGAACAATTGCGCACCGCTTTGGCACTGGGTGCCGACCGCGCCGTGCTGGTCGAGAGCAACGATGAGCTGAACTCGCTGGCGGTCGCCAAGGCCCTGAAAGCCATCGTCGACAAGGAGCAGCCGCAGCTGGTCATCCTCGGCAAGCAGGCCATCGACAGCGACAACAACCAGACCGGCCAGATGCTGGCTGCGCTGACCGGCTACGCCCAGGGCACCTTCGCCTCCAAGGTCGAAGTCGCAGGCTCCAAGGTCAACGTCACCCGTGAAATCGACGGCGGCCTGCAGACCGTTGCTCTGAACCTGCCGGCAATCGTCACCACCGACCTGCGCCTGAACGAGCCGCGCTACGCGTCGCTGCCCAACATCATGAAGGCGAAGAAGAAGCCGCTGGAATTCCTGCCCCCTGACGCCCTGGGCATCTCCACGGCCTCGACCGTGAAGACCCTCAAGGTAGAAGCGCCCGCCGCGCGTAGCGCCGGCATCAAGGTGAAGTCGGTGGCCGAATTGGTCGAGAAACTGAAGAACGAAGCGAAGGTGATCTGATGGCTGTCCTGGTTGTTGCAGAACATTCCAATGGCGCGCTGGGCGCCGCGACGCTGAATACCGTTGCCGCCGCGCAGAAGATTGGCGGCGAAATCAGCGTGCTGGTCGCTGGCCAGAGCGTCGGTGGCGTGGCTGAAGCCGCCGCCAGGATCGCCGGTGTTGCCAAGGTGCTGGTCGCCGACAACGCCGCCTACGCTCATCAGCTGCCGGAGAATGTGGCTCCGCTGATCGCCGCTGTCGTGAAAGAAAGTGGGTTCGGCCACGTGCTGGCTGCCGCCACCACCAACGGCAAGAACTTCCTGCCGCGCGTTGCCGCCCTGCTGGACGTCGACCAGATCTCCGAGATCATCGAAGTGGTCAGCGCCGACACCTTCAAGCGCCCGATCTACGCCGGTAACGCCATCGCTACCGTGCAGTCCTCGGCTGCCGTCAATGTCATCACCGTGCGTGGCACCGGCTTCGACGCCGTCGCTGCCGAAGGTGGTTCCGCCGCTGTTGAAGCTGTTTCCGGCCCGGCCGATGCCGGCAAGTCCGCCTTCGTCGGCGAAGAACTGGCCAAGTCCGACCGTCCGGAACTGACCGCTGCCAAGATCGTCGTTTCCGGCGGCCGCGGCATGGGCAATGGCGACAACTTCAGCATTCTGTACTCCCTGGCTGACAAGCTGGGCGCTGCCGTCGGCGCTTCCCGCGCTGCCGTTGACGCCGGCTTCGTGCCGAACGACATGCAGGTCGGCCAGACCGGCAAGATCGTCGCTCCGCAGCTGTACGTGGCCGTCGGTATCTCCGGCGCCATCCAGCACCTGGCGGGCATGAAGGACTCGAAAGTGATCGTCGCGATCAACAAGGACGAAGAGGCGCCGATCTTCCAAGTCGCCGACTACGGTCTGGTCGCCGATCTGTTCGAAGCCGTACCGGAGCTGGAAAAGACTCTCTGACCCAGTTCTTCCCCTGGCCGGGCCAGCCTCATCGGCCCGGCGTTTTGCCAACACCCCAGTAGAAAGAAACAAGAACAATGAAAAATCGTCGTACCCCTGTGCTGGTCTCCGGACTGGCGCTGCTGCCCTCGTTCGCCCACGCGGATTTCATCGCCGACAGCAAGGCCAGCATCGAAGCACGCAACTTCTACTTCAACCGCGACTACCGCCAGAGCGGCGCCGCGCAGTCCAAATCCGAAGAGTGGGCCCAGGGTTTCCTGCTGCGCTATGAATCGGGCTACACCGACGGCACCGTTGGCGTGGGCGTCGATGCCCTTGGCCTGCTGGGCCTGAAGCTGGATTCCAGCCCGGATCGTTCCGGCTCCGGCCTGCTGCCGTACTCGGCCAGCGACAAGCGCGCCGCCGACGACTACAGCGACCTTGGCCTGACCGCCAAACTGCGCGTGTCCAAGAGCACGCTGAAAGTCGGCACGTTGCTGCCCAAGCTGCCGGTGGTGCAGTACAACGATACCCGCCTGCTGCCGCAGACCTTCCAGGGCGCGCTGGTGGAGTCGAAGGAGCTCGACGACCTCGACCTGCAGCTCGGCCAGTTGCGCGAAGTGAAGCAACGCGACTCCTCGAACAACGAGGACCTGTCGATGACCCGCGGCAACAAGCGCAACATCGTCACCGGCAGCCACCTCACCAGCGACCGCTTCAACATCGCCGGCGGCACCTATCGCTGGAACAGCCAGCTGAGCACCAGCTACCACTACGCCAACCTCGAAGACCTGTACCGCCAGCACTACGTGAGCCTGGTGCACACGCTGCCGATCGCCGAGGGCCAGTCGCTGAAGTCCGACATCCGCTGGGCGCGCTCCACCGATGACGGCGGCAGCAACGTCGACAACCGCGCACTCAACGCCATGTTCACCTACAAGCTCGGCAACCAGGCGTTCGGCCTGGGCCTGCAGCGCATGTCCGGCGACACCGGCTTCGCCTACCTGTCCGGCACCGATCCGTACCTGGTCAACTACGTGCAGATCGGCGACTTCGCCAACAAGGACGAACGCTCCTGGCAGCTGCGCTACGACTTCAACTTCGCCTCCTACGGGCTGCCTGGCCTGAGCCTGATGACCCGCTACCTGCGCGGCGACAACATCGACCTGCTGAACGGGCAGGGCAACGGCAAGGAGTGGGAGCGCGACACCGACGTCGGCTACCTGGTGCAGAGCGGCCCGCTGAAGAACGTCGGCTTCAAGCTGCGCAACAGCACCTTCCGCAGCAGCTTCGGCAACGACATGGACGAGACCCGCTTCATCGTCAGCTACACCTTGCCGATCTGGTAAGGCTGCCTGAGGCCTTCCCGTGCGCAGCGCCCGGGGAGGCTTCATCCCTTCAGCTGATGGGCAGGGCAGCCCGCAACGCAACACCGGCAGGACTCCGGGACGAACGGCGCGAAAGCGCGTGCTTGAGCGAGTGAGGAGACATTTCCTGCGTGCGGGCTGTCTCACTGGGTGAGGAAAAGTCTGGTCAGGGCCTGTGCCCTCGGCTTATAAAACCCCTTCGCCGCTGTAGACCCGCAGGGATGGCGGCCCCACGAGATCAAGGAACGATGATGCGACGAGTGACGATGATTCTGCTCGCTGCCGCCCTGTTGCAGGGCTGTGCGCACCAGAAGACCGGCAACCAGTGCGAAGACAACTTCAACACCGAAGGCGGCTTCATCGCCGGCAAGACCTTCACTTCCAACGTCCAGCTGGACATGCCGGTGTCCAAGGTATTCGACCGGGCGCAGAAGACGTTGGTGAAGGAAGGTTTCACCATCCAGAACGCCGACGAGAAGAGCGGAACCATCTCCGCCTACCAGGGCGTGATCCTGAGCAGCCGTAACGCGCCGTTGAACGTCGTAGTGGAAAAGTCAGGCTCCGGCTCCAAGGTCAGCTATGTCTTTGTCACCCTGGGCGGTATGTACACCACCGAAGGCGCGGTGCGTGACGGCTTCTGCCGGTTCACCGACGGGATTCGGCAGTAACGCGGTGACCTCTGTGTAGGAGCGCGCCATGCGCGCGATCGCGGGCGTGGCCCGCTCCTGCAGATGTCCGCCGATACTTCTCGGCGGAGTGAATGGCGTGGCGTGGTACGAAGCGATGGGTATCGCAGCGCTCCACGCCATCCTACGCACGAGGCCCCCGGATGTTCCTTTTCAGGGCGGCACCATCGCGCCTACGCGCAGACCAGCTTCTCCACCAGGCGGCGAGTGAGCGGTGCGATGACCAGCACCAGCGGGAAGGCGATGCCCCAGCTGGTGAGCCACGTGCCGAGCCAGAGCTGGGCGAAGTCGGGTGCCAGGCCGATGGCGCGGCCGGTGGAAAGGCCGGAGACCAGCAGGGTCATCACGCCGGACAGAATCAAAGCGAACAGCAGCGCGGCGTAACGGCGCGGGATCATGCGTGGGCCTCCTGCGCGGGCTCGAACTGTGGCTGCTGAAGGCGGCTGAGGGTTTCGGCGAAATGCTCGCCGAACATCAGCGCGGTCTTCAGGTCGCCAGGGCAGAAGTCCGCTGCGGTCTTGTCGGCCTGGGCCATCAAGCCGGACCAGGAACCGAGGCGGTTGGCGGCTTCCCCGATGGGCACGCCCTGGTGTTGTTCGGGAAGGATCGGGTTGCCGGCCCAGAGCATCCCGTGCTGCATGCAGAAGGTGAACAGGGAGATCAGCGTTGACTGCTTGTCGCCGGCCGGCAGCGCCGAAACGGTGAAGCCGGCGGCGAGGCGGCCGTGCAGCTTCTGCTGGCGCCACAACGGGCCGGTGGCATCCATCAGGGCTTTCAGCGGTGCCGAGACGCCGCCCAGGTAAGTCGGTGAGCCGAGGATAAGGCCGTGGTAGGCGAGCAGCTTCTGTGGTTGCTCGATCAGCTCCTGGGCCCGGAGCAGCTGCACTTCGCAGCCGGGCACCCGGCGAGCGCCGTTGGCGATGGTCTGGGCGATGCGCTCGGTGCGGCCGCTGGCGCTGTGGTAGACGATGGCGATTCTTTTCATGGAGTTCTCCTGTTTCTCACGCAAGGTCAAAGCCGCGTCCGGGTTGACCGGCAAGGGCTTTGGCGTGAACCTACAAGTTCAAGCGAACTTGAGGTCAAGGGGTGTTCCATGGATATCGCTGACGTGGCCAGGCGCTCCGGCGTGCCGGCATCGACCCTGCGCTTCTACGAGGAGAAGGGACTGATCGTTTCGCTCGCCAAGCCCGGCGCGCGCCGCCAGTTCGCGCCGCAGATTCTCGATCAGCTGGCGCTGATCACCTTGGGGCAGTCGGCGGGGTTCAGCCTGGAGGATATCCGCTCGATGTTCGCTGGTGACGGCGGGGCGAATATCGATCGGCAGATGCTGGCGGCGAAGGCGGATGAGCTGGATGTCACGATCAGGCGCCTGCGGGCCATGAGTCGCGGGCTGCGCCATGCGGCGGCATGCCCGGCGCCCAGTCATGCGGAGTGCCCGACTTTCCAGCGATTGGTAAAGGCGGCGGCTGCCAGTGCGCTGGAGGGGAAGAAGGACAGGGTGCGATTGAAGAAAGGGAAGGCCTGACAGTTCGGCGCAGGAGCTTGCCCTCACCCCAGCCCTCTCCCATAGGGAGAGGGAGCCGTGCGTGCCGGCTGATGCTTTGGTGTCACCTTGCTCCGATCAGTCCCCTCTCCCTATGGGAGAGGGTTAGGGTGAGGGGCTCTTCATGCGTTCGTCCTTGCGCCGGATCTGCCGGCCGATCGCGAGCAAGCTCGCTCCTACAGGGAAACACCCAGAGCGGCGGATAGCCATTCGCAGAAGCCCACTGCCTGCGCATTGCGTTCGCTCTGCTGGTGCACCAGCAGCGACCAGTTCGGCCCGCGCACGGTCTGCTCGCTGAGCGGGGTGAGCAGGCCATTGCTACGGGCATCGCCGGCCAGCAACTGGCTCACCAGCGCGATACCCAACCCCTGGCTGGCAGCGTCGAGCAGCAATCCTGGATCGGAGAAGTTCAGCCCCTCGCTGCGCTGGCCGACGTCCGCACCACCCTGCACCTGCCAGTGCGCCCAGTCCATTTCCCGTTCGCCGTGCAGCGTGGTGCGCGCCGGCTCCGGCTGCGCCAGCAGGGAAGGGTGGCAAGCCGGATAGAGACGATCCTCCAGCAGCACGCGGAAGCGGCACTCGGCCTGAGCAGTGAGGTCGTCGCGCACAGCGATGTCGATGGTCTGGCTGGCCATGTCCGGGGTTTCGTCGGTGGTCAGCAGCCACAGGTCGATCTGCGGGTGGCGCGCGTGGAAGTCGCCCAGGCGCGGCACCAGCCAGTGGCGGGCGAACGCCGGGGTGGTGTTGACCACCAGCTGGTTGGGCTTGCGGTACTGGTCCAGGCGGCGGATGCCCACGGCCAGCTGCTGCAGCATCGATTGCGTGGTGCTGAGCAGGTCGGCGCCGGCATCGGTCAGCGCTACCTTGCGCCCGGAACGATAGAACAGCGGCTGCTCGACGAAGCTTTCCAGGCTGCGGATCTGCTGGCTGATGGCCGACTGGGTGAGGTGCAACTCCTCGGCGGCCTTGTGGAAGCTGCCCAGGCGCGCGGCGGCTTCGAAGCCGCGCAGGGCATTCAGGGGTGGCCAGTGTTTGAGCATGATCGATAAGTTCGTCTAATCAGATTTACGCAAAATCTATCGTTTGTTGTGACGTTTTTACAGGCCTAGCATTGTCATCAGGCGCCGCTTAACCCTTTCCATCCGATAAAAATTCCTTACCTAAGGTTCGAATATGCATCGCAACGACGATAGGCAGAACGGCTGGCGCATGCCTGCTGAATGGGTCAACCACGCGGCGACCTGGATGGCTTTCCCGCACAACCGTCCGCTCTGGGAGGGTGGCTGGCGCGTGACGCTGGAGCAGGTGCAGGAAGACTTCGCCAGTGTCGCCAACGCCATTGCCCGCTTCGAGCCGGTGAAGCTGGTGGTGGACCCGTCCGCCGTGGCCCGCGCCGCCGAACTCTGCGGGCCGAACGTCGAGCTGGTGCCGTTGCCCATCGACGACAGCTGGTGCCGTGATTCCGGGCCGACCTTCGTCTGCCATCCGCAGCAGGGTGTGGCCGGCGTGAGCTGGCGCTTCAATGCCTGGGGCGGCAAGTCCGAGCACACCCTGGACGAAGGCCTGGGCCGGCGCATTCTTAACAGCCTCGGGCTCGACTGCTTCGGTACGCCGCTGTCCAACGAGGGCGGGGCGATCCATGTGGACGGCGAGGGCACGCTGATCACCACCGAGTCGGTGCTGCTCAACCCCAATCGCAACCCTGGCGTGAGCAAGCGCGAGATGGAGGAGATCTTCAGCCGTCTGCTGGGGGTGACCAAGACCATCTGGCTGCCGGGCGACCCACAGTACGTCACCGGCGACATGACCGACGGCCACGTCGATGGCGTGTGCGCCTTCGCCCGTCCTGGCGTGCTGCTGGTGGACGCGACCCACGATAGTTCCAGCGCCTACGCCCAGGTCGCGAAGGAAAACCGCCGCGCGCTGGAGTTGGCCACCGATGCCCAGGGGCGCTCTTTCGAGCTGATCGAACTGTTCGAAGCCAGCGCGGCGGTGGATCCGGAGGCTGAAGTCTTCTGCGCCTCCTACACCAACTTCTACCTCGCCAACGGTGCGGTGATCATGCCGGCCTACGGCATCGCCGCCGACGACGAAGCCGCGGCCGTGCTGGCCCGCGCGTTCCCCGGTCGCGAAGTGGTGCCCGTGCGCATCAACCACCTCGCCCACGGCGGCGGCGGCGTGCACTGCATCACGCAGCAACAGCCGGCATGGCCGCTGGGAGGCCTGTGATGAGCAAGCTGACTGTCGCTGTCCTGCAGTTCTCCTGTAGTTGGGACCTGCCGCGCAACCTCGCCGAAGCCGAGCGCCACGTGCGCGCGGCAGCGGCCGAAGGAGCGAAGCTGATCCTGCTGCCCGAGCTGTTTGCCACGCCGTACTTCTGTATCGAGCAGGATCATCGCCACCTCGACCTTGCGCAGCCCTATGAGGACAGCCCCATCCTGCAGCGCTTCGCCAGCCTGGCGGCGGAGCTCAACGTCGTGCTGCCTATCAGCTGGTTCGAGCGCGCCGGCAACGCCTACTTCAACTCGCTGACCGTCGCCGACGCCGACGGCAGCCTGCTCGGCGTGTACCGCAAGACGCACATCCCCAACGCCATCGGCTACCAGGAGAAGGAGTACTTCAGCCCCGGCGATACCGGTTTCCGCGTCTGGGATACCGCCGTCGGCCGCCTCGGCGTGGGCATCTGCTGGGACCAGTGGTTCCCCGAAACCGCCCGCTGCCTGGCGCTGCAGGGTGCGGAGATGCTGCTGTTCCCCACCGCCATCGGCTCTGAGCCGGGCGCTGAGCAACTGGATTCCCGAGACCACTGGCAGACCGCCCAGCGCGGCCACGCCGCCGCCAACCTGCTGCCGGTGCTGGCCGCCAACCGTATCGGAGAGGAAGTGGCGCCCAGCGATGAAGCGCTGCGCATGCGCTTCTATGGCTCGTCCTTCATCACCGACCACAAGGGCGCGCTGCTGGCCGAAGCCGGGCGCAACGAGGCCGCCGTGCTGGTCCGCGAGCTGGACCTCGACCTGGCTCGCGAGGAACGCCTGACCTGGGGCGTCTACCGCGACCGCCGTCCGGAAATGTACGGCCCGTTGCTCGGCCTCGATGGCCGCCACCTGCACCCGCGCTGGCAAGGAGTCTGACCATGAACAAGCACCTGATGATGGGCGCGCTGGGGTTGTCCCTGGCGTGCTGCCTGCAATCGGCTACGGCCGAAGAGAAGGTCCTGCGCCTGTTCAACTGGGCGGATTACTTCGCCCCCGATACCCTGGCCAACTTCACCAAAGAGACTGGCATCCGCGTCATCTACGACGTGATGGACAGCAGCGAGACGCTGGAGGCCAAGATGATGGCCGGGCACAGCGGCTATGACCTGATCTTCCCCGGCGACACCGTCGCCGAGCGCCTGATGCGCGCCGGCGCATTGCAGAAGCTCGACGACAGCAAGCTGGAGCACCTGGGCGATATCGAATCGGGCCTGCGCGACCTGCAGACCAAGTACCCGTACTCGCGGCATGCCGTGGTGCCCTACACCTGGGGCAGCATCGGCCTGACCTACAACCAGGCAAAGATCGAGCAGCGCATGCCCGGCGCGCCGGTGAACAGTCTTGACCTGATGTTCAAGCCGGAGATGGCCAGGCACTTTGCCGACTGCGGCATATCGATGATCGACTCGCCGGACGAAGTGCTCGCCGTGGTACTCAACTACCTCGGCCGCGACCCACGCAGCGGCAAGCCGCAGGACCTGGCGGACGCGCTGGCGGTGCTCAACGGCATCCGCCCGTATATCCGCAAGTTCCAGTCGCAGCCTGTCACTCAGCTGGTCAACGGCGACCTGTGCCTGTCGCTGGGCTACAGCGGAGACGTGATCCAGTCGCAACGCGCCGCCGACGAGGCGAAGAAGCCCGAGCGCTTCGAGTACCGCGTGCCGCGCGAAGGCACTTCGGTCTGGATGGACACCATGGCCATTCCCGCCGACGCGCCGCACCCGGAGTATGCCTACGCGCTGATCAACTACCTGATGCGTCCGGACGTGATGGCCGCGATCAGCAACGCCACCGGCTACCCGACGTCCAACGCCAAGGCACGGCCGATGGTCGAGGCGAGCATGCGCGACAACCCGGACATCTATCTTGATGAGAAGGCCTACGCGCGACTGTTCCCCGGCAAGGACATCCCGCAGCGCGACATGCGTTCGCGGATGCGCACCTGGACCAGCTTCAAGACCGGCACCGGCGGCTGAGGAGGCGAGGATGATGACACGCAGGAACCTGCTCGGCGCCGGCATGACGCTGGCGACCGGCCTCGGGCTCGGCCTGGGTCGCGTCGCCCTGGCGGCGAAGCCCTGGTACATGCCCGACGAGCACCGCAAGCAGGAGCGGGTGTTCGTTGCCTATGCGGCCAGCCCGGATGTATGGGAAGACATTGCCCCGGACGTCAACGCCACGGTGGCGCGGCTGGCTCGCGCCATCGCCGAGTTCCAGCCGGTGACGGTGCTCTGCCGGCCGCAGCAACTGGCCGAAGCCAAGCGCGCGTGCGGCGGTCAGAACGTCGACTTCCTGCCGGTGCCGGTGGATGACATCTGGGTGCGCGACTACGGCGGCTGCTTCCTGGTCAACGATGCGCCAGGCGGCCTGGCGCTTGCCGACTTCAACTTCAACGGCTGGGGTGGCAAGCAGCACGCCGAGCGCGACCGCGAAGTGTCGGCGGCGCTGGCCGAGGACCTGGAGGCGAAAGCCATCGTCAGCGAGCTGTGCGGGGAGGGCGGCGGCATCGAGGTGGACGGCCACGGCACGGCGATCTTCACCGAGAGCTGCTGGCTCAACGACAATCGCAATCCGGGCTGGACGCGCCCGCGAATCGAGGCCGAGCTCAAGCACAGGCTGGGGCTGCGCAAGGTGATCTGGCTGCCGGGCATTCGTGGCAAGGACATCACCGATGCACATGTGGACTTCTATGCGCGGTTCGTCGAGCCGGGGGTGGTGGTGGTCAATCTGGACAACGATCCGCAGTCCTATGACCACGCTGTGACCCGTCGTCACCTGGAGATTCTCAAGACCGCCACCGATGCTGACGGTCGCAAGCTCCAGCTGCATACCTTGCCGCCGCCGATGAAGCCCAAACCCAGTGCCTACAACCGTGACAATCCGGACTTCGCCGCCGGTTACATCAACTACCTGCCGGTGAACGGCGGGGTGATCGCCCCGAAGTTCGGCGATGCGGCGGCCGATGAGCATTGCCATGCACTGCTCAGCGAGCTGTACCCGGACCGCGAGATCGTGCAGCTGAACATCGACCCGATCGCCGCCGGCGGTGGCGGCATTCACTGTGTGACCCTGCAGATGCCGGCGGTGTGAGTCGGGTGCCGGCGTTGCCGGTGGGTCGCGGGCATGGCCCGCTCCTACAAGGGCAGTGCGGGGTCAACGTGGGCGGCGGCATTGGCTGCGTGAACTTGCAGATGTCGGCGGTGTGAGTCGGGTGCCGACGTTGCCGGCGGGTCGCGGGCATGGCCCGCCCTACAGGGTCAAGGCGGGGTCAACCTGTAGGAGCTGGCCATGCCTGCGACAGAGTGAACGCAGGACTATCCAGGACGCAGTCCGTTGGCACATAGGTAGGATGGGTGGAGCGCAGCGATACCCATGCTGTACGAGCTGGGCATGATGGGTATCGCTTCGCGCCACGCCATCCTACGGTCGCGAGGTCAGTGCTCGCCGAAAGCTTCGTTCAGCAGGGCGGGGAGGGCAATGCCGGCTGCACTGGCGAGGGCGAAGTCGCGTTCGCCATGCAGCGGGCCGGGGACGGGATTGATGTGGAGAACGGTCGCGCGAAGGCGCCAGGCGATCTCGGGGATTTCCGCCGCCGGGTAGACCACGCCGGACGTGCCGACGGAGATCAGCAGGTCGCATTGTTCGGCGGCCTGGAAGGCGTGGGTGATGGCGTCCAGCGGCAGGCTTTCGCCGAACCACACCACGCCAGGGCGCAGCAGACCGCCGCAATGGCTGCAGGCCGGCGGTTGCACGCGACGGCCGGCCTCGGGCTCGTCCGGCACCGGCAGCGGCGCCTCCGGCTCGCGTCGGCACTGGAAGCAGCGCGGGCGTTCCAGTTGGCCGTGCAGGTGGATGACGTCCCGGCTACCGGCGCGCTCGTGGAGGTCGTCGACATTCTGGGTGATCAGCGTGAGCTTGGGCACCTTGTTCGCCAACGCGGCGATGGCCAGGTGCGCGGGGTTGGGCTGTGCGCGATGGACGACGCTGCGTCGCCATTCATACCAACCCCAGACCAGCGCCGGATCGGCGCGGAAGGCCTCGGCAGTGGCCAGCGAGGCGGCGTCGAAACGCTCCCACAGTCCGGTAAGACGGTCGCGGAAGGTGGGGATGCCGCTCTCGGCGGAAACCCCGGCACCGGTGAACACCACGACATGGCGGGCAGTGCGCAGGGCGTCGAGCAGGGAAGGATCGAGGATCATGGCGCGGATTCCTGTGCTGCCGGTGCGCTTTCCAGTCGGTTGCGCCCGGCCGCCTTGGCGCGGTACAGCGCCCGGTCGGCCGCTTCGATGAGGGCCTGTGGAGTGCTGTCGGTGCCGCCGGGCAGGGTGGCGATACCGATACTCGCGGTGATGCGACCCAGCGGGCTGCCGGCGTGGGTCAGGTTGGCCTGCCGCAGGCGTTGCATGAATTGCTCGGCCACGGCCAGGGCGCCATCGGCTCCGGTGTTGGGCAGGATCACCGCCAGCTCTTCGCCGCCGTAGCGAGCCGCAAGGTCACCGGGGCGGCGCACGCTATCGGCGAGAACGCGGCCAATGCGTCGCAGGCAGTCGTCGCCAGCCGGGTGGCCGTAGGTGTCGTTGAAGCGCTTGAAGTGATCCACGTCGATCAGCAGCAGCCCCAGCGGTGTGCGCTCGCGGTGTGCGCGGCGCAGTTCGGCGATCAGGTGGTCGTCGAAGCTGCGGCGGTTCTCGAGGCCCGTCAGCGGGTCGCGCGAGGCGAGCACCTCCAGTTGACGGTTGGCCTTGAGCAGGTCTTCGCGGGCGTCGCGCAGCAGGCGCTCGGTGCCAATGCGCCGCTGGATGGCGAGGATCAGCAGGCTGCCGATGACGACGATGACCATCAGCAGGCCGAAGGCAATGGCCACCGTGCGCAGCGCGTCGGCGGCCCAGGCGGCGAGGGCTTCGTCCTTGCCCAGGGCCACCGAGGTCACCAGCGGGTAGCGCTCGTTCTTGCGGAAGGCGTAGATGCGCTCGATGCCGTCCAGCGAGGAGGCAAAGGTGGCGCTGCCGACCGTGGCGCTCTCCAGGTACTGGGTGAAGATCGGCGAGCGCGAGAGTACGCGGCCCATGTCGCTCTCGCGGAAGGGATAACGCACCAGCACCTGGCCGTTGCTGGTAGCCACGCCGATGGCACCGGTCTTGCCGATATCGATCTTGCCGAACAGGCGGAGGAAGTCCTGCACGCCGAGGGCGGCGACTATCACCCCGGCGAACTTGCCCTGGGCGTCGTTGTAGCGACGGCTGACGGTGATCACCCAGACGCCGGTGGAGCGGCTGTGGATCGGTTCGCCGATGTAGGCCTCCAGCGAGGGGTTGTCGCGGTGGTGGATGAAGTAGGCGCGGTCGGCGCTGTTGGAGCCGGGCGGGAAGGGCCCGGTGGAGGTCATCAGCCAGTTGCCCTGGGCGTCGTAGATGCCGACGCCGTTGAGTTGCACGAGCAGGTGCTGCTGACGCTGTACCAGTTCGTTCAGGCGCTGCAGTTGCGGAGCGTCGCGGCCTTCGTGCTCCAGGCGCTCGGCGAGGCCGAGCAGGAGCATGGAGCTCTGGGTGATCACGCCTTCGACGTAGGTGTCCAGGGCCTGGGTGAGGTTGAGGTTGTGCGTGGTGGTTTCCGCCAGCGTGCGCTCGCGCGCCGACCACAGCTCCCAGGCGGTGGCGGCGGCCACGGCGAGGCTGATGATCGACAGCAGGAGGATGGCAAGGCGGATGTCGCGTTTCACTCTGGCCTCGTTGGGTCGGTCCCTGTGACGGTTGCTGCACGCTGCGGGCAACGCCCGATGTGAGTGCAAGGAGACGCCAATTGCACGCGCCGGGTTACGTGTCGTTCGTCAGACGCCTGGCATGCCGCTGAGTTGCACACGGTTGCGCCCTTTCTGCTTGGCCACGTACAGGTGCTGATCGCAGCGGGCCAGCAACTCCCGTGGCTCCTGCAGCCCGCTCTCGTTGGCCATCGCCGCGCCGAGGCTGATGGTCAGGTGGCGCAGGCTGTCGGGCCGGTAGAAGTGCTCGATGCCCAGGCTTGCCACGCGCTCGCGCAGCCGCTCGGCGACGCAGCGCAGGTCTTCGGCACTGGTCGCCTCCAGCAGGATGGCGAACTCCTCGCCGCCATAACGATAGACGTTGGCGCGTCCGCCGCGCAGGGTGCCGACCAGGCTTTCGGCCACCTGGCACAGGCAGCGGTCGCCGGCCTGGTGGCCGTAGTGATCGTTGTAGGGCTTGAAGTAGTCGATGTCGGCCATCAGCAGGGCGAAGGGCCGACCGTGGGCGCGCATGCCGTGCCAGCTCTCGTTGAGCTGCAGGTCCAGTGAGCGGCGGTTGCCCACGCCGGTCAGGCCGTCGGTGGCGGCCAGCTCCTGCAGCCGCAGGTTGAGCGCAGCCAGCTCCGTCCGTTGGCGGCGCTCTTCCAGATCGGCGAGGAAGGCCTGGCGCACGCCCTTGATGTTGGTCCAGCTGATGAACAGGCTGAACATCGCCACTGGCAGGTAGACCAGGGTGAAGATCAGCAGCGGCTTGGTCGCCCCGTCATGGATCAGCCAGACGTTGTAGAGAATGATCGCCGAGATGACCGCCGATACCGCGGCGATACCCTTGAAGGAGTAGCGCACACCAAGGTTGCCCAGCAGGATGAATACCACCGATGCATAGAGGAAGAACGGCACGTCGGGCGAGGCGCTGCGCTTTAGCAGTTCGAACCAGGCGATGGTCGAGACGATGTCGTGCACCGGCATCAGCAGGTCCATCACCAGCACGCTGCGGCTGAAGCGGAACACCAGGAAGATGTTGATCAGGCCGAGGAGGCTCAGGGCCGTGCGCAGCAACAGCGATTCCTTCGCCATGTCCGGAATCAGCAGAGCATCGGCCAGCACATAGGAGTCGTAGGCGGCCATGGCGATGAAGTTGATCGCCAGCAGGAAGCGCCGGTAATGCTGGACCACATACGCCTTGTAGGCATCCTGCAGGCGCGGCGGAATTCTCCCCTGGTACTGCTGCCGGGGAGGAACGGCGGGGAACTCGGGTGCGGTCATCGAAAGTGGGAGCCTGTGTCTGCCATCCGGGGCGAATGCTGGCCAAGGGCTAGAGTAGGGGGCGGCACCATCGCCGTCCAGCGGGGCGATGCATAGGCTGTACCAAAATATCGGTCGCTGGAGATTGGTTCTATCGCCAAAGGCGTTAATGGATCTTTATAGGGTGCCAATGTGCCGTCATGATGACTGCCACCACCCGCTGTCGAGGCCTTACATGTACGTACCCGCGCATTTCGAGGAAACCCGCCCGGACGAGCTGCACCGGCTGATCCGCGAGCATCCCCTGGGCATTCTGGTCACCGGCCATGGCGGTCTGCTGGACGCCAATCACTTGCCGTTCGAGCTGGAGCTTTCTGGCGAAAAGCCGCTGCTGCGCGCCCACGTCGCCCGCAATAACCCGGTGTGGCATGAGGCCGACGGTGAAGAGGTGTTGGTGATCTTCCGTGGCGAGCACGCCTATGTGTCGCCCAACTGGTATCCGAGCAAGCACGAGGCGCACCGTCAGGTGCCGACGTGGAACTACCAGGTGGTGCACGTGCGTGGTCGCCTCAAGGTCATGGACGAGGAGCGCTTCGTGCGCGGCGTGGTCGGTCGTCTTACCCGCACCCACGAAGCCGGCGAGAACAAGCCCTGGAAGATGAGCGACTCCACTCCGGAATTCATCAGCGGCATGCTGGCGAACATCGTCGGCATCGAGGTGGAAATCGGCGAGATCATCGGCAAGTCCAAGCTCAGCCAGAACAAGGAAGAACGTGACCGCCTGGGTGCCGCCGAGCGGCTGGAGCAGCTCGGCAATACGGAGCTGGCCGGAGCGATGCGGGCGACCGAGGGGTAGGAGCGAATCGGCGAGCTCAGGGATATCCCTTCACGCCACCCCTGTAGGAGCGAGCTTGCTCGCGAACAGAAGGTAGGGCGCATAACGCGCCAGCGTTATCCGCCGGTGGCGCGTCTGGCGGATAACCTGTTCCAGGTTATGCGCCCTACGAAACTGCCTTGGCAGCGGAGCTACCGGGGGCATCCGTTCGCGAGCAAGCTCGCTCCTACAGGAATCCCCCGAAACCTGGCACGGCTCAGAACCCGCCGAGCAGGTCGTGAGCGTCCAGCAGGCGCCAGGCGATTTCCGGGTTCTTCTCCAGCCCTCGGCGGATCGCGGCGGGGATGGCCTGGCGGGTCTTGCGGCACAGGCCAGGCTGCTCGTCGAAGTCGAACTCGATGCCACGCATGGTGCGCACTTCGTTGAAGCCGGGGGCGATGTGCAGGCGAATGCCCAACTGATCGAAGAGCTTGTGCTGCAGGCGCTCCAGGTCCGCCAGGTCCTTGAGGTTTTCCAGGCGTTCGAGCAGGCGCTGTTCCTCGTGCCGGGTCAGTAGGAGGATGCGCAGGTCGGCGTTGGGTGTCTGCAATAGCCGCTCCCGCTCGCAGTTGCAGGCGCCGGGTGGGCATTGCTGGCGGAGCGGGGGCGTGGTGGGCATGTCCCGATCATAGCGGGGGATCGGGGAATTGCGCAGGGGGACCGCTCTTGCCGTTTGTAGGAGCGAGCTTGCTCGCGAACCGCTCAGCGCTGGAACTGCCGGGAATCTGTTCGCGAGCAAGCTCGCTCCTACAACAAGAGGCTCAGTGCGCCGGCTTGCGAATGGTCTTGAGCAGGTCTTCCGGGCTGATCTGCCCGACGATGTTGCTCACGCCTTCACTGCCCGGCTGCGGCAGGCCGAGGATGTGGCCCTTGATCTTGCCGATCACGTGCATCTCGCACGGCTTGCAGTCGAACTTCAGGGTCAGCACTTCGTCGCCGTGGATCAGTTGCATCGGCTGCACCTTGGTGCGCACGCCGGTGACGCCCTTGGCCTGCTTCGGACACAGGTTGAAGGAGAAGCGCAGGCAGTGCTTGGTGATCATCACCGGCACTTCGCCGGTCTCCTCGTGGGCCTCGTAGGCCGCATCGATCAGCTGTACGCCGTGGCGGTGGTAGAACGCGCGGGCCTTCTCGTTGTACACGTTGTACAGGAAGGACAGGTGCGACTCCGGGTACACCGGCGGCGGATTGGTCTCGGCCTTGCGCCCCCCGCGCGGGTGAGCCTGGATGCGGGCCTCGGTCAGCGCCTCGATGGCCTCACGGCGCAGCGACTTGAGCTGGGAGTTGGGGATGAAGAACGCCTGCGGGGCGTCCAGCTCGATCTGGTCGGCGTGGTACTGGGTGGTGCCCAGCTGGCCGAGCAGGTCGTGCAGTTGCTCCAGCGCCTGTTCCGGCTTGTTGGCCGCGCCGAACGGGCCATCCAGGGCGACGCTGGCGGTCACGCCTTCCTCGCTGGTGGCGGTCAGTTCCAGGCGCTCTTCACGCAGTTTCGCGACCCACGACAGGCCGATGCGGCGCTCGGCGGAGGTCTTCTGCAGCGCCTGCTGCCAGTTGTGGTCGAGGTTGCGCGACAGCGGGTGATTCGGGCGCAGGCGGTAGAGGCCCTCGGGCATCTCGTTGGGCTCGACGCGGTAGCGGTAGCGCTTCTCGCCGTCCTCTTCGAATTCGCCTTTGGGCTCGGCAATGTTGGCGCGGAAGCCGACCACTTCACGCTTGACCAGCACGTTGAGGCCATCGCCGTTGGACAGCGGGTCCTTGGTGACCACCATCATGTCGCGCTTGCCGACCTTCTCCACGGTGCCCACCGGCAGGCCGGTGAAGGTCGGCGAGTCGAAGGCGCCGATGTCGATCTTGCGGTCGCTGACGAAGTAGTCGGTGCTGCCACGGTGGAAGGTCTTGTCCGGGTCCGGCACGAAGAAGTGATCGGTACGGCCGCTGGAGGCGCGGGCCAGGTCCGGGCGCTCGGCGAGGATGCCGTCCAGGCGCTGGCGGTAATAGGCGGTGATGTTCTTCACGTAGCCCATGTCCTTGTAGCGCCCTTCGATCTTGAAGGAGCGCACGCCGGCGTCCACCAGGGCGCTGAGGTTGGCGCTCTGGTTGTTGTCCTTCATCGACAGCAGGTGCTTCTCGAAGGCCACCACGCGGCCCTGGTCATCCTTCAGGGTGTAGGGCAGGCGGCAGGCCTGGGAACAGTCGCCGCGGTTGGCGCTGCGGCCGGTCTGGGCGTGGGAGATGTTGCACTGGCCGGAGAAGGCCACGCAGAGCGCGCCGTGGATGAAGAACTCGATGGCGGCATCGGTCTCGTCGGCGATGGTGCGGATTTCCTGCAGGTTCAGCTCGCGGGCCAATACCAGCTGGGAGAAGCCGGCCTGATCGAGGAACTTCGCCCGGCCCAGGGTGCGGATATCGGTCTGGGTGCTGGCGTGCAGCTCGATCGGCGGGATGTCCAGCTCCATGATCCCCAGGTCCTGCACGATCAGCGCATCCACGCCGGCATCGTAGAGCTGGTGGATCAGCGCGCGCGCCGGTTCCAGCTCGTTGTCGTGGAGGATGGTGTTGATCGTGGTGAACACCCGCGCGTGGTAGCGGTGGGCGAACTCCACCAGCTGGGCGATATCGCTCACTTCGTTGCAGGCGTTGTGCCGCGCGCCGAAGCTCGGGCCGCCGATGTAGACGGCGTCGGCGCCATGCAGGATGGCCTCGCGGGCGATGTGCACATCGCGGGCAGGGCTGAGCAGTTCCAGATGGTGTTTGGGCAAGGACATGGTTTCTTCTTTATCAGGCGTGCTTATCAGGTGTGCTTTTCAGGTGCGGCACGGGCAATCGCGCATTGTACCGGCCAAACGTCGCGCCGGCATCCGTGGCGTGCCGGACGGTGCGTAGAGGTACGCCTGTAAAGAATGGGGCGGCCGTTACCAGCCGCCCCGGGTGACTCAGTATTCGAACCGGTAGCCGACGTTGGCGTGGTTCTGGTCGAAGTTGTCGCCGTCGCGGTAGCCCACTTCCATGAACAGGCTGTGCCCTTCGGTCAGGCGCGTGGAGACGCCCACGGCCGCCTCGCGCCAGCCGCCACTGAAGTCCGAGCTCTGCTTGGGCGTGCCGTTGATCCGGTAGCCGATGTCATCGGCCATCAGTTCGCGCACGTAGCCGCCCTTGAGGTACACCTCGGACTTGTGTTTCGCGTTGCTCAGCTCGTAGCCGACGATGCCGCCGGCGCGGGCCAGCAGCGAGTCGTAGTCGTCGTAGTGGATCTTCAGGCCGTTGCTGGCGCGCGAGGAGAAGCCGCCCTGGTCGGTGTAGACCAGTTGCGCCTGGGGTTCGACGAACCACTGGCTGTCCTTCTCGCGGTGCAGGGTGAAGCGCTTGCCGGCTTCCAGTGAGGCGGAGTAGCCGTTGCTGCTGCCGGAGCTCTTCACGCGGTTGCCCTGGGTGTCGTTGACGCTGAAGTTGTTCTTCAGGTGCGCGGCCTTGAGCACGGCATCGAGGTAGAAGCCATTCTCGTGCAGCCAGGTGCCGTAGACGCCGATGTGCGTGTTGCGCGCGCCGCCGCTGCCTTCGTCGAAGCTCTGGTCGGCCTCGGTATGGCCGATCATGGCGCCGACGAACAGGTCGCCGCTGCTCACCGGTACGCGGCGGTCCAGGCCCAGCTGGATGCCCTGGTAGCTCAGGCGATAACCGTCGAAGTTGCTGCCGGCGAAGGAGTGCAGGCGGCCGCCGTTGGTGCGCAGCCAGACGTTGCCGTCCGTATCGCGTTCGGTGTAGCGCAGCTCACCCATGCGCTGCAGCAGGGTCTGCATGTCGAGGTAGGACAGCAGGTAGTTGGTGTGCACCTGGGCGTGGAAGGCGCGGGTGGTCGAGGTGCCGGGACCGGGGGCTGGGCCGGGCGGAGCAGGGTCGACAGGTGGTGTCGGGTCGACTGGCGGCGTGGGGTCCACCGGCGGGATCGGATCGACCGGAGGCTGCGGATCCACCGGCGGCTGCGGATCGATCGGATCGATCGGGTCGGTCGGCCCCGGATCCACCGGCGGCGCGGTGTAACCGTAGAGCTCCCAGTTGTCGTCCTCGTTCTTGCGCAAGGCGTAGGTGTTGCCGCCCAGCTCCACCAGCGCGCCCTCGTACAGGCCGAACTGGCCGCTGCCGCCATTGGTCTCGATAATCTCGATGCGCTCGTTGCCCAGGGTGCTCTGCGCGCCGTCGTTGGCCACCAGCACCGAGTGGTTGCCGGTACTGCCGCCGGCATCGCTGATGGTCAGCTTGTCGGTCAGCTGGTTGACGATGTCGGTGTAGAAGTGGAACGCACCGGCACCACTGAGCGAGCCCAGTTGCAGGCTGCCGTAGTGCGCCGGCTGGTTGGCGGCGAAGCCGCTCTGCCAGGATTCGCGGCTGTTGAGGTAGACCTGCGAGTCGTCCTGCAGGTCCAGCGCGGTGAGGTTGGAGGTGGCGTAATGGCCCGCGTCGCTGCTGTTCTTGTCCAGCAGATACCAGCGCGAGCCCTTGAGGTTGAGGTTGGCGCTGCTGACGCTGCCGTCCGTTGCAACAGTGCTGTCAGTCACCGCGCGGCCCACCAGCTCGGTGTCCTGGGCATTGAGTGTGAAGCTGCTGGCGAACACTCCGTCGGCGCTGTTCTGGCTGGCGTTGACGTTGAGCAGGCTGCGGCCGTCCTGGGCGGTGGCGCTGCTGTTCGCGAGGTTCAGGGTGGCGTCCTTGACTGCATCGGCGACGTTCATGATGCCGGCGTTCTGGCCGTCGGAGGTGCGCCCGGCAAGGCCGCCCACCTCGATCAGCCCGGCGGTGCCAGTGGCGCCGTCGAGGTGCGCCATGTCGGTATCGGTCAGGTCGATGACCTGGCCGCCTTCGAGGCGATCGCCGTTGCTGGCGAGGCTGTAGCCGTTGGCGAAGGAGTAGCGGATCGCGCTGGCAGCGGAGCTGATGCTGTTGCGCACGCCGGCCACCAGGGGCGTGAGGGTGATCTTCGCGCCGTCGCCCATGACCCGCAGGCCGGCGGAGTCCTTGCCTTCGGTGGTGATGTCGGTCTTGCCGTACACCGTCACTTCGGAGTTGCCGTACTGCGAGCCGGCGTGGCCGGTGCTGTTGCTGGGGGCGCTGGCGCTGCCGCCGCCCAGCGAGCCAGCAGCCAGGCCGTGGGACTGGCCGGAGCCGGTGGTGTGGATCACCGTCTGGAAGTCCTGGTGTTGCTCGCTGTTGATCGTCACCTGTGAGTTGCCGGTGGCCCAGGCGCCGATTTCGTTGGTCCCGGCGGTCTTGATCCGCAGGTGGCCGCCATCGTAGCCGGTGGCCGTGACACTGGAGTGGTTCAGCGCGAACAGGGCGTTGGCGCCGTAGCGGCTGTTGCTGCCCTGGTTGAAATCGCCACCCATGAAGGTGATGGAAGAGTTCGCCGTGGCGTAGAGGCCCACACCGTTGCTGAAGCCGGTGCCGTTCATGTCCACCAGGTCGAGGGTCACGGTGCCGTTGTTATTGGCTTCCACCGAGCGCTGGCTGGACTTGTTGGTGACCGTCAGCACATAGGGCGCGCCGTCTTTCGCGGTCATGTCGATGGTCCCGCCATTGGCGGCGAACAGGCCCTTGCCGCCGGCGATGGTCAGGTTCGCGTTGCCGTTGAGCTCGGCGCTGGAGGTGGCGCCGTCCACGTACATCGCGCTTTTCGGGCTGTTGTAGCCCGAGCTGGTCGAAGTGGTGGTGAGGTTGCCGTTGAGCACGAAACGTCCGCCGCCGGTGACGGCTATGCCGTTGTAGACGTACTTGCTGTTGGAGTTGGTGTTGCTGCCGTAGTTGTAGCTGATGTCACCGTTGACGGTGACCAGGCTGTTGGCGCCCTTGATATCCAGGGTATTGCCATCGACCTTGCCACTGACGCCCGTGAGCACCAGGGGCGAGCCGCTGGGGCCGGTCATGGTGATGATGGCGCCGTTGCTCACGGCAAAGGTCTTGATGGTGCCGACCTGGCTGAAGTCTTCGTATTGGCCGCTCTGGTTGGCGGTGTAGCGCTGATCGGTTTCGGTAACGCTGTTGGCCGCCGTTGCGGTGGCCACGGCCAGCGGGCTGGCCAGCAGAAGCATCAATGGGGTGTTCTTCATCACGGTTTCCTACCGCCTCTCGGCGGGATGGGTGAAGAGAACCCGGTTGCGCGTTTTCCATGTGCCGCGCCAGGGCAAGCCTGGCGTGAAGGAGTGGGAAGGTGGGATTCAGCGGGGGTGTCCTGGCACTGTGAGTCACTCACGGGGTTGGGTAGCGGCGGCGATTGTTCACTACAGCTCCCGGCAACACCCTTGAGCTATGTCAGAAGGTTTTCGAATCCGGCATGGGTATTGAGAAACGTCATGGCCAGGCCAGATTGCGCCTGACCTGAATCAGTACGGACCTGCCCTACAGCTGCGCAATGCAGCCGTGCAGAGGGCAGGGCGGTGCCGTTGCAAAACTGCAAAGCGACCCTGCAACCCTGTCTATTCCGCGCATTGCGGGCAGGGATCAAGATGCGCTCGTCCTCTCGGAAAACCTCCCCCACTTTCAAGGAACCGAATCATGAACGCCAAGCAATCCCTGCTCGCCGCCTCCCTCGCACTGGCCATCGGCAACGCCTTCGCCGCCGGCAACCCGACTGTCGAACACAACACCCAGGCCTTCCTCGAAGCCCTGGAAGCCGGCAAGGGCCAGCCGCTGGAAACCCTCTCGCCGAAAGATGCCCGTGCCGTCCTGACCGGCGCCCAGGCTTCGGTGAAGGTCGATCTGTCCGGCACCCAGGTCAGCGAGAAGACCGTGCAGACAGAGGTCGGCCCGGTGAAGCTGACCATCGTCCGCCCAGCGGGCGTGAAGGGCACGCTGCCGGCGTTCATGTACTTCCACGGCGGCGGCTGGGTGCTGGGTGACTACCCGACTCATGCCCGCCTGATCCGTGACCTGGTGGTGAACTCCGGCGCCGTCGCTGTCTACGTCGACTACACCCCGTCCCCCGAGGCGCATTACCCGGTGGCGATCAACCAGGCCTACGCCGCGACGAAATGGGTCGCCGAGCACGGCAAGGAGCTGAACGTCGACGGCAAGCGCCTGGCCGTGGCCGGCAACAGCGTCGGCGGCAACATGGCGGCGGTGGTCGCACTGATGGCCAAGGACAAGGGCACGCCCAAGCTGCGCTTCCAGGCGCTGCTGTGGCCGGTGACCGATGCCAGCTTCGAGACCGGCTCGTACAACCAGTTCGCCCAGGGGCATTTCCTCACCAAACCGATGATGCAGTGGTTCTGGGACAGCTACACCACCGACCCGAAACAGCGCGCCGAGATCTACGCTTCTCCGTTGCGCGCCTCCACCGACCAGCTCAAGGGCCTGCCGCCGACTTTGATCCAGACCGCCGAGTCCGACGTGCTGCGTGACGAAGGCGAAGCCTACGGTCGCAAGCTGGATGCCGCGGGTGTGGCTGTCACTTCCGTGCGCTACAACGGAATGATCCACGATTACGGCCTGCTCAACGTGGTGAGCAAGGTGCCGGCCGTTCAAGCCGCCATGCGCCAGGCCGGCCAGGAGCTGAAGGTCCACCTGCAGTAAGCCGCTTTCCTCCCTCGCCGCCAGGCGGGGGAGGCCACTTCTCTGGAGGGAACCCACATGAACCAGACCACTGAGCAAGAATCCGTCACCCTGATCATCCGCCACCGCGCCCGCCCCGACAGTGTCGCCGCGTATGAAGCCATCCTGCGCGAGCTGACCCGCGCCGCCAGCGAGTTCCCCGGCCACCTGGGCGTGGACGTCATGCGCCAGGGTGAGCACTTCACTTCGGTGCTGCGCTTCGCCAGCGCCAACGAACTGCAAGCCTGGCTTGACTCGCCGCAACGCCGCGAACTGATCGAGCGCGCCGACCCGCACCTGATCGACGGTGAACAGAAGGAGCTGCACCGCGCCCACGAGTTCTGGTTCACCACCCCGGACAACCCGCAGAAGCAGCCGCCGCGCTGGAAACAGGCGGCCATCTCCTACCTGGTGATCCTGCCGCTGGTGATGCTGGTGCCGCAGCTCTGGCGCCCGCTGTTCACGCAAATCCCGCTACTGGGCGGCTTCGTGCCGGCCAACATGCTCATCGTTGCGACCATCGTCCTGCTGGTGGTCTACGTTTTCATGCCACGGGCCACGCGCCTGTTCTCCGCCTGGCTCAACGCCCGCTGATCGAAAGAGGAAATTGCCATGTACGCCGACCTGATCCTGACCAACGGCCGCTTCCACACCGTCGACCGCGAGAAACCCGAGGCTACCGCCGTGGCCATCGCCGACGGCAAGTTCATCGCCGTCGGCACCGAGGCCGAGGCCATGGCCTTGCGTGCTGGCGCCACCCGAGTCATTGACCTCAAGGGACGCACTGCGATTCCCGGTCTAAACGACTCGCACTTGCACCTGATCCGCGGCGGGCTTAACTACAACCTCGAATTGCGCTGGGAAGGTGTGCCGTCCCTGGCTGATGCCCTGCGCCTGCTCAAGGAGCAGGCCTTGCGCACACCGTCGCCGCAGTGGGTGCGCGTGGTAGGGGGCTGGAACGAATTCCAGTTCGCCGAGAAACGCATGCCGACCATTGAAGAGCTGAACCAGGCGGCGCCGGACACCCCGGTGTTCGTCCTGCACCTGTATGACCGCGCGCTGCTCAACCGCGCCGCGTTGCGCGTCGTTGGCTACACCAAGGACACACCGAACCCGCCCGGTGGCGAGATCGTCCGCGACAGCAACGGCGAGCCCACCGGCATGCTGGTGGCGCGGCCCAACGCGATGATTCTCTACGCGACCCTGGCCAAGGGGCCGAAGCTGCCCTTCGAGTACCAGGTCAACTCGACCCGGCAGTTCATGCGCGAGCTGAACCGCCTGGGCGTCACCAGTGCCATCGATGCCGGCGGCGGCTTCCAGAACTACCCGGACGACTACCAAGTCATCGAACAGCTGGAGAAAGACAACCAGCTCACCGTGCGCATCGCCTACAACCTGTTCACCCAGAAGCCCAAGGAAGAACTGGCCGACTTCAAGAACTGGACGTCGAGCGTGAAGTACGGGCAAGGCAGCGACTTCCTGCGTCATAACGGCGCCGGCGAGATGCTGGTGTTCTCGGCGGCCGACTTCGAGGACTTCCTCGAACCGCGCCCGGACCTGCCCGGCACCATGGAAGCCGAACTGGAGCCGGTGGTCCGCCACCTGGTCGAACAGCGCTGGCCGTTCCGCCTGCACGCCACCTATGACGAGTCGATCTCGCGCATGCTCGACGTGTTCGAGAAGGTCAACCTGGATATCCCGTTCAACGGCCTGCACTGGTTCTTCGACCACTGCGAAACCATCTCGCCGAAGAACATCGAGCGGGTGAGGGCGCTCGGCGGCGGCATCGCCATCCAGGACCGCATGGCCTTCCAGGGCGAATACTTCGTCGATCGCTATGGCAAGCAGGCCGCCGAAGCGACCCCGCCGATCAAACGCATGCTGGCCGAAGGCGTCCCGGTGGGCGCCGGCACCGACGCCACCCGTGTCTCCAGTTACAACCCCTGGACTTCGCTGTACTGGATGGTCAGCGGCAAGACCGTCGGCGGCATGGAGCTGTACCCCGAAGGGCTGTCCCGCGCCACCGCGCTGCAACTGTACACCCACGGCAGCGCCTGGTTTTCCAACGAGCAGGGCAAGAAGGGGATGATCAAGGTTGGGCAGATGGCCGACGTGGCCGTCCTCTCGGCGGACTACTTCAACGTGCCGGAGGAAGAGATCAAGGCCATCGAATCGGTGCTGACCGTGGTGGACGGCCGCGTGGTGTTCGGCAGTGGCGACTTCGAGCGCCAGGCGCCGACGGCGATCCCGGTACTGCCGGACTGGTCGCCGGTGGCCAAGGTTCCCGGCCACTGGCGCCCGCAAGGCCCGCTACAGCAGACCGTGCACCAGTGCGCCGGCTCCTGCGGCGTGCACGGCCACAGTCACGAACGCGCCCGCCAGTCGAGCGTGCCGGTGAGTGATTTCCAGGGCTTCTGGGGCGCCTTCGGCTGTTCCTGCTTCGCCTTCTGATGAAGTAACCGTCCGGTCCGCGAGGGCTGGATGCCAATCGCGGACGGAGTCCGCTCCTACGTACCGGGAAACACCGAGGCGCATCCAGCGCGTAGGAGCGGACTCCGTCCGCGATGTTTCAGCACTGGATCTGTCGCAGGCATGGCCAGCTCCTACAAGCCGACTCCGAGCTCTCCCTGTAGGAGCGGGCCATGCCCGCGACCCGAGGACAACGCCCGCGCTACCCAATACTCCGGTTCAACCGAACGGGCTCCCGTAGGATGGCGTGGAGCGCAGCGATACCCATCAGCCTTTCAGCCCGCTCGTTAGAACCCCACCGCCTGCGCCTGCGGGTCATCGCTCCTACGTACCGGGAAACACCGAGGCTCATCCCGCGCGTAGGAGCGGACTCTGTCCGCGATGTTTCAGCACTGGATCTGTCGCAGGCATGGCCCGCTCCTACAAGCCGACTCCGCGCTCTCCCTGTAGGAGCGGGCCATGCCCGCGACCTGCGGACAACGCCCGCGCCACCCAATACTCCGCTTCCACCGAACGAGCTCCCGTAGGATGGGTGGAGCGCAGCGATACCCATCAGTCTTTCAGCCAGCCCGCTCGTTAGAACCCCACCAATTGTCCCACCGCCTGCGCCTGCGGATCATCGCTGCGGCTCACCAGCGCATAGTTGTAGCCACCCTGGCTCCAGTAACGTGCCAGCAGGTCACCATCGGTGCGCTGCCCCTGCGGCAACATCTCATGGCGCGGTCCCGGTGGGCGGATGAAGAAGGTCAATCGCCGCCCCTGGCCATCCTCGTAGATCACCAGCGCCGCCGCTCCCTGTTCGGTGGCGAGCAACCGCGCCCCGACGGTCTTCAATCCCACCTGCTCCAGCGCCGGCGGCGGCGGGGCGTCTTTCAGGTAGCGCGCCAGCCAACCGTGCAGGTCGCCGCCGTCGCGCAGGTCCAGTCCGTTCTGGCCGGCGTCGGCAAACAGCCGGTACGCCTGCACCGCATCCTGCATCGGCAGCATGCCGCGCAGCATCGCGTCGCCGCGCATCTGCCAACCTCCCATGCCGCCGACACCCAGCGCGATCAACAAGGCCGCCGCCGTCGCAAGGCGCGAACGTCTGCGCTGCTGGATCTGCCGGCGAATCCGCGCCGGGTCCAGTTGTTCGGGAATGGCTCCGCGTGCCTGGCCGGCAAACGCCGCACGCAGCTGCTGCGCATCCTGCCGCCAGCCTTCCACGCGGCGGGCGTCGTCCGGGTGCGTGGCGAGCCAGGCTTCCACCCACTGGCGGCGCGCCGGATCGAGCTGATCGTCGAGGTAGGCGTGCAGGTCCTGTTCCTGGGGCGTGCCGTCGGGAATGCGTTCGTTCATTTCAATACCCGCAAAGAAGGAGTCGCCGTCTGTCCTTCGCTCAGCGCGCGCAGCGCCGTGCGGGCGCGCGACAGGCGGGACATGACGGTGCCCATGGGAATGTCCAGCGCCTCGGCCACCTCGCGGTAGCTCAGGCCCTCGACGCTGACCAGCGTCAGCAGCGCGCGCTGCTCGGCGGGCAGGCGCTCGAACGCCTCCAGCGTCGAGCGCGCGCTGATGATGTCCTCGGGCGATGCGCTCACCGCGCTGTCCGCACCGAACAGGCTGAGCAGGCGGGCATAGCGTTTTGCCCGACGCTGCCCGTCGATGAAATGCCGGTAGAGGATCGAGAACAGCCAGGCGCGCAGGTCGCCGTCGTCGCGGCGGCCGGTCCAGGCCGAGAGTGCCTTCTCCAGGGTGGCCTGGACCAGGTCGTCGGCGCTGCTCGCGCTGCGCGTCAGCGACAGGGCGAAGCGCCGCAGCCGGGGCAGCAGTTCGCGCAGTGAATGGTCGTCCAGTGAGTGCATCGGGGCGCCGGGAGTGGGTGGGTTCGAGCGAGAAAGACGACTGTGGCGGCGATCTATTCCCGGCCCGCGAAAAAATATTTCTTTCGGCGTTGGCGGGAATAACCCGTCGCACGGTGCGTCGTACCGGCTCAACGCATTCAGCCTAAGCCTGAGGAGCTGGAAATGACAGAAACACCGCCCACCGCACCCAACGTGCCCCTGCGCCTGGCGGCCATCGGCGCCGTGGTACTCGGCGTGGCCGCCATCTTCGCCTACGTCGCCGGCTGGCTCGACCCGCAGCGCCTCACCCCGGACAAGGTCATCAACACCCTGGAGCACAACGGCGGAGTCTACCCCGGATACCGGCGCAACCATGCCAAGGGCCTGTGCGTGATCGGCCACTTCGACAGCAACGGCGGCGTGGCCGACCTCTCGCGCGCCAGCCTGTTCTCCGTCGGCCGCGTACCAGTAGTGGGGCGTCTCGCCATCCCCGGCGGCAACCCCAAGGCCAGCGATGGCGCCGCGCCGATCCGCAGCCTGGCGCTGCGCTTCCTGCCGGCCGATGGCCAGGAATGGCGCACCGGCATGAACGCCATGCCGGTCTTCGTCGTCCGCGACGTGGCCAGCTTCTTCGCCCTGCAACAGGCGACTGCACCGCAACCGGGCACCGGCAAACCCGATCCGGCCAAGGCCGGCGCCTTCTTCAAGGCGCACCCCGAGACCGGCCCGTTCCTGCAATGGATGAAGACCTCCACACCGTCCTCCAGCTACGCCAACAGCGCCTACTACGGCCTTAACGCCTTCTACCTGGTGAACAAGGACGGCAAGGAACAGCCCGTGCGCTGGTCCGTGCAGCCCGAAGCACCAGTGGAACCACTGGCTGCCGACAAACGTGGCGACGCCGACTTCCTCGCCGCTGAGCTGGCCCAGCGTATTGCCGCCGGCCCGTTGCGCTGGCGCCTGCAATTCACCCTGGGCGAACCCGGCGACAGCACCACCGACGCCACCCAGGCCTGGCCCGACAGCCGCCGCAAGGTCGATGCCGGGGAACTGGTGATCGAACGCCTGCAACCGGAGATCGGCGGCGATTGCCGTGACGTCAACTACGACCCGTTGATCCTCCCCGATGGTATCCGCGCCTCCGACGACCCGCTGCTCAGCGCACGCTCGGCCGCCTATTCGGAATCCTTCAACCGCCGCACCCGTGAGCAGGCCCAGGAGACCCACTGATGAAACCGACTTACTTCCCGCTCTCCCTGCGCGTGCTGCACTGGCTCATGGCCGTGCTGGTGCTCGCCATGCTGCTGATCGGCCTGGGGATGGTCGCCAGCGTCTCGCCGCGCCACGCCACCCTGGTCGCCATCCACAAGCCCCTGGGCGCCGCGCTGCTGGTGCTTGTACTGCTGCGCATCGTCGTGCGCCTGACGCACCGCATTCCCGCGCTGCCCAGCGACATGCCCGGCTGGCAACGCAGCGCCGCGCATCTCTCGCACCTTGTGCTCTACGGCCTGCTGCTGGCCCAGCCGCTGGTGGGGTGGACCATGCAGTCCGCCGGCGGCTACCCCGTTGTGCTCTGGGGCGGCTTCGAACTGCCGGCGCTGGTTTCCCCCTCGGTGCAGCTCCACGCCGTCCTGCGCAGCGCCCACACGGTAATCGCCTATGCCTTGCTGGCGACCATCCTCCTGCACCTCGCCGCCGCGCTGTTCCACGGCCTCATCCGCCGCGACGAAGTCCTCCCCAGCATGACCGGCGCCCCCATGCCGCGCGCTTCCTCCGGAGAGCGGCCATGAAGTGTTTGCTCGCTGTCGCCTGCCTCTTCGCCTCTTGCGCGGCCCTCGCCGCGCAGGAGGTGCCACCGGCGCAGGACTACCACTACGGCCAGAAGCTCGACATCAAGCGCGTACTGCAGTCGCCTGACCTGGACTTCTGCGGGATTCGCGAGGTGGAGATGACCTACGAGGACAGCGCCGGGCAGCGGCATACGCTGCGGTATCCGGTGTGGGGGCAGGGGTGTGGGAACGAAAACTGAGGGTGAGTAAGGCGCCAAACCGGCGCAATACCCTGTACAACCCTGTTCGCATTTGCCACCTCACGGTGGCAAATGCCAGCTGCAGGCGTGGCTAGCTGGTTCGCTTAGTTGGCAGTGCAGAAACTTTGCCCAGGAGCTTCACGCCCAAAGCAATGCAATAAGAAATGCAGCAGAACATGAAGAAGGCATAGAACAGATTGAACGTCGGCCGGCTATCCATCAGCAGGCTCAACAGCAGATGACCTTTTCGATGAGCGGATGACCCGCCAGGCTCAGCGAATCCGCTAGAGAACGAGTTGCACGGCAAGAATGAAAAACTCAACAGCGTACAGGCGGCCGCAATCAGCCAAGAGGCGGTCGCAACGCTGGCGCCGTTACGCTGTCTGTTGAGCTCTTCGCCACTGTAAACCCCCAGGAGCAGGAAGCAGAAAATGCCCAAGGCGGTGAGTGGAATCCCCAAGGTGAGAGCCAGCGATTGCCAACTATCCAGCCAGAATCCGTCAGTGCAGGTAAACGACAGGAGTTCAGTTCCGGCTCTGAACATCGCACCATCGGCCGTTGGTAGCAGCCCGATCAATGACAGGACCAGAAAGTTGGTGGCAAGAAGGAGAAGACTGATTCTTCCTATAGGCATGCCGAGTCCTTGGCGAATGGGTGGGAAACCGCAGGCGCAGCAGAATAGATCATTTCCTCTGTGCCGGAACAGGATGCAGATTCAGCGGTTCCGGGCCGGGCGCGCGGAAGACAGGGTCCTCTGGCGTCTCGCCATCCGTACTTTGTGCACCGTCTCCACGAACGGCGTCACGATCAGGCTCCACAGCGACGAATACTTCGCATCGTCATGTTCCCCAGCGCCGAACTGGATCGGCTCCGGTGCCCGCTGGGTGACGTAGAGCGTGCCGAACATCCAGTCCCACAGCGACAGGTTGATGCCGAAGTTCCTGTTGAAGTGGCGGGGCGCGTCGCTGTGGTGGATCTGGTGCTGGGCGGGGCTGTTGATCACGTGCTCGACCAGAGGTCCGAACGACAGCCACACATGGCTGTGGCGCAGGTTGGTCGCCAGCACGTTGAACAACAGGATCATGTAGGTCACGCCGAACAGCGTATAAGCGCTGATCTGCCCGCCGCAGACGTACCAGAAGACGCCGGCGTAGGCTCCCAGCAGCAGAGTCCCGGCGAGGTTCGCCGCCAGCTTTTCCACGAAGTGCACGCGGCTCGCCGTGATCGGCGTCAGCACTGCCGCCGAGTGGTGCACCTTGTGGAAGGCCCACAGCCAGCGTGAGTGGAAGGCCCGGTGCACCCAGTAGTTCTTGAAGTCGCTGACCAGGAACACCCCCAGCCCATAGAGCAGCGACAGCCCGAGGTTCTCGCCCACCTGTGGCCGCGCCCCCCACAGATTGGTAAAGAAGGCAATGTAATCGCCCGAGCGCAGGAGGTACGGATCGATTATCCCGACGATGGGCACCATCAGCGCCACGTTGAGAATCCCGCGCACCAGGTAGTAGCGGTAGTCCAGCAGCGCCGAGCGATGCAGATTCACCCGCGCACCACCAATGAACTGCCAGAACGACGTCGCCTGCGTCAGCCCGCGCTGCCGGCGGAAGCGGAACAGGGCGTAGGCGATGGCGTAGGAGCACAGCAGGAACACCACGCCGACGCGGCCGCTGAGGTCGAAGAGGCCGGTGAGCTGGTTGGTGATGGGGCTGATCACCAACTCGGTGAAGTGGCGGTGGATGTGCGAGAGGTCAGGCATGGGCGCTGGCGCTGGAAGTCAGATGAACAGACTTTTACTTCGACTGATCGCCCACGGCGCTGAGGCGCTGGCGGCTCATGGGGCGTCACGTATTCGCTCAGCATGCGACCAGGGGGATCACGCTGTCAAAGTTCAGCGACGCCGGGGCAGGGCAATTCGACAGGGGGTCTGCAGAAGCCTGATGTGCGGAGGCGATTGGATTGGCCTGGAGTGGCCTGCTGAGCGGGGGAGTGTATCGATGAGGTGGCGAGGCGCCCGCACGGCTTACTAAGCCGGGTCGTAACCTTGAGGGCGTCGGTTAAGGAGCGACATCCGCGAAGCTGCAGGTTCCGGGCGATGGGCAGGGTGAAGGCGTTAGCCAGTCAGCAGCGAGCCGCAGGGTTGGCGGCTCACGCTGCTGCAGCCATTGGCTGCTGTTGTCGATCCAGCATTTCCTGGAGTTCAGCCACCGAATCCAGAACTTTCTGTGCCCAGCGCTCATCGTCCGGACGCACGACAACGACGCGGAAACCGTGGTCATGGCCTTCGCTCTTCACGCCTTCGGAATCGTCGACATGCAGGTCGATATCGAATGCCGGCGGAAGTTTCGAGGGGGAGTTCGCCAGCCCGCGCTCGGTCAAGGCCTGGTTGTGCCGAGCGCTGTTGACCACGCCGTCGACGTGGATGCCGTACAGCAACAGCCAGCGCCTGATATAGGACGGTGTGCGGCCGGAGGAGGTGTAGACCCAGATGCTGCAGCCCTGGCGGCGTAGTTCCCGGGTCAGGGAGCGGGTCCCGATACGCAGCGGTTCGCCAAGCCAGCGATGAATGAATACCGGGAGCCTGCTGGATTCGACGTCGCTGTGGTGGGGGAGGCAGGCCAGGGTGTCATCGATATCGAACGAAATCCGTATGCGCGGGCGTCCGAACCGGTAAGGCGCAAGGGAGCCCTTCATGGCGTCCCACAGCTGATCCTTGATGGCCAGGCAGGTTGCGAGCATGGGCTGCGTATTCATCAGGCACCTCCCTGATAGGCGGAGGCGTGTTTTTCGCCCAGGAAAAATCGCTGCGGATCAGGTGCCTGATCTTCGAGGAAGGCGGCGTACTTTTTCTTGATCTTGGGCAATTCGAATAGCGCCTTTACGCCATGCTTGGCGGAGTTGCGTATGACCGATGACGGGTTGTAGTAACCCTTGGCGTTGTCCAGCGTCAGCACGAACGGCGGCAACCCGGCACGTAGCAGCAGATAGCTGACGATCAGCGAGCCGCTGCGATGGTTACCTTCGATGAACAATTGCGGTTTGCTCAGAATCCGCACATAGACACCGGCCGCGCGCTTCCACACCGATTCGCTGCGATACGCGCTGTACCAGTTGAACAGGTCCTTGATGCCGCCTTCCACGTTGTTGAAGAAGTGCGCCTCGGTGGCCGCCAGGTGCGGCGCGAACTCCAGCCGACGGGCAGGGTCTCGGCCGCACAGCACGGTGGCGTTGATCTCCAGCATCAGGTTTACCTGCTGGAGATCGAACAGGTCGACGCCCCGTGCGACGTAGTCGTCGATCAGGGCGTAACCCTCCAGCACGTTGTGCAGCACTTCATCGGTGAACGGATCACGCGGCTCGGTAAAGCACTGGCTGAGCTCACCGAAACGGCCCTGCACCTCACGCAGCGCACGTTCAATCGCTCGCAGATCAAGACGGCGCGTGGCAGACATTGGCAACCCTGACAAAGAAGTGTGTGGCTTCATACGACTGCAGGTTCGACTCAGCTGAACTTGCCGCTGATGTAGTCGTCGGTCATTTTTTCCCGCGGGCTTTCGAAGATCTGCTTCGTCGCGCCCATTTCGACCAGGTAACCCGTGCGCGTGCCCTGGGAAATGTCCACCGAGAAGAACGCCGTCGTGTCGGCGACACGGATGGCTTGCTGCATGTTGTGGGTGACCAGCGCGATGGTGTAGTCCTTCTTCAGCTCGACCATCAGCTCCTCGACGCGGCGGGTAGCGATCGGGTCGAGTGCCGAGCACGGTTCATCCAGCAACAGGACTTCCGGTTCGGTGGCGATGGCGCGAGCGATGCACAGGCGTTGCTGCTGGCCACCGGAGAGCGACAGGCCGCTCACCTTCAGCTTGTCCTTCACTTCATCCCACAGCGCGGCGCCCTGCAGGGCATGCTTGACCCGGTCGCCGATGTCGCCCTTGTAGCGATTGAGGCGCAGGCCAAACGCGACGTTGTCGAAGATGCTCATCGAAAACGGGTTCGGCTGCTGGAACACCATGCCGATGTAGCGGCGCACGACGACAGGGTCCACGCCCTTGCCGTAGACGTCCTGCCCGAGGAAATGCACATGGCCCTCGAAGCGGAAGCCGCGCACCAGATCGTTCATGCGGTTCAGGCTGCGCAGCACGGTGCTCTTGCCACAGCCGGAAGGGCCGATGAAACCGGTGATCTTGTTCTTTTCGATCGGCACGTGGCTGTCACGTACCGCCATGAAATTGCCGTAGAAAATCTTGTCCAGTTTGCAGTCCATGACCACCTGGGTCTCGGAGCCAACCGGGGCGACTTTCGGTGCAGTAGCAGTGTTCACGATTCGGATGCTCCGTATCTCAAAACTTGGGCTTGCCAAAAATGCGACTGATGACGTTCACGATCAGCACGATCATCACCAGCACCAGCGATGCGGCCCACGCGAGCTCGAGCTGGTTGTCGAAGGGCATGCCGGAGAAGTTGTAGATCAGTACGGAAAGCGAGGCCGTGGGGTTCATCACTGCCAGGCTGCCGTCGTGGTAGATCCAGTAGTTGCTGAACAACGCGGTGAACAGCAACGGCGCGGTCTCGCCTGCGGCGCGCGCCACGGCCAGCATGACGCCGGTGAGGATCGCCGGCAGGCCGGTAGGCAGAACGATCTTCCAGATCACCTGGGCGCGGGTGCAGCCCATGCCGTAGGCGGCATCTTTCATGATCTTGGGCACCATCTTCATCGACTCTTCGGCCGTGAGTACGACGATCGGCAGCATCAGCACGGCCAGCGCCACACCACCCGCCGGAGCCGAGTAGGTACCGGTGGTCATCACGACCAGGGCGTAGGCGAAGACCCCGGCCAGGATGGAGGGCAGGCCGGTAAGCGTCTTGGCGGCAAAGCGCGCGGCGCTCGCCAGTTTGCTGTCCGGCCCCAGCTCAGCCAGGAAGACGGCGGCCATGATGCCAACCGGAACGGCAATGGCAGCGGCGATACCGACCATGACGAAGGTGCCGGCCAGCGCGTTGCCGAAGCCGCCGCCCGTCTCGAAGCCGGTCGGTGGCAGTTCGGTGAAGACCTCCAGGCTGAGGCGCGCACCACCGCGGGTGATCAGCATGTAGAGCACGGAGATCAGCGGCACGCTGGCCAGCAGGGCGCCGATCCAGACCAGCGTGGTCAGCACCAGGCTGCGCAGGGCACGGCCCTCGAGCTTGCGCTGCAGGCTCGGCAGGGCGGATGCGGTGGGAGTGAGGCTGGTCATTACTTGGTCCCCCGCTGGGCGTAAAGCATGATCATGGAGCCGAGTACGTTCACGATCAGCGTGATGAACATCAGCACCAGTGCGGCATACATCAGCACTTCAACCTCGTTTGGCCCGGCTTCGGGGAAGTTCAGCGCCAGCAAGGCTGCCAGCGTGTTGGCCGGTGCAAACAGCGACAGGGAAATGGTGTTCGCGTTGCCGACCAGCATGGCCAGGGCCATGGTTTCACCCAGTGCGCGGCCCAGGCCCAGGACCAGGGAGCCGAAGATGCCGGTGGCAGCGGAGGGCACCATCACCTTGAGGATCGCTTCCCAATGGGTGGTCCCCATCCCGTAGGCGGCCTGCTTGGTCTTCATCGGCACGCTGGCAAGAGCGTCCTGCGAGACCGCGGCAATGGTGGGCAGAATCATGATGGCAAGCACCAGAGAGGCGGGCAGCAACCCGGGCCCGCTCAGCGATGTGCCGAAAAAGGGTATCCAGCCGAGTTCGCTGTTCAACCACGCCGTCAGCGGGCGAATGGCCGGGATCACCACGTAGATCCCCCACAGGCCGTAAACGACGCTGGGGATGGCGGCGAGCAGTTCGACGATGGTACGGAACACCGCCGCAAGCTTGGCGGGGAGGAAATCCTGGGTCAGGAAGATCGCCATGCTGACGCCGAACAGGCCTGCGATCAGCAGAGCGATCAGTGCGCTGTAGAGCGTGCCCCAGATGGCCGGCAGAATGCCGTACTTGCCCTGGTTGACGTCCCAGACCGAACCCAGGAGAACGTCCAGGCCGTGTTTCTCCATGCCCGGAAAGGCCTTGCGGCCGACTTCGAACACAAGGGCAACGACCAGCACCAGAATCAGGACCACACCCAGGCGTGCAATGGCACGGAAGGTCCGGTCAACCAGGAAATCCTTCGCGGATGGCGGTTGGCAGGCAGAGTCCGGATTTACCGGTACGACAAAAGGTTGGGTCATGGGGGAGTTCCGGAACAGGTGGAGGTCTCATCCGGCGCGGCTGACAGCCCACACCGGATGAAGACTCGCAGGCGTTACTGGATGTTGGCGGAAGCTTTGCGAACCTGATCGACGACTGCTTGCGGCAGCGGGATGTAGCCCATCGAATCAGCGATCTTCTGCCCTTCGGTCAGGCCGTACTCGACCATTTCACGCATGGCCTTGGCCTTGGCCGGGTTCTCGTTGTGCTTGCGGAAGATCATCCAGGTGTAGGAGGTGATCGGGTAGGACTGGGCACCGTCCGGATCGGGCAGCCAGGCCACCAGGTTCTCCGGGAACTTCACGGCAGCCAGTGCCGCAGCACCGCTTTCTGCGTTCGGCACGACGTACTGGCCGGCCTTGTTCTGCAGCTGGGCGAAGTCGACCTTGGCCAGCTTGGCGAAGCCGTACTCGATGTAGCCGATGGCGCCAGGGGTCTGGCGAACGGTAGCGGTCACGCCATCGTTCTTCGGCGACTTGATGAATTTGTCGCTGGCCGGCCAGTTGACGGTGTTGCCTTCACCCAGGGCAGTCTTGAACTCCGGGTTGATGGTCGACATGTGCTTGGTGAACACAGCGGTGGTGCCGCTGGAGTCCGCACGCACGACAACGGTGATCGGCAGGGCCGGCAGCTTCAGCTCAGGGTTGGCCGCGACGATCTGCGGGTCGTTCCACTGAGTGATCTTGCCCAGGAAGATGTTGGAGTAAACGTCGCGCGGCAGTTTCAGGCCTTTGGGGCTGCCCGGCAGGTTGTACGCCAGGACGATTTCGCCGGCGGTCATCGGCAGCAGTTGCACGCCTTCGGCAACCTTGGCGATGTCCTCGTCTTTCATGGCCGAGTCACTGGCCGCGAAGTCCACAGTCTTGTTGAGGAAATCCTGTACGCCCGCACCGCTGCCCTTGGACTGGTAATCCACGGTGACGCCAGCGGATTTCTTGCTGAAGTCCTTGAACCAGGTCAGGTAGATCGGCGCGGGGAAGCTGGCGCCAGAGCCGGTCAGGCGGACGCTTTCGTCGGCAAAGGTGACGGAAGTGGCACACATGGACAGCGTAACGGCGATCGCAGCAGATTTCACAAAGCTTTTCATCGAGGGCAATCCTTTTGATATCGGGCTGCCATACTGTGATCGGGTCCTGTGAAATATTTATGACAACGCGATGGCAGGCGCTCTGGCTCGCCGGCTTGGCTGGCCTGTCTCCGGGCTTCCGTGATGCGCGTCAGGTGAGTTCGCAGCGGCTGCCCGCCTTGGCTGGCGGCTGTTTCAGGGCAGGGGCTGAGGTTCAGGGCGGGGACTCGCGCCCTTATTCGATGAGCACGCTGCGCAATAAATAGTTACGGTCACTCGGTGGTGCAGAGGTGGGTGAAGAAGGTGATGTAGTCGCCCGAGTGCAGGATATAGCGACCGACCAGCCCGACGATGGGAACCAGCAACGCCACATTGAGGATGTCGCGCACCAGGTAGTAGCGGTAATCCAGCAGCGCCGAGCGATGCAGATTCACCTGGCTGCCGCCGATAACTGCCAGAACGACGCCGCCTGAGTAAGCCCGCGCTACCGGCAGCAGCAGAACAGAGCGTAGGAACACCACACCGACACGGTCGCTGAGGTCGAAGAGTTCGGTGACTCAGTTGGTGATGGGTGCAATCACTAACTCGGTGAAATGGCGGTGAATGTGCGAGAGGTCAGGAATGGGCGTCAGGCGTTGGTGGAGTGGATGAGGCGCTACGGCTGCGTTGCCTGCATTCAGATTCGTGGCTCTGGGAGTCGCTTATTCGTATTGGCGTGATCACTAGAGGGACGCTAAGACTACCCCGCATGCTGATCAGCATGGGGCTGGGTAGTTCAATCCGCCAAAGCTCGATTGCGCAGGAACGAGCAATTTCAACAGGAGGGCCTGCGCTGATATGAGTCCTAATGTTATTTCAGCTACCGGCGAAGAGCAGGTACTAACGTTTGGTTAAGGGGTGGGCTTCTGCCTACCCCAACAAGCACAGTAAGTGATTTAAATCGCGAGTTAGCTCGGGATCAGTCATTGACATATTCTTCCATGCAGTTGAAAGCATGGAAGTTTCATATCCCCACCGCCTCGGCGGTTAGTATATTTTTTAAAGCTTTTTCGCAGTTCAAATAAAGACGACTCTGGTCGTTTTTCCTTGATCTTTCTTAGCTCTTCTTGCGTATTTCGTTATATTAAATAAACCGCCGATGGCAAGCCCTGTTAGTCCTAGTGCGATAGTGGAAGTGGTCGGTATTGACATTAACTGTCCGAATACAATAGGGGCGGGGAAGCCCATCATGGAGATGCCAAACCAACCTTTGGCCTTTAATAGGTCCGCACTGGCTTTGTATTGTTCTTGGGCCTTTGATAGCTCTTTTGCTTTATCATTAATTAAATCGATGCGTATTTCCTTGTTGTCAAGATGGGAGAGTTCATTCCTTAGCTCAAGCATGCAGTGGCGGAACTGTTCAATTTCCCCATGACGCCGCTCGCGGAACTCAAGAATTTTTTCTGAGGGTATTTCTGATATATTTATTGGGACTAGCTCGTTCAGCATTAGCCCGAACAGGCCAAAGTCTTCAGCATGTTCGTCGCCGCTGTTTTTGCCAATGTTTGTTATAAACTCATCTATTTGACCATTCATGCTGAAATAGCTTGTTCCTGTCCAGGCTCCCCAGTCGCTTGTGATAAGTGATAGATTATTTTTGGTGGATATTTCGCTGGCCATGTAAAGCATAAAATTTGATGCGATTGCTGTTGGTACGTACATCCAGTTGTTTTCTTCTTTGAATCCAGCATCCCTGAATAGCTCTCTGACTTTTTCGTCCGTTTTTTTCAGTGTGCAGCCTTGCAATTGTTAATTCGTCATCCTCTCCAAATTCTAGTGCCGCCGCACTCCATTCTTCAATTTTAGAAAGAAAGTCTTTTGATGCTTTTTTAGAATATTTAGCAGGGTCAATGGTTTTGCCAATTGAGCCTTCTTCCAGAAGCGCTTGCAGGTCTTCTGCGTCATCTGGAATTACATTGTCTGGAACTATTCTATAGATTTTATCGTAATAAAGTGCCATCGCTTTTGTTAGGCTGGAGTTTTGCAATCCTATTTGCGGGTAGAATAGTGCATTTTTCTGCATGGCTGCTTCCTAGAGTTGCCAGTCGGTTTGGGGTTAATAGCGCGGCTACTGGGTGTGCTCGATGAGTGGTGCGGATGAGTTGGATAGGTTGTTATGCGACTTCCTCATCTTCAGTGAGGTTGCTACAAGGCTGCCAATATTTGTGTTAGGGAAGTGTTGTTGATTCTACTTGTATGGTCTCTGCTCATGGCTCTTGGTAGAAGAAAGTTTTAATTCAGCGGCCGCCGTGGCGGCCTGCTGAAAGATGGGTTAGCTCTTGGCAGAGGGGAGTACGATCGGCACGGAGAACTTTATCCTTGAATGGCTAGACGCTTCGCCGTGAGATGCACCTTGAGACCCCAAGCCGACGGCGCCCAAATAAACGCCAATTCCACCCTTTGTGTCTTTGGAGTTCGCCTCTGCGAGGGCAATGTCGAATTCAACAGTTGCAACGGGATTGCTATTGTCATCAGTGATGATCTTGTTTTCCTTTACATGGCCATACAATCGCATGGAGCCAACGCTGCCGCCGTGCTCCTGCGCAGCCTTGCTCGCCTCCGCAACTCCAGCGATTATGTCTATAAGTGCGGTTTTTATGAAGTCCTGAAGGTTCATGCGTACTCCAAAAAATAAGGGGCAATCATAGGGGGCGGTAGAAGCGGCATAATGCTTCCGCCGCTTGTTTCACTTAAGCTTATACGCGCCCCCTTGAGCCGACTGAGTCGAAGACTAGAGGTGCGGCATGGGCAAAAGGAGTAAATCGATAAGACCTGCCCTGAGATTACGAAGTTGAAGGCAGTGTGTCTATGGCTGGTTATGGAGAGCCACACCCGCTCTTGGCCGAACTCTGCCACTCACAAGCGCACGCTTCGGGACAGAAGCTATCGCCGGATAAGAAAACTGATCTGTATGCGTGAACTGCCCCGGCTTGACCTCCTCTAGTGTTCCCCATAACCTCCCGACGCCCCTGTGAAAGCGACAGGGGGCGGGTTTGGCGACCCGGTAAATCCACAGTGCGACCGCGCTCATAGCGCTGCGACGTATTCCTACGCTCGCAGTGTCTTGCTATGGCAGGCCGCGCAGGGAGACCTTCGGGTCTGCCGGTCCTGTGGTTCCGGTTCGCCAACCTTGCGCGGTTCTGCCACCCCTACCGTTTGGCGACGGGGGAGTGGCCTTTCTGGATTAACCACAAAGGTCTCAACTCCATGGACGACATCTACGTTCCCACCGTTTTCCACCGCTACAACCGTTCCCTGCGCGGCGTATTGATCGACAACCAGCCCTGGTTGGTCGCCCGCGAGCTGGGTTATCTGATCCGCGAGCGGGTCGAATCGTACGTACTTCGAATGGATGAAGACCTCTTTCGCGAAGCGCGCCTGGTGACGGGTGGCGGCGAGGAGGTCGTGTTGCTGGTCAGTGATTTCGGTGCCTTCCATGTGCTGCATCGGTTTCGCGATCCGGAGTATCGGGAGTTGCGCCGTTGGATCACCGGGCATGTGTTGCCGGTGCTGAGGGATCAGGGGCCGGGCAGGGCGGGATACCCGCAGCGCATGCAGGCCAAAGGGGAAGGCCGGGCGCTGGCGGTGCTGGATTGGCAGGGAGAACTGTGGGTGCCGATGGGGGAGGTGCCGCGGTTGATGCGCGAGGAGCGGCGGGGGAGATGGTGGCGGCGGGAGTAGGGGACGGTTTCCGGAGAGCGCCTGTCGGCGCTATCGCGGGCATGGCCCGCTCCTACAGGTGACGTTGGGTAGAGGGGCAGTCCGCAGAGGGCTGCCCCTTTTTGTGGGTCACGCAGCCGGCGGGGTGCCTTCGGCGTTGGCGACCACGGCGTCGATCTGGATCGCTGCGCCCTTGGGCAAGGCCGAGACGCCAACGACACGGCGGGCCGGAGTGCCGCCCGGGAAGTAGGTGGCGTACACCTCATCCACTGCGGCAATGTCGTCGATGCGGGTCAGGAAGACGTTGACCTTCACCACATCAGCCAGGGCATGGTCGATGCTTTCGACGATGGCCTTGAGGTGCTTGAAGCACTGCGCGGCCTGTTCCTTCACGCCACCTGCCACCAGCTCACCGGTCTTCACATCCAGCGGCAGCTGGGCGGAGATGTGGTTGTAGTGGGAGAAGGCGACCGTCTGGGTGGAGTACGGGCAGCGCGGTGCGGCGTCGGTGTTGTGCGCCTTGATGACGATGCCGTGGCGGTCTTCCACCGCTTGCGGCGGGGTGCCGTCGCCGTGGGAGACCACGGCTTCGATCTGCACCAGGGCGTCCAGCGGCAGCGCTTTCGCCTGCACCACGGTACGTGCCGGGAAGTAACCGACGGCGCGGGCGATGGCCGAGTCGGGGAAGAAGGTGGTGTAGACCTGGTTCACCGCATCGATGTCAGCGAGGTTCTTGACGAAGACGGTGATGCGCACGATGTCATCGAAGGGTACGTCGATGCCTTCGAGGATGTTCTTGATGTTGCGCAGGCACTGCGCGGTCTGTTCCTTGATGCCGCCGGCCACCAGCTTGCCGGTGCGCGGGTCGATGGGCAGTTGTGCGGAGAGGTTGTTGTAGTGGGAGAAGGCGACAGACTGAGTGGAGAGCGGGTTCAGCGGCGCGTTCTCGGTGCTGCCTTCGACCTTGATCAGGTCGCCGGCCTGCGGGGCGTTGGGAATGGTGCCTTCGCCGCAGGTGATGAGTGCTTCGACCTGCACCTTGGCGCCCAGCGGCAGGGCTGACACACCAACGGTGGTGAGGGTCGGCAGGTAGTCCGGGAAGGAGGCGGCGTGGACCTTGGCGATGGCTTCGGCGTCGGCGATGTCGGTCAGGAAGATCGAGATGCGCACGCTGTCGTCGAGTTTGTGGCCGATGCTTTCTACCACGGCCTTGAGATTCCGGTAGCACTGCTCTGCCTGTTCTTTCACGCCGCCGGCGACCAGTTTGCCGGTGGCGGGGTCGACGGGGAGTTGTGCGGACAGGTTGTTGTAGTGGGAGAAGGCGACGGTCTGGGCATACGGGCCGATGCCCTGGGGTGCCTTGTCGGTGTTTCTCGCCAGTACTGCGTTGTAGCCACTCATAGGGTTGCTCCCTGGTTTGCTGGGAATCCGTGGGTTTCGTGGCAAAGGCTTACTTCGCTTCGCTATCGGTCGTTGCCACTGTTGGTCAGACGACGGATATCGAACTCGTCGAGAGGTGCGCAGACTATCGGGTCAAGGAGGGCGACCCCTTTGACTTAAGGCAAGGGTAGTGGGGTCTGTTTACCGGGTTGTTTCAATTGGCGATGGACGTTAGTCGGGATGGTTCGGCGGGTGGGCTGTGAGCGGGAGCGGGTGCCTCCGTGGAAGCTCGGTGCCAGAGCGTTTCCCTCTCCCCAGCCCTCTCCCTGAAGGGAGAGGGGGTATTCGAGTGAGGCGTGCCTGCTGTGCTCTCCTGGTGCTCTGGTATCAGGATGAGACCAAGGCTGCGCTTTGCGCCGTCCTGGCCCCCTCTCCCTTCAGGGAGAAGGGGGATTCGAGTGAGGCGTGCCTGCTGTGCTCTCCTGGTGCTTTGGTATCAGGATGAGACCAAGGCTGCGCTTTGCGCCGTCCTGGTCCCCTCTCCCTTCAGGGAGAGGGGGGATTCGAGTGAGGCGTGCCTGCTGTGCTCTCCTGGTGCTTTGGTATCAGGATGAGATCAAGGCTGCGTTTCGCGCCGTCCTGGCCCCCTCTCCCTTCGGAGCGGGGCGCGCAGCCAGGGTTAGGGAGAGGGGGCTCTGCGCAATTGAGTGTCAGAAGATGTAGTCGGTAGTCAGGAAGCTCGAGTCGCGGTCGCGGATGATCTGGCTGATCAGCGCCTTGTTGGCATCGGTGAAACGCGTGGCGACCAGCGTGCGGATGGAGAAGGTACGCAGCGCATCGTGGACGGAGAGGGTGCCTTCGGCGGAGTTCTTGCGGCCGTTGAAGGGGTAGCTGTCCGGGCCGCGCTGGCACTGGGCGTTGATATTGATACGGCCGACCTGATTGACGAAGGCGTCCACCAGTGGGCCGATCTGCTCCGGGTCGTCGCCGAACAGGCTGAGCTGCTGGCCGTAGTCGGACTGCGAGGACGTAGTCGATTACTTCCTGGATGTCGCGGTAAGGCACCACCGGCACCAGCGGGCCGAATTGCTCTTCGTTGTACAGGCGCATGTCTGCGCGCACCGGGCTGAGCAGCGGCGGGGTAGAAGAAGCTCTCGCGGCTCTCGCCACCGCCCGCGTTGATGACCCTGGCGCCCTTGGCCAGGGCGTCCGCCAGCAAACCATTGAGGTAGTCGACCTTGCCCGGCTCTGGCAGCGGGGTCAGTGCCACGCCCGGCTCCCAGGGCATGCCGGGCTTTAGCTCGGCCAGCTTGGCGCTGAACTTGTCGAGGAAGCTGTCCAGCACGTCTTCGTGAACGAAGAGGATCTTCAGCGCGGTGCAGCGCTGGCCATTGAAGGACAGGGCGCCGGTGATGGCTTCGCTGACGGCGTTGTCCAGGTCAACGCTGGGCAGGACGATGCCGGGGTTCTTGGCGTCCAGCCCGAGGGCGGCGCGCAGCCGGTGCGGGCGCGGGTGGAGTTTTTTCAGGTCGGCGGCGCCGGAGTGGGTGCCGATGAAGGCAAAAACGTCGACCTTGCCGCTGGCCATCAACGCGCTGACGGTCTCGCGGCCTCGCCCGTAGATGACGTTGATCGACGCCCGGCGGGAAGCTGTCGCGGAAGGCCTCCAGCAGCGGGCGAATGAGCAGCACGCCGAACTTGGCGGGCTTGAAGACCACCGTGTTGCCCATGATCAGCGCCGGGATCAGGGTGGTGAAGGTTTCGTTCAGCGGGTAGTTGTACGGGCCCATGCACAACGCCACGCCCAGCGGCACGCGGCGGATCTGCCCGAGGGTGCCCTGTTCCAGTTCGAAGCGGCTGGAGCGGCGGTCGAGCTCCTTGAGCGCTTCGATGGTGTCGACGATGTAGTCGCAGGTGCGGTCGAACTCCTTCTCCGAGTCCTTGAGGTTCTTGCCGATCTCCCACATCAGCAGTTTGACCACGGCGGTGCGCTGCTCGCGCATGCGGGCGAGGAAGCGCTGGACGTGGGCGATGCGCTCGGCTACGCGCAGGTTGGGCCATTCGCCCTGGCCGTTGTCGTAAGCAGCCACGGCGGCGTCCAACGCGGCGAGGGCGGCGTCGGCGTCGAGCAGCGGGGTGCTGCCGAGGATGACGGGTTCATCGCCGTGGTCGGTGGCGAGAAAAACCGGGCTGCGCACCGGTGCCAGCGGGCCGTCCCAGCGGCGCAGTTCGCCGTTCACCAGATAGTCGCGTTGCTCTACGGGCGAGTCTGGGCGCCAGGCGTCGGGGATGTCGGTGAGGCGGGGGAACAGATGGTCGAGCTTGTTGTTGTCGGGCATGACTCATCCCTCGGGGGGAAGGTGGGCGACGGGTCTGTTTTAGATCGTAGTTGTATCCAGGTAAATCGATTCAGCCAATAGTGCAATAGACGGCGTAGGAGCGCGCCATGCGCGCGATCGCGGGCATGGCCCGCTCCTACAGGTGAGTGCCGAAGGTCAGGACGACTGCGCCGGCTGCTTTGCCGGAGCGGGTTGCAGGAGTTCCTGCTGCTCGGCGTAGCGGGCGCGGATGTCGAAGTCGCGGGGCCAGGTGGGTTGCGTGGGGGCTTTCGGAGTTGCGGAGGAAGTCACGGGCGATACCTCGTTGCAGGAATCCGGTTGGCGGGCGGTTCGGGGCTCGCCGGGTGTTTTGGCGTGGGGTTTGATGGGTATTGCTGCGCTCCACGCCATCCTACGGGGCCACGGTTAGCCTCGTTCGTAGGATGGGTGGAGCGAAGCGATACCCATCGATCAGCGCATCAGACGAACAGCGACAGCAGCAGGATGAAGCCCAGGCCGACCACCGAGAGGATGGTTTCCATGGCGGTCCAGGTCTTGAAGGTCTCCATCACGCTCATGTTGAAGTACTGCTTCACCAGCCAGAAACCGGCGTCGTTGACGTGAGACAGGATCAGCGAGCCGGCGCCGGTGGCCAGCACCAGCAGCTCACTTGTTGACGCCGGGGATCAGGTCGATCACCGGCACCACGATGCCGGCGCCGGTGATGGTGGCGACGGTGGCGGAGCCGGTGGCGATGCGGATCACCGCGGCCACCAGCCAGGCCAGGAGGATCGGCGAAATCTGTGCGTGCACCGCCATGTGGCCGATCACGTCGCCCACGCCGCTGGTCACCAGCATCTGTTTGAAGCCGCCGCCGGCGCCGATGATCATCACGATGGCGGCGGTGGGCGCGAGGCTCTGGTCGAGCAGCTTGAGGATCTTCTTCGAGTCGAAGCCGCGTGCGTGGCCGAAGGTGTAGAGCGACAGCAGCAGGCGCCAGCAGCAGGGCAGTGATCGGGTGGCCGATCATGTCCAGCCAGGCACGCACCACATGGCCGTCGGCGAGCATGACGTCGGCGAAGGTCTTCAGCAGCATCAGGAACACTGGCAGCAGCACGGTGAACAGGGTGACACCGAAGCTGGGCAGGTTGCTGGTGTCCGGTTCGTGGGCGATCTGTGCCACCAGCTCTTCATTGGGTTGGCCGGGGATCACCTTGGAAATCCACGCGCCGAAGATCGGGCCGGCGATGGCGGCAGTCGGCAGGGCGACCAGCAGGCCATAGAAGATCGTCTTGCCGATGTCCGCGCCGAACACGCCGATGGCCAGCAGCGGACCCGGGTGCGGCGGCACCAGACCGTGAACGGCAGAGAGACCGGCGAGCAGCGGGATGCCGATCTTGATCAGCGATACGCCGCTGCGCCGCGCCACGATGAACACCAGCGGCACCAGCAGGATGAAGCCGATCTCGAAGAACAGCGGGATACCGACCAGGAACGCGGCGAGCATCATTGCCCAGTGCACGCGCTGTTTGCCAAAGGCCTGGATCAGTGTGCGGGCGATCTGATCGGCGCCGCCGGACTCGGCCATCATCTTGCCGAGCATGGTGCCCAGCGCAAGGATGATGCCGACGAAGCCGAGCACACCGCCGAAACCGTCCTGGAAGGATTTGACGATGGTCGCCACCGGCATGCCGGAGGTCAGGCCGAGAAAGCCAGCGGCGATGATCAGGGCGACGAAGGGATGGATCTTGAAGCGGGTGATCAGAAGGATCAGGCCGATGATGGTGACCACCGCATCCAGCAGCAGATAGGTCTCGTGGGACATGCCAAGCATGGGGCTCTCCTGTTGTTGTCGTTGTGTGCCGGAGCGGCTCTTCTCTAGGGTTTAGAGAGTTTGGTGAGTTGAGATAGCGCTATCTTGAGCGGGCAGGCGCTATCGGGGTCAGTCGCTGGAATGCTGTCGCCACCACAGGTGGGCGGCTTCGGCCAGGTCATCGACGGGGCGGGTGGCATCCAGGTGCAGGGTCAGGGGTTCGCTCAACGGTGGTTCGAGGGCGGCGAACTGGCTGTCGATCAGGCTGGCCGGCATGAACTGGCCGGGGCGGGTGGCGACGCGCTCGGCGGCGGCGTCACGGGTCAGCTCCAGGAACACCACACCCAGGCCGGGCACGGCGCGACGCAGGCGTTCGCGGTAGATCAGCTTGAGCGCGGAGCAGGTGAGCACCGGGCGCTGACCGGCGGCGATGGCTTTCTGCAACTCGGCGGCGAGGGTGTCGAGCCAGCCGGCGCGGTCTTCGTCGGTGAGCGGAATGCCGGCGCTCATCTTCTCGATGTTGGCGGCGGGATGGTAGGAATCGCCCTCGATGGCGAAAGCGCCGTTGCGCAGGCACAGGGCCTCGCCGACGCTGGACTTGCCGCATCCGGAGACACCCATGATGAGCACGGCATCGATGGAGGTGGTCATGGAGGGCCTCATGGCTGAGACAGCGCTGTCTTTGGTGGGCGTAACGAAAAGCATCGGCTGCCTCCGTATTCTTGTCATTCTAGTCGGTGTGTCGGCGCTCTCGACAGATGTGATCTGCCGGCGGGCGAGGGACCGGTTGAGCCGGCCTCAGGCAATTGCCCTGGTCGCGAGACAGCGCTACCTTAGTGCCTCGATTTTTATTTGGCAATACGCCTGATGACCGCCCAGAAGAACGATAAGAAGAACGACAGGAACTCCCTGCACCACCGGCAAACCCACGCTCAACGACGTGGCGCACCGCGCCGGGGTAAGCCCGATCACCGCCTCGCGTGCCCTGCGCGGGGTGAGCACGGTGGCCGAGGAACTCTCGGAAAAGGTCCGACAGGCGGCCAGTGAGCTGGGCTACGTGGCCAACCCCGCCGCCCGTGCGCTGGCCTCGAAGCAGAGCCACAACATCGTGGTCCTGGTGCCGTCACTGGCGAACCAGTTGTTCATCGAAACCCTCGAATCTATCCATGCGGTCATGCATCCGCGCGGCCTGGAAGTGCTGATCGGTAACTACCACTATTCCCGCGACGAAGAAGAGAACCTGCTGCGCAACTACCTCGCCTACCAGCCGCGCGGTTTGTTGCTGACCGGATTTGATCGTACCGAAAGCGCCCGGCGGATGATCGAGGCCAGCGGTGTGCCGAGCGTCTACATGATGGACCTGGACCCCGGTGCGGGGCTGCACTGTGTGGGCTTCTCGCAGATTCGTGCGGGGGAGGCGGCGGCCAGGCATCTGCTCAAGAGTGGCCGCAAGCGCCTGGCCTACATCGGCGCGCAGCTGGACCAGCGCACCTTGCTGCGCGGCGAGGGCTATCGCCGCACGTTGCAGCAGGCCGGTTGTTATGACCCGGCGCTGGAAATCCTCACGCCGCGCCCGTCTTCGGTTGGCCTGGGCGGCGAGCTGTTCCGCCAGTTGCTGGCCAGCCAGCCGCAGGTGGAGGGCATCTTCTTCGGCAACGATGACCTCGCCCACGGCGCCTTGTTGGAGGCCATGCGCCACGGCATTCGCATTCCCGAACAGGTGGCGGTGTTGGGCTTCAACGACCTGCCCAGTTCGGAATTCATGGTGCCGCGCCTGTCCAGTATCCGCACGCCGCGCAAGGCCATCGGCACCCATGCAGCGGAACGCCTGCTCGACCTGATCAACGACAAGCCTGTAAGCGAACCGGTAATGGACCTGGGCTTCGAGTTGATGGTGCGCGAGAGCAGCTGACACTCACCGTTACTCTCGTAGGGCGGATAACGCGCCAGCGTTATCCGCCGTGAGGTAACCGCCGGATAACCTGTTCCAGGTTATGCGCCCTACGGTACTGAGCACCGGCGCCCCACTGTAGGAGCGGGCCATGCCCGCGATCGCGCGCATGGCGCGCTCCTACAGGTTATGCCGAGTCCGGTTGTAGGACGGCGTGGAGCGCAGCGATACCCATCGATATCGAGCGCCAGACAGCATGGGTATCGCTGCGCTCCGCCCATCCTGCGAGAGACGCTCTGGAAGTCTTCCGCGCATAAAAAAGCCCGCTGGAGCGGCGGGCTGAATGCGGAGGCAAAACATTCCGGCGGGCATGCCGCCGGAGCAATCACTCAGTACGCATCGCTCATCCCATCGGTGATGACGATGCCCTGCTTGCGCATTTCCTGGATCAACCCGGCGCGGGTGCCCGGCAGGTTGAGCAGGGCCTGGTAGCGCGTGGCTTTGACTTCCTCGGCGGTGTAGGGCTTGAACTCGGCAGGCATGCTGTCGCCGGCCATGCCTTCCTTGCGCAGCAGCCAGTTGAGCAGGTCGGCCAGTTGCGCGTCGTTCAGCGCGGACTGGGACATGCCCGGTACGCGCACGAGGAATTGCCGGCCACCGTCGACCTTCAGGAAGTTGCCCACGAAGCCGTGCAGGCGCGGCGTGTCGTTGGCCTTGCTGCCGCTGCCTTCGGTGAGATGGCAGCCGGCGCATTGCAGCTGGTAGTTGGTGGCCGGGGTGTAGCTTTGCTGGGAGATCGGCTTCTGCACCTCCTCGTTGCCGGGCGCCGGCCGTTGGTGCGGATCGGGGATCGCACGGGCCTGGGCAATGGGGGCGACCAGACTGCAGAGCAGGGCGCCGACAACGAGACTGCGCATGTGACTTCTCCCGACCTAGACCGCGACGCCGCGGATGATGGTGATGGTGCAGTTGTAGATGCGCGACTCCGCGCCCAGGCACCAGTTGACGTCGTTGTTGTTGAACGGACGGTACAGCGGTTCCTCGCTCTCGTTGCGGGTACAGGCGCACTGGGAGCAGCTGTGCTTACCGCAGCAGTCGTTGTAGGAAATGATGTAGTCCTTGCCGTCCGCCGGGTTGCGGCAGGTACCGATCCAGGTCACTTGCGAGGCATCGGTGCCGGGCGGGCAGGAAGTGGTGGTGCCGCCGCAGCAGGAGCAGAGGAAGCCGTCGATGGAGCAGTAGCGCCAGTAGTCGCAGCTGTTCGGGTCGCCCGGATCGCCGGCCTTGGGTGCCTCGGCGGCCAGCGCCTTGGAGGTGCGGTCGATCGGCAGGATGATCGGCAGCGCAGCGCCTGCCACCAGCAGCGAGCCGAAGCGGCCCAGCAGCTTGCGTCGCGAAGTGACGTTGGCCACCTGGCGGGAGGAGCGCTCGAACAGGTTGTCGAGGAATTTCATTCTTGTTCTCTCCGTGATCAGTGGCTGTGGCCGTGGCTGGCGTCGTGGGTGTGCACGCCGTTGTGGCTGTGGCCATTCATGTACTGCTGCAGGGTGGCGCTGCCCAGGTGCTCGACCTCGAACAGGCTGTCCAGGTGTTCGCGGGAGTTCACCAGGCCCTTGGCACGCAGCACGCCCTTGCTGTCGATCAGCGCGGCGTAGGGCAGCTTGCCGATCTGGTAGGTCATGCCGACTTCCGGGCCGACCACGTAGGCAGCTTTCTCCAGACCATGCTCGGCGATCAGTGCCTGCTGAGCAGCCATGTCGCCGTCGCTGACGTAGATCACCTCCAGCTCGCCAGCCTTGTCCTTGGCGATGGATTTGATTGCCGGCAGCAGCGATTTGCAGATCGGGCAGGTCGGCGAGAGGAAGAACAGCAGCTGGCCGCGCTCGCCTTCATAGCCGAAGTTGACCGGGCGACCATGGCGGTCGGCGGCGGTGACTTTCGGCGCTGGCTCGTTGACGGCCACGCCCTTGTCGACCATCAGCGCGCCGGCCGGGGCGATGCGGCCGTGGAGGACGCCGATCTGGCGCACCAGCGCCATCACGGTGAAGGCGAGGGCGATGAGCAGCACCCAGAGAAGAATGTTGGAAACGATCAGGCCTTCCATTTGTTCACCTTCCGATGAGTTTGAGCAGACGGGGATGGTTCGCCAGCAGGCTGTCGGCCGCGGCGTACAGGAGCAGGGTGACGGCGCTGGCCGCAAGGATCACGAAGGCGTCGAACACGCCCAGCTCGCGAGCCTGCGGGCTGCTGGCGGCGAGCAGGCCGAGGCCGGCGATGATCGCGTTGCGCAGCAGTAGTACCGGGCGCAGCGGTTGCATCTGGCCGGGGCCGGAGCAGCCGCAGTCGATGTCGCGGCGACCGCGCCAGAGGTTGATGCCGATGGCGCCGGCATAGAACAGGATCAGCGCCGTGGCGGCCAGGGCCGCGACGTGGCGGCTCGCCGGTACCAGCAGGGCGAAGGCGATAACACCCTCGACCACTGGCAGCACGCGGGCCACCGGGCCGACCAGCGAGGCCGGCAGCAGGCCGTAGTCTTCGACCTGGCGGGCGAAGCGCATCGGCGCGCGCAGCTTGTGGCTGGCGGCGCTGGCGAGCAGCACCGCAACGGCCACCGCACTGGCGATGATCAGGATCGGATCGGAAAACATATCCGTACCTCTCGGTTAGCTTTCTTGAAAGGCTTAGTGGCTCAGGACCAGGATCGGGGTCTTGGCGATCTTGTCCATGGCGCCGTTGTACTTGCCGGTCTTCAGGTCGAAGATCTGCAGGCCGCCTTCGATGTCGGTGCCCAGCAGCAGCGGCTTGTCGTCGGTGGTGGCGTGCAGGCTCCATACCGGCTTGGGCGCTTCCAGGGTGCCGATCTTCTTCTGCGTCTTCAGGTCGTAGACCCAGATGAACGGGCTCGGGTCTTCCCATTTGCCGGCGCTGTGCTCTTCATGCATCAGCACGTACATGCGGTTCAGCTTGGGCGCTACGGCCATCAACTGCCAGCCGCCGGTACCCCAGCCTTTCTTGCGCTCTTCGTCGGTGGTCAGCGACCAGCTCGGCAGCATCTTCGGCTTGTCGCCGGAGACGTCCACCGGCTTGACCATGCCGTCGGTGGTCACGAAGAAGTAGGTTTCGCCCACGGCCAGGCCGCGTTCGTTGAGCTTCTCCTTGTTCGGGTCGAAGAACGGCGTCTGGCTGCGGCCGGTTTCCTTGCCGTCGTCGCCGATCTTGGTGATCTGCAGCTGGCCGTCACCGCACAGCGAGGCGAACGCGCGCTTGCCCACCGGGTAGTTGAGCACGCAGCCGCTGATGGCGATTTCGCTGGCGACCTTCTTCTCTTGCGTGTCGACCACGGTGACCGAGGTGGACGGGGTGAAGTTGTAGATGTAGACGAAGCGATCGTCGGAGCTGGTGCCCAGGGCGTACTTCTGGGTCAGGATCGAAGCGCGCTTGGCCGGGATTTCCACTTCCCACTTCGGACGCAGGTTCGAGGTGTCCCAGGCGGTCAGCACGTCGGTGCGCACACCACGGGTGCCGCGGGAGTAGAAGGTATCAGCGGAGTACAGGGTCTTGGCGTCGTGGCTCAGGGTGGACGGAGCGACGAAGCCGGTGCTGACCATGCCGAGCATCTTCTTCTGCTCGGGGTCGACCACGGTGACGCGGCCGGCGATGAAGTTCTCGAACTCCACGTCGACGATGTACGCACGGTGCGGCGAGGGCGGGAACGGCAAGACGGTCTCACCGATGCTCTCGGTCGGCAGCTCGGCTTGGGCTGCGCCCATCGCGAGGCAAGTTGCCAGCGCGAGGACCGATGGAGCGAGGAACCTGGCGACGCTCATTGGCGGGTACTCCCTTTTTCTTGTTGGCGGGCTATCTGTTGTTATCAGGCCGTCAGCCAGGGGCGGACAGCGGACGGAACATTGAGGAGAGTCTGCCTGCGTCGGTTCGTGCCGGACTTGTTGTCCGTGCCATTTCCTTGTCTGGGGGTGACAGGGTGTCGCAGGGAGAAAGTGCAGCCCGCAAGCGGCGCACGTGGCGGGAATTCTGCCGAACGGCAGTGATCGATGTCAGGTGTTTCGTCTTTTTTGGTGCGAAAAAGCTGCATCGTGCCCTGAAAATCCGCACAATGCACATTTGAGCTATCTTGAAACGCCGTTACACCCACCGGAAGTGTGCATTGTGAACAGTTCACAATGTTCGACATGCTCAAAATTTCCGCGTCGTTCCTGATTGGCTTTTCCGGCCCGCTATTTGCGTTGGCCGGGAGTCCTCAACCAATCCTCGCGGAGACCCCCTTCAATGAGTTCCCCCAGTGAGTTCCCCCTGAGCGCGACGCCCAGGGAAGGGCGCAAAGGCCTGCTGCCCATCGCCATGGTCCTGTTCAGCTTCACCTTCTTCACCGGCACCATGTTCGCCGGTGGCAAGATCGGCATGGCCTTCGACTTCGTCGACATGCTCTGGGTTGCCTTCATCGGCAACGTGCTGCTGGCCATCTACGCCGCCGCCCTGGGCCTGATCGCCTCGCGCAGCGGCCTGAACACCGTGCTGATGGGCCGCTTCTGCTTCGGTGAGCGCGGCAGCAAGCTGTCCGACTTCCTCCTTGGTTTCGCCGAACTGGGCTGGTACGCCTGGGGCACCGCCACCGTCGCCATCGTGCTGGTCAAGATGCTGAGCCTGCCCGAGTGGCTGAACATTCCGCTGATGGTGGTGTTCGGGCTGCTGTTCTCGATCACCGCGATCATCGGCTTCAAGGGCCTGGACATCATGTCCCGCGTGTCGGTGCCGCTGATGTTCATCCTGCTGGTGGCGTCGATGGTCATCGCGACCAACCACGCCGGCGGCTGGAGCGGCCTGCTGGCGAAGGAGCCGAGCCAGACGCTGACCTTCTCCGCCGCCGTGACCATGGTCTTCGGCACCTTCGCCAGCGGCGCGACCCAGGCCACCAACTGGACACGCATGGCCCGTAGCGGGCGCATCGCGGTGATCGCCAGCGTGGTCGCCTTCCTCATCGGCAACGGCCTGATGATCGTCGCCGGTGCCTGGTGCGCGATCGTCTACCAGAACGCCGACATCGTCGAAGTGATGGTGCTGCAGGGGCTGTCCTTCGCCGCGGTGATCATGCTCTGCCTGAACCTGTGGACCATTCAGGGCCCGACCATCTACAACGTCTCCGCCGCCGCCTGCCACCTGGTGCGCAGCGAGCGCCGCCGCACCATGACCCTGCTGGCCGCCGGCGTCGGCATCATCCTCGCCATCGGTGGCATGTACGAATGGCTGATCCCGTTCCTGGTGCTGCTGGGCTCGATCATCCCGCCGCTGGGTGGCGTGATCATGGCTGACTACTGGTACCGTAACCGCGGCGAATACCCGGCGCTGGTGGGCACCCACATCCCGGCGTTCAACGTCTCGGGTCTGGTGTCCTACGCGGTCGGTGCGGGCCTGGCCTACGCCTCGCCATGGATCGCGCCGCTGGTGGGCATCGCCGCGTCGGCCCTCTGCTATATCGCCCTTACCGAAGTCACCCGCGCCCGCGCGCCGGTGGCCGAGCCGCGCGCTTGAGCCTGAGCGTCGAGGAAATCCTCCGTCTGCCGGGGCTGGAAAGCCTCGCGCTGCGGGCCGGCGCGCGCAATCTGCATCGCAGCGTGCGCTGGTCCTACGTGGCGGAGAACGTCGGCATCGCCGACTGGGTGATGGGTGGCGAACTGGTGTTCGTCACCGGCATCAACCACAGCCGTGACGAAGCCAACCTGCTGCAGCTGGTGCGTGAAGGCGTGGCCAGCGGCATCGCCGGCATCGTCATCCTTACCGGCGACGAGTTCATCCGGCGTATTCCCGAGTCCGTGATTCATTTGGCCGAAGTGGAAGGCCTGCCGCTGATCGAACAGCCCTACGCGCTGAAGATGGTCATCGTCACCCACCTGATCGGCACGGCGCTGGTGCAGATGACCCAGGTGAAGACCTCGCGCCGTGACATCCTCGGCCAGCTCCTGAGCGGCGACTTCCCCAGCCTGGAGATTGTCCGCCGCCGTGCGCAACACCTGGAGTTGCCGCTGGAGGTCCCGCGCCGTCTGGTGGCGTTGCGGCTGTCCGGCGTCGACAGATTATTCCAGCGGCACGAACCGGAAGAGGCCGAGCGCGCGCTGCAGCTGACCCGTCAGCGCTTGCTCGACCATCTGGAAAGCTGGCAGCAGGAACGCCGCGAGCGCCTGCCGGTGGTGATCCAGGGCGACCTGTTCGTCCTGCTGCTGGCCGATGTCGGGCGCGCCGAACTACAAGCCCTGGCGGCCAGGCTGCAACAGGAACTGGCGCCGCTGCGTGCTTACCTCGGTCTTTCCGCCTGCGCCGACAGCTGCGCGGAATATCCCCGCGCGCTGCTCGAAGCCCGTCAGGCACTGGATGTCGCCGAAGGCATGCAGGCGCCCGGTGGCTTCTGCGACTACCGTGAGCTGGGCGCGCTGCGCCTGCTGCGGGCGATCCCCGATCGCGCGGTGGTCGAGCAATTCCTCAAGGACACCCTTGGCCCGCTGATCGATGCGGGCCGCAAGCAGCCGCACCTGCTGATCGAGACGCTCGACGCGCTCGTCCAGGAGAACGGCAACGCCCTCAAGGCCGCACAGCGCCTGGGTATCCACCGCAACACCCTGAACCAGCGGATCGCGCGCATCGAGGCCCTGAGCGGCCAGTCCCTGGACGACGCGCAGTTTCGCCTGAATACCTCCGTGGCGCTGCTCATCTGGCGCATGTCCAGTGCGCCGCGCCACGAATAGCCTGAAGAGGACCTACGAGCCCATGAAAATCATCAACGCCTCGCTGCGCAAGCAGACCGGCCTGTTCACCATCCGCTGCGAAGGCGACGTCATCGCCGAAGTCGTCCAGCAAGCCGGCACCCTCGCCGCCAGCGGCGACGACATCGACGCCCGCGGCAACCTGGCCATCGCCCCGCTGGTGGAGCCGCACATCCACCTCGACGCCACCCTGACCGCCGGCGAGCCGGAATGGAACATGAGCGGCACGCTGTTCGAAGGCATCGAGCGCTGGGCCCAGCGCAAGGAAACCATTACGCACGAGGACACCAAATCCCGCGCCCACACCACCATCCGCATGCTGGCCGCCCATGGCATCCAGCACGTGCGCACCCACGTCGACGTGACCGATCCGACCCTGGCCGCGCTCAAGGCCATGGTGGAAGTCCGTGAAGAGGCGCGCCACCTGGTGGATCTGCAGATCGTCGCGTTCCCACAGGAAGGCATCGAGTCCTACGAGGGCGGCCGCGAGCTGATGGAAGAGGCGATCCGCCTGGGCGCGGACGTGGTCGGCGGTATTCCGCACTTCGAGAACACCCGCGAGCAGGGCGTCAGCTCGATCAAATTCCTCATGGACCTGGCCGAGCGCACCGGTTGCCTGGTGGACGTGCACTGTGACGAGACCGACGACCCGAACTCGCGCTTCCTCGAAGTGCTCGCCGAAGAAGCCCGCGTGCGCGGCATGGGCGGCCGCGTCACCGCCAGCCACACCACGGCCATGGGTTCCTACGACAACGCTTACTGCTCCAAGCTGTTCCGCCTGCTCAAGCGCTCGGGCATCAACTTCGTCTCCTGCCCGACCGAGAGCATCCACCTGCAGGGCCGCTTCGACACCTTCCCGAAACGCCGTGGCGTGACCCGCGTAGCCGAGATCGACCGCGCCGGCATGAACGTCTGCTTCGGCCAGGACTCGATCAAGGACCCGTGGTACCCGCTGGGCAACGGCAACATCCTGCGCGTGCTGGATGCCGGTCTGCACATCTGCCACATGATGGGCTTCGACGACCTGCAGCGCGCGTTGGACCTGGTCACCGACAACAGCGCCCGAGCGCTGAACCTGGGCGCGCGCTACGGCATCGCTGCCGGCCGTCCGGCCAACCTGCTGGTACTGGGGGTGGATAGCGACTACGAAGCGGTGCGCCAGCAGACCAAGGCGCTGTATTCGATCCGCAATGGCCGCGTGCTGATGAAGCGCGAGCCGGAGAAAGTAGAGCTGGTCGAGGGCTGAGACAGCACCGGATTCAACCTGTAGGAGCGCCCCATGGGCGCGATCGCGGGCATGGCCCGCTCCTACAGCGGAATGCCGGCTGAACCGTAGGGCGCAGATGCAATTCGTAGGATGGCGTGGAGCGCAGCGATACCCATCATTTCCGTGTACCAACCGCATGGGTATCGCTGCGCTCCACCCATCCTGCGGGTGTCAGGGCTCTCTGCTCAGGGCACCATCGCCATGCCCACGCCAAAGCGGTTCCAGGCGTTGATGGTGGCGATGGCCAGGGTCAGGTTGGCGATCTCGGCGTCGCTGAAGTGCTCGCGCAGGGCGTCGAACTGGTCCTGCGGGGCGTGTTTTTCCGGCAGGCGGGTGAGGCTTTCCACCCAGGCCAGGGCAGCGCGCTCGCGCTCGGTGAAGAAGCGGGTTTCCTCCCAGACGCTCAGGGTCTGCAGCCGTGCCTCGGTTTCGCCGGCCTTGCGCGCGTCATTGGCGTGCATGTTCACGCAGTAGGCGCAGCCGTTGATCTGCGAGGCGCGCAGGCGGATCAGCTCCAGCAGCGAGGTTTCCAGACCGGACTTGGCCAGGGCCTGTTCCAGGCCGAGCATGGCCTTGTAGGCGTCGGGGGCGGCTTTGGCCCATTCGATACGTGCGCTCATGGTGATCTCCAGTGGGGCCCGCGGTAGTGCGGGGAATGGAGCTAAGGTAACGCCGGCGCGCCGACGTTCGAATAGCCAATTCCCGGCAATACCGGCAGACCAATGGGACCAATCCCGGCTATGCGCCGGGCGATCAGTCCCAACCGCCCGGGCAACCCTTGCAGCCCGCCATGTTGCTGCCCTGGAAATTGCCGAAGCGCTGGCGGCTGCCGCGCAGGTCGGCGTCTTCCAGGTTGGCCTCGGCCAGCTTCACTTCCTGCAGGTTGGCATCGCGCAGGTCGGCACCCTTGAGGTCGGCGCGGGACAGCCAGGTCATTTCCAGGTCGGCCGCACGCAGGTTGGCCTGGTGCAGCTTGCCGCCGCTCAGGCGGGCGAATTCCAGGTAGGCGGCGGTCAGGTCGGCGCCTTGCCACTGCGCGCCCTGGGCGAAGAGGCCCCAGGCCTGAATGGCGACCAGCTTGGCACCACTCAGATCGGCGCCACGCAGATTGGCCTGTTGCAGGCTGGCACGGGTCAGGTCGGCGCCGTTCAGGTGCGCCTGTTGCAGGTTGGCCAGGTCCAGTTTGGCGTGGCGCAGGTCCGCTCCGGCGAGGTTGGCGCCGGACAGGTTCATCCGCGTCAGGTCCTGGTTGCGCAGGTCGGCGCCACGCAGGTCGGCGTTCGGGCATTGGCTGTCCGGCTCGATGCGGCAGCCGGCGATGACGGTGGCTGCATCGTCGTCGACGTCCGGCGCAGGCTGGCTGGTGGCGAAGGCGAGGGCGGAGAGGGGGAAGAGCAGGCAGGCGAGCAGGCGCATGGCGATCTCCTGGGAACATGAAAAAGGCCCGCGCCGGTTCGGCGCGGGCCAGTGCATCAACGACTGGCGGTCTTGTTGTCCCAGCTGGGCAGCTTGAACACCCAGAAGGAACCGCCCTGGGCCACCGGCTTGGTCAGCTCGGCCATGTCGCCGCCCCACAACGGCACCGCGCCGCCGTAGCCGACGGTCACGCCGATGTACTGCTCGCCGTCCTGCTCCCAGGTGATGGGCGGGGAGACGATGCCGCTGCCGGTCTGGAACTGCCACAGCTCCTTGCCGGTCCTGGCGTCGAAGGCCTTGAGGAAGCCCTCGCCGGTGCCGGTGAACACCAGGTTGCCGGCGGTAGCCAGCACGCCGGCCCACAGCGGCAGGTGGTCCTTGTATTCCCACTCGACCTTGCCGGTGGTGGGGTTCATCGCCCGCAGTGTGCCGACGTGGTCGTCATACATGCGCTTGATGCGGAAGCCCATGCCCAGGTAGGCGCTGCCCTTGGCGTAGTTCACTTCCTCGGTCCAGTAGTCCTCCTTCCAGTGGTTGGCGGGGACGTAGAACAGACCGGTGTCCTGGCTGTAGGCCATGGGGTTCCAGTTCTTGCCGCCGAGGAAGGGCGGCGAGACTTCCACGGCCTTGCCGTGCTTCTGCCCCGGTTCCGGCAGCGGCGGGCGCTGGCCTTCGTTCTCCACCGGGCGGCCGGTCTTCAGGTCGATGTGGCTGGCCCAGGTGATGTTGTCGACGAAGGGGAAGGCGTTCTGCAACTTGCCGTTGGTACGGTCGACCACATAGAAGAAACCGTTGCGGTCAGCGTGGGCGGTGGCCTTGACGATCTTGCCGTCCTTGGCCTTGTAGTCGAACAGCACCAGTTCGTTGTTGCCGGAGAAGTCCCAGGCATCGTTCGGGGTGTGCTGGTAGAACCATTTCACCTCGCCGGTGCTCGGGTCGACGCCGACCTGGCCGGAGGTGTAGAGGCTGTCGTAGTCGTGGGGGTTGCCGCCCTTGGCGGTCCGCGCCCAGGTGTTCCAGGGGCCGGGGTTGCCGGCGCCGACGATGATGGTGTTGGTCTCGGCGTCGAAACTCGCGCTCTGCCACGGAGCACCGCCACCGTGGTTCCAGGCTTCGACCTTGCCGGTGGGGGAGTTCTTGTCCTCTGGCCACGACGGCGCCTTCACGTCACCGGTAGGCGTGCTGTCCTTGCCGTTCAGACGGCCCATATGACCCTCGACGAAGGGCCGCATCCAGATTTCCTCGCCGGTATCCGGGTCGCGCGCGAACAGGCGGCCGACCACGCCGAACTCATCGCCGGAGCTGCCGTGGATCAGCAGCACCTTGCCGGTCTTGCCGTCCTTCACGATGGTCGGCGCGCCGGTCATGGTGTAGCCGGCGCCGTGATCGCCGAACTTCTTCTTCCACACCACCTTGCCGGTCTTCTTGTTCAGCGCCACGACGGAGGCATCGAGGGTGCCGAAGTAGATCTTGTCGCCGTAGATGGCGGCGCCTCGGTTGACTACGTCGCAGCACGGACGGATGTCGTCGGGCAGGCGGTGGTTGTAGGTCCACAGGCGCTTGCCGGTTTTCGCGTCGAGGGCGAACAGCCGCGAGTAGGAGGCGGTGACGTAGACCACGCCGTCACTGACGATGGCCTGGGATTCCTGGCCGCGCTGCTTTTCGTCGCCGAAGGAGTAGGACCAGGCCGGGGTCAGCTTGAACACGTTGCCTTCGTTGACCTGCTTGAGCGGGCTCCAGCGCTGGGCGTTGGTGCCCATGCCGTACTGCAGCACGTCGCCGGTGGTCTTGTGGTCGTTGGCGATGTCGTCCCAGGTCACGTCTTTGGCCAGGGCGGCGCCGCTGGCGGTAAGGGCGATGGCGCAGGCGAGGCTGCTGAAGGCGAGGCGCAGGGGAGCTGTTGTTGTTCTCATGGTGGTTTCCCGTGATGGATGGCGGCAGGCCGCTGCACGTGCCGCGGCGAATCCATGGTGGGAGCAGGGCGTGCAGGCGGGGAACGGAAAAGCTCCCGGCGATGCCGGGACTATTTCCCGGTGCGGGCATGACTTGGACTTGCTGCCAAAGCGCCGGCAATGGCCGACCGCCGTCCTAGTACGAAGGGAGTAGACGGGAGCATCCAAAGCAGGATTCGGCCGCAAGGCGTGCGTTCTTACCATCGTCATCACTGGCGTCTTTCCGGGCGCCGTGCCTTGCCAAGCATCTCGATGAGAGGATGAAGTGATGAACAACAAGAACGTGCTGTGCGGCCTGATGTTGGTGGCCGGCCTGGGTGTCTCGGGTCTGGCCCTGTCCCACGGCAATGTGACGCCCCAGGCAGTGGATACCACGGGGCTGGAACCGCTGGGCAAGGAATGGCGCGAGACCAACCCCTACCGCGAGCCCTACGCCAATCACGCCAAGGCGGTGGAGATCGGCGCCTCGGCTTACAACCAGAACTGCGCGCGCTGCCATGGCCTGGAAGCCAAGTCCGGCGGCATCGCCCCCGACCTGCGCATGCTCGACGTCGGCGCCGAGGGGGACGAGTGGTTCAAGGAGCGGGTGATCAACGGCGCGGTGCGTGACGGTGCGGTGTACATGCCGAAGATGGCCGACTTCATCAGCCAGGAAGGTCTCTGGGCGATCCGCACCTACCTGGACAGCGTGCACGTGGACGAGTGATCGCCATGCGCCTGTTCGTCTGGTTGTTCGGCCTGTGCCTGCTGATCGGGCAAGCACAGGCCGGGGTGCGTCCCTACGAGGACATGGTCGCCAGCGGCGTGCTGCGGGTGGCGGTGTACGAGAACTTCCCGCCCTACAGCTTCATGCAGGGCGGGCAGCCGCGCGGGGTCGATGTCGATCTTGCGCAGCGCCTGGCCAGCGGGCTGGGCCTGCGTGCGGAATTTCTCTGGGTCACGCCCGGCGAGCGCCTGGACGACGACCTGCGCAACTTCATCTGGAAGGGCCACTACCTGCGCCCCGGCGTGGTCGCCGATGTGATGCTGCGCGTGCCCTACGACCGCCAGTACGCCAACCGGCGCAACGATGTCGGCGAGTTCGCCAACGAGCAGGTAGTGATGTTCGGCCCCTACCAGCGCGAGCGCTGGCAGGTGGTCAGCGATGACCGTCGCCTGCCCGAGGTGGACACCATCGCCGCCTTCCGCGAACACCCGGTCGGCGTCGAGCTGGACAGCGTGCCGTCGTTCTACCTGACCTCGGTGCTGGGCGGCCAGCTCAGCCGCATGACCGTGCATTTCCCCAGCACCCAGGCGGCCTTCGACGGCATGCGCGCGGGCAAGGTGGACGCGGTGATGGCCCTGCGTGGCGAGCTGGACTGGATGCGTGCGCAAGCCACCGACGAGCACCTGAAGAACGCCGGGAACACCTATCCCAACCTCGGCCAGCCCGAGTGGGACATCGGCATGGCTGTGCATGAAAGCAATCGTCAGCTCTCCAACGCCCTGGACGGCGAGCTGGAGGAATTGGTGCGCAGCGGCGAGATGGAAAAGCTCTACGCGGCCTACGGCATGCGCTACGAACTGCCGGGGCTCTACCAGGACGTGCAGTGAGGGAATCATGATGCACCGGCGTGAACTGCTGCTCGGGATCTGTGCGCTGCCGCTGCTGGCAGCGGCGGTGGAGGGCGACCCGATGCCCTCGGTGATGTGGGAGTACCACCAAAAGCGTCTGTTGAACGGCGAGCCCTACGTCTTCGATGAGCGGGTGAAACTCGGCGTGCCGCCGTTCGCCGAAGACGCGCGCCAGGTGCCGGTGGAAATCGATGCCCGCGCCTTGCCGGGACGCTTCGACCGACTGCTGCTGTGGGCCGAGCTGAACCCGATTCCCCATGTGCTGACGCTCTATCCGGGCGAACACCTGGAGCCGCTGCTGGCGGTGCGTATCCGCATCGAACAGGCCACGCCGATCCGCGCCGCGCTGCGCGACGAGAAGGGTGTGTGGCACGTTGGTTCGGCCTGGATCGACGCCGCCGGCGGAGGTTGTACCGCGCCCAGCGTGGTGCGCGCGCAGCCGGGCTGGGAAGACCGTCTCGGCCAGGTCCATGGCGAGGCTTACCCCAAGGGTGAATACAGCCGGGTACGGCTCTCGGTGTCCCATCCGATGGACAACGGCCTGGTCGGCGGCATCCCCGAGTTCTACATCGACCACGCCGAACTGCGCGGCCCGGACGGCGAAGTCTTCGCGAGGCTGGACCTGTTCCCGGCAGTCAGCGAGAACCCCACCTTCACCTTCGAGGTGCGCGGCCATCCGCACACCGAACTCTGGCTGCATGACAACAACGGCAACGAATTCCAGGCCGCCCTGCGCTGACGCAGCGCTGAGCTGACGAGGTGCCCATGCGTTTTCTCCTGATCGCCCTCGCGTGCCTGTGCCTGCCGGCACTGGCCGACCTGCAGTACCACCTCCAGCCCCGGCAGATCGCCGAGGGCACCTGGGTGGTGGAAGGCAGCACCGACAATTTCGCCAAGGACAACGGCGGCGCCATCGTAAACGTCGCCTTCGTCGATACCGGCGACGGCGTGCTGGTGATCGACACCGGCCCGTCGAAGCGCTACGGCGAAGCCCTGCGCGCGCTGATCCAGCAGACCACCGGCCAGCCGGTGAAGCACGTGCTGCTGACCCATCACCACCCCGACCATGTGCTGGGCAACCAGGCTTTCACCGACGTGCCCATCGGCGCGTTGGCCGGCACCGGCAAACTGCTGAAGGAGCAGGGCAACGCCATGGCGGAAAACATGTATCGCCTGGTGGGCGACTGGATGCGAGGCACGGAAGTGGTGCTGCCCAGCGAGACGGTGGCACCGGGCGAATGGACGATGGGCAATCACCGGTTCCGGTTGCTCGGCCTGCGCGGGCACACTGGCGCGGACCTGGCGATTCTCGACGAGACTACCGGCGTGCTGTTCGCCGGGGACATCGTCTTCTACCAGCGCGCGCTGACTACGCCGAACAGCCCGGGGCTCGACGTCTGGCTGGCCGACCTGGATACGTTGCAGCAGCTGCCATGGAAACAGATCGTCCCCGGCCACGGCCCCATCGCCAGCGATGCCGCGCCCTTTGTGCAGATGCGCGACTACCTCGGCTGGCTCGACAGCGTGATGCGCGAAGGTGTTGCCCAGGGCGCCGACATGAACGACCTCCTGCGTACGCCCATCCCGGAGCGTTTCGCCAGCGTCAGCCTGACGCGCTACGAGTTGATCCGCAGCGTCAGCCATCTCTACCCGCGCTACGAGCAGAAGGCGCTGCCCCGCGTCGATGAGCCCTGACATTGCTCCCGTAGGATGGTGTGGAGCGCAGCGATACCCATCATTCCGGTGCACCGATCGGCATGTCGCTCGACTGTAGGAGCGCGCCATGCGCGCGATCGCGGGCATGGCCCGCTCCTACAGGGAAGCGCCGGGCGCCCTGGGTAATCCGCTGATTTCGTGCCGCCAAGGCCCGGTATTGCTACCAAGGAACTAGGGAATTCGGCACTGCGTTCAATTGTTGGCCCGCCGTACCAAACCAAGAATCTGCGACAGACCGGGAAATTTTCCCGGGTACAACAACAATCGCAGAGGCGCACCGCCATGAGACAGCTTCAACCTTTCGCCCGCACCGTGCTGTTCACCGCCATCAGCCTGGCTTCCCTGGGCGCCCACGCCGGGGTGACCGACCAGGACATCAGCGATTCCGCCAAGCGCACCGACCAGATCGTGGTCAACGGGATCAACCAGCAGGGCCAGCGCTTCAGCCCGCTGAATACCCTGAACAGCGACAACGTGAAGGAACTGCGGCCGGTCTGGGCGCTGTCCTTCGGCGGCGAGAAGCAGCGCGGCCAGCAGGCGCAACCGCTGATCAAGGACGGCGTGATGTACGTCACCGCCTCCTACTCGCGGGTGTTCGCCGCCGATGCGCGCACCGGTCGCAAGCTCTGGCAGTACGACGCGCGCCTGCCCGACGGCATCATGCCGTGCTGCGATGTGATCAACCGTGGTGTGGCGCTGTACGGCGACCTGGTGATCTTCGGCACCCTCGACGCCAAGCTGGTCGCCCTGAACAAGGACACCGGCAAGGTGGTGTGGAAGAAGACCGTGGCCGACTACAAGGCCGGTTACTCCATCTCCGCTGCGCCGCTGATCGCCAAGGGCAAGCTGATCACCGGCGTGGCCGGCGGCGAGTTCGGCGTGGTCGGCAAGATCGAGGCCTACAACCCCACCAACGGCGAGCTGCTGTGGAGCCGTCCGACCGTGGAAGGCCACATGGGCTACGTCTACAAGGACGGCAAGGCCGTGGAAAACGGCATTTCCGGTGGCGAGGCGGGCAAGACCTGGCCGGGTGACCTGTGGAAGACCGGCGGCGCTGCGCCGTGGCTGGGCGGCTACTACGACCCGAGCACCGACTCGCTGTTCATCGGCACCGGCAACCCTTCGCCGTGGAACTCGCACCTGCGTCCCGGCGACAACCTGTACTCCTCCTCGCGCCTGGCGCTGAACCCGGAAGACGGCTCGATCAAGTGGCACTTCCAGACCACTCCCCACGACGGCTGGGATTTCGACGGTGTGAACGAGCTGGTGTCCTTCGACTACAAGGACGGCGGCAAGACCGTGCAGGCCGCCGCCACCGCCGACCGCAACGGCTTCTTCTACGTGCTCGACCGCACCAACGGCAAATTCATCCGTGGCTTCCCCTTCGTCGACAAGGTGACCTGGGCCAAGGGTCTGGACAAGGACGGCCGGCCGATCTACGACGACGCCCACCGACCGGGCGCGCCGGGCGAGGGCACCGAGAAGGGCAGTTCGGTGTTCGTTGCGCCGTCCTTCCTCGGCGGCAAGAACTGGATGCCCATGGCCTACAGCCAGGACACCGGGCTGTTCTACGTGCCGTCCAACGAGTGGGGCATGGACATGTGGAACGAGAATATCGCCTACAAGAAGGGCGCGGCGTACCTCGGTGCGGGCTTCACCATCAAGCCGCTGAACGAGAAGTACATCGGCGTGCTGCGCGCCATCGATCCGAAGACCGGCAAGCAGGTCTGGCGCTACGAGAACTACGCGCCGCTGTGGGGCGGCGTGCTGGCTACCCACGGCAACCTGGTGTTCACCGGCAACCCCGAGGGCTACCTGATGGCCTTCGACGCCAAGACCGGCAAGAAGCTCTACCAGTTCAACACCGGCTCGGGCGTGATCGCCTCGCCGATCACCTGGGAAATGGACGGCGAGCAGTACGTCACCGTGCTTTCCGGCTGGGGCGGCGCGGTGCCGCTGTGGGGCGGCGAGGTGGCCAAGCGCATCAAGGACCTGGACCAGGGTGGGATGATCTGGACCTTCAAGCTGCCCAAGGATCTGGTGGCGAAGAAGTGATGCTTCGTTGAGGCGAGCAGAGGGCCGGCCCTTTGTTTTTGACGTCGTCTGTCGACGCCGTTCGCGGGCATGGCCCGCTCCTACACTCAAGCGCCGCAGCTGGCTCCGGATCTGGTTTTGGTTCGCCAGGATTTCCAGAGGAATAGCCGCACGCTCCGATGTGCCCCTTTCAGGAGCGTGCGGACGTTTCACTGGAAACACCTTTGTAGGAGCGGGCCCTGCCCGCGATCCGCCGGCAGGGCCGGCTTGTCGGACGGTCCTTAGCTTGGCTGGAAATACCGCTGTCACCTTGCAGGATCGCCCCATGGGCGTGTTCGCGGGCATGGCCCGCTCCTACACTCAAACGCCGCAGCTGGCTCTGGTTTTGGCTCGCCAGGATATCCAGAGGAATAGCCGCACGCTCCGATGTGCCCCTTTCAGGAGTGTGCGGACGTTTCACTGGAAACACCTTTGTAGGAGCGGGCCATGCCCGCGACCCGTCGGCAGGGCCGGCGTGCCAGACGGTCCGTAGCGTGGCTGGAAATACCGCTGTCACCTTGCAGGATCGCCCCATGGGCGCGATCGCGGGCATGGCCCGCTCCTACAGTGTTATCGATGGCCTGGGGCGCAAGACAGCCCGGCGCATCTACTACCAAATGAGTAACCCACCGCTCCCATGGGGGCATTCCGGGCCGGGAAGGGCGCTGCCTAAGATCGCTCCATGACCTGGCCGATGGAGGCCGGGAACCGACAGGAGAGCATCCCCATGATCTACGCCGCACCCGGAACCCCAGGCGCCGTCGTTACCCTCAAGCCGCGCTACGGCAACTACATCGGCGGCGAGTTCGTTGCGCCGGTGCTGGGCCAGTACTTCAGCAACACCTCGCCGGTGAACGGCGAAGTCATCGCCGAGTTCCCGCGTTCCACCGCCGAGGACATCGAGCTCGCCCTGGATGCTGCCCACGCTGCCGCCAATGCCTGGGGCCGCACTTCGGTTCAGGACCGCGCGCTGATCCTGCTGAAGATCGCCGACCGCATCGAACTGAATCTGGAACAACTGGCCGTCGCCGAGACCTGGGACAATGGCAAGGCCGTGCGTGAAACCCTGAACGCCGACGTGCCGCTGGCCGCCGACCACTTCCGCTACTACGCCGGCTGCATCCGTGCGCAGGAAGGTGGTGCCGCCGAGATCAACGAGAACACCGTCGCCTACCACATCCACGAACCGCTGGGCGTGGTCGGGCAGATCATCCCGTGGAACTTCCCGCTGCTGATGGCCGCGTGGAAACTCGCCCCGGCCCTGGCCGCCGGCAACTGCGTAGTGCTCAAGCCGGCCGAGCAGACTCCGCTGTCGATCATGCTGCTGGCCGAGATCATCGGCGACCTGCTGCCGCCGGGCGTGCTGAACATCGTCCAGGGCTTCGGCAAGGAAGCGGGCCAGGCGCTGGCGACCAGCAAGCGCATTGCCAAGATTGCCTTCACCGGTTCCACCCCGGTCGGCTCGCACATCCTCCACTGCGCAGCGGAGAACATCATTCCCTCCACCGTGGAGCTGGGCGGCAAGAGCCCGAACATCTTCTTCGAGGACATCATGCAGGCCGAGCCGGCCTTCATCGAGAAAGCCGCCGAGGGTCTGGTGCTGGCCTTCTTCAACCAGGGCGAGGTGTGCACCTGCCCGTCGCGGGCGCTGGTGCAGGAGTCGATCTTCGAGCCGTTCATGGTCGAGGTGATGAAGAAGATCAAGGCGATCAAGCGCGGCAACCCGCTGGATACCGAGACCATGGTCGGCGCCCAGGCTTCGCAGCAGCAGTACGAGAAGATCCTGTCGTACCTCGACATCGCCCAGGGCGAAGGCGCCGAGCTGCTCACCGGCGGCTCCAGCGAGCGCCTGGAAGGTGACCTGGCCAGCGGTTACTACATCCAGCCGACCCTGCTCAAAGGGCACAACGGCATGCGCGTGTTCCAGGAGGAAATCTTCGGCCCGGTGGTGGGCGTCACCACCTTCAAGGACGAAGCCGAAGCCCTGGCGATTGCCAACGACACCGAATTCGGCCTCGGCGCCGGCGTCTGGACCCGCGACATCAACCGTGCCTGGCGCATGGGCCGCGGCATTCAGTCCGGCCGCGTGTGGACCAACTGCTACCACCTGTACCCGGCCCATGCCGCGTTCGGTGGCTACAAGAAGTCCGGCGTCGGCCGCGAGACCCACAAGATGATGCTCGACCACTACCAGCAGACCAAGAACCTGCTGGTGAGCTACGACATCAACCCGCTGGGCTTCTTCTAACCCTTTGCAGTAAACCGGCGAGCCTTCCCCATCAGGTTCGCCGGTCCCTTTCCGGTGTACCCCGCCTGGCACTCCACCAGGCATCCCTTGTGTCGACGCGCCCGTTCGGGCGGCCGTCCGCTTCCGTACCCATTCCACGGGTGACGGCCTTCGTCGAACGCGGCTCCGGCCGCGTTTTCTTTTTTCCGCCAAGCCCCTGTTCGCGAGCAAGCTCGCTCCTACAGAAATGCGCGGGACCTAACCTGTAGGAGCGAGCTTGCTCGCGAACCTGCCCATGTGCCGGATTATCCGGCGAGGCACGTTCCGTAGGATGGCGTGGAGCGCAGCGATACCCATCAATCGGGGGCACCGACCGCATGGGTATCGCTGCGCTCCACCCATCCTACAAGAGCATCCGCAGCGTCCCGTTCCCGCAACACCTGGCACTGTCCCGCGCAACACCTGTAGCGCCCGCAACACCCGCTGCACATCCGCCAGAAAACCCCGGAAGCCCCGGACGGCAAGCTCTTCAGCCCGATTCGAAAAGCCTGGCACAGCGGTTGCTCTGAGCCTTGCAAGCCGCGGCGAACGACCTGCGGCACCAACAAGAATCGGAGAACCTCCATGAGATCGATTGGCCTGCACGTGCCTTCCGTTCGCCTGCAACCCGCTCTGCGTCATTCCCTGCTGACCGCCTCGCTGTTGATGGCCGGTTTGTCTCCCCACCTCCACGCCGCAGACAGTTCAACCGACAGCCCGGCCAACGTCGACGGCAAGCGCATCGCCGCTGCCGACAAGGAACCGGGCAACTGGATGACCACCGGCCGCACCTACGACGAACAGCGCTACAGCCCGCTCAAGCAGATCGACCAGAGCAACGTCGGCGGCCTGGGCCTGGCCTGGAGCCACAAGCTGGATATCGACCGTGGTGTGGAAGCCACGCCCATCGTGGTCGATGGCGTGATGTACACCACCGGTCCGTTCTCCATCGTCTATGCGCTGGACGCCCGCACCGGCGAGCAACTGTGGAAGTACGACCCGCAGTCTGACCGCAGCCGCGCCGGCGAAGCCTGCTGCGATGCGGTGAACCGTGGCGTGGCGGTGTGGAAGGGCAAGGTCTACGTCGGCGTGCTCGATGGCCGCCTGGAGGCCATCGACGCGAAGACCGGCAAGCGCGTGTGGAGCGTCGATACCCGCACCGATCCGTCGCGCAGCATCACCATCACCGGCGCGCCGCGCATCGTGAAGGGCAAGGTGATCATCGGTAACGGCGGGGCCGAGTTCGGCGTGCGCGGCTATATCACCGCCTACGATGCCGAGACCGGCAAGCAGGACTGGCGCTTCTTCACCGTGCCCGGCGACCCCAAGGAAATGCCCAAGGGCAAGGGCATGGAAATCGCCGCCAAGACCTGGTTCGGCGACAACTTCTACAAGCAGGGCGGTGGCGGCACCGTGTGGGACTCGATGTCCTACGATCCGGAGCTGAACCTGCTGTACATCGGCGTCGGCAACGGCTCCTCGTGGAACCCGCGCATCCGCAGCGAAGGCAAGGGCGACAACCTGTTCCTCTCGTCCATCGTGGCGATCAATCCCGACAACGGCGAGTACGTCTGGCACTACCAGACCACGCCGGGTGACGCCTGGGACTTCACCGCCACCGCGCACATCATGCTGGTGGACATGGAAATCGACGGCAAACAGCGCAAGGTGCTGATGCAGGCGCCGAAGAACGGCTTCTTCTATGTCATCGACCGCGAGACCGGCAAGCTGCTCTCGGCCAACAACATCGTGCCGATCAACTGGGCCAAGGGCGTGGACCTGAAGACCGGCCGGCCGATCCGCAACGAGGCGGTGTCCGACTACTGGAAGGACCCGGAGAAGAAGGCGCGGCTGATCCAGCCGGCGTTCTGGGGTGCGCATGACTGGCAGCCCATGTCCTACAACCCCAATACCGGCCTGGTCTATATCCCGGCGCACATCATGTCGGCGATGTACCAGGACGTCGACGGCGCACCGCCGCGCTCCAAGTTCAAGAGCATCTACCAGCTCGACGTCAACACCGGGATGATGCCCGAGGACCCGGAGGGCCTGCGCAAGATCGCCGACACCTGGACCGGCAAGCTGATTGCCTGGGACCCGGTGAAGCAGGAAAAACGCTGGGAAGTGCCCTACAGCACCATCTTCAACGGCGGCACCCTGAGCACCGCCGGCAACCTGGTGTTCGAAGGCACCGCCGATGGCCGCGTGGTGGCCTATGCCGCCGAGTCCGGCAAGAAGCTCTGGGAATCCCCGGCCAACACCGGCGTGATGGCCGCGCCTATCACCTATGAGGTGGACGGCGAGCAGTACGTGACCTTCATGGCCGGCTGGGGCGGCGCGTTCTCCACCTTCGCTGGCGCGCTGTCGCTGCGCGCCGGAGTCAAGCCCAATGCCCAGGTGCTGACCTACAAGCTGGGCGGCACCGCCAAGCTGCCGGACGCCAACTACAAATGGGCTGACCGCAAGCCCGAGCCGCCGGCGCTGACCGGCACCACCGCGCAGATCGACCAGGGCCGCGAGCTGTTCAACTCCAGTTGCTCGCAGTGCCACGGCATCAACGCCATCAGCGGCGGCGTGGTGCCCGACCTGCGCACCCTCAGCGCGGAAAACCATCAGCGCTTCCTCGGCATCGTCTATGGCGGCCGCATCCCCGACGGCATGCCCTCGTTCCAGGGCCATCTCGACCTGCAGCAGGCCGAGGCCGTGCACCAGTACCTGATCAAGCGCGCCTACGACCTCAAGGAACAACTGGCCGGCGCGCAGAAGACCGCCGCCAAGTGACCTTTCCATAAGAAGCAGTCCCGCAGGAGACCGACTCATGACTGACGTAACGACCTATCAGCACTACATCGACAACCGCTTCGTCGCCGGCGAGCCGTTGATCGAGGTGCACAACCCGGCCAATGGCGAGCTGCTGGCGCGCATTCCTGAGGCCAGTGCCGCCCAGGTGGACAGCGCCATCGGCGCTGCCCGCGCGGCGCAGAAAGCCTGGGCGGCCAAGCCTGCCATCGAGCGTGCCGGCTACCTGCGCCGGATCGCCGAGAAGGTGCGCGCCAACGCACCGCGCCTGGCGAAGATCATCACCGCCGAGCAGGGCAAGGTGCCGGCGCTGGCGGAAGTGGAAGTGAACTTCACCGCCGACTACCTCGACTACATGGCCGAATGGGCGCGTCGCCTGGAAGGCGAGGTGCTGACCAGCGACCGCGCCGGCGAGCACATCTTCCTGTTGCGCAAACCGGTGGGCGTGGTGGCGGGCATCCTGCCGTGGAACTTCCCGTTCTTCCTCATCGCGCGGAAGATGGCGCCGGCTCTGCTGACCGGCAACACCATCGTCATCAAGCCCAGCGAAGAGACGCCGATCAACTGCTTCGAGTTCGCCCGCCTGGTGGCGGAATCCGACCTGCCCACCGGTGTGTTCAACGTCGTTGGCGGCACCGGGGCCAGCGCCGGCAGTGCGCTGACCAGCCACGCAGGCGTCGACCTGATCAGCTTCACCGGCAGCGTCGCCACCGGCTCGCGGATCATGGCCGCCGCCGCGCCGAACATCACCAAGCTGAACCTGGAGCTGGGCGGCAAGGCGCCGGCCATCGTCCTCGCCGACGCCGACCTGGAACTGGCGGTGAACGCCATCAAGGCCTCACGGGTGATCAACACCGGGCAGGTGTGCAACTGCGCTGAGCGCGTCTACGTGCAGCGCCAGGTAGCCGACCAGTTCATCGATAAGATCGCCGCCGCCATGGCCGTCACCCGCTTCGGCGACCCGAACGTGCAGGCCGACCTGGACATGGGCCCGCTGGTCAACCGCATCGGCCTGGACAAGGTCGCGCAGATGGTCCGCACGGCGACCGGGCAGGGCGCTCAGGTCATCACCGGCGGCGCCGTGGCCGATCTCGGCAAGGGCTTCCACTACCAGCCCACCGTGCTGGCGGGCTGCAAGGGCGACATGGAGATCATGCGCAAGGAAATCTTCGGCCCGGTGCTGCCGATCCAGGTGGTGGAGGATCTGGACGAAGCCATCGCCCTGGCCAATGACAGCGACTACGGCCTGACCTCGTCGATCTACACCCGCAACCTCAGCGCGGCGCTCAAGGCCAGCCGCGAGCTGGACTTTGGCGAGACCTACATCAACCGCGAGAACTTCGAGGCGATGCAGGGCTTCCACGCCGGTAGCACGCAAGTCCGGCATCGGCGGTGCTGACGGCAAGCACGGGTTGTACGAGTACACCCATACCCATGTGGTGTACGCCCAGGAGTAAGCCGACGTTTTGATTGGGCGGGCCGTCCTTGCCAGGTGCGGCTCGCTCCTTTTTCACTGCGCCTGGAGGCGTGCCTTGCGTAGCAGCGGACGTCGTCCGCGAGGTTTCTGCGCAGGGCTGTCGCGGGCATGGCCCGCTCCTACAGGTTGGATGGGTGTAGGAGCGGGCCATGCCCGCGACCCCGGCGGACGCAGCGAAAAGGGAAGCGATCAATACACCGCGTTGGGCTGCACGATGCCGTGCTTCTTCATCTTCCGATACAGGGTCGACCGGGCAATGCCGAACTGTTGCGCCACCGCACTGATGTTCCACTGCCGCTCGCGCAGAGCTGCCAGCAGGTGGCGCGCCTCGTCGTCGTCCAGGCGGGCGGCGAGGGCGCCGCTCTGTGGCTCCGGCGCGGCGATGATGGCGGGGCTCGTCTGATGCAACTCCATCGGCAAACAGTCCAGATCGATGCGGCCGTCTTCGGCCAGCGCGGCGGCGTAGCGCAAACAGTTCAGCAGCTGGCGGATGTTGCCCGGCCAGGGATGGCCGCGCAGCCGCTCGCGCACTGCGCTATCGAGGTGCAGGTCGCCGCTCAGGCCAGCCAGCAGGCTGTCGATCAGTGCCTCGCTGTCGGTGCGTTCGCGCAGCGCCGGCAGTTGCAGGGTCATGCCGGCGAGGCGGTAGTACAGGTCCTCGCGGAAACCCTTGGCACGGATCATCTCGGCGAGGTTCTGGTGGGTCGCGGAGACCACCTGCACGTCCAGCGCCACCGGGGCTTCGGCGCCCAGCGGAAGGATTTCGCGCTCGGCCAGCACGCGCAGCAGGCGCGTCTGCAAATGGGCGGGCATGTCGCCGATCTCGTCGAGGAACAGCGTGCCGCCATTGGCCAGTTCCAGCTTGCCCTTCATGCCTTTCTTGCTGGCGCCGGTGAAGCTGCCACCGCGGTAGCCGAACAGTTCGCTCTCGATCAGGCTCTCCGGGATCGCCGCACAGTTCAGTGCGACAAAGGGCCCGGCGTGGCGTGCGCTGGCCTGGTGGATGGCGCGGGCGAAGGCTTCCTTGCCGGTGCCGGTCTCGCCGGTGACCAGGATGGAAATGCCCTTGTCGAGCACCTTGCGCAGCTTGCGTACACCGTCCTGCAGACGCGGGTCGGAGCCGGCGAGGCGAGTGAGGTCAGGGTGTTCCGGGCTCTGCGGCCCGCTGCGCGGCGGAGCCTGGCGGCGCGGTGGGCTGGCCGGCGTGCGCAGGCCCACATCCACCAGTGCGTGATCGGCCAGGGTGCGCAGGCGGATGCCGCGCGCGCCGCCGTTGCTCAGGTCGAGCAACTGGTCGACGTCCGCTTCCAGCAGCTGTTCGATCCGGCTGCCCAGCAACTCGCCCCGGCAGGCGGTGAAGGCGGCGTGGTTGGCGCCGATCACCCGGCCCTGTTCGTCGAGGGCGATGAGCTGTTCGTTGGCCAGGTCCGACACCTCGTCGCGAGCCTTCACCGAGAGCGTCAGACGGTCACGGTAGCGCTGGCGGAAACTGGCGTTCTCGATCAGCCGGGCATACAGGATGACCAGCTGCAGGGTCAGGTACTGCGCGTCCTTGGGCCCGTCGTTGTACAGGCAGGTGGCATTCAGGCAGCCGCGCAGCCGGTGCTGGGCATCGAAGATCGGCGCCACCGAGCAGCTCAGGCGGAAATTGCTCACCAGGAAGTGTTCCTGGCGGTGGATGGTCAGCGCTTCGCCGGCCGCCAGGGCGGTGCCGATGCCGTTGGTGCCGGCGATGGATTCGTCCCAGCGCGCGCCGACGATCAGCCCGGCCTGGGTGTAGCGGTCGCGCTCGCTGGGCAGGCGCGCATCGAGGGTGATGCCGCGCTCGTCGCTGAGCAGCACCGCAAAGCCTGCCGGCAGCACGCGCCGGGCCAGGCCGGTGACGCCCTGGCTGGCAATCGCCAGGTAATCCTGATGCAGGCTCTGGTGCTCGCGGATTTCCCCGGCGGTGAGGATGTGTTTTTCCGCCCGCGCACGGGGGTCGAGGCGGTGCTCCATCACGCTGCGGTACCAGGAGCGTGCAATCGCCCCCTCGGGCTGGATGTCACGCTCGCCGAAGTGATCGGCGATGAAGGCGGCAAGGTCGTTCGGGCAGTTGTCCAGGGATTGCGGGTGCATGGTCACTCCCGGCGGCCGTCAGTCGGACTGCGGCGCATTGTTTTTGTAGGGGATCGGCTCCGTGTAGGACCGTTCTTAAGACGGACTAGTCTAGACCGGCCGGTCACGGGCGACGAGAGCCCGAGCAAGGCCTGTGCCGAAACGCTTCGCGCGGGGTGCCTAGCCCCGCGCCAGACTGCCCGCCGCCAAGGGCGCGGGCGCAACCGGGCAACGGCTGTCGCAGCGATGGGACAGTTGTAGCGGCGGGGCGCGACAGCTGTCGCAGGTCCGCTACCAAATCAGGGGGGAATCTCCTTCGAAAGTATCATTCGGAGTGCCTGACCCTGGTGTTTAACTCGACTTGCCGGTTCTGCCGGTGCCTTCCAACAAGAAAGAGGACAGACCCATGTGGACCAAGCCTAGCTTCACCGACCTGCGCCTTGGCTTCGAAGTGACCCTGTACTTCGCCAACCGCTGATCCACTCGGCCCCGGTCCGCCGGGGCCCCTGCCCACGGGGCACTGTCATGCACATCCGAATTCTCGGGTCGGCCGCCGGTGGCGGCTTTCCCCAGTGGAACTGCAATTGCCGAAACTGTCGCGGTGTCCGCGACGGCAGCGTGATCGCGCAGCCACGTACGCAATCCTCCATCGCGCTGTCCGACGACGGCGAGAACTGGATTCTCTGCAACGCCTCCCCCGACATCCGCGCCCAGCTGGCGTCCTTCCCGGCGCTGCAGCCGGCGCGGCGCCTGCGTGATTCGGCGATTGCCGCCATCGTCCTGCTGGACAGCCAGATCGACCACACCACCGGCCTGCTCAGCCTGCGCGAAGGCTGCCCGCACGAGGTCTGGTGCACGGAGATGGTCCATCAGGACCTGTCCACCGGCTTTCCGCTGTTCCCCATGCTCTCGCACTGGAACGGCGGGCTGAAGCACAACCTCATCGAGCTGGATGCCGAGCCCTTCGTCATCCCGGCCTGCCCGGGCCTGCGCCTCACCGCCATCGCCCTGCGCAGCAGCGCACCGCCGTATTCGCCGCACCGGGGCAATCCGCATCCGGGCGACAACATCGGCCTGTTCATCGAGGACACCTCCACCGGCGGCAAGCTGTTCTACGCGCCGGGCCTGGGTCAGGTGGACGATGGCCTGCTGGCGTGGATGCGCCTCGCCGATTGCCTGCTGGTGGACGGCACACTCTGGCGCGACGACGAGATGCGGGTCTGCGAGGTGGGCGACAAGCTCGGCAGCGAGATGGGCCATCTGGCCCAGAGCGGCCCCGGCGGCATGATCGAGGTGCTGGATGGCATCGACGGGCCGCGCAAGGTGCTCATCCACATCAACAACACCAATCCCATCCTCGACATCGCCTCGCCCGAACGCGCCGAACTGGATGCGCGCGGCATCGAGGTGGCGTTCGACGGCATGGGCATCTTCCTGTGACGGCCCTTTCAGAAGGAGCCTCGCGATGACCCGCGAAGCCATGAGCCCCGCCGAATTCGAACAGGCACTGCGCGCCAAGGGCGCCTGTTACCACATCTTCCACCCGTACCACGTGGCCATGTACGAAGGCCGCGCCAGCCGCGAGCAGATTCAGGGCTGGGTGGCCAACCGCTTCTATTACCAGCTGAACATTCCGCTGAAGGACGCGGCAATCCTCGCCAACTGCCCGGACCGCGAGGTGCGCCGCGAATGGCTGCAGCGCATCCTCGACCACGATGGCGCGCCCGGCGAGGAGGGCGGCATCGAGGCCTGGCTGCGGTTGGCCGAATCCGTGGGGCTGGACCGTGAGCAGGTGCTGTCCCAGGAACTGGTGCTGCCCGGCGTGCGCTTCGCGGTGGACGCCTACGTCAACTTCGCCCGCCGTGCCAGCTGGCAGGAAGCGGCCAGCAGCTCGCTGACCGAGCTGTTCGCCCCGCAGATCCACCAGTCGCGCCTGGACAGCTGGCCGCAGCATTACCCGTGGATCGACGCCACCGGCTACGACTACTTCCGCAAGCGCCTGTCCCAGGCGCGCCGCGATGTCGAGCACGGCCTGCGCATCACCCTGGAGCACTACCGCACCCGCGAGGCCCAGGAGCGCATGCTGGAAATCCTGCAATTCAAGCTCGACGTGCTCTGGAGCATGCTCGACGCGATGAGCATGGCCTATGAACTGGAGCGCCCGCCGTACCACACGGTGACAGCCGAGCGCGTGTGGCACAGGGGGGTAATGTGATGAGTCTGCCTTCACTGGACAGCGTACCGGCGCTGCGCCGGGGGTTCCGCCTGCAGTTCGAGCCGGCCCAGGGTTGCCACGTGCTGCTCTATCCTGAAGGGATGGTGAAGCTCAACGACAGCGCCGGGGCCATTCTCGGTCGCGTCGACGGGCAAGCCGACGTGGCTGGCATCATCGATGGCCTGCGTGCCGATTTCCCCGGCGTGCCGGGCATCGACGAAGACATCCTGGCATTCCTCGAGGTGGCCCATGCGCAATTCTGGATCGAGCTGCGCTGAGGCGCCGGTGGGGCCGCCGCTCTGGCTGCTGGCCGAGTTGACCTACCGCTGCCCCTTGCAGTGCCCGTACTGCTCCAATCCGCTGGACTTCGCCAAGGGCGGCGAAGAGCTGTCCACCGCGCAATGGATCGAAGTATTCCGCCAGGCCCGCGAGATGGGCGCGGCGCAGCTGGGGTTTTCCGGCGGCGAGCCGCTGGTGCGCCAGGACCTTGCCGAACTGATCGCTGCGGCGCGCGGGCTGGGTTTCTACACCAACCTGATCACCTCCGGCATCGGGCTCAACGAGAAGCGCCTGAAGGAGTTCGCCGACGCCGGGCTGGACCACATCCAGATCAGCTTCCAGGCCGCCGACGAAGAGGTGAACAACCTGCTCGCCGGCTCGCGCAAGGCTTTCGCCCAGAAGCTCGCCATGGCCCGCGCGGTGAAGGCCCACGGCTATCCGATGGTGCTGAACTTCGTCACCCACCGGCACAACATCGACAGCATCGAGCGCATCATCGAGCTGTGCATCGAGCTGGAAGCCGATTTCGTCGAACTCGCCACCTGCCAGTTCTACGGCTGGGCCGAGCTGAACCGGGCTGGTTTGCTACCGACCCGCGAGCAGTTGCAACGTGCCGAGCGCATCACCGCCGAGTACCGAGAGCGCCTGGCCGCCGAAGGCAATCCGTGCAAGCTGATCTTCGTGGTGCCCGACTACTACGAGGAGCGCCCCAAGGCCTGCATGGGCGGCTGGGGCAGTGTATTCCTCGATGTCACCCCGGACGGCACCGCGCTGCCGTGCCACAGCGCGCGGCAACTACCGGTGAAATTCCCCAACGTGCGCGAGCACAGCCTGCAGCACATCTGGTACGAGTCCTTCGGCTTCAACCGCTTCCGCGGTGACGCGTGGATGCCCGAGCCTTGCCGCTCCTGCGATGAGAAGGAGCGCGACTTCGGCGGTTGCCGCTGCCAGGCCTTCATGCTCACCGGTGATGCCGAAGCCACCGATCCGGTGTGCGCCAAGTCGGCCCACCACGGGATCATCCTCGACGCCCGCCGCGAGGCGGAAACGGCGGCCGCGCCGCTCAGCGCGCTGACCCTGCGCAACGAGCGCGCCTCGCAACTGATCTGCAAGGCCTGAAGATGCAGTACAGCGATTGGAGCGCCGAACGCGCGGTCGCCGCCGCGGGGGACTTTGCCGAGCTGCACGTGGCCCACGGCGGGTTGCTGTGGGCCGCCTTCGACCCCGCCAGCGCGCGCTGCCGGTTGTTCCTCCGCCGCTCGGGCCAGAGCGTCGAGCTGACGCCGCCCGGCGCTTCGGTGCGCAGTCGTGTCTACGAATACGGCGGCGGCTCCTGCTGCGCTACCGCCGACGGCGTGGCCTGGGTGGAAGAGGGCGACCAGCAGGTTTACTGGTTGCGCCTCGGCGGTGCGCCCCGGCCTGTCACCCATCGCGACGACTGCCGCTATGGCGACCTGCACTATGTCGCGGCCTGGAATGCCGTGCTGGCCGTGGAAGAGGAAAACGGCAGCGGTGGGGTGAAACACCGCATCGTCCGCCTCGACGCCGATGGCCGGCGTCGGGTGATCGCGTCCGGTGCGGACTTCTATGCCGCCCCGGTGGCTGACAGCGGGGCCGAGCGCATCGTCTGGGTGGAGTGGGATCGCCCGCACCAGCCCTGGACGCGCACCCGCCTGTGCGAGTCGTTCGCCGGGGAGGAGCGCTGCCTGGCCGGGCAGGCCCGCCACGAATCCCTCCAGCAGCCGCGCTTCGCCGAGGACGACCGCCTGCACTGGCTGAGCGATGGTGACGGTTACTGGCAGCCGTACCAGGAGGGTCATGCTGCCTTGCAGCCCGCAGCGGCGGACCATGCCGGCGCACCCTGGCAATTGGGCGGGCGCACCTTCCTGCCGTTGCCGCGCGGAGAACTGCTGGCGACCCGCTACGAAGAGGGTCGCGGCGTGCTGGTGCTGTATGACGGACGTGGCGGTGAACGCCGGCTGGCGCCGGAGTACAGCCGCTTCCGCGCGCTGGCGGCGGACGAGCGTCATTTCTATTGCATCGCCGCTGCACCGGATCGCCTGCCGACGTTGCTGGCGATCCGACGGGCAGACGGCTCCACCCAGGTGCTGGCCGGTGGTGAAAGACCTCTAGCGGAGGCCGAGCTGTCCCGTGGCGAAGCCTTCCACTACCCGGTAGGCGAGGACGAATGCGGCCATGGGTTCTTCTATCCGTCTTGCGCCACGGACGGCGCGCCGCCGCTGGTGGTGTTCCTGCACGGCGGGCCGACGTCTGCCAGTTACCCGGTATTCGACGGGCGCATCCAGTTCTGGACGCGCCGGGGGTTTGCCGTTGCGGACATCAACTATCGCGGCAGCAGCGGCTACGGCCGCGCCTACCGCGAGCGGCTGCACCTGGGCTGGGGGCAGGTGGAAGTGGAGGACATCGGTGCGGCGCTGGACTTTCTCGCCCGAACCGGACGCATCGACCGCCAGCGGGTGTTCGTGCGCGGTGCCAGCGCCGGGGGCTACAGCGCGCTGATGGCACTGGCGCGCCTGCCGGGCCTGCGCGGCGGAGCAAGTCTCTACGGTGTCAGTGATCCGCAGGCGCTGGCACGGATGACCCACAAGTTCGAGGCGGACTACCTGGACTGGCTGATCGGCGACCCGCAACAGGACGCCGAGCGTTACCGCGAGCGCACGCCGGTGCTGCTGGCCGAGCGCATCCGCGCGCCGGTGATCTTCTTCCAGGGCGATCTGGATGCTGTGGTGGTGCCGGCGCAGACCGACGCTATGGTCGACAGCCTGCGCCAGCGCGGCGTTCCGGTGGAAGTGCACCGCTACGCCGGCGAGCGCCACGGCTTCCGTCAGGCCGCCAACCTGGCCCATGCGCTGGAGGCCGAGTGGCGCTTTTACCAGGCGCTTCTGACGGGTTGATATCTGCCCGAGCGGGCTGTGAGAACCGTCTGCCAAGGTCGCATTGCAATACCTGACGGATGCAGTAGGCTGCCGGAAATATCCCATAACAATAACGACAGAGCCTCCGATGTCCCATGAGCTCAGCCAGCTGCGCAAGTTCGTCTCGCCAGAGATCATTTTCGGTGCCGGATGCCGGCACAATGTCGCCAATTACGTAAAAACCTTCGGCGCCCGCAAGGTCCTGGTGGTGTCGGACCCCGGTGTAGTCGCTGCCGGCTGGGTCGCTGACATCGAAGCCAGCCTGGCCGCCCAGGACATTGCCTTCTGCCGTTACACCGACGTGTCGCCCAACCCGCGTGTGGAAGAAGTCATGCGCGGCGCCGACGTCTACCGCAGCGAAGGCTGCAACGTGATAGTCGCGGTCGGCGGTGGCAGCCCGATGGACTGCGCCAAGGGTATCGGCATCGTCGCCGCCCACGGCCGCAACATTCTCGAGTTCGAGGGCGTGGACACCCTGCGCGTGCCCAGCCCGCCGCTGATCCTGATTCCCACCACCGCCGGCACCTCGGCGGACGTTTCGCAGTTCGTGATCATCTCCAACCAGGACGAGCGGATGAAGTTCTCCATCGTCAGCAAGGCGGTGGTGCCCGACGTGTCGCTGATCGACCCGGAAACCACCCTGACCATGGACCCGTTTCTGTCCGCCTGCACCGGCATCGACGCGCTGGTGCACGCCATCGAGGCCTTCGTGTCCACCGGCCACGGGCCGCTCACCGACCCTCATGCGCTGGAAGCCATGCGGCTGATCAACGGCAACCTGGTGCAGATGATCGCCAACCCGGCGGACATCGCCCTGCGCGAGAAGATCATGCTCGGCAGCATGCAGGCGGGGCTGGCGTTCTCCAATGCGATTCTCGGCGCGGTACACGCCATGTCCCACAGCCTTGGCGGTTACCTCGACCTGCCGCACGGGCTGTGCAACGCGGTGCTGGTCGAGCACGTGGTGGCCTTCAACTACAGCGCCGCGCCCGAGCGTTTCAAGGTGATCGCCGAGACCTTCGGCATCGATTGCCGGGGCATGAACCATGCGCAGATCCGCCAGCGCCTGGTCGAGCACCTGATCGCCCTGAAGAACGCCGTGGGCTTCCATGAAAGCCTCGGCCTGCACGGCGTGGGCAGCTCCGACATTCCCTTCCTGTCGCGCCATGCGATGCAGGACCCGTGCATCCTCACCAACCCTCGCGAGTCCAGCCAGCGCGATGTCGAGGTGGTGTATGGCGAGGCCCTCTGACGAGCAGCAGCAACAGGCCCTGGCCGGGTTGCTCGGGCTGGGCAGCCATTCCGCGCGCAAGAGCCACTACCCCGAGCTGGTGGCGCGGCTGGACGAGCTGGAAGCCGAGCGCAATCGCTACAAATGGCTGTTCGAACACGCCGTCCACGGCATCTTCCAGGCCAGCCTGAGCCAGGGCCTGCGCGCCGCCAACCCGGCACTGGCGCGGATGCTCGGCTATGACGACCCGCAGCAGGTGCTGTGGAACCTGCAGGACATGGCCAGCCAGTTGTTCGTCGGCGGCGAGGCGGAGATGCGCCGCATCCGCGCGCTGCTGCGCGAGGGCAGTGGGCTGTTCGGCTACGAGACGCGCCTGCGCCGTCGCGATGGCAGTCATGTCATCGTGCTGATGAACCTGCTGATGAAACCGGACGAGGAAGGCCTCGTCGAAGGCTTCGTCGCCGACATCACCGAACGCGTCCAGGCCCAGCAGCGCCTGCAGAGCCTCAACGAGGAACTGGAACAGCGCGTTGCAGAGCGCACCCGCGAGCTGGAGGGGCTGAACCAGCAGTTGCGCGAGGCCCGCGACGCCGCCGAAGCCGCCAACAACAGCAAGGACAAGTACCTGGCCGCCGCCAGCCATGACCTGCTGCAACCGCTGAACGCTGCGCGCCTGCTGGTTTCCACCCTGCGCGAACGCAAGCTGCCGGACGCCGAGCAGGTACTGGTGGAGCGCACGCACCAGGCGCTCGAGGGCGCTGAAGACTTGCTCACCGACCTGCTGGAAATCGCCCGCCTGGACCAGAGCGCGATCCGTCCGGACCTGGATGCGTATCCGCTGGACGAACTGCTCGGCCCGCTGGTCTCGGAGTTCGACGAAGTAGCCCGCGCCGCCGGACTGCGTCTGCGCAAGCGGATTCCCGCGCTGGCGGTGCGCACCGATCACCGCCTGCTGTCGCGCATCCTGCGCAACTTCCTCAGCAACGCCTGCCGCTACACCGAGCGCGGCAGCGTGATGCTCGCCGCGCGCCGCCGCGGCGATAGCGTCAGGCTGGAAGTCTGGGACACCGGGCGCGGAATTCCGGCGGACCAGCTGGATGCCATCTTCCTCGAATTCAACCAGCTGGACGCCGGCCGCGCGGCCAACCGCCGGGGTGTCGGTCTGGGGCTGGCCATCGTCGACCGCATTGCCGGCATCCTCGGTTGCCGGGTGCAGGTGCGCTCGGTGCCGGGGCGGGGTTCGGTGTTCTCCCTCGAGGTGCCGCTGGTGCGAGACCTGCCGCAGCCAGGGCTGGTCGAGGGCGGCCCGCGTCCGGTGACCGGCGATCCGCTGCCGGGCCGGCGCCTGCTGGTCATCGACAACGAGGAGGCAATTCTCGCCAGCATGGCCGCGCTGCTAGGGCAGTGGGGCTGCGAGGTGCTGGTGGCCTCCAGCTACGAGGAAGCGCTGCAGGCGCTGGATGGCAAGGCGCCGGAGGTGATCCTGGCCGACTACCACCTCGACCAGGGGCGTACCGGTTGCGACGCGGTGCGTGGGTTGCGCGAGTATTTCCGCCGCGAACTGCCGGCGCTGATGATCACCGCCGACCGTAGCGACGACTGTCGCCGTGCCCTGCAGCGGCTGGGGATGCCGCTGCTGAACAAACCGGTGAAGCCGGGCAAGTTGCGCGCGACGCTGAGCGTGCTGCTCAGCCACTGACGGGCGCTGGTTGATCAGCCGTTCTTGCGCCCGAGCATACCGTTGACCTTGTCGCGCAGCGCATCGATGGAGAAGGGTTTGGCGATCATCGACATGCGCGTGGCCAGCTCGCTGCCGTCGATGTGCACGATCTCGGCGAAGCCGGTGGCGAACAGGATCGGCAGCTCCGGCCGGACTTCCCGCGCGGCGCTGGCCAGTTCCTCGCCGTTCATGCCCGGCAGGCCGACGTCGGTCAGCAGCAGATGGATGACGGTGTCACCCTGTAGGATCGGCAACGCTTCTTCGGCATCCTCGGCCTGCAGCACCTGGTAGCCGATCTCCTCCAGTACTTCCACGGTGAGCATGCGCACCAGGTCGTTGTCCTCGACGACCAGGACACAGAGTGTCTGGTTGGCCGGTTCGTTGGGGGGCGTAGGGGCGTCGGGAATGCTGACCACGGAGTTGCCTCTCGGAAAGTAGAGTGTGACGCAGGTGCCCTCGCCGGGCTCGCTGCGCAGGCGGATGTGTCCGCCGGATTGTTTGATGAAACCGTAGACCATCGAAAGGCCCAGCCCGCTGTTGGGGCCGATGCCCTTGGTGGTGAAGAAGGGGTCGAAGACGTGGGTCAGGGTCGCCTTGCTTATGCCCTCGCCGTTGTCCTGCAAGGCAAGGGCGAGGTAGTCGCCGGCAGGCAGGTCATGATCACCGCTGACGATCCCCTGGTGCTGCAGGCTGATCTCCAGGCGGCCGCCGCCAGGCATGGCGTCGCGGGCGTTCTCCACCAGGTGGAGCATGGCCTTGTGCAGTTGGTCGCGGTCAGTCAGGACGCTCTGCACGTCCTCCAGGGTGAGCGACAGGGCGACGTCGGGGCCGGCGCACTCGGCCAGTTCGTCGTGCCAGTCGCGCATCTGCTGGGCGAGGTCCACCGGGTGCATGGCCAGCGCCTGACGACGGGCGAACGCCAGCAGGTTGTGGGTCAGCTCGGCGGCGCGCTCGGTGGCCTGGGTGGCGGCGTGAAGGATGTGGCTCAGTTCCGGCTGGGCGTTGGGCGGCGCGCGTCGGGTGATCAGATCGAGGCTGAAGCGAATGCTTGCCAGCAGGTTGTTGAAGTCATGGGCGATGCCGCCGGTGAGCTGGCCAACGGCTTCCATGCGCTGGGCGTTGAGCAGGGCGGCCTGCGCCTGCTCCAGCAGCAGGGCGCCGCGCTTCTGCTCGGTGATGTCGCGGCCGCAGCCATAGATCACGCCGCTTTCCTCGGTGGCGTGCCAGGAAATCCAGCGGTAGCTGCCGTCGGCGTGGCGCATGCGGTTCTCGAAGTGCTGCAGGCGCTCGCCACGGGCGAGGGTGGCACGGATGTCGATGCTCGGCGCGAGGTCGTCCGGATGCACCAGCTCTTCGCTGCTGCGGCCGGTGAGCTGCTCCTCGCTCCAGCCCAGCAGGCTGCCCCAGGCCGGATTGACGCTGCGCAGCACACCCTGGTGGTCGAGCACGCAGAGCAGGTCCTGGCTGACCGTCCAGACGCGGTCGCGCTCCAGGGTACGCTGGCGGGCTTCCTCCTGTACCGCTTCCTTCTGTCGACGCTCCTCCCGGCGCTGGCTGGCGGCGGCCAGCGCGCGGCCGAGCAGGGAGGCCAGTTCCTTGAAGAAACTCGCGTAGTGCTCATCCAGGCGGCGGCGCGGGCTGATACCGAACACCGCGAGGCTGTCGGTGAGGCCGGACAGCGGGGTGGCGTAGGTGCTGTCGAGCACTTCCGGCCAGGGCGCGAAGGCGCGCACGTGCTGGCTGCCCAGGGGCGACTGATGGGCTTCCTTCAGGCCGTTGAACAGGTGCAGTGGGTCGTCGTCGAGCGTCAGCTGCGCAGGCGCGAAGCGGTCGCTGGTGTCGGTGCCGCAGGAGCCGAGCAGGGTCCCGGCCTGGTAGAGCAGGCAGAAGGGCACGTCATGGTTGGCTTCCGCGAGCAGGGTGAAAGCACCGGCGCAGATCTGCGCGCTGTCCTCGGCTTGCCCGAGACGTTCGGCCAGGCGCGTGAGCAGGCGCTGGCGGCGTTGCTCGATGACGTTGCCGGTGGTCTCGACGGCGGTGTTGAACAGGCCGACGGGCTTGCCGTCCTGGCCGAAGATCGGGCTGACGTTATAGGTGAAGTAGGCTTCTTCGACGTAGCCGAAACGCACCATGGGCAGCAGGCGATCTTCTTCGTGGGCGGCGACGCCGGTCTGCAGGATGCCGTTGTACATGGGGTCGAGGATCGACCAGATATCCGACCAGGCGACATGCGCTGGCTGGCCCAGGCAGGCGGGGTGCTTGTCGCCGGGAATGGCACTCCAGGCATCGTTGTACAGCAGGATGAATTCCGGGCCCCAGTAGATACATACCGGCAGGCGCGAGTTCAGACCGACTTCCAGGATGCCCTTGAGGATGGCCGGCCACTGTTCCATGGGGCCGAGCGGGGAGGATGCCCAGTCATGCTGACGAATCAGCGGCGCCATGGCGCTGCTGCTGTTGAGAAAATCGCCTGGCGAAATAGGGGTGTCCCCCTGGGAGCTTGGCATCGAGCAAATCCTGCGATCGATTGATCTTCTGTTCCTTGTCGGACGTTGGAAAGGCCCTGTGTCAGAAGATTCCACTTTTCTCCCTGGCCGGCCGCAAATAATTCGAACGCCCGCGCGGGGTCGCGTGTCAATTGGCCAGCCGGTGTGTAGCCTACAACGCTTCACGTTATTATTTCTGCTGTTTTAAGAACGTTCTTACAATAACTTCAAACACTTACCTGGCTTTTTCGCCATCGCCGACACGCCGGCCGATTGCTTCCAGGGAAGGACTGCATCAGGGAATCCATCGATGAACCAGAAAGTCGTCGCCGACGAAAGCGCCTTCCGCCGCATCCTCGCGCGCAACATGGCGCTGCCGCTGGGCATCTGTCTGCTGGGAGCGGTGCTGTTCATCGGTCTGATCCTCTACATGCTCGACGTGCTGGGGTGGGTCGAGCACACCGATCGGGTGATCTCCAGTGCCAACGAGATGCAGCGTCTGAGCGTGGACCAGGAAAGCGGCCTGCGCGGCTTCCTGATCACCGGCGATGCGCGTTTCCTCGAGCCGCTGGAACAGGCACGGCCACGCATCAATGCCGGACTCAAGAGCTTGTCCGAACTGGTGGCGGACAATCCGCCGCAGGTCGAGCGCGTAGGCCGTCTGACCTCGATGCAGGACGAGTGGATAACCTTCGCCCAGCAGATGATCGAGCAGCGTCGCCAGGGCCAGGACACCAGCGATGCGGTGAAGGCCGGGCGCGGCAAGAGCATGATGGATGCGATCCGGGCGCAGTACGCCTCGCTGATCAATACCGAGCAGCAGCTGCGCCATGACCGCAACCAGTTCGCTTCCAGTCTGTCCACCGGGGTCGTCATCCTCTATCTGGTGTTCAGCATCGTGGTGGGCACGCTGCTGGCCTATTTCGGCCGCCGGCAACTGGTCAGCCTGTCCGAGTCCTACGCCGAATCCCTGCGCCGGCAGGTGCTGCATAACGAGCAGTTGCAGCAACAGGCCTGGCTGCGCGATGGCCAGAGCCGCCTGAGCGAGCAGTTGATCGGCCAGCAGTCGCTGCCCTCGCTGGGACGCAACCTGATGGAGTTCCTCGGCGAGTTCGTCGGGTCGCCCATCGGTGCCCTGTACGTGCGCGATGACCATGGTGGCCTGCTGCGCGGCGCGACCTTCGGCTTCGCCCGCGAACAGGAAGGCGTGGAATATTTCGCCGCCGATGAAAGCCTGATTGCCCAGGCCGCGCGCCAGCGCAAGCTGCGTGTACTGGACGGGTTGCCGGCGGACTATCTGAAGGTCAATTCGGCGCTGGGCAACGGCGCGCCGGTGAGCGTGGCGCTATTGCCGTTGCTCAATGAGGGGGGCGTGGTCGGCGTACTGGAGCTGGGCTTCCTGCGCTCGCTGAGCGACCGCGAGCAGGCGTTCCTCCAGGGCGTGGCCGACACCCTGGGCAGTGCCGTGGCGGCGGCGCTGCATCGCCAGCGCCTGCAAGACGTGCTGGCGGAAACCCAGCAGCTCAACGAAGAACTGCAGGTGCAGCAGGAAGAGCTGAAAACCGCCAACGAAGAGCTGGAGGAACAGTCGCGGGTCCTCAAGGAGTCCCAGGCGCACCTGGAGGCCCAGCAGGCGGAACTGGAGCAGACCAACGAACGCCTCGCCGAACAGACCCAGGAGCTGGCCGCCCAGCGTGATGACCTGGACGGCAAGAACACCGAGCTGAACCAGGCACGCCTGGACCTGCAGGGCCGCGCAGACGAACTGCAGCGCGCCAGCCGCTACAAGTCCGAGTTCCTCGCCAACATGTCCCACGAGCTGCGCACGCCGCTCAACAGTTCGTTGATCCTGGCGCGCCTGCTGGCCGACAACGAGCAGGGCAACCTCGATGACGAGCAGATCAAGTTCGCCGAGTCGATCTATGGCGCCGGCAATGACCTGCTCAACCTGATCAACGACATCCTCGACATCTCCAAGGTCGAGGCCGGCAAGCTCGAGGTGCGCCCGGAGAATGCTCACGTGCGGCGTCTGGTGGAGGCGGTGGAAACGTTGTTCCGCCCACAGGCCGACGACAAGGGCCTGCGCTTCGTCGCCGAGGTCGAGGAGGGCACTCCGACGCTGCTCTACAGCGACCGCCAACGGGTCGAGCAGATCCTCAAGAACCTGCTGTCCAACGCCTTCAAGTTCACCGATGCCGGGGAAGTTGCCCTGCGTGTGAGCGCCGCGCCCGAGGGCCTGCGCTTTGATGTGCGCGATAGCGGTATCGGCATCGCCGAGGACCAGCTCGCGCGCATCTTCGAAGCCTTCCAGCAGGCCGATGGGGCCACCAACCGTCGCTACGGCGGTACCGGCCTGGGCCTGTCGATCTCCCGCGACCTCGCGCACCTGCTGGGTGGCAGCATCATCGTCAGCAGCGAACCGGGCAAGGGCAGTGTGTTCAGCCTGCTGCTGCCACTGAACTACCAGGCGCCAGCCGAAGAGAAAGTCGTCAGTACGCCCGCGCCAATCGTGGCGCCGGCCCCGGTCGCTCCGCCGGTGGTGCGCGCGCCGGCCGCGGCGGCCTTCGCCGACGACCGCGAGCAGGTCAACGTCGGCCAGCGTTGCGTGCTGGTGGTGGAAGACGAGCCGAAGTTCGCCCGCATCCTCTACGACCTGGCCCGTGAGCTGGGCTATCGCTGCCTGGTAGCCATGGGCGCCGAGGAAGGACTGCGTCTGGCCGACGAGCACGGCCCCGACGCCATCCTGCTGGACATGCACCTGCCCGACGAATCCGGCCTCGCCGTGCTGCAGCGCCTTAAAGCCAACCCGCGCACCCGCCATGTGCCGGTGCATGTGGTGTCGGTGGAAGATCGCAGTGAAGCGGCCCTGCACCTGGGCGCCATCGGTTATGCCTTGAAGCCCACCACCCGCGAGCAACTGCGCGAAGTGTTCGGCAAGCTGGAAGCCAAGCTGACCCAGGAGGTCAAGCGCATCCTGCTGGTGGAAGACGACCCGTTGCAGCGCGACAGCGTCTCGCGCCTGATCGGCGACGACGACATCGAGATCACCGCGGTGGAGCAGGGGGCGCAGGCCCTGGAGCTGCTGCGCAAGAACATCTACGACTGCATGATCATCGACCTCAAGCTGCCGGACATGCAGGGCAACGAACTGCTGCAGCGCATGGGCGAGGAAGACATCTGCTCCTTCCCACCGGTGATCGTCTATACCGGGCGCAACCTGACCCGTGACGAGGAAGCCGAGCTGCTCAAGTACTCGCGCTCGATCATCATCAAGGGCGCGCGCTCGCCGGAGCGCCTGCTGGACGAGGTGACGCTGTTCCTGCACAAGGTCGAATCGCAGCTCTCCAGCGAACGCCAGCGCATGCTGCGCACCTCGCGCAACCGCGACCGCGCTTTCGAGGAGCGGCGCATCCTGCTGGTGGACGACGACGTGCGCAATATCTTCGCCCTCACCAGCGCCCTGGAGCACAAGGGCGCGCGGGTGGAAGTGGCGCGCAACGGTCGAGAGGCCATCGAAAAGCTCAATGAAGTGGGCGACATCGACCTGGTGCTGATGGATGTGATGATGCCGGAGATGGACGGCTACGAAGCGACCCGGCTGATCCGCCAGGACGCGCGCTGGAAGAAGCTGCCGATCCTCGCGGTGACCGCCAAGGCGATGAAGGACGACCATGAGCTGTGCCTGCGCGCGGGCGCCAACGACTACCTGGCCAAGCCCATCGACCTGGATCGCCTGTTCTCCCTGATCCGGGTCTGGCTGCCGAAGCTGGAGCGCATCTGACATGCCTGATCGCAGCCAGGATATCGAGCTGCGCCTCCTGATCGAGGCGATCTACCTGAAGTACAGCTACGACTTCCGGGACTACTCCGGTACCTCGCTCAAGCGTCGCGTGCTGCATGCCACCAAGCTGTTCGAGTGTCGCAGCATCTCGGCGCTGCAGGAGCGCATCCTGCATGACCCGCACGCCTTCCACGAGCTGCTGCAGTACCTCACCATCTCGGTGAGCGAGTTGTTCCGCGACCCCAGCTACTTCCTCGCCCTGCGGCAGGAAGTGGTGCCCGTGCTGCAGACCTATCCGTCGCTGCGCCTGTGGGTGGCTGGCTGCAGTACCGGGGAGGAAGTGCATTCGCTGGCCATCCTGCTGCACGAGGAAGGCCTGCTCGAACGCACGCTGATCTACGCCACCGACATCAATCCGCGCTCGCTGGAGCAGGCTCAGCGCGGTATCTATGCCGTCGAGGACCTGGCCCAGGCCAGCGAGAACTACCGCGCGGCCGGCGGCAAGGGATCGCTCTCGGACTATTACACGGCGGCCTACGACGGTGCGCTGTTCGACAAGATGCTGCGCGCCAATGTGACCTTCGCCGACCACAGCCTTGCCACTGACAGCGTGTTCTCCGAGACGCACCTGATCTCCTGTCGCAATGTGCTCATCTACTTCAACCGCCAGTTGCAGAACCGCGCCATCGGCCTGTTCCATGAATCACTGTGCCACCGGGGCTTTCTCGGTCTTGGCAGCAAGGAAAGCCTGGACTTCACCGACTTCGCCTCGGAGTTCGAGGTGTTGAATCGCCGCGAGCGGGTGTTTCGCAAGCGATGAACGCGCAACGGCACATCCAGGCTGTGGTCATCGGCGCCTCCGCGGGCGGCGTGGACGCATTGTTCCAACTGTTCGGCGGGTTGCCGGCGAACTTTGCCTTGCCCATGGTGGCGGTGCTGCACCTGCCGGAGAACCACGAGAGCCAGCTGGTGGACCTGTTCGCCCGGCGCCTGGCAATCCCGGTGCAGGAGGCCCGTGACAAGGCGCCGGTGGAGGCTGGCACGCTGTACTTCGCCGCTGCGGGTTATCACCTGTCCATCGAGCGAGAACGCACTTTCGCCCTGAGTCGCGAGGCGCCGAGGAACTTCTCCCGGCCGTCGATCGACATCCTCTTCGACTCGGCTTCCGACGCGTACCGGGAGGGGCTCGCCGGCATCCTGCTCACCGGCGCCAATCAGGACGGCGCCGAAGGCCTGGTGCGCATCCAGCGCCAGGGCGGGCTGAGCATCGTCCAGGACCCGGCCGAAGCCGCCGTGTCCACCATGCCGGAGGCGGCGATTGCACTGCATGCCCCGGACCACATTCTTGCGCTGCGTGAAATTCACGCGCTCCTGACCCGAATGGGCACCCCACATGTTGCGTAACCAGGGAAGCAAACTGCTGATCGTCGATGACCTGCCGGAGAACCTGCTGGCACTGGAGGCATTGATCAAGGGCGAGGGCCGCGAGGTATTCAAGGCGTCCTCGGCGGACGAGGCGCTGTCGCTGCTGCTGGAGCACGAATTCGCCCTGGCGCTGCTCGACGTGCAGATGCCGGGCATGGACGGTTTCGCCCTGGCCGAGCTGATGCGCGGCACCGAGCGTACCAAGAATATCCCGATCGTCTTCGTCACCGCCGCCGGGCGCGAGCTGAACTACGCCTTCAAGGGGTACGAGAGCGGCGCGGTGGACTTCCTCTACAAGCCGCTGGACAACCATGCGGTGCGCAGCAAGGTGAACGTCTTCGTCGACCTCTACCGCCAGCGCAAGGTGCTGGCCCGTCAGCTGGAAGCGCTGGAGCAGGCGCGTACGGAGCAGGATGCGCTGCTCGCCGAGCTGCGCGAAACCCAGGTGGAGCTGCAGCGTGCAGTGAAGATGCGCGACGACTTCATGTCCATCGTCTCCCACGAACTGCGAACGCCGCTCAACGGCCTGATGCTCGATACCCAGCTGCGTCAGTTGCACCTGGCCAAGGGCAAGCTGGAGCACTTTGCGGCCGACCGCCTTGGCGTGCTGTTCGAGCGTGACGAACGCCAGCTCACCGGCCTGAACCGGCTGATCGAAGACATGCTCGATGTCTCGCGCATCCGCACCGGCAAGCTGTCGATCCGCCCGGAACCGGCCGACCTCGCCGACATCGCCCGTCGCGTGCTGGGCAACTTCGCCGTGCAGGCCCAGGCTGCCGGCTGCGAGCTGAGCCTGAATTCACCCGAGGTGGTGGAGGGCGTATGGGACGCGTACCGGTTGGAGCAGGTGATCAGCAATCTGGTCAGCAACGCCCTGCGCTATGGGCCTGGGCAGCCTGTGGAGGTGACTGTCGCGGTACGGGACGGCCAGGCGCAACTCTGCGTACGCGACCATGGCGATGGCATTGGTGCCGATGAGCAGCAGCGCATCTTCCAGCAGTTCGAGCGCGGCACCGGCGCGGCTCGTATCGCAGGGTTGGGCTTGGGGTTGTACATCTCCGAGCAGATCGTCCAGGCCCACGGCGGTCGTATCGAGCTGCGCAGCGAGCCAGGGCAGGGCGCGGCGTTCAGCGTCTATCTGCCGCTGGATTGAGCCTTGCAGCATCCCGCGCTAGAGGTGGGCTTCACGTAGGGCGCATGACGCGTCAGCGTTATCCGCCGTCAAGAGGTGGCGGATAACCGGTTCCCGGTTATGCGCCCTACGGTACTGATAGTGCGTCGCGCCGTCTGGCGGCATCTCCGATGGGGCCGTTACGCCTATGCTTTGCTCCAATGAGCCAAGAGAGCCGATCTGATGCCCGACACGACCGCCAGCACCGCCCAACTCGTCGAAGATGCGCGCTACCGCCTGTTGGTCGAGGCGGTGACTGACTATGCGATCTACATGCTCGACCCCGATGGCCGTGTCAGCAGCTGGAGTTCCGGAGCGCAACGGCTGAAGGGCTACGCCGCCGACGAGATTCTCGGCGAGCATTTTTCACGCTTCTACACGCCCGCTGACCGCGAGGCCGGGCTACCGGAGCTGGCCCTGGGCGAGGCGGCGCGGGTAGGCCGTTACGAGAGTGAGGGGTGGCGGCTGCACCGGGACGGCAGTTCGTTCTGGGCCCACGTGGTGATCGACGCCATTCGCAGTGCCGATGGCGAGCTGCTGGGCTTCGCCAAGATCACCCGCGACCGCACCGAACAGCATGAGACCGAGCAGGCCCTGCGGCGCAGCGAGCAGCAGTTCCGCCTGCTGGTCAACGGCGTGACCGATTACGCCCTGTACATGCTCGATGCCGAGGGTCATGTCACCAGCTGGAACTCCGGAGCCGAGCGGATCAAGGGCTATCACCCGGAGGAAATCATCGGCCGACATTTCGACGGCTTTTACTGCGACGAGGACCGCCAGGGCGGCGTCCCGCAGGCCAGCCTGGACACTGCGCTGGCCGAGGGGCGCTACGAGGAAGAGCGCCTGCAGATGCGCAAGGACGGTTCGCGCTTCTGGGCCAACATCGTCATCGACCCGGTGTTCGACGATACCGGCAAGCTGCTGGGCTTCGCCAAGATCACCCGTGACATCACCGACAAGCGTCGCGCCCAGGAGGAACTGGAGCGCGCCCGCGACGAGCTGATCCAGTCGCAGAAGATGGAATCCCTCGGCCAGCTCACCGGCGGGGTGGCCCACGACTTCAACAACCTGCTCACGGTGATCCTCGGCGGCCTGCAATTGCTGGAGCGGCAGCTGCCCCGCGATAACGAGAAGGTCCAGGGCATCTGGCGCAATGCCCTGGAAGCGACCCGCCGCGGTGCCCAGCTGACCCAGCGGATGCTGGCCTTCGCCCGCAAGCAGCGGCTGTTTCCGCAACCGATCCAGCTGCCCGCGCTACTGCAGGACATGAGCGAGCTGCTGGTCAGCTCCCTCGGGCCGACCATCGCCCTGGAAACCCGCTTTCCGCTGCAACTGGACTGCGTGATGAGTGACCAGAACCAGCTGGAGCTGGCGATCATCAACCTTGCTACCAATGCCCGAGATGCCATGCCCGGCGGCGGTAGCATCACCTTTTCGGCCCGCAACGCCCAGGTCGGGCCGCGCCAGAGCGGCAAGCTGGCTGCCGGGGACTATGTCTGCCTGGCGGTCACCGATTCCGGGCAGGGCATGGACGAGGATACCCTGCGCCGCGCTGCAGAACCCTTCTTCACCACCAAGGCCACCGGCAAGGGCACTGGCCTCGGGCTCTCCATCGTCCACGGGTTGGCCCAGCAGCAGGGCGGCGCCTTGTTATTGCGCAGCTCGCCCGGCATGGGCACTACGGCGGAGATCTGGCTGCCGGCAGTCAAGCCAAAGGCTGAGTCACTGGTGCCGGAAATGGCCGCTCCGATTGAGACGAGTGCCGACCCGGATGAGCCGTTGGGCCTTCGGGTGTTGGTGGTGGATGACGACGCGCTGGTGCTCATGGGCACCAGCGCGCTGCTGGCCGACCTGGGCTGCCAGGTATCCCGTGCCGAATCAGCGCGTACGGCGCTTGGCTTGCTGGAGCAGTCGCCGTTCGACCTGCTGATCACCGACTTCGCCATGCCGGACATGGATGGCATGCAGCTCATCCAGCAAGTCCGCTTGCTCCAGCCGGCGCTGACCTGTGTGCTCACCACCGGTTATGCCGGTCGTCCGGATATCCTCGCCGACTCGGTACCGCGATTGCCCAAGCCGTTCGACCGCGAGCAGCTGTATTCCCTGTTGCTGAGGGTCAGGGGTACGGGTTAGGGGATCGCCCCTGGTCCACCGCGCAGCGCCGTCGTGTATGTCAACGCCGCAGGTTCAAGCCTTCCGAGGTTTCTACCTCGATCAGTGAACCGGGGTCTTCATTGCCTGGGTCGTTGATCAGCGAGCCCAGCTCGCCCTGCGGCATCAGCCCCTCGCTTCGCGCCCGACAGTTGAGCAAGGGCAGCAGCTCTCGCTGGAACTGTTGCTGTTGCTCCTCGGACAGGGCGGCAAGGCCGTGGTTGAGAATGTACTGGGCGAGGATCGCCGGGTCGCCGTTGGCATCCAGCGTTCCTTCGTCGAGCAGACGACGAAGCCCATCGGTGAGTTCCACGTCCTGATGATCGTTCCAGCCCATCGTCGGCACCTCCTTCGATTGACTAAACCCGATGACCGGGTGGCGCAGGGAATCGGGACAAGCGCGCGCCGTGTTCAGGTAAGACTGGTGGGACGGCTCGGCTGTTCGGAGGAAGGGGACGAACGGTTCGCTCGTAACGGGCCGGGTCAGGGCACATCGCCGCTGACAACGCGATTGCGGCCTGCCTGCTTGGCGCTGTACAGGCGCTGGTCGGCCTGCTTGAGCACGGCATCGGAGGGACGCGACGTGCCGCCGCCCTCGGCCACGCCAATGGACAGGGTGACCTTGCCCACCTGCGGAATCTGCGTGCCGGCGACTGTCTCGCGGATACGCTCGGCGATGCTGCGAGCGGCTTCCAGGCTTGTCCCCGGCAGCAGCAGGACGAATTCTTCACCCCCGGAGCGGCACGCCAGGTCCTCGGCGCGGGAGGAATCGCGCAGCACGCTGGCGACCTGCCGCAGTGCTTCGTCGCCGGCGTCGTGACCCCAGTTGTCGTTGACCTGCTTGAAGTGATCGATATCCAGCAGCAGCACCGCATAGGGTAGGGCTGACTGCTCGAGTGTTATCAGGGCCGCACTCAGAGCGCGGCGGTTGGCCAGGCCGGTGAGCGCGTCGCTCTGGGCTTCCTGGCTGAGCCGGCCGAGCTTCTGCTGCATGAGCCCGACACCCGTCAACAGCGCCTGGCGAATGGCCGCGGCCTCGCGGTACCAGGTGTTGATGGTGCGCAGCTCGCCCGGCGTTTCCGGCGCCGACAGGCGCTCGGCGCTGTAGGCCAGCTGCCTCAATGGCCGGGTGATCAGCAGGGCACCGCCCCAGATCAGCAGGACGCCGAGCAGGCTGGCGGGAATCAGGCCGAAGAACATGTCCTTCATCAGCAGCCCCAGCGGCGCCAGGCTGAGGTCGCGTGGTTGCTGCGCCACCACGGCCCAGTTGGCGTCAGGCACCTGGGCGTAGCCGGCGAGCATTTCCACCCCCAGTGAGTTGGGCACCTCCATCGAGCCGGTCTGCCCACGCAACGCGGCCTCCACCGTTGGATTTTCCTTGAGCAGCTCGCCCACGCGCTGAGCCTCGGGGTGATGCAGCAGCCGCCGATTGGCGTCGGCGACGAAGGCATAGGTGCCTTCGTGATGGAAGTGGCTGCCAATGATGGTGTGCAGCACGCTCTGCTTGAGGATGTAGACCGAGCCACCGACCAGTCCGAGGTACTCGCCGGAAGGGCTGACGATCGGCTGGGAGATGAACACCACCAGGTTGCCGGCGATGGACACATAGGCCTGGCTGACCGTCGGCCGCTTGAGTTGCAGGGCCTGTTGCACGCCGACCGAGCGCAGCGTGGTGCCGACGATCTGCAGGGAGTCCGGGTAGGCCTCCAGCACCTTGCCCTGGGCGTCGACGATGGCGATGGAATTGAAGTAGGTGTCCTGGGATTGCAGGCGCATCGCTTCGGCGCGCAATACCGCGCGATCACCCTGGTGCGTCGCGAGGATATGGGCGCTGAAGGCCAGGTTGCGCTGCGCCGAATGGATGAACTCGCTGATGCTGGACGCGACCTTTGCGGCATAGGCGCGGTTGGCTTCCAGGGTCGTGTGGATCAGTGCCGAGCGTTGCACGGTGTAAGCCACGACCAGGCTGTTGCCGAGGGTCGCCAGGGCCGCGAGCAGGACGAAGATCAGGATCAGTACGCGCAGGGTCAGCGGCTTGCGGCTCCAGCGCTTCATGCGACCACCGCGCGCGAGCGTTGAGTGCCAGGAGCTGGTTCAAGGGGCCGGTTCTCTGCGCCGGGGCGCGATGTCTGTGGGCTGTCCATGGGCCGGGGTCCGTGCTGGGGCGGGCTGCCTGGTCCGTCTGTCCTCGACGGGTCGAGTTTCAGGATAGGCAGGGATACGCCGCCAGTCACATGTACCGGCGCGGATCAGTCGTCCAGGCGGGGCAGTGCGCCCGGCGGGCAGCCACGGTTGGTCCTGGTGAGTTCAGCGTAATCGCCGAGCCTGCCGGCAAATCACTCGCCCACAAAAAAGCCCCGCACAGGGCGGGGCTTTTTCTTCATCGACCGAGCGATCAGTTGGCAGTAGCAGCGGCAGCGGCCATGTCCGACACGCTTTCGCCACGGTGTGCGCTGAATTGCGGAGCCAGGGAACCGACGATCATGCCGATGGCGCTGCAGATCAGACCCACCAGCTGCGGCGGCCAGAAGTCGCCTTCCTGGTAGCCCAGCTCCAGCGACACCCAGCCGATCAGGCCGCAGGCGATGGCGGTCAGGGCGCCCTGGGTGGTGGCGCGCTTCCAGAACAGGCCGAAGAACAGCGGCACCACGGCGGCGACCAGGGTCACCTTGTAGGCGTTGCCGACCATCTCGTAGATGCTGGCGTTGGACAGCAGGGCGAACAGGCAGGTGGCGACGGTCATCGCCAGTACGCTGCAACGCATGGCCAGCAGGGCCTGACGGTCATTCATGTTGGGCAGGAAGTGCTTGACGATGTTCTCGGTCAGGGTCACCGACGGAGCCAGCAGGGCGCCCGAAGCGGAGGACATGATGGCCGAGAGCAGGGCGCCGAAGAACATGATCTGGGCGAACAGCGGAGTACGTTCCAGGATCAGGTGCGGCAGGATCTGCTGGGAGTCTTCGGCCAGCCAGTGCTTGACCATCTCCGGCTCGATCATCGAGGCGGCGTAGATCAGGAAGATCGGCAGCATGCAGAAGACCAGGTAGCAGCAGGCACCGGTCATGGTGGCGCGCTGGGCGATCTTCTCGGTCTTGGCCGACATCACGCGGGCATACACGTCCTGCTGCGGGATCGAGCCGAACATCATCGTTACCGCGGCGCCGAGGAAGGCGACGATGTCCTTGGCCGAGGTGCCGTGCAGGAAGGTGAACTTGCCTTCGCTGGCGGCGTGGCTGATCACGTTGACCGGGCCGCCAGCCATGTCGCCGATCAGCCAGACCAGGTAGAACAGGCCGCAGACGATGATGATCATCTGCAGGAAGTCGGTCAGCGCCACCGACCACATGCCGCCGAACAGGGTGTGCAGCAGGACGATGATGGTGCCGATGATCATGCCCTGGGTAGTGGTCAGGCCACCGTCGGAGAGCACGCTGAAGACCACGCCCAGCGCGGTGATCTGCGCGGCGACCCAGCCCATGTAGGAAATGATGATCACCAGGCTGGTGAAGATTTCCACGTGTTGGCCGAAGCGCTTGCGGAAGAAGTCACCGATGGTGAGCAGGTTGAGGCGGTACAGCGGGCGGGCGAAGACGACGCCGACCAGCATCAGGCAGCCGAAGGAACCGAAGGGGTCTTCGATGATCCCGGCGAAGCCTTCTTCGAGGAAGGTGGCGGGAATGCCCAGCACGGCTTCGGAGCCGAACCAGGTGGCGAACACCATGGTCACGACGAGGGGGAAGGACATGCTACGACCGGCGGCCGCGTAGTCCGAGGAGTTGTGCACGCGGGTGGTGGCGTAGAAACCGACAGCTACGGTGATCACCAGATACACCGCTACAAACCAGATCAGCATTTGTTCGTTCCGTTGGCTCGCCGGGAACCGTGCTGCCGAGACGAAACTCGGGCAGGTGGACCACGACTGACAAAGTTGTTTTTGTTGGGTTGCGCGGCCAAGGTCATCCGGTGCACCAGGCAGTGGAGCCGGAAAAACGTAACCAGTTGCGACAACGGGCCGCAGTCTGCCAAATCCGTTAAATATGTCAAACACTTGAATCGCTCATGAGCGAAAAAAATTACATCCTTAGACGAATGGTGTAGCTAAAGGATTGATTTGATTGGTTGCTAACGATCTGGAGTGACCGTTTAGTCGTTTATTTTTTACAGGCGATGTTCGATAAGCAGAACATTCGCCAACCCGCTAGGCTCTTGGCACGGCACGTTTTCGAAGGACCTTCATGTTCGAGCATCTCGACCTCGCCCAACTGCTTTCCAGCTACGGCTATCCGGTGCTTTTCCTCGGTTGCCTGCTGGAAGGCGAGTCGATGCTGCTGTTGGCGGGCATCGCAGCGCACCAGGGGCTGCTCGGCTTCACGCCGGTGGTGGTGTGGGCGACGCTGGCGGGCACCCTGGGCGACCAGGTGCTCTACTGGGGCGGCCGTCGCGCGGGCGACCGTGCCGTACCCTGGCTGCAGCGACGGGGGCTGGCCATTGAGCGCGTCACCGGGTTCATCGAACGCTATCCGCACCTGTCGATCTTCGCGGTGCGTTTCCTCTACGGCATGCGGCTGGCCGGGCCGCTGCTGATCGGCGCGAGCCGGGTAGGGCCGCTGCGCTTTCTGCTGATCAACCTGCTCGGCGCTTTCTGCTGGGCGCTGCTGTTCGCCAGTGCCGGTTATTGGGCCGGCCAGTTGCTGGAGCAGTGGCTGGGCAACCTGCGGCCTTACCGCTTGCCGGTGTTCGTCGCGGTGCTGCTGGTGTTCGCTGGTCTGGCGTTGTGGCGCTATGCGCGGCATCGGCACAAGCGCAAGCTCGACACATCCGCGAACTGATCGCCAAGTCCTTGATACAGAGCGGTTTGGATTCCCGTGCAGGGCGATTAGAATCGCCGCTCTTTCGTTCAAGGACGCTGTCATGAGCCTTTACCAGCCCGGCATTCTCGCCACCCCGGTTCCCGCCCACGCCCGCCACCTGTTCTTCGACCTGAAGTCGTTGCAGGACCTGCCCGCTGCGCTGGATCGCCTGCTCCAGGTCGCCGACGGCGAACGTGCAGTGGTTGGCTTCGGTGAGTCGCTGGTGCGCGCGCTGGGCCGTCGCATCGAGGGGCTGCGCGAGTTCCCGGCGATCTCCGGGGTGGGCGTCGACAACCCCTCCACCCCGCATGCCCTGTGGGTCTGGCTGCGTGGCAACGAGCGCGGCGAATTGCTTCTGCGTACCCAGGAAGTCCAGGCCCTGCTGGCCCCGGCTTTGGAACTGACCAGCCTGGCCGAAGCCTTCCGCCACGGCAGCGGCCATGACCTGACTGGCTACGAGGACGGCACCGAGAACCCGCAGGACGACGACGCCATCGCCGCCGCCATCGTCGAGGGTGATGCCGGCCTGGCCGGCGGCAGCTTCGCCGCGATCCAGCAATGGCGCCACCAGCTGCAGGACTTCGCGGCACTGCCGCAGCACGAGCGCGACGACATCATGGGCCGTCGCCTGAGCGACAACGAGGAACTGGACGACGCGCCGGAGTCCGCCCACGTCAAGCGCACCGCCCAGGAGAGCTTCGAGCCGGAAGCCTTCATCGTGCGCCGCTCCATGCCCTGGACCCAGGGCCAGGGCGCCGGGCTGATGTTCCTCGCCTTCGGCTGCACCCTGGATGCCTTCGAAGTGCAACTGCGCCGCATGAGCGGGCTGGAGGACGGCATCACCGACGCGCTGTACCGCTTCAGCCGGCCCCTGACCGGCGGCTACTACTGGTGCCCGCCGCGCAAGGATGGGGTGCTGGATTTGGCTGCGTTGCTGGGCTGATTCCCTGCCGCACCTCGAAAGCCCCGCCAGCGTGCGGGGCTTTTTCATGGCCGCTGCGCGGCCAGATCGCGGGCATGGCCCGCTCCTGCAGGGGAGCGACGTGTTGTCGTAGGAGCCGGCCATGCCCGCGAACCCGATGTCCCACAGGAGGCCCGGCGGTTACCAATGGCACCCTGATCTTCCCCGGAATTGGCTGTTGGTCCGCCACCTCGCGAGGCGTAGCGTGAATCCCACGACCTGACCGCCCCGAGGATTCCACCATGCCCGCACCCACGTCCCTGAAGTTCCTGTTCGCCGGCCTCGGCCTGGCCCTGAGCCTGCCCGTTTTCGCCCATGGCGACGGTGCCAATGCCGAGAAGATCGAAGTCCAGCAGGAGCAGAAACTCCCCGACGCCGCTGGCAAGAAAGGCCTGATGATCACGGTTGCCTACGAACCCGGGCAGGCCTCCGGTGCCCATGTGCACAGCGGCTCGGTGTTTGCCTATGTGCTCGAGGGTGCGGTGATTTCCCAGCTGGAGGGGCAGAAGCCGGTGACTTATCAGGCCGGCCAGTCCTGGTACGAGGCACCGAACACGCCGCACCTGGTCTCGCGCAACGCCAGCGACAAGAAGCCGGCCAAGCTGCTGGTGTGGATGCTGCTGGACGAAGGCGCGCCAGTGCTGACGCCGCTGAAAAAGTGACGGCAGAACGAAGAACCCCGCCAATCGGCGGGGTTCTTCGTTGCAGGATTCGTAGGGCGGATAACCTGTTCCAGGTTATGCGCCCTACGTTGGCCAGGGTCACGACGGTGCGCCGGGTTCTCGGGCAGGGCCATGGGGTCATCCAATCCGTAGGGCGCATAACGCGTCAGCGTTATCCGCCACACAAAGCCCGGTCAAGGTCACTCCGCCGCGCCGGGCACCTTGCGCGGGGCCATGAAGAACATCCAGGCCAGGGCGAGGAAGTACATGGTCGGGATGATGGTGAAGAGGATCGCGTAGTTGTTGTGGGTGACGGTGAGGATGTAGCCGACGATCTGGGTCATGAACATGCCACCCATCGCCGCGAACATGCCGCCAAATCCGAACACTGTGCTCATCAGGTGCTTGGGCGTGTAGTCCATCACCAGGCTCCAGATATTTGCCGTCCAGGCCTGGTGTGCACCCACGCCCAGGGCGATGGCGGCGACGGCGATCCACAGGCCGCTGGCCTTGGCGGCGAAGATCACACCGATGATCGCGCAGGCGCAGATGAACATCGACAGCAGGCGTGCGTGGATGGAGTTCATGCCGCGGCCGATCAGCCACGACGACAGGATGCCGCCGCCGATGCTGCCGAAGTCGGCGGTCAACCAGATCAGCATCAGCGGGATGCCCATCTGGGTAACGCTGATGCCCAGGCCGTATTGCTGGTTGAGGAAGGGCGGCAGCCAGTAGAGGTAGAACCAGAACACCGGCGCGGTCAGCGAATAGGCCAGGGCGAAGGCCCAGGTGCCGCGCATGCGCAGTACGGCGGAGAAGGGCACGCGTTCGGCCGGCGGCTCGTCGGCTTCCTGGATGTAGTCCAGTTCGCTCTGCTTCACCGTCGGGTGCTCTTCGGGGTTGAAGTACTTCAGGCTCCACAGCACCACCCAGACGAAGCCCAGCGCGCTCATGCACAGGAACGCCGCCTGCCAGCCCCAGACCGAGAGGATCAGCGGCAGCAGGGCAGGCGTGACCATGGCGCCGACGTTGGTGCCGGCATTGAAGATGCCGGTCGCCACCGCGCGCTCACCGGCCGGGAACCACAGGCGCGTGGTCTTCACGCAGGCCGGGTAGTTGGCCGCCTCGGTCAGCCCGAGGATGAAGCGGCAGACCATGAAGCCGGCCGCCGAAGTGGCGAGGCCGTGGGCGCCGGTGGCGAAGCTCCACAGCAGCACGGCGAAGAAGAACGCGCGCTTCACGCCGATGCGGTCGATCAGCCGGCCCTGGAGCACGAAGCCGATGGCGTAGCCGACCTGGAACCAGAAATTGATGTTGGCGTAGTCCATGGCCGTCCAGGCCATCTTCTCGGCGAGGATCGGCTGCATCACGCCCAGGGCGGCGCGGTCGATGTAGTTCAGGGTAGTGGCGAAGAACACCAGGGCGAGCATGCCCCAGCGCACCTTGCCGACGGCCATGGCGCCACGCACCTTGCCGAAGAAGGAAGAACCGTGCGGAGCGACCGCAGCAAGGGGAGCGGATTGCGTATGGATCATGATCGGGGCCATCCGTTATCGGGCTGACGCGCAGCCTCAGGAATTATTGTCGTGCCGCAGGCGTTCCACGTGCTCCACCGCCGATCGGCGTGGGCTCGAGAAAGGACGTGCGGTGGCTGGCGAAAATCAGTGGGCGCGATGGCGGCCGAGCAGGCTGCACAAACCCGGCATCAGGCGGGCCAGGACGGTTAGGCGATGAGGGACGGCGGTGGCGAGGCGAAGGTGGGGGATGTACATGAGCATTTACCCGTTCTTGAAATTGTTATGGATGACACGCAGGCCATCTCGCAGCGGCTGTCGTTGTGCCAGGGATTGAGGCAGGTCCCCGGCGAGCCGGATTGCGTCGACGTGGCTAAATCTTGAGCAGCGGCCGGAATAGCGTCAATTCGATAAACGGCCTTTGGTTCGGTAATCGAACACAAAACTAACCAGTTAGTACACTTTAAATTGCCGGCATTCCGGACCGCCAGAATAATCAGACTCAGCCGGAGACCGATTCCAACAAGCCCCTCACCACGCCCGGCAGGAGTCCAGAGATGCAACGTTCGATCGCTACCGTTTCCTTGAGCGGAACCCTGCCGGACAAACTCGAAGCCATCGCCGCCGCCGGTTTCGACGGCGTGGAAATCTTCGAGAACGATCTCCTTTACTACGGCGGCAGCCCGCGCGATGTACGCCGCCTGTGTGCCGACCTGGGGCTGGCGATCACCCTGTTCCAGCCGTTCCGCGACTTCGAGGGCTGCCGCCGCGACCGCCTGCCGCGCAACCTCGACCGCCTGGAACGCAAGTTCGACCTGATGCAGGAGCTGGGCACCGACCTGGTGCTGATGTGCAGCAACGTCGCCGCCGATTCCCTGGGCGAACGCGAATTCCTCCTCGAGGATCTCGGCCTTGCTGCCGAACGCGCCGGCGCCAGAGGCCTGCGCGTAGGCTACGAAGCCCTGGCCTGGGGTCGCCACGTGAACACCTGGCAGCAGGTCTGGGACCTGGTGCGCGAAGTGAACCACCCAGCGCTGGGGGTGATTCTCGACAGCTTCCACACGCTGTCGCTGAAGGGCGACCCGGCGGGCATCGCGCAGATTCCGGGGGAGAAAATTTTCTTCGTGCAGATGGCCGACGCGCCGATCCTGGCCATGGACGTACTGGAGTGGAGCCGGCATTTCCGCAACTTTCCCGGGCAGGGCGAGTTCGACCTGCCGGGATTCCTCGCGCCGATCCTGAAAAGCGGCTATCGCGGACCGTTGTCGCTGGAAATCTTCAACGACGGCTTCCGTGCTGCACCGCCGCGCGCCAACGCCGCCGATGGCCTGCGTTCGCTGCTGTACCTGGAGGAGAAAACCCGCGAGCGTCTGCTCGGAGAAGGCACGCCGAAGGAGCAACTCGATTGTCTGTTCGCACCGCCTCCGGCCAGCCAGCTCGAGGGTGTGGAATTCCTCGAGTTTGCCGTCGACGAAGCCCTCGGCGCGCGCCTGGGCAACTGGCTGGAACGTCTGGGCTTCGCCCGCGCCGGTGAACATCGCTCCAAGGCGGTGAGCCTGTTGCGCCAGGGCGACATCAACATCGTGCTGAATGCCGAGCCGTACTCCTTCGGCCACAGTTTCTTCGAAGCCCACGGCCCTTCGCTGTGCGCCACCGCCCTGCGTGTGCGTGACGCTGCCAGCGCGCTGGAGCGTGCGCAGGACTACAAGGGCCAGCCGTATCGCGGCCTGGTCGGCCCCAACGAGCGGGAGATTCCTGCGGTGCGCGCCCCGGACGGCAGTCTGATCTATCTGGTGGAAGAACGCGCCGCCGGGCAGACCATCTATGACGTGGACTTCCGCCTCGATCCTGAAGCAAAGGCCAGCGGCCAGCTGCAGCGCATCGACCACATGGCCATGGCGTTGCCGGCGGATGGGCTGGACAGTTGGGTGCTGTTCTACAAGGGCCTGTCCGACTTCGAGGCCGACGACGAAGTGGTGCTGCCCGATCCTTACGGCCTGGTGAAAGCCGCGCCCTGCGCAGCGCCAATGGCAGCGTGCGGCTGCCGCTGAACATCTCGGAGAACCGCAACACGGCGATCTCCCATGCGTTGTCCAGTTATCGCGGCTCCGGCGTCCACCACATTGCCTTCGCCTGCGAGGACATCTTCGCCGAAGTGGCGCGGGCCAAGGATGCCGGCGTGCCGCTGCTGGAAATCCCGCCGAATTACTACGACGACCTTGCGGCGCGCTTCGACTTCGACGACGAGTTCCTCAGTGAGCTGGCCTACTTCAACGTGCTCTACGACCGCGACGCCAACGGCGGCGAGCTGTTCCACGTGTACACCGAGCCGTTCGAGGAACGCTTCTTCTTCGAGATCATCCAGCGCCGCGGCGGTTATGCGGGTTACGGCGCGGCCAACGTCGCCGTGCGGCTGGCGGCCATGGCCCAGGCGCGCAACGGCACCACGCGGCGACCAAAGTCTGAGCCGTTGCGCTTTGCCTGATGGGCGCAGGCACGCGCATAATCCGCGCATCCTTTCACCGTACAGCCGGCGCCCTGGCGCTCGGCCGACTTCGATGCCCGAGCCGATGACTGCCGACAGCGCCACCCAGCCGACTCCCGCTGAAACTGCCCGCGGGGCCGCAAGAACAACCCGGAGAAGACCCGCGAGGACATCCTCCAGGCGGCCATCGTCGAGTTCGTCCAGACATGGCCTTTCCCGCGCCGGGTGAGTGCCATCGCCGAGCGAATGAAGACCTCGAAGTGGATGATCTACTACTACTTCGGCAGCAAGGAACAGCTCTACCAGGCGGTGCTGGAGAAACTCTACGGCGACATTCGTGCACCGAGCAGACCCTGCACCTGGCCGAGCTGGAACCGCTGGAAGCCATGCGCCGGCTGGTGGACTTCACCTTCGACCACCACGGCCGCAACGTCACTTCGTGCGTATCGTCAGCATCGAGAACATCCACTACGGCCAGTTCGCCTCCGGCTCCGAGGCGATCCGTTCGATGAACAGCAACATCCTGCGCACCATCGAGGACATCCTCGTGCGCGGCGCCGCCAGCGGCGCGTTCCGCGACGGCCTGCAGGCCATCGACGTGCACATGCTGATCAGCGGGTTCTGTTTCTATCGGGTGTCCAACCGCCATACCGTCGGCTCGCTGTTCCAGGTCGAGCTGGGGGACCCGGTGATCAAGGCGCGGCACAAGGACATGATCATCGAGGCGGTATTGCGCTACGTGCAGCCCTGAGCCGAGCTAAAAATGTAGGAGCGGGCCATGCCCGCGAACCGCCGGCAAGGCCGGCGTCGGCTCTACACGGGGTTTGCCGGGTAGCTTGGGCACGTGCCGGATGCAATCGCGGGCATGGCCCGCTCCTCGTCGAGGTCTTTGCCCGATTACATTCCAGCAAAATGCGCCAGCATCCGCTCGCTGTCCGCCTCGACACCACTGAACAGCTCAAACGCCTTCACCGCCTGGAACACCGCCATGTTGCCGCCATCCAGCGTGCCGGCAGCCAGGGCTGCGGGCATGCTTGAGCAGCTCGGTCTCCAGTGGAAAGTAGATGATCTCGGCTACCCACAGGCCCGAGTGAACAACTCCAGTGGCAGGGGCGCGCCGGGGAGCTTGGCCATGCCCACGGGCGTGGTGTTGACCAGCCCGTCCGCTTCGGTGACTGCGCCGGCCAGATCATGACCGACCGCGCGCGCTGCCCGCCGAAATGCGCGTTGAGATTGTCCACCAGCGCCTGGGCGCGGGCGGAATCCACTTCGAAGATCGTCAGCCGCTGCACACCCTCGCTGAGCAGCGCATGGGCCACGGCGGCACCCGCACCGCCGGCGCCCAATTGCACCACGCGCTCGCGCGGTGCATCGCTGAGGTCTGCGCCGGAAGCCTTCGGCAAGCCCAGGCAGTCGGTGTTGTGGCCGATGCGCTTGCCTTCGCGCAGTACCACGGTGTTCACCGCGCCGATACCGCGCGCCTCGTCGGATAGCTCATGCAGCAGCGGAATCACCGCCTGCTTGCAGGGAAAGGTGATGTTCAGCCCGGTGTAGCCCATGCGCTCGGCGGCGGCAGGTGCTGTTTGGATTTATCGTGTTTCCGATTAACCTTAGCAAGACGCCGAACGTAGTAGGTTACATAT
>JASGKM010000045.1:0-157887 GCA_049840615.1 Pseudomonas sp.
GCCGCCCATGACTTCCGGACGTGCCGTGCGCTTGGCGACGCCTTTGATGCGTTCGACCAGGGCTTCGCCGGCGTCGATGTCCACACCGGCGTCCTTGTAGCTCAACGAGGGTTGCTTGTTGTCGTCGAATCCAGCCTATAGAAGGGATGATTCGTCTTGCCGCCGGGGGCGCCGTTCGCGCTTCCCGGCCTGCGCGGGAGGCGCGGGATTTTATCAGGCTTGCCCGGCAGCGGCCATCTCGCGCTGTTGCCGCTGGCCGGACGGCTGTTTAAGGTATAGGCCTTCCTTGCCAGCTCGCTGCGTGCTGGCATCTTCGTTTTTGCCGCGAGAGCCCGCCATGCGCCTGACCGCCCGCCTGTTGATCCTCTGCCTGTCGCTGTTCAGCCTACCGTCCTTTGCTGAAACGCTGGGCAACCTGTACCAGGTGCACGAACCGGTCGCCTCGCAGCAGCCGGACGAGCGCAATGCCGGCCTGACCCGCGCCCTGCAGACCCTGGTGCTGCGCCTGACGGGCAATGCCGGCGCTGTACGAGTCCGGCCCTGGCCGGTTACTTCGACCCGCAGCAACTGATCGCCGGTATCGCTCGAGAACGGCCCGCCCATGGCGCTGGTCGTGGACTTCGACCCGACCGCCACCGACAACGCCCTGCGCCAGGCCGGCCTGCCGGTATGGGGCGCCAGCCGCCCGAGCGTGCTGGCCTGGTGGCTGAATGAAAGCGCCAACGGCAGCAGCCTGGTGGGCGACAGCCAGAAGCTCCGCCCCGCTGAACCGCGCCGCCCAGCGCCGCGGCCTGCCGCTGCGTCTGCCGATGGCTGATCTCAGCGAACAGCAGGTTGGTACGCCCGAGAACCTCAACGCCGCTCAGCCCGATGCACTGAAAGCCGCCTCCGAGCGTTACGGCGCCGACGCCCTGCTGGCGGTGGACGCCAAGGAAGCCGACGGCAAGTGGACCGCCACCTGGCGCGTATGGATGGGCGACAGCCGTGAACAGGGCCAGGCCCAAGGCGATACCCCGGACGCGCTGGCTGATGCGGTGATGCTGGGTGTGTCGCAACGCCTGTCGCAGCGTTTCGTCGGTTCGGCAGGCTCGCTTTGGCCCAGGTCCTGCAGATCGAGGGCGCCGACCTGGCTCGCTACGCCGAAGTCTCGCGCCTGCTGGAACCGATGGGTGCCAAGCTGGTGGAGGTCCAGGGCAGGAATCTTGTCTACCGCGTCACCGCCAGCGCTGAGCAGTTGCGTGCGCAACTGGCGCTGGCCCGCCTGCAGGAACCCCCGGCCGAACCGGCACAACCGGCGGTCGATGCCAATGGCCAGCCGGTGCCGAACGCGGCCGTGCCGGCGCAGAACACCCTGCGCTTCCACTGGTAACGAGCGCTTCGGGAGCGGGCAAAGTCCCGCTTCCCGGCGCCGGTGGCTCTGAGTCGCACGTGGTAGCTGCGTTATCCTTCTGATTTGGATAAACTTTCAGTCACCAAGGCCCACCCCAAGCGATTGAAGAAACGCCCGGCCCGGCATGACTCCTATGCAGCTCCCACTCAGCGTACGTCTGCGCGATGACGCAACGTTCGCCAACTACTACCCCGGCGCCGACGCCCGCGGCGCTCGGCTATGTCGAGCGTCTGTGCGAGCCCGAGGCGGGGTGGACGGAAAGCCTGATCTACCTCTGGGGCGCCGAGGGCGTGGGCCGCAGTCACCTGCTGCAGGCTGCCTGCATTCGCTCCGAGCAACTGGGTGAGCCGTCCGTCTACCTGCCGATGGCGGACCTGGTGGCCTACGGTCCGGAAATCTTCGACAACCTCGAACAGCGCGAGCTGGTGTGCCTGGACGATCTTGACCCTGGCCGGCAAGCGCGAGTGGGAAGAGGCGCTGTTCCACCTGTTCAACCGCCTGCGCGATTCCGGCCGCAAGCTGCTGTTGTCGGCCTCGGTGTCGCCGCGCGAGCTGGGCGTGAAGCTGCCGGATCTGAAATCCCGCCTGACCCTCTCGCTGATCTTCCAGCTGCACCCGCTGACCGACGACGAGAAGCTGCGCGCCCTTCAGCTGCGCGCTTCGCGCCGTGGCCTGCACCTGACCGACGAAGTGGGGCGCTTCATCCTCACTCGCGGCGCGCGCAGCATGCAGTTCCTCTTCGACCTGCTGGACGAACTGGACAAGGCCTCGCTGCAGGCCCAGCGCAAGCTGACCATTCCCTTCCTCAAGGAAACCATGGGCTGGTAGGCCCCGGTTTCCCCGATATCCGGTTTTCGATCAAGCGCTTGTCGCTTCCTGCTGTGGCTCCTGGCCTTCGCCAGCCAGCTTGCGGTCGTACTGGAAGCGCCAACGCGTGTACATCAGCGCCGAACAGAACAGCGACACGCTGAGGATGATCTCCGCCCAGCCGAAGATGGCGTGGTTGGGATCGAAGGCGTTCAGCACGCCGAGGATGAAGTACAGGTTGATCACGTAGCACGCCCAGGCATGGCCACGGGCGCTGCCGATCAGGATGCCCGGCGCCACCACCAGCAACGGCAGCAGCTTGAAGCCCAGGAACGCCCACGGTACCCAGCGCGCACCGCCGTGGGCATCGGCGAACAGCAGGTCCCAGATGACGATGAGCAGGATCAGCCCGATGAAGCTGCCGAGGGCGACCGCACGGCTGGCGGCCAGCCGGGGTTTGAGCCATTCCATGGGCGGCAGCGGTTTGTTCTTGCGGGCCATTCGAGCTCTCCAGTTTGCGGGCGGCTTCGGCCAGGCGCTTTCCGAGCGCGCGGCACAGGGTGATTTCGTGTTCGTCCAGGCTGCGCTTGCCGTCGGCAGTGGCGAAGTGGCTGGCGCCATAGGGCGTGCCGCCGCCGCGGGTTTCCAGCAGGGCAGGCTCGCTGTAGGGGATGCCGGTGATGATCATGTCGTGGTGCAGCAGGGGCAGCATCATCGACAGCTGGGTGGTTTCCTGGCCGCCGTGCAGGCTGGCGGTGGAGGTGAAGACGGCGGCCGGTTTGCCCACCAGGCCACCGGTGAGCCACAGGCTGCTGGTGCCGTCGAGGAAGTACTTGAGCGACGCGGCCATGTTGCCAAAGCGGGTCGGGCTGCCGAGGACCAGGCCGGAACAGTCCTTCAGGTCATCCAGGGTTGCGTAGAGCGCGCCTTCAGCCGGGATGTCCGGGGCGACGGCCTCGCATTCGGTAGACACTGCGGGCACCGTGCGCACGCGCGCTTCCAGGCCGCCCTGCTCGACGCCACGGGCGATCTGCCGCGCCATTTCGGCGGTGGCGCCGTGGCGGCTGTAGTAGAGGACGAGGACGTATGGCGCGCTCAAGGCAGGATCTCCAGTACCTTCTCCGGCGGACGGCCGATCACTGTCTTGTCGCCGACGATGAGGATCGGACGCTCGATCAGCTTGGGATGGCTGACCATCGCCTCGATCAGTTGGTCATCGCCCAGTGCCGGGTTGGCCAGGTTCAGCTCTTTGTATTCGTCCTCGCCGGTGCGCAGCAGCTGGCGCGCGCCGATCCCGAGCTTACCCAGCAGCACCTTGAGTTCAGTGGTGCTGGGAGGGGTTTCCAGGTAGCGGATGATCTGGGGCTGGATGCCGCGTTCCTCGAGCAGTTCGAGGGCGCCACGGGATTTGGAGCAGCGCGGATTGTGGAAAATTGAAATCTGGCTCATGTGCCGGGACTCGCAAGGCCGATGAAGTGGCGGCTATTCTAACCGCCTCCTCGGACTGGACTGAACCGCTGTCGTTCGCCGCGATCTACGAGGACGGTTTTTTCAGTGCAGCCAAAGGACACTTCATGCACGAACGCTTGCAGGGCCTGGTCGAATTCGGCCGCTATCTGGTCCAGCGCTTCCTGGCCGACAAGGCGCCCAACAGCGCTGCGGCCCTGACCTACACCACGCTGTTCGCGGTCGTCCCGATGATGACCGTGACCTTCGCCATGCTCTCGGCCGTTCCGGCCTTCGAGGGCATGGGCGAGCGCATCCAGCTGTTCATCTTCCGCAATTTCGTGCCCTCCACTGGCGAGGCGGTCGAGGCCTACCTGCGCAACTTCACCGTGCAGGCGCGGCATCTGACCTGGCTGGGCGTGGCGTTCCTGGCGGTCACCGCCTTTACCATGCTGGTGACCATCGAAAAGGCTTTCAACGCTATCTGGCGCGTGCGCCAGCCACGCCGGGGCGTAACGCGCTTCCTCCTGTATTGGGCGATTCTGAGCCTGGGCCCGCTGCTGCTGGGGACCGGCTTCGCGGTATCCACCTACGTGACTTCGCTGTCGCTGCTCTCCGGCCCCCACGCGTTGCCTGGCGCGGCGATGTTGCTGAAGTTCATGCCGTTGCTGGCCAGCGTGGCGGCCTTCACCCTGATCTACGCGGCGGTTCCCAACGCGCGGGTGCCGTTCCTGCATGCCCTGGCCGGCGGTGCCTTCACCGCAATCCTGTTTGAAGCGGCCAAGTCGCTGTTCGGCTTCTATGTCAGCTTCTTCCCCGGCTACAAGCTGATTTACGGCGCTTTCGCCACGGTACCGCTGTTCCTGCTGTGGGTCTGGTTGTCCTGGCTAATCGTGCTGTTTGGTGCGGAGCTGGTTTGCAACCTGTCCTCGACCCGGCTCTGGCGGCATCGGGCGATGCCGCGCTTGCTGGTGGTGCTGGGTGTGCTGAGGGTGTTCTTCGATCGCCAGCGCCATGGTCTGCCGACGCGCCTGGCGCACCTGCACCGCGCGGGATGGCTGTTGCCGGAAGACGAGTGGGAAGAGGTGCTGGATTTCCTGGAGGGTGAGCAACTGGTCTGCCGCGCGGGTTCTACTACCGCGGCCTGGGTGCTGTGCCGTGATCTGGGCAGCTACAGCCTGCATCACTTGCTCAACCGCAGCCCGTGGCCGCTGCCTTGCCTGGAGGCACTTCCGGCACAGCTGGACGAGCCCTGGTATCCGGAATTGCGTGAGACGCTGGCGCGTTATCAGGCGGATCGGCAGGAGCTGTTTGGCGACAGTCTGGCGAAATGGTTGAAGCCGTCACATTCCGAGTGACGCAAAACGTCAGTTTGCGGCGAATCTGATTCTGTTGCGGCTTTGTACCACTTCAGAAATGCGCCAATTCTCGCTATTTCAGAATTGGCACAGTTCTGGCTATGGAGGTTTCAGGACACAGGAGTCCTTCAGAAGTTCCTCCAAGGCCATCGAATCCATGAAAAAAGACCAGAACAACGTAGTGCACCTGCATCAGCGCGATCTGTCGAGCGCCCTGGAGCGGTTGAATAGAATCACTGGTCTGCAATTCAGCAGCTGGCCTGAATCGCTCCTGCCTTCCGTCTCGCAGGAAGCTGCCGAACCCGCTGCGGTCGAGTCGTCGGACGACGATACTCTGGTGCGCCAGCTGGGCTGAATCGTCAGAGGCTGGTGGCTACCGGGCGCGTTGCGCCGGCCTGCTGTTCTACCGCTTGCATGAAGACTTCCTCGGCGATTACCCGCGACAGGGGAATGGCCGCGCGCAGCTTGATCTGCACCTCCTCGATCCGCTGGGAAAACGCCAGGCGCGCCACGCCTGACAGCAGAATGCGGCTCTGCTTGTTGACCGTGCCATGGTCAATCACCACTTCCCGGTTGCGCTCGCCATCGCGGTAGCTGAGCAGCAGCGTCACCGGCAGTTCCGCCACGCCGGGCAAATGCAGCCAGACCGCGACATTGAAGTCGGCCAGTCACCCCGTTGGCCGCATTGGCCGGCCGTGCGCTGGCGACAATATGGCTGGGAACCTTGCTGACAAGCTGGTCTGTAGGCTGCATCGGGCTGTCCTGTCGATGGAGGCTGGCGTACATGGCGCCAGTCGCATTCTGAAGGCCGCTGAGAAATCGGCGAGCGAGAGTCGTCCCGAGAGTCAGAACGAACGTTCGAATTATAGGGACAGGGTTCCCAGGCATTCCGGGCTTACTGCCGATCTTGCCTGTGACATCTCTCCCAAAATCGACAATCAGGCCAGGCGCAGAGGGTGTCGAGCTACCAATGGCGTGCTGAGGTTGGCGGCGGGCAGCGGCAGGATGGTCTGGTTGTCGAAGCTGGCCAGTTGCAGCCAGAGGTTCTCGCCTTCGACGAAGTTGCCCTGAGGCACCCAGAGTCCGTGGTACCACCCATTGCCGGGTTCCGGAGTGCTTTGCAGGACGCCAGGGTGACGCTGGGCGTCAGGTGCGCGACGCAGCCAGACAGGCCGGGGAAGCCCTTTGAGGTAGCGCAGGCCAAGATGTAGCCCATCGCCGTTGAGGTGCCGCCAGCGCACCACGGCGAGGGTGGGGGTGCCAGCGTTGCCAGGGATCAGCAGCAACTGACCGACGGGGAATTGCCCGGCGTGCTGGCCCGGACACAGGATGCGCGCGCCGCCGGCGCTGGCGTCCATCAGCGTCGCTTCCCGGCTGGGGCTGGCGGAGCTGTCGAGCAGGTGTTGCTGAATGGCTGCCAGGCCGACCACCAGACGGCAAGTACCGCTCTGTTCGGCTCGCTCGTGGCGGCGCGCCTGGTGCCCAAGCCAGTGGTGGCGGACACGCTCCAGCAGCGCGCCCTGGTCCAGACGGCGCAACGGCGCCGGGTCGTGCAGGGCAATCAGCAGGGCGCCCAGTTCCAGTCGACGCAATTGTTCGGCCGGAGCATCTGTCGCCCGTTCGGCGGCGAGGCAAGGCTCGTCCGAACCCAGGTCCACGACAAAGCCTTCCTGCTCCTCGTCGTCCCAGGGCAGCAGGCGGCCCAAGGTGGCCAGCGGTGCCAGGGCCGTGAACAGCTGGGGGGCCTCGCCCTCGGTCAGGTGGAACGGATTGCTCAGAGCCAGTAGCAGGATCTGCTGGTACAGCCCGCGCAAGGTGCCGGCCGGGATCGGGTCGAAGGCTGCCGCCACCGGTTCGTCCAGGCACTCCTGATGCTCGCCGATCCAGTACAGCAGGTGGCTATCGCGCCATAAACTGCCCGGTGGCTGCTGGTACTGCTGGTAGTGACGCAGCAGGGCCTGGGCGAGGAAGTGCTGGGCCATGTACAGGCACCAGGCCATGTGGGGCCGCGACGGCTTGCGGCCGTGCAGAATCTGCAGCAGCAGACGCTTGAAGCCGGCGGCCAGTTCGCTGCAGAAGTGCACGAAGAGCGCCGGCGGGGCCTTTTCCTGGCGGATCAGCCGTTCGTAATGCCGGTATTCTTCGCTGAGGCTTTGCAGGGCGCGTTGTCTTTCCAGTAAGGTCAGCGCGCATCGGTTGAGGCGGAACAGCGTGCCCAGCGCCTTCTGCAGACCTTCCTGCAGGGGCTGTTGCCGCGATTCCTGGAGCCTGACCGCCAGATTGCTCATTGCCTCGGCATCTTCTTCGAGGATGTCCGGCACCTCCAGGCGCAGGGCATCGAGCATCATGACCACCCCGCATACACGAGGATTGAAGGCATGGGAGTGCGGCTCCGTATTGTGATGGGCTTGATGGCCGGCCTGATCCTGGCCGGTTGCTCGGCGGACTATGGCACCGATCAGCATGGACAGAAAGTACCCGCTGCGACGGTGGATGGCCAGTGGCTAGTTATTAATTACTGGGCCGAGTGGTGCGCGCCCTGTCGCAAGGAGATTCCCGAGCTGAATCACCTGGCGGAGGAGGGCAAGTCGAAGGGCTTCCGGGTGCTGGGTGTGAACTTCGATGGACTGCGCGACGCAGACCTTGCGAAGGCATCCCAGGCCCTCGGTGTGCAATACACCGTACTGGCCGACGACCCTGCTCCGCGCTACAGCCTGCCGCGCAGCGAAGCGTTGCCTGTCACTTATATCGTCGACCCTGAGGGCAAGATGCGCGAGCAATTGCTCGGTGAGCAGACCGCCACCGGCCTGCAAGCGCGCCTGAGCGCATTGCGCGAGGAGAAGCAGTGATGGCGAGGATCTGTCTGCACGGTTACATCAGCGGCAAGGTACAGGGCGTCTATTACCGCCAGAGCACGCAGGAGCAGGCCGAGCGCCTGGACATCGACGGCTGGATTCGCAACCTCGAGGACGAGCGCGTCGAGCTGTTGATCGAAGGTGAGGAAGACGCGGTGCGCGAGCTGGAGAAGTGGCTGGCGCGCGGCCCGGTGAAGGCCAAGGTGGCGGCGGTGGAGCTGAAGCCGATGACACCCCAGGGCATCACCGGCTTCATCGTTCGTCGCTAGGCGTCAGTTGCTGACGCCGGGGTCCGCTGCCAGGCGACCGGCGTCGGTCATCAGGCTGTGGAGGAACTCCTTCTGCAGCTCCGGATCGTTGCGGGTCAGCTCGATCAGGCTCTGTTCCAGCTCGCTCGCTTCCTCTTCCAGGCCGAGGTCGGAAAGGCGTTTCACCCGGTGTACCCAGTGGTGCACGTCGTCACCCTCCAGGTCGTCGTAGATCAGCGCGTGGGCTTCCTGCAGCTTGCCGCGCAGGGAGCGGCTGACCAGCAGGCTGGCGTCGGCACGGGTGTCGTCCGAAGGGTCCTGGACGCTGAACTGCAGACGGCCAATGCGGCTGACTTCATCGTCGCTGAAGGGGCCTTCGAGCAGGTTCAGGCGCAGCACGCCATGGCGGTCGGTGAGCAGCTCCTGAGAGTTCTTGCCGGCGGTGACGGTCACCGGGCGCTCCGACCAGGGCAGGCTGGAGTACTCGGTACGCTTGTCGCGCTGCTTCTCGTCGATCGAGGCCAGGTTCTGCTCGGCGCGGCCGTTGGATTCGACGTTCATGAACGGGTTCATGCCGTCGATGCCGTAGCGAATCCAGCCGCGGGTGACGCTTTCGGGCAGGTTGCCCAGGGCAAACACGTTGACCACATTGGCGCCGATGCCGCCGACGAAGGCCACGACGCCCAGCGGCATTTCGTACACCTTGCGCCAGCCCTGGTAGGGCGTGTAGCGGTCGTAGCGCCGGGTGACCTCGAACTCGGTGACTTCGAAGGTCTTCTGTTCCTGCACGCGGATGCGGCGCTGCGGCAGTTCCAGGGTGCCCGGCGTGCCCACATCGATCTGCAGGCTGTGGTCGAGCAGTTTGCGCTCGACACGCTCTTCATGCTCGCTGCGTTGCGGCAGCTGGTTGGCGCAGCCGCTCAGCAGGAGGCTGCCGCACAAGGCGGCAGCCGCGAGGCTTGTGGTACTTCCGGTGGACATCGCTCTGCTCAGTTGCGGATCTTGGCCGTAATGAAGGCTTGCAGGTCGGACAGGGCGACAGGCTGCGACTCGGCGTCACGGCGGCCCTTGTACTCCAGGGTGCCTTCGTCCAGGCCGCGCTCGCTGACGACGATGCGGTGCGGGATGCCGATCAGCTCCATGTCGGCGAACTTCACGCCGGGGCTGGTCTTCTTGTCGCGGTCGTCCAGCAGCACTTCGAAGCCGGCGGCTGTGAGATCCGTGTAGAGCTTGTCGGTGGCGGCGCGCACGGCTTCGTTCTCGTACTTCATCGGCACGATGGCGATCTGGAAGGGCGCCAGGGCGTCCGGCCAGAGAATGCCGTCGGTCGTCGTAGTTCTGCTCGATGGCGGCGGCGACCACGCGGGACACGCCGATGCCGTAGCAACCCATGATCAGGGTCACCGGCTTGCCGTTCTCGCCCAGTACCGAGAGCTTCATGGCTTCGCTGTACTTGGTGCCGAGCTGGAAGATGTGACCGACTTCGATGCCGCGACGCATGATGCAGGGTGCCCTTGCCGTCCGGGCTCGGGTCGCCTTCGACGACGTTGCGGATGTCGGCGACTTCCGGTACCGGCAGGTCGCGCTCCCAGTTCACGCCGAAATAGTGTTTGTCGTCGACGTTGGCGCCAGAGGCGAAGTCGCTCTCAGGGCGACGGAGCGGTCGATGATGCAGGGCAGCGGCAGATTCAGCGGGCCGAGCGAGCCGGGAGCGGCGCCGATGGCGGCCTTGATGTCCGCTTCGCTGGCCATCTGCAGAGGGGCGGCTACCAGCGGGTGGTTGCCAGCCTTGATCTCGTTGAGTTCGTGATCGCCACGGACGATCAGGGCGATCAGCTTGCCTTCCTCGGCGGCGTGTACCACCAGGGTCTTGATGGTCTTCTCGATCGGCAGGCCGAACTTCTCCACCAGGGCGGCGATGGTCTTGGTGCTCGGGGGTGTCGACCAGACGCAGTTCTCTCGCTGGCGGCGCCGCGGCGTCGTCTCGCGGGGCAGGGCCTCGGCTTTTTCGATGTTGGCGGCGTAGTCGGTGGATTCGCCGAAGACGATGTCGTCTTCACCGGAGCCGGCCAGCACGTGGAATTCGTGGGAGCCGCTGCCGCCGATGGAGCCGTTGTCGGCTTGTACAGCGCGGAAGTCCAGGCCCAGGCGGGTGAAGATCTTGCTGTAGGCCTGGTACATCACGTCGTAGGTCGCCTGCAGCGAGTCCTGGCTGGCGTGGAAGGAGTAGGCGTCCTTCATGATGAACTCGCGGCCACGCATCAGGCCGAAGCGCGGACGGATCTCGTCACGGAACTTGGTCTGGATCTGGTACATGTTGATCGGCAGCTGCTTGTAGCTGTTCAGCTCGTTGCGCGCCAGATCGGTGATCACTTCTTCGTGGGTCGGGCCGACGCAGAAGTCGCGGTCATGGCGATCCTTCAGGCGCAGCAGCTCGGGCCCGTACTGCTGCCAGCGGCCGGATTCCTGCCACAGTTCCGCGGGCTGGATGGCGGGCATCAGCACTTCCAGGGCGCCGGCGGCGTTCATTTCTTCGCGAACGATGGTCTCCACCTTGCGCAGTACCCGCAGACCCATTGGCAGCCAGGTGTAGAGACCGGACGCCAGCTTGCGGATCATGCCGGCGCGCAGCATCAGCTGATGGCTGATGACGACCGCATCGGAAGGGGTTTCTTTCAGGGTGGACAGCAGGTACTGACTGGTACGCATCTTTGGCCGTTTTGTCGGTTGCGAAGGGAGATATAGGCTGGGCATTGTACGGTGCAGGTCTGGCTGCGTACAGGGCGCGGCGGGCGGAGACGGAGGAGTGGCGTGAGTCGTTTGAATGCAGCCCAGGTACAGGCGTTCATCCGCGCGGGATTACCCATGGCGGACGACATGGATTTACGCATCGATGCACTGGAAGGGCGCAGTGCCTTCGTGCGGGTTCCTTTCCACGACCGGATGGTTCGCCCGGGTGGAACGGTGTCCGGCCCCACCATCATGTCGCTGGCGGATGCGGCGATGTACGCGGTGATTCTGGCGCAGCTGGATAACGTCGAGATGGCCGTTACTTCCAATCTCAATATCAACTTTCTCAGCAAGCCGAAGCCGGAAGACCTGTTGGCGGAAGCGAAGATATTGAAGCTGGGACGTCGGCAGGTGGTTTGCGAAGTAGCTGTCTACTCGGTCAGCAATCCGCAGGAGTTGGTCGCGCATGTAACCGGCACTTATGTATTGCCGATGTAACAGATACGTTCGAAGTTGTAGGTAAGTTGCAATAAAAAAGCCCGGCAGAAGCCGGGCTTTTTAGTTACCTGCAGTTCGCTCTGGATTACAGAACGGACAGCGGGTAGTCGATGATCAGGCGGAATTCATCAACGTTGCCTTCAGCCTGGTCGGCGTTGGCGCGGTGCCAAGCCTGACGAGCACGGAAGGACAGGTCTTTAGCCGGACCGCTCTGGATAACGTATTTGGCTTCCAGGTTGGTCTCGCGGTGCTTGCCGTCCGGGCCATAGCCATAGTTGGCGTAGGGGCTGGTCGGATCGATCTTGTCGCCGTCGATGTCCTTACCGTAGATGTAGCGGCCCATGAAGGTCAGGCCCGGAACACCGTACTCGGCCATGTTCAGGTCGTAACGGCCTTGGAGGGATTTTTCACCCGGGCCGTTGAAGTCGGAGTACTGAACGGAGTTGGCGAGGAAGATCGAGTCGCCGCCAGCGTTGTTGTCGCCGATACCGATGTAGTCGAACGGGGTATTGCCGTTCACTTTCTGGAAGGCCAGGGTCAGGGTGTGCGCGCTGATGGTGTAAGCAGCGGCCAGCGAGAAGGTGTTGTTGCTGATGTCACCCAGTTTGGCGGAGCCGGAATCGGAGGTGCGGTAGTAGTTGAAGTCCAGGCCGAGGGACTGATTGTCAGCGATCGGCAGGGTGTAATTCAGGTTGACGTAGTACTGGTTCCACAGGTCTTCGACCTTGGCGCCGTACAGCGAAGCGGAGAACTGGTCGTTGATCGCGTACTTGCCGCCCAGGAAGTCAGCGCTGTTGGCGGTAACGCCACCGTACTGGGACCAGATCTCACCGTCACGGTTGGTGGTGTCCTGACCGGTACCGGAGTAGAAGTGACCACCTTCCAGGTCCAGGCCGTCGATTTCGCTGCTCATCAGGCTGAAGCCGCTGGCGGTTTGCGGCAGCAGGCGGGTGCCGCCTACAGCGAACACCGGAGCGGTGGGCTGCATGTCGCCGAATTTCAGCTCGGTCTTGGAGATGCGGACCTTCACAGCTGCGCCGGCTTTGCCGAAGTCGTCAGCCTTGTCGCCGTCATCATGAACCGGCAGGTTGCCGGTGCCGCCGTAGCCGCTGCCACCGTCGAGTTTCAGGCCCAGGTAACCGAAGGCGTCAACGCCGAAACCGACGGTGCCTTGGGTGAAGCCGGAGTTGTAATTGGCCCAGAAGCCTTGGGTCCAGTCACGGGCGTCGGTGGCGCCGTCTTTCTTGTTGCGATTGAAGTAGTAGTTGCGAACCAGGAAGTTCAGGCTGCTGTCTTCGACAAAGCCTTTGGCGTCAGCCTGATTGCCTACGAAGGGTTCGGCCATTGCCAGTTGTGTGCTGCCTGCAGATACCGCCAGGGCGATGGCGCTCCACTTCATCACTTTCATTGTGATTGCTCCTTTGGTTTTGAAATTATTTGCCATCACTAATGCCGCGGTGACGGCTCTTTCTTTTTTTGTCGGCGCTAACTTATAGCACGCGTGTTCAGTTGGCGATAGTTGCCCAAATGAACACACAAAATCTTTACGGGACTGTCGCAAAGCTGCATGACGCATGTCGCATTCAAGCAGTTCTCATGTTGCAAAAAGAGATTGCCCCCTGATTGCTTCAATGATGCTTCAGTCCTTGTGGCTCTCTATTCCATTGACCACTTCTTTAGTTCTCCCGCCTCCGCGTCCACTTCTCCAGAAGGGGTGGCCGTCGGTGCGCTGTCCTTGCCTCTAGCAACAACCGTGCACAAATGCCCGGAGCTGCCTTCACAGTGCTCGTCTTGCGACGTGTTGACGCATTTCACGGCTTCTGTTGAGGATTTGCAACAAGGGCGAGCGGTGATGTCGTTTTCGGGCATGCCGTAGTTGTGGCGGTTGAATCGATTTTTCGCCGTCATTTGCGTGGAATCACGTGCGAATTCCTGCACGCACCTGTTGTCGGGATATGCCCATTCGCGTCATGCCTCATGCTGGTGCGGGGGCTGGAATTGGATGCTTCAACGCGGGGCGTCGATCGGACGTGTTCGCCCGCGGGGCTCTCTAGTATCCTTCGCGCCCTTCGGCTCCCTCCGGGAGCTAGGCTCAAAACAAGGTTCGTCGAACAGGAGAGGTCTTATGTTCGCCCTGGATTCCCGTCTTCAGCAGGACACTATCGCGGTGGGTGATTTCCCCCTGAGCAGCCTGCTGTTGATGAACGACTCGCAGTATCCGTGGTTCATCCTGGTCCCGCGTCGCGAAGACGTCAGTGAAATCTTCCAGCTGGACGCAGCTGACCAGCAACAGTTGTGGCGCGAAGCCACGCAGTTGGCCGAAGTGCTCAAGGACACCTTCGATGCGGACAAGATGAATGTGGCCAATCTCGGCAACGTCGTCAGCCAGTTGCATATGCACGTTATCGTGCGCAAGCAGGATGACGTGGCCTGGCCGGGGCCGGTTTGGGGCAAGCACCCGGCCGTTCCTTATATAGAGGAAGAGCTGGCGCGGGTGCGTGAGAAACTGCGCATGGCGCTGGGCGATGGCTTTCGCTTCAGTCAGGAGTGAATGATGGATCTGGAAAACCGGGTCACCGATCTGGAGAGCCGGCTGGCCTTCCAGGATGATGCGCTGCAAACCCTGAGCGATGTGGTCTACGAGCAGGAGCGCGTGATCGAGCGCCTGCGCTTGCAGATGCAGGCGCTGCTCAAGCGTCTGGAAGACCTGCAGGGTCAGGTTGGCGTCGCAGAAGATGATGCTCCGCCGCCGCATTACTGAGTCTTGCTCCGCTGCCACGCCGCCGCCCTCCAGGCGCAACACGGTTCCCGGTCGCCGGCTGGCGTTGGCGTCTGGCGTGTGACAATCAGGCGCACAGGCAAGCATCGCTTGTGCGCTGCGTCTCCCAGAAATTGGGCAATGGCCTACAGTTCGTCGGGCTAATGGCCTAAGGGCATCATGTATCAAATATGATCCAATCCGTCTTTTGGGATGGACTGGCCGCCTGGCCAGATGACAGGGATCGTAAGGATGCATGTTCTCTACCGTGGCTGGATGCCCGTCCTGGCATTCTGCTTTGCCTCGGCAAGCTTTGCCGCACCATTGCCCACGCCGGGTGACAACGACCTCCAGCGCCAGCGCCAGGAACAGCTCCTGCGCGAGCAGCAGAAGCGCCTGGAAGAGCTCCAGCAGCTCCCCGGCAAGGCGCCCGGCGAGGAGCGTCCGACCACCGCGCCGGACACCCGTTGCTTCACCATCCGCAGCATCAGCCTCGAAGGTGCCGAGCACCTCGATGCGCGCTCGCGCGAGGCGCTGCTGGCGCCCTATCGTGATCAATGCCTGGGGGTAAACCAGCTCAACGAGTTGCTCAAGGGCATTACCGACCACTATCTGTCGCGCGGCTTCGTCACCACCCGCGCCTACCTGCCGCAGCAAGACCTCTCCAGCGGCGAGCTGAAGATCATCGTGGTCGAGGGGCGCTTCGAGGGCTTCGACCAGTCGGAACTGGCTAGCGAGCGCGAGCTGGCCATGACCTTTCCCGGCGCCGCCGGCAAAGTGCTGAACCTGCGCGACCTGGAGCAACTGGTCGACCAGATCAACCGGCTTCCCTCGCGCCAGGCGCAGATGGAACTGGTGCCCGGCCAGGAAGTGGGCGGCAGCCGCGTGCAGCTCAAGGGCGAGCGCAGCAAGCCCTGGCGCGTCTCCGCCAGCCGCGACAACAACGGCGATGCGACCTCCGGCGAGCAGCAGGCCGGCGTCGGCCTGGACTGGGACAGCCCGCTGGGTCTGGCCGACCAGTTCGGCCTGCGCTATGGCGAGGACGTGGTCAGCGACCACTGGAAGCATTCCGACAACCAGAGCCTGTGGTACAGCGTTCCCTACGGCTGGTGGACCTTCAACTACAGCTACAGCCGCAGTTACTACCGTACCCGCAACGAGGACGCCGGCTTCGCCTTCAAGTACGACGGCGACAACGAGACCCACCAGTTGGGCGCCGAGCGCGTGCTGCACCGGGACGATGTGAGCAAGACCGGCGTGAACTTCGGCCTCAGCCACCAGCGCACGCGCAACTACATCGACGACACCCTGCTGGACGTCTCCAGCACCCACCTCAGCGAATTCCGCCTGGGTTTCAACCACGGCCGGCGCGTCGGCAGCGCTTTCGTCAACGCCGACATCGGCTGGCAGCGCGGCATCGGCGCCTTCGGCGCGCAGGACGACGAACACGGTGCGCCCCACGGCACCCCCACCGCCCGCTACAACAAATACAGCCTGACCCTGAGCTACCTGCAGCCGTTCAAACTGTGGGACGAAGCCTTCAGCTTCGAGAGCCTCGCCACCGGTCAGCACAGCGAAGACCTGCTCTACAGCCCGCAGCGCATCAGTCTGGGGGGCTTGAGCTCGATCCGAGGGTTCAAGGACCAGACCCTCTCCGGCGACTCCGGCTACTACTGGCGTAACCAGCTGCGCTGGCGCCGCGCCGTGACCTGGGAGCCGCTGCTGCCGTGGGTGCAGGAGTACGGCGTGGCCTACGCCTACGACTTCGGCGCCATCGAGCACGGTCAGTACAACACCGGCCTTTCCGGACGCATGAGTGGCCATGGCGTGGAGCTCAGCGCGCGCGGGCAGTACGCCGCCGCCTCCGTGACCCTGGCGCGCTCGCTGGAGCGCCCCGACATCATCGAACGACGCGAGCATCCGGTGTATTTCCGGGTCGACGTCTTCTTCTGAACCGCTTCGCTCTTTAGCTGATTTCTACCAGCTAGTACCTGGGAGATTCCCACATGGACGTACGCCACCCGTTGTACCAGGCCATTGCCAGTGTTCTGACCGGCATCCTGTTCCTCAACCCCATCGTCGCGGCGGCGGCCGAGCTGGCGGTGGATGCGGCCGCGGGTGGCAATACCCACCTGGGCGCGGCGGGCAACGGTGTGCCCGTGGTGAACATCGCCACGCCCAATGGCGCGGGGCTCTCGCACAACAAGTTCACTGACTACAACGTCGGGCAGAACGGTCTCATCCTCAACAACGCCACCGGCAAGACCCAGTCCACGCAACTGGGTGGGATCATCGTCGGCAACCCCAACCTCAAGGGCGGCGCGGCCAGCAAGATTCTCAACGAAGTCACGGGCGGCAATCCGTCACAACTGCGTGGCTACACCGAAGTGGCTGGGCAAGCCGCCCACGTCATCGTCGCGAATCCTCATGGCATCACCTGCAACGGCTGTGGCTTCATCAACACCCCGCGCGCCACGCTGACCACCGGCAAGCCGCTGATGGATGGCGAGCGCCTGCGTGGTTATGACGTCGACGGCGGCGAGATCACCATCGAAGGCGCCGGCCTCAATGCCAGCAACCTCGACCAGTTCGAGCTGATCACCCGCAGCGCCAAGCTCAACGCCGACCTCTACGCCAAGCAACTCGCCATGGTGACCGGGCGCAACCAGGTCGACGCCGAGACCCTGGCCGCCACCGCCAAGGCCGACGACGGCAGCGCCAAGCCGCAGCTGGCCATCGACAGCTCCGCGCTGGGCGGCATGTACGCCGGGGCGATTCGCCTGGTGGGCACCGAGCAGGGCGTGGGCGTGAAGCTGGCCGGCAACATGGCCGCCAGTGCCGGCGATATCCAGATCGACGCCAACGGCCAGTTAAGCCTGGCACAGACCAGCGCCGCCGGCAGCCTGCGCGCCAAGGCCAGCGACATCACCCTCAACGGCCCGACCTACGCGGCCGGCGCTGTCGAGTTGAGCGCCAACGGCCAACTGAGCAACAGTCAGAGCCTGGCCGCCGGCCAGCGCGTGGCGTTGAGCGCTGCACAGATCAGCAGCAGCGGCATCGTCGAAGCCGGGGTCAACCCGGACAACAGCCGCAACGCTCAGGGTGACGTGACCATCACCGCGCAGAACCTGCGCAACAGTGGCAGCGTGATTGCCAGCCGTAATCTGGATGTCGACGCCAGCGGCACCCTGGACAACCAGGGCGGCGCGCTCAAGGGCGCTGATACCCGAGTGACCGCTGCCAACCTGGACAACCGCCAGGGCCGCCTGCTGGCCGACAATCAACTGACCCTCAGCGCCGCGCGCCTGGACAACCGCAGCGGCAAGGCCGCCGCCAACCACCTGCAAGTCAGCGGCGGTGCGCTGGACAACCGCCTTGGCCTGTTCTCCGCCGAGCAGGCGCTGGACCTCACCCTCGACAGCCTGAACAACAGCGGCAAGGGCAACCTGGTCAGCAACGGCACGTTGCAGGCTCGTATTCAGCAGAAGCTCGACAACCAGGCCGACGGCCTGCTCTCGGCCAAGGGCGCGCTCGGTGTGCAGGCCGGCAATCTGGATAACCGCGGCGGACTGGTGGTCGGCGATGCCGGCGTGACCCTCTCCGGCGCCAGCCTGAACAACAGCACACTGGGCGTGATCAGCAGCCTGGGCGAGCTGAAGCTCGACGTCGGCCAACTGGACAACAGCCAGGGCGGCAGTCTGGACAGCGGCGCGGCTTTGAACCTGACCGCCGGCCAGGTGAACAACAATAAAGGCAGCGTCAGCGCCAAGGGCGATTTGCACGCCAAAGCTGACAACTTCAGCCAGCAGGGCGGCGAACTGCTGGCCCAGGGGGCGCTGAACCTCGAAGCCGGTCAGCTCGACAACCGTAACGGCGGCCTGGTCGCCGCCAATAACGGCGTGACCATCAAGGGTAAGGACCTGCTCAACCAGGGCGGTGAAATTTCCAGCCGCGGCAAGGTCAACGTGCAGAGCGCGAGCCTCGACAACGGCGCCGGCAAGGTCATCGGCGATGCCGGCCTCAACCTGCAAGTCCAGCGCCTCGCCAACCGTGCCGGCACCCTGGCCGGCCGCGACGGTCTGACCGTTACCGGGCAGAGCCTGGACAACAGCCAGGGTGGCCTGCTGAGCAGCCAGAAGAACCTCTGGCTGCAACTGTCTGGCGCGCTCGACAACAGCGGCAACGGCGCGCTGCTCAGCCAGGGGGCGTTGACCCTCAACGCCGGCAGCCTCGACAACCACGGCGGCACCGTTTCCAGCGCTGGCCAGCTGTTCTCGCGCCTCGCCGGTGCCCTGAGCAACCAGGGCGGCAAGCTGCTCAGCGACGCGGCCATCGACCTCGCCGGTGCTGACCTGAACAACGCCGGTGGCGTCATCAGTGCGGCGGGCGACGTCAGTCTGCAAGGCGCCACACTGGACAACAGCCAGAAAGGCCGCATCGTCACCGACGCCGCCATTCACCTCGCCACCGCCCAGTTGGACAACAGCCAGGGCGGCAGCCTGTCCGCCCGTGGCGTCATCGACGGTCGCGTGACTGGCCTCGACCAGCACGGCGGTGGCCAGTTGATCGGCCAGGCAGGAGTGGACCTCGACCTGCAAGGCGGTGCCCTGAACAACGCTGGCGGCCTGCTTGGCAGCCCGGGGCAGCTGGTGCTGCGCAATGTCGCCAGCCTCGACAACCGGGGTGGGGAAGTCTCCAGCGACCGCACTTTCACCCTCACCACCGGTACGCTGCTCAACCAGGGCGGCAAGATCCTCTCCAGCGACCGCCTGACCCTCACCACTGGCGCGCTGAACAACAGCAGCGCTGGCGTGCTCTCCGGCAGCATTGGCCTGAGCGTCACCGCCGCCAGCCTCGACAACAGCCAGGGCGGCACCCTCGCCAGCCGAGGCGACCTGCTCGTACGTAGCCAGGGCGCGCTGGACAACCACGGCGACGGCGCACTGGTCGCCGGCGGAAAGCTCGATGTCGGCAGCGCCAGCCTGAACAACCAGGGCGGCCTGCTTTCCGCCAGCGGCAACCTGCTGCTCGCCACCGGCAGCACCGACAACCGTGACGGCCGTCTGCTCGCCCAGGGCCGCCTCGAAGGAACCACGGCTGATCTGGACAACCGCGACGGCGTCATCAGCGGCGCCCAGGGCCTAGACCTGGGCAGCGGCAACGTCCTCAACGGCGCCAGCGCTACCGGCAAGCCCGGCGGCCTGATCACCAGCCAGGGCGCGCTGACCCTGCGCGGCGGCAAGCTCGAAGCCACCGGCGGCGGTGAAATTTCCGCCAAGGGCGACCTGCACCTGATCGTCGCCCAACTGATCCAGCAGCAAGCCGCGCTGATCGGCGAAGGCAAGGTCACCCTCGACCTGGGCACCAACGCCCAGCGCGGCGACTTCGACAACCGGGGCGGCCTGCTCAGCGCAGGTGGCCCCCTGACGATCAACGGCCTGGGCAACCTCGATAACCGTGGCGGAGAAATCTCCGCCAGCCAGGGGTTTACCCTGACCGCCAGCGGCACCCTCGACAACCGCGACCAGGGCCGCCTCATCAGCGCCGGCCAGCTCAACCTGAACGCCAACACCCTGCGCAACGCCAGCCAGGGGTTGCTTTCCGGTTGGCAGGGGCTGGTGGTCAACGCCGCCAGCCTGGACAACAGCAGCGGCGGCACTGTCTCCAGCCGCGATGGCGCACTGACCCTGACCCTCAGCGGCGCCCTCGACAACCACAATGAAGGCGCGCTGGTCAGCAAGGGCAAGCTCAGCCTCGATGCCGGCAGCCTTAATAATGCCGGCGGCATCGTCTCCACCCAGGGCGACCTCGGCCTGACCCTCAGTGGCGATCTCGACAACAGCGCCGCCGGCCTGCTCAGCACCCAGGGCAGCCTGGCCGGCAGCGCGCAGGCCATCGACAACCGTGGCGGGCAGATCAGCGCCGCCAGCGTCGGCTACGACGCCAGCAGCCTCGACAACAGCGGCGGCACCCTGATCAGCCAGGGCGCCCTGCGCCTGGGCCTGCTCGGCGCACTGCTGAACAACGGCACCGGCTCGAAGATCGCCAGCGGCGGCCCGCTCAACCTGACCCTTGGCAGCCTGCAGAACCACGGCGGCCAGCTCGCCAGCCAGGGCCTGCTCAAGCTCCTCTGCCGGCAACGTCGACAACAGCGCCGGCGGCACCCTGGCTGCGCAGACCGACCTGACCCTGACCCTCACCGGCGAACTGCTCAACGGCCAGGACGGCCTGATCTTCGCCAAGGCCGGCCAGCTCAGCGCCAGCGCCAGCCGCATCGACAACAGCGCCGGCACCCTGCAAGGCCAGGGCGACACCAACCTCAAGGCCACCGGCGCCCTCGGCAACCAGGGCGGCCGTGTCATCAGCCAGAACGGCCAGCTCGACCTGCACAGCGCAAGCCTCGACAACGCCAATGGCGGCGTCCTCAACGCCGCCAACGGCGACCTCAAACTGGTCACCGGCACCTTCAGCAACAACGCCGGCACCACCCAGGCCAAGGGCCTCGACATCACAGCCACGGGCGGCATCGACAACCGCGCCGGCCACCTCTCGGCAGTCAGCGGCGACAACCGCATCAGCACTGCCGACCTGAATAACCAGGGCGGCGGCCTGGATGCCGGCGGTCTGCTCTACCTGCGCGGCAACCAGTTGTTCAACGACGGCGCAGCCCTCGGTCAGGGTGGCAAGATCGGCGCCGGACCTAGACGCCAGCCTCACTGGCGCGCTGAACAACCAGTCCGGCCTGATCGAAAGCAGCGGCAACCTGACCCTCGGCGCAGCCAGCATCAATAACGTGGTGGGCTCTATCCGCGCACTCGGCCAGGCACCCGCCAGCCTGCTGCTCGCGGCCAGCCCGACGCAGATGAAGATCACCAGCGGCGGCCTGTTCAACAACAACCTGGGCCGTATCGAGAGCGCCACCCAGAACTTGCTTCTGCAGACCGGTTCCCTGCAGAACGGTGGCGGCAACGTGCTGCACGTCGGCACTGGCACCTTTGGCGTCGACCTCGCCCAGGCCGGCCAGGCCGGTGGCAACTTCACCTCCAACGGCAGCCTGACCTACGGGGCCGACAACTGGACGAACAACGCCATCATCCAGGCGCGCAACCTCAACCTGACCATCGGCCAGCTCAACCAGGGCCTCTACGGCCAACTGCTGGCCGCGCAGAGCCTGATCGGTCGTGGCGGCGACTGGACGCAACAGCGGCCTGATCGCCAGCGACGGCGCCCTCGACGTCCAGCTCGGCGGGACCTACAGCGGAGCCGGTCGTGCCTCCAGCGTGGGCAGCTTCAACCTCGGTGCCAATGTCATTGACCTGACTGGCAGTCTCGCGGGCGGCCAGGGCGTCACCCTGAACGCCAATACCCTGAGCAACCGTGGCCGTATCACGGAGGCGGCAACCTCACCGCCAGCGCCGGTACCCTCGACAACTACGACACCCTGGGGGGCGCCGGCGACGTTCACCTCAGCGCCTGGAACCTGCGCAACTACGGCGAGCAGAACGGCGCGCTCGATCTTCAGCGGCGCGTACCTGCAGCTGCGCGCGCAGAACCTCACCAACCGCTACGCCAGCATCTACAGCCTCGGCATCCTCGACTTTGCGGCGCCGACGACAACGGTGGTCGCGCCGCTCGCCTGGACAACCTTTCCGCCACTATCGAAAGCCAGGGCGACATGCGCCTGAACGTCGGTGCGCTGAACAACGAGCGCGTGGTGCTGGTGGTCAACAATGCCGGCAAATACACCGCGCAGATCATCGAAGTCAGCTGCAGCGTACTTCAACGACGGCAACGCCGACTGCAGCGGCGGCAAGGAAAACCAGGTCTGGGAAGTCACCGAGCGTGACAAGCTCGAAGTGCTCCGGGCCAGCGCCGCGTCCTCCATCAGCGCCGGCGGCAACCTCAACCTACTGGGCGACTCGATCAACAATGCCAGCAGCGTCATCAGCGCCGGGCAGAACCTCTACGCCAACGTCGCCAGCCTGAGCAACGAAGGTGTCGTCACCGGCGAGACCGAAACCCTGCGCGTGCTGCGCTCCAGCGGACCCGCGACCACGCCAGCCGCAGCAACGAGGCCAAGGCCTTCACCGACCAGTACTGGATCGACAGCCCCAACTACGTCAACGATCCGGCCGCGATGGCCGACGCACTGAGCCACTTCATCGCCCGTACTGAGAAGGAATACCCGCAGTACGGCTCCAGCACCCAGCTCAACAGCGGCGACCAGAGCTACGCCGGCATCATCCAGGCCGCCGGCAACGTCAGCATCACCGCCGCCAGCGAGATCAACAACAGCGTCATCCGCAACAACTACACCTTCGTCAATCCGGGCCAGAAGACCGGTGACACCGCCATCGGCGCCAGCCCGGTCGCCACCGTGGTGCCGATCAACTCGCAACTGCCACCCGACCTCGCCCAGCAGCAGGTCAACCCCATCACCCTGCCGGGCTTCAGCCTGCCCACCGGTACTAACGGCCTGTTCCGCCTGAGCGGCCAGGAAGGCAGCGGCGGTGCTGCCGGCAGTGTGCAGGGCGTCGGCGAGCTCGGCTTCAACGGGCAGAACCTCGGTACAGCCCAGCGTGAACAGGCACAGGATGGCGGCGCCAGCGCTGCCGGTACGGTTGCCCTGGGCGACGGCACGTCCGCCGCCAGCGCCCAGTCCGGCTTCGACATCCCGCGCGTACAGGGCCTCCCCAGCAGCGCCACGCCGAGCAACAGCCACAAGTACCTGATCGAAACCAACCCCGAGCTGACCAGCCTGACGAGCTTCCTCAGCTCCTCGACTACCTGCTCGGCCAACTCGGCTACGACCCGGACAAGGCACAGAAGCGCTCTCGGCGACGGCCTCTACGAACAGCGCCTGATCCAGCAAGCCGTGGCCGCCCGCACCGGCCAGCGCTTCATCGATGGCATGGCCAGCGACCAGGACCTGTTCCGCTACCTGATGGACAACGCCATCGCCTACAAGGAACAGGTCCACCTGAGCCTCGGGGTGGACTCTCCGCCGAACAGGTCGCGGCCCTGACCCACGACATCGTCTGGCTCGAAGAGGCCGAAGTGAATGGCGAGAAGGTCCTCGTCCCGGTGCTCTACCTCGCCCAGGCGGAAAACCGTCTGGCACCTAACGGCGCGCTGATCCAGGGCCAGGACGTCAGCCTCATCAGCGGAGGCAACCTCAACAACGCCGGCACCCTGCGCGCCAGCAACAACCTCAGCGCCAGTGCCGGCAACCTGAACAACAGCGGGCTGATCCAGGCCGGCAACCGCCTCGACCTGCTCGCCGACGACAGCATCCGTAACGCCGCCGGCGGCATCATCGCCGGGCGCGACGTCAGCCTCACCGCGCTGACCGGCGATGTGATCAACGAACGCAGCGTCACCCGCATCGACAGCGCCCAGAGCGCCAACCGCACCTGGACCACCAGCTTCGCCGACAGCGCCGCGCGCATCGAGGCCGCGGGCAGCCTCGACATCAGCGCCGGCCGCGACGTCAGCAACCTCGGTGGCGTGCTGCAGAGCCGTGGCGACCTGTTCATCGGCGCCGACCGCGACGTCAACATCGCCTCGGTGGAAGTCACCAACGGTCAGCTCAACGGCCGCCGCTACTACAGCGAAACCACCACCCAGCTGGGCGCCGAAGCCAGCGCCGGGCGCGACCTCGACATCAGCGCCGGGCGCGACCTCAACGCCGTCGCCAGCCGCCTCGACGCCGCGCGCGACGCGGCGCTGAGCGCCGGCCGCGATGTCACCCTCGCTTCAGCGGCGGATGAGAGCCATAGCTACAGCAACACCCGCAAGATCAGCAGCCAGAAGGATCACGTCGAGCAGCAGGGCACCGAGCTAACGGCAGGCGGCGACGTCAGCATCGCCGCCGGGCAGGACCTGGCCCTCAAGGCCAGCAGCGTCAGCGCCTCCGGCGAGGCCTACCTGTACGCCGGGCGCGACGTCAGTCTGGTCTCCGAGCAGGACAGCGACTACAGCTACTACCGCAAGACCAAGACCAGCAGCTCCGGGCTCTCCAGCACCACCAAGACCCGCGTCGACAGCAGCAGTAGCACCACCCAGGTCGGCTCTCTGGTCAGCGCCGACAAGATCGCTATCCGCGCCGGCCAGGACATTGCCGTACAAGGCAGCGACGTTGCCTCCACCAACGGCACCAGCCTGTTGGCCGGGCGCAACGTACTGATCGATGGCGCGACCGAAAGCTTCGAGACCAGCCACGCCGAGTCCAAGAAGAAATCCGGTCTCATGAGCAGCGGCGGGATCGGCGTGACCATCGGCTCCAGCAGCCTGAAGACCACCCAGGATGACCACACCGAACAGACCCGCGGCAGCACCATCGGCAGCGTGCTCGGCAACGTCGATATCCAGGCCGGCAAGGACCTCACCATCCGTGGTTCCGACCTTGTCGCCGGTAAGGACATCAACCTCATCGGGCAGAACGTCAGCATCCTCGAGGCGCAGAACCGCAACCGCAGCGAGGAAACCCGCGAGCAGAAGAAAAGCGGCTTGACCCTGGCCCTGTCCGGCAGCGTCGGCAGCGCGGTGAACAGCGCCTACGAATCCTCCAAGCAAGCGCGCCATGAAGACGACAGCCGCCTGGCCGCCCTCAAGGGCATCCAGGCCGGCCTGACGGGCTACCAGGCCTGGCAGGCGGCGGAGCAGGGCGGCATGACGTCCGCTAACGCTGACCAGTTTGTCGGCATTGCCATCTCCCTCGGCTCGCAGCAATCCAAGTCGAAAACCGTCCAGGAGCAGAGCATCGGCCAGGGCAGCACCCTGACCGCCGGCAACAACCTCAACATCCTCGCCACCGGCGCGGGCAAGGTCGGTGAAGACGGCGATATCCGCATCCAGGGCAGCCAGCTCAAGGCCGGCCAGGACGTCATGCTCGCCGCCAACCGCGACCTTATCCTCGAAGCGGCCTCCAACACCCAGAAGCTCGACGGCAAGAACAGCAGCAGCGGCGGCAACGTCGGTGTCAGCCTGGGCTTCGGCGGCAGTGGTGGTGGCCTGAGCGTCTTTGCCAACGGCAACAAGGGCACCGGCTTCGAACACGGCAACGGCACCACCTGGACTGAAACCACCGTCGATGCCGGCCGCCAGGTCACCCTGGTCAGCGGCCGCGATACCAGCCTCATCGGTGCCCAGGTCAGTGGCGAGCAGATCACCGCCAAGGTCGGCCGCGACCTCACCCTGCGCAGCCTGCAGGACACCGACGAGTACCAGTCCGAGCAGAAGAACGTCAGCGCCGGCGTCAGCGTCGCCATCATCGGCTCTGGCGGCAGCGCCAGCCTCTCGGTGGACAAGAGCAAGATCCACTCCAACTACGACAGCGTGCAGGAGCAGACCGGGCTCTACGCCGGCAAGGGCGGCTACGACATCGAGGTGGGCAAGCACACCCAGCTCGACGGCGCTGTCATCTCCAGTACCGCCAGCGCCGACAAGAACCGCCTGAGCACCGATACCCTCGGCTGGCGCGACATCCGCAACGAGGCCGACTACAAGACCCAGCAGCAAGGCGTCAGCGTCAGCTCCGGCGGTGGCGATGGGCCGATGTTCATCGGTAACGCGCCGAACGGCATGGTCACCGCCTACACCCATGGCGACAGCGACAACGGCACCACCCACTCAGCCATCAGCGCCGGCACGATCGACATCCGCAATGGCGAAGCCCAGCAGCAGGACGTCGCCAGCCTGAGCCGCGACGTCGAACACGCCAACGGCAGCATCAGCCCCATCTTCGACAAGGAGAACGAACAGCGCCGCCTGCAGGAAGTGCAACTGATTGCCCAGATCGGCAGCCAGTCGATGGACATCATTCGCACCAACGGCGAGATGAAGGCGAACGAAGAAGGGCGCAAGGCGCTGGAGAAAGACGGCAAGTATCCGCCGGGTGAAGGCGCCTCGGCCGATGAGATCAAGAAGTACAACGACGCTCTGGTCAACTCCAAGGCCTACCAGGATGTAATGCGCGAGTACGGCACGGGCAGCAATTATCAGAAGGCTGCCCAGGCCGTCACCGCTGCGCTGCAGTACCTGGCCGGTGGTGATATCGGTGGGGCCGTGGCCGGTGCCTCAGCGCCCTACGTCGCAAGGCTTATCAAAGACCAGACCGGCGACAACGACACTGCCCGCATCATGGCCCAGGCGGTACTCGGGGCCATTGTGGCGAATGCCCAGGGTAACTCTGGCGTGGCTGGTGCAGCGGGGGCTGCGACGGGTGAGCTAATTGCCAAGCAGCTTTACCCAAATAAGCCTCACGACCAACTTACGGAAAGCGAACGACAGATCGTCTCTGCGCTTTCGACTCTGGCAGCGGGTATGGCCGGGGGCCTTGCTAGCGGCGATAGCGCTGGTGCCTTCGCGGCAGCCGGGGCGGGCAAAACAGCTGTGGAAAACAATGAGTTAGGCAGTCGTCTCTACCTAGACAGAAAAGTTGAAGAGTTCGCCGCCGCCGGCAATTGCGGTGGTATGTCTACAGAAAGTTGCCGAGCCAAGTATGCCGAAAAAGTCTTTGAAGAAGGCGGCGGTGCGAATGGCGTGATGCTTTCCGTCCTAATGGGCGTAGGGGCTCCGGTAGCAGCGGCTCTAGGCCCCGAACTGCTAATGGCCTGTATAGCCAACCCAGCTGTCTGCACTGAAGCAAGTTTGGCGGGGGCCGAGGTTCCCTTCGGTGCGGCAACGGCTGGTGGTACTGCGCTAGGTATGGGAGGCTTTGGTGGCCTGATTGGTAAGGAGGTATCGGCAGGGGCAGATGCAGCGGGAGCCTCAAAAGGAAGCTCCTCGATTAGCACCGGTGCTGAAAATGCAGCTAATGCGGCTAAGCTTCGCACCCAGCTAGCAGCTGAGGAAATAGCTGGAGGTCATGCGTTCGAGAAGCACGTTCTTGTTCAAGGCGAGTTTAAGGGACTGGGAATCCGGACACGCGAGCAGTTTGCTAGTCATATTGAAGATGTAATGACTAATCCATCGTCTGTTCGGTATTACAAAGATGGTCGGACAGTCTATCTTCAGGAGAGCACAGGAACTGTCGTTTTCAGGAATCCGAACGGCGGTGAAGGTACAGCGTTCCAGCCAAAAAACTGGAAAGAGTATACTTCCACTCTTCCTGCTCAAACTGTTCCATATTGAGGTCTTTATGGATTTGCAAAAAGGTTCTGGTGAAGATTTTATGCTTATCTTGAACTCACGGGAGCTAGAGCTTGTTCTTTCATGTCTTCGGGAGTCTTTTGCTCTAATTGGCCGGAAAGAGTATTTGTTAAGGACAGGGGTCCCTATAGAGGAGGCGTTGAGGATAACGATGGAGTTGAGGGCGGTTATGGAGCGTGAGGGCTTGGGGCTCTAAGTTGTAAAAGGGGCTGCGACGGTTGAAGGAAATAAGTTGTTGGGCCAGGATGGGGTTCTGTATAGAAAACCATCCAATTTGACACATATTCCTGTGGATTTTTGTGAGATGAAATCTTCTAGTTATTATAAAGCTCTTCCGGGGTCTATGCCCGTGGAGGACATAAAGGTTGAGTTTTTAGATGTGCTGAAATGCTTAAAGTCTGGAGATTTATCCAAAGAGATCGCGCTTGAGGCTCTTTCAGAGTTGAGTGATAGGCAATGGAATGCTTATTGCGTTCTGAGTGATGATGTGAGGCCTTCAGTCGCAGATGTCTTAATTTCAATGTGGGATGGCCGATGTATCGATTCAGCAGAAACGATAGTGTCTATAGTTTCGAGGCTGGGGCTTGGGCGGGTTCTTAGATTTCTAAGTGAAATTGACCCCAATCAGACATCTCCTGACGTGTATATAGAGATTCATGAAGCAGTAGAAGAGTTGAGAGATAGTGTGGAGGATCCTTATAGTGGGATGCAAAGCTAGGCGAAGGACCGAAAAGGGGGCAGCACGAAAAGGGGATAGATTTATTTTTCTACTCTAAAGCTGGACGCGGAGTCAGGATTAGAGTGCCGAAAATAAATCTGTCCCCTTTTTCTGTATCAATGAGGAACCATGACTCTAAGATTCTTCTGGCTAGATGCGAACCATAGGCATGACCCCGCCTGCAATTCTGACGTCCTGACGGACGATGGCGTCGATATTCTCGCTTGCCTGCTGATGGATGATGGCGGCCAGGGTTACCAGCGCAGCGTGCCCTGGTTGGAGGAAGGCTTGGAGAGAGTCCGGCAAGTGAGGTCGGGCGCTGCTGATTGTCTCGATTGGAGTCGTGACTCTTGGGCAGCAACGCTGACCGTTGAGCAAGTCACTCTCCGCTCGCTGTATGAGGAACGTTGTAGCGCGACGATCAGCCTTGAGAAGTTCGAGTCAGCCCTGGCGGCCTGGCTGGATTTCATCTCCGAGCGATAAGCGGAGTGGGGGGATTTTGCCGAAAGAGCTTCCATGTACTTCAGTGGGGCGAGAAATGAATCGAGAGGTTGTAAAGAGTTGGATTGCAGCTGGAGTAGTCTTGGCTAACGATCCCAATGTGGACGTTGATTGCCCTGTGTGTGGAATGGCAAAGCTGTTCGTGAGAGATATCAGGAGAAGTGCGGGCTCTTCCGAGTTTGAGCGCCTGTTGAAATGCCCGTCTTGTGGAGCCAGAAACGCGCTCCGGATGAGTGACGAAGCACCCAGGTAATCGCAAAAACAGGGCTCAGGGGCAGAGAATGTCTTAGGTGGATAGTCAGAGTCCGTGCTCCCGGGAATAAAAAAGCCCGCCATTTGGCGGGCTTTTTCATGGGTGTAACGCTCAGCGCCGATTCGGCAGCGCAGCAATCACATCCTCTGCCTGCAATCCCTTGTCACGCTGGACAACGGAGAACTCCACCCGCTGCCCTTCGATGAGGATGCGGTGGCCCTCGCCGCGGATGGCGCGGAAGTGGACGAAGATGTCTTCGCCCGAGTCGCGGGAGATGAAGCCGAAGCCCTTGGAGGTGTTGAACCACTTCACGGTGCCGGTTTCGCGGTCGACGCCGGCGAAGGTTTCGACGGCGGCGCTGGCGCTCGGCTTGTTGAGGCTGGCGATCCATTGCAGGACGACGGCGCCGGCCAGGCTCAGCAGCGGCAGCACGATGGCCGGCTGGTCGCCGATGAAGGGCAGTGGGGCGAGCAGGATCAGGATCTGCAGGACCACGGCCAGCACGACCAGGGCGGTGGCGAGGCTCTGCAGGGCGGAGGGGTGTTTCAGTTGGCTGCTCGGGGCGAGCAGGAGGCTGGTCAGACCGAGCAGGGCCAGGTAGATGGCATCGCTCTGTTGCAGGTAGGGCAGGGCATCACTACGCAGACTCGGGATCAAGGACAGCAAGAGTGCGGCGACGCCCGTCACGAGATGGACGATCTTCAACATGGCTACGGATTCACCTTGAGCGGGTAACGAGATAAAGAAGCAGCCAGCCCCGGGTGCGACGCCAGAAAGGAAAAATGAAAGCGTGCCGGGCGGCCTATGCGAGAAACGCACGGCGGGTATTTAACCGCAATCCAGTTGCCTTCTCAAATCAACCGCTTAGGCCATTCGTAGGGGGAGGCAGCCGGCTTTCTGGCCGGCTGCTTATAAAGGGAAGGGGTTATTCGGCGAGCAGGCTGCGTAGCATCCAGGCCGTCTTTTCGTGGACCTGCATGCGCTGGGTCAGCAGGTCGGCGGTGGGCTCGTCGGCCACCTTGTCGGCCAGCGGGAAGATGCTGCGGGCGGTGCGCACCACGGCTTCCTGGCCCTGCACCAGCAGGCGGATCATTTCCTGGGCGTCCGGTACGCCTTCTTCTTCCTTGATTGAGGACAGACGGGCGTAGGCGGCGTAGGTGCCGGGCGCCGGGAAGCCGAGGGCGCGGATGCGTTCGGCGATGCTGTCGACGGCCAGCGCCAGTTCGTTGTACTGCCCCTCGAACATCAGGTGCAGGGTGTTGAACATCGGCCCGGTGACGTTCCAGTGGAAGTTGTGGGTCTTCAGGTACAGGGTGTAGGTGTCGGCCAGCAGGCGGGACAGGCCGTCGGCGATGGCGGCGCGGTCCTGTTTGGCGATTCCGATATCGATGTCCATGGCGATCTCCTCATCGTGGCACGGGTGATTCAAAGCGTTGGATTCGAGGCTATCACCGGGGCGGGTGTGAAGCTCTTGGTCTATATCAAGGCAATCGATTGAGGTTTTCTATTAAAAGGTGTGCGCCCGGCTGGCTTTTCCACCACCGGAGCCCGGCTGCAACCTGCGGATTTTTCAGGCTATAATCGGCCTCTTTGCCGCGGGACGCGGACCCGTGGCGTTACACAGCCAAGGTGTTCCATGCCGATTTACGAGTACCAGTGCCAGTCCTGCGCGCATCAGCTGGAATCGCTGCAGAAGATCAGCGATGCGCCGTTGGTCGATTGTCCGGCCTGCAAGGCTCCCGAATTGAAGAAGATGTTGTCGGCTCCGGGCTTCCGCCTGGGCGGCAGCGGTTGGTACGAGACCGACTTCAAGACCGGAGCGAAGAAGAACCTGGCCTCCGGCGATGCCCCAGCGGCCTGTCCGGCCACCGGTTGCGGTGCCGGCGCCTGCTCCGCCAGCGAATGAGCGGTTCCCTAGAATTCAAGACTTTCGAGAAGCGAAACACACCATGATGCGCAGCCACTATTGCGGCCAGTTGAACGAGAGCCTGGACGGCCAGGTAGTCACTCTTTGCGGTTGGGTACACCGTCGCCGCGATCACGGCGGGGTGATCTTCCTCGACGTGCGTGATCGTGAAGGTCTGGCCCAGGTGGTGTTCGACCCGGATCGCGTCGAGACCTTCGCCAAGGCCGACCGCGTGCGCAGCGAGTACGTGGTGAAGATCACCGGTAAGGTGCGTCTGCGCCCCGAGGGTGCGCGCAACTCGAACATGGCTTCGGGCGCCATCGAAGTGCTGGGCCACGAGCTGGAAGTGCTGAACCAGGCCGAGACTCCGCCGTTCCCGCTGGACGAGTACTCCGACGTGGGCGAGGAAACCCGCCTGCGCTACCGCTTCATCGACCTGCGTCGCCCGGAAATGGCCGCCAAGCTGAAGCTGCGCGCGCGCATCACCAGCAGCATCCGCCGCTACCTGGACGAGAACGGCTTCCTCGACGTGGAAACCCCGATCCTCGGTCGTCCGACGCCGGAAGGCGCGCGTGACTACCTGGTGCCGAGCCGTACCTATCCGGGCCACTTCTTCGCCCTGCCGCAGTCGCCCCAGCTGTTCAAGCAGCTGCTGATGGTGGCCGGCTTCGACCGTTACTACCAGATTGCCAAGTGCTTCCGCGACGAAGACCTGCGTGCCGACCGCCAGCCGGAATTCACCCAGATCGACATCGAGACCAGCTTCCTCGAAGAAAGCGACATCATCGAGATCACCGAGAAGATGGTTCGCCAGCTGTTCAAGGAAGTGCTGAGCGTCGAGTTCGACGAATTCCCGCACATGCCGTTCGAAGAGGCCATGCGCCGCTACGGTTCGGACAAGCCTGACCTGCGTATCCCGCTGGAACTGGTCGATGTGGCCGATCAACTGAAGGACGTCGAGTTCAAGGTCTTCTCCGGCCCGGCCAACGATCCGAAGGGCCGCGTTGCCGCTCTGCGCGTTCCGGGCGGGGCGAGCATGCCGCGCAAGCAGATCGACGACTACACCAAGTTCGTCGGCATCTACGGCGCCAAGGGCCTGGCCTACATCAAGGTCAACGAACGCGCCAAGGGCGTGGAAGGCCTGCAGTCGCCGATCGTGAAGAACATTGCCGAGCCGAACCTGAACGAGATCCTCGATCGCGTCGGTGCGGTCGATGGCGACATCGTGTTCTTCGGCGCCGACAAGGCCAAGATCGTCTGCGACGCCCTGGGCGCGCTGCGCATCAAGGTCGGCCATGACCTCAACCTGCTCACCAAGGAGTGGGCGCCGATGTGGGTCGTGGACTTCCCGATGTTCGAAGAGAACGACGATGGCAGCCTGACCTCGCTGCACCACCCGTTCACCGCGCCCAAGTGCACCCCGGAAGAGCTGGAAGCCAACCCGGCCGGCAAGCTGTCCCGTGCCTACGACATGGTGCTCAACGGCACCGAGTTGGGCGGCGGTTCCATCCGTATCCACGACAAGGCCATGCAGCAGGCGGTGTTCCGCGTGCTGGGCATCGACGATGCGGAGCAGGAAGAGAAGTTCGGCTTCCTGCTGGACGCCCTGAAGTACGGCGCACCGCCGCACGGTGGCCTGGCCTTCGGCCTGGACCGTCTGGTGATGCTGATGACCGGCGCGGCGTCGATCCGCGAAGTCATCGCCTTCCCGAAAACCCAGAGCGCTGGCGACGTCATGACCCAGGCTCCGGGCACCGTGGATGCCAAGGCTCTGCGCGAGCTGAACATCCGCCTGCGCGAGCAGCAGAAGGCCGCCGAGTAAGTCGATTCGAATAGCTGACGGCGCCTGCGTTGCGGGCGCCGCCAGCGAAGCAAACAAGCGATACGGAGTGAGTTATGGCTGGTCATTCCAAATGGGCCAACATCAAGCACCGCAAGGAACGTCAGGACGCCAAGAAGGGCAAGATCTTCACCAAGCTCATTCGTGAGCTGACCGTCGCTGCCAAGCAGGGCGGCGGGATCCCGGCGGACAACCCGCGTCTGCGCCTGGCCGTGGACAAGGCGCTGACCGCCAACATGACCCGCGACACCATCGACCGCGCCATCCAGCGCGGTGTGGGCTCCAGCGAAGCCGACAACATGGCCGAGCTGACCTACGAAGGTTACGCACCCAGCGGCGTGGCGATCATCGTCGAAGCGATGACCGACAACCGCAACCGCACCGCAGCCGAAGTGCGTCATGCCTTCAGCAAATGCGGCGGCAACCTGGGCACTGACGGTTCCGTTGCGTACATGTTCGAGCGCAAGGGCCAGATCAGCTATGCGCCGGGCGTGAACGAGGAAGCGTTGATGGATGCCGCGCTGGAAGCCGGCGCCGACGACGTGGTGGTCAACGACGATGGCTCCATCGACGTGTTCACCACCTTCGCCGACTTCATCTCGGTCAACGAAGCGCTGACCGAAGCCGGTTTCAAGGGCGACGAAGCGGAGATCACCATGATCCCGTCGACCGTGGCGACCCTGGACCTGGACACCGCGCAGAAGGTCCTCAAGCTGATCGACATGCTCGAAGACCTGGACGACGTACAGAACGTCTACTCCAATGCGGACATTCCGGACGAGGTGATGGCCCAGCTGGGCTGATCCCACCACCGGCGATGTGCTGAAGCCGGAAGCGGGAGTGGTCGTAAAGCGGCGCCTCCCGCTTCCGGTTTTTGTTATCTGAAGTGCGTGTAGCAGACAAGGTTTGATCGGACGGACATGACCCTGATTCTCGGCATCGACCCAGGTTCACGGATTACCGGCTTCGGCGTGGTGCGCGACACCGGCCGTGGCTGCGAGTACGTGGCGTCGGGTTGCATCCGTACCGGCAACGGTGAGCTGTTCGAGCGCCTGCAGATTGTCTTTCGTGGCGTGCGCGAGGTCATCCAGACCTACCAGCCGACCATGATGGGCATCGAGCAGGTGTTCATGGCGCGTAACGCCGACTCGGCGCTGAAGTTGGGGCAGGCGCGCGGCGCGGCGATAGTCGCGGCGGCGGAAGAAGGGTTGCAGATTGCCGAGTACACCGCGAGCCAGGTCAAGCAGGCCATCGCCGGCACCGGCGGGGCGGACAAGCAGCAGGTGCAGATGATGGTCATGCACCTGCTCAAGCTGACGCAGAAGCCGCAGATCGACGCCTCCGATGCCCTGGCCATCGCCCTGTGCCACGCGCACACCCGGCAGAGCCTGGTGCCGCATGGTCTGGTGGGTGCCCGCCGTCGTGGCGGACGCCTGCGCCTGTGATATCCGGAAAAACATTGAGCAAGGACAAACACCCGTGATTGGACGCCTGCGTGGCACCCTGGCGGAAAAGCAGCCGCCGCACCTGATCGTCGACGTGAATGGCGTGGGCTACGAGCTGGAAGTGCCGATGACCACCCTGTACCGCCTGCCGAGCCTGGGCGAGCCGGTGACCCTGCACACCCACCTGGTGGTGCGCGAGGATGCCCACCTGCTCTACGGCTTTGCCGAGAAGCGCGAGCGCGAGCTGTTCCGCGAGCTGATCCGCCTCAATGGCGTTGGCCCGAAACTGGCGCTGGCGCTGATGTCCGGGCTGGAAGTCGATGAGCTGGTGCGTTGCGTGCAGGCGCAGGATACTTCCACCCTGGTGAAGATTCCCGGCGTCGGCAAGAAGACCGCCGAGCGCCTGCTGGTGGAGCTCAAGGATCGCTTCAAGGCGTGGGAGAATATTCCTTCCATTGCGCCATTGGTGGTGGAACCCCTGCGGGTTGCGGCAGTCTCAAGCGCCGAGTCCGATGCGGTCAGCGCGCTGATCGCCCTGGGCTTCAAGCCCCAGGAGGCGAGCCGCGCCGTGGCCGCCGTGCAGGAGGAAGGTTTGTCCAGCGAAGAACTCATCCGCCGTTCCCTCAAGGGCATGGTCTAGGTAGACACTGATGATCGAAGCCGATCGCCTGATTTCCTCCGCTTCCACTCGCGACCGCGAAGAGCAGTTCGACCGCGCCATCCGCCCGCTCAAGCTGGCGGATTACGTCGGCCAGCCGGTGGTGCGTGAGCAGATGGAGCTGTTCATCCAGGCGGCCCGTGGGCGTCAGGAGGCGCTGGATCACACGCTGATCTTCGGTCCGCCCGGCCTGGGCAAGACCACCCTGGCGAACATCATCGCCCAGGAGATGGGGGTTTCGATCAAGAGTACCTCCGGCCCGGTGCTGGAACGCCCCGGTGACCTGGCGGCGATCCTGACCAACCTCGAGCCCAACGACGTGCTGTTCGTGGACGAGATCCATCGCCTGTCGCCCATCGTCGAGGAAGTGCTGTACCCGGCCATGGAAGACTTCCAGCTGGACATCATGATCGGCGAGGGGCCGGCCGCGCGCTCGATCAAGCTCGACCTGCCACCCTTTACCCTGGTCGGCGCCACCACTCGCGCCGGCATGCTGACCAACCCGCTGCGTGACCGCTTCGGTATCGTCCAGCGTCTCGAGTTCTACGGTGTGGACGACCTGTCCAGCATCGTCGCCCGCTCTGCGGGCATCCTGGGTCTGGAGATCGAGCCGGCGGGTGCTTTCGAGATCGCGCGGCGCGCGCGTGGTACGCCGCGGATCGCCAACCGCCTTCTGCGGCGGGTGCGGGATTTCGCCGAGGTGCGCGGCACCGGGCATATCAGCCGCGACATCGCCGACAAGGCGCTGAACCTGCTGGACGTGGACGAAAGGGGCTTTGATCACCAGGATCGCCGCCTGCTGCTGACCATGATCGACAAGTTTGACGGTGGGCCGGTGGGCATCGACAACCTGGCGGCGGCCATCAGTGAAGAAAGACATACGATTGAAGACGTGCTGGAGCCCTATCTGATCCAGCAAGGCTATATCATGCGCACACCGCGCGGCCGCGTTGTGACCCGGCACGCGTACCTGCATTTCGGCCTGAATGTGCCGAAGCGGATGGGGGAGGGGACGACATCGGATCTGTTCGTCCCTGAAGATGGTAATTAATTGCATTTGTAGGCGATTGCCGATTGGCAAAGTCTCTACTTGGTTCTAGAGTATGCGCGCGCAACACGGGGGTCAGCCGTTCCAGCAACGGTATCGGGTCTATTACGAGGACACCGATGCCGGCGGCATCGTCTACTACGTCAACTACCTCAAGTTCATGGAGCGGGCTCGTACCGAGCGGCTGCGTGATCTGGGCTTCGCCCAGTCACAGCTGGCGGGGGAGAACCTGCCTTTCGTCGTTCATTCGGCCGAGGCGCGCTATCACGCGCCGGCCCGCCTGGATGACGAGCTGCTTGTCAGCGTCGAGGTGGAGGAGTTGAACCGTGCGAGCCTGAAGTTTCGTCAACAGGTTCGACGGGCGTCGGATTCGACCTTGCTCTGCGAGGGGCGATTCCTGGTGGCGTGCGTGCGGGCGGACAACCTGAAGCCCCGCGCTATCCCAGATGTGTTGCGTGCGGCATTTGCCGGCAGTCCGGACACCCTTTCAGCAGGAGATTAACGTGGAACCGAACGTCGTCGACCATACTTCCATGTGGAGCTTGATCAGTAACGCCAGCGTCGTGGTACAGCTGGTGATGCTGACCCTGGTGGCCGCATCGGTCACTTCCTGGATCATGATTTTCCAGCGCAGCAACATGATGCGCTCGGCGAAGAAGGCCCTGGAAACTTTCGAAGAGCGCTTCTGGTCGGGTATCGACCTGTCCAAGCTCTATCGCCAGGCGGGCAGCAACCCCGATCCGGACTCGGGGGTCGAGCAGATCTTCCGTGCCGGCTTCAAGGAATTTTCCCGTCTGCGCCAGCAGGCCGGCGTTGATCCGGATGCGGTGATGGAAGGCGTTTCCCGCGCCATGCGCGTTGCCATTTCCCGCGAGGAAGAGAAGCTGGAAACCAGCCTGCCGTTCCTGGCCACCGTCGGCTCCACCAGCCCGTACATCGGTCTGTTCGGTACCGTATGGGGCATCATGAACTCCTTCCGTGGCCTGGCCACCGTGCAGCAGGCCACCCTCGCCACCGTGGCGCCGGGTATCGCCGAAGCACTGATCGCCACCGCCATCGGCCTGTTCGCGGCCATTCCCGCGGTCATCGCCTACAACCGTTTCGCCGCTCGCTCGGAAATGCTCATCGGCCGCTACTACACCTTCGCCGACGAGTTCCAGGCCATCCTGCACCGCAAAGTGCACACCAGCGACGATTGAAGACGACCAAGAGGTAAGCCGTCATGGCAAGAGTTCGTCACAAGCGCAAGCCGGTCGCGGAAATGAACGTGGTGCCCTACATCGACGTGATGTTGGTGCTGCTGGTCATTTTCATGGTGACCGCGCCCATGCTCAACCAGGGCGTCAAGGTCGACCTGCCCAAGGTTTCCAGCGAAGCGCTGCCGCAGGATAACGATTCCCGCGTGCTCACCATCTCCATCAAGGCCGACAAGACCTACTACTGGAACATGGGCTCGGAAGTCGACCCGGATCAGGGCAAGGCCAGCCAGACTGCCGTTGACCTCGATCAGCTGGTCAACGCTGCCTCCGGCATCATGGCCGAGAACAGCCGCCAGGGTAAGAAAGTCCAGGTCTTCGTCCGTGGAGACAAGGCAGTCGACTATGGCTCGGTCATGGCCGTCATGGGCGGTCTGCAGAAAGCCGGAGTCGGCAACGTCGGTCTGATTACCGAGGCACCAGGTAGTTGATGCACCAGCTCGAGCGCTCTCAATCGGAAGGCTACTTCTGGCCCACGGTCCTGGCCGTGGCCCTGCATGTCCTGATCTTCGCCATGCTGTTCGTCAGCTGGGCCAGTACGCCCGAACTGCCGCCTTCGCGGCCGATCGTTCAGGCGACCCTGTACCAGCTGAAGTCCAAGAGCCAGGCGACCCAGCAGACCAACCAGAAGATAGCCGGCGAGGCCAAGAAGACTGCGGCCAAGCAATACGAGCAGGAGCAGCTCGAGCAGAAGAAGGCTGAGCAGCAGGCATTGGCTGCTGCGAAAGCCGAGGAACAAAAGAAGGCTGATGCGGCTCAAAAGGCTGCAGATGCCGCTGAAAAAGCTGCAGAAGCCAAGAAGGCAGACGACGCCAAGAAGGCGGCCGATGCCGCAGCGGCCGCCAAGAAAGCGGCTGAGGCCAAGGCTGCCGAGCAGAAACAGCAGGCTGACATAGCCAAGAAGAAAGCCGAGGAAGAGGCCAAGAAAGAGGCCGCTGACGAGGCGAAGAAGAAAGCTGCCGAGGAGGCCAAGAAGAAGGCCGCCGAGGACGCGAAGAAAAAAGCCGCCGCGGACGAAGCCAAGAAGAAGGCTGCTGCGGTCGAGGCTGCGAAGAAGAAGGCTGCTGCTTCAGCCGCCGCCGCAGCCCGCAAGGCCACGGAAGACAAGAAGGCCCAGGCCCTGGCCGATCTGCTGTCCAATGACACGCAAAGGCAGCAGGCCCTGGCCGACGAGCAAGGTAACGAGGTGGCGGGCAACTTCGACGATCTGATCGTCAGCCTGGTTAGCCAGCAGTGGAGCCGTCCTCCTTCAGCTCGTAACGGAATGAGCGTAGAAGTGCTGATTCAGATGCTGCCGAGCGGCGCCATCACCAATGTGAGCGTCACCCGCTCCAGCGGTGACAAACCGTTCGACGATTCGGCGGTGGCTGCGGTCCGAAATGTGGGCCGTATTCCCGAACTGCAAAATCTGGATCGCGCCACTTTCGATAGCCTGTATCGTCAGCGCCGAATGGTCTTCAAACCGGAGGATTTAGATCTGTGAGTACCCTGATTCGCTTCGCGCTCTTCGCCCTGGCCCTGGTGGCCGGCGCAGCGCAGGCCGCCGACCCGCTGGTAATCTCCAGCGGTCGTGACTCGGCCGTCCCGATCGCCGTGGTTCCGTTCGGCTGGCAGGGCGGCAACGTCCTCCCCGAGGACATGTCGAACATCATCGGCAACGACCTGCGCAACTCCGGTTACTTCGAGCCGATTCCGCGCCAGAACATGATCAGCCAGCCGGCCCAGGCCAGCGAAGTGATCTACCGTGACTGGCAGGCCCTCGGCGCGCAGTACGTCCTGGTCGGCAGCATCGTGCCCAGCGGTGGCCGCCTGCAGATCCAGTACGCGCTGCTCAACGTGGCGACCCAGGAGCAGGTCCTGACCGGTAGCGTCGGTGGTACCGCCGACCAGTTGCGCGACATGTCGCACTACATTGCCGACCAGTCGTTCGAGAAGCTGACCGGCATCAAGGGGGCATTCTCCACCAAGCTGCTCTACGTAACCGCGGAGCGCTTCTCGGTGGATAACACCCGCTACACCCTGCAGCGCTCCGACTATGACGGCGCCCGCCCGGTGACCCTGCTGCAGTCGCGTGAGCCGATCCTCTCGCCGCGCTTCTCGCCCGATGGCCGTCGCATTGCCTACGTGTCCTTCGAGCAGAAGCGTCCGCGCATCTTCATGCAGTACGTCGACACCGGTCGTCGCGAGCAGATTTCCAATTTCGAAGGCCTCAACGGCGCCCCGGCCTTCTCGCCGGACGGCAACCGCCTGGCCTTCGTGCTGTCGCGCGACGGCAACCCGGAGATCTACGTGATGGACCTGGGCAGCCGCCAGCTGCGTCGCCTGACCAACAACTCGGCGATCGACACCGAACCCTTCTGGGGCGCAGACGGCTCGACCCTGTATTTCACCTCGGACCGTGGCGGCAAACCGCAGATCTACAAGATGAACGTGAACTCGGGCGCTACCGACCGCGTGACCTTCATCGGCAACTACAACGCCAACCCGAAACTCTCGGCGGACGAGAAGACCCTGGTCATGGTTCACCGCCAGGACGGTTTCACCAACTTCCAGATCGCGGCGCAGGACCTTCAGCGCGGTAATCTCCGGGTACTTTCCAACACCAATCTGGACGATTCGCCCACTGTTGCGCCAAATGGCACGATGCTAATATACGCCACCCGCCAGCAGGACCGGGGCGTGTTGATGCTCGTGAGCATCAACGGACGTGTTCGGTTACCGCTACCCACCGCTCAAGGCGACGTGCGCGAGCCTTCCTGGTCCCCTTACCTGAACTGACGGTTGCCAACTGTTTCAAATTTATACACTGGGGTTCATTAGGAGTTACATGATGGAAATGCTGAAATTCGGCAAATTTGCCGTTATCGCCCTCGCCATGGCCGTAGCCGTTGGTTGCTCGTCCAAGAAAGGCGATGCAACTGGCGAAGGCGCCAATGGCGGCGTTGATCCGAACGCTGGCTACGGCGCCAACAGCGGTGCCGTTGACGGCTCCCTGAGCGACGAAGCCGCTCTGCGCGCTATCACCACCTTCTACTTCGAGTACGACAGCTCCGATCTGAAGCCGGAAGCCATGCGTGCCCTGGACGTACACGCCAAGGACCTGAAAGGTTCCGGCCAGCGCGTAGTCCTGGAAGGTCACACTGACGAGCGCGGTACCCGCGAGTACAACATGGCTCTGGGCGAGCGTCGCGCCAAGGCCGTTCAGCGCTACCTGGTACTGCAGGGCGTTTCCCCGGCTCAGCTGGAACTGGTTTCCTACGGCAAAGAGCGTCCGGTTGCCACTGGCCATGACGAGCAGTCCTGGGCCCAGAACCGTCGCGTTGAGCTGAAGAAGTAAGACCTGATGCCGATGCGCCTGCGTTTTCTGACCTTGATCGCATGCGGACTGCCGCTCATGGCGGCAGCCGCGGTTCCGGTACAGGACGGTAATGGTGGCTATGCCAGCACACCGCCCTCGGGTTATGGCACCGCAGGCGCTGATGGCGCCTACGCCGGGGGCGGGATGACAACTCCCGTCTCCGGTCAGGCTCAGCTGTTCATGCAGCTGCAGCAGATGCAGGACGAAATGTCCCGTCTGCGCGGCATGCTCGAAGAACAGCAGAACCAGATCCAGCAGATGAAGCAGGAAAACCAGGAACGCTTCCAGGACATCGACAGCCGCCTTTCCAGCGGTGCAGGTGCAGGAGCGGCCGGTGCTGCAGTTCAACCCAATTCCCCCGCTGCCGGCACCAGTGCCGGAGCTGCCGCTGGAGCAGGTGCTGCCGCCGCCCAGCAACAGCAGCCCGCTGCCAGCAACGAGCCGGGTGACCCGGCAAAAGAAAAGCTGTATTACGACGCGTCCTTTGACCTGATCAAGGCCAAGGACTTCGACAAGGCCAGTCAGGCTTTCGGCGCCTTCCTGCGCAAGTATCCGAACAGCCAGTACGCTGGCAATGCGCAGTACTGGCTCGGCGAAGTGAACCTTGCCAAGGGTGACCTCCAGGGCGCCGGCCAGGCCTTCGCCCGCGTCAGCCAAGCCTACCCGAGCAGCGCCAAGGTGCCCGATTCGCTGTACAAGCTTGCCGATGTCGAGCGCCGCCTGGGCAATACCGACAAGGCCCGTGGCATCCTGCAGCAGGTCGTGGCCCAGTATCCGGGCACTTCCGCTGCCCAGCTGTCCCAGCGTGACCTGAAGAACCTCAAGTAAGGCTCCGCACCGTCCGAAAACCCGCGCCCGTCGCGGGTTTTTTCGTTAGAATTCCCGCCCCCGGAAAGCGCCAGTGGTTTCAGCTCGGCTGATGTCTGCTGTGTTCCGGGTCTTCCGGGCGCCCCATGAGCGCGCCCACGACTCCAACGCAACGGAGGCGGATGGCCTGTGTAGCCGTCACGCCCGTGGCTGATATGCAACAGACCCTGCGCATTACCGAGATTTTCTACTCGTTGCAGGGGAAACGCGCACCGCCGGCTTGCCGACCGTGTTCGTACGCCTGACCGGCTGTCCCTGCGCTGCAATTACTGCGATACCGCGTATGCCTTCAGTGGCGGCGAGATCCAGACCCTTGATGCCATCCTTGAGCAAGTTGCCGATACCGCCCGCGCTATGTCTGCGTGACCGGCGGCGAGCCCTTGGCTCAGACCAACTGCATCCCGCTGCTGCAGCGCCTGTGCGATGCCGGCTACGACGTCTCGCTGGAAACCAGTGGTGCGCTGGATATTTCCGCCACCGACCGTCGCGTCAGTCGCATTCTTGACTTGAAAACTCCTGGCTCCGGAGAAGTGACGCGCAATCGCTACGAGAATATTGGCGCTGTTGACGACCAACGACCAGGTGAAGTTCGTCATCTGTTCCCGCGAGGACTACGACTGGGCGGTATCCAAACTGATCGAGTACCGCCTGGAGCAACGTGCCGGCGAAGTCCTGTTCTCGCCCAGCCACCGTGAAGTGGATGCGCGTGCGCTGGCCGACTGGATCGTCAGCGACAACCTGCCGGTGCGCCTGCAACTGCAGCTGCACAAGATTCTCTGGAACGACGAACCGGGCCATTGAGCGCGGAGGAGACCTTCTTATGTCCATCAAGCAATCCGTGAACGACAAGAAAGCCGTAATCCTGCTCTCCGGCGGTCTGGACTCTGCGACCGTGATCGCCATGGCCAAGGCCGACGGCTACGACTGCTACACCATGAGCTTCGACTACGGCCAGCGTCACCGTGCCGAGTTGCAGGCTGCCGAGCGGGTTGCTCGCCAGCAGGGCGTGATCGAGCACAAGGTGATAGGCCTGAACCTGAACGGCATCGGTAGCTCCGCCCTGACCGATAGCAGCATCGATGTACCCGAGGTCCCAGAGGCATCCCGGTGACCTACGTGCCGGCGCGCAACACCGTGTTCCTCTCTCTGGCCCTGGGGTGGGCGGAGGTGCTGGGCGCTCGGGATATCTTTATCGGTGTGAATGCCGTGGATTACTCCGGCTACCCGGATTGCCGTCCGGAGTTCGTCGAAGCCTTCGAGCGCATGGCGAATCTGGCAACCAAGGCAGGTGTAGAGGGCGACGGCTTCCGCATCCAGGCCCCGCTGCAGTTCCTCTCCAAGGCGCAGATCATTGAGGCGGGCATTGCTCAGGGCGTGGACTACAGCCTGACCGTTTCCTGCTATCAGGCCGATGATGACGGGCGTGCGTGCGGTAAATGCGACAGCTGCCGACTGCGTTCCGAAGGCTTTGCGGCGGCCGGAATTTCCGACCCGACGCGATATTTCTGAAAAAAGTTTTCGCGGGGTGTTGTTTTTTCGTTAGAAATGAGTATTATACGCACCACGTCGGGTCGTTAGCTCAGTCGGTAGAGCAGTTGGCTTTTAACCAATTGGTCGTAGGTTCGAATCCTACACGACCCACCATAAAATCCTGTGAAAGCCCCGTGATCGAAAGATCACGGGGCTTTTGCCATGTGCCGGAAAAAGCTGCTCTACGGCCATCGACGCCGCATCGCATCAAGGGCGGTGGTGATAAAATCGCCGGCATAATCAGACCGTGCCTGTTGAGGTTTCCACACGATGTCCCAGATTTCCGAACGCCTGCTGGTCCAGGCCCATCTGGCGGCGAAGCAGCCGCGGGTGCTGAGTGCGCAGGAAGAGGCCGACTACCGTGCGGCCATCGCCGCCGAGCTGAAAGCGCAGAATGCCGTGCTCGTCGCGCACTACTACTGCGATCCGGTGATCCAGGCGCTGGCTGAAGAGACGGGTGGCTGCGTTTCCGATTCGCTGGAAATGGCCCGCTTCGGCAACCAGCATTCGGCGCAGACCGTAGTGGTGGCCGGTGTTCGCTTCATGGGCGAGACCGCAAAAATCCTCAACCCGGAAAAGCGCGTACTCATGCCGACCCTGGAGGCAACCTGTTCCCTCGACCTGGGTTGTCCGGTGGAGGAGTTCTCTGCCTTCTGCGACAAGCATCCCGAGCGCACCGTGGTTGTGTACGCAAATACCTCGGCAGCCGTAAAGGCGCGCGCCGACTGGGTGGTGACCTCCAGCTGCGCCGTGGAAATCGTCGAGCACCTGATGGACAACGGTGAGCCGATCCTCTGGGCGCCGGACCAGCACCTGGGCCGCTACATTCAGCGCGAGACTGGCGCCGACATGCTGCTCTGGGACGGTGCCTGCATCGTCCACGAGGAATTCAAGGCCAAGCAGCTGGAAGACCTCAAGGCGATCTACCCGGACGCCGCGATCCTGGTGCACCCCGAGTCGCCGGAGGCAGTGGTGGACCTGGCCGATGCCGTGGGCTCTACCAGCCAGCTGATCAAGGCCGCACAGACGATGCCGAACAAGCGCTTCATCGTCGCCACCGACCGCGGCATCTTCTACAAGATGCAGCAGCTGTGCCCGGACAAGGAGTTCATTGAAGCGCCCACCGCCGGCAACGGCGCGGCTTGCCGCAGCTGTGCACACTGCCCGTGGATGGCCATGAACACTCTGGAGCGCACCCTGGCGTGCCTGAAGGAAGGTTCGGGTGAAATCTTCGTCGACCCGGCGCTGATTCCCAAGGCGATCAAGCCGCTCAAGCGCATGCTCGATTTCACCCAGGCGGCGAAGCTGAAGCTGGCGGGCAATGCCTGATCAGGTTGCATGAATGAAAAAGCCCGGCAGATGCCGGGCTTTTTCATGGGCGAGGGAATGGCTCAGCGGCCCATCATTTCCTTGAGGATGCGTTCCTGGTCGCGGAACTCCTGCTGGCGGGCATCCAGGCGCGCGGCCAGGGTGAAGTTGCCGCCGGCGCGGCGCTTGGCGAAGTCCAGCTGCTCGATCGCCTGCTTGTAGTCGCCGGTGAGCGCGTAGTACTCCGCGCGGGCCTGGTACACGCCAATGGCGTTGCCACTCAGGGTGCAGGCGTCGGCCAGACGGCTCCAGACGTCCGGGTCCAGTGGGCGGCGCTGGGATAGCTTGAACAGCGTCTTCTCGGCGTCGGCTGCGCGGTTGGTTTTCATCATCAGGTCGGCATTGGCCTGGATCAGCGGGTAGCTGTCCGGGTACTGGCCGAGCATCTTCTGCACCCGTGCCTGGGCGTCGGGCAGCTTGTTCGCGGTGATATCGACGTCGGCCATCGCCAGGTTGTAGCTGATGTCGTTGGGCGCCTTGGCCAGTAGTTGCTGGAGGTTGCTGCGGGCGTCGTTGAGCTGGCCTATCTTGGTCTGCGACAGCGCCAGGCCGTAGCGGGCGGCATCGTTCTTCGGGTCTTCGTCGAGCTGCGCGCGGAACTGCTTGCTGGCCATGCCCGGAGTGTCCTCGAACATCTGCTGGACGCGGGCGCGCATCAGTTCGTAACGCAGTGAGTCTTCCTTGCCACCCTTGGGATATTGCTCGGCGCGGTTGCGGGTGTCGGCGATACGGGATTCGGTGACCGGGTGAGTCAGCAGGAATTCCGGCGGCTTGCCCTCGTAGCGGTACTGGCGGGCCAGGCGCTCGAACATGTTGGGCATGGAGCGCGGGTCGTAGCCTGCGCGGACCATGGTGGCAACGCCGACGCGGTCGGCTTCCTGCTCGTTCTGACGGGAGAAACGCAGTTGGTTCTGGATGGCTGCGGCCTGGGTGCCGGCGATGGCGGCGATACCGGCGTCACCGGCGCCGGCTGCGGCGGCGATGATGCCGGCGAGCATGGCGGCCATCACTGGTACCTGCATGCGCTGCTGCGCTTCGATGCCGCGGGCAAAGTGGCGCTGGCTCAGGTGGCCGAGTTCGTGCGCCAGTACCGCGATGTATTCGCCTTCGGTCTGGGCATAGATGAACAGGCCGCCGTTGACGCCGACCACGCCGCCAGGGGCGGCGAAGGCGTTGATCTGCTTGTCGCGGATCAGGATGAAGGCCAGACGGTGGTCCTGCAGTTCACTCGACTCGGCCAGGCGGTAGACGCTGGACTCGACGTAGTCCTTGAGTTGCGGATCGTTGAGCGTGTCGACCTGGTTGCGCAGCATGCTCAGCCAGGCGCGACCTAGCTGGAATTCCTGCTCCGGGGAAACGATGGACGAGCTGGCGTCCCCCAGGGAAGGAAGGTCGTCCGCCAGGGCCGGCGTGGCGAGAGCGACAGCGAGCGACAGCAGGGCAGGGCGGAGTACTTTCATGTACACGAGGCTCGTTCCGAGAAAGGCTCTACTTTAGCCGCACGCTATCGCCTATGCCTAGTTTGCAGGGCGGAAGTGCGGCGCAATTCGAATCGGGTATTTTCCGCTTTGCCGCCCTTTCAGGCCCTGATGCTGACGGCTTGATTAATGAACAGCGTCTCGGCCGGGCCTGGTTACTTTTCCAACGCTTTCGGTATTCTTGGGCGCCCTGACCGGAGTTCGTTTCGATGTCCGATTCCATGCCGTCCGTCCCCGCCTGTGACGCGGAGCTGGACGCCAGCGGTCTCAATTGTCCGTTGCCGCTGCTCAAGGCCAAGCTCGAGCTGAACCGCCTTCCCAGTGGAGCGGTGCTCAAGGTGATTGCCACCGACGCAGGCTCCCAGCGCGACTTTCGCGTTTTTGCCGATCTTGCCGGGCACTCGCTGCTGCATGAAGAGGTCGAAGCCGGCGTCTATCGCTACTGGCTACGCAAGAAGTAGTCCTGAAGTTTCCGGGTAACCGGGACGTTACCCTCAGTCGTTTCGCAGGTCTGTACATGCTCAAGGTTTTGCAGGACTGGATGCAGCGCTATTTCTCCGACGAGGAGGCGATAGTGCTGGCGGTCATTCTCGGTCTGGGATTCACCGTCATCCTGGCCTTCGGCGGGATGCTCGCGCCGGTGCTGGCGGCGATGGTCATCGCCTTTCTGATTCAGGGCATGGTCGGTGTGCTGGAGCGCCTGCGCGTACCGCACCTGTTTGCGGTGTGGCTGGTGTATTCGCTGTTCCTCGGGTTGCTCGCGGTATTCCTGCTGGTGCTGGTGCCGTTGGTGTGGAAGCAGTTGTTCACCTTGTTCAATGAGCTGCCCGGCATGCTCGGCGAGTGGCAGGCGACCCTGCTGATGCTGCCGGAACGCTACCCGGACATGGTCACCGAAGAGCAGGTGCTGCGCACCGTCGAGGCGGCGCGCAGCGAACTGGGTCAGCTCGGCCAGTGGGCGCTGACCTTTTCCCTGTCGGGCCTGCCGGTGGTCGTGAACATCATGATCTACCTGGTTCTGGTGCCGATCCTGGTGTTCTTCTTCCTCAAGGACCGCCGCCGCTTCTACCACTGGTTCCGCCGTTACCTGCCCCGCGAGCGCGGGCTGATGAAGCAGGTGTGGAACGAGATGAACCAGCAGATCGCCAACTACATCCGTGGCAAGGTCATCGAGATCTTCATTACCGGCGTGGCGACCTACATTGCCTTCGCCGTACTGGGACTGAACTATGCGGCGCTGCTTGCACTGTTGGTCGGCCTGTCGGTGGTCGTGCCCTATATCGGGGCCGTGGTGGTCACCGTGCCGGTGGCGATGATCGCGCTGTTCCAGTGGGGGTGGAGCGACCAGTTCATCTACCTGATGGCCGCTCACGCGATCATCCAGGCACTGGATGGCAACGTGCTGGTGCCGTTGCTCTTCTCCGAGGCGGTGAACCTGCACCCTGTGGCGATTATCTGTGCGGTGTTGCTGTTCGGCGGGCTGTGGGGCTTCTGGGGCGTGTTCTTCGCCATCCCGCTGGCGACCCTGGTGAAGGCCGTGCTGGATGCCTGGCCGCGCCAGCCGGTGGCTGAGCCGCAGGTCAGCCCGATGATGTAAAAGAAAAAGGCCGCTGATCAGCGGCCTTTTTCATTTTCGCAGTGCGGCTCAGGCCTTGTTCAGTTCCTGGGCGGCGGCGAGCACGGCATCCACGTGACCAGGCACTTTCACGCCGCGCCATTCCTGGCGCAACACGCCCTTGGCGTCGATCAGGAAGGTGCTGCGGTCAACACCCATGTATTCCTTGCCGTAGAGCTTCTTCAGCTTGATCACGTCGAACAGCTGGCAGACGGCTTCGTCCTTGTCGCTGATCAGCTCGAAGGGGAAGCACTGCTTGGCCTTGAAGTTCTCGTGGGACTTGATGCCATCGCGGGATACGCCGAACACCAGGGTGTGGGCCTTGGCAAAATCCTCGATCTTGTCGCGGAAGCCCTGGCCTTCAGTGGTGCAGCCCGGGGTGCTGTCCTTGGGATAGAAATACAGCACGACCTGCTTGCCCTTGAGTTCGGACAGACGGAATTCGGTGCCGCTGGTGGCTGGGGCCTGGAAATCGGCGACGGGCTTGTTCAGTTCGACTGCCATTGGGATTTTCTCCTTGAGAGCACCCTTACGGATGCTGCGGACGCCAGGGTTCGATCAGCGCGTCCAGGTTCAGCGCATCGGCGAAGTCGAGGAACTGATCGCGCAGCCAGCTGATCTGGGTGCCGGCCGGCAGCGTCACGGTGATGGTGGCGTTGAGCATGCTGGTGTTGGTGTGCGGCGCCTGGTAAGTGTCGCAGGTGAGGTTCTCCAGTTCGATGTTGTGATCGATGAAGAACTGGCACAGCTCGTTGAGGATGTCCGGGCGATAGACGGCGCTGACATAGGCCACGTAGGGCAGGGCCTGGGCGCGGGTGACGTGGACATTGCTGCGGGTGACGCTGAGGGTGAAGCCGTGGCGCTTGGCCAGGGGCGGCAGGCCGCCCTCCAGGCGGGCCAGGGCGTCCCAGCTGCCGGAGATCTGCAGGATCAGCGCGCTGAACTCGCCGTGACGGGTCAGGCGGCTGCTGACCACCGAGCAGCGGTTGTCGACGCAGGTGCGGCACAGCACGCTGGTCAACTCCATCGGGTTCGGGCCCAGAGCACTGATCAGAAGAAATTGTTCACGAGGGTGAGAGGTGGACATGCAGCTTTCCTGGGAGTGGCGGCCAAGCGGGCCGCATCGACAAAGGGGAAAGGGTAGCGAAAAGCGCCGATGAGGGGAATGTCTGGCCGCTCGCGGGTCACTGCGTCACCTTGTGCGGGGCCGGTGGCGACAGTACCATTACGGCTTTCTTTTTCCGGCAGGAGCGGTTGCATGATTGCGGGCAGTATGGTGGCGCTGGTCACCCCCTTCGATGCTCAGGGTCGACTGGATTGGGACAGCCTCGCGAAGCTGGTGGATTTCCACCTGCGGGAAGGCACCGACGCCATCGTATCGGTCGGCACCACAGGTGAATCGGCCGACTCTGGACTTGAACGAACACCTGGAAGTGATCCGTCGCGGCCGTCGACCAGGTCAACGGCCGCATTCCGGTCATCGCCGGTACCGGCGCGAATTCCACCCGCGAGGCCGTCGAGTTGACCGAGTCTGCCAAGTCCGGCGGTGCCGATGCATGGCCTGCTGGTGACCCCGTACTACAACAAGCCGACCCAGGAAGGCCTGTACCAGCATTTCCGCCACATCGCCGAGGCGGTCGACCATCCCGCAGATCCTGTACAACGTGCCGGGCCGCACCGTGGCCGACATGCTGAACGACACGGCGTCGAGCGCCTCGCCCAAGGTGCCGAACATCGTCGGCATCAAGGACGCCACGGGCGACATGCAGCGCGGCACCGACTGTTGTGGCCCGTGCCGCAAGGACTTCCTCGTCTACTCCGGTGACGACGGCACCGCCTCTCGCTCGCATGCTGAGGATCGCAAGGGCAAGATCTCGGTGACCGCGAACGTCGCCCCGCGCCTGATGACGACCTCTGCGCCGCCGTCTTCGCCGGCGATTTCGCCAAGGCAGGTCCACAACAACAGTCTGATGCTCGGCCTGCATCGCCACGCTGTTCGTCGAGGCCAACCCGATCCCGGTCAAGTGGGTGCTGCAGCAGATGGGGCTGATCCAGGGCGGCATCCGCCTGCCTCTGACCTGGCTCAGCCCGCGCTGCCACGAACCGCTGCGTCAGGCCATGCGCCAGACCGGCGTCCTCGGCTTAAGGAGCTCCCTCGCATGAAGCGACTGGCAGGACTGACTGCGCTCGCCCTGGTTATCGGCAACACCTCCGGCTGCGGCTGGCTGTGGGGCCCGGAAGGCTACTTCCGCGACCGTGGCGACGACTACCTCAACGCCCGCGAAACCGCACCGATGAAGGTGCCCGAGGGCATGCAGAGCAAGCAGCTCGACCCGCTGCTGCCGATCCCGATGAACGTCGCCACCAGCACCGAGAAGGAAGGCGAGTTCGAAGTACCGCGTCCGCAGCCGCTCTCTGGCGCTGGCGAAGTCAGCGACTTCAGCCTGCAGAAGAGCGGCGATTCGCGCTGGCTGGTTGCCCAGCGTCCGCCGGCCGAAGTCTGGCCGGTTGCTCACCAGTTCTTCCAGGACAACGGCTTCTCCATCGCCAATGAACGTCCGCAGACTGGCGAATTCAGCACCAACTGGCAGCCGCTGTCGCAGCTCTCCGCGCCGCTGGCGCGCCGTCTGAGCAGCCGCGTGTCGGGCGTCGAGCCTGACAGCGAAGCGCGTGTTCGCGTGCGCATCGAGCCGGGTGTGCAGACCAACACCAGTGAAGTCTACGTGCTGAGCGAAACCCGCCCGGCCGGTAGCACCGCCAGCGGTGACTGGCCGACCAAGCCGGCCGTACCGAGCCTGGACGCCGCGCTGCTCGACGAAATGATCGCCAGCATGGCTACCAGTGCCGAGAAGGGCGGCTCCGTCTCCCTGCTCGCCGCACACTCGGACTACGACACCCCCGGCGCCGTCCAGCTGAACAAAGACGGCAGCGGCAACCCGGTACTGACCGTCGACTCCGACTTCGACCGTGCCTGGGTCAGCGTCGGCCGTGCACTGGATCGCGCCGACATCCGTGTCGACGACCTCAACCGCAGCCTGGGCGTGTACTACGTCAACATCGCCGAAGGCGCGAAGAAGAAGGACGAAGACAAGCCTGGCTTCTTCAGCCGCCTGTTCGGCGGCGGCGAGAAGACCAAGGAAGAAGAGGACGCCAAGGCCCAGCGCTACCAGGTTCGCCTGACCAGCGTGAGCAACACCGTCCAGATCACCGTCGACAAAGACATCAACACCTCCGCACCGGCTGACGTGGCGCAGGGCGTGTTGGAAAAACTTCCAGGAGAGTATGCGGAATGCACTTCGCGGTCCTGGGGAGCGGAAGCCGGGGCAATTCGGCCTTGGTGAGCAGTTCTGACACCCGGATACTGATCGATTGCGGCTTCCCGCTGCGTGAAACCATCCGCCGTCTGGCGCGCCTGGGCGTAGAGCCCGGGCAGCTGGATGCGGTACTGGTCACGCACGAGCACTCCGATCACATCAACGGCGTCGAACTGCTGGCCCGGCACCATCGAATACCCGTGTACCTCAGCGCCGGCACCTTGCAGGGAATGCGCAAGCCGGTGACACCGGCCGGGCTGCTCAAATGCGGCGACCGCCTGGTACTGAAAGACCTGGAAGTCACTGCGGTGAGCGTCTCCCACGATGCGCGGGAGCCCCTGCAGTACGTGTTTTCCGATGGCCGGAAGCGCTTTGGCCAGCTCACCGATCTGGGAGCCGCCACGGCGCAGGTGCTGGAATGCTATCGTGGCCTCGATGCCTTGATCATCGAGGCGAATCACGATACCGACATGCTGGCCCGCGGTCCGTATCCCTACCCACTCAAGGTCCGTGTAGGCGGCCAGTGGGGACATTTGAACAACCGGCAGGCCGCTGAACTCGTGGCCCAGCTGGGCTGGGAAAGCTTGCAGCACCTGGTGCTGGCGCATCTCAGCGAAAAGAACAACTCGCCGCAGCTGGCCCGGCAAAGCTTCGTCGACACCTTAGGGTGCGACCCGGACTGGCTGCAGGTAGCCGATCAGCATTCTGGACTCGACTGGCGCACCATCGCCTGAGTCCACCCCCTAAGCAAGCGGAGCCCATCATGGAAAAACGCGAAGAACTCTATCGCGGCAAGGCCAAGTCGGTTTACACCACCGATGACGCCGACCGCCTCGTCCTGCTGTTCCGCAACGACACCTCGGCGTTCGACGGCAAGCGCATCGAGCAGCTCGATCGCAAAGGCATGGTGAACAACAAGTTCAACGCCTTCATCATGCAGAAGCTCGAAGCCGCCGGCATCCCGACCCAGTTCGACGCCCTGCTGTCGGACAACGAAGTACTGGTCAAGAAGCTCGCCATGATCCCGGTCGAGTGCGTCGTGCGTAACTATGCCGCTGGCAGCCTGGTGCGTCGTCTGGGCGTGGAAGAGGGCCTGCAACTCACTCCGCCGACCTTCGAACTGTTCCTGAAGAACGACGCCCTGGGCGACCCGTTCATCAACGAATCCCACGTCCAGGCCTTCGGCTGGGCGACCCTGGAGCAACTGGCCGAAATGAAGGCCTACTCCTTCAAGGTCAACGAAGTGCTGAACAAGCTGTTCGACGACGCCGGCCTGCTGCTGGTGGACTTCAAGCTCGAGTTCGGCCTGTTCCACGGCAAGATTGTGCTGGGCGACGAGTTCAGCCCGGACGGCTGCCGCCTGTGGGACAAGGAAACCCGCAAGAAGATGGACAAGGACCGCTTCCGCCAGGGTCTGGGCGACGTTATCGAAGCCTACGAAGAAGTGGCTCACCGTCTCGGCGTACCGCTCTGATCTGACGAGCGCACGCAAGCGCCTGATACCACGCAAAAAAATCCTGAAACAGGGCTTCGCCTTCAGGCTTCAAGCTGGTATCATGCGCGCCGCACGGAGAGATGCCGGAGTGGCCGAACGGGACGGATTCGAAATCCGTTGAACTGGCAACAGTTCCTAGGGTTCAAATCCCTATCTCTCCGCCATTATTGAAATGGCTGAAGCCCCTGAAATTCCTAGAGTTTCAGGGGCTTCGTCTTTTCTGCACTCGGATAATTTCCGTCCAGCGCTACATCACCCGCAATACCCATCCATCTTCTTCCGATTTCCCTCAGTAGGATTCGCCTGGTACTGCTGTAGCCAGAACTGGCACGGCGCACCATTGAAGCGTTTTTCCTGCTCCGACTTCTCTATTTGGCGATTCTGCTGTTCCTGAGTGGTCTGCTGCCGTTGCAGGTATTGCTGGAACATCTCTTCGTTGCTGCGCACTGGCGGGGAGGTGGTGGGCTTTGCTGCTGGTGGCTGCGCGAGGCGGGTGACGACGGCGGGCGGCAGTTCGGGCCAGACCAGCCAGGCTGTGGCGATGACGGCCAGGCAACCGAGCCAGGTGCCGGCGGCGATGGCGAGAGTGAGTTTCCAGAAACCGAGGCTGGGCTGCGACATGGGCTGCGACATGGGTTGAGGCTTGAATGGCTAAGTCCCACTGATAACCCATTCCAGCCTGGAAGGCAAAGAGGCAGGCCCGCGGCGCGTGGACGCCGCGGGCGAAGGCTCATTTCGGAGCGGCAGCGGACTCGTAGGCTTCGAGGGCGCGCAGGGAGTAGATGTAGGCGGCGCCAGCGTTGAGGGAGATGGCGGTGGCCAGGGTCTGGGCGATTTCGGCTTCGGTGGCACCGGCCTTGCGCGCGGCCTCGGCGTGGACGCCGATGCAGCCATCGCAGCGGGTGGTGATGGCCACGGCGATGGCGATCAGCTCGCGGGTCTTGGCGTCCAGGGCGTCGCCGTCAGCGGCGGCGGCTTCCAGGGCCTGATAGGCGGCAATCATTTTCGGGTGCTTCTTGCCCAGGGCGCCGAAGGCTTTTTTCACGGCGGGGACATACTCGGACCAGTTGAACAGCATGGTGCTTCTCCTTGAGGCCGGGAAGGATGAGGTGTGGCCTTGAAGCTTAGTCTGCGCCAGCCTGTGTGCCGGGTATTGTCTGTTCCGCTCAGTTTTTTCATCGATGCGCTCGACTGCCGAGGGGCGGTCGGGCCTAGAGACTTTCAGCAGGCGTCGAGGATTTCGTAGCGCTGGCGGGCGCTGCCGGTGCCCACTTCCACCTCGTCACCGGGATGGCGATGGAGCAGGGCGCTACCCAGCGGGGCTCGGGTGGTAATGACGAGGATTTCGCTGCCTTCGAATTGCACCTTGAGGCCGGCGCCGTCCGGGCCCAGGAAGACCCACCGCTGCTGATCCTGCTGGTTGACCAGTTGCACGAGTGCGCTGGTCTGGATGCCAAGCTCTTCGTCGAAATCGCGCAGTTGCAGGTTTTCGAAGAGCGACAGCGCTTGGCGTATCTCCTCCACGCGGCGCGACTGGCCGGCGGCAAGGTAGGCCGCTTCCAGGCCGAGGGTGTCGTACTTGTTCTCGGCAATGTTCTCCTCGTGGGTCGCGGTCTCGTGGGCCGTCTGAGCGGCGCGCACGGCGATCTCCAAATCTTCGGCGAGGCGGGCGAGGATCAACTGGTAGGCGCGTTTCTTGTCCATGGCGACAGGCTGGAAATAAAGGCGCCTATCCTAGGGACTTTGCCAGGTCGTGCGAAGGAGCTTTCAAGATTTTCCTGCGGTGGCCGATAGAACGGCTGAATTCCCGGAGCAAAGGACATCCGGCATGAGCCTTTTCCATTACCCCCGCCATCCAGACTTTTGCCACCCAGCTTCGCGTGGCGAGCGATGGCAATGCATCGGCTGGAGCTTCCAACGAAAGCGCCGGTAGTACTGCTGAAAGCCCGCGCCTGCAGGCCGGCGGGGCCGCGCCCAGTGGCAAGAGCAGCAAGAGCTCTGGCAGCTCTGGCAGCTCCAGCACAACGGTCGAACAACTGCAGAAGCGTCTGAAGGAATTGCAGAAACAGTTGCAGCAGGAGCAGCGGGAGCTGGCTGAGGCGCAGAAGCGCCACTATTCCTCCGATGCCGAGCGGACCGCCGCACTGATGGCGCTGCAAAGCCGCATTGCCAGCACCAGCGCGGCCATGCAGCAGACCGCCGCGGCGCTGGCCGAGGCGATCCGCAAGGCTGGCGGCAGCGGCGCAGGCTCCATGCTCAGCGCCAGAGCCTGAAGTGGATCAATAGCCGGCCAGGATGTTGACGATCAGCCCGCTGGCAATGGCGACCAGGATGTAATCGCCGTTGACGTAGAGCCAGCGATGGTCACGCGGCGGAGCGTACAGGTGGCGGGCTTGCCAGTCGGTGACCCAGTAACGGTCGCCACGGTAGTTCGGTTCCACGACTACTCCGCGGCGCCAATCGCGATGAGGCACGGGCATACCGGCTTGCGGGCGATAGTTCGGGTTCTTGTAGTAGCGTGCATCGGCGTGGCCATTGCGCCCCTGGTTGTAGTTGCCGTGTGGCTGTTGCTGCTGCTGAGGCCGCTGTTGATACTGCTGTTGCTGCCCAGGGCGTTGCTGTTGTTGCTGGGGCGGCCGCTGTTGTTGCTGCTGCGGCTGTCGATTGTCCGGACGGTTCTGGCCATTGTCCGGGCCGCCCCGGCTGGGCGAAACTCGCCAGCGGGCTGCCGAGCATCAGGGCGGCACAGATCAGGGCGACTGACTTCTTCATGCTGTTTCTCCTAGAGCATCCGGCAGTGCCGGAGCGCGAATCCTGCTTCATCGTCCCGGATGATCCGGGTACTTCATGAGACCGCGTGGCCAGGTCAATGAACGCCAAGCGTAAGTAAATGTTCGGTAAAGAAATTCTCTGCTTTGTCAGCTCGCTGATACAGAGCGGACGAATACGCAATCCGGTGTATTTCTTGGTGCCGAGGTCTTTGTGTGGTTTCAGCATTTGATGATATGTTTGCAGCAAATGCACTGACGGGAGGCCCGCGATGAGCGCTCTGCTGAAGGAAAATCCGCTTGCCGATGCCGTCCTGGCCAAGGCCGTGCTGACGGCGCGCGAGCACCTGGCGATGACCCAGCAGGAACTGGCTGCCATCGTCGGTGTGGACCGCAGTGCGGTGAGTCGCTGGAAGCAGAATGGCCTGCGCGTGGACAGCAAGACCGGCGAGCTGGCGCTGCTGCTGGTGCGCATCTACCGCGCGCTGTTCGCCTTGTTCGGCGGCAACCATGAAGACATGCGCCACTTCCTGCGTACCGAGAACCGTCATCTGGGCGGTGTGCCGCTTCAGTTGATGGAGCAGGTGCAGGGGCTGGTTGCGGTGGTCGAATACCTGGACGCCATCCGGGGCAAGGTCTGAATGTCCTTCACCGCCGGCGCCCGTCTCTGGGCGAAGTATGAGGATTCGGTCGTCGCTCCCATCCGTGGGCGACTGGTGCGTTTGGTGGAAAGCCAGGGCCAGGTGGCGACGCTGCAGTTGGTGGACACCCTGGAAGAGCAGGCGCTGCTCGAGGAGTTGCTGGAAACCAGCAAGCCGCACATGCCGCCTGCCGCCGAGCCGCTGCACTATCTATTGAAGACACCGTTCCGCTATCCGCCGCTGCGCTGGGGCTCGCGCTTCGGCCGGCGGCATGAGCCGAGCCTGTTCTATGGCGCGCTCAAGCTGGAAACAGCCATGGCGGAGTCAGCTTTCTACCGCTTCGTGCTGTGGGAAGGGATGGCGACTCCGCCGCCCAGTGGGCGAATCCTTTCCGAGCACGCCTCGTTCGAAGCGCGTTTCCAGGTGCAGAAGGGGGTGCGTCTTCACCTGCCGCCTTTCCGTGAGCACGAAGCACTGCTCGATCCGCAGGATTACAGTGTGACCCAGGGCCTGGGCAGCGCGATGCGTGAGGCGGGCGTGGAGGCCTTTGAATACCGTTCGGCACGCTGCCCGCAGGGCGGCGTGAACGTCGGGTTGTTCGCTCCCTCGGCGTTCACCGAGAAGCGCCCGCGCAACTTGATGCCTTGGTTGTGCGAGACGACCTCCGAGTACGTTGCCTTCAAGCATGCCCAGGTGCCCGACAGCCCGCGACTCTACCGCCGCGAGCAATACCTGGTGGATGGAAGGCTGCCGCATCCGGCCTGACCGTTCATCGTTTTGCCACTGTCGCGTCATGGTGAGCGGTGTATGTTGCGGGATGGCCAAGCAGGGAGCGCCAGACCATGGATATACGGATAGCCGTCCATCCCAGCGACGATCGTCGCTGGCGCGTTTACCTCAATCAGTTCTTCTACGACTGCAACAGCCGCAGTTCGGCCGAGCGCATTTATGCGCGAGTCTGTGCCGCCGAGCAGCTGGCGATTCAGCTTCCCGAACCACCCCGCATCGTCCGGCCGCAGCGTACGCCGCGTCGGCAGGTTCAGATCGCATGAAATTCTCAGGGTATCGGCGTCGGAGGATGGAGCTTCCGACGCGCGCGTAGCCCGGTTGAATGCACTGTCTGCCTGAGAACACTTCCTATCCACTGCCCTGAAACGGGGCGGTCGGCTGCTGCGCGGCGCGCACTTGTGCACAATGCTGACGCACTCTGTCAAGACCCCGAAACACTGCACTTTGCCACCTCGCGAATTTCCTTGCGTTTTTTAACTTATTGAAAAATAAATGAAATTTCTATTGGTGAAAAAATCACCAATCTGTCGTGCGGCCCCAGTTCACTGGGGGTATGGGATGTTTTAAGCAAGTTCTCCACTGAGTTATCCACAGCTTCTGTGGATTGTCCCGAGCGCTTGCTCAGGAGCCTTGTGCCAGGGCCTTTACGGCGGACCAGGGTTCATCGCGCGGGGACTGTTAGACTGGCGCGATCCATTGCCACACCCCGGAGTCCTGCATGCCCCTCGATCTTTCTGCCCTGTTGCTCGGTGCGCTCGCCGGATTGCTGCCCATGGCGGCGCTCGCCTGGCGCCTGCAGGCACGCAGGGTGGAGGTGGAGCAGGAGACAAGCCTGCTGCGCGAGCGTCTGGCCACTGCACAACTGGCGCAGGACGGCTTGTCCGCCCAGGCTGAGGCGGATCGGGAGGCCTTCCAGCGTCTGAGTGGCCGGCACGCTGAGCTCTCCGCCGAGGCAGCGGCATTGCGCCGTGAAGTCGAGTTGGGCAAGGACGAGCGCGCGCGCCTGGGCAACGCCGAGCAGGACTGGCAGGCCGAGCGCGCCGATAAGGAAGTCGAACTGCGTCGACTCTCCGCCGAGCATGCGGCGCTTTCGGCCGAGCTGCGCGAGCAGCAGGAGAATCATCAGCAGCGCCTGGGCGATCTGCAAGCGGCGAAGGACGACCTGCGGGCACAGTTCGCCGAGCTGGCCGGGAAGATCTTCGACGAGCGCGAGCAGCGTTTTGCCGAGTCCAGCCAGCAGAGACTCGGCCAACTACTTGATCCTCTCAAGGAGCGCATCCAGTCCTTCGAGAAACGGGTGGAAGAGAGCTACCAGGCCGAGGCTCGCGAGCGCTTCTCGCTGACCAGGGAGCTGGAGCGTCTGCAACAACTGAACCTGCGCCTGGGCGAGGAGGCCACCAACCTGACCCGTGCGCTGAAGGGCCAGAAGACCCAGGGCAACTGGGGCGAACTGGTGCTTGAGCGCGTGCTGGAACATGCCGGCCTGGAAAAGGGCCGCGAGTACGAAACCCAGGTCAGCCTGCGCGCGCCGGACGGCGAGCGCTTCCAGCCGGATGTGCTGATTCGTCTGCCTGGCGACAAGCAGGTGGTGGTGGATGCCAAGGTCAGCCTCACTGCCTACCAGCAGTTCATTGCCGCGGACGACGAGGTGATACGCCAGCAGGCGCTGAAGGCGCATGTGTTGTCACTGCGCAGCCATGTGAAGGGTCTTTCCGACAAGGACTATCGCCGCCTCGAAGGCCTGCACAGCCTCGACTTCGTGCTGTTGTTCATGCCGATCGAAGCCGCTTTCTCGGCGGCGCTGCAGGCCGAGCCGAACCTGTTCCAGGAAGCCTTCGAGCGCAACATCGTGATCGTCAGCCCGACCACCCTGCTGGCAACGCTGCGGGTGATCGACAGCCTGTGGCGCCAGGAGCGGCAGAACCAGAACGCCCGCGAGATCGCCGAACGTGCCGGAGCGCTGTACGACAAGTTCGTGCTCTTCGTGCAGGACCTGGACGAGATGGGCACCCGCCTGCAGCAGCTGGACAAGACTTACGCGGCGGCGCGCAACAAGCTCTGCGAAGGGCGCGGTAACCTGATCAGCCGCGCCGAGCAGGTGAAGCTGTTGGGTGCACGGGCCAGCAAGAACCTGCCGACGGATTGGCTGGAGCGCGCACTGAGTGATGACTCGCCGCTGGTGGAAGAGGGCGAGTAAGCCCGGGCCGCATTACAGCTTAGTCGTGACCGGTTTCTCCCCTGTGGGAGCGGGCCATGCCCGCGATCGCGCGCATGGCGCGCTCCTACAGGGAGATCCGTCAGAAAAGGGAGTAGGGCTTGCCCGCCGTCCCATCGGAGAAGCGCCGCAGCCTGAAGGCATGCAGGTCCATCCCGGCTTCGCCTTTGTGAATCCACTGGCTCATCAATTGGCCGACGATGGGCCCCATGGCGAAGCCGTGGCCGCAGAAGCCGGTGGCGATCAGCAGGCCGGGGACTTCCGGCGGAGCATCGAGTACCGGGATCCCGTCGGGCAGCACGTCGATCAGGCCGGCCCAGCTTTCCACCACCTTCACCTCGCGTAGCGCCGGGAATGCCTTGGCCAGGTTGGCCTGCGCCTGGAACACGCGCGAGGTGTTCGCCTTTACCTGCGGATCACGTTCGCCGAGTACCGGACCGTTCACGCTGCGCTCGGAGCCGGGCAGGCGCTGGCGCAGGTCGTGGAAGAGCGCGCCATTGAGCTTGAAGGAGAAGCCCGCGCGGTGTTCCGGCAGATGCGGCAGGTAGTGCCGCGCGCCGCGCAGGTAATCGAGATTGAGGTCGATGTCGGCCTGGGTTTCGTCGGCGAGGTTGATGCTGCCGTCGGCGCGCTGGCGCAAGCCGATGCCGTGGCCGATGAAGCTCTGCGCGCCGACGTCCGGACCGGGGCTGGTGCGCGAGACGGTACAGCGCACTGCCTGCTGCGGCAGATCCAGCCCGAGGCTCTGCACCAGACGCCAACTGCTGGCACCGGCGCAGACCAGTAGTTGCCGGGTCTTCACATAGCCGCGCTCAGTCTGCACGCCGCAGATCGCGCCGGCGGCGCGGTCGATTGCGGTGACGCCGCAGCCTTCGACGAACACGGCTCCTCGCTCGATGGCGCGCAGTGCATAACCCGGAGCAACGCGGCGCGGTTCTGCCTGGCCGTCGTTGGCAGTGTAGAGGGCGCCGAGTGCGGGATCGCTCAGCGCCGGCATCAGCTGCGCGACTTCCGCACGGCCCAGTAGCCGGGTGCCGAGGCCGAAGTTGGCAGCGACCTTCAGCCAGTCCTCGTACTTGTGCTGCTGCTCGGGCGTCTCGGCCAGGTACAGGCAGCCGCCCTGGCGCCATTCCAGCGGCAGCTGCAGCTCTGCTTCCAGACGCTCCCAGAGTGGCATGGCGGCCATCATCAGCGGCACTTCCGCCGGGTCGCGCGCCTGCTGGCGGACGAAGCCCCAGGCGCGGGTGGACTGCTGGCTGGCGAGGCCGGCCTTGTCCAGTACCAGTACGCTCAGGCCGAGGCCGGCAAGCTGCCAGGCAGTGGCGCAGCCCATGATGCCGCTGCCGGCGATGACCACGTCCACCTGCTCCGGCAGGCGCTCCACGCGGGAGGAAAGGGCGGGGTGGAGGGGGTAGGTTCCCATCGGCATACGTCGGCATCCCTGTAACGAACGGAGAAGACCGCAGTATGCGTTCGGCGTGCGCCGCGCAGCCACTGCGCGGGCACGCGAACAGGCCCTACGAGGCGCGCGCGGCGCGGCTGGCGGCAGGCGAGCGTGCCAGGTAGTCCAGCGCTTCCTGGGTGTTGGCCTCGTGGTCGGGGTGGTACCAGGGCTTGAAGTAGCGCAGGAAGCTGGTGGCCAGCGAGCTGATCTTCGGCAGCACGCCGGTCTTCGAGCCGTCGCGCCAGATTGCGGCGAAGGAGCGCGGCCGGGCAATGCTCGGGTCCTGGCGCGACAGGGTGCGGGTGCCGAAGGCGAACAGGTAGATGATCAGCGGCCAGACCACGAACATCCACAACTGCCGGCTGACGAAAGTGCCGCCCAGGTGCACGTGCAGGTCGTGGGCGACGTTGCGGTGCTCCACTTCCTCGGCGCCGTGCCAGCGGAACAGGTCGAGCAGCACCGGGTCGGCCTTGGCGCGGTCCAGCGCATCGGCTTCGAGAATCCATTTGCCGAGGATGCAGGTGAAGTGCTCCACCGCGGCGACGATGGCGCAGCGCTGGCCAATCCACCAGCGCTTGAGCCAGGGCGTGCGATTGAACAGTTCGAGGCCCAGCGGCGTGTCGCTGAGCAGTTGTTCGAACAGGTAGTCCATGACCTTCAGGTAGCGCGTGGAGTCGATGCCATGGTGGCTCAGGTAGCGTTCCAGGGCACCGGAATGCGCACGGGCGTGCATCGCCTCCTGGCGAATGAAGCCCTGCACATCCTCGCGCAGCCGGCCCTCCTTCACGAAGGGCAGCGCCTTGTTGTACAGCCGGCAGAACCACAACTCGCCCGCCGGCAGCATCATGTGGATGACGTTGATCGCGTGGGACGCCTCGGGCTCGCCGGGAATCCAGTGCAGCGGCGAGTCGCTGTAGTCGAACTGCACCTTGCGTTGTACGAGCTTGTGATGATGGTCGTTCATGGCAGTTCTCAGGCAGTCAGATTGAGGCGGGCGAACAGGCGCGACAGCCAGGGCATGAAGCGCCATTGCAAGGCGCCCAGGTGCACTTCGCTGCCGACCTTCGCCACCGGCTGGTTGCGTTCCACTGCGCGGGTGATGCGCTCGCCGACGGCGTCCGGGCTGAGCCGGCGACGACGGTAGAAGCGCTGCACCTTGGCGCGCTGTTTCGCCTGTTGTTCGTCATTCATGCCGGCGAAGCGCGTGGCCTGGACGATGCCGGTATCGACGAAGCCCGGACAGGCTGCGCTGACGCCGATGCCGTGGCCAGCCAGCTCGGCGCGCAGGCACTCGCTGAGCATCAGCACTGCCGCCTTGCTGGTGGCGTAGGCCGGGTAGTTGCGCGAGGGTGCGAAGGCCACGCCGGAGGCAACGTTGACCAGATGCCCCGGCTTGCCGGCCTCGACCATCTGCTGGCCGAACAGGCGGCAACCGTCGATCACGCTCCACAAATTGATGCGCAGCAGGCGCTCCCATTCCTGCGGGGTGGTCTTGAGCATCGGCCCGGCCATGCCGATTCCGGCGTTGCTCACCACCACGTCGGGCACACCGAGGCTGCTTTTCACCCACTGAGCGAAACGCTCCATGGCGGCGCTGTCGCCCACGTCCACGCAATAGCTGTGGGCGCTGGCGCCCACCGCGCGCGCCAGCTCGGCGCTGCGCTCGGCGGCGGCCGGGTCGATGTCTGCGGCCAGTACGCTGGCGCCGCGTTCGGCGAAGCTGAGCAGGGTCGAACGGCCGATGCCGCCGCCCGCACCGGTCACCACCACCAGCTTGCCGGCGAACGGGCCGGAACCTGGTTTCAGTGCGGCGCGTTGCAGCTGCGGGGTGGCTTCGCCGCCCTCGATGTGGCTGACGAACTCGTCGATCCAGTTGCCCAACTGGGCTGGCTCGGCAAGCAGTTGCCAGTGCCCGGCGGTGACGTCGCGGCGCCACAGGCGCGGCGCCCACAGTGAGAGTTGCTGGAACAATTGTTGACCGACGTAGCGGTCACGGGTCGGCACGATGAGTTGCACCGGCACCTCGGTATGCCGTTTGCGTGGCTTGAAGATCGAGGTGATGAAGTTGGCCCGGTAGAGCTTCACCCCGTGCTCGCCATCGCTGGCCTGGTGCGGATTACGCACCGGGTTGCGGATGCCTTCGACCTTGCGCAGGTACTGCGGCCAGGCCTTCGCTGCGCCGAAGCGCCAGGACAGCGATGGCAGCAGTGGCAGGTGGAAGTAGTAGATGTACCAGGAGTGCAGCAGTTGGCTGGCCATCTGCAGCAGCGCACGTGGGGTCTTGCGGCGCAGGCGGTCGCGCATCCAGAAACCGACGTGGTCCAGGCAGGGCCCGGAGACGCTGGTGTAGGAAGCGATGCGCGCGCGCAGCTGCGGATCGGTGACGCTCTCCCAGGTCTGGATCGAGCCCCAGTCGTGGGCCACCAGGTGCACCGCGCGCTGCGGGCTGACGGCATCGAGCACCGCCTTGAGGTCCTGGCTGAGCAGTTCCAGGCGGTAGTCGCGGGTCTTGCGCGGCTTGTCCGATTCGCCGGCGCCGCGTACGTCATAGGCGACCAGTTGATAGCGGCCGGACAGGTGGCGGATCAACGGCAGCCAGGTTTCATGGTTATCCGGGTAGCCGTGGATGAACAGCACCATCGGCAGGTGCGGTTCGCCCCAGCGCCAGACCGCCAGACGCACGTTGCCGGACTGCACGTCCAGCCGTTGCGGTGTCGGCAGGGCTTTCTCCAGCATGGCGTTCATGCCACCTCCCGCTGCGCGGGGGCGCTGATCAGGCCGCGCTGGGTCCAGCGGCGCACGTGGGGCAGGTCGTCGTCCAGCCAGTAGGCGTCGTCCTCGGTGACCACCAGCAATTCTTCGAATTTGGCGCCCATGCCGCGCAGGCCCAGATGCGGTTCGACCGCCCACAGGCCCGGCGTTGGCGCGTGCTGCGAACGGTCATCGCTCGACCACAGCGGCGACCAGCCTTCGCGGCGGCCGGTGATCAGGGCGTTCTTCATCAGTGTGGCGATGTTGCGCACGCCAAAGCGCGCGACCGATGGGCCGGTGTTGCGCGCGCCGAGTTTTTCCACGCGGTGGGCCAGGACTTCGAAGGGGTAGGCCTTGTGCCGGGGCAGGGTGCCCTGGCGCTGGCAGAGGCGGTCCACCGACTGGCTGACCTCGGCCAGCGGCAAGCGCTGGCGCACTTGTTCGACGATCAGGTTGCGGTGCGCCAGCAGGTCGTCCATCAGGCGCTCCACCAGCAGGTTGTGGCCCAGTGCGCCAGAGTAGCCGACGTCGGCGGTGTAGGCGCCCAGGGTTGGCGCGCAGTCGAGGATGAAGGGCATGCCTTCCTCCAGGCGCTGCTTGCCGGGGTAGAAGGCTAGGTTGAAGCCGCCCAGATGACGCAGGCCGTCGAAGCCCTTGAACGAGGTGCGGGTGCCGAACCAGGCGAAGGGCTGGTGGAACCAGTCGCGCACACCGTGATCGAGCAGCCAGGTCTTCATCAGGGCGGCGGTCTCGCGCTCGCTGATGCCCGGGCGCAGTTCGCCGGCAATGGTTTCGCAGCAGCGGTAGGCCAGTTGCTGAATCTCGCGGAAGTGCCGCAGGTCTTCGGGGGTGGGCACCCAGGCGCCTTGGGACATGACTTTCTCCAGGCTGGTTGTTGTTATCGTTACATCGGTCGATGTCATGATCGATGCTGACCCATCGCTCACCGTTGCGCCATGCGTGCGCGGCGGGCCTGGAGTGTTACCGCAGCGACGAGCCACTGGCGGCGCGGGTTCCGAGCGAGAGGGGGGAATCGGCGCTGAGCAGTTCCCGTCTTTGGTTGGGCCTGGGAGATGAGAAAAGGATCACCGAAGGATTAATCCTTCCGATTGTTCCGGGGGCATGTCGCTGGCTATCATCCGGCCATGAGCACACCCCTGAATCTCTTGCAGCGCCTGCTGCAGCGCCCGGACGACGCGCCTTCCGAACTGGAAGAGGAGCGCGAGTATTCCGTGGATGAGCTGGCCCGCGAGGGCGGCACCACGGTGCGCAACCTGCGGGCTTACCAGGACCGCGGCCTGCTGCCGCCGCCCGAGCGCCGGGGCCGCGCCGGGGTGTACTTCGCCGGCCACCTGCGCCGACTGAGGCTGATCAACCGCCTGCTGGAGCGCGGCTACAACATCGCCAACATCAAGGAGCTGCTGGAGAGCTGGGAGAGCGGCCATGACCTGGACCACGTACTCGGCCTCGACGAGGCCATCGTCGGCCCGTGGAACCTGGAGTCCCCCGGTAGCATCGAGTTCAGCGACCTGCAGGCGTTGTTCGGTGGCGAGTTGAATGATGCGGTGATCGACCAGGCACTGGCGCAGGGCCTGCTGGCATTCGACGGCGAGCGCATCAGCATTCCCAGCCCGCGGCTGTTCAATGCCGGTGTCGAGTTGTACCGCGCCGGTATCCCGCTGGCCGCGTTGCTGGATCATCTGGCGGTGCTGCGCAGCGATACCGAACACCTGGCTGCCGGCATCGTGCGACTGGTGGTGACCCACCTGGTGGACAAGCCCGGTGCTGACCTGCTGCCCGGTGCTGCCGATCTGGAGCGCCTCGCCGAAGTCTTCCAGCGCCTGCGGCCGGTGGCCGAACAGGTGGTGCTGGTGGAGCTGGCGCGCGGCCTGAAGCGCTCGGCCAACGAATTGCTCGGCGAGCGCGTCGGGGAAATCCTCCGGCGCATGGAAACGCCGGACTAGCGCCTCAGCTGTTGCCGGCGACCTGTGCCAGCTTGCCGCGCAGCCAGCGCCGTGCCGGGTCGTCTTCGCTGGCCTCCGACCAGATCTGCACGAAGTCGAAAGGCGCCAGTTTCAGCGGGGGTGCGAAGCTGGCCAGGCCATGGCTATCGAGATCATCGGGGAGCATCCGCGCGGCAATCGTCAGGACCATATCAGTGCCCGCCAACAGGCTCGGCGCCACGCTGAAGTGCGGCACGGTGGCGGCCACCCGGCGGCGGCAGCCGAGCTTTTCCAGGTGGCTGTCGATTTCTTCCGCGGGGCTCTGCTGCAGCGCGACGCGCAGGTGCGGGGCGGCAAGGTAAGCGTCCAGGTCCAGGCGTTTCCTGTCGCCCAGGGTTTGCGTCGAACACAGGCAGACAAAGCGCTCCTCGAACAGGCGCTGCACGCGCAGCCCTTCCGACAGCATCGGGAAGACCCCAAGGGCACCGTCGAGCTCGCCGCTCGCCACCTGTTCGGCCATGCCCACGCGTGAGGCCTGGCGGATGTCCAGATGGATGCCCGGTGCCTCGCGGCGAAGGAGCGGCAGCAATGCGGGCAGCACCACCCAGGCGCCGTAATCGGACATGCCCAGGCGCAGTTCCAGCTCGGCGCTGGCCGGATCGAAGTCGTCGCCCAGCACCAGCCGGCGCACACCGCCGAGGATTTCCCGCAGCGGCCCGGACAGTTCGAAAGCGCGGCGGGTCATCTGCATTTGGTTGCCGGTGCGCACCAGCAGCGGGTCGTCGAGCAGATCGCGCAGGCGGTTGAGCGCATGGCTCACCGCCGGCTGCGTCATTGCCAGGCGCTCGGCGGCACGGGACACGTGGCGTTCTTCCAGCAGCGCATCGAGGATCACCAGCAGGTTGAGATCGATGCGGCGCAGGTCATGAATAGAGTGCATTCAGGTTGTACCGATCATTCATTTCCATGCGCTGAATGGATAGCAGAAACTGGCCTCCATCGACAAGCCATGGAGATCACTCGATGTCGAAATTGCTTCTGCTACTGCCTGCCATCGGTGTGGGCGCGCTGGTTGCCTTGCAGGCGGGCAGCAACTCGCTGCTGGGGCGCCAATTGGGCCATCCGCTGAGTGCCAGCCTGACCTCGCTGGGTGTCAGCCTGGCGGCGGTGATCATTGCGCTGCTGGCGTTTCGCGTACCGCTCCCGGCCGCCGCCGGGATAGCCACAACACCCTGGTGGGGCTGGCTGGGCGGGCTGTTCGGCGCGGCTTACCTGACGGTGGCGGTGATGCTGGCGCCGCAATTGGGCGCGGCGACCTTCCTGGCCTGTGTGGTGGCGGGGCAGATGCTGATGTCGGCGTTGTGCGATCAGTTCGGCTGGGCGGGTTTCAATGTGCGGCGGCTGTCGCCGGAGGGCTTCGTGGCGATCGGGTTGATCATTGCTGGAGTGGTGCTGATGCAGTGGCGCGGGAGGGTGGTTTGAGTCGAGCGCGGAGTTGACCTGTAAGACCCTCTCCCCAGCCCTCTCCCTGAAGGGAGAGGGAGCCGAGTGTGCAGGCTGATGCCGCTGCTCCATCCTGCGCCGATCCAGTCCCCTCTCCCTTCAGGGAGAGGGTTAGGGAGAGGGCACCAAGCCAGCACTGAGGACCATCAACGCAAACTCAAATGCCGGCCCAACGACGCCCGCAACTTGTGCAGGTTGATGCCGCTGCTCCATCCTGCGCCGATCCAGTCCCCTCTCCCTTCAGGGAGAGGGTTAGGGAGAGGGCGCCAAGCCGGCGCTGAGGACCATCAACGCAAACTCAAATGCCGGCTCAATAACGCCCGCAACGCCGCCGGTTTCACCGGCTTGGGCAGGAAATCCAGCCCCGCCGCATGGATCTGCGCCACCAGTTCGGGGCGGGCGTCCGCGCTGATCACCACGCCCGGCACCGGCTCGCCGAGGCGTGTGCGCAGCCAGGCCATGAGGTCGGTGCCCAGTTCGCCGTCGTCGAGGTGGTAGTCGATCAACGCCAGTTGCGGCCGCGCGTCGCCTTCGAGCAGCGCCTGGCATTCCTCGCGGCTGCGTGCGGTGAGCACGCGGCAGCCCCAACGCGTGAGCAGGCTGTTCATGCCGGTGAGGATGCTGTCTTCGTTGTCCACGCAGAGCACCTGCGCGCCGTTGAGCTGTTCCGGGGTTTCCACCTTGTGCCCATTGAGCGGCGCCGGAGCGGGTTGGCGAGCCAGCGGCACGCTAACGCTAAACACGCTGCCCTTGCCCGGCCAGGAGCGGACTTCCAGGCGATGGCCGAGCACCTTGCACAGCCGGTCGGCGATGGCCAGGCCCAGGCCCAGGCCTTTCTCGGCGCGGGTCTGGTGGCTGTCCAGGCGTTTGAATTCCTCGAAGATCACCTGCAGCTTGTCTGGCGGAATGCCTGGTCCGTGGTCCCAGACTTCCAGCCGCAGGTGCCCGGCCTCGCGGCGCACGCCCAGCAACACATGGCCCTTGGCGTAGCGGAAGGCGTTGGTGAGGAAGTTCTGCAGCACGCGACGCAACAGCTTGATGTCGCTCTCCACCCGCAGCTTGCTGCCGCGCACGTGGAAGTCGATGCCGTGCTCCTGGGCCAGTACGCGGAATTCCACGCCGAGGGTGTCGTACAGGTTGCTCAGCGGGAAGGCCGCGACGTCGGCGCTGACGCGGCCTCCCTCAAGCCGCGAAATGTCCAGCAGGTCGGTGATCAGGTCTTCCGCCGAGCGCAGCGACGAGTCCAGGTGGCGTACCAGTTCGGTGGCCTCCTCGGGCAGTTTCTCCTGGTGGGCGAGGGCGGCGGAGAACAGCCGTGCGGCGTTCAGCGGCTGCATCAGGTCATGGCTGACCGCAGCGAGGAAGCGCGATTTCGACTGGTTCGCCGCTTCGGCAGTGCCCTTGGCCTCGGTGAGTGCCTGGTTGAGCTGCGACAGCTCGAAGGTGCGCTCCTGTACGCGCTGCTCCAGGCCTTCGTTGGCGTCCTTCAGGCCTTGTTCGGCATCGCGGTAGTTGGTGATGTCAGTGAAGCTCATGACGAAGCCGCCGCCGGGCATCGGGTTGCCGATCAGCTCGATCACCCGGCCGTTGGGGAACAGCCGCTCGGAAGTATGCGGCGTGCCCTGGCGCATCCAGTACAGGCGCTTGGCGACGTGCAGGTCCGGGTCGCCCGGCCCGCAGAGGTTGCGCTCGGCGTTGTAGCGGATGATGTCGGCAATCGGGCGGCCGACGTAGATCAGCCCGTCCGGGTACTCGAACAGTTCGATGTAACGGTGGTTCCAGGCCACCAGGCGCAGTGACTGGTCGACCACGCTGATGCCCTGGGTGATGTTCTCGATGGCGCCCTGCAGCAGTGCGCGGTTGAACTGCAGGACTTCGGAGGCTTCGTCGGCGATCTTCACCACGTCCTCCACCTGCATCTCGCGGCCTTCGATGGCGGCCTTCACCACGGCGCGCGCGGAAGAGGCGCCGAGCACGCCGGCGAGCAGGCGTTCGGTGTGGGCGATCCACTCATCGTTGGCGTTCTGGCTGGGGGTGAAGCCCTTGCCCTGGCGGTAGGCGAAGCGAATGAAGCTCTGCCGCGCGCGTTCTTCGCCGACGAAGCGGGCGGCGAGCATCAGCAGGTCTTCCAGCTGTACGGCGAGCATCGAGCGCGAGCTGAGCTTCTGGGAGATTTCCTGGCCGATGAAGCGGCTGGCCTGCCAGTGCTCGGAAACACGGGTACGGGAGAACACCGAGACCAGCCCGAACAGCGCGAAGTTGCCGATCAGCGAGAGCAGCACGCCGAGGGTCAGCGGTTCGATGGACAGGCCGAACGGGCGACCGGCGAGCCAGGCCAGGCCGGGGAAGGTTTCCAGCGGCCAGCCCAGACCCTTGGCGACCACCGGCAGCACCAGCGTGTAGGCCCACAGGAAGGAGCCGGCGGCCAGCCCGGCAAACACGCCACGACGGTTGGCCTGCTTCCAGTACAGCGCGCCAATCATCGCCGGGCCGAGCTGGGCGATGGCGGCGAAGGCGATCTGGCCGATGGTGGCGAGGCTCGCGGTGGAGCCCAGCAGGCGGTAACTGACGTAGGCCAGCAGGAGGATCAGCGCGATGCTCACCCGGCGCACGGTCAGCAGCCAGTGGCGGAACACCTCGAAGGGCTGCTCGGCCTCGCCTTTGCGGCGCAGCAGCCAGGGCAGCAGCATGTCGTTGGAGACCATGGTGGACAGCGCCACGCTGGCGACGATCACCATGCCGGTGGCCGCCGAGGCGCCGCCGATGAAGGCCAGCAGCGCCAGCGCGGGATGGGCCTCGGCCAGCGGCAGGCTGATAACGAAGGAGTCCGGCATCACGCCGGCCGGCAGGTGCATCTGCCCGGCGAGGGCGATCGGCACCACGAACAGTGCGGCCAGCACCAGGTAGATCGGGAACACCCAGCGCGCCAGGTTCAGGTCGCGCGGCTCGATGTTCTCCACCACCAGCACGTGGAACTGGCGCGGCAGGCACATGATGGCGGTCATCGCCACGCCGGTCTGCAACAGCATGGCCGGCCAGTGCACGGTCTCCTTCCAGTAATCGTTGAGCTGCGGGGCGACGCGGGCCTTGTCCACCAGGTCGCCGAAGCCGTCGTAGAGGCCGTAGGTGACGAAGATGCCGACGGCGAGGAAGGCGGTGAGCTTGACCAGCGACTCGAAGGCAATCGCCAGCACCATGCCGCGGTGGTGTTCGGTGACATCCAGGTTGCGGGTGCCGAAGACGATGGTGAACAGAGCGAGGATCAGCGACACGATCAGCGCCGTGTCCTGGGCGCGGATGCCAGTGGAGTCGGGGCCGGCGCCGATCAGCAGGTTCACCCCGAGGACGATGCCCTTGAGCTGCAGGGCGATGTAGGGCAGCACGCAGACCACGCAGATCAGCGCCACCACCACCGCCAGCGCCTGCGACTTGCCGTAGCGCGCGGCGATGAAGTCGGCGATGGAGGTGATGTTCTCCTGCTTGCTGATCATGATCATCTTCTGCAGCACCCAGGGTGCGAAGAGCATCAGCAATACGGGGCCGACGTAGATCGGCAGGAATGACCAGAGCTGGTCGGCGGCCTGGCCGACGGCGCCGAAGAAGGTCCAGCTGGTGCAGTACACGGCCAGCGAGAGGCTGTAGACCCAGGCGCGGACACGCGGCGAAAGAGGGGCGCGACGGCGGTCGCCATAGAACGCGATGGCGAACAGGACCGCCATGTAGAGCAGGGCGACCGTTGCGATCAACCCACTGGACAACGACATGCTGACTCCGGAAGTGAACGGGCTCCCCCGCAGGAGCACTGGCAGCAGTTTCGCACCAAAGTCCGGAACTGTCAGACGCCTGCTACCAATGTCTCAGTGTCGCTGTGTCGCGCCTCACACTTGAGGGCAGGGCGCCGGGCTGGTAGCTTGCCGGCCTTTTCGCGGTCCGTCTGTCGTGCGCCTGCCGGCGCGCGGCACTTCAGCGGGCCGCTACGCTCTGATGTGAGCGATGATTTCGCGTCGTGTGTCGAGGAGGGCGCCATGTTCAGACCGTTACCCATCACCTTGCAGCGCGGGGCACTGCGCCTGGAGCCGATGGTGGAGGCCGACGTGCCGGACCTGGTGACGCTGGCGGAGCAGAACCGCGACGTCCTGCAGTTCATGAGTGCGCCGGGGCGTCCGGACTGGTACCGCCAGGGCCTGGCGGACCAGCGCGAGGGACGCGCCCTGCCGCTGGTGGTACGCCTGGGCAACCAGATCGTCGGCACCACGCGCTTCATGGACTTCCTCCCGGCGCTGCCGGCCTGCGAGATCGGTGCTACCTGGCTGGACCAGGGCCAGCATGGCAGCGGCCTCAACGCCACCATGAAGTACCTGATGCTGCGCCACGCCTTCGACAGCTGGAAGATGGTCCGCGTGCAGTTCAAGACCGCGGCCAGCAACGAACGCTCCCAGCGCGCCATCGAGAAGCTCGGCGCGGTGCGTGAGGGTGTGCTGCGCAACCACCGGCGCCTGGCCGGTGGACGACTGGATGACACCATCCTCTACAGCATCACCGACCAGGAATGGCCGCAGGTGAAGGCCGCGCTGGAGGCCGGTTTCAATGGTTGAGTGATATTCTGTTCGCGGCTCCAAAACCCCTCACCCTAACCCTGGCTGTGCGCCCCGCTCCAATGGGTGAGGGGACTGGTTGGCGCAGGATGAAGCCATTGTTTCAGCCGGCACGGACGGCCCCCTCCCCCTCAGGGAGAGGGCTGGGGTGAGGGGAAAGCGCTGGCACCGTAGTTGCTCCCGAATAGCGCGGTGCTCAGAGAATCGATTGGCGAGATGACCCATGGCAGAACACGACGCGAGCGGCGAACGTACCCGCTTCTGGCGCGCCCAGGAGCTGGGCGGCGTCGAGTTGCTGCACGCGCGTTATATCGAGCAGGTGTTCTCGCCCCACGTCCATGAAGGCTTTGCCTTCGTCATGATCGAGCAGGGCGCGCAGCGCTTCCACCATCGCGGCGCCGAGCACTTCGCGCCCGCCGGTAGCGTGGTGCTGATCAACCCCGACGAGGTGCATACCGGCTCCAAGGCCGACGAGGCTGGCTGGCGCTACCGCGGCTTCTACCCGGAGCTGGCGCAGGTTTCCGGCGTGCTTGAGGAACTGGAGTTGGGCGGAGGCAGCACGCCGTCCTTCGAGGCCAGCGTGGTGTTCGACCCGGAACTGGTGCAGGCGCTGTTCGCCGCGCACCACCTGCTGGATTCCGACGCCACCGTGCTGCAGCGCCAGACCTGCTGGCGCGAAGCCTTGCTGATGCTGTTCCAGCGTCATGCGCGGATTCCCGAGGCCCCGCCGGCCGGCAGCGAGCCGGTGGCCGTGGCCCGAGCCCGCGAGCTGCTAGGGTCGCGCCTGATGGAGCCGCCGTCACTGGAGGAACTGGCCGCCGCCGTCGGGCTGTCGCCCTTCCACTTCGCGCGGGTGTTCCGCAAGGCCACCGGCCTGCCGCCCCATGCCTGGCTCAAGCAGCGTCGGCTGGAGCAGGCGAGGGCGCTGCTCAAGCAGGGCTGCATGCCGGTGAACGTGGCCATGCAGCTGGGCTTCGCCGACCAGAGCCACCTCAGCCGCCAGTTCAAGCAGGCCTATGGCGTCGGTCCGGGCGAGTATCGCCAGGCCTGTGCGCGGTCGTTCCGTTCGGTCTGATTGCCTTCATCGATTCCCGGAACCCTCATCGCACATGGGCTGCTGGCCTATTGCCGTGTCTGATGAACAGTCGTTCGAGATGCTGAAAAGAGAATCTGAGTCAACCGGAATATTTTTTCATTTGCGATACATTTGCATTTACAAAATTTACAATCAGTTCTAATTTCCCGCCCCTTCACGAAGTACCCGGGGAGGGGGAAGCATGTCGCACGTTCGTTCATGGTCGCGCCTGGCGATCGCCGTAGCCCTGGCCACGCCGCTGCTGCCGGCGCAGGCCGAGGAAGAATCCAAGGAACTGGAGGCCGTCACCGTCGTCGGTGACTGGCTCGGCGAGGCCGACCAGCAGGTGGTGCAGAACCACCCCGGCGCACGCACCGTGGTGCGTCGCGAGCAGATGATCGAAGAGGGCGCGCAGAACGTGCGCGACGTGCTGCGCGGCATTCCCGGCGTGCAGGTGCAGGACAACAACGGCACCGGCGGCAGTGATGTCTCGCTCAACGTCGGCGTGCGTGGTTTGACCTCGCGCCTGTCGCCGCGCTCCACCGTGCTCATCGATGGCGTCCCGGCCGCCGTGGCGCCCTACGGCCAGCCGCAGCTGTCGATGTTCCCGCTGTCGGTCGGCAACCTCGACAGCGTCGACGTCGTGCGTGGCGCCGGTTCCGTGCGCTACGGCCCGCAGAACGTCGGCGGGGTGATCAACTTCGTCACCCGCGCGATTCCCAAGGAGTTCTCCGGCGATGTTGGCAGCACCGTGGAAACCGCTTCCCACGGCGGCTGGAAGAAGCTTTACAACGCCTTCCTCGGCGGTACCGCCGACAACGGCATGGGCGCCGCGCTGCTGTACTCGGGCGTGAAGGGCGCGGGCTATCGCGACAGCAACGACGCCACCGACATCGACGACGTGATGTTCAAGACCCACTGGGCGCCCACCGATGCCGATGAGTTTTCCGCCAACTTCCACTACTACGACGGCGGCGCCGACATGCCCGGCGGCCTGACCCAGGCGCAGTTCGACAAGGACCCGTACCAGTCGGTGCGCGACTACGACAACTTCACTGGCCGGCGCAAGGACGTCTCGCTCAAGTACAAGCGGCAGATCGATGACCTCACACAGGTCGAAGTGCTGACCTACTACAGCGACAGCTTCCGCGGCAGCACCATCGCCAACCGCGACCTCAAGACGCTGGCGTCCTACCCGCGCGATTACCACACCTTCGGTATCGAGCCGCGCGTGTCGAAGATCTTCATGGTCGGCCCGACCACCCAGGAAGCCAGCATCGGCTACCGCTACCTGAAGGAAGCGATGCACGAACGCGCCAGCCAGGTCGGCCTGGTGAACAACATTCCCACCGTGCAGCCGGGGGCTGACGGCCACATCTATCAGGACCGCACCGGCGGCACCGAGGCGAACTCCATCTACCTCGACGACAAGATCGATGTGGGCAACTGGACCGTCACACCGGGCATCCGCTTCGAGCGCATCTCCACTGACTGGCACGAACGCCCGGTGCTCGACAACAAGGGCAAGCCGGTCCAGGAGAAGAACCGCAGCAAGGACTACAACGAGCCGCTGCCGGCGCTGGCGGTGATGTATCACCTGTCGGACGAGTGGAAGCTGTTCGCCAACTACGAGACGTCCTTCGGCAGCCTGCAGTACTTCCAGCTCGGCCAGGGCGGCAGCGGCAACGACACTGCCAGCGGCCTGCAGCCGGAGAAGGCGAAGACCTATGAAGTCGGCACTCGTTACGACAACGGCACCTGGGGCGGCGAAGTCACGCTGTTCTATATCGACTTCGACGACGAGCTGCAGTACATCAGCAACGACGTGGGCTGGACCAACCTGGGCGCCACCAAGCACCAGGGCATCGAGACCTCGGCGCACTACGACATGGCCGCGCTGGACCCGGTACTTGCCGGCCTGACGGCCTATGGCACCTTCACCTATACCCGCGCTACCTACGAAGGCGAGATTCCGTCGTTCAAGGGCCGCGACCTGCCGCTCTACTCGCGTCAGGTGGCGACTGTCGGCCTGCGCTACGAGCATGACCGCTGGACCTACAACTTCGACGGCTTCGCCCAGTCGAAGCAGCGCGCGCCCGGCCCGACCACCAATTCCAACGGCAGCTTCACCGGCAACTACATCACCGAGCCGACCGCCGATGGCCAGTACGGCGACATCCCCGGCTACGTGCTGTGGAATGCCCGCGTGGGCTACGATTTCGGCCCGCAGGCGTCGAACCTGAAAGTCGCCGCGGGGGTGAAGAACATCTTCGACCAGATGAACTACACCCGCTCCAGCGACAACAACGCCGGTATCTACCTGGGCGAGCCGCGCACCTTCTATGTGCAGGGCAGCGTCGGCTTCTGACGTCGTCCCGGCCCGTTGAAAAGCCCGTCCTTCGTGACGGGCTTTTTCTTGCATGAATCGCACGGTTCGAATGGATTTGTGCGGGAAATGTGGCTTTTCTTCACGCTGTTGCCGTCATATCCGTGCTGTCATTCCGGCTCAAGGCCGCTACGCAGGTATACAAGGACGATGTCTCAACACTCGCAATTCGCCCTGCTGGGCACCAAGCGATTCCTGCCCTTCTTCATCACCCAGCTGCTGGGTGCGTTCAACGACAACATCTTCAAGCAGTCGCTGATCCTGGCGATTCTCTACCACCTCACCGTCGGCGGAGACCGCAACCTGCTGGTCAACCTCTGCGCGTTGTTGTTCATCCTGCCGTTCTTCCTGTTCTCCGCCCTGGGCGGACAGTTCGGTGAGAAGTTCAACAAGGACGCGCTGATGCGCGCGCTCAAGCTGGCCGAGATCGTGATCATGCTGGTGGGCGCAGCGGGCTTCGTGTTCGGCAGTCTGCCGCTGCTGTTCCTCGCGTTGTTCGCCATGGGCACTCACTCGGCGCTGTTCGGCCCGGTGAAGTACTCGATCCTGCCGCAGCACCTGCGCGAGGACGAACTGGTTGGCGGCAATGCCCTGGTGGAAATGGGCACCTTCCTCGCCATTCTCTGCGGCACCATCGGTGCGGGCGTGCTGATGTCGCGGCAGGACTATGCCGCCGGCGTCGGCATCGCCGTGGTGCTGGTGGCCGTCTGCGGCTTCCTCGCCAGCCGCAACATCCCCCGTGCCGCCGCGGCGCTGCCGGACCTGAAGGTCGACTGGAATATCTTCCGCCAGTCCTGGAGCATCCTCCTGCTCGGCCTGCGCCAGCGCCCGGCGGTATCGCGCTCGCTGGTGGGCAACTCCTGGTTCTGGTTCCTCGGCGCGGTCTACCTGACGCAGATCCCGACCTACGCCAAGGAGCTGCTGCACGGCGACGAGAGCGTGGTGACGCTGATCCTCACGGTATTCTCGGTGGGTATCGCGCTGGGTTCGATGCTCTGCGAAAAACTCTCGGGCAAGAAGGTGGAGATCGGCCTGGTGCCCTTCGGCTCCATCGGCCTGAGCCTGTTCGGCATCCTCCTGTGGTGGCATTCGGGCGGCTTCCCGCAGGGCGAGCAGCCCTACAACTGGCTGGCGGTGCTGGAGCACTCGCAGTCCTGGGCGGTGCTGGCGGATATCCTCGGCATCGGTATCTTCGGTGGCTTCTATATCGTGCCGCTGTACGCGCTGATCCAGGCGCGCACCGAGGAAGACAAGCGCGCGCGGGTGATCGCAGCGAACAACATCCTCAACGCGCTGTTCATGGTGGTCGCAGCGATCGTCTCGATCCTGCTGCTGTCGGTGGCGAAGCTGACGATCCCCGAGCTGTTCCTCGTGCTCTCGCTGATGAACGTCGCGGTGAACGTGTACATCTTCAAGATCGTGCCCGAGTTCACCATGCGCTTCCTGGTCTGGCTGCTGACCCACTCGATGTACCGGGTCGACCATCGCAACCTCGAAGCCATCCCCGATGAAGGCCCGGCCGTGCTGGTGTGCAACCACGTGTCCTTCGTCGACGCGCTGCTGATCGCCGGCTCGGTGCGCCGTCCGGTGCGCTTTGTCATGTACTACAAGATCTTCCGCATCCCGGTGCTCAACTTCATCTTCCGCACCGCGGGCGCCGTGCCCATCGCCGGCCGCAACGAAGACGCAGCTACCTACGAGAAGGCTTTTGCCAAGGTCGCGGAGTACCTGCGCGAAGGGGAGCTGGTATGCATCTTCCCCGAGGGCATGCTGACCCTGGACGGCGAGATGAACGAGTTCCGCGGCGGCGTGGAGCGCATCATCGAAGAGACCCCGGTGCCGGTGATCCCTATGGCGTTGCGGGGGCTGTGGGGCAGCTTCTTCAGCCGCGATCCGCAGAAGGGCTTCTTCCGTCGTCTGTGGTCGCGGGTCTGCCTGGTGGCTGGCCAACCGTTAGCGCCGGAGGAGGCCAAGCGTCTGGCGCTGCAGGAGCAGGTCGCTGAGCTGCGCGGCGCAGCGCGCTGACCTTTCTCGCGGCAAAGAAAAAGCCCCGGCAATGCCGGGGCTTTTCGTGGTGCAGGACGAGGATCAGATAACCTGAACTTCGTCAGCCTGCAGGCCTTTCTGGCCTTCAACAACGATGAAGGAGACCTTCTGGCCTTCCTGCAGCGACTTGAAGCCATTGCCCTGGATGGAGCGGAAGTGAACGAATACGTCGTTGCCGCTTTCCGGGGTGATGAAACCGAAGCCTTTAGCGTCGTTGAACCACTTGACGGTGCCGGTCTGACGATTGGACATGGAAATACACCTTGAACTATTGAAGATTGTTTTGCGGAAAAGTCCGCGCTCGTCCTGAGTTGCAAGGTGCAGTCGAAGCCGGGTGACGGGGATGGCCCCGTCAGGTCACGAGCCACAGTGACCCAAGCAAACACAGTGGCCCGCAGCATACCGACAAATTTTCGGGAAAGCGACAGCCCGCCGGTATCGAGAATCGATACAGCGTCAGTGGCTCATTTTCAGGCCGACCAGTCCGCACAGGATCAGTGCAACACTCAGCAGGCGTACCGGCGCCATGGACTCGCCGAACAACACGATACCGACGATGACTGTGCCCACGGCGCCAACGCCGGTCCAGATGGCATAGGCGGTGCCCAGCGGCAGGTTCCTCATCGCCACACCCAGTAATCCCATGCTGGTGATGATCGCCAGTACGGTGAGGATGGTCGGTATCGGACGGGTGAAACCTTCGGTGTATTTCAGGCCAACGGCCCAGCCGACTTCGAACAGGCCGGCGACGAACAGGATGAACCAGGACATGGAGCTCTCCAGACGGTGGATGGGATGGAGGGCCGTCCCCGCTGGAGCACCGGAAGGTGGTGAGGTCGTCCTCACAATGTGCATTATTTTGCACAAATGTGGGGCGCCGGGCAACCCGGCGCCCAGTTATTGCCCTATTGCGGGGCGGTTTTCTGGACGGATGGCTCGTCGGTCATGCGCCGGAACCAGGTGGAAAGCGTGGCACCGGAGATGTTGTGCCAGACGCTGAACAGCGCGCTGGGCACGGCCGCCAGCGGCGAGAAGTGGGCGCTGGCAAGGGCCGCGCCGAGGCCGGAGTTCTGCATGCCGACTTCCAGGGCCAGTGACTTGCGCTGCGCCAGCGGCAGGCCGAAGACCTTGGCGGTGAAGTAGCCGAGCAGGAAGCCGAAGCCGTTGTGCAGGATTACCACGGCCATGATCAGCAGGCCCGATTCGGCGATCTTCGCCTGGCTGGCGGCGACCACCGCGGCGACGATGATCACGATGGAAATCACCGAGATCAGCGGCAGCACATCGACCACGTGGCGAACCCGCGCGCCGAGCATGCGCTGGGCGACGATCCCGAGGACGATGGGTACCACGACGACCTGCAGGATCGACCAGAACAGTGCACCGAAGGATACCGGCAGCCAGGCCGAGGCCAGCAGCCAGATCAGTGCCGGGGTGAGCAGCGGGGCGAGGAGGGTGGTGACGCCAGCGATGGCCACCGACAGCGCCAGATCACCGCGCGACAGCCAGGTCATCACGTTGGAGGCGGTGCCGCTGGGGCAGCAACCGACCAGGATGACGCCCACGGCGATTTCCGGCGGCAGTTGCATCAGTTGGCAGAGCAGCCAGGCCATGCCCGGCATGATGACGAAGTGGGCGATCACGCCGAGGATGACGCGCCAGGGGTGCCGGGCGACTTCGGCGAAGTCCTCGATCTTGAGCGTCAGGCCCATGCCGAACATCACCACGCCGAGCATGGGCACGATGGCGACGGTCAGCGGAGTGAACAGGGAGGGAACGAAGAACGCCAGGATGGCGAAGAGCAGCACCCAGAGAGCGAAGGTGTTGCCCATGAAGCGGCTGAGCAGGATGAGAGCGCGCATGGGCCGTCCTTCTTTTTATGTGGGCCTTGTTGTGTAGGCAGGCGCCACGCGGACGTGGCGCCTGCCGGTGCATCAGATGCCTTCGGGCATCGCCTCGCCACCGAGTGCTTCGATCAGCGCCGGGATGAACTCGGCGAAGGTCAGCATCATCAGGGTGAAGCTGGCGTCGAGCTGGCCGAGGGCGTCTTCGCCGCCGTCCTGCTCCGCTTTCTCCTGCAGCATGTCTTCGAAACGCAGGCGCTTGATCGCGACTTTGTCGTCGAGGACGAAGGACAGCTTGTCCGACCAGGCCAGCGAGAGTTGAGTGACCAACTTGCCGGAGGTCAGGTGCAGCTGGATTTCCTCGCTGGTCAGGTCCTGGCGCTTGCAGCGCACCACTCCGCCGTCTTCGTGGGTATCACGCAGCTCGCACTCGTCGAGAACGAAGAAGTCGCCGGCGGCTTCCTGGGTCTTCACCCAGTCGGTCAGGGTGGCAGTCGGCGCGGTCTTCACGGTCAGCGGGCGAACCGGCAGCGAGCCCAGGGCTTCGCGCAAGGTCGACAGCAGGTCTTCGGCTTTCTTCGCGCTGGAGGTATCGACCAGGATCAGGCCGAGGCTCGGGGCGATGGCGGCGAAGGTCACCGAACGGCGGATGAAAGCGCGCGGCAGCAGGGTCTGGACGATCTCGTCCTTGAGCTGGTCGCGCTCCTTCTTGTAGACCTTGCGCATCTGCGCAGCTTCGATCTCGTCGACCTTTTCCTTGAGCGCGTCACGCACGACGCTGCCGGGGAGGATGCGCTCTTCCTTGCGGGCGCTGACCAGGAAGAAGCCTTCGCTGGCGTGCACCAGCGGGGCGTCCGGGCCCTTGCCGAAAGGCGCGGAGAAACCGTAGGTAGTCAGTTCCTGGCTGGCGCAGGAGCGCGCCGGCTTGCTGGCCAGGGCCTTCTCCAGGGCATCGGCGTCGATCTGCAGATCCTGGGTGAGGCGGTATACGAGCAGGTTGCGGAACCACATGAGGGGCTAACTCCTGGACACAAAGGATGCATTATTCCGTTCGGCGCGGTTCAGGCCAACCCCGTTTCGTCATTCGCGCTCTTCATCTAAGCCTTTGGAACATCAGAAAATTTTTTTCATTCGGGGGCTTGCCAGGTGCAAATGTCCTCCGTAGAATGCGCCCCACTTCGAGACGAAGGGTGATTAGCTCAGCCGGGAGAGCATCTGCCTTACAAGCAGAGGGTCGGCGGTTCGATCCCGTCATCACCCACCACTCGAGGTCCGACGCAGCGGTAGTTCAGTCGGTTAGAATACCGGCCTGTCACGCCGGGGGTCGCGGGTTCGAGTCCCGTCCGCTGCGCCACAATTCGAAAAGCCCTCAGGCAGCAATGCCTGAGGGCTTTTTCTTTGCCTGCTTTTTATCTGCGAAAGTCCTTCCCGCAAAAGCTCCCCACCGAAAGTTGCCCGCTTCCATCTCATCGATTCCGTGCTGGCCGTCTGACTTATCCTGTTAATTTTCTTATAAGTTTGCTGTGGGAACTTCTCCCCCGGTAGTGGTTCCTATTGCCCATAGCCACTGGCCACGAGCGCCTGATAAGCTCGCGGCTTCATTACTTCAGCCATGACGGCGCAAAGACAAGGATTCAGCATGAAACAACATCGGTTGGCGGCAGCGATCGCGCTGGTCGGCCTGGTTCTCGCGGGCTGCGACAAACAGGCCGCCGAAGTGGAACTCAAGACTCCTGCGCAGAAAGCTTCCTACGGCATCGGCCTGAACATGGGCAAGAGCCTCGCCCAGGAAGGCATGAATGACCTGGATTCGAAAGCCGTCGCCCTGGGTATCGAAGACGCCGTCGGCAAGCAGAAGCAGAAGCTGACCGACGAAGAGCTGACCGAAGCCTTCACCGCCCTGCAGAAGCGCGCTGAAGAGCAGGTCGCCAAGAAGAATTCCGAAGCGCTGGAAGCCGGCAAGAAATTCCTCGAGGAGAACGGCAAGCGTGAGGGCGTGGTCACCACCAAGTCCGGCCTGCAGTATGAAGTCGTGAAGAAAGCCGACGGCGCTCAGCCCAAGGCCACCGACGTCGTCACCGTTCACTACGAAGGCAAGCTGGTCGATGGTACGGTCTTCGACAGCTCCATCCAGCGTGGCAGCCCGATCGACCTGCCGGTCGGCGGCGTGATTCCGGGTTGGGTCGAAGCCCTGCAACTGATGCACGTCGGCGAGAAGATCAAGCTCTTCATCCCGAGCGAGCTGGCCTACGGCGCCCAGAGCCCGAGCCCGACCATTCCGGCCAACTCGGTCCTGGTATTCGACCTGGAACTGCTGGCCATCAAGGACCCGAACCAGCCTGAGGCTGCGGAAGCTCCGGCAGAAGCGCCGAAGAAGTAACTGAGTACCTTCGTACCAGAGAAAACGCCCCGTTACCCACGGGGCGTTTTCATTTGGGCGGGGAACGCTCTGGAACGCTGCGCTGACCGCCGGGTCTGAATGGGAGTAACCTTGGGTCCGGTGTTACCCTTATGCACATATTTGACGCAGTTGAAACAATGTCCTCCCCTTGACATTGGTAAGCCCGTCGCGTAGCCGCAAATGCATGATTTTTAACGCATTTACAGGGCTGAGCAAAAAATCGACGATCTGTCTGTAGGCCTCGTGGCACGGGCGTTTTGGCGATATAGGGGGTGGCTTTCAACAGAGTTATCCACAGGAAAGGTGGATAACCTGAACCTGTTTTGTACGAATCTTCCTATCGAGGTGAGTCGATGAAGAAGCCTCCGGGATTTGACCGTTTCCTAAAGCTCGCCAGCCGTTTCATCGCTGGCGGGAGATTGCCGGCACTGCTGTTCGCGGTGTCGCGCAAGAGTGGTCGGGTCAAGCTGGCCAAGACCGATCTGAAGCTGCTGCAGGAGTTGCTGGTGGCCTGGGTGCGCGGCGATTACCGCGGTGTCAGTTCCCAGGCGCTGGTCTCGGTGGTAGCGGCGCTGTTGTACTTCCTCTCGCCGGTGGACCTGGTGCCCGACTGGCTGTTGGGCGTCGGTTTCCTCGACGACCTGGCGGTGCTGGCCTGGGTGATCCGTCGCTGGCAATCGGAGATCGATGCCTTCAAGGTCTGGCGCGATGCGCAGGGCGTGGAAACCCGCGAAGCCCTGAAGCAGCTCCCGGCGCCGGAAGCGGTTCAGCGCCTCTGATGCAGTCGCGCAGTCTGTTCGCCTAGCAGGCGCTGGATCGAGCCGTCACTCACCATCGCCTGTAGCACGGCATCCAGTCGCCCGGCAGGTAACGGTAGCGCCGGACCATACGAGCAGTAGATCGAGTAGCGCTGCACATTGCGGCTATTGATCGCCACGGGCAGTTTGCGGTGCTGCGCGAGAAGGAATTCCAGCGGGCGGCGCATCTCGATCAGTGCGTCCAGACGATGGGCTTCGAGCATGTGCAGGCGGGTATCCAGGTCGCGCACGTCGGCTCGTTTCACCCGACCTTCAGCGAAGGCCTGCATCAGTGGTGCGGGATAGATGTAGCCCAGGCTGGTGCCGATGCGGATGTCGTGCAATTGCGCGAGGTTTTCCACAGGCGGCATGTCCGCACGCTGGGCCAGGGCGTCCTCTTCCTCGAACAGGCTCGGCGACCAGTGCAGCTTTTCCGGTGCCTTCATCCACTGCGGATTGTTGATGCACAGCAGGTGGATCACGCCCTGCGCGAGCGCCGGTTCGGCGCGCTTGTCCGGCATTTCCACGAAGCGAACCTCGAGTCCCAGACGCTGTCCGACGGTTTCGCCCAGATCGCGGATGAAGCCAGGTGCCAATTCATGGTCGATACTTTCTGCGTAGGGCATGCCGTTGCTTGGCGAATAGCCCCAGCGCAGTTCCTCGGCGCCGCACAGGGCGCTGGCCAGGCATAGGCAGAACGGAAGGAAGCGCTGCAAGTCGGCCCCCCTGTCTGGTGGCGTGAGGCGGTGTGCAGTATAGCCGGCACAGGCGCGCATCAGGCTGTTAAGATGGCCGCCTGCAAGGAGTGTTGTCATGAACGTGCAAGTGATAATGCGTGACGGCGAAGCGGAATACGCCGTAGTCCCCTGGGCCGAATACCAGGCATTGCTGGCGGCTGCCGGCCGAGGTGCCGCCCAGATCGTCAAGCCGGCTACCGCGCCAGCCCTCGACGAATCGCCGGACTGGAAAACACTGCGTGAAGCCCGTGGCTTGTCCATTGAATCGCTGGCGCGTTCGGTGGGTATCAGCCCGTCCTATCTGGAACTGATCGAAAACGGCGAGCGCGAAGCCAGCGACGCCATCCAGCATGGCCTGCGTCGTGCCCTGGGCACTGGGGAGTCGGCTTCTTGAGCGTGCAGATCAGTCGCAAGCATTGGGAAGGCCTGCTCGGCGAGCTGGAAGACGCCCGCCGCCAGCGCCATCTGCTTACCTACCGCGCGCTGATCGAGCGCCTGCAACTACCGACTCCGGCCATGACTGTGCTGACCGCCGCGCTGGAGCACCTGGCCGCGCTGGATGCCCGCGCCGGTCGTCCGCTGCGCAGCTCGCTGGTGATCAGCCAGGGCGCAAGCCGCCTGCCACGGACCGGTTTCTTCGAGTACGTCGAGCGATTGGGCCGTTTCTCCGGCGCGCCGGATGGCCCCGCTGCTGCGGGCTGGCATGCGGCGGAAGTCGCGCGCGTCTTCGAGTTCGAGTATCCCGAGGAGCTCTGACGTGGCGACACCTCGCGAGCTGTTCTGGCGCCTGCGTGCGCGGTTGAGTTACGCCGTGGCGCGACGCCTGATGGGCTGGTCGTGGATGGTGCGCCAGCCGCGTTCCTGGGCCTGGATGCAGGGCCAGTTTTCGCGCATGGCAGCGCTGGGGGACGTGGGGGCACAGAGCTTCTACGGGCACCTGCTGCTGTTCCGCGGGCAGGGTTTCGGCGCTCGCGAGGAGGGCTTGCGTCTGCTGCGCCTCGCGGCTGCGGCGGGGGACCACAAGGCGGCTTATCAGGTGGGTGTGCAAGCGCTCAAGGGCGACACGCGTCATGCCGGCGATGCACAGGAAGCCGCGCGCTATTGGGGGCAGGCGGCCGAGGCGGGTCACCCGCTGGCGGCGCGCAAGCTCGGCGAGTTGTATCGCAACGGCGGCCCCGGCCTCGAGCCCGATGACGCTCAGGCCGAGCGCTACGAAACGCGGGCCCGGCAGTTGGGGCTCTGACTCATTCGGCGGTGAGGATGTGCAGGCTGTAGCCGGGCATATTCTTCGCGTGACGCTTGGCCTCGGAGGCCAGCCCGGCCAACTGGCTGGCATCCAGGCGCTGCCCGGCGCCACTCTTCACGTGCACCACGCCGATCGACAATGACAGCAGCGGATATTCCTCGCGCCGACCCTGACGGTTGTGCGCGACGAAGCAGCCCGCGTCCAGGTGCTCGCGGCTGTAGAAGCGCCGGCACTGTCCCTGGAAATCCTCCAGCAGGTGATTGAGGCGTTCGCGCCAGTCCTGCGTCCCCAGCACCAGCATGAAGTCGTCGCCACCAATGTGGCCGACGAAGTCCCGCGTCGGGTCCACCCGCTCACCCAGGCATTGGGCCAGGCACAGCAGTACCTCGTCGCCGCGCGCATAGCCGTAGAGATCGTTGAAGGGCTTGAAGCTGTCGATGTCGACGTAACACACCACGGCCTCACGACCTTGCTGCAGCAGGCGCGACAGGCACTGCTGGATGGGTACGTTGCCCGGCAGCAGGGTCAGTGGGTTGGCATAGCGGGCCTGGCGGATCTTCTGTTCGGTGATCAGCTTGAGCACATCGATCACCCGGCCCAGACCAAGGTAGCGGCCGTTCAGGGTGATGATGAAATCTTCCTCGATGCGCTGCCGCGCGCGGCTGGTGAGCAGGCGGCTGACCTGCTGCAGCGACTGGCTGCGCTCTACCGCGAGGAAGTCCTCGCTCATCAGTCGGCTGATCGGTTTGCGCGCATACAGTTCCGGGGCGAAGGGTTTGAGCAAGGCATCGGACAATGCGTGCCGATGGACGATGCCTACTGGCTGATTGTCGCGGTCCAGTACCGCCAGGGAGTTGAGATTGGCCTGGGCGCGGAAGACTTCCAGTACATCGCCGATGGGTGTGCTGTCGCGCACCGCCTGCTGCTCCAGGAGCAGAGGCCTGAGGTCGGATTGCTCCTCGGCGAGCAGCGCGCCGGCGTTGTCGACTTCCGGCAGCAGGGCGCGAGCGTCGCGGGGCGGTGTCTCGTTGGGGCGCCCGAGCAGGTAGCCCTGCACCAGGTCTACGCCCATTTCCGAAAGCACGGCCAGCTCTTCCGGAATCTCGATGCCTTCGGCGATTACCTGGGCGCGCGAAGCATGGGCCATCTTCAGGATCGAGCCGACGAACTCGCGCTTCACCGCATCCAGGTGGATGCCTTCGATGAAGTGACGGTCGATCTTCACGTAGTCGGGGCGCAGCTCGGACCACAGGCGCAGGCTGGAATAACCCGCGCCCAGATCGTCCAGGGCGATGGAGAAGCCCATGGCGCGGTAGTGGTGCAGCGCGGTGTCGAGGAGGGTGAAGTCTTCGATGGGTGTCTGCTCGGTCAGCTCGATCACCACGTCGCTGGGCGAGATGCCGAAGGTCTGCAGCAACTGCAACGTGCGGCCGGGCTGGTGGGTGGGTTCCAGCAGGGATTCCGGCGACACGTTGAGGAACAGCTTTCCTTCGAGTTTCAGGTCGCGGAAGCGCGCGCAGGCCTTGCGCCGACAGAGCAGCTCAAGTTGGCTGAGGCGGCCGCTGCTGCGAGCGATGCTGAACAAGGGCAGGGGCGAGTGCAGGGGGCCATTGGACGGGCCGCGGGTGAGGGCTTCGTAGCCCACCAGGCGCCTTTCCGAAAGCGACAGGATGGGCTGGAACAGGCAGTGCAGGTCGCCGTGAGCGAGGATCTGATCCAGCGCGCTCAACTGCTCGGTGACGGTCATGACGGTTCTCGGTGGCTGTAAAAAGCAAAAGGGCCGGTTTCCCGGCCCTGTGCATTTCACGACAGCGTCATGACTGTTTGATTACATCCGATCAGTGTTTGGCGACCTGGGAGTCCAGATTCAGGTAGTCGATCAGGATGTGCCCGGACTCGGTGAGGTAGGCGTCGTCCTGCGGCTTGGTCTTGTCCTCTTCCGGCAGGGCGTTCTCGTCTTCCTTCTTCAGCTCCTTGAGCGGCTCCTGACCCTTGGATTTGCGCAGGGCGTTCTCCATGGCCAGCTGGCGGTTCTCGATGCTGGTCTGCTGGGCGCGACGCTTGGCTTCGTTGAGGCTGACGGTCTTCTCCTTCATCAGCTCCTGGGCCAGTGCGAGACGCTCGCGGGCATAGACGAAGTCCGCGTTGTGCTCGGTGCGCGCGTCGTGGCGGGTGCGCAGCTGGTCGAGGAACGGCTTGAACGGATCGGCCTGGGCCTTCAGTGCGGGCTTGATGGTGTCCCACGGCATGGAGTCGGGCAGGGCGCTCTCGCCGATTTCCTTGTCGTCGACGATGGACGGGTAGCTGATGTCCGGGATCACGCCCTGGTGCTGGGTGCTCTGGCCGGAGACGCGGTAGAACTTGGCCAGGGTCAGCTTCAGCTCGCCATGGTTGAGCGGCTGGATGGTCTGCACGGTGCCCTTGCCGAAGGTCTGGCCGCCGACGATGAGCGCGCGGTGGTAGTCCTGCATGGCGCCGGCGAAGATCTCCGAAGCCGAGGCGGACAGGCGGTTGACCAGCACGGTCATCGGGCCGGTGTAGAAGGCCTTGCCCTCGTCATCGTTGAGCACGTCGACACGGCCGTCGCTGTTGCGCACCAGCACGGTCGGACCCTGGTCGATGAACAGGCCGGTCAGCTCGGTGGCTTCCTGCAGGGAGCCGCCGCCGTTGTTGCGCAGGTCGATGACGATGCCGTCGACCTTGTCCTTCTGCAGTTCGGCGATGAGCTTCTTCACGTCGCGGGTGGTGGACTTGTAGTCCGGATCGCCTGCGCGATAGGCCTTGAAGTCGAGGTAGAACGCCGGTACGTCGATGATGCCCAGCTTGTAGTTCTTGCCTTCGTGGTCGATGGTGATTTCCGACTTCTTCGCCGCCTGGTCTTCCAGCTTCACCGCCTCACGGGTGATGGTGACGATCTTGCTGGTCTGGTCGTTCGGCGCGTTGGTGGACGGAATCACTTCCAGGCGGACCTGCGAGCCTTTCGGGCCGCGGATCAGCTTGACCACTTCATCCAGACGCCAGCCGACCACGTCGACCATCTCGCCCTTGCCCTGGGCAACGCCGATGATCTTGTCGGAGGTGGCGATCTGCTTGCTCTTCTCGGCGGGGCCGGCCGGTACCAGGCGCACGACCTTCACGTAGTCGTTGTCGCTTTGCAGTACGGCGCCGATGCCTTCCAGCGAGAGGCTCATGTTGATGTCGAAGTTTTCCGCGCTGTCCGGCGACAGGTACTGGGTGTGCGGATCGTAGGTCTGGGCGAAGGCGTTGATGTAGGCCTGGAAGATGTCTTCGCTGCGGGTCTGCTCCAGGCGCATCAGCTGGTTCTTGTAGCGCTTGGTCAGCTGTTCCTGGATGGCCTTGTTGTCCTTGCCGGCGATTTTCAGGCGCAGGACTTCGTCCTTCACCTTCTTGCGCCACAGGTCATCGAGCGCGGCGCTGTCTTTCGCCCAGGGCGATTTCTCGCGGTCGATTTCCAGCGATTCGTCGGTGTTGAAGTCCATCTTGTCGACGCCCTTGTTCAGGGTGGCCAGGGCAAAGTCCAGGCGCTCCTTGAGGCGGTCGAGGTGACGCTTGTAGATGGTGAAGCCGGGCTCCAGTTCGCCGCTTTTCAGGAAGTCGTCGAACTGGGTGCGCCAGGGCGCGAACTGGTCGATGTCGGCCTGGGTGAAATACATCCGCGCCGGATCGAGGGTCTTCAGGTAGCTGTCGTAGATTTTCGCCGAGCGCTCGTCGTTCAGCGGCGGCTTGTTGTAGTGATGGCGCTTGAGCAGCTCAACGATGTTGAGGCTGGCGATCACCTGATCCCGGTCGGGTTGCAGGCCGTCCCAGACGTTCGGGCTGGTGGTTGCTGCGAACGAGGAAAAGGCGGTTGCGCCGAGGATGAACAACAGGGCGGTACGGGGCAAAAATCGCTTCATGCTGATTCGACTGATCGCGGAGTTATGACGCATATTAGGCCTTAATTGGCGGCGCCGGGTTCAATCGCAGATTAATTCGGCGCGAAGAAAGGGCCCGACCTTACGGATCGGGCCCTGCAAGGTCACTATGGAGGCAGCGTGAACGCATTGCAAGGCATCGAAGGGCGAGTGGAATGGGCCGAGCGCCCGAACCCGACTTGCGCACAGGGACAGATTCGCATCCAGGTCGCCGCTGCGGGACTCAACCGCGCCGACCTGTTGCAGGTGGCCGGTCTCTACCCGCCGCCGCCGGGGGCGAGCGACATCATCGGCCTGGAATGTTCCGGCGTGGTGACCGAGGTCGGCGCCGGCAGCACCTGGCAGGTGGGCGACCGCGTTTGCGCCCTGCTGGCCGGTGGCGGCATGGCCGAGGAAGTCGTGGTGGACGAGCGCCACGCGTTGCCGGTGCCCGCAGGCCTGAGTCTGGCCGAAGCTGCCGCGTTGCCCGAGGTATACGCCACTGCCTGGCTGAATCTGTTCATGCTCGGTGCGCTGCAACCTGGTGAAAAGGTCCTGCTGCACGCGGGCGCCAGTGGCGTCGGCTCGGCCGGTATCCAGCTGTGCAAGGCCTTTGGCAGCCCTTGCTGGGTCAGCGTCGGCTCCGCTGATCGCCTGGCCTACTGCGAGGCTTTGGGCGCTGAGGGCGGCGCACTGCGCGGCGAGAGTCTCGAATCGCTTCGGGATTTCGCGCCCTTCGATGTGATCCTCGATCCGGTGGGCGCGAACTACGCCAAGCTGGACCTGGAAATCCTCGGCCGTGACGGTCGATGGGTGGTCATTGGTCTGATGGGCGGTCGCAAGGCCGAACTGGATCTGGCGCTGCTGCTGGGCAAGCGCGTGCAGTTGATCGGCTCGACCCTGCGTTCGCGTGACGCCGATTACAAGGCGCGGCTGATCGCCGAACTGGGGCAGAAGGTCTGGCCGCTGTTCGAGTCCGGCAAGCTCAGCCCGCAACTGGAGCGCACCTTCCCGGTCCACGATGCGCAGAGCGCATTCGATGCCCTGGCGAGCAACCAGGTGCAGGGCAAGGTGGTGGTGCTGATCGACGAGAGCCTGAGCTGACGGCCGGGGAATAACGGCGTAGGGCAAATGACCTGGAACTGGTTATCCGCCTTCTTCTGCGATGGCAGATAACGCTGGCGCGTTATGCGCCCGACGAAAGCAGGTGCTCCGCCATGGATGCTCCTGCGCGAAGGCAACGAAAAAGGGCCGCATCAGCGGCCCTTTTTTCTGGGTGGTGCAGTCACTTCCAGTTGAGGACGTCCCAGCCCATTTTCTGCGCGTGCTCCAGCAGCACCGGATCGGCGTTCACCACGTGCGGCTTGCCCACCAGCTTGAGCAGCGGCAGGTCGTTGCGCGAGTCGGAGTAGAAGTGCGCGTCGGCCAGCGGGCCATTGTCGCCCTCGAGCAGGTCGAGCAGGCGCAGTACCTTGCCTTCGCGGTAGGTCAGCACGCCCACGGTACGGCCGGTGTAGTGGCCGTTGATCACTTCGAGGTCGATGGCCAGCACTTCGTCGATACCGATGCGTTCGGCGATGGGTTTTACCAGGTGCACGCCCGAGGCCGAGATCACCAGTGGCCGGTCGCCGGCCTCGCGGTGACGGGCGAGGGTGGTGCAGGCGTCGCTGTGGATCAGCGGCTCGATCACGTCCTCGACGAAGGTTCCGACTTCCCGCTCGATCTCATCCACGCTGCGCCCGGCCATCGGCTCGAGGGCGAAGGCCATGTAGTCCTCCATGGGCAGCTTGCCCTGCGCGTACTGCGCCATCAGCTCGGCGTCGCGCTTGAGGAACGACTCCGCGTCCACCCAGCCGAGATCGGCCATGCGCTGGCTCCACAGACTCGCGCAGTCGCCGTCGATCAGGGTGTCGTCGAGGTCGAATATCACCAGGGCCATCAGGCCACCTCCCGAATGCTTTCAATGTCTACTTGCAGGCCGAGTTCGGTGCCAGCCGGGTAGAGGCGCTCGGCACTGCGATTGAGGACGTCCACGGTCAGCTCGACGCCGCTGGCGTCGACCCGGTAGCGGATCACGTTGCCCAGCAGGCTGTGGGAGAGTACCCGAACCCGGATGCCTTCGCCCGGTTCCATGCTCAGGCGCAGGGACTCGGGGCGGATCGCCACCTGTTGGCGGAAGGGACGGTCCAGCAGCTGCGTCGCCTGGGCCGCATCGAGCAGGTTGTAGTTGCCGATGAAACCGGCGGCGAAGGCGTTTTCCGGCGCGGTGTAGAGCGTCTCGGCGTCGCCGCTCTGGACGATGCGCCCGGCGTTCATCAGCACGATGCGGTCGGACAGCGTCAGCGCTTCTTCCTGATCGTGGGTGACGAACACCGTGGTCAGTTTCAGTTCCTGCTGGATGCGCCGGATCTGCTCGCGCAGGTGCTTGCGGATGCGCGCGTCCAGCGCCGATAGCGGCTCGTCGAGCAGCAGCAGGCGTGGGCGGGTGACCAGCGAGCGGGCCAGAGCGACGCGCTGGCATTGACCGCCGGACAACTGGTGCGGATAGCGCGCGGCCAGCGGGCCAAGCTCGACCATCTCGAGGGCCTCTCGCACGCGCTGGGTGGACTCTGCCGCCGGTACCTTCTGCATGCGCAGGCCGAAGGCGACGTTCTGTTCCACGGTCATGTTGGGGAACAGCGCATAACTCTGGAACACCATGGCGATACCGCGTTTCTGCGGGCTCTTGGGCACGATGTCCTCGCCGTCCAGCAGGATGCGTCCGCTGTCCACCGCGGTGAGGCCGGCGATGCAGCGCAGCAGGGTGGACTTGCCGCAGCCGCTGGGCCCGAGCAGGGTGACGAACTCGCCGCGTTCGGCGGCGAAATCGATGTCCTGGAACACCGTGGTGGTGCCGTAGCTCTTGTTCAGTGTCTCGACGCTGAGGAAGCTCATGCCTTGTCCTTCTTTTCCAGATCCAGGCTTAAACGGTTGGCCGCCCAGGTGAGCAGCAGGACGAAGAGGAAATAGGAGACCACCACCGCGCTGGTGTAGTGGCCGCTGCTGTTGCGCATGTTGTTGAGGAACACCTGCAGCGTTTCGTAGCGGGTACCTACCAGCAGGTTGGCGAAGACGAACTCGCCGATGAGGAAGCTGAAGGACAGGAACAGCGCCACCATCAGGCCCTTGCGCAGGTTCGGCAGCACCACCAGCAGGGCGGCCTGCCAGGTGCTCGCGCCGAGCAGGTGGGCGGCGTCCATCAGGTCGTGCAGGTTGATCGCCTGCAGGTTGTTGCTGATCGCCCGGTACATGAAGGGCAGGGCGATGGTGAAGTAGCAGCCGATCAGGATCCACGGCGTGCCGACGATGGGCACCGGGCCCGAGGCATAGAGTTGCAGCAGGCCGACCGACGACACCACCGGCGGCACCGCGAAGGGCAGCAGGATCAGCACGTTCATCAGCGCATCCAGGCGCGGGAAGTAGTAGTGGATGACGAACATCAGCGGCAGCACCAGCACCACGCTGAGGATCAGCGCGCCGAAGCACACCAGCAGCGACTGGCCGAAGGCCACGAGGAAGCGCGGGTCGCTCCACAGGGTCATGAACCACTTCAGGGTCAGGCCGTCCGGCAGCACGCTGGCGCTCCACGAGGTGGCCAGCGAGTAGAGCAGGGTGGCGGCCAGCGGCACCAGCAGGATCAGGAACAGCGCATAGACCACCACGCGGTGGTACAGCGGACTAGCGTTTCTCGACATGGTAGCTCCGGCGCAGCAGCCACTGGTGGGCCAGGGTAATGATGCTCATCAGGCCGACCAGCACCATCGCCAGCGCACTGGCCATGTTCGGGTCGAGGAATACGTCGCCCGAGACCAGCCCGGCGATGCGGATCGGTACCACGTTGAAGTTGCCGGTGGTCAGCGAGTACACCGTGGCGTAGGCGCCCAGCGCGTTGGCCAGCAGGATGACGAAAGTGCCCAGCAGCGCAGGCGTCAGCACGGGGATGCCGATGTGCCGCCAGAACGCCCAGTGGCTGGCGCCCAGCAGTGCCGCGGATTCGCGCCAGTCCTCGCGCAGGGCATCGAAGGCGGGGTAGAGCAGCATGACGCCCAGGGGGATCTGGAAGTAGGTGTAGAGGATGATCAGGCCGGTCTTCGAATAGAGGTTGAAGTCCTCGATGATCCCCGCCTGCTTCAACAGCAGCGTGATGGCGCCGTTGAAGCCCAGGATGATGATGAAGGCGAAGGCCAGCGGCACCCCGGCGAAGTTGCTGGTCATGTTGGCGAAGGCCATCACGAAGTCGCGCAGCTTGCTGTTCACCTGGCGCAGCGAGTAGCTGCCGAGGATGGCGATGGCGAGCCCGATCAGGCTCGACCAGACAGAAATCTCCAGGCTGTAGCGAATCGCCTGCAGGTAGAACGGCGAGCCAAAGATTTCGCTGAAATTGCCCAGGCCCCAGCCGTCGCCGGTTCGCACGCTGTTGATCATCACCCACAGCAGTGGCGCGAGCTGGAAGGCGAAGAAGAACAGCGCGAAGGGCAGCAGGCAGAGCAGAGCGAAGAGCTTTCCAGTGTTCGATCTCATGCCTTGAGCAACTCCCGGCAGAGCGGTTTGTCGTGGGGCGCGCCGAGTATCTCGCACAGCGTGCCGCAGAGTTCGACCTGGCGCGGGCGCGCCTGGTCATCGAGGCTGAACGCCTCGCCGAAGACGAACAGCGGCACTTCGCGCTCCTCGGGGAGGATGCCGCCGTGGCTGCGGTCGTCGTTCATGCCGTGGTCGGCGGTGACCATCACCTGGTAGCCCGCGGCCAGCCACTGATGCAGGTACTCGGACAGGATGATGTCGGCGTGCCGCGCGCTGTTGCGGTACTGCGGCGTGCCCAGACCGTGCTTGTGGCCGGCGTCGTCGATGTTCATCGGGTGCACCAGCAGGCAGTTCGGTGCGTGCCGGCGGCGCAGTGATTCGGCGTCGGTGAACAGGTGCGAGTCGGGGTAGTGGTCGGTCCAGTAGAAGTGGCCGTGCTGGATCGGCAGGGACGCGTCGTCGGTACGGCGGTCGCGCGCTGGATCGAAGGGCGTACGGTTGTACAGCTCGCTGACCCAGTGATAGGCCGCCGCCGCGGTCGTCAGGCCGGCGTCGCGGGCGTAGTGGAACAGGCTGCGCTGGTTGGACAGGCGCGACACATCGTTATGCAGGATGCCGCTGTCGATGGGGCGCACGCCGGTGAGGATGCATTCGTAGAGCGGCCGGGACAGCGAGGGCAGCTCGCATTCCAGTCGGTACAGCTGGCCGCGGCCGGCGTTGCACAGGGCCTGCAGGTGGCCCATGCAGTCGTGGGCGACGCTGTAATTGAGGCCGTCGAGGACGACCAGGATGACGTCGTGGCGCATGGGGCGGGGCCTTCGTCAAACGCGGCCGCCCCGGCGCGAACCGGGGCGGCTGGGCGTCATTGCATATTGATGATGACGTTTTCCTGCCACAGGCGCGGCAGACGCTTGGAGGTCTCTTCCCAGGCCTTGGGGTCCTTGATCGGCTGGGCCTTGGCGTACTGCTCGTTGGGCAGCAGCTTGGCCTTCACGTCATCCGGCAGGGTCAGGTGCTCGGCGCGGATGGGCCGTGCGTTGCCCTTGGCCAGGTTGATCTGCCCGGCGTCGCTGAAAATGTACTCGCGGGCCAGCTTGGCGGCGTTCGGGTTCTTCGCGTACTTGTTGATGATGGTGGTGTAGCCGGAGATCACCGAACCGTCGGAGGGGATCAGCACCTCGAAGCGGGTCGGGTCGATCTGGTCGCGGTAGCTCAGGCCGTTGAAGTCCCAGACGATGCCGACTTCCACTTCACCCTTCTCCAGGGTGTTGATCACCGGGTTGGTCAGCGACAGGCGACCCTGCTTGGCGAGCTGGGCGAAGAACTCAAGGCCCGGCTTGATGTTCTTCTCGTCGCCGCCGTTGGCGATGCTGGCGGCCAGCACGCCGTTGACGGCCTGGGCGGCGGCGCTCACGTCGCCGATGGTGACCTTGTACTTGCCCTTGAGCAGGTCAGCCCAGCTGTGCGGGACATCCTTCACCAACTGCTTGTTGACGATGAAGGCGATGGTGCCGGTGTAGGCGAGCGCCCAATGGCCATCCTTGTCCTTGGCCCATTCCGGAACCTGGTCCCAGGTGCCGGGCTTGTAGGGCTGGCTGACGTCCATCTGCAGGGCAATGGGGCCGAAGGCAGCGCCGACGTCGCCGATGTCGGCGCTGGCGTTTTCCTTCTCGGCCTTGAACTTCGCCAGCTCCTGGGCCGAGCTCATGTCGGTGTCCATGTGCTTGAGACCGATACTTGCTCTCCAGGTCCTTCCAGGTGTCCTTCCAGTTCGCCCAGCTGTCGGGCATGCCCACGCTGTTGACCTGGCCTTCCTTGCGGGCGGCGGCTTCCAGCGATTGCAGATCGGCGTTGGCCGCCATGGCGAGGCCGCTGCCCAAGGCAATGGCCGATCCCAGCAGTGAAGCAAGCAAGCGTTTCATTCGGTGCTCCTTCGGATGACGTTCAGTGTTTTCAAGCGTGGTCTAGATCAGCAAGACGCAGGCCAATCTAAGCGGGGCGGATGACAGTTTGATGTAAGCCCCAGGTGCGCCGGCCCGGCCCTGAGCGTCCTGCGGGTCGTCGGGGAAAAGCGTAGACCATGGCCAATGCCTTGATCCGCCTGGTCTACGCTGGTGTCGTTATCTGGCATGGGCGCTGCTTGCAAAGTCATTGTCACGGGACGGTCATCGGGCTTTCCTAGGATGACCGCACCCCGTCGGGGGAAAGAAATGCCCTGTTCTGGGGCTGGACTAGTCCAAAAGAGGGAATCGAATGCGCGATACGGCGCTACCCACGGTCACGGCGATCTGCCGCGCACTCATCGAACAGATCGACAGCGGCCTGCTCAGCGCCGGCGGCAAGCTGCCGGCCGAACGCAAGCTGAGCGAGCTGTTCGACACCACGCGGATCACCCTGCGCGAGGCCTTGGGGCAACTGGAGGCTCAGGGGCTGATCTACCGCGAGGAGCGCCGCGGCTGGTCCGTTTCGCCGCCGCGCCTGCTGTACAACCCGCTGGTGCGCAGTCACTACCACGCCATGGTGCAAGGACAGGGCCGGGTGCCGGCGACCGAGGTGCTGTCGGCCCGGCAGATACCGGCCAGTGCGGCGATCTGCGAACTGCTGGAGCTACCGGCGTTGTCGAGCGTCTACCAGATCCGCCGGGTACGGCGGGTGGACGGGCGGCTGGTGCTCTACGTCGAGCACTACCTCAACCCGGCTTACTTCCCCGGCATCCTCGACAGCGACCTGACCTGCTCACTCACCGAGCTGTACGCCAGCCGCTATGGCATCCGCTACGGCCGCGTGCGCTTCGACATGGTGCCCACGGCCCTGCACGGAGAGGCAGCCAGCGTGCTGCGTGTCGCCGAAGGTAGCCCGGCGCTGCGGATCACCCGCATCAACGGTGACCAGCACGGGCGCATCATCGATTGCGACCTGGAGTTCTGGCGGCACGATGCCATCCACGTGAGCGTGGAAGTACCGGATTGAATCGGTAATCAACTGTAGGAGCGGGCCATGCGCGCGATCGCGGGCACGGCCCGCTCCTACAGAGGGAAATCAGCGATCCGGATTCCACTCCGGATAGGCCGGAATCCCGTCCTGCGCCAACCAGGCCCGGTCGTGGGACACCCAGATATGCCGCGCCGGCCGCGTGCCCGGATCGTTGTCCAGGCTGGCAACGCGCACGATGACGTGGGGCTGCCCGTCGCGCTCGGCAATCAGTTGCGTCCCGCAGCGCGGGCAGAACTTGCGCAGCTTGCCGGGGGACGATTCGTACGCCGCCACCTTGTCCGCACCGCGGGTCCAGCGGAAGTGTTCGCGCATCACCCCGGCGGTGCTGGCGAAGGCGGCCGAATGCGCCTTCTGGCAGGTCAGACAGTGACAATGGCCAATGGGCATGTCCAGGCCGTCGATCTCATAGCCGATATCGCCGCACAGGCAGCTTCCATTGAAAGGCATGGCTGGCCTCCTCGAGGATTCTCCGTAATAAAAAACGCCCGGCGGGTGCCGGGCGTTGAGGTCAGGGCAGGTCGGCGCTGTCGTAGAAGGCGCTGAGCACCTTGGCCAGGTAGTGCAGGTCCTGGCTGCCGGCCAGCTCGCGGATGGAGTGCATGGCGAAGGTCGGCAGGCCGATATCCACCGTGCGCACGCCGATCTGGCTGGCGGTGATCGGGCCGATGGTGGAGCCGCAACCCATGTCGCTGCGGGTCACGAAGCTCTGTACCGGCACTTCGTTTTCCAGGCACAGGTGACGGAAGAAACCGGCGGTCTCGCTGTTGGTGGCGTAGCGCTGGTTGCTGTTGATCTTGATCACCGGGCCGCCGTTGAGCTTCGGGCCGTGGTTGCCGTCGTGCTTGTCGGCATAGTTCGGGTGCACGCCGTGGGCGTTGTCGGCGGAAACCAGCAGCGAGCGCTGAACGGTGCGGGTGAAGGCATCGCCCTCGGGCAGCAGGCGGCGCAGCACCTGCTCGAGGAACGGGCCGTCGGCGCCGCAGGCGGAGCAGGAGCCGACTTCCTCGTGATCGGTGCAGACCAGCACGCCGCTCTGTTCGTCGTTGCTGCCCAGCAGGGCTTGCAGGCCGGCGAAGCAGGACAGCAGGTTGTCCAGGCGGGCGCCGGCGATGAACGCCTGGTCGAGGCCGATCACGGCGGCGCGCTGGGTGTCGTAGAAACTCAGTTCATAGTCGAGGATGGCGTCGGCGGTGATGCCATGCTCCAGTTGCAGCTGTTCGCCGAGCAGGTCGCGGAAGTCGCGGGTCTCGCCGGCGGCGACCTGAGCGAGGATCGGCGGCAGTTCGGTCTGCGCGTTGATCGACCAGCCCAGGTTGGCTTCGCGGTTGAGGTGGATCGCCAGGTTGGGGATCACCGCGATGGGCGCCTTGAAGTCGATCAGCTTGCTTTCGACCTTGCCGGCCAGGCGGAAGGTGACACGACCGGCCAGGGACAGGTCGCGGTCAAACCAGGGAGCGAACAGCGCGCCGCCATACACTTCGACGCCCAGTTGCCAGTAGCCGTTGCGCACCAGTTCGGGGTTTGGCTTGACGCGCAGGCAGGGGCTGTCGGTGTGCGCGCCCACAAGGCGCAGGCCGTTCTCCAGCAGTGGCGCGATGCCGAGCTTGAAAGCGATCAGCGAGGAGTCGTTGCGAGTGACGTAATAACGGCCGCCGGCCTCGGTGCGCCAGGCGTCACGCTCGTCCAGGCGCTGGTAGCCGGCCTCTTCGAGGCGACGGGCGAGGGCCTGGGTGGCGTGGAAGGGGGTGGGGGAGGCCGCGAGGAAATCGATCAGGCCCTGGTTGAGTTCTGTACGCATGGGTAACTCCGGACAGCGAATGGCCGGAAGTTTAACGTAAATGCGGGAATCTGCGGCCTGGGGCTCGCGCCAACAACTGGGGCTCGCGTGGGAGCGGACTTCGTCCGCGATTGTTTCCCGGCGGCTCCGAGCTGGCTGGCTGTCCATCGCGGACGGAGTCCGCTCCTACGAAAAAGGAATCAGAACGGCGCGGGAGACTCGAAGCGCAGGCGCTCGCCGGTCTGCGGGTGGGTCAGGGCCAGCATGCTGGCGTGCAGGCACAGTCGATCGCGCAGCTCCAGGGCTTCGCCTTCGGCGTACAAGCGGTCACCGAGCAGCGGGTGGCCGATGGTCAGCATGTGCACGCGCAGTTGGTGCGAGCGGCCGGTGATCGGCGTGAGCTCGACACGACTCCAGTTGCCGTGGCGCTCCATGACGCGCCAGAAGGTCAGCGCATGGCGGCCCTGCTCGAAGTCCACCACATGGCGCGGCTTGGTCGGCGGATCGTAGCGCAGCGGCGCTTCGATGCGGCCGCTGTCCAGCTCCGGCTCGCCCCAGCACAGCGCGGTGTAGGCCTTCTCGGTCTCGCGGTCGTGGAACTGGCGGGACAGCTCGCGGTGGCTGTCGGCGTCACGGGCCAGCACGATCAGACCGGAGGTTTCCCAGTCCAGGCGATGGACGATGCGCGCTTCCGGGTAGCCGTTCTCCTGCAGGCGGGTGATCAGGCAGTCCTTGTTGTCGTCCGCGCGGCCGGGCACGGAGAGCAGCAGGGTGGGCTTGTTCACCACCAGGATGGCGGCGTCCTCATGGACGAATTCGATCTGGGAAAGCGGCATGGAAGCTCGTACGCGAAATAAGTGAGACAGAAACGACTGCGGCGGCCGAGGCCGCCGCAGGTTCACCCAGGCCGGATCAACGCTCCGGCAGGGTGATGTTGAGTTCCAGGATCGAACAGCTGCCCTGGTTGGCCAGCTCGACCTGGACTTGTTCCTGGTCGATGGGCACGTATTTGCGGATCACTTCCAGCAGGTCTTTCTGCAGCTGCGGGAGGTAGTCCGGTTGCGAACGGTTGCCGCGCTCGTGGGCGACGATGATCTGGAGTCTTTCTTTCGCGATGGATGCGCTGTTTTGCGACTTCCGGCTGCGGAAGAAATCTAAAAGGCTCATTCACGTCCTCCGAACAGTCTCTGCAGGAATCCTTTCTTCTGCACGTCGAGGAAACGGTGGGGCATTTCTTTGCCCAGCAGTCGCTCGACGGCGTCGCTGTACGCCTGGCCGGCATCGCTTTCTTCGTCGAGGATGACCGGTACGCCCTGGTTGGATGCCTTGAGCACCGCCTGGGATTCCGGGATCACGCCGAGCAGACGGATGGCCAGGATTTCCTCGACGTCCTCGACGCCGAGCATTTCGCCCTTGGTGACGCGCTCGGGGTTGTAGCGGGTCAGCAGCAGGTGTTCCTTGATCGCGTCCTCGCCTTTCTCGGCGCGGGCGGATTTGCTGGCCAGCAGGCCGAGCATGCGGTCGGAGTCGCGGACCGAGGACACTTCCGGGTTGGTCACGACGATCGCCTCATCGGCGTAGTACATGGCCAGGTGGGCACCTTTCTCGATGCCGGCCGGGGAGTCGCAGATCACGTAGTCGAAGGACTGCTTGAGTTCTTCGATGACCTTGCCGACGCCTTCCTGGGTGAGGGCGTCCTTGTCGCGGGTCTGGCTGGCGGCCAGCACGAACAGGTTCTCGAGGCGCTTGTCCTTGATCAGGGCCTGGGTCAGGGTCGCTTCGCCGTTGATGACGTTGACGAAGTCGTAAACCACGCGGCGTTCGCAGCCCATGATCAGGTCGAGGTTACGCAGGCCTACGTCGAAGTCGACGATGACGGTCTTGTGGCCGCGCAGGGCCAGGCCGGTGCCGATGGCTGCGCTGGTGGTGGTTTTACCGACGCCACCCTTACCGGAAGTGACTACGAGGATCTTGGCCAAGGTGATTCACCCCAAAGAAAAAACGAAGAATTCTGGTCCCTGAAAGTCGCGGCAGTATCCGTTAAAGGCGGGTGATGTTCAACACGTCACCCGACAGGCTGACGTGCACCGCCTGCCCCCATTGCGGACTGCGTCGAAGGTCTTCGGCGACCTTGTAATTACCAGCGATGGACACCAGTTCGGCGGCCAGTTGCTGGCAGAAAATCCGCGCGCTGGTGTCGCCCTTGACACCGGCCAGGGCACGACCGCGCATCGGACCGTACACATGGATATTTCCGTCGGCGAGAAGTTCCGCGCCGGGGCTGACGGGAGCGAGCACGATCAGGTCGCCGCCGGCAGCATAAATCTGCACGCCGCCGCGCACCGGAGTGGTGACCAGCTTGGTCGGACGAACGACCGGTGCCGGTGGCTCGGCAGGTTTTTCCACAGCCGCTTCCGGGGTGGCCTGCTTGTCCGCTTCCTGAGCTTCGGCGGTTGCCTCGACAGTTTCGGTCGGCTTTTCCGGTTTGGCCTCGCTGGGCTGCTCGGCAGTTTTCTCGGCCCGCACGCCAGCACCGGCGGCCTGCTCGACTACCTTCTCGGAAAGCTTCTCGCCACGCGGACGGCGCACTGGCGTGGCGCCGGTCACCTGCGGGACGGCATCCTTGGGCTCGACCGCTCGCTCGCGGGAGGAGCCTGACGGCGGCAGTACGGGGATGTCGAACATGGTGGCCAGGCGGATGTCTTCCTCGCGGCTGGCGCGGATGGCGAGGGTGCGCAGGCCATGGCGGCGGCAGATGTCCAGCACGCCTTGCAGGTCGAGCTGGCCTTCGCCGTCGGGCAGCTTGTCCAGCGCCAGTACCAGCGGAGTATCGCGGAAGAAGTTGGGCGCCTGGGCGACCTTGTCGGCGAGCTGGCGGTCCAGGCGCGGCAGGTCATTGTGGGCCAGCTCCAGAACGGTGACGGCCAGCATGCTGCCCTTGAGCTGGAATACGGGATCGTGGTCGAGAAGGTCGGCTTGGCTCATGGTCAGGCTGCATCACTAAATGGTGTGGACTTATAACGGAGCGCCCCGGCAGCCGCAAGCGTGGCGCAGGGCCAGGGCGTGAAGGCGGGCGCGGTGTGCGCTGGCAAGGTAGAATGTCGGGCTTTGACCTTGCCGGAAAGTTCCATGGACCGCCCCACCTTTCGCCGTGAGTTCCTCCATCCCCGCCACTGGCCGCTCTGGCTCGGCCTCGGCGTGCTCTGGCTGGTGGTGCAACTGCCGTACGCGGCGCTGCTGGGGCTGGGCCGTGCGCTCGGCGCACTGATGTACCGCGTGGTCGGCAGTCGCCGGGCGATTGCCTCGCGCAACCTGGAACTGTGCTTCCCGGAGCTCTCGGCCGCCGAGCGCAAGCGCCTGCTCAAGGAGAACTTTGCCTCCACCGGCATCGCCTTCTTCGAGATGGCCATGAGCTGGTGGTGGCCGAAGGCCCGTTTGGCCAGGCTCGCCCATATCGAAGGCATCGAACACCTGAAGAAGGCCGAGGCCGAAGGCAAGGGCGTGATCCTCATGGCCATGCACTTCACCACCCTGGAGATCGGCGCGGCACTGCTGGGCCAGGTGCAGACGATTGATGGCATGTACCGCGAGCACGATAACCCGGTGTTCGATTTCGTCCAGCGCACCGGCCGCGAGCGCCACAACGCTGACGCCACTGCCATCGAGCGCGAGGATGTGCGCGCAATGCTCAAGGTGCTGCGCGCCGGCCGCGCCATCTGGTATGCGCCGGACCAGGACTATGGGATCAAACAGAGCCTGTTCGTGCCGTTGTTCGGCATCCAGGCGGCTACCGTCACCGCCACCACCAAGTTCGCCCGACTGGGCCGCGCCCTGGTGCTGCCGTTCACCCAGTCGCGTCTGGCCGATGGTTCCGGCTACCGCCTGACCATCCATCCGCCGCTGGAGGACTTCCCCGGCGAGAGCGAAGAGGCCGACTGCCTGCGCATCAACCAGTGGGTGGAAAGCGAGATTCGTCGCCAGCCCGAGCAATACCTCTGGGCGCACCGCCGCTTCAAGAGCCGCCCCGAGGGCGAGCCGAAGCTCTACGACAAGAAGAAGTAGGCCGTTCAAGCTTCAGGCGGCCTAAGCTGGAAACGACGCGACAAGGACTTCTGCCGTGACCGACTCCGCCACTCTCCCGCAGCAATCTCCGGCCGTTACCGGCCTGATCCTCTCCGGCGGCGGTGCGCGGGCGGCCTATCAGGTCGGCGTGCTGGCGGCCATCGCCGAGCTGTTGCCCGAGGGCGCGGAGAATCCCTTTCCGGTGATCGTCGGCACTTCCGCCGGCGCCATCAATGCCGTCGGGCTGGCCTGCGGGGCGTTGTCCTTCACCGGCGCTGTGGAGCGCCTGACCAAGGTCTGGAAGGGCTTTCGCACCGGGCAGGTCTATCGCTCCGACTGGCCCGGTGTGTTCAGCCAGGCCTTCAAGTTCCTCGGCCACAGCCTGCTGGGGCTGGGCAAGCGCGAACCGGTGGCGCTGCTGGACAGCACGCCGCTGCGCTATCTGCTCGAACGTGAACTGGACCTCTCCGGCATCGCCGCCGCCGTGCGCCGGCGCAACCTGCGCGCAGTGGCGGTGACCGCGTTCGGCTATGAGTCCGGCCAGGCCGTGACCTTCTACCAGGGCCGCGCCACCATCGATCCCTGGCTGCGCCACCGTCGCATCGGCGTGCCGACGCGGCTGCAGATCGAGCACCTGCTCGCCAGCTCGGCGATTCCGCTGCTGTTCCGCCCGGTGAAGATCCTCCGCGAGTTCTTTGGCGACGGCGCAGTGCGCCAGCAGGCGCCGATCAGCCCGGCGCTGCACCTGGGCGCCAACCGGGTACTGGTGATCGGTGTCAGCGGCAACCCCACCGTCGGCAGTGCTAACGAGTCCGTGGCGAATTACCGTACCGGCCAGCCGCCAAGCCTGGCGCAGGTGGGTATTCACCTGTTGAACAGCACCTTCATCGACAGCCTGGAAGGCGATATCGAGCTGTTGCACCGGATCAACTTCCTCAGCTCGCTGGTGCCCGAAGAGGCGCGCCGCGCGACGCTGGGGCTGGCGCCGGTGGATGTATTGCTGATTTCACCGAGTCGACCGCTGGACGAGATCGCCGCGCAGTACCGTCACGAATTGCCCAAGGCGCTGCGCCTGTTCCTGCGCGGGCCGGGGGCGACCAAGGCGAGCGGGGCGGGTGTACTCAGCTATCTGCTGTTCGAGCCGGGCTACTGCAATGCGCTGATCGAACTGGGTTACCGCGATGCCATGGAAAAGCGCGCGGAGATCGCGCGCTTTCTGGGGATGGAAGACTGGTCGTTGTAGGAGCCCTTCGTCGGGTGGGTGGAGCGAAGCGATACCCATCATATTTCCGGCCGCTCCGGACGATGGGTATCGCAAGCTCCAGCCATCCTACGAATGCTCATCGGACTTCAGTCAGACGGCGAAGACACCATCGCGGTAATCGCGCAGGGCCTGCTCGATTTCCTCGCGGCTGTTCATCACGAACGGACCGTACTGCACGATCGGTTCATTGAGCGGCTTGCCGGCCAGCAGCAGGACGCGCGCGCCCTTGTCGCTGGACAGCTGGATCTCGTCGCCCTGGCCCAGGCGCACCAGGCGGTTGGTGGCAACGGTCTCGTCACCGCGCTCGCCCGGCACCTGCAGCGATCCTTCATAGACGTACAGCATCACCCGATGCCCCGCCGGAATGCGCGGAGCCGCGGAGGTGCCTGCCGGCAAGACCAGATCGTAATAGTGCGGCTCGGTGCCGGGGCGCTGCACAGCCCCATCGGTGGCGGTCTGGCCATCGTCGAAGCGCCCTGCGATCACGGTCACGCCCACGCCTTGCGTGGTGGTCACGCGGGGCACGTCTTCGGGTTCGATGTCGCGGTAGCCGGCCGGAGCCAGCTTGTCCTTCGCCGGCAGGTTCAGCCACAGCTGGAAACCGCGCATGGCGCCTTCCACCTGCTCGGGCATCTCGCTGTGGATGATGCCGTGGGCGGCGGTCATCCACTGCACGCCGCCGGGCTTCAGCAGGCCGGTATTGCCCAGGTGGTCTTCGTGGCGCATGCGCCCTTCGAGCATGTAGGTGACGGTCTCGAAGCCACGGTGCGGGTGGGCGGGGAAGCCGGCGATGTAGTCGTCGGGATTCTGCGTGTCGAACTGGTCGAGCATCAGGAATGGATCGAAACGTTCGATGCCGGGGCCGCCGATGACGCGGGTCAGGCGTACGCCGGCGCCGTCGGAGGCCGGGTGGCCGATGTGCTGGTCGATCACGGTACGTAAACGGGTCATGGGGACCTCCTTGATCTGTGAATGGAGATCATCCTAGTCCTAAATGATGGATTAATGGTTGCGAGTTTTTCGGTTTAACTATCGATTAATTAGATGTTTATGTGGAAGTAAAACCGCCGCCCGAAGGCGGCGGTTCCGGCTTACTCCTGGATCTGCAGGCGCCGGGCTTCGGTATAGAAGTAGCGCAGCTTCTCGTACTCGAAGGGCGTGTTCATCTGCCCGTAGCGGAAGCTGTTGCTGTAGCGCTTGTCGACGATTTCCAGGACCGGCAGTTCCCAGTAATCGCTGCTGAGGTCGGAATAGTTCAGGTAGTTCACTTCGCGGGCGGCGATGAAGTCGGTGACCAGCCCGCCGGTGTCTCGCAGGTTGGACGGGCCGAGGATCGGCAGCATCAGGTACGGGCCATCCGGCACGCCCCAGTAGCCGAGGGTCTGGCCGAAGTCCTCGCTGACTTTGGGCAGGCCCATGGCCGTGGCCGGGTCCCACAGACCGCCGATGCCGAGGATTGTGTTGAACAACAACCGTGCGGTGCTGTTTGCCGCACGCTCGCCCTTGAGCTGGGCCACGCTGTTGAGCAGGGTCGGCACCTCGCCCAGGTTACTGAAGAAGTTGCTCACGCCGGTGCGCACGAAGCGCGGGGTGACGTACTCGTAACCGTTCACCACGGGCAGGAACACCCATTCGTCGAAGCGGTAGTTGAAGTGGTAGACGCGGCGGTTCCACGACTCCCAGGGGTCGTAGACGTTGAGGGCGTCGAAGGTGGCGCGCTCGAACTCGCGCTGGTCCAGGCCGGGGTTGAACTTCAGCGCGTCCAGCGGGTGCTTGAAGCCGTCATCGTCCGGCGCCATGTCGAATTTGGTTGGCAGCGGCGCCTTTACCGGTTGCGGTGTCTCGGCCTGAGCGAAGCCGCAGGCCAGCAGCAGGGCGAGGGTCCAGGAGTGGCGGAATAGCATGGAGTCAGTTCCCTGTCTGCGCGGAGGCGATGCCTGTGGCCGAGGCATGTTGTCCCTTGAAGAAGTCCAGCATGTCCTGGGCATTCACGCGGTAGTTGAGGTTGCCGCAGTGGCCGCCGCGCGGGTAGAGGGTCAGGCGGTCGCCGAAGGTGCGGCGCAGGAAGCCGATGTCCCCCGGCCCGAGGATGACGTCGTCGGCGTTGTGCATGACCGCGATCTTCGGGGTGCTCTTCAGATAGTCCTGCACGCCATACAGGCTGACCTGATCGATCAGCTGCGGCAGGCTGCCACCATCGTACTTGGCGCGCCACAGGGGCATCAGCTGGTCGGTCATGTAGCACTCGAAGTTGCACTGCATGGCGCGCTTGAAGAAGGGCGTCAGGCTGGTGCCTTCGGTGATCGGATACTTGGGCGGGGTGATCAGGCCGCGGCGGTTGATCAGGTCGGAGGTGAAGGCGATGTCGGCGGAGGAGAAGCGGAACACCGCGCCGATCAGCATCGCCATCTCCTCGTTGGAAAGGTGCTGCTTGGACTGCTGCAGGTCGAAGAGGAAGGCATCGTTGAGGTCGACGTAGCCCTTCTGATTGAAGTAGCGGGTCAGCTTGGCGAGGATCACCTGGTAGAAGGTGTTGGTGTCGTTGATGCCCTTGACCTGGGTCTGCACCAGCTTGTCGAGGTTGCTCACCGAGGTGTAAAGGTTCACCGGCGGGTTGAGCAGCAGCACGCGCTTGAAGTTGAAGCTGCGGCGGGTTTCATCGAGCTTGCTGACGAACGCGGCGTGCAGGGCGCCGAGGCTGTAGCCGGTCAGGTAGTAATCGCTGACGGGCAGGTCCGGATGCTGTGCGCGTACGGCCTGCATGACCCGGTACAGGTCATCGGCGTCGTCGGGGGTATAGCCGGGAGTGGCGACGTGGGAGGCGCCGACCATGAAGTCCCAGCTGGTCGGCGAGGACAGCTGCACCACGTGGTAGCCGGCGCCGTAGAAGAGACGCTTGAGGTATTCCGGCGTGGTGCTGGAGTAGTTGGCACCGGTACCGGCGATGATGAACACCAGTGGCGCCTCATGTTTCTGCCAGGCCAGCCGGTAGTGCAGCTTCTTCACCGGCCAGAAGTTGCTTGGCAGTTCGTGCTCGCGCTCTGGGCGCAGCTTGAGTGCGTAGTCCGACTGGCGAATGTCGTCGTCCGAAGGCAGCTGCGGGCGCAGATCCGGGGGCGTGGTGGCGATGGTCGCCTCGAATGGATTGACCAACGGGTAGCCATAGTTGGCCTGATCGACGTCGCGGGCGAAAGCGGGCCCGGCGAGCCCCAGTGCGAGACCGCCGATCAGGGCGGCCACGCGGCGAAGAAATGTCATGGTTCGGAGTCCTTTCAAGAGGAGGCCAACTCTAGGGTGACCGCGCATTAAGACCAGCACATTTCCCACAAGTGCGATCTGCGTTTCAGCCCTTGCGCGCCAGGTCACGCAGAGCGTCGCCGGTTAGACGATAGACGGTCCACTCGTCCTGTGGACGTGCACCCAGGCTGCGGTAGAAGCCGATGGCGGGCTCGTTCCAGTCCAGTACCGACCATTCCAGGCGTCCGCAGTCGCGCTCCACCGCCAATCGGGCCAGTTCCGTGAGCAGTGCCTTGCCCAGGCCAGCGCCGCGGGCGGCGGGGCGAACGTAGAGGTCTTCGAGGTAGAGGCCGGGCTGGCTCAGCCAGGTGGAGTAATTGTGGAAGAACAGCGCAAAACCCTGGGGTTCGCCGTCGACCTCGCCGATCAGCACCTCGGCATAGGGGCGTGGACCGAACAGGTGGTCGTGCATGCGCTGGGCATCGGCTTTCACCTCGTGGACCAGCTTTTCGTAGTCGGCCAGTTCACGGATCAGGTCGAGAATCAGCGGGATATCGTCAGGGGCGGCGGGACGCAGGGTGACGCGAGGCATGGATAATTCCTTGTGCAGCGAAATGCCCGGAGCATGCCCAAAGCCTCGCGCGGCTGGCAACGGTCACGTCAGTAGCGCTCCAGGCTTTCCACCCAGATCAGCTCGCAGGCGCCGGCGCCAGTGTCTTCGCGGGTCAGCGAGCTGACCCAGCGCCAGCCGTCGTCGCCCTCCACGCGCACCAGCTTGCCGGACAGGCGAACGTGCTCCCCGGCGCTGACCTGGGCCAGGGTGCGCGCCACGCCGTCGTTGGCCGGGATCATGTGCATATTGGCGGCGTGGGTCTCCAGCTCGCGACGGGGAATCGGTAACCGGTCGGCATGCCAGTAGAACCAGCGGTTGCCCTGGGTGATGCGGATATCGGCGAGCACTTTCGGGTCTTCCATCGGCCCCCAGCCGAGGGCGAGGTCGGTGGGCGATAGCTCAGCCTCGCGGCCCAGGCGGTAATCCTCGCGGCCCAGCACGCGAGCCTCGATGCTGAAGTCCTGCAATGGATAGATGGAATAGCGCTCGACGCGAAAGCCGCCATCGGACAGCACCTGGCTGTGCTGCTGCGGTGCCTGAGGGCGGTCGGTCGGCCAAAGCCACCAGAAGCTGGTAGCAACGCAGACCAGCAGGAACAGGGTCGATCGCTTCATCGCAGGCTCCGTGGGTGGGGGAAGTTTACGCAGGGATTGGCCCCTCTTGCATCGGCCCCGGCGCTGGTTATGCTGGGCGCCGATTTCCCGCCTGCTCCGGAGTAGTGGCGCCATGTCCCGTCGTTTACCCCTGATTCTCCTGCTGCTCGCCTTGGCGATCTGGCTCGCCGCCAGCTACGGCGTGCGTTTCGGGCTGATGGAGGATGGCCGCTGGGTCGGTATCTGCGCCGATGAAGCCACGCGCTGGGAATGCGGCGTGCGTTCGCAACTGGGCTGGGCGATCCATTTCGGCGTGTTCGGCAAGCTGGCGCTGGGCCTTTCGCTGCTGGCCTTCTTCGTGCCGCGTCAGGCGGGTTGGTGGCTGGCGGTGCTGGCCATGCTGGTAACGCTGCCGGCGTTGGTGCTGTACAACGCCGGGTTGGCCGTCTTCGCGGTGGTGCTGGCCGGCTTGCGCCTGGTGCGGACGCCGGGGCGCTGAGTCAGGCCGTTTGCCCTGACGGACGCAGCCCGCGCAACAGGGCGCCCAGCAGGAGCAGGCTGACCGCTGCCCAGCCGAGTGCTTGGCCATTGCTCAACCCTTCCTGCGCCAGCTGTGCGGGAATCCCGACGGCGATGATCAGTGCCAGCAGCAGTGCTTCGCGGCGTGGCGCGGCGACCGGCCGGCACAAGTAGATCAGCGCCGGGAACAGCAGGGCCGCGCTGGGGAAACTGCGGTAGCGCGCGTCGAAGACCATCCCGAGCATCAGCACCGCGCCAGCGAAACCGGCAGCTGCCAGCCACAGGCCGGCACGCCGTTGCAGCCACGCGAACGCTGCCGAGCGCCAGCCCGCGCGGGCCGACAGCGCCAGGCTTACATGCAGCAGCACCAGCAGGTTGAGGACGGCCAGCGCCGCCGCCCAGAGCCATTCACCCCAGAAGCGGCTGGTGATCACCGACAGCTCCAGCCACAGGCCGATGCAGCCGGCCCCCAGAGCGCCGGCCAGAGGCATTAGAACAGCACTGCGGGCAGAGGCGGGGCGACCGCCCGCCAGCAGTCCGCCGAGCAATATCATGCCGGAAAGCCCCAGCCACAGCGGCCAGCCCGGCAGGTTGCTGACTGGCCCGGCGAGCACGCCTTTCTCCTCGCGGTCGGCGCTGAAGAGCCCCCAGTAGCCACCCACCGCACCTTCGCTCTGGCGCTTCCAGGGCTGGTCGAAGGCTTCGATCAGGTTGTAGTGCCAGCCTTTCTCTTCGGCCATGTGCACGAAGCCACGGATGAAGCGCGCCTCGTTGACCCGGCTGGGCAGGGCAGTCTCGCGCTGGCGGCCCTCGCTGGGCCAGCCGGTCTCGCCGATGAGGATGTCCTTGGGCGCGAACTCGCGGCCGAAGTCCTCGCGGATCTTCGCCACGTGGGCCAGGGCGTCGTCGATGCTGCGCGGGTTGTCTTCCCAGTAGGGCAGCAGGTGGATGGTGATGAAGTCCACCGCCGGGGCAATCTCCGGGTGCTGGTGCCAGAAGTCCCAGACGTCGGCGTAGGTCACCGGCTGGCGCACCTGGGCCTTCACCTTGTGGATAAGTCCTGCCAGGTAGCGCCCGGTGACCTCTTTGCGCAGCAGGGTCTCGTTGCCGACGATCACCGCCTGAACTACATCCGGATACTGGTTGGCGGCCTTGATCAGCGCCTCGACTTCACGCTCGGTATCCACCGGGTTGGCGTTGACCCACGCGCCGAGCATCAGCTTCAGACCGTGCTTGCGGGCCAGCGCCGGGATGCCTTCCAGACCGGTCATGGAGTAGGTGCGTACGCAGTCGAAGCGCGTCGCCAGTAGCGCGAGATCGGCGTCCATCTGCTCCGGGCGCAGGACGAAAGGCTGGTCGAAAGGCGACTGGTCCTTGGCGAACGGGCTATAGGACGCGCATTGCAGCTTGTGCGTAGGGGTGGCTGCGTCGGGCAGCACCACCGGCTTGCCCAGGCCGTACCAGAGCCCGCAGAGGGCGATCAGGGCCAGCAGCAGGGCGATGCAGTAGGGGAGGAGCGGAAAGCGCGAGGACTGTGGCATGGGGGCACGCGGACCGTGGCGAGGCGCGCATCTTAGCAATGCCGTCGGCCGCCGTCAGTGCCCGCGCGGGGCGCTCAGGCGTGGCGGTGAATCCAGTTGTGCGTCGGCGCCGATTCGCCCGCGGCGTTGCCCTCGATACGCTTCCAGAACTTCTCGTGGAAGTGGAAGCCCACCGCATTGCACAGCGGTTCGACCACCGCGACCAGGCCGCCCACGGTGATGCTGCCGGTCAGTGCGTAGGCGACGCTGAAGGCGATGGCAAAGTGCATCAGGGTGAAGGTGACGGTCTTGAGCATGGTGGCGATCCTCCGGGTGAGAATGATTCTCCGTTGCTTGAAGGCTACTGCTGGGGAACCCCGGCGGATAATCGAGCCTCTGTATGAAGGCGATAGGCCGGCACCGCCGTCGTGGATGGACTGGCGCGGTCGTGGATGGATGGGTTCTGTCGTGGATCGGACCGTTTGGCGTCGCTCTCAGAGCAGTTCGCCATCAGCGTGCGCCGATCATGAAAGGGCGGCCAAGACCGCGAATGGCGCCGGGGTCACCCGGACGCTGCAACGAAAAAATCACGGGGAGAAAACCATGACAATGATGCGACGCCTGTTGGGCCTGGGCGCAGGTCTGGTGCTGTCGGCGGCGGCTGGTCTGGCCGGTGCGGCGGCCAAGCCTGAGATCACCATCGGTTACGTGGACGGCTGGTCGGACAGCGTGGCGACCACCCACGTCGCCGCCGAGATCATGCGCGAGAAGCTCGGCTACCAGGTCAAGCTGATGCCGGTCGCCGCCGGGATCATGTGGCAGGGCGTGGCGCGCGGCAAACTCGACGCCATGCTCTCGGCCTGGCTGCCGGTCACCCATGGCGCCTACTACGAGAAGATGAAGGACAAGGTCACCAACCTGGGTGTGAACTACCCGGGGGCGAAGATCGGCCTGATCGTGCCCGAGTATGTGAAAGCCAACAGCATCGAAGACCTCAAGGCGCAGAAGGCTGATTTCGATGGACGCATCGTCGGCATCGACGCCGGCGCCGGAGTGATGCTCAAGACCGACCAGGCGATCAAGGACTACGGGCTGGACTACAAGCTGGTGGCCAGTTCTGGCAGTGGCATGATCTCCGAGCTGACCCGTGCCGAGAACGACAAGAAGGCCATCGCCGTCACCGGCTGGATTCCGCACTGGATGTTCGCCAAGTGGAAACTGAAGTTCCTCGAAGACCCGAAAAAGGTCTACGGCGAAGAAGAGCACGTCGACAGCGTGGCCAACCCGGCGCTGGAGAAGAAGGCACCGGAAGTCTGGGCCTTCCTGAAGAAGTTCCAGTGGAAGGACGGCCAGGAAATCGGCGAAGTGATGCTCGCCGTGCAGAACGGCGAGAAGCCCGAAGTGGCCGCCAAGAAGTGGGTCGAGGCCCATCCGGATCGGGTGAAAGAGTGGCTGTAACTGCCTGATCCGTGCCCGTGTGGCTTTACGCGAATTCCCCGCAGGCCTGGCGCCTGCGGGGAATTTTTTGTCCCGCATGGCCCTCGTTGGCGACCCTGTTTCCACCGTTGTAATTCCTGGGGGATAATAAGGTTCCTCCAAAGATCGACGCGCGGTGCGGCGTGTTCGGCAGGGCAAATGGGCGATGGTTCCAGTAACCGTTGTCCTGCGGTGTTTTCCACGGGTATGCAGCACGTGTGTTCTGAGCGAGCGAAAATCTATTTTCTGGGCTGGAAGGCCGAATACGAGCGGGCGATGATCGAGTCGCTGGCGAACAGCTTCGACGTCCGTGTCGTTCAGGTGCCCGGCTATGTTCGGCGCATCTACCGGTTGTTCCGTTCACTGGGCAAGCGCCTGCCGGTGCCGATGCCGCTGCAATGGCTTGGACGACGGGTCAATGCCCGCCATGGCCAAGGCCCCAGCGACCTGCTGGTCTGCAACGAAGGTGAGCTGCTGCACGGCATCAATGCTGGCATTGCGCGCACCTTCCGGGGTCACAGGATCCTTCTGGTGCGCGATCTGGTGGACCGCCCGTTCATCGATTCGGTTCGGGACATGTTCGATCGAATCTACAGCTTCGATCCCGAACAGTGTGCCCTGCTGGACGTCGAGCGGCTGGATCAGTTCTTCCCCTTCAGCGAATCGTCGGCGCGTGAGCTGGCCGCCGGATCGGGAAGCGTCGACCAAGGTCGCACCTGCACTTTCCTGGGCCGTGACAAGGGGCGCGCCAGCACGGTGCTCCAGATAGCCGAGGCTTTGGAAAATCAGGGCTGCGAGCTGGATTTCCACATCGTCGGCGACAAGACCACCCAGGTCCAATCGCCCCATCACGTCAGCGCCATCTACCCCTACCGTGAAAGCCTGCGGATGACCATCGATGCCAATGTGCTGGTGGAGGTCAATCAAACCGGGCAGGCCGGCTACACCCTGCGGGTGCTCGAGACGCTGTTCTTCGACAAGAAGCTGTTGACCACCAATGCGCGGGTGAAGCAGGAGCCCTTCTACGACCCCGCTCGCTTCTTCGTCTGGGGCGTCGATCAGGCAAGCGACCTGCCGCGCTTTCTCGATGCTCGTCCGGCGCCGGTCAACGCCGAAACGCTGTATCGCTACAGTCCTGTGGCGATGATGGAGCGTCTGTTGGCCGACCGCTGAGCGCACTGTCGAAGCGCTTCGTTCCGTCCAGGAAAATCCCCCGTGAACAGTGAAGTTTGCGGGGGATTTTTTTATGCCGAAGTGTCTATTCCGGGCTTGTTCGCAACAGAGGGCAAATCGCTACGACTAAAGTCGTCTGGAGAGCTTGCAGCGCTCCAATAAATAGGGATCGACGACATCCGCGTCATCCCCGCTGTGAGGACAAGAACAAAATGAACGACAGCATCTACCAGCGGATTGATACACAATCCGCGCTTCAAGGAGTTGGTCGGCCAAGCGCGAACGATTCGCCTGGATTCTCTCTGCGATCATGTTCGGCCTGTACGTGGCCTTCATCCTGCTCATCGCCTTCGAGCCGCAGTTGCTGGGTACGAAGCATCAGCGCCGATTCGTCCGTTACCTGGGGCATTCCCCTGGGCGTCGGCCTGATCCTCTCGGCCTTCGTGCTGACCGGCATCTACGTGCGTCGCGCCAACGGTGAATTCGACCGCCTGAACAAGGCCATCCTCAAGGAGGCGCAGCAATGATTGCGTCGTATTTCTGCCCTGGCTCTGGCCGGCCTGCCAGTGCTCTTGGCACCCGCCCTGTGGGCTCCGACGCCCTCGACCGGCGAGGTACAGCGCCAGCCGCTGAACGTCTCCGCCATCGTCATGTTCGTCGCCTTTGTCGGCCTGCACCCTGTGCATCACTTACTGGGCCTCCAAGCGCAGCAAGTCGGCGGCCGATTTCTACACCGCCGGTGGCAGCATCACCGGCTTCCAGAACGGCCTGGCGATTGCCGGCGACTACATGTCGGCGGCGTCCTTCCTGGGCATTTCCGCGCTGGTGTTCACCTCCGGCTACGACGGCCTGATCTACTCGATCGGCTTCCTGGTCGGCTGGCCGATCATCCTCTTCCTGATCGCCGAGCGCCTGCGCAACCTCGGCAAGTACACCTTCGCCGACGTGGCGTCCTATCGCCTCAAGCAGAAGGACAATCCGCACCCTGTCCGCCTGCGGTTCGCTGGTGGTGGTGGCCTTCTACCTGATCGCGCAGATGGTCGGCGCCGGCAAGCTGATCGAGCTGCTGTTCGGCCTGAACTACCTCGTCGCCGTGGTGCTGGTCGGCATCCTGATGGTCCTGTACGTGCTGTTCGGCGGCATGCTCGCCACCACCTGGGTACAGATCATCAAGGCCGTGCTGCTGCTCTCGGGCGCCAGCTTCATGGCGATCATGGTGCTCAAGCACGTCAACTTCGACATCAGCACCGCTGTTCTCCGAAGCGATCAAGGTGCATCCGAAGGGCGAGGCGATCATGAGCCCCGGCGGCCTGGTGAAGGACCCGATCTCGGCGTTTTCCCTGGGCTTGGCGCTGATGTTCGGTACCGCCGGCCTGCCGCACATCCTGATGCGCTTCTTCACCGTCAGTGACGCCAAGGAAGCCCGCAAGTCGGTGTTCTTCGCCACCGGTTTCATCGGCTACTTCTACATCCTGACCTTCATCATCGGCTTCGGCGCGATCCTGCTGGTCAGCACCAACCCGGACTTCAAGGACGCCACTGGCGCGCTGCTGGGCGGCAACAACATGGCGGCGGTGCACCTGGCCGATGCCGTGGGCGGCAGCCTGTTCCTGGGCTTCATCTCCGCCGTGGCCTTCGCCACCATCCTCGCGGTGGTTGCCGGCCTGACCCTGGCCGGTGCCTCGGCGGTGTCCCACGACCTGTACGCCAGCGTGCTCACGAAGGCGGCAAGGCCAACGAGAAGGATGAGATGCGCGTGTCGAAGATCACCACCGTGGTCCTCGGCGTGCTCGGCGATCGGCCTGGGCATCCTGTTCGAGAAGCAGAACATCGCCTTCATGGTCGGCCTGGCCTTCTCCATCGCCGCCAGCTGCAACTTCCCGGTGCTGCTGCTCTCCATGTACTGGAAGAAGCTGACCACCCGTGGCGCCATGATCGGCGGCTGGCTGGGTCTGATCAGCTGCGGTCGGCGCTGATGATCCTCGGCCCGACCATCTGGGTGCAGATCCTCGGTCACGAAAAAGCCATCTATCCGTTACGAATACCCGGCGCTGTTCTCGATGGCCGTGGCCTTCGTCGGTATCTGGTTCTTCTCGATCACCGACAAGTCCACTGCGGCTGACGAAGAGCGTGCGCGCTTCTACCCGCAGTTCGTCCGTTCGCAAACCGGCCTGGGTGCCAGTGGTGCAGCTGCCCACTGACAGCCTGAGCTAACCTGCCGGGGCCGGGGGTGGAAACACCTCCGGCCCCGCTTTTTTGACAGGGATGGAGAGGGATGTCCGACGATTTCAATTTTGCTTCGCCGCCGTTCGACCAGCTGCGCCCACTGGAGCGTGAGCAACTGCGCGACGCGCTGAGCGTGGGCTACTACACCGTCGACGAAGTGCTGCTGGAGGCCGGTGCGCCGGTGCCCTGCCTGTTCGTGCTGATGAAGGGCGTGATCGAGGAGCGCGGCGAGGACGGCAAGCTGTTCGCCCAGTACGGTGCCGAGGACCTGTTCGACGTGCGCGGGCTGTTCTCCGGCAGCAGCAAGCACCGCTACCAGGCGGTGGAAGAGAGCATCGTCTACGAACTGCCGGCGGCAGTGTTCCACCAGCTGTGCACAGACAATCCGCAGTTCGCCCGCTTCTTCCGCGCGGACCTGGCCAGCAAGCGCCAGCTGGAACGCCGTGACGGGCAGAACCTCGCCGAATTCATCCTCACCCGTATCGCCCCCGAACACCTGCTGCCCGCCATCGAAGTCGAGCCCGGCTTGCCGTTGGGAGATGCGGCGCGCCTCCAGCTCAGCCGTGGCGCGGACGCGCTGCTGGTGCGCGAGGACGGCGCGCTGGGTATCGTCACCCGCACCGACCTGATGACCGCCCACTTCCGCGATGGCTTCAGCGAGGCGCAACCGATTGGGCCGCTGGCGCACCGCCCGCTGAGCCACGTCGAGCTGGGCGATTTCCTGTTCGACGCAATGATCCTCATGACCCGCCAGCGCATCGAGCGCGTGGCGGTGTGCGAGCAGGGCAGGGTGGTCGGCCTGCTGCACCTGACCCAGGTGCTCAGTCTGTTCTCCACCCATTCCCACGTGCTGGCATTGCGCATCGCTCGCGCCGAAAGCGAGGCTGAGCTGCGTGCCGCGGCCGAGACCCTGCATACGTTGATTGCGACGCTGGCGGGCAATGGCATCCGGCTGCGCTTCATCATGCAACTGGTCAGCGCGCTCAACGAACAACTGCTCGAGCGCCTCTTCGAACTGCAGGTGCCACCGGTGTTGCGCGGTCGCTGCTGCCTGTTGGTGATGGGCAGCGAAGGACGCGCGGAGCAGTTGCTGAAGACCGATCAGGACAACGCGCTGATTCTCGACGACGGCCTGCCGGTGGAGCAGGGCCTGTTGCTGATGCAGAGCTTCTCCGCCGCGCTGCTGGAGTTCGGCTATCCGCCGTGTCCCGGTGGCGTGATGGCCAGCCGGCCGGAGTGGTGCAAGCCCTTGTCCGAGTGGCAGCGCGAATTGCGCGAGTTGCCGTTGCAAGGTCGCCCCGAACAACTGATGCGTCTGTCGATCCTTGCCGATGCCTGGCCGGTGGCGGGCAACCGAAGGCTGTTCGACAGCCTGCGCGAATGCCTGTACGAGCTGGCCGGCGACAGTAGCCGCTGGATGAGCGATCTGGCGCTGCCGGCCCTGCAATTCGACACGCCACTGACCTTCCTCGGCCAGCTGAAAACCCAGGATGCGCAGCTGGACGTGAAGCGTGGCGGCATCTTTCCCATCGTCCATGGCGCGCGCGTGCTGGCCGTGCGCGAAGGGCTTGAGGAGCGCGGTACCCTCGGCCGCCTCGTCGCCCTGAAAGCCCTCGGCGTGCTGGATGAATCGCTGGCCGATAACCTGGTCGAAGCCTTCGAGCTGTTCCTGCAACTGCGCCTGCGCCAGCAGTTGGACGGCCAGCGTGACGGCCGCGAACAGGGGCTCGATGTTTCTCGTCTCAGCCGCCACGAGCGTGACCTGCTGCGCTTCGGGCTGCACACGGTGAAAAAGTTCAAGCAGAGCCTGACTCGCCAATTCCACCTGGAGACCCGATGAACGCCTGCGTCGTTGCACCCGATCCGCACTGGTCCGCCTGGCGCCGTCGCCTGTACTGGTGGCGGCACGATCCGGCAGAGGCGGAAGAGCTGGTGTCGCTGGACCTGGAAACCACCAGCCTCGATCCGCGCAAGGCCGATATCCTCAGCATCGGCGCGGTGGTGATCCGGCGTGGCAAGCTGATCCTGGGCGAGCGCCTGGAGCTGCTGGTGGAGCCGCCGCCGTCGCTGGACGGCGAGTCGATCCGTATCCACAAGCTGCGTCGCACTGACCTGGAGGGGCAATTACCGTTGGTGGAGGCCCTGCGTCGGGTGCAGGCGTTCGTCGGCGATCGGCCGCTGCTGGGCTATTACCTGTCCTTTGACGTCGCGGTGCTGCGCCGCCACCTGCGCGAGCAACTCGATGCGCGGCTGGACAATCCCCGCGTGGAGGTCTCGGAGATCTACCACCGCAAGATGAGCCGGCGCTTCCCCGACCTGCACCTGGACCTGCGCTTCGACACCCTGGCGCGCCATCTGGAAATCCCCATCGAAGGCCGCCACACCGCTATCGGCGACGCGCGCACCGCAGCCCTGATGTTCCTGCGCCTGCGCAAGGGTTCGCTACCCCACGACCTGAGCTGATCCCGAGCACGCGCAGATTCTTTGAATCTTCCGCGTGTGCTCCCAGTCGGAAACCATAAGCGCTGGCCTATCGCACCACCGCGAGCCATCGCCCCTCGTCGACTGAAAGAGGAGAGACGATATGGGACTCGGGACCATCCTGTTGATCATCCTGATCTTGCTGCTGATCGGCGGCCTGCCGGTCTTCCCCCACTCGCGCAATTGGGGTTACGGCCCCTCCGGCGTGATCGGCGTGGTGCTGGTCGTGCTGCTGGTGCTGCTGTTGCTGGGGCGGATCTGACCCGGCGGAGCGGTTTGCCCAATTAAACCCCTCACCCTAGCCCTCTCCCCCGGGGAGAGGGGACCGTTCGGCACAGGTTGAAACCGAATTGTCAGCCGGCACGGGGCGGCTCCCTCTCCCTGCGGGAGAGGGCTGGGGTGAGGGGAGTGCCCTAGCGCGGTGGCGCCAGATAACCCGGCTTTCGTCACAGCGCCGATACGCCACAGGGTGATTCGTCGCACAGCCATTGCGAGGTGCCTGTACTAACATACTGGGCCTTTGCCATCAGGGAGTCGTAGGGATGCTGGGCGTTGTACTGGTTGTGCTGGGCGTGGTGTGGCTGCTCGTCCAGTGCGGGCTTGGCCTGCCGCCGCTGGCCGAAGCCATGACCCTGGACCCGGTGGTCAATCCGGACCGCTATTGGCAGTTCGCCTTCCTCGGCCCGGCCCTTCCCGTGGCGCTGGGCATCTTCATGCTGCGCTACCGCATCAGCGGCTTCGCCCAGTTCAAGCGCGAGCGCGTCAACTGCGCGGCCCATCTGCTCGTCTCCGCCGGTGTCGCCCTGGTGCTGGGCAAGCTCTGCGTGCTGCTCCAGGCCTGACCTGTATCCCTCGAAGCGCTAGTGCGCCGGCGGTTTGCCAGGGGCATTCAGCGCCCTGATTTCGCCGCTGATAGCCGAAAGCCTTGGTTACACTTCGGGCCACAGTCGTCGACAAGACCGTTGTCGACACCCGTCCCGAACAAGACAAGAAAAGGCAGACCTCCCCTATGCAAAATCGCATCATGATCACCGGCGCCGGTTCCGGCCTCGGACGCGAAATCGCCCTGCGCTGGGCCCGCGAGGGCTGGAAGCTGGCGCTGGCCGACGTCAACGAAGCAGGCCTGCAGGAAACCCTCAAGCTGGTGCGCGAGGCCGGCGGTGATGGCTTCACCCAGCGCTGCGACGTGCGCGACTACAGCCAGCTGACCCAGCTGGCGCAGTCCTGCGAAGAGAAATTCGGCGGCATCGACATCATCGTCAACAACGCCGGTGTCGCCTCCGGCGGCTTCTTCAGCGAACTCTCGCTGGAAGACTGGGACTGGCAGATCTCGATCAACCTGATGGGTGTGGTCAAGGGCTGCAAGGCCTTCCTGCCGCTGCTGGAGAAGAGCAAGGGCCGGATCATCAACATTGCCTCCATGGCCGCCCTGATGCAGGGCCCGGCGATGAGCAACTACAACGTGGCCAAGGCCGGTGTGGTGGCGCTTTCGGAAAGCCTGCTGGCCGACCTCAGCCTGGTGGACGTGAAGGTTCACGTGGTCTGCCCGTCGTTCTTCCAGACCAACCTGCTGGACTCCTTCCGCGGCCCGAGCCCGGAGATGAAGACCCAGGTCGGCAAGCTGCTGGAAAGCTCGCCCATCAGCGCCGCCGACATTGCCGACTACATCCACCAGGAAGTGGCCCGCGACGTCTTCATGATCCTGCCCCACGAACAGGGCCGCATGGCCTGGCAGATCAAGCAGCAGAACCCCCAGGCGCTCTACGACGAGATGGCGAAAATGGCCGAGAAGATGCAAGCCAAGCGCCGCAGCCTGGGCTGATTTCCAGTCACTTTCTGCCCCCTTTCGGTGCAGTGAAAGAGAGGGCTTGCCCAGGCCGGTGCAAAGGGTTAGCTTTAGTCACCGGCCTGCCTGGCTGATGTACGTTGGACCCCGGTGAAAGCCCCGCTCATTTCGCGGGGCTTTTGCTTTTTCGGGCTACCGCCCAGCTCTTGGGATTCGTGCTTTGCGCATCGCCAGGCCTGTGTTAGAAGGCTCCGGTGTCATTGAAGGAAAAACCCGCTTGCACTCTGAATCCATCGTCTATGGCTGCATTCGCGACTGGCCCGGCGACTCGATGGAGCGCCGCCTGCGCCGCGCCGCCAACCGCAAGGTGCTCGACAGCCTGCCCATGGGCGAGGCCTGGCCGTTCCTGGGCCGAGAGATGTTCAGCCGCTGCGAGACCGAGGGCGCGGGCCTGTACCAGTCCCAGGTGATCCATTTCGGCGCCAGCTACCAGACCATCGAGTACGAGTGGAAACTCTGGGTCGAACAGTTCGAAGCCCTGTTGCGCCGCCTGTACTGGGCCAGCGCGGTGGTGCACCTGGAAACCGAAGTCAACGGCAGCCACACCTTCCGCTGGGAATCCGAGAACGGCTTCCACAGCCCCCGCGAGGGTGAGCTGAAAGTGCGCTGCGCCTGGGAACGCGAGGGTGGCCTGCGCGGCTGACCGACGCACTGCCCGTTACGGAAAGAACCCCATGATCAATTACCTCTGGTTTGTCCTCGCCGCGTTCTGCGAGATTGCCGGCTGTTATGCCTTCTATCTCTGGTTGCGCCTGGACAAGAGCGCCCTGTGGATTATTCCCGGCCTGCTCAGCCTGACGGTCTTCGCCCTGCTGCTGACCCGCGTCGAGGCGAACTACGCCGGGCGCGCCTATGCCGCGTATGGCGGTATCTACGTCGCCGCGTCGCTGTTCTGGCTGGCCTTCGTCGAGAAGAGTCGCCCGCTGTGGAGCGACTGGGTGGGCGTGGCGCTGTGCGTGATCGGCGCCAGCGTCGTGCTGCTGGGGCCGCGTCTGGCCCCCTGATCCGTTCCGATCCTGAGCGCAGAGCTTCGTCGTAGGATGGGAGGAGCTTGCGATACCCATGCCGTGGTGCACGCAATCGATGGGTATCGCTGCGCTCCACGCCATCCTACATAGTGTTCGGCCTGAGCGTCATAGAAGGAGCGTGTCAGTCCTCCAGCCACTCCTTCGGCACTTCGCTTTTCAGCATCAGCTGGCACTGCTGGCTTTCCGGATCGAACACGATCACCGCCTCGCCGCGCTTGAGCGCATGCCGCGCGCGCTCCACGCGGACGTCCAGCGGCGTGTCGTCGCCGTTGTCGGTGCCTTCGCGGGTGACGAAGTCTTCCAGCAGGTTGTTGAGGGTGTCGGCTTCGATCAGGTCGTACGGAATCAACATGGCAGGTACTCGCGAATTGCAGCGCGGGATTGTAGTCCCGCGCCGCGCGCCGTGCAGCTTCAGTCCTTGCCTTCCTTGCCTTCCTTGCCTTTGTCGCTGCTCCTGTCAGAAGCGTCGCCGCTGTCGATCAGGTCGTCCACCGGCGGCACATGGGTGGTGCTTTCCATGTGTACCGGGTGCTCCAGCTGCTTGCTGAAGCGCTCCAGCGTGCCTTCGCTGGGCTCCGCGTCGCTGTCGAACACCGGCGGGCTGAGCATGTACGCCGTGAGCAGTTTTGCCAGCGCGGCAAGGCTGTCGATATGGGTGCGTTCGTAGCCGTGGGTGGCATCGCAGCCGAACGCCAGCAGGGCGGTGCGGATGTCGTGGCCGGCGGTGATCGCCGACTGCGCATCGCTGTGGTAGTAGCGGAACAGGTCGCGGCGCACCGGGACTTCATGGCGTTCGCCCAGGCGCAGCAGGTGGCGCGAGAGGTGGAAGTCGTACGGCCCGCCAGAGTCCTGCAGCGCCACACTCACTGCGTGTTCGCTGGAGTTCTGCCCCTCGGCCACCGGGGCGATGTCGATGCCGACGAATTCGCTCACATCCCAGGGCAGCGCGCCGGCCGCACCGGAGCCGATTTCCTCGGTGATGGTGAACAGCGGATGGCAGTCGATGGGCGGCACCTGGCCGCTTTCGACGATGGCCTTGAGCGAAGCCAGCAGTGCGGCAACGCCGGCCTTGTCGTCGAGGTGGCGGGCGCTGATGTGGCCGCTCTCGGTGAACTCCGGCAAGGGGTCGAAGGCGACGAAGTCGCCGATGGCCACGCCCAGGGACTCACTGTCGGCGCGGCTGGCGGTGTAGGTGTCCAGGCGCAGTTCGACGTGGTCCCAGCTGATCGGCAGGGTGTCCACGGCAGTATTGAAGGCGTGCCCGGAAGCCAGCAGCGGCAGCACGCTGCCACGGAACACGCCGTTCTCGCAGAACACCGTGACGCGGCTGCCTTCGGCGAAACGGCTTGACCAGCACCCCACGGGTGCCAGTGCCAGGCGACCGTTGGGCTTGATCTCGCGGACGATGGCACCAATGGTGTCCAGGTGCGCGGAGACCGCGCGGTCCGGACTCTTGCGCCGGCCCAGCAGGGTCGCGCGGATGGTTCCGCGGCGGGTCATCTCGAAGGGTACGCCGATCTCCTCCAGCCGCTCGGCAACGTAACGCACGATGGTGTCGGTGAAGCCGGTGGGGCTGGGGATGGCGAGCATTTCCAGCAGCACGCGCTGCAGGTAGTTCAGGTCCGGTTGCGGCAGTTGGGTCATGCCGGGGCCTCCACGTTGGGGTGTGGCTGGTCACGGTTGTCGCGGTGCAGCAGTTCGCGACTCAGCGGGAAGAGCAGGTCGACGAAGCGCTCGGCGGTGGGTTGTGGTTCATGGTTGGCCAGACCGGGGCGCTCGTTGGCTTCGATGATGACGTAGTCCGCCTGGTCGGCCTCGGTGACCAGCAGATCGAGGCCGGTGACGGGTATTTCCAGCGCCCGCGCGGCGCGGATAGCGGCGTCGGCCAACGCCGGGTGCAGCCGTTCGGTGACATCTTCCAGAGTGCCGCCGGTGTGCAGGTTGGCGGTACGGCGCACGGCCAGCCGCTGGCCGCTGGGCAGCACATCGTCGTAGCTGAGGCCGGCGGCGCTCAGGGTCCGCTCGGTTTCGCCGTCCAGCGGGATTCGGCTCTCGCCGCCGGTGGCCGCCATACGCCGGCGGCTCTGCGCCTCGATCAGTTTGCGGATGCTGTGCCGGCCGTCGCCGATCACCTCGGCAGGGCGCCGGATGGCGGCGGCCACCACTTCGTAGCCGATCACCACGATGCGCAGGTCCTGGCCGGGGTGATAGCTCTCGAGGATCACGCGGGTGTCGAACTGCTTCGCGTGGGCGATGGCTTGCTCCACCTCTTGCGGCGTGCGCAGGTCCACGGCGACGCCCTGGCCCTGTTCGCCGTCCACCGGCTTGACCACCAGTGCATCGTGGTCTTCGAGGAACGCGGCATTCTCCTGCGCACTACCGGCCAGCCGCTGTTGTGGCTGGCGCAGGCCGGCACGCTCGAGGGCGCGGTGGGTGAGGGTCTTGTCCTGGCACAGGCTCATGCTCACGGCGCTGGTGAGGTCGCACAGCGACTCGCGGCAGCGGATGCGCCGGCCGCCCTGGGTGAGGGTGAAGAGGCCGGCGTCGGCATCCTGCACCTGGACTTCGATGCCGCGCCGATGGGCTTCATCGACGATGATCTTGGCGTAGGGGTTCAGCCCTTCCTCAGGGCCGGGGCCGAGGAACAGCGACTGGTTGATGCCGTTCTTGCACTTCACCGCGAAGGTCGGCAGCTCGCGGAAGCGCAGCTTGCGGTACAGCGATTTGGCCTGCTGATTGCCGTGCAGCACCGACAGGTCGAGGTAGGCCAGGCCGCGACTCATGAAGTGTTCGATCAGGTGGCGCACCAGCGCTTCGCCGACGCCGTGCCGGCTGGACTGCGGGTCCACCGCCAGGCACCAGAGGCTGGAGCCGCCTTCCGGGTCGCGGAAGGCCTTGGCGTGATTGATCCCCATGACCGTGCCGATCACCGTGCCGGTCTCGGCGTCTTCCGCCAGCCAGTAGGCCGGGCCGCCCTGGTGGCGCGGGGTGACGTTGGACGGATCGACCGGCAGCATGCCGCGCGACAGGTACAGACGATTGATTGCCACCCAGTCTTCGTCGCTGTGCACGCGGCGGATGCGGAAGCCGCGGAAAGGCCGGCGCGCCGGGCGGTAGTCGGTGAACCACAGGCGCAGCGCGTCGGACGGATCGAGAAACAATTGCTGCGGCGCCTGCGCCAACACCTGCTGCGGTGCGGCGACGTAGAGGGCAATGTCGCGTTCGCCGGGCTGTTCGTTGAGCAGCTCGGCGGCGAGCTTGTCCGGGCTGGAGAAGGTGTGGCCGATCAGCAGGCGGCCCCAGCCGCACTGCAGGATCAGCGGGCCGTGGCTTTCCGCGTGGTCGCCGGCGAAACGCGCCTGCAGCCGCTCGTAGGTCGGCGTCTGGCCGCGCAACAGCCGCTGGTTGTGCGGATGGGGCAGGTTGGAATGGGGTTTCATCTTGCGCTCCCTGATAAGGCATCTGTCCTGGGCTGGAAGAAAAGGCAACGCCGCACGAGGCGGCGTTGCCAGGCTCTAGAGGCCTTGTTCCGTCAGCCAGAGGTTGAGGGCCGCCAACTGCCACAACTTGGAACCGCGCAGCGGAGTGAGATCGCTCGCCGGGTCGCTGAGCAGGCGGTCGAACATCGCCGTCTCGAACAGCCCCCGGTCCTGGCTCGGGTCCAGCAGCAGTTCGCTGACCCAGGCGCGGGTATTGCCTTGCAGGTGTTTCAGGCCGGGCACCGGGAAGTAGCCCTTGGGCCGGTCGATCACCTCGCTGGGGATGACCTTGCGCGCGGCGGCCTTGAGCACCTGCTTGCCGCCATCGCCGAGTTTGAAGCGCGAGGGAATGCGCGCCGAGAGTTCTGCAACGCGGTAGTCGAGGAACGGCACGCGGGCTTCCAGGCCCCAGGCCATGGTCATGTTGTCCACGCGCTTGACCGGGTCATCGACCAGCATGATGGTGCTGTCCAGGCGCAGCGCCTTGTCTACCGGGTCCTCCGCGCCAGGCTGGGCGAAGTGGTCGCGGACGAACTCGCTGGCCACGTCCTCCACGCGCAGGGCTTCACGCACGGTGTCCAGGTATTCGCCGTGGCTGCGGTCGAAGAACGCCGCGCGGTAAGCCTGCAGCGGGTCCTTGGCGCCGGCCACTTTCGGGTACCAGTGGTAGCCGGCGAACAGCTCGTCGGCGCCCTGGCCGCTCTGCACCACCTTGCAGTGCTTCGACACCTCTCGCGAGAGCAGGTAGAAGGCGATGCAGTCGTGGCTGACCATCGGTTCGCTCATGGCGCGGAAGGCGGCCGGCAGCTGCGAGATCACTTCGTTCTCGTCGATGCGCAGCTGGTGATGGCGGGTGCCGTAGCGCTGGGCGATCAGGTCCGAGTACTGGAACTCGTCGCCACGCTCGCCGCCGGCATCCTCGAAGCCGATGGAGAAGGTCAGCAGGTCCTCGACGCCGGCCTCGTGCAGCAGACCCACCAGCAGGCTGGAGTCGACGCCGCCGGAAAGCAGCACGCCGACTTCGCGGGCGGCGCGCTGGCGCACGCTCACGGCGTCGCGCAGGCTGGACAGCAGGCGGTCCTCCCAGTCATCCAGGGTCAGCTCGCGCTCGTCCGGCAGCGGGCCGTAGTCCAGTGTCCACCAGCGCTGGCGCTCGGTGTGGCCGTCGGCGTCGATGGTCATCCAGGTGGCCGGCGGCAGCTTTTGCACTTCGGCCAGCAGGGTGCGCGGCGCAGGCACCACGGCGTGGAAGTTCAGGTAGTGGTTGAGCGCCACCGGGTCCAGCGCAGGGTCGATGTCGCCACCCTTGAGCAACGCCGGTAGGCTGGAGGCGAAGCGCAGGCGCTTGCCGGTCTGCGACAGGTACAGCGGCTTGATGCCGAGACGGTCGCGGGCGATGAACAGGCGCCGTTTGTCGCGTTCCCAGATGGCGAAGGCGAACATGCCATTGAGGCGTGGCAATAGTTGTTCACCCCAGGCGTGGTATCCCTTTAGAAGTACTTCGGTGTCGCCTCCGGAAAAGAAGCGGTACCCAAGGGCTTCCAGCTCGCCGCGCAGTTCGGGGTAGTTGTAGATTGCCCCGTTGAACACCAGCGACAGGCCCAGCGCGGTGTCGATCATCGGCTGACCGGAGGCTTCGGCCAGGTCCATGATCTTCAGTCGCCGGTGCCCCAGGGCCACCGGCCCTTCGCTGTGGAAGCCCCAGGCATCGGGGCCTCGCGGGGCAAGGTGATGGGTGATGCGTTCGACTGCGGCAAGGTCCGCAGCCTGGTTATCGAAACGTAGTTCTCCTGCTATTCCGCACATGTCCTTACCGGTTCTCCGTTGGGGATGAAGTGGGTGGCGCCTCATGGGCGCCTTAGGGGATGACCCGTCGATCTGGCGAGAGTTCTATTTGATTTCATTGAGGAAATGTGACGGAGTAGCAGGTGGACTGAGATGGCCGACAGCAAGACTTCGATGCGCAACGCCCACGCACTTTCCATGTTGCAGGCCCTGCGACGGCTGCAGCAGGCGGCGGAAGTGCACTCCAAGAGCCTTGGCCGCGATGGTGAGCTGACGCCGTTGCAGTTGTTGATCCTGCAGGTCGTGGAGCTGGAGGGCGAGATAACCGCTGGTCAGTTGGCACGGCAGGTGGCGCTGTCGCAGTCGTCCATTTCCAGTGCGCTGACCCGCCTGGAAAGCAAAGGGCTGCTGACTCGTCGGCGCGACGACGATGACCGCCGCAAGCAGTGGCTGAGTCTGGAGGCGGTCGGGCGTCGGGCGCTCAGGAACGGGCCGACGTTGTTGCCCGAACATGCCCTGGAGCGCTTTGCCGGACTGCCGGAGTGGGAACAGCACGCCATCCTTGCGGGCCTGTTGCGCGCCGCCGAGCTGTTCGAGACACCGGGAGCGGGTACGGAGGAGGAAGAGGAGTTCTAGGGCTCTTTTGAGGGCTATGGGCTCATCAGCTTCTGCGCAGCCAGCGACAGGCTGACCGCGACCAGCATCAACGCGAACAGGCGCTGCAAGGTTGCACCGCCCAGGCGCACCGCCAGGCGGTTGCCGAACAGCACGCCGAGCGCGCCGCCCGCCGCCAGGCAAGCCAGCAATGGCAGCGGCGGTTGGGCGTGGGTGAGATAGAGCAGGAAGCCGCCACCGGACACCAGGGCGATCACCGCCATCGACGTTGCCGTCGCGGCCATCATCGACAGCGGGGTGAACCACAGCAGGCCCGGCACGATCAGGAAGCCGCCGCCCACGCCCATCAGGCCGGACAACATCCCCACCGCCAGCCCTACGCCCAGCAGTGGCGCGTTACGCGTCGGCTGGTCGGACGCGCGCGGTTGGCTGGAGCCCTGCCACATGCGCCAGGCCGACCACAGCACCAGCAGGCAGAAGCCGATGATCAGCCCGGCGTCCGGCACGAACTTGCCCAGCCACTGGCCGACGGCATTGCCCGGCCAGCCGGTAATCACCAGCCAGAACAGCGGCTTCCACGCCACCTGGCCCTGCCGTGCGCGCGGTACCGCGCCGATGGCGGCGGACAGTGCGACGGCGCCGAGACTGACGCCAATGGCATCGTGCAGCGGCAGGTGCAGGCTGAGCAGCAGGGGCAGGGCCACCAGCGAACCGCCTGCACCGGTCAGGCCCAGCAGCAGGCCGAGGATCAGGCCGATGGCGGAGGATTCAAGCAGCAGTGCATCCATGTCGGTGGTCCGCTCTGGAGGCTGGTCGCGGTCCCGTCGATGGACCGCGAGTATTCAGGAGTTCTTCTGGCCGCGGACTACGTCGCGCAGGAAGAAGCGGTTCGGGTGGCAGGCCTCGGCCACGGCGCGGGGCAAGGGCAACGGTTCGTCGTCGATCCAGGCCGCCAGCAGTTCACCGGCCAGCGGCGCGGTGACCAGCCCGCGTGAGCCATGGGCGCTGTTCAGGTACAGGCCGTCGAGCCAGGGGCAGGACGTCTCCGGTACCTGGCGCGCATCCTTGCCAAGCACCGCGTAAGACTGGGTGAAGGCTTCACGATCCGCCAGCGGGCCTACCAGCGGCAGGTAATCCGGGGTGGTGCAGCGGAAGGCGGCGCGGCCCTGCAGCGTGGCCGGATCGAGCTGGGCGATGTGCAGGCGCTCGGTCAGGTCCGTGGATATCTCCGCCAGCAGGTCGAGGTTGCCCAGGTGTTCTTCCAATGATGGCTCAGTGTCGTCTCGCTTGAATTCGAAACTGGCGCCGAGGGTGTGCTCGCCGTGACGCGGCGGGGCGACGTAGCCTTCGGCGCAGACCACGGTACTCAGCGCGGCGCTTTCGGCGGTGGCCGGTATGCGGGTGATCTGCCCGCGGATGCGCTTCATCGGCAGCGTCCGGGCCCCGTCGAAGCGGCGCACTTCGGCGGCGGTGGCAAGAATGGCGATGGGCGCGCTGGCGAGTTTCTGCTCGCCGCTCCAGGCGCTCCAGCCATCGGCTTCGCGTTGCAGGCGGACTTCCTCGCCGGTCAGCACGCGGATGTTCGGATGTTGCGCGAGATGCCGGCACAGTGCGGGCGGATGTACCCAGCCGCCTTCGGGGTAGAACAGCCCGCCGGCGGGCAGGCCGATGCCGGCGATGGATTCGGCCTCGGCCTTGTCCAGCTGGCGCAGCAGGGTGGCCGGGAAGGCTTCGGCCAGTTTGCTCTGACGCTGGGTTTCGGCGTCATCGAAGCCCAGTTGCAGCACGCCGCAATCGGACCATTCCTCGCCTTTGCGCAGGCGCTGGATCAGCCGTCGCGTGTGGCCGAAACCGCTGACAATCAGCCGCGACAGCGCCGTGCCGTGGGCGGACAGCTTGAGGTAGAGCACGCCCTGCGGGTTGCCGGACGCCTCTTCGGCAAGGCCCGCGTGACGCTCGATCAGCGTCACCTGCCAGCCCCGCGCGGCGAGACTGGCGGCGCTGGCACAACCGGCCATGCCGCCGCCGATCACCAGCGCTTCGCGCGGGCCATTCGGTCGGGCAGGGCGGCTGTACCAAGGCTTGCCGGCTGGCGGTTCGACACCGAGGAAGTCGCCCTGGGACATCTCCCATTTCTTGCCGAAGCCCGGGGTGCGGCGAATCTTGAAGCCGGCGGCACCCAGCCCGCGGCGGACGAAGCCGGCGCTGGTGAAAGTGGCGATGCTCGTTCCCGGCCCCGAGAGGCGCGCGAGCTGCGCGTAGAGTGCGTCGTTCCACATCTCCGGGTTCTTCGCCGGCGAGAAGCCGTCGAGGAACCAGGCGTCGATGCGCGCGTCCAGTTCGGGCAGGGTGTCCAGCACGTCGCCCACCAGCAGGGTTAGTACCACGCGGCCCCCGGCGAAGACGAAGCGCTGGAAGCCGGGGTTGATGGCCACGTACTGCTCCAGCAACTGCCCCGACAGGTGCGCCAGCTCCGGCCAGAGGGCAAAGGCGCGGCGCAGGTCGTCCGGCGCTACCGGGTACTTTTCGGTGCTGACGAAATGCAGTCGTGCGTCGAGCGGGGCCTGCGCCTCGAACAGCTGCCAGGCGCAGAGGAAGTTCAGTCCGGTGCCGAAGCCGGTTTCGCCGATGCACAGGCGCCCTCCAGCGGGCAGGGCGGCGAAGCGTTCGGGCAGGCGGTTGCCGTTGATGAACACGTGCTGCGTCTCTGCGATACCGGAGACGGGAGAGAAATACACGTCGTCGTAGACGCGGGAAGTCGGCTGGCCGTATTCGTCCCAGTCGATCTGGGCGCTGCTGATGTCTGGCATGTGAGGGCAGGGCAAGGAAGCGAAGGCCGCAGTTTAGCCGATCCGTTTCGAGGACAGGCTGCGTCACTTCCGCTACCTTTTATTCACTTCGAGACAAGGAGAGCTGCATGTTCGAATCCGCCGAGATCGGTCATTCCATCGACAAGGAAACCTACGAGAAGGAAGTCGCGGTACTGCGCGAGGCCCTGCTCGAGGCGCAGTACGAGCTCAAGCAGCAGGCACGCTTCCCGGTGATCATCCTGATCAATGGCATCGAGGGTGCCGGCAAGGGCGAGACGGTGAAGTTGCTCAACGAGTGGATGGACCCGCGCCTGATTCGGGTGGAGAGCTTCCTGCAGCCCACCGACGAGGAGCTCTCGCGGCCACCTCAATGGCGCTTCTGGCGCCGCCTGCCGCCCAAGGGCACGACCGGTATCTTCTTCGGCAACTGGTACAGCCAGATGCTTTATGCGCGGGTGACGGGCGACATCAAGGACAGCCAGCTCGATGGCCTGATCGGCGACGCCGAGCGCTTCGAACGCATGTACTCGGACGAAGGCGCGCTGATCTTCAAGTTCTGGTTCCATCTCTCCAAGAAGCAGCTCAAGGAGCGCCTCAAGGCCCTGGAGAGTGATCCGAGCCGCAGCTGGCAACTCAGCGAGGTGGACTGGAAGCAGAGCGAGTTCTACGACAAGTTCGTGCGCTATGGCGAGCGTGTGCTGCGCCGCACCAGCCGCGACTATGCGCCCTGGTACATCGTCGAGGGCTCCGATGAGCGCTACCGCAGCCTGACGGTCGGCCGCACCATCCTCGAAAGTCTGCAGGCCGCGCTCAGGCGCAAGGATCGCCCGACTCCGCAGCCCCACGCCGCACCGCTGGTCTCCAGCCTGGACAACAAGGGCCTGCTGGATGCGCTGGACCTGAGCCTGTCGCTGGACAAGGACCAGTACAAGGAGCAGTTGGCCAAGGAGCAGGCGCGCCTGGCCACGCTGATGCGCGACAAGCGTTTTCGCAGCCACTCGCTGATTGCCGTGTTCGAAGGCAACGACGCCGCCGGCAAGGGCGGTGCGATCCGCCGTGTCACCGACGCGCTGGACCCACGCCAGTACCGCATCGTGCCGATCGCCGCGCCCACCGAGGAGGAGCGGGCGCAGCCTTACCTGTGGCGCTTCTGGCGGCACATCCCGGCACGCCGGCAGTTCACCATCTTCGACCGCTCCTGGTACGGCCGCGTGCTGGTGGAACGGGTCGAAGGCTTCGCCAGCGACGCCGACTGGCTGCGCGCCTATGCGGAGATCAACGACTTCGAAGAACAGCTGGCGAACTACAACATCGTGCTGGTGAAGTTCTGGCTGTCCATCGACCAGGAAACCCAGCTGGAGCGCTTCAAGGAGCGCGAGTCGATTCCCTTCAAGCGCTTCAAGATCACCGAGGAAGATTGGCGCAACCGCGACAAGTGGGACCTCTATGTGGACGCGGTGGGCGACATGGTCGACCGCACCAGCACCGAGATCGCACCCTGGACGCTGATCGAGGCCAATGACAAGCGCTATGCGCGGGTGAAGGTGCTCAAGACCATCAACGATGCGCTGGAGGCGGCCTACGGGCGTGCGAAGAAGGGCAAGAAGGACTGACGAAAAGCCGATTACCTTGTCGCCGGTTCGCGGACAGGACTGGCTCCTGCAGGCAGCGAAATACCGTTGCTGACCTGTAGGAGCGCCCCATGGGCGCGATCGCGGGCATGGCCCGCTCCTACAGGGGGCGCAAGGCCAGACGCTCCGCCGAATTACGCGCCGTTGCGTTGCGAAGGCTTCGGCGCACCCGTGAGCCGCCCCATCGCCCCGGCGATTCCCATCTCCCGCAGTTTCGTAGGGCGGATAACCTGGAACAGGTTATCCGCCAGACGCGCCACCGGCGGATAACGCTGGCGCGTTATGCGCCCTACCTTCTGTTCGCGAGCAAGCTCGCTCCTACAGGGTTGGCATGCAGGGATATCCCTGAGCTCGCCGATTCGCTCTTTGTAGGAGCGGGCCATGCCCGCGATCCGTCGGCAGGGCCGACGGTCTACCCGCCGCTCCTTTGCGAAGGCTTCGGCGCACCCATGAGCCGCCCCATCGCCCCGGCGATTCCCATCTCCCGCAGCACCTGCAACTCCCCCTCGGTTTCCACCATTTCCGCAATCAGTGGCAGGTCGATGCTGTTGGAGGCGCGGTACATGGCCTCGATGAACAGGCGCTTGTCGTTGTCCTGGTCGATGGAGCGGATGTAGCTGCCGTCGATCTTCAGGTACGCCAGGCCCAGGCGGGTCAGGTTGCCGATCAGGCTGAAGCGCCCGCCGAAGTGCTGCAGGCCCAGCTTGGCGCCGACTTCCTGGACCGACTGGGCGAGCGTCTCCAGCTCGGCCGGTGGTGGCAGGTAGCGTTCGTCCACCTCCAGGGTCATCAGCTGGGCTTCCTGCGGATGGGCACGGAGAATCTCGAACAACTGGCGCAGGGGCTCGGCGCTGCGCACGGTTTCCGCCGAGAGCGACAGGGCCAGCGGCGCCGGCTGCTGGGCGAGGTGGGCGAGGGCGTGTTCGAGCATGGCCAGGTCGAAGCGCGCGGACCAGCCGAAGCGCTCGATCCACGGCAGGAACTGCCCGGCCGCGACGGCCTCGCCCTTGGGATCGAGCAACCGCGCGAGCACCTTCTGGTGCAGCAGTTCGCCGTTCTCGGCGCAAGCGCGCACGGGTTGGAACCACAGTTGCAGCTTGCCCTTCTGCAACGCGTCGTCGAGCCATTCGCGCCAGGCTCGCGAGTCTTGCGCGGGTTGGCCGCCGGAGCTGTCCAGGCGCTGCCAGGGCCGGTCAGGCGAGGATTGCGATTGCGCCAGTGCCTGGTCCGCGCGGGACAGCACACTGGCCGCGGATTCGCCGGGACGGAAGGCTGCGAGGCCAAGGTGGGCCACTGGCTTGCAGTCGCTGGCGCCAGTGCCACGCAGGTTTTCCAGGGCAGCGCTGAGCTGGTCGGCCAGCAGTTCGGCGCTGGCGCTGTCGACGCCGGGGGCGAGCAGGGTGAATTCGCCGCCGCGGCTGCGCGCGGCCAACCAGTCCGGGGTGCCGTGCTGCTCGCGCTCACGTTCCAGCAACTCGGCCACATCACGGATCAGCGCGTCGGTGCGCTGGCCGCCCAGGCGCTGGTTGAGCCCGGCCAGATCGTTCAGGCGCAGCAGCAGCAGATAGCCGGCGGCGTTCTGCTCGGTCGGTGACAATTGCGCGTCCAGGCGTGCGTCGAACAGCCGGCGGTTGGCCAGGCCCGAGAGGCTGTCCTGATAGGCCTCCTCGCGCAGCTTCTCGCTGCGGGTGGCTTCCTCGGCGAACAGCGCCTTGAGCTTGTCGACCATCTGGTTCATGGCCTGCACCACGCGCTTGAGTTCGGGAGTGCGCGGCTCCTTGGGCAGGGTGAGGAATTCGCGGCGGGTGATGGCGTGGGCCTGCTGCACCATCTGGTCCAGCGGCTTGAGCTGGGTACGCAGCAGCCAGCCGCCGAGGATGGCGCTGACCAGCCCGCAGGCCAGCAGCCAGGCGAGACTGCCCAGCGCGCCGTCCCACAGCTTGGCCAGGGCGAACTGCGGATGGCTGACCACCTCGACCCGCGCGGCCTGCTCCCAGCCGCGCATGATCAGGGCATCGCCGCCCTGGGCCTTGAGGTTGACCAGCCTGGCGAACCAGGCCGGCACCTGCTGGTTCTGTGTGTCGCTGTCGCGCTCGACGATCACCTTGCCCTCGGGAATGCTCACCACGCGGATGGTGGCGAAGTAGCCGGAGTCGAAGATCGAACTGACCATCAGCTCGATCATCGCCGGGTCGTCCACGTGCGGGGTGAGCGAAAGCCCCAGCGCAGTGGCGGCGTCCTGGGCATGCGAGCGCAACTGGCCGATCAGTTGCTCGCGGGAGCTTTCCAGGCTGGCGGCGAAGCTGCCGGCGAAGGCCACCACGAGGAACAGGCAGATCGCCAGGAACAGTTGCTTGAGCAATGACATGCCGGGGTTCTCCTATCGCGTCTCGTCGAGGTCCAAACCCTCGGCGCGCATCTTGGTCAACAGGTCCTGCCAGCGCGACAGCTTCTTGCTGTCGCCGGTGCGCTTGCCGCCGCCGGGGCCGGGCAGCCACAGCCCCTCGGCGTTGAAGGCGTAGACAGGCAGGAGGTCCTTGCGCTGGGAGGCGGGTTTGATCTGCGGGATCAGGTTGTCCAGCACCAGCGGCTCGGCAGCGGGGGAGGCGTAGTAGGTGAGCACCATGTGCGCCTGGTTCTGCTGCAGCGCCTTGACGTAGGTGATGCGCAGCTTGTCGCTGGCGACGCCGAGGCGACGCAGGGTGACGAACTTGGCGATGGAGTAGTCCTCGCAGTCGCCGGCGCCCTTGTAGAGGGATTCCACCGGCGTCGCCCAGTAGTCCTCCTGGTGCCAGACGGTGCGGTCGTCGGTGAACACCAGAGCACCGTTGAAGAAGGCGTTGACCGCCTTGAGCTTGGCCATCTCGTCGAGATTCTCGCTGTCGTCGATCAGGCGGCCCCAGGATTCGATGCGGGTCTTGGCGGTGCCGAGGTTGCCGTAGCGCTGCTCGGCGTTCTTCAGGATGGTGTCGAAGTTCCAGGCGGCGGTGGCGGTGAGTGCGAGGAGCGCGAGCAGCAGAGCACCGGCCCGCAGACGCAGCGGGCTGGCGAACAGCCAGAGGGCTCCTCGGGGTGGCTGCATCGCCAGCGCTCCATGTGGGATGTGTGGAGTCTAGGCGCTCTTCGAGAACTTGCGCTGGCGTATCGCCATTGAGCGCAAAGCCCCGTTCTACGGGCCTTGGAGGCGAATCTGACAGAATTGTCATTTAAGGGTCAGCCTCCGGTCCCGACGGCGGGCTTATAACCCCAGGATGCGGCCGCTGTGGCCGAACCAGACGCAGGAGAGCGGGATGCAGGGGCAACGGCGGGTTTGGCTGGCAGCGGGGTTGCTGGGGGTGACGGCGCTGGGAGCGGGCATCTGGGGTTTTGCCGGCCGGCACGAGGCGCCGCAGGCCGCCGCCCAGGCAGCCGGCGTGCCGGTGACCCTGGCGCGTGTTGCTCGCGAAGACCTGACGCAGAACATCGATGGCGTCGGTACCGTTACCTCGCTCGCCAGCGTGCTGGTGCGCCCGCAGGTGGAGGGCCAGCTCACCGCGCTGCTGGTCGAGGAAGGGCAGATGGTCAAGCAGGGCGAACTGCGGCGACCATCGACGACCGAGCCATCAAGGCCGCACTGGAGCAGGCCGAGGCCACCAAGCAGAGCAATCAGGCGCAGTTGCGTATCGTCGAGCAGGACCTGGCGCGCTACCAGACCCTGATCCAGCGTGGATCGATTTCCCGGCAGACGGTGGAGCAGAGCGAAGCGGAAGCTGCCCGCCTGCCGCCACGCTACGCGGCAACGACGCCACCATCGACGCCGAGCGCGTGCGCCTGTCCTATACCCGCATCACCTCCCCTGTCGCCGGCCGTGTCGAGCATTCGCAATGTCGACGTCGGCAACCTGCTGCGCACCGATGACAGCAATGGCCTGTTCAGCGTGACCCGGATGTGCGCCGATCTGGGATGGCGTACTTCGCCGTCGCCCGCAGGAAAACCTGCCGCAACTGCAGCCACTGATGGCCAGCGATTCTCCGGTGGTCGCGCGTAGCCGCGACGGCGGCCAACTGCTCGGCGAAGGCCATCTGCGCAGCATCGATAACCAGGTGGCGAGCAGCACCGGCACCATCCGCGTGCGCGCCGTGTTCGACAACAAGGACGGCAAGCTCTGGCCGGGGCAGGTCGTTGCCATCGACCTGCAGTCCGGCGTGCTGCACAACGGTCTGGTGCTCGACAGCCGCGCCGTGCGCCGTGGCCTGGACGGCGCCTTCGTGTTCCGCATCGAAGACGGCAAGGCGCAGAAGGTGCCGGTGCGCATCGTCGAGGAAGTCGGACGGCCGCACCATCGTCGAAGGCCTCGCGGTGGCCGATGAGGTGGTGCTCGACGGCCATTCGCGCCTGACCCCCGGCGCACGTGTGGACGTGCAGGGCGACGTGCAGACCCTGGCCCGCCGGAGCGAGCCATGAGCGTGCGCGCCGGAATGTCCGGCTGGTGCGTGCGCCACCCTATCGCCACTTGCCTGTTGACCATCGCCTCGCTGTTTATCGGGCTGCTGGCCTTGTTCCGGCTCGGTGTGGCGCCGCTGCCGCCGGTGGATTTCCCCACCATCCAGGTACAGGCGTTGTTACCAGGCGGCAGCCCCGGAAACCATGGCGTCTTCGGTGGCGACTCCGCTGGAGGTGCAGTTCACCGCGCATCCCCGGCATCCCCGATGCTCTCTCCAGCCAGTGCGCTGGGATCGACCACCCTGACGCTGCAGTTCGACCTGGCAGAACAACATCGACGTCGCCGCCCAGGAGGTCACCGCCGCGATCAACGCTGCCGCCGGGCGCCTGCCGGCGGATATGCCCGAACCTGCCGACCTGGCGCAAGATCAACCCGGCGGATAGCCCGATCATGATCGTGCGGGTCAACTCCGAGCTGATGCCGCTGACGAGCTGAGCGAGATTCGCCGAAACGCTGATGGCCGTCAGATCAGCCAGATCAGCGGCGTCGGCCGAGCTGAACGTTCACGGCCAGCGCAAGCCGGCGATCCGCATCCAGGCCTCGCCGGAGAAGCTGGCCTCCTACGGCCTCACTCTGGCCGACCTGCGCGCGGCGATTCGCGCGGCCAGCGTCAACCTGGCCAAGGGCGCGCGTACTACGGCGATGACCGTGTGTCGACCCTGGCCACCAACGACCAGATTTTCACGCCCGGACGAATACGGCGATCTGGTGGTCGCCTACCGCGACGGCGCGCCGGTGTTCCTGCGCGACGTGGCGCAAGGTGAAGCAGGGCGCCGAGGACGACTACGTGCAGTCGTGGCAGAATGGCGAGCCGGGTGTGACTCATGGTATCCGGCGCCAGCCCGGCGCCGAACATGGTCGAGACCGCCGAGCCGTCCAGGCGGCGCTGCCCGATCTGCGCGAACTGCTGCCGGCCAGCGTCGACGGTCGAGGTGCTGAACGACCGCACCCGCACCATCCGCTCCTCCCTGCACGAAGTCGAGATCACCCTGGCGTGACCATCGTCCTGGTGGTGCTGGTGATGGGCCTGTTCCTGCGCCAGCTGTCGGCGACCCTGATCGTCGCGCACGGTGCTGGCGGTGGCGCTGAATCGCCAGCTGTCGCAGCCATGTACCTGCTGGGCTTCAGCCTGAACAACCTGACGTTGGTGGCGCTGATCATCGCGGTGGGATTCATCGTCGACGATGCCATCGTGGTGGTGGAGAACATCCACCGCCACCTGGAGCAGGGCGAGGACTGCGTCGAGGCGGCGCTGACTGGCGCCTCGGAGATCGGCTTCACCGTGGTCTCGATCAGTTTCTCGCTGATCGCCGCGTTCATCCCGCTGCTGTTCATGGGCGGTATCGTCGGACGGCTGTTCCGCGAATTCGCCGCCTCAGCGTCACCGCTGCCATCCTGCTTCTTCCGTGCTGGTCGCTGACCGCTGGCGCCGATGCTGCGCCTCGCGCTTCATGGGCAAGCCGCATGCTCAGCACAAAGGGCATGCCGTGAAGCCCGGTATCGCCGATTGGCTGCTGCACAGCTATGCGAACGGGACTCGACTGGGCGCTGGCTCACCAGCGCACCATGCTGCGCCTGTTCGGGTGCCACGTGGCCGATCGCCGTGGCCGGCTACGTCTGCATTCCCAAGGGCTTCTTCCCGTCCCAGGACACCGCCTTCGTCGTTCGGCACCACCCAGGCCGCCGAAGACATCTCCTATGACGACATGGCCGAGAAGCACAAGCAGCTGGCGGACATCATCGACCGCCGACCCGGCCGTGCAGCGCTACAACGCACGCCGATCGGCATCACCGGCGGCAGCCAGAGCCTGTCCAATGGCCGCTTCTGGATCGTGCTCAAGGACCGTAGCGACCGCGATGTCTCGAGTGGACGAGTTCATCGACCGCATCCGGCCGAAGCTGGCCAAGGTGCCGGGTATCAGTCCTTTATCTGCGCTCGGCCCAGGACATCAACATCGCCACCGGCCCGGTGCGCACCCAGTACCATGTACGCCCTGCGCAGCAACGACAGCGCGGCGCTGGCCTTGTGGGCGGACCGCCTGACCGAGCGGCTGAAGCGAGGAGGGTGGCCTGCAGGATGTCTCCAACGACCTGCAGATGGGCGCCAGCGTCACCTCGCTGCAGATCGACCGCGGTGGCGGCGGCGCGCTTCGGGCTGTCCGCCGAGGACGTCGAGCCAGACGCTGTATGACGCCTTCGGCCAGCGCCAGGTCGGCGAATTCCAGACCGAGGTCAACCAGTACAAGGTCATCCTCGAGACTGGACTCGCGCCAGCGCGGCCGTGCCGAGAGCCTGGAGTAGTTCCACCTGCGCTCGCCGCTGACCGGCGAGATGGTCCCGCTGGCGGCGCTGGCGCGAGGTCGCGCCGGACAAGTCCGGGCCCGTTGCAGATCAACCACAACGGCATGTTCCCGGCGGTGACCCTGTCCTTCAACCTGTCGCCGGGCGTGGCCCTGGGTGATGCGGTGGGACTGGTGCAGCGCGCGCAGGAGGAGATCGGCATGCCGTCCAGCATCAGCGGCGAGTTCCAGGGCGCGGCCGCAGGCCTTCCAGAGTTCGCTGGCGAGCCAGCCGCTGCTGATCCTGCGCAGCACTGTTCGCGGTCTACATCATCCTGGGCGTGCTCTACGAGAGCTTCGTGCACCCGCTGACCATTCTGTCCACGCTTGCCCTCGGCGGGCATCGGCGCGGTGTTCCTGCTCTGGGGCTGGGGGCTGGAGTTCTCGATGATGGCAATGATCGGCCTGGTGCTGCTGATCGGTATCGTCAAGAAGAATGGCATCCTGATGGTCGACTTCGCCCTGGCCGCGCAACGCCAGCGCGGGCTGTCGCCCTACGACGCGATCCGCGAGGCGTGCCTGGCGCGCTTCCGGCCGATCATGATGACTACGCTGGCCGCGTTGCTGGGCGCCATCCCGCTGATGATCGGCTTCGGCACCGGCTCGGAACTGCGCCAGCCGCTGGGTGTGGCTGTGGTTGGCGGGCTGATCTTCAGCCAGGCGCTGACCCTGTTCAGCACCCCGGTGGTGTACCTGGCGCTGGACCGGCTGTTCCACCGCCAGGCCGCGCCGGCGCTGATCGAAGGTGCGGCGTGAGGCGGGGCTGGGTAGCATGGATGCTGGGCGTGGCGAACGAGGAACGGGCATGCGCGTACTGATTGTCGAAGACGAGAGCAAGACCGCCGACTACCTGCAGCGCGGGCTGAGCGAGCAGGGTTTCACCGTGGATGTCGCGAGCAACGGCATCGACGGCCGGCACCTGGCGCTCAACGGCGAATACGACGTCATCGTCCTCGACGTGATGCTCCCCGGCATCGACGGCTACGGTGTGCTGCGCGCCCTGCGCGAACAGCGGCAGACGCCGGTGATCATGCTCACCGCCCGCGAGCGCGTGGAAGATCGCGTGCGTGGCCTGCGCGAAGGCGCCGACGACTACCTGATCAAGCCGTTCTCCTTCCTCGAACTGGTGGCGCGCCTGCAAGCGCTGACCCGCCGTGGCGCGCACCTGGAGAACGCCACGCAGATGCGCATCGCCGACCTCGCCATCGATCTGGTCAGCCGCCGCGTACAGCGTGGCGGAACGCGCCTGGAACTGACCGCCAAGGAGTATTCGCTGCTCTGCGTGCTGGCCCAGCGCAGTGGGGAAATCCTTTCCAAGACGGCCATCGCCGAACTGGTCTGGGACATCAATTTCGACACCGATACCAACGTCGTCGAGGTCGCCATCAAGCGTCTGCGCGCCAAGCTCGACGGGCCCTTCGACACCAAGCTGCTGCATACCATCCGCGGCATGGGCTACGTGCTGGAAAGTCGCGTCGCCCAGGGGAGCGAAGCGTGAGAGGCCTGTCGCTGTCGACCCGCCTGGCCGGCATGTTCGCTGCCGCCGCGCTGGGTATCTTCCTGCTCATCGGCTCGGCCATCTACTGCGTGCTGGACGCCCAGATCGAACGCCTGCAACGCTCGGAGCTGGACACGCGCTTCAACATGGTCGCGCGCATGCTCGACAAGCCCGACCTCGCCGAGCGCTGGCCGCACATGCAGCTCAAGCTCAACACCCTGAGCCAGGAGTACCAGTTGATCCGCTTTTGGATCGACAGTGACGACGCACGCTTCCGCTACGGCAAACCCAACGAGACGGTCAATCGGATGCTCAGCGCCGGGAACGGCTATGCCGAGCTTGAGCTCCCCGAGCACGACGCACCGCTCTCCGCTCGTGTCGGCCGCCTGCCCGCCAGCGATGGGCGCCCGGCGCTGGTGCTGCTGGCGGCAATCGACAGCGTGGCATTCAAGCACGCCCGCGAGGCAACGCTGATAACGCTGTTCGTGCTCTCCGCGCTGGGGATTGCGCTGGCGACCTTGTGTGGTCACTGGATTGCCCGCGTCGGTTTGCGGCCGCTGCACGAATTGTCTGCCGAGGCGAGGCAGATCAGCCCCCGGCAGTTGTCTCAGCGGTTACGGCTGGCCGGCCTGCCGGCGGAACTGTCGGCGCTCGCCGGAGCCTTCAACGAGGCGCTGGACCGGCTGGAACAGGCCTACCTGCGCCTGGAGTCGTTCAACGCCGACGTTGCCCACGAACTGCGCACGCCGCTGGCCAACCTGATCGGTCAGAGCCAGGTGGCCTTGTCCCGCGAGCGCAGCGCGCAGGACTACGAGGAAGTCCTGCAATCCAACCTGGAAGAGCTGGAGCGTCTGCGCGCCATCGTCAACGACATGCTGTTCCTAGCCCGCGTCGACCAGGGCGGGCTGGCGGCCGAAAGGGTGGAAACTTCGCTGGCCACCGAGGTGGCGACCACCCTGGACTTCCTCGAGGTGATCTTCGATGAGCAGGGTGTGCAGGTGAGCCTGCGCGGTGACGCGAGGGCCTGCGTCGAGCGCGCGCTGTTCCAGCGCGCGGTGACCAACCTGCTGTACAACGCTGCCCAGCACACCGTGCCGGGAGGTCGCATCGACGTGCGTCTGAGCGGCGAGCGTGGTGCGGCGCTGGTGGAAGTCAGCAATCCCGGCGAGCCGATCACCGCCGAGCAGCGCGTGCGCCTGTTCGAGCGCTTCTACCGCGCCGACATGGCCCGCGCCAACAGCCAGAGCAACCACGGGCTGGGACTTTCGATCGTCAAGGCGGTGGCGAGCATGCATGGCGGCTCGGTGTTCGTGCGCAGCGAGGGTGGGCTGAATACCTTCGGCTTCACCGTGGATGCGGTGGGGCCGGTGGTCAGGCGGCCGGATGATGATGGGCTGGTCGGGGTGGTAGTGCCAGTCTGAGCGTTTCGGCGCTTGGGCGTTTGCCCTCTCCCTAACCCTCTCCCTGAAGGGAGAGGGGACTATATGGCAGCAAGTGAAACACCGAACTATCCGGCAGCTCCGAACAGCGCCCTCTCCCTTCAGGGAGAGGGCTGGGGAGAGGGGAGTTGCCCCGGCAGAGGACTCAATCCAACCGCCGCGTCTTCACCCGGATCAGATAGATCGTCACCAGCGTCGCGCTGGTCAGCATGAACGCCCAGGCCCAGGGCCGCTGCACGATGAAACCTGAAATCAGGATGCTGCACCACATCAGGCCGATGGCGTAGACCTTGCCCTTGAGCGGAATACCTTCGCCGTCGAGGTAATCGCGGATCCACGGGCCGAGCTTCGGGTGGTTCACCAGCCAGTCGTAGAAGCGCTGGGAGCTGCGCATGAAGCAGGCGGCGGCGAGCAGGAGAAAAGGCGTGGTGGGCAGAACCGGCAGGAAGATGCCGATCACGCCCAGTGCCACGCTGAGCCAGCCAATGCCAAGCAGGCAGTAGCGAACCCAGGCGTGGCGGCTCTGGCGGATTTCTCGTGGCATTGATCGACGTACGCGAAGCGAATCCGGAGCCGCGTTGCGCGGCTCCGGTAGCGCATCAGTGGGTGCGGGGCTTGAGCAGGGCCGGTTTCTCTTCCGGGGCCTGGCACAGCAGGAACAGGTTGGTCAGCAGCTCGGGGATCTGCGCGACCATGTCGTCCACCAGCCCGCGGTCGCTGGCAATCTCGTCGAACTCGGGCTGTTCGTCGAACAGGCCGGAACCGACCATGATCGGCAGCAGCAGCTCGCTGACTTCTTCCTCGGCCTGTTCGAACCAGATGGCCTCGCGCAGGAACACGCCTTCCATGAAGCCGATGCACCAGCCGCGAATGTCGGAGTCGTCCGGCTCGTCGCCCAGGTAAGGCTCGCACGGCAGCTCCAGCTCCTCGTCACCGGCCATCTGGCGGATGATGTGCGCCTTGAGCTGGACCAGGGTGGATTCGATCTCGCTGCGCTCTTCCTCGCTGCGGTAGTGCGGCGGCTCGGCGAACAGGGCGTCGATCCACTCGCGCTCAGGCACTTCCTCCGGGCAGATCGCCAGGGCGGTCAGGTAGCCGTGTGCCGCCACGTAGTCCAAGGCTTCCTCGTGCAGGTCATCGGCATCGAGAAAGGCTTGCAGGCGGGACAATTGGTCGGCGAAGGACATCGGGTACTACCTCGGAGGTGATCGGTCCCGAATTGTAGTCTTTCCGCCGGCTCGCGGCAAAAGCCAAATGCCCGTGCAGCCCGCGCCGACGCAGGGCTCCGACGCATAGCTCGGACGCATGTGACGGATTTTTCCGCAGTTTCCCGGACAAGGTGCCGGCCGCGACCGGATGGCTTGCGTATAATGCGCGGCTTCATTCGGAGTCCCCCATGCTCGATCAGGCCCTGCGCATCCTCAAAGACGTTTTCGGTTACGACGCCTTCCGCGGCAATCAGGCGCGGATCATCGAGCGCGTGGCCGGCGGCGGTGATGCGCTGGTGCTGATGCCCACCGGCGGCGGCAAGTCGCTGTGCTTCCAGGTCCCGGCGCTGCTGCGCGAAGGCCTGACGGTGGTGGTGTCGCCGCTGATCGCGCTGATGGAAGACCAGGTTGCCACGCTGGACGAACTGGGCGTGCCGGTGGCGGCGCTGAACTCCTCGCTGAGCCCCGACGCCCAGCGCGAGATCGCCGACCGCCTGCAGCGTGGCGAGATCAAACTGCTCTACCTCGCCCCGGAACGACTGGTGCAGCCGCGCATGCTGGCCTTCCTGCAGCGGCTGGAGATCGGCCTGTTCGCCATCGACGAAGCGCACTGCGTGTCGCAATGGGGCCACGACTTCCGTCCTGAATACCTGCAGCTGGGCCAACTCGCCGAGCTGTTCCCGCATGTGCCGCGCATCGCCCTGACCGCCACGGCGGACATGCGTACCCGCGAGGAGATGATCCAGCGCCTGCACTTGCAGAACGCCGAGCAGTTCCTCTCCAGCTTCGACCGGCCGAACATCTTCTACCGCATCGTGCCCAAGGAGCAGCCGCGCAAGCAGCTGCTGGGCTTCCTCAGCGAGCGGCGCGGCGATGCCGGCATCGTCTACTGCATGTCGCGCAAGAAGGTCGAGGAAGTCGCCGAATTCCTCTCCAATCAGGGCTTCCCGGCGCTGCCTTATCACGCCGGGTTGTCCAACGACCTGCGCGCCTATCACCAGAAGCGCTTCCTCAACGAGGAAGGGCTGATCATGGTTGCCACCGTCGCTTTCGGCATGGGCATCGATAAACCCAACGTGCGTTTCGTCGCGCACCTGGACCTGCCCAAGAGCCTGGAGGCGTACTACCAGGAAACCGGTCGTGCCGGCCGTGACAGCCTGCCCGCCGACGCCTGGATGGCTTACGGCCTGCAGGATGTGTTGCTGCTGCGGCAGATGATGCAGAACTCCGAGGGCGACGAGCGCCACAAGCGCGTCGAGCGGCACAAGCTCGAAGCCATGCTGGCGCTGTGCGAGGAAACCCGTTGCCGCCGCCAGGCGCTGCTGGCCTATTTCGACGAGGTGATGCCCAACCCTTGCGGTCACTGCGACATCTGCGTCGACGGCGTGGAAACCTGGGATGCCACCGAACCCGCGCGACAGGCACTGTCGGCCATCTACCGCAGCGGCCAGCGCTACGGCGTCGGCCACCTGGTGGACGTGCTGCTGGGCAAGGACACCGAGAAGGTGCGCAGCGTCGGGCATCAGCACCTGGCGGTGTTCGGCATCGGCAAATCCCGTGGAGAAGACGAGTGGCGCACGCTGTTCCGCCAACTGGTCGCCCGTGGCTTCGCCGATGTGGACGTCGACGGCTTCAACGGCCTGCGCCTGACCGAGGCCTGCCGCCCGCTGCTGCGCGGTGAGGAGACACTGGCGCTACGCCGCGATCCCAAGCCGCAGCGCAGCAAGTCGTCTTCCTCCGGCGGCGCCAGCCCGGCCAGCCAGCTGGTGCGCCAGGAAGAACGCGAGATGTGGGAAGCCCTGCGCACCCTGCGGCGCAAGCTGGCCGAGGAGCACTCGGTGCCGCCTTACGTCATCTTCCCCGACGCCACCCTGCTGGAAATGCTCCGCAGCCAGCCCACCACGCTGTCGGCCATGGCCCAGGTCAGCGGCGTCGGTGCGCGCAAGCTGGAGCGTTACGGCCAGGCCTTCCTCGATGTGCTCACCGAGTCCGCGGCGGCGCCCGAAGCGCCTGCACCGGTTACCGACCTGCGCCACGAACTGGTGACCCTGGCCCGCGCCGGCATGACGCCCGCGCAGATTGCCCGCCAGCTCGATTGCAGCGAGAAAAATGTCTACAGCCTGCTGGCCGAGGCCATCGGCCGCCAGCAACTGAGCCTGGAGCAGGCCCTGGACCTGCCCGAGGAGCTACTTGGCGAAGTCCAGGATGCCTTCCTCGACGAAGACGGCGAACTGCCGGCGGTGAGCGCCATCGCCGAGCTGTTCGAAGGTCGCGTGCCGCTGGGCGTTCTGCATTGCGTGCGCGCCGCCCTGCAGGCCGAACTGGAAGTCTGATCGCCCGGAAATACGGCGTTACAGATGAAATATCAATGTGCCAGCAACGGTGCCTTTCCCCACCAGTCATAGCTATCAGTACGGATCACTTTCGGAGTGATAGATGGCGAGCTGGGTGCGGGTAGTGGCGGGACTGCTGGTCGTTGGGCAACTCAGTGGATGCGCCAGTGGTGGCGGGCTGACAGAAGGTGGCAAGAACGCCTTGATCGGCGTTGCAGCGGTGGCGCTGGTAGCGGGGCTGGTGATCATGTCCAAGGACGATGATGATGACGACCGCGACTGCCGCAAGCACCATAGCCGCTCCGATCGCCGCTATTGCAACGACTCGTACTACGGCCACGATCGCTACCGGAATTCCCGGGATAATCGCTGGTGAGTGTTTTGCCCTGTCAGTTTCGTGACGGGGTAAAACGACAAACTTGTGACGCACGTCCCGAACAGCTATGGTGGCACTTAGACCTCCACGAGAAGAGGTGAGCGTGCCACAACAACAAAGCTGGCTGGACGACGTCCGCTCCAATGCCTATGCCGAACAGCTCTCACGGGGCTTTCGCCGCCTGCGTTTCGAACCCGACCTCGAGACCCAGTACCGCCATTACCTGCTGGAAGACAGCTTCGATCTCAAGCGCACCGCGCTGACCATCGGTGTGCTGATCTGGCTGGCGCTGGCGGCTATCGACTTCCTTCTGATCCGGACGGCAGAACACTGGGACATGCTCGCAGTGCGCATCGGCGTGCTGGTGCTGCTGAGCGTCTGCGGCGGGCTGATCCTGCAACGCCGGCATACCCACCTGCTGGTGCCGCTGAGCCTGGCCTGCATTCTCAGCGTCGGCATCGGCGCAGCAGCCGTGGCGGGCATCGCCCACACCGTGGACCAGAGCTATCCCTATGAAGGCCTGCTGCTGGTCAGCATGGCTGCCTACTTCCTGATCGGCCTGCGCTTTGCCGAGGCGGTGGGCTGCGCCTCGGTGATCCTGCTGGCGTACGTGGGCTTCGAGCTGTACGCGGGGTTGCCGTTGCCGAAGTTGATCAGCAACGTGGTGTTCCTGCTGTTCGGCAACCTGGTTGGCGCGGTGGGCTGCTACCTGCTGGACTACAAGTCCCGCCAGCACTTCCTCATCAGTCGTCTGCTGAAGGTCATGGCCGAGCACGACGCCCTGACCGGCCTGCACAACCGCCGCAGTTTCAATCGCCAGCTGGAGCGCCTGTGGCGCCAGGCCCAGCGTGAAAGTGTGGGGCTGGCGCTGCTGCTCTGCGATGTCGATCACTTCAAAGCCTACAACGACCGCTATGGCCACCAGGCCGGCGATGGCGTGTTGCAGCGCATCGGCGAGGTCCTGGCGGCCAGCGCGCGGCGCCCGCTGGACATGGCCGTGCGCCTGGGGGGCGAGGAGTTCGCTGTGCTGCTCTACGGCGCCAGCGAGCGCGAGGCCAGGGAGCGCGCCGAGGTCGTGCGCGAGTCGGTGCAGGCCATGGGCATCGCCCATGAGGGGTCGCTGACGGCGGACGAGGTGACGCTGTCCATCGGCGTTTCCTGCCTGTGGCCGGAGACCGGCCACCCGCTGCGCAGCATCTACGAGCACGCCGACCGTGCGCTATACGAAGCCAAGGCGTTCGGGCGCAATCAGGTCGTCGCCTGAAACATTCCGATCCTGTAGGAGCGGGCCATGCCCGCGAATAGCGCCTGCAGGGCGCTTCCTTCAACTTGCGCAAGACTGTCGGTGCGTGCCGGCCGACGTGGCCGATTCGGTCCCCCGAGCTGGCGCCGTGCGTGACTGCGGCGCGCACAGGCACGGTGCTAGCATGCGCCGCACCCCGTCACCGAGCCCGCGCCCATGCAGCAGCTGATCCAGCCCAACGGCCAACCGCACTACGGCATCTTTCCCGGCACCCCGGCGACCATCAATTACCGCGACTTCGACTTCCGCTCGCCCATGGGCCGGCGCCTCGGCGCACTGAGCAAGTGGCGCAGCTTTCACCAGTTCCAGTACTTCGGCCTGATCAGCCCGACGCTGATCGGCGGCTGCGCACTGGCGGACGTCAGCCTGCTCACCATCGGTTTCGTCTACCTCTACCACCCCGAGAGCGGGCGGATGATCGAGCGCCAGTTCAAGTGCCCGCTGGGCATGGGCACGGACTTCTCGCAGACGCCCAACGATGGCGTCTGTGAACTGCGCCAGGGGCGCAACCTGCTGCGTCTGGAGAACTGTTCTTCGCCCTTCGAGAAGCGTCTGCTGGTCGAGCTGGACGACGGCACCCGCATCGACGCGCGCTTCAGTGAGGAGCAGCCGGCGTTCCAGCCCATGAGCCTCTGCACGCCGACAGCGGTGAACGGCTGGGTCTATGCGCGCAAGGTGGCTGGCGTGCACTGCCATGGCGAGGTGCGCAGCGCGCTGGGCAACTACGACCTGCGCGAGCTGAACGCCTACGCGCATCACGACTGGTCCGCTGGCTACATGCGCCGCGAGACGTTCTGGAACTGGGCCTGCCTGTCCGGCGAGGCGGAAGGACGGCGCGTAGGGCTGAACCTGTCGTGCGGCGTCAACGAGACCAGCTTCACCGAGAACTGCTACTGGCTCGACGGCCAACTGGTGAAGGTCGACACGGTGCGCTTCGAGTTCGACCGCGACCATCCGTTGCAACCCTGGACCATCCGTTCCTACGACGGCCAGGTCGAGCTGCACTTCGAGGCCCACGGGCTGCACCAGGAACGCCTCAATCTGGGTGTGCTGGCCAGCAACTTCAAGCAGATATTCGGGCGCTTCAGCGGCGTGCTGCGACCGGTGGGGCAGGCCGAGGTGCGCATCGAGAACCTCTGGGGGTTCGTCGAAGACCAGTACGCGAAATGGTGAGATAGCGGTTTACAACCTGCGACAATCTGTCATTGTACGGGCTTGATTAGCTGGCTAATAATTAGTCAAATCAATTAGCCGTCCAACCTCTTACCGTACGCAGCACAATGTCAGACAACGATAAGCACTATTTCGGTACCCAACTGGCCCAGGCTTCGCGTGCATGGCGGGCTGAACTCGACCGCCGTCTCAGCCACCTCGGCCTGTCCCAGGCTCGCTGGCTGGTGCTGCTGCACCTGGCGCGCCATTCCGCCGCCCCGACCCAGCGCGAGCTGGCCCAGTCGGTCGGTGTCGAAGGCCCGACCCTGGCCCGGCTGCTCGATGGCCTCGAAGCCCAGGGCCTGGTCCGTCGCCAGGCCGTGGCCGAAGACCGCCGCGCCAAGCGCATTGCCCTCACCCCCAAGGCAGACGTCCTGATCACCGATATCGAGAACATCGCCGCCGCCGTTCGCAACGAAGTGCTGGCGGGGATTTCGGAAGAAGAAATCGCGCTGTGTCAGAAAACGCTCAGTCGAATTCTCGGCAACCTCGAGCGAAACTGAGCAATTCATCACGTTATTCGGGTAAAGTAGCCATTTTTCTGGCGGTCCTTCACCGGGCCGCTGGCCATTCGCTATCCACCCCTTAACCATTCGCCGGTTTTTCGACGATTTATCTTGACCAAACTCCGTGCAACACCTAATCCGTGATATCAGACGGCCTGTACCCTGCAAGGTACAGAGGGGTGGTGCGTGACGGTCTGCAGTCCGGCATGGCTTCAAGTATGTGGACAGGTTCAGCCTGCTGCTTTCGAGTGGTCAGGGAATGGCGTGCAGACCCGGACAATGGGATGGGGTTATGGCTCGAATAAATAGAATTCCGCTGACGCTTGCCGCACTTTCGGTTTTTGTCTCCGCTCACGCGAATGCCCTCGGTCTTGGGGATATCACGCTGCACTCCGGGCTGAACCAGCCGCTGGATGCCGAGATCGCCCTGCTCGAGACCGGCGACATGAGCTCCGATGAGCTCATCGCGAAGCTTGCGAGTCCCGCCGATTACGAGAACGCCGGCGTCGACCGCTTCGTGTTCCTGCAGAACCTGCGCTTCACTCCGGTGATCCGCAATGGTCGTGGCTACATCAAGGTGGTGTCCACGCAGCCGGTGCACGAGCCTTATCTGAATTTCCTGATCGCCGTGGAGCGCCCCAACGGCCGCATGCTGCGCGAGTACACCGTGCTGATCGATCCGCCGGAGTACAGCGCCAACCGCAGCGTGGCCGCCAATATCGGGGTGAGCGACGTCCCGCCGTCGCGCTCTTCGGGTTACCGTCCGGACGGCTACCGCGCGGAGCCCGCGCGCCGCGCGCCGGCACAGCCTCCGCTGCCGGCGGGTGATGGCCGTTACACCACGGTGCGCAACGACACCTTGTGGAAGATCAGTTCGAGTCTGACCGGAAGTGGCGCTTCCCGCGCACAGCTGATGGACAGCATCGTTGCGCTGAACCCGCAAGCCTTCGTCAATGGTGACCCGCATCGCCTGAAAGTGGGCCAGACGCTGGTGCTGCCGCAGGGCCAGCAATATGCCGGCACCGGTTCGTCGCCGCAGCCTGCATCCGCAGCTCCTTCAACGGCTGTCGCGCAGCCAGCCGTCGCGCCGCAGGCACCTGCCACGGCGGTGGCGAGCACTCCGTCCAGGCCCAGGGCAACGCTGCCGCACCGACGGCGCCGGCTGCTGATGCCAGCGTCGCCAAGGTGGAAGCCGACCTGCTCCTGGCCAACGCCCAGCGCGACCAGATGAATCAGCGCATGGACGACCTGCAGAAGCAGTTGGTATCCCTCCAGCAGGCCCTGCAGAGCCGCGACCAGCAGGTGCAGTCGCTGCAGGCCGAACTGGATCGCCGCCAGGGCGCGGACGCTTCGGGCAACGCCCCGGTAGACAACGCTCCGGCAGCTGATGCGCCAACCAGCAATGCCCCGACCAATGCCGTGCCTGCCGCTCCCAATTCCGTGTCGCCCACTCAGGCAGGACACCTCCGCTCCAAGCGTCGCACAGCCGGCAACCCCGGCGCAGGATGCCCAGGACTCAGGCTTCAACTACTGGCCGTGGCTGGGTGCCGGCGCCCTTGGCGCGCTGCTGGTCGGCCTGTTGTTCGCCCGTCGCAAGCGCGAAGAAAAGCCGGTCGAGATGCCGCCTCTGCGCGCGGCTGCGCCCGAGCCGGTGAAGCCGGCTGCGCAGGTCAAGCCGCTGGCGGCCGCTGTTGTGGCTCCCGTACCGGTACCGCATCCGGTGGTGGTCGCCACGCCGGAGCCGGGCGTCGCCCGTCTGCCCGCCGCCAGCGCGGACAGCCTGGAAGGCGCGGACATCTACATCGCCTACGGCCGCTTCACCCAGGCCCGCGACATGCTGCGCAAGGCGGTCAATGCCGAGCCGAACCGCCGCGAGGTGCGCATGAAGCTGCTGCTGGTATTGGCCGAGCTGGGCGACGTGGTGGGCTTCCATGAGGAAGAGCACGCCCTGGTTGCGGCCGGGGGTGACCAGAAACAGATCGACCAGCTCAAGTCGCGCTACCCGGCGATGCTGGTTCGCCCGGAAGACACCCTGCAGCCGCCAACCGGCGAGACGCTCACCGACTGGGACGATCTCGAATTGGGCGAGCCTGCGGCCACTCCCGTGGAACAACCCAGGGCTGAGCAGGACCAGCCGGACTTCGCCATGAACCTCAGCGACCTGTCGCTGGACCTGGACTGGGACAAGCTCGACACCCCCTTCGAATCGACCCGGCAAGGCAAGGCTGCACCCAAGGCCGCACAGGAAGTGCCGTCGGACTTCCGCAGCAATCTGCACGAGCTGCCGGAAATCACCGAGCTGGACCTGGGTGAGCACGGCGAGATGTTCGGCCATGGCAGCAAGACCATGGGTGTGGAAGAGGAGTTGAGCTTCGACCTGCCGGACGATATCGGCCACGAGCACGACGAACTGCTGGCCAGCCTCGATCGCGCCCGCCAGTGCATCGACCAGGGCAATCTGGAAGAAGCCTACGGCATCCTCAAGCAGGTCATCGCCAGCGGCGACTCCAAGGCCAAGGCCGAAGCGCGCGAACTGCTGGCGCTGATAGCCTGATCCTCACCGCGTATGAAAAAGCCCGGCCGATGCCGGGCTTCTTGGCCGCAGGTTTTTGCCCAATGAGCCAGTCTGTAGGAGCAACTGTCTTCTTCAGGTAAGTCCATGCCAGCGCCTTCCCTCACCCCAGCCCTCTCCACCTGGGAGAGGGCTGGGGGAGGGCTGATCCGAGTACAGGACCATCGGGTAGGAGCGGGCCATGCCCACGATCGCGGACAAGGTCCGCGTTACCAGTGACTGCGGAAAGCTCTGCACAGGCTGGTAGAAGCGCCTTCCAGGCGCTGTTCGCGGGCATGGCCCGCTCCTACAGGGGGCATGTAAGCACATAGCAGTGCAAACGGTTGTGCGTCGTGCCTTGCGTGCCAGCGCCTTAGAAATTGCGGCCCAGGTTGATGTACACCGCGTGCTCGCTGGCGTCGTTGAGGCCGTAGCTGAAAGACAGTGGCCCCAGTGGCGTCTCGAAGCCCATGAGGATGCTGCCGGCGTTGACGTAGCCGGTGTCGTAGCTGTTGTCGTTGTTCCACACCCGCCCGCGTTCCAGGCTGCCGCCCAGGTAGAAGGGGAAGTCCAGCGGCAGGAAGGAACGCTCGGTCATCCGCCGGTAGTAGATGACCCGCCCGAGGCTGTAGTTCTGCCCGGCCAACGCGTCCTGGCGGTAGCCCGAAAGCTGCCGCGCACCGCCGAGGAGGAAGCTCGACACCACCACGTCGGCGTCGTCGATGGTGCGCCCATAACCGCCACCCAGCACCCAGGTGTTCGGGCCGGCGCTCAATGCCTTGTCCAGCTGGAATTGCCACTGCCGGTAACGGTCGTCGTCGCCCAGGGACGGCGTGTGCTCGCGGAAGGAGGTCTGGATGTTCTCGCCTTCGCGGGGGAAGTCGACGTTATCCATGGTGTCGAAGGAGTACTGCAGCTGGGCATAGCCTTCGTTGAAGTGGTAGTCGGGCAGGTCCTGCTCGCCCACCCGCACGTCGGCCTTGCCGAAGGCCTGGGCGACGCCCAGGCGGAATTCGCCGTTGTTGGCGATCTGCCGGCCCAGGTTAAGCCCGTAGCCATAGCGCTCCAGGCGGTACTCGGCGATGGGGTCGTCGTTGTCAGTGGCCTCGACGTTCTGCGCCTGGTTGAACACGTAGGGCGCGACGAAGTAGCGCGAGCCCACGTCCAGCGGCTGGTAGAACTCGCTGTAGAGCTCCTGCTGGTCGCCGATCTGCAGGCGCGTCAGCCATTCCGCACCGAGGCGGTTGATACCGTTCATGCGGTAGCTGCCGCCGACGTTGAAGGTACTGTCGCCGCGCAAGTCATCGGAGAGGTTCAGGCCCAGACGCAGGTAGTCGGTACCACCGCGCTTGCCGTAAGCGTGGATGACCAGCACGTTGTCGGACTTGCCATCCACGCCCGCCTTGTTATGCACCACGCGGTACTGCACCTGGTCGAAGTAATCCAGGCCATAGAGGGTGCTCATGTCGCGCTGCAGGCGCTCCAGGTCGAGGCGCTCGCCCAGCGGCTGGCGGATGTAGTGGAGGATCACGTCGTCGCTGACCTTGGAGTTGTTCTCCACTTCGATGCGGTCGATCACTGGCTGGCGCTCGCCTGGCGTGCGCGCCTCGTCCAGGGCCACCGCCTGGGCGTCGGCGGGTTTGCGCAGGGTGGCCAGGCGTGGCGCAAGGATGCTGGCGGCGCGGTAGCCGGCATCGATCAGTTGCGGCACCCGGCCGAAGTCGGTGGAGCTGTAGCCGCTGAGCGGCGGCTGCACGAGGACATCGCTGGACTTGAGGGTGGCCAGTTGCGCTTCGGAGTTCTTGCGGGTCATCAGGGTGACGGACTGATTGAGCATGTCCAGTACTGTGGTCAGCTGCTTGCGGTCCGCCAGCGGGTTGCCGATGTCGACCACGATGACCACGTCGACGCCCATCTGCCGCGCCACGTCCACCGGGATGTTGTCGACCATGCCGCCGTCCACCAGCAGCTTGCCGTCGACCTCCACCGGCGCGAATACCGCGGGGATCGACATGCTGGCGCGGATCGCCTGGGGCAGGTGGCCCTTGCTGAACACCACCTTCTCGCCGGTGGCGATGTCGGTGGCCACCGCGCGGAAGGGGATCGCCAGTTTGTCGAAGTTGCGGGTGTCGCTGGTGTGCACCAGCAGGCTTTCCAGCAGCATCGACAGGTTCTGCCCCTGGATCGCCCCCAGCGGCAGGCCGAGGGTGCCGTCGTCGCGGAAGCTGAGCTTCTGCTTCACCAGGAAGTCGCGGTCGTCCTGTTTGCGGCGGAAGGGCACGTCGACTCGGGGCGGCGAGTCGGACAGCGCCTCCTTCCAGTCCAACCCCAGGGCCAGCTGTTCCAGCTCTTTAGGCGTGTAGCCCGCCGCATACAGGCCGCCGATCACCGCACCCATGCTGGTGCCGGCGATGGCATCGACGTGGATGCCCTGTTCGTCCAGCGCCTTCAGTACGCCGATGTGCGCCAGGCCGCGCGCCGCGCCGCCGGAGAGGACCAGGCCGATCTTCGGTGGGGTGTTCGCCGCCAGGGCGCCGAGGGGAAGGATCAGGAGGAGGGCGAACAGCAGTCGGCGCATGAAGAGAAGAGTCCGGTAGGGCGTTTCAGACCGGTATTATAGGTTCGCGTCCTACAGCAGAGTCTGATTCATGTCCGAAGCCAAAGCCGAAATCGTCATCACCTATTGCACCCAGTGCCAGTGGCTGCTGCGTGCCGCCTGGCTGGCCCAGGAACTGCTGAGCACCTTCGGCGACGACCTGGGCAAGGTCAGCCTGGTGCCGGGCACCGGCGGGGTCTTCCACATTGCCTGCGACGGCGAGCAGATCTGGGAACGCAAGGCCGACGGTGGGTTCCCCGAGGCCAAGGTGCTCAAGCAACGCGTGCGCGACTGCATCGACCCGCAGCGCGATCTGGGCCACAACGACCGCTCCTGAACCTGCGCTGTACCGGTTGGCGGGTTATTTAGTTAGCAGGCTAACTTCTTTGCTTCATATCAAGGGGGTACGCCGGTACCACTTTTAGTCTGAGGGCACCCATTCTCCACAGGAGGTGCCTCCATGAGCATCATTGTCACGGGCGCCGCCGGCTTCATCGGCAGCAACCTCGTCAAGGCGCTGAACCAGCGCGGCGAGACCGATATCATCGCGGTCGACGATCTGACCGAAGGCGACAAGTTCGCCAACCTCGCCGACTGCGACATCAGCGATTACCTCGACAAGCGCGACTTCATCGAACGCTACGCCCGCGGCGACTTCGGCGTGGTGCGTGCGCTGCTGCACCAGGGCGCCTGTTCCAGCACCATGGAGCGCGACGGGCGCTACATGATGGACAACAACTATCGCTATAGCGGCGAGTTGCTGGATGCCAGCCTGTCACTGGGCGTGCCGTTCCTCTATGCCTCGTCGGCAGCGGTGTACGGCGGTGGTCACGAGTTCCGCGAGACGCGCTCCTGCGAGAAGCCGCTGAACGTCTACGGCTATTCGAAGTTCCTCTTCGACCAGCGCGTACGCAAGGTACTGCCCACCGCTCGCACGCAGGTGGCCGGTTTCCGCTACTTCAACGTCTACGGCCCGCGTGAGCAGCACAAGGGACGCATGGCCTCGGTGGCCTTCCACTGCTTCAACCAGTTCCGCGAGACGGGCAAGGTGAAGCTGTTCGGCGAATACGGCGACTACCCGGCCGGCGGCCATCTGCGTGATTTCGTTTCGGTGGAGGATGTGGCGAAGGTCAACCTTCACTTCCTCGACAACCCCGAGCGCAGCGGCATCTTCAACCTCGGCAGCGGTCGTGCCCAACCGTTCAACGACGTGGCCCTGGCGGTGATCAACACCCTGCGCGAACAGCAGGACCTGCAGCCGCTCACCCTGGATGCAGCGATCCGCGCCGGACTGCTGGAGTACAGCGAATTCCCCGATGAGCTGCGTGGCAAGTACCAGTGCTACACCTGCGCCGATATCGCCTTCCTCCGTGAGGCGGGCTATCGCGCGCCGATGATGGGCGTGGAGGAGGGCGTGCGGCGCTATTGCCATTGGTTGCTGCAACAGGACTGATACAGCGTGTATCGGGCTTTTTACCCAGTCTTTACCGACTGCTGACACTGCGCGGGGGGTAGGCGCGAGACAATTCTCACCACGAACGGCGGGCGGTGGATCGCCCGTGACTGGAGGTGAAATGAAGCTGTCCTCGCGCATCGCGCTCAAATCCGTCGCCACCTTGCTGGCCCTGAGCCTGTCGGCTGCAGCCGTGGCCGGCCCCCATGGCGGCCCCGGGGGACCGGGCGGCCCGGGACCTGGCCCGTACCATGGCTGGGGGCCGGGGCATGGCTACGGCCTGCCGGATTACGCGCGGGAAGTCTGGATCGGCAGCATGCTCTACTTCGTCGCCGCCGGGACTTACTACCTGTGGAACGCCGACCGCCGCCAGTACGTCGCGGTGGAGACGCCGCCGGCCGTACAGGCCGCGCCGACCACCAGCTACGAGGTGATCGCCTATCCCGCCAGTGGCCAGTCGCCGGAGCAGCAGAGCCGCGATCGCTACGAATGCCACACCTGGGCCGTCGGCCAGAGCGGCTTCGACCCCGCCGCCGCCACCCAGGCCCCGCCGGCGGGTCAATCCGACACTTACCGTCGTGCGCTGGGCGCCTGCCTGAGCGGGCGCGGCTACAGCATCAACTGATTCCCCGGCGCCTTATCCACAGGCGCCACACCGAACAGGCCGCCTCGCAGGCTGTCGTGCGATGACTCCTTGGCATTCCCTCCCCGGGGCAAGGTTCGAGATACGCACGCTGCGGGGCGGCCTTCTTTTTTGCCGCCCTTGTGGGGGGTGACTGTCTTCCTTCGGAAAACCTGCGCCTGCTTGCTCGCCTCTCCCGGAGAGAGGCCTTAGATCCTGTAGGAGCGGGCCATGCCCGCGATTCGCGCGCATGGCGCGCTCCTACAGAAAACGCTTAGTGCGATCCACGCGCGCTGAGGAAGGTCGCGAAGATGATCAGCACGCCGCCCGCCAGCATGCGCAGGCTCGGCTCTTCGCCGAACAGCACGGCGGCGAAGGCGATGCCGTAGACCGGCTCCAGGGCGAAGATCACTGCCGCCGTGCGCGCCTTGATCAATCGCAGGCTGGCGACGAACAGGCTGTGGGCGACGCCGGTACAGAGCACGCCCAGCGCGACCAGCCAGAGCCAGTCCATGCCTCGAATCGCGGGCAGCTCGAAGAGCACCAGCGGCAGCAGGCAGGCGATGATCGTCAGGTTCTGGCACAGCGCTGCCTGGATCGGATCTATTCCGCGCACGCTCACCCGGTTGGCCAGCGACAGCAGGGCGAACAGCAGGCCGGAGAGGGTGCCCCAGAGCAGGCCGGCGGTGGCGCCGTCGCGCAGGTCCAGAGTCGGCGTGACCATCACCAGGCCGATGCACACCAGCACCACCACCAGGTACTCGCCCTTGCGGATGCGTTCGCGGAACAGCAGCCCTTCCAGCAACACGGTAAAGGCCGGGAAACTGGCGAAACCGAGGGTGGCCACGGCGACGTTGCCCACCTTCACCGCGAGGAAAAAGGTCAGCCAGTGTGTACACAGCAGTACGCCGCCGCCCAGCAGCATGGCGGCCTGCTTCAGCGTGGGGCGCCTCTGTTGCCGCAGATGCCCGGCGAACACCGCCGCCAGTGACAGCGAGCCGAACAGCGCGCGGCCGAAGACGATGACCAGGGGGCCGGCGAGGATGAGTTTGCCGAAGATGCCGGACAGCCCGAACATCAGGGCGCCGATGTGCAGGCCGATCAGGGCGCCGCGGGGAGTGAGTTGGGTAATGCGATTCATGCCTGGGGTGCGGTGGCGCGGCCTTGTCGGGAATGTGAAGCGTGCCGGCCCAGCCGGCACGAGGTGAAACGAAGGTCAGGCCAGGCGCGCGCCATTGGGCAGCGGCTTGTCGAAGCCGGCCAGCACTACTTTCTCGTCACTGTCGTAGGCGCCGGTGATCAGCACTTCCGAGCGCACGCCGGCGATGGACTTGGGCTCGAAGTTGCACACGCACAGCACCTGGCGGCCGATCAGTTCGTTGGCTTCATAGTGTGCGGTGATCTGCGCGCTGGAGGTCTTGATCCCCAGCGGGCCGAGGTCGACCTGGAGGATGTAGGCGGGCTTGCGCGCCTTCACGTCGGGTTCGGCCTGGACGATGGTGCCCACGCGCAGTTCGACGCGCTCGAAATCCTGCCACTCGATGGTGTCTGCCGACATCGCTGCTCCCGTTGGGTTGTTCAGTTCGATGGCCGGCAGTCTAGGCCCTGGGCGCGCGGCTGTCTGTCGCGCGGCTAGCGGGAATTGTCGCGTGCCTGCTGGCGCAGCTGGCGCGGCGTGGTACCGAACTGGCGCACCAGCGCTGCGGTGAAGGCGCTCTGCGAGGCGTAGCCGACCTGCGCGGCGATCTCGCCGACCGACTGGTGCGAGCCACGCAGCAGGTCGCGGGCCAGTTGCAGGCGGCGCTGGCGTACGTAGTCCATGGGCGTCTGCCCGGTTTCGGCGAGGAAGCGGGCATGGAAGCGCGCGGCGGACAGCCCGGCGAGCCGCGCGAGATCGGCAACCTGAAGCGGGTGCGCGGCGTGACGGTCGATGTAGCTGTCGAGACTGGTCAGCGGCAGCTGCGCCGGCTCCTCGATACGCTGCTGGCCGGCGGCGAGGCTGGCCAGCAGCAGGATGGCGCCCTGGCGCGCCAGCACCGGGTCATGCAGCGAACTACCGGCGAGCCAGTGCACCAGTTGCGCCTGGTCATTGCTGAGCAGGCGCTGGCCGGGGGTTTCCAGCAGGCGACGGCCAGCATCGCTGTGAAGGCCGAGACCGCCGAGCAAGTCTTCCTCGTCCTCCAGGTCCACCACCAGGCAGCGGCTGCCGTCGGGGCTGGCGCAGGCATGGTGCTCGTCACGCGGCACCACGGCGAAGGTCTGTCGGGTCACCAGGCTGCCACGGCCGCCCACTTCGAAATCCAGGCTGCCGGACAGCCCCAGCACCAACTGCGCATGGCTGTGGCTATGGGCGAGGTGATCGTGGCTGTAGTGGCGCAGGGAGAGGATCTGGCTCATGCGATACGACTTTCCGGGCGGGCAGGCTGACAGTCTAGCGCGCCGCGGGCTGTCACGGGACTGTCGCCAGTCGGTCATGTTCGCTTCACCGCGTGGGCCGACACTCGGAGAAACCCCACTGGAGGTCGCCGACGATGAGCAGCGCGCAACGCATGACGCCGACGAAGAAACAACGGGTACGGACCCTGTGGATATCCGATGTCCACCTGGGCACCCGCGACTGCCAGGCCGAGCACCTGGCCGGCTTCCTCAAGCGCTACCACGCCGACCGAATCTACCTGGTAGGTGACATCATCGACGGCTGGAAGCTGCGCGGCGGCATCTACTGGCCGCAGGCGCACACCAACGTGATCCGCCGCCTGCTGACCATGAGCAAGCGCGGCACCGAGGTGATCTACGTCACCGGCAACCACGACGAGTTCCTGCGCCGCTATTCCTCGCTGCTGCTGGGCAACATCCGCCTGGTCGACGAGATCGTCCACACCACCGCCGACGGCCGCCAGCTGCTGGTGATCCACGGCGACCAGTTCGACGTCATCACCCGCTACCACAAGTGGCTGGCCTTCCTCGGCGACTCCGCCTACGAATTCACCCTGACCCTCAACCGTTGGCTCAACCACTGGCGCAGCCGTTATGGCTACGGCTACTGGTCGCTGTCGGCGTACCTCAAGCACAAGGTGAAGACGGCGGTGAACTTCATCAGCGACTTCGAGGAAGCCATCGCCCACGAGGTGCACAAGCGTGGCCTCAACGGGGTGGTCTGCGGGCACATCCACCACGCGGAAATCCGCCAGATCGGCGAGGTGGAATACCTCAACTGCGGCGATTGGGTGGATCCTGCTCGGCGCTGATCGAGCACTGGGACGGCAGCATCCAGCTCTATCGACTGGCCGAGGAGCAGGCTCGCGCCGAGGAGCCGGTGGTGGTCGAGTCGGCGGCATGAGGCTGCTGATCGTCACCGATGCCTGGCTACCGCAGGTCAATGGCGTGGTCACCAGCCTGAAGGCACTGGTGGCCGAGCTGGAAGGGCTGGGCCATGGGGTCGGCCTGCTCACACCCCAGGACTTCCGCCACCGCCCGTGCCCGAGTTACCCGGAGATTCCGCTGGCGTGGGACCTGTGGAAGGTCGGTGAGAAGATCACTCACTTCGCTCCCGACTGCGTTCACCTCGCCACCGAAGGCCCGCTGGGCTGGGCCGCTCGGCGCTGGATGGTGCGCCGGGGCCTGAAATTCGCAGCGCCATCCACACGCGCTTTCCCGAATACGTGAACACCCGCTGGCCCTGGTTGCCGCTGGGCTGGGGCTATGCCTTCCTGCGCCGCTTCCACGCGCCGAGCCAGGCCGTGCTGGTGAGCAGCGAACGAATGCGCGGCACTTTCGTCGATCACGCCTTCGACAACCTCGCGCTCTGGCGCAAGGGTGTGGATATCCAGCGCTTCCTGCCGGGTGAGGGTGCATCGCCGGAGGAGCCGGTGTTCCTTTATGTCGGCCGGTTGGCGCGGGAAAAGAATCTCGAAGCCTTCCTCGCTCTCGACCTGCCGGGGCGCCAAGCGAGTGGTGGGCGACGGCCCGCAGCGTGCTGAGCTGCAAGCAACTTCTATCCACAGGTGGAGTTCCTCGGTTATCGCCATGGCGACGACCTCGCCGAGGCTTACCCACCGCCAGCGTGTTGGCCTTTCCGTCGCTGACCGACACCCTCGGTCTGGTGATGTATGAAGCGCTGGCGTGCGGCACGCCAGTGGCGGCGTTTCCGGTGACGGGACCGCTGGATGTGTTGGAACAGGGCGTAACCGGGGTGATGGACGCCGACTTGCGCAGTGCCTGCCTGCGGGCGCTGGAGCTGGATCGCCAGGCCTGCGTGGAATGGGCGCGCAGGCAGACCTGGCGGGCATCGGCGCGGAATTCCTGGCGCTTCAGGTACGCCTGACGGAACTGCCCGTCAGTGAAGAACCGGGCTACGCGAACAACTGATCAGAACAGCTGGCGATCGTGGTCCAGGCTCTGGTCCACCAGCCATTTGCCGTGGGCGATGGACGCGTGCTGGGCCTTCTGCAGGTCCGACATGAAGGCGAATTCAACCGGCAGTGTCTTGCGTTTGGTGGTCTGCCCGTCCGGGGCAGTGATGTGGCAGCCGGCGGCCCAGGGAGTGGGGATGCCGGGGTGTTCGACGACATCGGCAGTGATGGTGTACTTGCGGTACTCGCATTGCATCAGGCTCATGGGGCGTCCTCCTGGCGGTTCGCCAGCGGCCCGAAGCGGGCGGCAGGCGGGCGGAACGGTGCCGGCGTCGCGCGCCGGCAAGCCTTGCTAACCCCAACATAGTCCACCCGACAGGCCTTTCCGTCGGATACCGACGAACGTGAATGTCACCTTCGCTGGAGATTTCCTGCCCGAATCTTCCCTTCGCCTGCGCCCCGCGCCAGACTGTCGGCCATGCCTATCCAGACCCTTTCCCGCCTCTGTGAAGTCGACGCCCGCCAGTGGGATGCCCTGCTGCCGGACGACCAGCCGTTCCTGCGCCATGCCTTCCTCTCCGCCCTGGAGGACAGCGGCAGTGTCGGTGGTCGGACCGGCTGGAAGCCGTCCCATCGTGTGCTGCTGGGCGACGACGGCCGCCTGCTGGCCGCCGTGCCGGCCTATCTGAAGAGTCATTCCTACGGCGAGTACGTATTCGACTGGGGCTGGGCGGATGCCTGCTTGCGAGCTGGCATTGCGTACTACCCCAAGCTTCTGGTGGGCATTCCCTTCACCCCTGTCGGTGGTGCTCGTCTGCTAGGAGCCCCGGAAGCAGCGCTGAGTCTGGTCGGCGCCTTGGCGGGAGAGGTGGACGAGGGGCATTGTTCCGGCGTGCACGTGAATTTCACCGATCCTGCCGCCGATGCGCTGCTGCGCGAT
>JASGKM010000046.1:0-59425 GCA_049840615.1 Pseudomonas sp.
GCATGCTCTACAGCCTCGCCCAGCATGGCCAGGCTCCGGCCGTGTTCGCCAAGACCTCCAAGGGCGGCGTGCCGCGCAATGCGCTGCTGCTGTCGATCTTCGCGCTGCTGCTGGGCGTGCTGCTGAACTACCTCGTGCCCGAGAAGGTGTTCACCTGGGTGACCTCCATTGCCACCTTCGGTGCGATCTGGACCTGGGCGATGATCCTGCTGGCTCAGCTGAAATTCCGCCGCGGCCTCTCTGCCGCCGAAGCCGGCAAGCTGCAGTTCAGGATGTGGCTGTACCCAATCAGTTCCTACCTCGCCATGGCTTTCCTGGTGCTGGTGGTGGTGCTGATGGCCTTCTTCGAGGACACCCGCATCGCGCTGTACATCGGCCCGGCCTTCCTGGTGCTGCTGACGGTGCTGTACTACGTGCTGAACCTCGCACCGAAAGACGAGCAGGGCGCTGCTGCCAGCCGCGCCTGATGCTCGGTTGAGCGAATGAAAAAGGGCTTCTTCGGAGGCCCTTTTCTTTTGCCTGGTGATTACGCCGTGGGCAGGCTGCCGGCCATGCGCGTGAGGCTGCGGTCGAGTTCGGTGACTTCCAGTTGCAGGCCCACGGGGCGTTTTTCAATGAGCGCGGCCAGGGTCTGCTCGGCGGTGGCGAACAGGGTATCGACGATGCGCTGGCGCAGCTCCTCCGGGCGGCCGGGGGCGATGCGGATGTGGATATTGATGAAGGCTTCGTTCCGGGTGTCGGCGCCGACGTGATGCTGGTCGATGGCGCGGGCGAAGGTGCGCAGGCCGTTCAGGGGAAATACCCCCAGGCTTATTGCCGCTTCGTGGAGCTTGCGGGGCAGTTCCAGTGGGCGTAGGTCGTCGGTGAGGTTGGCGGTGTAGTCGATGGCGATGTGGGGCATGGGCTTTTTTCCTAGGCTCGGTGTGGCCATCCTAGGGGGACGTAACTGAGCAGGACATACGAGTGATCACTTAGTTGGAGCTAGGTGATTTTGCGCCGCGTCGGCGTGTTCGGTTGGTTCGTATTTCGCCTCTCGGCGAGTCCCTTTTGGCAAACGTCGGATAGCCGCCCTCCCAAAAGGAACCAAAAGGTCTTGCCCCTCCATCCGGTTTTTCGCTTAGGCGAAAAATTCCCTCGTTGAAGCGCAGTTTCAGGGGCCTCCTGAAAGGGGCATTCCGGAGCGTGCGGATGTTTCTCTGGAAATCCCTTAAGGCCAGAGCCAGAGCCAGAGCTAAAACGGGGCGCGCGGCTTTTCTGTAGGAGCGGGCCATGCCCGCGATCGCGCGCATGGCGCGCTCCTACAGGGTAAATGTCAGTTCGCCAGCAAGGGCGGCATCGGGCAGTCCAGGATATCCGCCACCGCGCGCATCAGCTCCGCCTCGTCGGCAGTGATGTGGCCGTCGTGCTCGATGCAGCATGCCAGCGCCTTGAGCAGGTGCGGCTTCTGCAGTGGGCGCAGTTGCTCCAGTTGCTTTAGTGCGGTTTCTAGGTCGCGCAGACTGGCAGCAGCGGGGAGCGGTCGAGGCGCGAAGGGCAGGCCGCTCCAGGCATCGGCGAACGCCTGCTCGGTCTGCAGATCGCTGGTTTCCCCGACTCGCGCGAGGAAGGTCAGCAGCGTCGCGCAGGCTTCGGACAGCTCCGCCAGCGCCACATTGCCGATCTTCCCGCTGCCGGGCCGCAGGTTGCGTTCGACGATGCGCAGCAGGGTCCACTCCAGCAGCTTCACCTTGCCGTCCAGCTTGATCAGCAGCGCCATGTTCTCGCGCAGGGCAAGGAAGGCCTTGGCGTCCAGCTGCTTGAGCGCCGGCATGGCCAGGTCCAGCAACGGCAGGCGCTGGCCGGGGTCGAGCCGGAGCAGCGATTCCTCCAGCAGGTCCAGTTGCAGTGCCAGGCTCAGGTTCAGGCGCTGCTTGATCGCCTCCAGCTGACGCGCCCGCTGGCCGGGTTCGCTGTCCAGCAGCAGGCCGTAGACCAGCGCTTGCGCACCTTCACTGTCGTGGGCGGCGCGCTGCAGGCGCTCGTCCAGGCGCTGCAGGGTGCTGCGGGCTTCCTGCAGGTGCGCAACGGTGGGAGCACCGACAGCGGCGACGGCCACTTCCACGGCGCTGGGCTGGTAGGGCTGGCCGGCCACGGCAGCGGTCCAGGCGTCCTTGTTCATCAGCGCCACGTCCAGGCGCGGCTCGAACTTGGGGTAGCGACCATCCCAGCCCGGATCGACCCGGCGGATGCGGTCCTTGAGCGGTGGGTGGGTGTCGGACCAGCTGCTGCCCACGCCATCGCCAAAATACAGGTGGCTGAACTCGGCCGCGCGCGGCGCGCTGAGCAGGGCGCCCAGCGGGTTGCCGCCGATCTTCTTGAGCGCGCCGGCGATGGTCGAGGGATCGCGGGTGAACTGCACCGCCGAGGCATCGGCCAGGTATTCGCGCTGGCGGCTCACCGATGCCTTGATCAGCTGGCCGAAGAAGGTGCCGACATAGCCCAGCACATAGAGCACCACGCCCGCGCCGATCACCAGCAGCACCACGCTGCCGCCACCGTCCTTGTTATTGCTGCTGCTCCGGCTGCTGATGCGGACGCCGGTGCTGGTTTCGCTCCAGCCGCGCAGCAGCATTCCGCCGATCAGGCCGAGCAGGAGCATGCCGTGCAGCAGGGCGGTCAGCCGCGTATTGAGCCGCATGTCGCCGTGGTGGATATGGCTGAATTCGTGGGCGATCACACCCTGCAATTCGTTGCGGTCGAGCTGCTCGATGGCTCCACGGGTGATGCCGATCACCGCGTCGCGCGGCGTCAGTCCGGCGGCAAAGGCGTTGATCGAACCGTCTTCCAGTACGTACACCGGCGGCACCGGCGAGCCGGAAGCCAAGGCCATTTCCTCGACGACATTGAGCAGGCGGCGCTCATCGGCGTTGCCTGCGCTGAGATTGAGCAGGCGACCGCCCAGGCTCTCGGCGACCACCTTGCCGCCGGCACTCAATTGCACCTGCTTGTACAGCGCACCGAGGACGACCACGCCGACGATCACCGCGGCCACCGACAGGTAGAGCTCCGGGTCGGGCAGGGAGGCGCGCGAGGTCAGGTGCAAAGCCGGCTCACCCAGGTGACGCCAGAGCCAGCCCAGGGCGAAGCTGGTGATGGTGACCAGGCAGACCACCGCCACGCTCAGCAGCAGGACCAGGCGCCCGGTCTGCTTGCGGGCGCGGTCCTGGTGTTCGAAGAAGTTCATCGCGCGTCCTGCGCCGGGTTTTTAGAAAGCGACTTTCGGCGCGGACTGGATTTCCTTGCTGTCCTCGAACTCCAGCAGGCTGGCGTCCTTGCTGTGGCCATAGGTGGTGGCCAGGAAGTTGGCGGGGAACGACTGGCGGTAGGTGTTGTACTCCATCACCGCGTCGTTGTACGCCTGGCGGGCGAAGGCCACCTTGTTCTCGGTGCTCGACAGCTCCTCGCTGACCTGCTGCAGGTTCTGCGAGGCCTTGAGGTCCGGGTAGGCTTCCAGGGTCACGTTGAGGCGGCCCATGGCACCGCCCAGGGCGTTCTCGGCGGCGGCCAGTTGCGCCATGCGGCCGGCATCGCCGGGTTGCTCGGAAGCGGCCTTCAGTCCAGCGACCGCAGCGTTGCGCGCGGCGATCACCGCTTCCAGCGTCTCGCGCTCGTGCTTGAGGTAGGCCTTGGCGGTTTCCACCAGGTTGGGGATCAGGTCATAGCGACGCTTGAGCTGCACCTCGATCTGCGCGAAGGCGTTCTGGTAGCGGTTGCGCAGCGCCACCAGGCGGTTGAACACGCTGATCAGCAGGAAGATGACGCCAGCGATGATGGCGAGGGTGATGATCGAAGAAACGCTCATGGGATGTCCTTATCGGCAGGCGATCGAGCGTCGATCATAGCGGAAAGCCAGCAAGACGGACCTTATCCTTTTTCCGATACTTAGGGCTGATCGCGCTTTTGCCTGGAGCGAGCCCGACCTGTTCGGTATCTCCCTGTAGGAGCGGGCCATGCGCGCGATCGCTGGCATGGCCCGCTCCTACAGGAGGCTTCCACCGGGAGGTCGATTCTGCTTTCCCGGCGAATCAGCGGTTCAGGTACTCGGCGGTGGACACGACGTCGGCGTAGGCAAATGCCAGAGAGGCCATATAGGACGCATGTACCTGTGCTGCCGGAACCTTCACGCCATTGAACTCCAGGTCCAGGGTGGCGCAGGCGTCGTGCAGCACGGTCACCGGGTAGCCGAAGTCGGCAGCGGCGCGCACCGCACCATCCACGCACATGTGGCTCATGTGACCAACCACCACCAGCGACTCCACGCCGTACTGGTCGAGGAGGGCCTTCAGGTCGGTGTCGCGGAAGGCGTTGACGAAGTGCTTGAGTACCACCGGCTCGCCGGGCAGATTGGCGACCTTGCCGTGGATCTTCGCGCCGTCGCTGCCGGGGGCGAAGAACGGTGCGTCGGCACTGTCGAATTCGTGGCGCACGTGCACCACCAGGTCACCGCGCTCGCGGAAGGCGGCCAGGACCTTGGCGGCCTGGTCGGCGGCGGCTTCGATGCCGACCAGCGGCCACTTGCCGGAAGGGAAGTAGTCGTTCTGGATATCCACTAGGATGAGCGCTTGCTTGGCCATGTCCGCATTCCTTTCTTGAGTCTTGGGTAGTGAGTGTCGAGTGGTGAGGGCGTGGGACCAGTATGGTTCGCTGCGCGCCGCGCGGGGATCAGGCGGAACGACAATAACCGGGGGAAAACTGACAATGGCTGTGGAACGGAGCGTCGTCGAGATCGGGTTGCTGCTCTATCCCGGTGTGCAGACGGCGGCGCTGCATGGGCTGACCGACCTGTTCGCGGTGGCCGAGCGGATCGCTGGCGAAGAGGCCGCCGGGCAGTTGCCGGCGCTGCGGGTCAGCCATTGGTCCGGTGAGGATGGCAGCGAGCCGCGGCGCGTCTTCGACACACATCCGGGCGTCGCCAGCCGGCTGGTGGCGGTCCTCGTCCCGCCGTCGCTGTTCGGCCTGCCGGACGCCGCGCCGCTGCGCAATCTCACCGACTGGCTAGCCGCCCGTCATGGCGAGGGCGCCATCGTCGGCTCGGTGTGCATCGGCGGTCTGCTGGTGGCTGAAGCCGGGTTGCTCGACGGGCGCAGCGCCACTGCCCACTGGAGCGGCGCCGAGGCCTTCGCCGAACGCTTCCCGCGCGTGCGCCTGGAGCCGCACAAACCCATCGTCGATGACGGCGACCTGATCACCTCCGCCGGCCTGATGGCCTGGTCGGACCTGGGCCTGCGTATCGTCGACCGCCTGCTCGGCCCGAGCATCGCCAACCGCACCGCGCGCTTCCTGGTGGTGGAGCACAGCGACAGCGCCCAGCAATGCGGCAGCAACTTCGCGCCGCTGCTGGGCCATGGCGATGCCGCCATCCTCAAGGTGCAGCACTGGCTGCAGGGCAACGGCGCGGTGGATGTCAACCTCTCCGCCATGGCCGTCCAGGCCGGGCTGGAGGAGCGCACCTTCCTGCGCCGTTTCCGCGCCGCCACCGGGCTCAAACCCACCGAGTACTGCCAGCACCTGCGGGTGGGCAAGGCGCGCGAGCTGCTGGAGTTCACCAATGGCACGGTGGACCACATCGCCTACACGGTCGGCTACCTCGATCCGGGCTCGTTCCGCAGTACGTTCCGCAAGATCACCGGGATGGCGCCGAGCGATTACCGCAAGCGTTTCGGGGCAAAAGCGGTGGAAGTGCCCGTCAGGAGCTGAGCGTTGCTGAGACCTTGATCCCAAACCGCCGCGCTCGCGCTAATATACTTATTGAAAGTCTTATATTGCCTGCCTCCCCAGCGAGGCAGCCATGAACCGGATCAACTGGACCCGAAAGGCAGTACAGCAGCTCGGCAGGCTGAACAAGTCGGACCAGCCGGCAATCTACGATGCCGTTCAGGCGCTTGCCCGGATGCCGGATGTCCGGAATGTGAAGAGGCTTTCCAATCATGCCTACGGCTACCGTTTGCGGGTGGGTAATTACCGGGTGTTGTTCGACTGGGACGGCGGCATCCGCATCGTGAATATTGAAGAGGTCAGCAAGCGCGATGAGCACACGTACTAACGTGCAGATCATCAATGGGCCGGACGGCGTGCCGGCCTTCGTGGTCATTCCCTACGCGGAGTACATCGCCAATCACCCGAAAGAGGACTTGGTGCCCAATGAGGTGGTGGGCTTCATGGTCAAGGAAGGGCTTACCGCCATCGGCGCCTGGCGCAGACATCTGGGCCTGACCCAGGCGGAAGTCGCCGAGCGTATCGGCATCAGCCAGTCCGCCTACGCCCAGCAGGAAGCGGCGACCCGACCGCGCAAACCCACGCGAGAAAGGGTCGCCAAGGCTCTGGGAGTTCACGCCGATCTGCTGGATCTCTGAACCGCGGCGGTCACACCCACCGATCATTCTCCGCCGTGCGTTCGCCGCCCTGGTCGCCGGTGTTCAGCACGCCGCGCGGCTCGATCAGCATCACCTGCACCTCGCGCTGCGCATAGGGCTTGTGCTCCACACCGCGCGGTACCACGTACAGCTCGCCGGCGCGCAGGGTCAGCGGGCCGTCGCGGAAGTCGATGCGCAACTCGCCGTCGAGCACGATGAAGGTTTCGTCGGTGTCGGCGTGGCTGTGCCAGACGAAGTCGCCGTGCAGCTTCACCACCTTGAACTGGTAGTCGTTCATCTCGGCGATCACCCGCGGTTGCCAGGTTTCAGTGATGCGGCCGAGCTTGTCCTGCAGGTTGATCGGTTGGCGCTGGGTCACGGTGGTTTTCTCCTCTTTTTGACCCGACTGACACTAAGGCCGCGCCGGCACCCGGTCTTGCAGGAAATTGCGCTTCGCTTGCCGGTGTGGCTGCCGGTCGCCGCACCGCGCTGAAGCGACAAAAAGGCGCGACTATGCTGGAAAAGACGCGCCCACCCCGCGTCGGAGATCGCCATGTCCCAGTCCGTGCCCGCCGTCCGCCCCAGTGTCATTCCCTGCCTGCGCTACCGCGACGCGCCCCAGGCCATCGACTGGCTGTGCGCCACCTTTGGTTTCCAGCGGCAACTGGTGGTCGCCGATGAGCACGGCGGTATCGCCCATGCGCAGCTGGCGCTGGCCGATGGCAGTGGGCTGGTGATGCTTGGCTCGTTGCACGACAACGAGTACGGCCGTCTGATGCGTCAGCCCGACGAGATCGGCGGCTGCACCCAGAGCATCTACGTAGTGGTGAAGGATGCCGAGACGCTGTACCGCGCGGCGGTGGACGGCGGTGCGCAGATCGTCATCGATATCAAGGACGAGGACTATGGCGGCCAGGGCTTCACCTGCCGCGATCCGGAGGGCCACATCTGGAGCTTCGGCACCTACGATCCCTGGCACTGATGCTGCCCTGCAACATCCTGCGCAACCCCCGCGCTTGACGCTTTCCCTTCGCAAGTGTTGATATGCGCCCCGTTTCAGGTGCCCCCCGCCGCCGTGCGTGGGGTGAAACGGGAAGCCGGTGCGTCGCCTTCGTGCGATCAGTCCGGCGCTGCCCCCGCAACGGTAAGCGAGCGGAGCATCCACTAGGCCACTGTGCGACAGCATGGGAAGGCGGATGCCCCAGGACCCTCGCAAGCCCGGAGACCGGCCTGGAACCTGTTTGGCAAACCCGCGGTGGGCGGGCGTGAGCCGGTTCCCGGGGCGCGCTCGTTCCGGGTGTCGCTGCGCCGCCTGCGAAATCCCGATTTCGAGGCGATCACCTTGCATTCTCCTGCTTTCATCTCCCGGCGCGCCCTGCGCTGGACTCCTGTTCTCTCCCTCTGTGCCCTCAGCTCGCAACTCGTTGCGGCGCCGCTGGACCTGGCCGACGAAATCGTCAGCGCACCGTCGGTGGAATCCACCACCGTGGCGGACATGGCCCGCTATGGCAGCAAGCTGGAAGTCATCGACCGTCAGCAGATCGAACGCGCCGGCCCCAGTGCCGACATCACCCGCGTGCTGCAGATGTACGTACCCGGCCTGTTCGTTGCGCCGAAGAACGGCCCGTTCGACTACGGCACCTACTCGCTGCTGGGCGGGCGCAATGACGACACGCTGATCCTGCTGGACGGCGTGCGCCTGAACAACCGTCTCTACGGCGGCATCTACATCGACACCCTGCCGACCACCGCGGTGGAACGCATCGAGGTGCTCAAGGGTGGCCAGGGCCTGCTGTTCGGCACCCAGGCGGTGTCCGGGGTGATCAACATCGTCACCCGCAGCGCGCGTACGCGCGAGGCATCCGGTGAGGTGAACCTCGGCCTGGACACCTTCAAGGGCCGCAGCGGCGATGCCCGTGCCGAGAAGGTCGTGCAGAACGGTCTGGGCGACCTCGGCTTGATGGCCTACGTCAGCCACAACCGCTCCGACGGCTACCAGCCATACCGCGACCTGGACATGACCAGCACGGTCAGCGACAAGCGCCGCTCCTACGACGTCAACGTATTCGGCGCCAAGGCCATCCAGGCCATCGGCGAGGCCTCGCGGCTGGAGCTGTTCTACCAGTACGCCGATGCCGAACTGGACTTCGCCCGGCCGACCTCCAACCACCACACCAGCAACAACCGCGTGCAGCAGATCGCCACGGCGACTTTCCAGCAGAGCGTCGGCGACGATTTCAGCTGGTTCGCCAAGACCCATATAAACGACTGGGATACCCGCTACGACCGCGTCTACAACCTGCAGGGCGGCGGCACCCAGGTGCTCAACCACAACGACTACTGGGGCTTCACCGACTGGGGCGCGCAACTCGAAGGCAAGGCCCGGCTGGCCGGCGGCCATGAACTGGTCTTCGGCAGCGACAACCAGTGGTACAAGGGCCAGGACGATGTGCTGATCATCGACAACGACAAGGCCGAGTCCCACGCGCTGTACGCCCAGCTGCGGCCGAACATCGAGGCGCTGCCCGACTGGCACCCGAGCCTGGGCGTGCGTCGCGAGGAAATCTCCGGCGGCGAAGGCGCCACCGTGTGGATGCTCACCTCGCTTTACGACCTGACCCGGCAGCTCAAGCTGCGCGGCCAGTTCGGCACCGCCTTCAAGCTGCCCACCGCCGAGCAGCTGTTCGTCAACGAACCGGGCGATGAAGTCGGTAACCGTGACCTCAAGCCCGAGCGCAGCCGCAACGCCGAACTGGGCCTGGACTACACCGGCGAACTGTTCGACCAGCCGTGGAGCGGCAGCGTCACCCTGTTCCGCCGCGAGATCACCGACCTCATCACCCTCGCGGGCGACCAGTGGGTCAACGGCAACGGCGAGATCGAGGTGCGCGGCGTGGAAGCCAACGGCCAGTGGCAATTCGGCCGGCACTGGCAGGTCTCCGCCGACGCCACGCGCAACCTGGTGGACAGCCGCGAAGGCGTGACGGTGAACAACATCCCGCACTTCTTTGCCCGCGTGCGCCTGGGCTACGACGACAGCCGCTGGGGCGCCGGCCTCGCCACCCGCTACGTGGGCGCAATCGTCAGCGCCCAGGACGACGACTACGGCCATTACAGCGTGCTCGACGGCGACGCCTACCGCTACCTCGACGCTGCCCGCGCGCACCGCCTGAGCCTGCTGCTGGAGAACCTGCTGGACCGCGACTACGCCACCGGCCGCACCAGCAACGGCATCCGTCAGGTGGACAACCTCGGCCGGCCGCGCACCGCCGAGCTGCGCTACACCTTCAGCTTCTGATGACCGCCATCCTGCTGGTCGGCCCTCTGGCCGGAGCCCAGGGCGAGCGCCTGCACCGTGAGGTGTCGACGCGTTTCACCGGTGTCGAATGCATCGACACCGGCGAGGGGTTCGATTCGCTCTGGACGTGTGTACGCGAGCTGCTGACCGAGGGGCGGGCGTTGCTGCTGGTGGACCTGGAACCGACTGCCGATGGCGCCTATCTCGACTGGTTGCGCGCAGAGCTGGCTGTGCTGCTGGAGCAGTATCCGCAGGCACCGCCAGTGAAGGTCACCGCGTCGGCGCTCGGCCGGCGCGGGCTGGACGCGACGGCGGTGCTCGCGGCGATTGGCGATCCGGCGCAACAGCTGGACTGCCAGGGCGTTGGCGAGGTGCCATCGCAGCCGGACTGGTCCGCGCCGCCGCCGCACCGGCATCACCTGTTTCTCTGTACTGGGCCGCGCTGCGTGCGGCGCGGTGCGCTGCCGCTATGGAAAACCCTGCGCCGCGAGCTGATCCGCCTCGATCTCTACGAGAACGCCGAGGGTGCCTTGCTGACCCGCACCGGCTGCCAGTTCCCCTGCAATCGCGGACCGATTCTGACGGTCTATCCCGAGCGCGTCTGGTACGGCCTGCGTAGCGACGAGCAAGTGTGCCGGGTGGTGGCGGAGCATCTGCGCGACGGCGTGCCGGTGGCCGAGCTGCGTGTGGATGACGAGTCATGACGCGCTGGCTATTCGTAGGAGCGAGCTTGCTCGCGAACAGGTGGAGGCACCGTCTTTCGACTGTAGGAGCGCGCCATGCGCGCGATCGCGGGCGTGGCCCGCTTCTACAGGTGGCGTTATGGCTCGCGCTGGTACTGGGCGCCACGCCGGTGTCCGCTCAGGAATACCAAAATTGCGGGAACACCAGGCATATCGACTCTCCGCCACAGCGCATCCTCGCCCTCAATCAGCACGCCGCCGACCTGCTGCTGGCGCTGGGCGCCGGGGAACGGCTGATCGGCGTGGCCTATATCGATGACGATCTTGATCTGAAGAAAGGAAGCTATCGCGGCGTGCCGTTGCTGTCGCGCCAGTATCCGTCGGCGGAGGCGGTTTACGCGCAACGCCCGGATCTGGTAGTGGCCGGCTTCGCTTCGGCTTTCCGCCTGGGCAATCTGTCTCGCGAGGCACTGGCCGGCCATGGTGTTGCCAGCTACCTGCTGGATGCCGGTTGCGAGGAGCGGCAGGTTGATCTGTTCGCCGGTATCGAGACGGACCTGAAAACCCTTGGGTGATCTGCTCGGAGCGCAGGAGCGGGCGCAGCAGATGATCCGCCGGCAGCGCGCCGAACTGACTGAGGCGCGCCGCCACTTCCTCGGGAGTGCGCCGCTGGAAGTCTTCTACCTCGACAGTGCCAGCAACGGCCTGGAGAGCCAGGGGCGGCGCGGCGTAGTCACCCAGCTGCTGCACGCCGCTGGCGCGCACAACCTGTTCGAGGACGTCGATCTGGGCGGCTTCGGCGCCAACACCGAGCAACTGCTGGCGCGCGACCCGGATGTGATCCTGCTGGCTGACGCGCTGTGGTCCACTGCCGAACAGAAGAGGCGAGCGTTGCGCGCCGACCCGGTGCTCTCGCAGCTACGCGCGGTGCGGGAAAACCGCTTCGTGGTCTTGCCCTTCACCCACCTGTTCCCCGGCGTGCACAGTGGCCAGGCCGCCCGTGAACTGGCGCAGGCGCTGAGCCGGTTTTGAGCGCGGACGTCCGGTCTGTTCGTCGTCCACTGTTCCTACCCAAGCGCGGGAGCGCGTGTTAGAAAGCGCCCATCGATCATTCGGAGGTTGTCATGGGCAAGTTGCGCGTTGGGGTGATTTTCGGTGGGCGTTCGGCGGAGCACGAGGTGTCCCTGCAATCGGCGAAGAACATCGTCGACGCACTGGACCGCGAGCGCTTCGACCCGGTGCTGATCGGCATCGACAAGGAAGGTCGCTGGCACCTCAACGATGCCTCCGACTACCTGCTCAACCAGGAAAACCCGGCGCTGATCGCCCTCAACCGTTCCAATCGCGAGCTGGCCGTGGTGCCGGGCAAGGCCGAGCAGCAGCTGGTGGAAACCGGTAGCCGCCAGTTGCTCGACCATGTCGACGTGATCTTCCCCATCGTCCACGGCACCCAGGGCGAGGATGGCTGCCTGCAGGGCCTGCTGCGCATGGCCGATATTCCCTTCGTCGGCTCCGACGTGCTGGGTTCGGCCATCTGCATGGACAAGGACGTGAGCAAGCGCCTGCTGCGCGACGCCGGCATCGCCATCACGCCCTTCGTCACCCTGACCCGCGCCAATGCCGCGCGCACGCCGTTCGCCGAGGCGCAGCGCAAGCTCGGCCTGCCGCTGTTCATCAAGCCGGCGAACATGGGCTCCTCGGTGGGGGTGAGCAAGGTCGAGGACGCGGCAGCCTATGACGAAGCCGTACGACTGGCGCTGGCCTTCGACGACAAGGTGCTGGTGGAGTCCGCCGTGAAGGGCCGCGAGATCGAGTGCGCGGTGCTGGGCAACGAACAGCCGATCGCCAGTGGCTGCGGCGAGATCGTCGTGGGCAGCGGCTTTTATTCCTATGACAGCAAGTACATCGACGAGGACGCGGCCCAGGTCGTGGTGCCGGCGGATATTCCCGCCGAGGCCAGCGAGCGCATCCGCCAGCTGGCCGTGGAAGCTTTCCTCGCGCTGGAGTGCTCGGGGCTGGCGCGGGTCGACGTGTTCCTCACCGACGGCGGGGAAGTGCTGGTCAACGAGCTGAACTCGCTGCCCGGCTTCACCCGCATCAGCATGTACCCCAAGCTCTGGCAGGCCGCCGGGATGACCTACAGCGAACTGGTCAGCCGCCTGATCGACCTGGCCATCGAGCGCCACGCCGCCCGCCGGAACCTGCAGACCAACCGCTGATCCGCACCCCGTCTCGTCCTTCTGCGCTACCCTGTGTGCCCGTCGCCCGGAATCGGGCGGCTGGCCCCGTGTCCCGTAACGAACCGTCAGAAGGAGCACGAGATGAACACTGTGGTATTCGCCGACGGCACCGCCGTTCCCGCCATCGGCCAGGGCACCTGGCGCCTGGGCGAGGACAGCTTCCAGCGCAAGCGCGAGATCGCCGCCCTGCGCGAAGGCATCGAGCGCGGCCTGACCCTGATCGACACCGCCGAGATGTACGGCGAGGGCGGCTCCGAAGAAGTGGTTGGCGAGGCCATCGCCGGGCTGCGCGAGCAGGTCTTCCTGGTCAGCAAGGTCTACCCGCACAACGCCAGCCGGCGTGGCATCCCCGAGGCCTGCGAGCGCAGCCTGCGGCGCCTGGGCACCGATTGCCTGGACCTCTACCTGCTGCACTGGCGCGGCCAGTATCCGCTGGAAGAGACCGTCGAGGCGTTCGAGCGCCTGCGCGAAGCCGGCAAGATCAAGCGCTGGGGCGTGTCGAATTTCGACCTCGACGACCTGCAGGAGCTGAACGAACCGGCCTGCGCCACCAACCAGGTGCAGTACAGCCTGGAGGAACGCGGCATCGAGTGGGACCTACTGCCCTGGTGCCAGGAACAGCGTATGCCGTTGATGGCTTACTGCCCGGTCGGGCAGGGTGGGCGCCTGCTGCGCGATCGCGTACTGGCGGATATCGCCGGCCGCCACGACGCCACCCCGGCCCGTGTGGCGCTGGCCTGGCTGATCCACCAGCCGGGGGTGATCGCCATTCCCAAGGCCGTCGACCCGCTGCACGTGCGCGACAACGCTGCCGCGCTGCAACTGCGCCTGACCCCCGATGACCTCGAAGCCCTCGACGCCGCCTTCCCGCCGCCGAGCCGCAAGCGCCATCTCGCGGTGGTCTGAAGCTGGCGCCCCGGTCGTCGCTCGCCAGGGCGTGGCCGGGGCAGGGTGCTAGCCTTCCTCCATGGCCAAGACGGTCGGGAGGGCAGAGGCGATGAGCAACTACACGGCGGACAGCGCCGCCATCAACCGGGTACTCACGGACTATGTCGAGGGCATGACCTTCGGCGACGAGGCCAGGCTGCGCCAGGCCTTCCATCCCTCCTGCAAGATCATCGGCAACTACCACGGCGCGCTGGAGTGGTCCTCGCTGGACGAATTCATCGGCGCCATCAAGGCCGAATCCCCGCCATCGGAAGGTGCGCCGCCGGCCTGGGAGCTCAAGTCGCTGGACATCACCGGCGACAGCGCGGTGGCCAAGGTCACCGACGAATTCCTTGGCATGCGCTTCACCGACTACCTCTCGCTGCTGCAGGTCGGCAGCGGCTGGCAGATCATCAACAAGCTCTACTACCTGCACGAGTGATGTGCAGCGTGCTGGCCTGCACGCCCTGCTGATCAGCTCCTGCGCGAGGCGCAGAACAGCGATTGGCCCGACAGCTCGCTGCGCTACTGCTTCGGCTCGTCGTCCTGTCCCTGATGGCCGTGCCGACGCCTGGCTGCTTTACTGATGCGTCTACGACGACCTTGCGCAGGAGCGGTGCGATGAAGCTCGAGCCGTTGATGGAGATGAATGTGAAAGCTAGCGTGCCGTTGGAGATCGGCCGCGTGCCGCAGGGACAGCGGCTGATTTCGGCGGCGGGCGGCGGGACTTTCAAGGGCCAGCGGCTGAGCGGCGAAGTGCTGCCCGGTGGCGGCGACTGGATCCTGGTGGACAGCGACGGTGGCTGGCACCTGGAAGTGCGCCTGGTGCTGCGCACCGACGACGGCGCGCGTATCCTGATGCAGCACAATGGACTGCTGGTGGCCAACCCGAAGATCATTCACGCGGTCTCGCGGGGTGACAGTACCGAGTTCGGCGACACCTATTTCATGATCCAGCCGCGCTTCGAGGTCGGCGACGACCGCTACCGCTGGCTCAACCACCAGCTGGCGGTGGGCGAGGGCCGGCTGGGGCCGGGCTGGGTCGAATACCGTTTGTACTCTCTCGCCAATGGATGAGCGATGAAGAACAAGACTTGTCACACAGGGCGGGCACAGTTGGCGCATCAGGGATCTGGAGACGACGCCATGGCTCTGCCGCCCCACATGCAGCCCGACGACAAGGTCGTGCTGTTCGACGGTACCTGCCGGCTGTGCAATGGCTGGAGCCGCTTTCTCCTGCAGCACGACCGCGAGCGCCGCGTGAAGCTTTGCAGCGTGCAGTCCGCCGAGGGCCAGGCGATTCTCGACTGGTTCGGCCTGCCCACCGAATACTTCGACACCATGCTTTACGTCGACGGCCGCGAAGGCTTCGAACGCAGCGACGCCTTCCTCCGCGTGATCGCCCAGTTGCCGGCGCCGTGGAACTGGTTGCGAGCGCTCTGGCTGGTGCCCCGACCGTTGCGCGACTGGTGCTACGACCGCGTCGCGCTCAACCGCTATCGTCTGTTCGGCCGCGAAGATATCTGCCTGATGCCGTCGCCACAGTACCGCGGGCGTTTTCTCGGCAATGACTAGCGCGGCCATCGCGCGGCTGGCGCTGGGGGTGGTATTCCTCTATCACGGGCTGGTGCCCAAGCTGCTGTTCCTCATCCCCGATGAAGTGCGGATGATCGAGGCCCATGGCTGGCCGTTGTCGACCCAGCGCATCGCCGAAGTGGCGGGAGCGGCCGAGATCGTCCTGGCCCTGGCCATCCTGCTGCTGCGCCGCAGTCGCTGGCCGCTATGGCTGGCGGTGATCGCGCTGGTCGGACTGCTGGCAGACGTGGCGTTGTTCGCCCCGGAACTGCTGTTGGGCGCGTTTAACCCGGTCTCCACCAATATTGCCGCCCTGGCACTGTGCGCCATTGCCCTGCTGGGCGAGCGGGACGCGCATCGGGCGCGCCCCGCGCCGCTGCGTTAGAACGACCGGGAGACGCTGGCGACCACGGTCGCCGTGCACACATCGCCGAAGCCGAACTGCGTGCGGCATTCGTTCTGCGACAGGTCGGTGTCGATGTAGCTCACCGCCCAGTCGAAGCCCACCCATTCATGACTCAGCTTCGCCTCCCACTCGTGGTAGGTGTCGCGGGTGCTGCCGTCTCCGGAGAGGTAGAGCGGGTCCTTGGCGTCGTTGCGGCCGTAGCGCACGCGCAGCTTGAACTCGGCCGGCAGCTCGGCGTTGTAGGCCAGGTAGGTGTAGAGGTTGGCCTGGTCTTCGCCGACGTAGGTCGGGTAGTCGTTGCCGTAGTACGTCCCGACCTCGAAGCCATAAGCGTGGAGGATGGCGTAGGTGTCGCTCTGGTTGAACTGGCTTTCCTTCGGGTAGGCGTACTTGATGTAGCCCAGGTCCAGGGCGACGTCCTCGTTGGCCTGCCAGTACCAGCCGCCGTAGTAGTCGATTTCCTGACGGGTCTTGAGGCCGCCACCGAAATCGACGTTGGAACTCCACACGCCCAGGTAGGCGCCGGAGGCGTGCTGCAGGGTGGCGCCGACCTGCAGGGCAGGGTCGCCCTGGGTCTGCGAGATGCCACGGGTGCGGTAATCGCTGACCAGCGCGGTGTCGATCTGCAGGTTGAAGTCGTGGCCCAGCTCGACGGCCAGGGCGGAGGTGAGCGGCGCGCAGGCGAGCAGCGCGCCGGCCAGCCAATGGGGGCGATTCATGCGGGGAGTCCCTTTGTTGTGATTGTCTGTGGGCAGATGAAAAATCCCGCGCAGCTCCGGCCCTCCCGGCAGCGCCGAGGAGCGTGAAAGGAGAGCAGGGCTGGCGGGCAAGGCGCCGGGGGTGTTCACGCCCCGGCGCAGGAGCCCGGCTCCTTACAGAGCCGGCTGGTCGTCGGCGCGGTAGACTTCGCGGCCTTCGAAGAGGGTGCGCAGCACGCGGGCTTCGTCCAGTTGCTGGTCGGGCACGCTGAACACGTCGCGGTCGATCACCACCATGTCGGCCTGCTTCCCGGGGGCGAGGGTGCCGATCTTGTCGGCCAGTCCGATGGTCTGCGCGGCGTTGCGGGTGTAGGCGTAGAACATGGTCTGGCGATCCACGCGCTCGGCGGCGTTGAGCACGCCTTCCTCACCCTGGCGGGTGACAGCCTGGTAGATGGCCTTGAGCGGGTCGGGCGTGGACACCGGCCAGTCGCTGGCGCCGGCGATGGTGGCGCCGTTGTCCAGCAACGACTTGGCCGGGTACATGTAACGGTAGGCCTCGTCGGCGATGTAGGGCTTCACCAGTTCAACGGTGTAGGGCTCGGCGGTGGCCCAATCCAGCTGCATCGAAGCGATGACGTTCAGCTGCTTGAAGCGCGGGAAGTCCTTGGGGTTGACCAGTTGCAGGTGGGTGATCGAGTGGGTCACGCCGCTCTGCCGGTCCTTGCGTGCCTGAGCGAAGCCATTGAGCGATTCGCGTACCGCGCGGTCGCCAATGGCGTGCACATGCACCAGCCAGCCGCGCGCGTCGGCAGCGCTGACCAGTTCACCGAAGTGCTTGGGATCGATCAGCAGTTCGCCCGGCTTGTGGCTGTTCTTGTACTCCTCCAGCAATGCGGCTGACTGCGCCGGGAACTCGATCACGCCATCGGCGAAGACCTTGATCCCCGGCAGCGTCAGGTTCGGGATGCCCTGGAACTGCTGGCGGACCTTCTCGATGACGTCCAGGTCAGCCGGCGTGCTCTTCGGGTTGACCACCTGCAGCGCGGCGACGTGGGCGGTGAGTTGGCCGTCGCGGGCCAGGTCGCGGTAGACCGGCAGCACGCCGACGGTCTTCTCGGTGGGCTTGATGGCAAATAGCGCCTCGCCGGGCGTGCCGTTGGCGGCTGGGTCCATCCAGGCGGTGATCCCCAGGCTGTTGTTGTACTTCACCGCCGCCACGCCGGCGCGGTCCATGGTGGCGGCGTCGGGAACCGGCATGGCGGCAGCCACCAGGTCGAAACCGGAGTCGACCAGGAAGCCGGTGGGATTGAAGTCCTTGTCGTGGGCGACGTTCTGCTGCTCCAGCGGGCTCAGGCCGCGCAGGCGCTTGGCGTCCAGCCCGGCGCGCTTGAGCATCGCGCTGTTGGCCCAGGCGGTGTGGTGGTCGCTGCCGATCAGCACCACTGGCGTGTCCTTCCACTCGCCGTGGTTGAAGCGCTTGGCCAGGCCATCGGCCTGGGACCAGTAGGTGGAGTTCATGCCGTTCATGACGATGGTGTCGTGCACCTTCGCCTTGCCGCTGTCGCGGTCCTGCTTCAGGCGCTTCTCGAAGGCGTCGAGGTCCATCTGCTCGTCCAGCAGGCTGGCGGAGATCAGCTCCAGGCCGCCGAAGATGGAGTGCGAGTGGCTGTCGATGAAACCGGGCATCAGTACCTTGCCGCCCAGGTCGACCTGCTTGCTGCCGCTGCCGGCGAGCTTGCGGATGTCCTCGTTGGAGCCGACCTGCAGCACCTTGCCGCCAGCGACCGCCACGGCCTGCTGCAGCGGTTGGCCGGGCTCGGCGGTGAAGACCTTGGCGTTGTACAGGATCAGGTCCGCGTTCTGTGCCTGAGCTTCAAAAGTGCCGAGTGCGATGGCGAGCGCCAGCGCGCCCTTGAGCATGCCGTGCATGACTTCCCCTTGCTTTTCGTTGGATTATTGTTGGTCTGCGGCGCAGGCTACTGGCGGACCGAGGTGTGCGGAAGTCGCTGTCAGGCATAACACTTGTGAAGGATTGGCACGAATGACGATGGACAGATTCAGCAGCCTGGCGATGTTTGTCGCCAGTGCCGAGACCGGCAGTTTCAGCCGCGCCGCCGAGCAGTTGGGCAAGACGCCGTCGGCGGTGACCAAGGCGGTCGGCCAGCTGGAACTCGAAGTCGGTGCACGTCTGTTCGAGCGCACCACCCGCAGCATGTCGCTCACCGAAGCCGGCCAGCTCTACCTGGACGGCGCCCGCGAGGTGCTGGCGCGGATGCGCGAGACCACCGAGGAAATCGCCCAGCTGCAGCACAGCCTGCGTGGCGTGCTGCGCATCACCGGGCCGCTGATCGTCGGCCCGGTGTTCCTCGACCAGGCCTGCGCCGAATTCCTCGACCTGCACCCGGACGTGCGCCTGCAGGTGGACCTTTCCGACAGTTACGTCGATCTGCTCGACGGCCGCTACGACCTCGCCCTGCGCATGGGCAACAGCGACCTGCCGGGGCTGATCGCCCAGCCGTTGGCCGAAAGCCGTCTGGCCATGTGCGCCAGCCCCGCGTACCTGGAGCGGCGCGGTACGCCAAGGCACCCCAATGAAATCCCCGAGCACGACTGCCTGGTCTATCGGCATCCGGCACTGGATGACCGCTGGTGGTTCGATGTGGAAGGGGAGCGCTTCTCGACCCCGCGCAACGGCCGCCTGAACAGCGACAACCAGGCCGTGCTGCTGACCGCCTGCCTGGCCGGCCATGGCCTGCTGCCGTGCCCGCGCTGGAGCGTGCTGGAGCACCTGCGCAGCGGGCGGCTGGTGACGGTGCTGGACGACTACTTCTTCGAGCCGGACACCTTCGGTGCGCAGATCCTGGCGGTGTATCCAAGCAACCGCCGGGCGACGCGCAAGATCCACGCGTTCATCGAGCACCTGCGCGAGTATCTGCGCCGCGACGGTATTTTCTGATCGACTAGAGCAGCGCCCCCGCCCAGGCCGAGACCAGCAGCAAGGCCGCCATCAGCTGATTGAGCCGCTGCATCTGCGTCGGCGAGAGCAGGCGCTGGCTGCCGATGCCCAGGCCGGCCCAGACCGCCGTGCAGGGAATCGACACGAGGAAGAACAGCAGCGACAGCAGCTGCACGCGGTCCAGTCGATCAACGCCGTGGCCGGCGTAAACGCTGATCACCGCCAGCGCCATCATCCAGGTCTTGGGATTGACCAGTTGCAGTGCGGCAGCGCCGACCGCTCCCAGGCGTGCGGCGTCCGTGTCGCGCTCCAGGTCCGCCGGCGGGCTGCGGAAAATCTGCCAGGCCAGCCAACTCAGCCAGAGCACGCCGACCACGCTCATCGCCTGCTGCACGCGCGGCGCGCCGGCCAGCACTTCGCCCAGGCCGCTGCCCACCGCCAGCACCAGCGCCGCGGCGGCTGCGCAGCCACCGAACATGATCGGCAGCGCGGCGCTCCAGCCGAAGCGTGCGCTGTTGCTGAAGATCAGCAGGTTGGTCGGCCCCGGCGTGATCGAGGCGACGAAGGCGAAGAGGATGAAGGGCAGCCATTGGCCGAGCTGCGAGAAGTGCATGGCGGGAAACTCCGTGAATCCGTGGGAGTTCATCTTCGCCAGTGCGGCGGGCTCAGTCTGGAAGCTTTGAGCAGCGCTTGCGGTAGTAGGCCGGTGTCACGCCATAGGCGCGACGGAACCAGCGGCCGAGGTGGCTCTGGTCGGCGAAGCCGAGGTCGGCGGCGATGTCCGCAGGTGCCAGGCCTCGGCCGAGCAGCTGCCGTGCGCGGGCCAGTCGCAGCTGGATAAGGTAGGCGTGGGGCGGCAGGCCGAAAGCCTGCTTGAACGCGCGGGTCAGGCGGAAGCGGTCGCAGCCGCTGGCGCGGGCCAGGTCGTCGAGACCGATGTCGGCGGTCAGGTTGGCGTGCAGGAAGTCCCGCGCACGTTGTGCCACCCGTGGCAGCTGCGCGGTCCTCGCATCGCGCTGGCGCCAGTGCAGGTGGTGGGTCATGCCGTCGAGCAGCTCGTCCATGGCGCTCTGACGCACGATCTTCAGGTCGTTGCCGTGCACGGCCTGGAAGGCGTTGTCGATCCGCCTTGTCAGGCGTGGATCATCGATCAGCAGCTCGGGCACGCTCAGTTGGCAGTTGCCCGGCGCCTCTTCGAACAGCGTGCCGATCTCGCGCTCCAGCCAGGGCGCGTCGAGGTAGAGCATGCGGTAGGTGAAGCCGCCCTCGGTGGGCGCGTCGCCGTCGTGGATGTCGCCGGGTTCGAGGAAGAACACCTTGCCGGCCGTGCTGACGTGGCGCTGGTTGCGGCTGTTGAACTGCTGCACGCCGGATTCGGTGAAACCGATCAGGTAGCTGTCGTGCCAGTGCGGATCGTAGGCGTGGCCCTTGAAGTGCGCGCGCAGGCTCTGGATGCCGGTGTCGGCATCCTGCAGCAGGTCGATCCAGTTGTCTTTGTGCATGGGCCGCCTCCGCACCGCTTGCCCGGTCGGCCAGCATAGCGCGCGCAGGGTGGTTGTCTGGAAGATTCGTGCAGCCGGTGGTCGAGTGTCGTGAATCTTCCGCGCCGACGATAGGATGCACCCACGAGTCAGTACGCACTCCAGGAGGGAGCCGTTCATGGGGCAGGAATACAACCTGATGTTGATCATCGCTGCGGCGCTCAGCGCTGTCGCCGCTGCCGCGCACGTCGGCGTCGTGCTGGTCGGGCCGCGCTGGTATCGCCTGTTTGGCGCCGGGGAAAAGCTCGCGCGGGCAGCCGAAGCCGGGCGGGTTTACCCGGCGCTGATCACCTTCGGCATTGCCTTCGTGCTGTTCACCTGGGCCGCCTACGCACTTTCCGGGGCTGGAGTGCTGGCGCCATTGCCGCTGCTTCGCCCAGCGCTGGTGGCGATCTCGCTGGTCTATCTGCTGCGCGGCGTGGCCGGCCCATTCATCCTCAAGGGCACCGGGCGCAGCCAGCGCTTCATCTATGTCAGCTCGGCGATTTGCCTGGGGTTCGCGCTGGTGCATGGGGTGGGATTGGCACAGGTGAGGGGGCGGTTGGGGTAGCGGCGGCCTGTCTGCAAAAAGTGGTGGCGCCTTCTCGCTGGCGCACAGGATGCGCCCAACCAGTCTTCAAATCGCCGTTTCCCGCTCCAGCGTTTGAACTCGATGCTGCTTGCTAGTACCCCGCAGTGCGTGCCGGAGCTTCAAGGCCGGTCGCTCGACGCAGTAATACGACACGCCACTGAGCAGGAAAGAGAACGTCAGTAGAGCGGTAACAAGGTAATCCGAGTAATTGATTGGCCAGAAAACTCGCAGGAGGTACATCACCACGAAGTGATTGAGGAACACGCCATAACTGATGTTGCCGAGGAACTCGTCAATCGAATGAAACTTGAGTTTCGTCAGCAGGTAGACAGCAGGCACACCTAACGCGATGCCGGCGGTTACTTCCGCATTGAATGGCCGACGCTCGATAACGCCCGTCATGATCGCCACGAACATCAATGCTGCGGCGGCGGTCGTGCAGGCAGCAATGGTCAGGCCTTTGGCTTTTGCTTTGTACAGGTAGCTGCCGCAGAGGAAGATGAACAGAACGCCAGGAAGCAGGCGGTATCCGTAAAAATCCGTGTTGACGTAACCCAGACAGGCGATCAGGAAAACGATGACGGACAGTGAAAACGCTATGCCGCGCGCCTTGAAAATGATCAGGAAAGGGATCACCAGGTAGAAGCAGGACTCCAGGCCAAGCGACCATGCCGGCGGCAGGAGCTCTGTGCCAGCTGCACCAAACATGTAGAAGCCCAGCGGCAGCATGGTGAGGCTCGCGGCGATGTTCGCAAGTGTCAGTTCGGCAGCTTGAGGCGTGCCGGGGAGGAGAAAGTGGACCACCACACAGGCCGCGACGAAGTACAACAGAAACTGCGGGTATAGCCGCATAGCCCTGTCCAGGTAGAACAGGCCGACCTTTTCGGGAGTGGAGTAATTACGTTCGATGAGCGAGGTCATCACGAAGCCGCTGATGATCAGGAAGGAGATCACCGCAACTACACCAGGATTCAGGCCGGCGAAGGTTTTACCCAAATGGGACACGGCCACTAGAACTGCCAACAACAGACGATACGCCCCCACCCAAGCCCCCTGCATCCTTGTATTTGTGGCGGGTAAATTACGACGCTTTGCCGCCAAATAACAGACTCACTCTCATTTCCACGGCGCTAGGCGGCTTATGGTCTGCAGCGGCTGCAGGAGAACAGTCCCTGACCGGGACCGTCCTCCTGGGCTTGCTGAAGGCGTCAGCCGGCGGCAGCCTCGAAGCTGTCGCTGCGCGCCATGCGCCAGATGCGTTCGTAGAACTCGCCTTCGATGTTGCCCGAGAGCAGCTCGCCGGGTTTGAGGAAGTACGTGCAGCTGCGAGAACAGGCTGGATCTCGGTAGCCGAGACGCGCCGCACCAGGTGCTTGGCTTCCAGCTGCGACGGGTGCTGGAGGCCGGCAGCGGCGAGCATCTCGGCCAGGCCCTTGAGCGTGTTGCGATGGAAGTGGTAGACGCGCTCGGCCTTGTCCGGCACCACCAGGGCGCGCTGGCGCAGCGGGTCCTGGGTGGCGACGCCGGTCGGGCACTTGTTGGTGTGGCAGCTCTGCGACTGGATGCAGCCGATGGCGAACATGAAGCCGCGCGCCGAGTTGGCCCAGTCGGCGCCGATGGCCAGCACGCTGGCGATGTCGAAGGCGCTGACGATCTTGCCGCTGGCGCCGATGCGGATCTTGTCGCGCAGGTTCAGGCCGACCAGGGTGTTGTGCACGAACAGCAGGCCCTCGCGCATCGGCACGCCGATGTGGTCGGTGAACTCCACCGGCGCGGCGCCGGTGCCGCCTTCCTTGCCGTCGACGACGATGAAGTCGGGCAGGATGCCGGTTTCCAGCATGGCCTTGGCGATGCCCATGAACTCCCACGGATGGCCGAGGCACAGCTTGAAGCCCACCGGCTTGCCGCCGGACAGTTCACGCAGCTGAGCGATGAAATGCATCATCTCGTGGGGCGTGTCGAAGGCACTGTGGCGAGGAGGGCGAAATGCAGTCCTGGCCCATGGGAACGCCACGGGTGGAGGCGATTTCCGGGGTCACCTTGTGCTTGGGCAGGATGCCGCCGTGGCCGGGTTTGGCGCCCTGGCTGAGCTTGATCTCGATCATCTTCACCTGCGGGTCGACGCGCCTGCTTGGCGAAGCGCTCGGGGCTCGAAGGTGCCGTCGTCGTTGCGGCAGCCGAAATAGCCGCTGCCCAGCTCCCAGGTCAGGTCGCCGCCGTACTCGCGGTGGTAGGGGCTGATGCTGCCTTCGCCGGTGTCATGGATGAAGTCGCCGAGCTTGGCGCCCTTGTTCAGCGCGCGGATGGCGTTGGCGCTGAGTGAGCCGAAGCTCATCGCCGAGATGTTGAACACCGAGATCGAGTAGGGCTGCTTGCACTCCGGGCCGCCGACGGTGACGCGGAAGGTGCAGCGGGTCGGCCACCGGTGCGGGGCGGATGGAGTGAGCGATGAATTCGAAGCCGGCCTGGTAGACGTCGATCAGGGTGCCGAAGGGTTTGTCGGCGGTCTCGTTCTTCGCCCGCGAATACACCAGGGCGCGCTGGGCGCGGGAGAAGGGCAGGGCTTCCTGGTCGCCCTCGAGCAGGTACTGGCGGATCTCCGGGCGGATGGCTTCGACCAGGTAGCGGATGTTGCCCAGTACGGGGTAATTGCGGCGTACCGCGTGGCGTTCCTGCAGCAGGTCGAAGACCCCGAGCACGCTCAGGGCGAGGGTCGTGAGGGTGAAGGGCCACACCCAGTCGTGCCCGAGGAAGGGCAGGCTGAGCACGGTGAACAGGACGCAAGCGGCAAAAAAGGCATAGCGGCTGAGGAGCGACAGGTTCATGGAATCTCCAGTCGTCGGGCTTTGATCACGGTAAGGTTGGCCGAAAGGGCCGTCACAGAGCATGGCAGGCATCGCGCGAACGTGCCTGGGCAAAGGTCAATGCGGCGGGCTTTCGGAAGTCTTTCTAGTTCTGGCGGGCACCGACGGTAGCCCGAAGCTGGGAAAAAAGAAAGCAAGCTAACGATTTTCTCCGGGGCTGAGAAAGCCTGTTTCAGGCAGCGCAAGAACGGTAGGACAGGGGGTTGGACGGGTTCGCGAGCAAGCTCGCTCCTACAGGGGCACCGGTGTGTTCTTGTAGGAGCGAGCTTGCTCGCGAACCGCCTCCTGCCCAAGTCAGCAGGCAATCACATTCACCGCCAGCCCACCTTTCGCCGTCTCCTTGTACTTGTCCATCATGTCGCGGCCAGTGTCGCGCAGGGTGTCGATGGCCTTGTCGAGGCTGACCAGGTGCTGGCCGTCGCCGCGCAGGGCCAGCTGGGCGGCGTTGATAGCCTTGAGCGAGGCCATGGCATTGCGTTCGATGCAGGGCACCTGCACCAGCCCGGCCACCGGGTCGCAGGTCAGGCCGAGGTTGTGCTCCAGGCCGATCTCGGCGGCGTTCTCCACCTGCTCGAGGCTGCCGCCCAGGACTTCCGCCAGTCCACCGGCGGCCATGGCGCAGGCTGATCCGACTTCTCCCTGGCAACCGACTTCGGCGCCGGAGATGGAGGCATTGAGCTTGCACAGGATGCCGATGGCGGCGGCGGTCAGCAGGTAGCGCTCGATACCATCGGCGTTGGCGTTGCTGTCGTAGCGCGCATAGTAGTGCAACACCGCCGGGACTATCCCGGCCGCGCCATTGGTGGGCGCGGTCACCACGCGCCCGCCGGCGGCGTTCTCCTCGTTCACCGCCAGAGCCCAGAGGTCCACCCAGTCCAGGGCGCCCAGGGTGGTGGCGATGAGGTTGCCGCTGTCCGCTTCGTTCAGCCGGCGGAACAGCATGGGCGCACGGCGCCGCACCTTGAGGCCACCGGGCAGCGTGCCTTCGGTTTCCAGGCCGCGGTTCACGCAGGCCTGCATTTCCTCCCAGATGTGCGCAAGGCCGGCGTGGATTTCCGCTTCGCTACGGACGGCCAGCTCGTTGGCCCACATCAGGTCGCTGATGCGTTTGTAGCCGTGTTCATGGCACAGGCGCAGCAGTTCTTCGGCGCTGTGGAACGGGTAGGGCATGGGGTTGCCCTGCAGCGCGCGGTCGGTGTTGAAGTCCTGCGCATCCACCACGAAACCGCCGCCCACCGAGTAACAGATGCGCTCGGCCAGCAGCTCGCCTTTGTCATCCAGCGCCCGCAGCTGCAAGCCGTTGGGGTGGGCGGGCAGGCTGTCGTCGTGGAAGACCAGTTGGCGCGCCGGATCGAAGTCGATCTCCTGCATGCCGCCCAGGCGCAGGTGATGGCGCAGCAGGATGTCGTCTACCTGCGGAGCGAGGGCGGCGGGGTCGGCCTCGGCCGGGTCGATGCCGAGCAGACCGATCAGGCAGGCGCGGTCAGTGGCGTGACCCTTGCCGGTGGCGCTGAGGGAGCCGTACAGATGCACCTCCACGGCTGCGGTGCGGCTGAGCTGGTCGGCATCGCGCAAGCGGTCGACGAACTCGCGGGCGGCGCGCATCGGCCCCACGGTGTGGGAACTTGATGGTCCGACGCCGGGTTTGAACATGTCGAAGACGCTGAGGCTCATAGGCATTCCTCCTGTCCTCAAGCATGGACCCGCACAGGCGCGATTGCTCACCCGCCGCTCGACGGCTGGCGGCTGGTGCAAAAGCACGCTCGTGGTCTACAGAGGAGAACTAGCGATTTGTAGGAGCGCGCCGTGCGCGCGATCGCGGGCATGGCCCGCTCCTACAGGGTGAGCGCGTGGAATGGGGGCGTCAGCCCTGCGCCTGCAGGAACAGCGAGAACAGCTCCGACTGCGACTTGATCCCCAGCTTGGCGTACATGTGCTTGCGGTGGACCTTTACCGTCTCGGCGGAAATGGCCAGCTTGCGGGCGATTTCCTTGCTGGAGCAGCCGCTGAGCATCAAGCGGCCGACTTCCATTTCACGGGCGGTGAGCGGGGTTTCCATCTGCTGGACGGTGGATTCCAGGCGGTTCTGCCAGCGTGGCGGCGGAGGCGCTTCCTGCACTTCGCGTTCGAAGGCCATGCGCTGGCGCATCAGGCCGGCGACCCAGGGTTGCACCAGGGCGAGCAGGGCGATCTGCTCCGGGGTGAAGCGGCCCTTGCTGCCCACCGAGCAGCAGAGGGTGCGCTCGCCGTCGAGCTGCACGTTGATCTGTACTTCGTCGGCGACCACGTTGAGGCTGAAGTAGCGCTGGAAGTAGTCGGTCTGCTCGAACATCTCCGGTGCCACGTCATCGAGGCGGAACAGCCCGCTGCCGGGCGCCTCGCGGCTGGCGATGTAGAAGGGGTCGAGCAGGTAGAGGCCCTTGAGGTAGTCCTGGAACAGCGGATCGGGACCGCCATCCTCGCCCGGACATTCGGCGAATACCTGGGGGCGACCGTCGCTGAAGAGCAGCACCACCCAGCTGTCGAAGGGGACATACTGGCCCAGCAGGCGCACCAGCGAGGTCCAGAAGTTCGGCTTGTCCAGCGCCTCGATCAGCTGCCCGACCGAGCGGTGCCAGGCGATATCCTGAAGGGAAAGGCTCATCACTCTACCCCCGATGGGTTACCACGCGGGCGTAATTACCCGGTGATGGCACGCCCGGCATACTCGGTGGATGCCTTGAGCCGGCGCGGTGCGCATTCTGACCCTTTTGCAGCGCCCGGTCACCGCAAAGACAAGAATCCGAGGAAGCCCCATGAAAGTAGAACTCGTCCAACTCGCCGGCCGTGATGGCGACGTGGCCTGGAACCTGGCCCGCACCCTGGAGGCCATCCACGCCTGCGCCGACGACACCCAACTGGTGGTGTTCCCCGAGACCCAGCTGACTGGCTTCCCCACCGAGCAGAACATCGCCGCCATCGCCGAGCCGGTAGACGGCCCCAGCGTGCAGGCTGTTCAGCGTGCCGCACGGGAGAAGAACATCGCCGTCGCGGTGGGCTTTGCCGAAGCCGCCGATGGCCGCTTCTACAACACCACGCTGCTGATCACTCCCGAAGGCATTGCGATGAAGTACCGCAAGACGCACCTGTGGGCGTCGGACCGCGGCATCTTCACCCCCGGCGACCGCTACGCTACCTGCCTGTGGAACGGCATCCGCGTCGGCATCGTGATCTGCTTCGACATCGAATTCCCCGAGTCCGCCCGCGCCCTGGGCCAGCTCGGTGCCGAGCTGATCATCGTGACCAACGGCAACATGGACCCCTACGGTCCGACCCACCGCACCGCGATCATGGGTCGTGCCATGGAAAACCAGGCCTACGCCGTGATGGTCAACCGCGTCGGCGAAGGCGACGACGGCCTGGTATTCGCCGGCGGCAGCGCGGTGGTCGACCCCTACGGCCAACTGATCGTCGAAGCCGGCCGCGAAGAGTGCCGGCAGATCGTCGAGCTGGATTTCGAGCGCCTGGCGCAATCGCGCCGCGATTACAGCTACCTGGCCGAGCGCCGCTTCGTGCTGCCGGGCGAGATGCGCGAGCACGACGATGGCCTGCGCGAGCTGATCATTCCCGTCTGAGTTTCCCATCCGGCACCGCTGCGAGGGTGCCGGGGCGCAGGGCCGCGCCGACACAGCGTTATTCCACATTCGACGGGCGCCCCGAGCGCCCGCGAGGCCTGCGGGTGAGCGCAGGCCGACAACCTTGTACTGCCATAACAAACACAACGCGGAGTAAGCAGTAATGGCTCGACTCAAACGAACCCTGTCGCTGGGTTCGGTGGTGCTGTTCGGCATCGCCTACATGACCCCGATCATCGTCCTTGGCACCTTCGGCATCCTCGCCGACGTCACCCGCGGCGTAGTGCCCTCGGCCTACCTCGTCGCTTCCGTGGCCATGCTCTTCACCGCGCTCAGCTACGGGCGCATGGCTGCCGCCTTCCCGGTGGCTGGCTCGGCCTATACCTACGTGCGCAAATCGATCAGCCCGAAACTGGGCTTCCTCGCCGGCTGGGCCGTGCTGCTGGACTACCTGTTCCTGCCAATGGCCATCTGGCTGATCGGCGCGGCCTACCTGCATTCCGCCTTCCCGGCCGTGCCTCAGGCCCTGTGGGTACTCGCGTTCATCGGCGTGACCACCGCGATCAACGTGGTCGGCCTGCGCCTGGCGAAGAACATCAATGGCGTGCTGATGCTGGTGCAATTCCTCGTGCTGATCGCCTTTGTCGGCCTGGCCATTCACTACATCACGGGTGATGGCAGCCGTCCGCTGTGGACCCTGGAACCCTTCCTCAAGGAAGGCACCCAACTGCCGCTGATCATGGGCGGCGCGGCCATCGCCTGCTATTCCTTCCTGGGCTTCGATGCCGTCAGCACCCTGACCGAAGAAACCCACGAACCGCGCAAGACCATTCCGCGCGCCATCCTGCTGATCACCCTGATCGGCGGCGGCATCTTCATCGCCGCCAGCTACTTCGTACAGCTCGCGCACCCGTCGGTGGAATTCCAGAACGCCGATTCCGCCGCGTATGAAATCGCCCGAAATATCGGCGGTGACCTGTTCGTCAGCTTCTTCCTCATCGGCCTGATCGTCGGCCAGTTCACCTCCGGCCTGTCGGCCCAGGCCAGCGCCTCGCGCCTGCTGTTCGCCATGGGCCGCGACGGCGTGCTGCCGCGCCCGTTCTTCGGGCGCATCAGCAAACGCTTCGAAACCCCGGTGAACAGCATCGTGCTGTGCGGCGTGGTGGCCCTGCTGGCGCTGCACATGGACGTCACCACCTCCACCTCGTTCATCAACTTCGGCGCCTTCCTGGCCTTCAGCCTGGTGAACCTCTCGGTGATCTTCCACTACTACCTCAACGCCGAGCGCCGCGGCCCCCGCGAGCTGCTGCTGTTCCTGCTGTTCCCGCTGATCGGCCTGCTGGCTGACCTGTGGCTGATGGTCAGCCTCGACCACCTGGCGATCTGGCTCGGCGCTACCTGGCTGGTGCTCGGCGTGATCTACCTGGCGGTGATCACCGGCGGCTTCCGTCAGCAACCGCCGGAGATGCATTTCGAGGAGGCGTGAGCCCCGTGCGGGGCTATGCTGGGGACTCCGAGCCGTGATGCCCGAGGAGATCCCGCCATGCCCCGCCTCACCCTCTACCATTCGCCCCAGACACGCTCCAGCGGCACCCTGGTGCTGCTGGAAGAACTGGGTGCCGAGTACGACCTCGAACTGATCAACATGAAGGCCGGCGAGCAGCGCAAGCCGGCGTACCTCGCGGTCAACCCGCTGGGCAAGGTCCCGGCGATCCGCCTCGGCGAATCGCTGGTCACCGAGCAGGGCGCCATCTTCATCTACCTCGCCGACCTGTTCCCCCGAGCGAATCTCGCTCCGGCCCTCGACGACCCGCTGCGCGGTCCCTATTTGCGCGGGCTGGTGTTCTACGGTTCCAGCTTCGAGCCGGCGATCGTCGACCGTGCCCTGAAACGCGACGCTGCCCCGCAGGCCATGAGCCCCTATGGCGACTACGACAGCGTGATGCGCGCCCTTGCCGAACAACTGGAAAACGGTCCCTACCTGCTGGGCAACCGCATGACTGCCGCCGACGTACTGTGGGGCGCGGCCCTGCGCTGGACCATCGGCTTCGGCGTGGTGCCCAAGCTGCCGGTGTTTGAGCGTTACGTGGAGCTGGTGACCTCGCGTCCTGCCTTCAAACGGGTGTGGGAGCGGGATGTGCAGTGGGCGGAGGAGCACGCCAAGGCGGCGGAGGTGAAGCCGGCGTGAGCGTTAGCTGGAAAGTGTGTGCGCTGCAAAGGCGATGAATGATTTGAGGAGTCGGTCTCAGGTGAGGTGGGAATATTCCCTTTTTGTGTTCGGAATATTTTCGCGCTTCCTCGCTTGATCAATGATCGCTTCAACGCCGCGCACCCCATCGCGTGGCGTCGGCAACCATAACCAGTACAAGCCGCTTCTTGAGTCATGTCCCCAAGGCCCTCCGCATGGAGGGCCTTTTTTATGCCCGAGTCCCCAGCTGCGCTCAGCCCTTGGCGGCGCTGACGCCTTCCAGGGTGGCGAAGGACGTATCTTTCGCGGTCAGCAGGAAATCGCGCATGAACGGTGCGTCCAGCATGTCGGCGCGAATGGCGGCGAACAGCGTGCAGTACAGGCCTTTCTCCCCCAGGCGCTTGGCGGTCACGTAGCCCCGCGAGCTGTACTCGTGCAGCGCCCAGTTGGGCAGGCTGCAGACGCCGCGCCCGGACGCCACCAGCTGCATCATCATCACCGTCAGCTCCGAGGTGCGCACCTGCGCCGGTTCGACGTCGGCGGGCTCGAGGAAGCGGGTGAAGATGTCCAGGCGATCACGCTCGATGGGGTAGGTGATCAGCGTCAGGTTGGCCAGGTCTTCCGGGACAATGAAGGACTTGCCGGCCAGCGCGTGGTGGTTATCCACCGCCAGCAGCGCCTCGTAGGTGAACAGTGGCACGTAGGTGATGCCGGCGATGTCCACCGGGTCCGAGGTCACTACCAGGTCCAGGTCGCCGCGCGCCAGCGCCGGCAGCGGGGCGAAGGAGAAGCCGGAAGCGAGGTCCAGCTCCACTTCCGGCCAGGCGTCGCGGAACTGGTCGATGGTCGGCATCAGCCACTGGAAGCAGCTGTGGCACTCGATGGCCATGTGCAGGCGGCCGGCGGTGCCGCCGGCCAGGCGTGCCAGGTCGCGCTCGGCACCGCGCAATTGCGGCAGCACGGCGTCGGCCAGTTGCAGCAGGCGCAGGCCGGCGCTGGTGAAGCGCACCGGCTTGGTCTTGCGGATGAACAGCGACAAACCGAGGCGCTCCTCCAGCTCCTTGAACTGGTGGGACAGGGCGGACTGCGTCAGGTGCAGGCGTTCGGCGGCCTCCACCAGGCTGTCGGCTTCGCGCAGGGCATGCAGGGTTTTCAGGTGACGGAGTTCAAGCATGGCGCGACCTCGCCTCAATATGAGGAAATCTTGATGAAACGGCAGAACAATTGAGCTGATCTCATGATAAGCCGGCGACCGGCACTTCACCAGCACGCTTTCGCCGACCCGATTCACCGGGCGGGAGTCACCAGCTCAGGTAGAACATGCCCTTGGCCAGCAGCACGATCAGCACCACGTGGGCGAACACGCTGTAGTGGATGCGCCGGGAGCGCTGGCCGGTCATTCGCCCGACGCGGAACGAGTACATGGCGAAGAGGAAATGCCCCAGGACGCTGGTGGCCAGCAGCAGCTTGAGGCTCAGCAACGTGGCGAAGGGCGATGCCAGTGGGTCGGCCAGCAGCGGCGCGTAGCGCAGGTGCAGCATGCCCAGGCCGCTGCCGAACAGGGTCAGGATCACCCAGGGCATCACCCGGCGCAGACGACGACCCAGCGCTCCCTCGACCATTTTCATCGCCCGTGCCGGAACATGGCGGTGGACGCTTTCCAGAATCAGCACTTCGAAGAACACCGTGCCGACGAACAGGATCGCGGCGAACAGGTGCAGCACCAGCAGAATGGGGTAGGCCATGGCGAAACGTCCGAGCGGGGGCTCCTATCTTCGCGACTGTCGGGGCTGGTTGCCCTTGATCCCTGTCATGGGAAGTCGGGAAGGGCCGTCGGTGACCGCTCAGCGCCTTTCATCAAACTGTCACGGACCTGTGGCAGAGCGAGCGACGGAAATTCATCAGAATCGCGCTCAACTGGGGTTTTGCGTTCCGGATTTTCACTCATGCGTGCTTTCCTGCTGGCAGTCGCTTTTTCTGCGGCCTGTCCTCTCTCTCTTTTGCCGATCGGGCGGTTGCCGCCGATCGATGCGATGCGCGGGTGCCGACCGAACTGGTCGACCTGGGCGATGTGCGTCTGGCCTACCAGAGCATCGGCCGTCCGCAGGACCCGACGCTGCTGCTGGTCATGGGCCTGGGCGGCCAACTGATCCACTGGCCGGACGAAGTGGTCGAGGCGCTCTGCCAGCAGGGCTTCCGGGTGATCCGTTACGACAACCGCGATGTCGGGCTGTCGTCCTGGCGCGTTCCCGTGCCCAGCGGCAACCTGACCTACGAAGTGATCCGCTACCGCCTTGGCTTGCCCGTGAGCGCGCCCTACAGCCTGACCGACATGGCCGGCGACGCCCTGCATCTGCTAGATGCACTGCACGTCGAGCAAGCCCACGTGTTGGGCGCGAGCATGGGCGGGATGATTGCCCAGCACGTCGCCGACATGGCCCCCGACCGTGTCATCAGTCTGACGCTGGTGATGACCAGCTCCGGTGCCGAAGGCCTGCCGGCACCCAGCGAGTCGCTGTTACGCTTGCTCGCGCGGCGTGAAGCGGCCAGCCGCGAACAGGCCATCGAGCAACAGGCCGACTTGCTGGCGGCCCTCGGTAGCCCGGAGGTGCGCGATGATCGTCAGCAATTGCTGCAGCAGGCGGCGCGTTCCTACGACCGTGCTTTCAACCCGGAAGGCGTGCAGCGGCAGATGCTGGCGATCCTCGCCGAGCCGAGCCGGGTGGAGCTGCTCAACCGCCTGAACGTGCCGACCCTGGTGGTCCACGGCACCGCCGATCCGCTGCTGCCAGTGATGCACGGGGTACACGTGGCGGCGCACATCCGAGGCTCGGTGCTCAAGCTGATTCCCGGTATGGCCCACCGATTCCAGGAAGACTTCAAGGAGCCGCTACTGGGTGCGGTGCTGCCGTACTTGCGCGAACACCAGGGCGGTGGGCACGTCGCCCAGCTCTGAGCCGGGGCATCACCGCCTAGGCTTCAGTGCAGGCGCACCCAGACGAACACCAGCAGCGAGGCTGCCACCAGCCAGGCCAGCGCGGCCATCGCCAGTGATAGTTCCAGGCGCAGGCGATCCACCATCAGGTAGAGCGCGGCGAGGTAGACGAAGTAGGGGATGATCGACCACATGCCGAACAGGATGGTGGTCTTCAGGTCGTCCAGCGAACGGCTCTTGCCGACGATGTAGTGGGCGATCAGGGCGAAGGTGGGGAACAGCGGCACCAGCCCGGCGATGTAGTAATTACGCGTCTTCGACAGCGCGGCGAGGATCAGCACCACGCCTGCGCCGATAGTTGCCTTGAGGATGAGGTCCACGTCGTTCTCACTGCGGCGACGCCACCGGGGCGGTGACGTCGGGGGATTGTCGGTGGATTATCCGCGAGACGGGCGGCGCGCTCCAATTCGACGTTCAGGCAACCTGCGTACTCGGTTCCAGCGGACTTTCGCTGGCGAGGAACTGCTCAAGGCGCTCCTTCTGCCGGGCATTGAGGAACAGCCCGAGCTTGGTACGGCGCCAGAGGATGTCTTCGGCGTCGCGCGCCCACTCCTCGCGGACCAGATATTCCACTTCCCGTGCATAGAGCCCGGCGCCCAGGTGTTCGCCCAGCTCACTGAGGTTGTGCGCACCGTCCAGCAGTGTCCAGATGCGGCTGCCGTAGGTGCTGGCCCAACGCCGGGCGAGGGCCGGGTCGAGCTGGCGCAGGCGATCCATCAACTGAATGGCCAGGTCTTCCACCGTGGTCATCGCCTCGCCGCCGGGTAGCGGGGCGTCGGCGGTCCAGCTTGGTTTCATCACGCCGGCAAAATGCGGAGTCAGTTGTTCCAGCGCGGCTTCGGCGAGCTTGCGGTAGGTGGTCAGCTTGCCGCCGAACACCGAGAGCAACGGCGCTTCCCCTGGCGTGTTGTCCAGCGCCAGGGTGTAGTCGCGGGTCACGGCCGAAGGGTCGTCGGATTCGTCGTCGCACAGCGGGCGCACGCCGGAGAAGCTGCGCAGGATGTCCTGGCGGTCCAGCTGGCGCTTGAAGTGAGCGTTGACCACGTTGAGCAGGTAGTCGGTCTCTTCTTCGCTGATGCTGATCTTTGTCGGGTCGCCCTGGTATTCGCGATCGGTGGTGCCGATCAGGGTGAACTGGCGCAGGTAGGGGATGGCGAAGACGATGCGCCGGTCCTCGTTCTGCAGGATGTAGGCATGCTCGCCTTCGTACAGGCGCGGCACGATCAGGTGGCTGCCCTGGATCAGGCGGATGCCGTAAGGCGGCTTCTGCCGCAACTCTTCGCGCAGGAATCGGTCGACCCACGGGCCGGCGGCGTTGACCAGCGCGCGGGCGCGTACCGAATACAGGCTGCCATCGCGGCGTTCCAGGTGCAGGTGCCACAGTCCCTTGCTGCGCCGGGCGCTGACGCAGCGGGTGCGCGGGTGCACATGGGCGCCATGCTCGCGGGCGGCCATGGCGTTGAGTACCACCAGGCGCGCGTCGTCCACCGAGCAGTCGGAATATTCGAAGCCGCGAGTGATCTCGGCCTTCAGCGGGCTGTCGAGGCCGAAGCGCAGGCCGCGGGAGGCCGGCAGCTTCTCGCGCTTGCCCAGGTGGTCATAGAGGAACAGGCCGGCGCGGATCATCCACGCGGGGCGCAGATGCGGACGGTGCGGCAGCACGAAGCGCAGCGCGTGAACGATGTGCGGGGCCTTGGCCAGCAGCACTTCGCGCTCGGCGAGGGCTTCGCGGACCAGGCGGAATTCGTAGTGCTCCAGGTAGCGCAGGCCGCCGTGGATCAGCTTGCTGCTGGCGGAAGAGGTGTGGGCGGCGAGGTCGTGCTGTTCGCAAAGGAACACCGACAGCCCGCGTCCGGCGGCGTCCGCCGCAATCCCCGCGCCATTGATGCCGCCACCGACGACGGCCACATCATAGACTTCGGCCAGGGGCGCGTGGCGCTTGCTGGTTGGGTTCATGGGGCCGCCTTGAGGGTTGAAAGTGAATCTTGTGATGTTCGTTTTCGAAAATATCCTAGTTCAGTGAATGAAATATGACCAGCCTTGAGCGCGAATTCGCGTAGGCATTCGTCTGAATGTTCGAAAGTGAAGGCGGTGAGCGTGGCTCAGACCAGTTCGAGCTGGACCTTGTGCTGCTGCATCAGGCGCGCCACGGCGGTGGGCGGCGGGCTGTCGGTGAATACCCGGCTGACCAGGGAGATCGGGCCCAGGCGGACCACGGCGTTGCGCCCGAACTTGCTGGAGTCGGCGGCGAGGAAGACCTGTCGGGCGTTATCGATGATCGCGCGGGAGACACGTACTTCCTGGTAGTCGAAGTCCAGCAGGCTGCCGTCCTCGTCGATGCCGCTGATGCCGACCACGGCGAAGTCGACGCGGAACTGCTCGATGAAGTCCACCGCGGCCTGTCCGACTACGCCGCCGTCGCCACGCACGGTGCCGCCGGCGATCAGTACTTCGAAGTCGTCCTTGCCGGCGAGGATGCTGGCGACGTGCAGGTTATTGGTGATGACCTTGAGGTTCTGGTGGCCGAGCAGGGCGCGGGCGATGGCTTCGGTGGTGGTGCCGATGTTGATGAACAGCGAGGCGTTGTCCGGGATCTGCGCGGCGATGGCGTCGGCGATGCGTTGCTTCTCGTCGCGCATCTGGTCGGCGCGGGTGTTGTAGGCGGTGTTTTCGATGCTCGAATCCCAGGCCGCGCCGCCGTGGTAGCGGCGCAGCAGGTTCTGTTCGGCAAGCTGGTTGATGTCGCGGCGGATGGTCTGCGGGGTGACGGCGAACTGCTGGGCCAGCTCCTCGATGCTCAGGTAGCCGCGCTCGCGGACCAGGTCGAGGATGCTTTGCTGTCGGGGGGGCAGGTTCATGCGGTGCGCTCGTGCGGACGGGCCGGGAGGGCAAGGATGCCGCAGCGGGGTTGGGTCTGTCATGGATTTGTAGGAGCGAGCTTGCTCGCGAACCTCGCCTGACACCGTTGCATCAAGTGGTTCGCGAGCAAGCTCGCTCCTACGAAGAGCAAACTGCGTCAGTCGTCGGCAGCCCAGTCCGTAGGATGGGTGGAGCTTGCGATACCCATCAGCTTTGCTCGCACGGTGATCGATGGGTATCGCTTCGCTCCACACCATCCTACGGTGCCGGTAATGCGTTCAGTCGTCGGCAGCCCAGCCGCGCGTGCGTTCCACGGCCTTCTTCCAGCCCTTGTACAGCCGCGCGCGTTCGGTCTCGTCGCAGGCCGGCTGGAACACCCGCTCGATCACCGCCTTGTTCTTCAGTTCGTCCAGACCGCCCCAGAAGCCGCAGGCCAGGCCCGCCAGTACGGCGGCGCCGAGGGCCGTGGTCTCGCGCATCTGCGGGCGCTCGACCGGTGTGCCGAGGATGTCGGCCTGGAACTGCATGAGGAAGTTGTTGGCCACCGCGCCGCCGTCCACGCGCAGGGCGCGCAGCGGCTCACCGGCGTCCTGTTGCATGGCATCGAGCACGTCGCGGGTCTGGTAGGCGATGGATTCGAGGGTGGCGCGGATCAGGTGATCGGCCTTCACCCCGCGAGTCAGGCCGAACAGCGCGCCGCGGGCGTAAGGGTCCCAGTAGGGCGCGCCGAGGCCGGTGAAGGCGGGGACCAGGTAAACGCCATTGCTGTCCTTCACCTTGGTGGCGAAGTATTCGGAGTCGTGGGCGTCGTTGATCACCTTGAGCTCGTCGCGCAGCCACTGCACGGTGGAGCCGCCGTTGAACACCGCGCCTTCCAGCGCATAGGCGACTTCGCCGCGCGGGCCGCAGGCGATGGTGGTGAGCAGGCCGTGGGTGGATTTCACCGCGTTGGCCCCAGTGTTCATCAGCAGGAAGCAGCCGGTGCCGTAGGTGTTCTTCGCCTGGCCCGGCTCCACGCACATCTGGCCGAACAGCGCGGCCTGCTGGTCGCCGGCGATCCCGGCAATCGGCGTGCGATGCACACCGAGGCCGCCGACCTTGGCATGCCCGTAGATCTCCGAAGACGGGCGAACCTGCGGCAGCATGGCGCGCGGTACGCCCAGCGCAGCCAGCAGGCGCTCATCCCAGTCGCGCTTGTGGATATCGAACATCAGGGTGCGCGAGGCGTTGGTGTAGTCGGTGACGTGCACGTCCCCTTCGGTGAGTTTCCAGATCAGCCAGCTGTCGACGGTGCCGAACAGCAACTCGCCGCGCTGGGCACGTTCGCGGGCGCCGTCGACGTTGTCGAGGATCCATTTGAGCTTGGTGCCGGAGAAGTAGGGGTCGACGACCAGCCCGGTGGTGTCGCGGATGTGCTGTTCCAGGCCGTCACGCTTGAGTTGCTCGCAGATCGCCGCGCTGCGCCGGCATTGCCAGACGATGGCGTTGTGGATCGGCCGCCCCGTGGCCTTGTCCCACACCAGGGTGGTCTCGCGCTGGTTGGTGATGCCGATGGCGGCGACCTCGCCGAAGCCGATGTTGGCCTGGGCCAGTGCCTCTACCAGGGTCGAGCTCTGGGTCGCCCAGATTTCCATCGGGTCGTGCTCGACCCAGCCTGGCTGCGGGTAGATCTGCGCGAACTCGCGCTGGGCCGTGCTGACCACGTTGGCGTCATGGTCGAAGACGATGGCGCGCGAGCTGGTAGTGCCCTGGTCGAGGGCGACGACGTATTTCTTGTTTTTCGAATCGGTCATGCGGGCGGCCTTGTGCGGATTCCGTTCGGCAGTCCCGGCCGCGCGGGCCGGAAGGTGAATGGCGCAGACCATACGGGATTCGTCCACGTCGGTGAAGCGAACACCGTGCAGTGCAGCACGCCTTGGCTTACTGTTATGCGCTGGAAAGCCGCTTGCGAGAAGCCCGCCGATCATGACCCCCGCCATCGACCTGCTGAAGAAGAATCGCGCCGAACACCACGTGCTGAGCTACGAGCACGACCCCAAGGCGCCGTCCTACGGCCTGGAGGCCGCGGAGAAACTCAACCTCGACCCGGCGCGGGTGTTCAAGACACTGCTGGCGGCCAGCGAGAAGGGCGAGCTGCTGGTGGCGGTGGTGCCGGTGGTGGGCACCCTGGACCTCAAGGCGCTGGCACATGCGGCGGGCGTAAAGAAGGCCGACATGGCCGACCCCAACGCCGCGCAGCGCGCCACCGGTTACCTGGTCGGCGGCATCAGCCCGCTGGGGCAGAAGAAGCGCCTGCGCACTTTCATCGACGAGTCCGCCCAGGGCTTCCCGAGCATCCATGTCAGCGCCGGTCGGCGCGGCCTCGAAGTGGAGCTGAGCGCCGAGACCCTGGCCGGCCTGACCTCGGCGAAGTTTGCGCCCATCGGGCGCCCCTGATCGCTCAACCCCGGGGACTGTGTGGTCCCTACTGTACGGTTCGCCGTCCGTCGGCTTCTGTCATGCTCGGCCATCACTGACAAGGAGATCGCCATGCTGCTCGACTTCCACCAGGTGGACGCCTTCACCGACCGTCCCTTCGCCGGCAACCCGGCCATGGTCTACCGCCTCGACGCGTGGCTGAGCGATGAGCTGATGCAGAAGATCGCGGCCGAGCACAATCTGTCGGAGACCGCCTTCCTGGTAAAAGAGACTGAAGGATGGCGCATCCGCTGGTTCACCCCGACCGCCGAAGTGCCGCTTTGCGGCCACGCCACCCTGGCCAGCGCTCATGTGCTGTTCGAGGTGTTCGACGAGCCGGGCGAGGTACTGGAGTTGAACTCCTTGTCCGGCCCGCTGCGCGTGACTCGCGAGGAGGATCGGTTGGCGCTGAACTTCCCTTCCCAGCCGCCCAGCGAACTGGGCGCCACGGTGGAGCTTGAGCAGGCGCTGGGAGTGCCAGTGGTGGATGCCCTTTCGACTGCCAAGCATCTGATGGTTCTGCTGGAGTCGGAGCAGGCGGTGCGCGAGTGCCAGCCGGACTTCGCGGCGCTGGCGCGGATGCCGTACCTGGGGGTGATCGTGACTGCGCGCGGCGATGAGCACGATTTCGTCTCGCGGTTCTTCTGCCCGGCCATCGGTATCAATGAAGACCCGGTCACCGGGGCGACTCACTGCAACCTGATCCCTTACTGGTCCCAGCGCCTGAGCAAGCTGCAGATGCGTGCCTTCCAGTGTTCTGCGCGCGGCGGCGAGCTGTGGTGCCGCCTGGAAGGTGACCGCGTGAGCATTGCCGGATACGCGCGCCTGGTGGCCAGCGGTCGTCTGCTGGTTGTTTGATCTGTGACCGGGGGCCTTGCCGTCCCCCGGCGTACCCTTGCCTTCACTCACGGCCGCGCCGCACCTGCGCAGCGCGTCCGAAAGGAGGCAAATCCATGGCAATCCTGCTCATCGCTGACTATCCATCCACCGGCGCCCCCGCGGCTCTCGCTCCGGCGACCCTGAGCGCCCTGGCGGCTGCTCGACAAATTGGTGGCGAGGTTCACCTGCTGCTGGCCGGCAGCGGCCTCTGCGACCTGGCCGAACGCGCGTGCCGCATCGACGGCGTGGCGCGGATCCTGCTCGCGGACGATGTGGCCTACGACCATCTGTTGGCAGAGAACCTCTCCGCGCTGGTCGTCAGCCTTGCGCCGCACTACACGCACATCCTCGCGCCGGCTACCGCCGTGGGGCGTGACTGCCTGCCGCGGATCGCTGCGCTGCTGGATGTCGACGCGGTGTCGGACGTCACCGCCGTGCTCGACCGCGACACCTTTCAGCGCCCGATCTACGCCGGCAACGCTATCGCCACGGTGCGCTGCGACGGGCCAGTGATCGTGCTGGGCATCCGTCCGACCGCGTTCGATCCCGCGTCGACCGAAGGCGGCAGCGCTGAACTTGAACATGTTGACGGGCCGGGCGATCTTGGCCTGTCGCGTTGGCAGGGGGAGGAGCACCAGGACTTCGAGCGTCCCGCCCTGGAGTCGGCGAAAGTCATTGTCGCTGGCGGGCGCGGATTACAGACGCAGGAAGGTTTCGCCGCGCTCTATCCGCTGGCGGACCGATTGCACGGCGCCGTGGGCGCGTCACTGGCGGCGGTGGACGCGGGCTTCGCACCGGCGGAGCTGCAGATAGGCCAGTCCGGGCGCATCGTCGCGCCACAGCTTTACCTGGCGGTAGGGATATCCGGCGCGGTGCAGCATGTGGCGGGCATGAAGGACTCCAAGGTCATTGCCGCAATCAACCTCGACCCGGATGCACCGATCTTCGAGATAGCCGACTACGGTCTGCAGGGCGACCTGTTCGAGTTGCTGCCGGAGCTTGAAAGGGCGCTCGGCTAGAGCGCCACGCTGCCCTGCGCCGGGAACAGTACCAGGTGCTCGGCGGCCACGCCGATGGCCACTTCGTCGCCCGGCTGGTGGTCGGAGTGGCTGGGAAATAGCGACTCCAGCTGAGTGCCGGTGGGCAGTTGCAGGCGATACAGCGTGGCTGCCCCGAGGAATGACTTGCCGACAATCCGTGCCTTCAGCGCGCCTTCGGCGGCCGGCACCAGGTCGTCCGGGCGCAGCAATACGTCCACCGCGCTGCCGTCCGGCAGGCTGTAGGCGCGGTTGCCGCGCAGCAGGCCCAGTTCGGTCTGCACTGCATCACTGCCGCACATCTGTCCGCGAATGAAATAGCCCTGGCCGACGAAGCTGGCGACGAAGGGCGTCTGCGGCTCGTGGTAGAGATTGAATGGGGTGTCCCACTGTTCCAGCAGACCGTTGCGGAACACGCCGACGTGATCGCTGACGGCGAAGGCTTCTTCCTGATCGTGAGTCACCAGGATGGCGCTGGTACCGCGTGCCTTGAGGATGTCGCGCACTTCGTGGCTGAGCTGGCGGCGCAGTTCCACGTCGAGGTTGGAGAAGGGCTCGTCGAGCAGCAGCAATTGCGGCTGCGGTGCCAGCGCGCGGGCCAGGGCCACGCGTTGCTGCTGGCCGCCGGAGAGTTCGTGGGGGAAGCGCTGGCCGAGGCCGTCGAGCTTCACCAGCTCCAGCAACTCGCCGACGATGCGCTTGCGCTCGGGATGCTTGCGGATACCGAAGGCGATGTTGTCCGCCACCGACAGGTGCGGGAACAGCGCGTAGTCCTGGAACACCATGCCGATCCGGCGCTTCTCCGGCGACAGGGTGAAACCGGGACGGGAGATGACTTCGCCACCCAGTTCGATACGCCCGCCCTGCACCGGCTCGAAACCGGCGATGGCGCGCAGGGTGGTGGTCTTGCCGCAGCCCGAGGGGCCGAGCAGGCAGCCGATGTCGCCGGCGTTCAGGTGCAGGCTGACGCCTTGCACCACACGCTGCTGTTCATAGCCACAGGAAAGATCGTCGAGGTTGAGCAGCAGCGTCTGGGTCATCGGACTCGAAGTGGGGCTTAGGCGTAGTGCGCGTGCTCGACCAGCATCTCGAGCAGTGCCTTCTGGGCGTGGAGACGGTTTTCCGCCTGGTCCCAGGCCACGGAGCGCGAGTCGTCCAGCAGGTCTTCGCTGATCTCTTCGCCGCGGTGGGCCGGCAGGCAGTGCATGAATAGTACATCCGCCGCCGCGCCATCGAGCAGCGCACGTGTTACCTGATATGGCTGGAACAGGCGCAGGCGTGCGGCCGCTTCGTCTTCCTGGCCCATCGAGGCCCAGACGTCGGTGCTCACCAGGTGCGCGCCGGCCACCGCCTCGCGCGGGTCGCGGAAGATCTTCACGCGTTCGCCGGCCAGTTCCATCAGCGCGGCGTTCGGCTCGTAGCCTTCCGGGCAGGCCACGTTCAGCTGGAAATCGAAGCGGATGGCCGCCTCGATGTAGCTGTTGCACATGTTGTTGCCGTCGCCGATCCAGGCCACGGTCTTGCCGGCGATGCTGCCGCGGTGCTCGTGGAAGGTCTGCATGTCGGCGAGCAGCTGGCAGGGGTGCAGGTCGTCCGACAGGCCGTTGATCACCGGCACACGGGAGTTCTCGGAGAACTCGATCAGGTTGCTGTGGGCGAAGGTGCGGATCATCACCGCATCGACCATCCGCGACATCACTCGCGCGGCGTCGGCGATCGGCTCGCCACGGCCCAGCTGGGTGTCACGCGGGGAGAGGAAGATGGCCTGGCCGCCGAGCTGGATCATGCCCGCTTCGAAGGAAATCCGCGTCCGGGTCGAGGCCTTCTCGAAGATCATGCCCAGCACGCGGTTCTTCAGCGGTTCGTAGAGCACGCCTCGATCTCGCAGGTCCTTCAGCTCGGTGGCGCGGCGGATCAGACCGAGCAGTTCTTCGGTCGTGTAATCCAGCATCGAGAGGAAGTGACGTGCGCTCATGGTTCGTACCTACTACTTATTCTCAGAATCAGGCCGAGGTACCGACCGGCTTTCGTGAGAAAAAACGGGCTGAACCTGCGGCGGGACCGCATGGAGCGGAAAATGGGGGAAGGCGCGATCCTATAAGGAAATGTCACGTCGACGCAAGTTTCGCCCGGAAGGCCCGTCGGGCGGGGTTTGTCCATGGTCGTTCCTGATGTCCGCAGATTCACCCGACGGAAGCTGGTGGTGCTTCGCAAGGCCAGGATTCATAGTGCTTTCGACCCCGCGACCGGCCCCATGAGGCGCCGGCGACAACAATAACGAGGCGAGCCATGAGCAAGACCCTCCACCACCGTGCGTGCCACCTGTGCGAGGCCATCTGCGGCCTGACCATCGAGACCGAGGACGAACGCATCCTCTCGATCAAGGGCGATGCCCTGGACAGCTTCAGCCGCGGCCACGTCTGCCCCAAGGCGGTGGCGTTGCAGGACATCCAGAATGACCCGGACCGACTGCGCCAGCCGGTGCGCCGCGTCGGCAGCGAGTGGCAGCCGATCGGCTGGGACGAGGCTTTCGAGTTGGTCGCCTCACGCCTGGCGGAGATTCGTGAACGCCATGGCAACGACGCCGTGGCTGTCTATCAGGGCAACCCCAGCGTGCACAACTACGGGCTGATGACCCACAGCAATTACTTCCTCGGCCAGCTGAAGACCCGCAACCGGTATTCGGCGACTTCGGTGGACCAGCTGCCGCACCATCTGGTCAGCCAGCAGATGTTCGGCCACGGCCTGCTGATCCCGATTCCCGACATCGACCACACCGACTTCATGTTGATCCTGGGCGGCAATCCGCTCGCCTCCAACGGCAGCATCATGACTGTGCCGGACGTGGAGAAGCGCCTGAAGGCGCTGAAGGCGCGCGGCGGCAAACTCGTGGTGGTCGACCCGCGCCGCACCGAGACGGCGGCGCTGGCGGACCAGCACCTGTTTGTCCGCCCTGGTGAAGATGCAGCCCTGTTGCTGGGCATCCTCGACACGCTGCTCAACGAGGGGCTGACCCGCGAAACCTCCCTGCCGGTAACCGGCCTGGATGCGGTGCGCGAGGCCTTGGCTCCTTTCAAGGTGGAGGCCATGGCGACGCGCTGTGGCGTGCCGGCGGAAGACATCCGCCAGCTGGCGCGGGCTTTCGCCGCTGCCGACAAGGCGGTCTGTTATGGACGCATGGGTGTATCCACGCAGGTCTTCGGCAGCCTGTGTCAGTGGCTGGTGCAGTTGATCAACCTGGTCACCGGCAACCTCGACCGGGTCGGCGGCACCTTGTGCACCACGCCGGCCGTGGACCTGGTGGCGACTACTGCGGGCGGCGCGTTCAATCGCTGGCAGAGCCGCGTGTCCGGCCTGCCGGAGTACGGCGGCGAGTTGCCGGTGGCGGCGCTGGCCGAGGAGATGCTGACCGAAGGGGAAGGGCAGGTGCGAGCTTTGGTGACGGTGGCCGGCAACCCCGTGCTGTCCACGCCCAATGGCCGCCGCCTCGAGCAGGCGCTGGATGGCCTGGAGTTCATGCTCAGCGTCGACCTCTACATCAACGAGACGACCCGCTACGCCGATCTGATTCTGCCGCCCACCGCGCCGCTGGAGCACGATCACTACGACACCACCTTCAACGTCTTCGCGGTGCGCAATGTCACGCGCTTCAACGAGGCCATCCTGCCCAAGCCCGAAGGCGCTTTGCACGACTGGGAAATTTTCGTCGGCCTGGCCAAGGCCTATGCCGCGCGCCAGGGCAGCGAGCTGAAGCCGACCATGGCGCCGGAGCAGATGATCGAGATGGGCCTGCGCTTCGGCCCTTACGGCGACGCCAGCGAGCACAAGCTCAACCTGGCGCGGCTGCGCGAACACCCGCACGGGCTGGACCTGGGCCCGCTGCAGCCGAACCTGGCGCCGCGCCTGAAGACCGCCAGCCGCAGCATCGAAGCGGCACCGGAGATATTCCTGGGCGACCTGCGTCGCTTCGCCGACACCCGGTCACCGGCCCTCGATCAACTGCTGCTGATCGGTCGTCGCCATGTGCGCAGCAACAATTCCTGGATGCACAACTATCACCGGCTGGTGAAGGGCAAGCCGCGCCATCAGTTGCTGATGCACCCGCAGGACCTGGCTTCGCGCGGGCTGGTGGACGGGCAGAAGGTGCGGGTGCGTTCGCGGGTCGGCAGCATCGAGATCGAAGTGGCTGCCAGCGACGAAGTCATGGCCGGCGTGGTCAGCCTGCCCCACGGCTGGGGCCACGGGCGGCCGGGTGTGCAGCTGTCCATCGCCCGCGAGCAGGGCGGCGCCAGCGCCAACGACCTGACGGATGAACGCCACCTCGATGCGCTCTCCGGCAACACCGCGCTCAACGGGGTGCCGGTGGAGGTAGAGGCGGCCTGACAAGCTGACGCGCGTCACCTGCAAAGCCGAGCGTTGCACTCGGCTTTGCAGTACAATGCGCGGTACCGTGCCGGCCTATGCCCTGAGAGGCGACTGCCGGGTCAGTGTCTGATAGTTAAGCCGAGGAAGTTCATGGATATCATCGATACCATCAAAGAGCAGATCTCCAGCAACCCCGTTCTGCTGTACATGAAGGGTTCGCCGAACGCTCCCCAGTGCGGTTTCTCGTCCCGCGCCGCGCAGGTGCTGATGGCTTGCGGCGAGAAGTTCGCCTATGTCGACATCCTGCAGAACCCGGAAATCCGCGCCAACCTGCCCAAGTACGCCAACTGGCCGACCTTCCCGCAACTGTGGGTTGGCGGTGAGCTGGTTGGCGGCAGCGACATCCTGGCCGAGATGTTCGAGAAGGGTGAGCTGCAACCGCTGATCAAGGACGCCGTGAGCAAGGCCAACGCCTGAGTCTTCGTGCTGTCGCACAAAGCCCCGCCTTGGCGGGGCTTTGTTTTTGGGAAGAAATAAAAGATGACTGAACAGACGCGGGCCAACGCCGCGCGCTGGGCGTGCGGATACTGCTTCGCCATGGGCGGGATGGTCCATGGCAGCGTGATGGGGCGGGTGCCCGCCCTCAAGAGCATGACCGGAGTGGACGAGCAGCAACTGGGCCAGGCCCTGCTGGGCGCGGGCTTCGGCGCGCTGCTGGCGTTTGCCTTTGCCGGCGCGCTGGTGCGCCGCTACGGCAGCCGGGCGATCACGGTGATTTCGGGGCTGGCGCTGATGGCGACCTTCCCGCTGCTCGGACTGGCGCAGGACGTCTGGGTCCTGGCGGCGGGCTTTCTCGCCGTCGGCCTGACCTTCGCGACCATGGACGTGGCGATGAACACCCAGGCGGTGGAAGTCGAGCGGCGCCTCGGCCGTCCGTGCATTTCCAGCCTGCACGGCATGTACAGCCTGGGCGGCCTGGTCGGTGCTGTCGGGGCGGCGGCCTTCGCCGACCTGGCGCCGATCTGGCACTTCAGCCTGCTGGCGCTGATCGCCGTGGCGATCCTGCCGCTGTTTGCCCGTCATCTGTTCGAGGGCCGTCCGCAGCCCATGGAGGAGGAGGCGCCAGCCCAACGTGGCTGGCGCCTGCCGCCACCGGCACTGATCGGCCTGGGGCTGCTGACCCTCTGTGCGTTCGTTTCCGAAGGGGCGGTCGCCGACTGGGGCGCCTTGCTGCTGCATCAGGTATTGGGCGCTTCCGAACGCCTGGCAGCATTGGGCTTCGCGGCATTCTCCGCGACCATGGTGCTGGGCCGGCTGTTCGGTGATCGCCTGCGCGTGCGCTTCGCTGACGAGGCGCTGGTGCGCAACCTCGCACTGCTCGCGATTGCGGGCATGCTGCTGGCGCTGTTCAGCCCTTGGGTTGCCGGCGCGATTGCCGGTTTTGCCCTGGTGGGCGCGGGCCTGTCGGTAGTGGTGCCGATCCTCATCGGCGCGGCGGGCAACCGGCCCGGTGTCGAGCCTTCGCGTGGCGTGGCGGCGGTGGCGTCGTTCGGCTATGGCGGCTTGCTGATGGGCCCGCCGCTGATCGGCTTCCTCGCCGAACACGTGGGCTTGCGCCTGTCGCTGCTGGTAGTGGTGGGACTGTGCGCCGGGTTGGTGCTGAAGGCGTCACTGGTGCGCCGTCCGCCGAAGGCGAACGTCTAGAAGGGAAGGGCACCGGCGTCCACAACCGCGCCGGTGCCTTTTGCCTGATCAGTCGTCTTCGTGCATGTGCGACTGCAGGTAGTTTTCCAGACCGACTTTCTGGATCAGGCCCAGCTGGGTTTCCAGGTAGTCGATGTGCTCTTCCTCGGACTCGAGGATGTCCTTGAGCAGGTCGCGGCTGACGTAGTCATGCACGCTTTCGCAATGCACGATGGCGTCGCGCAGGTCCTTGCAGGCCTTGAGTTCCAGGTTCAGGTCGCACTGCAGCATTTCCTGGGTGTTCTCGCCGACCAGCAGCTTGCCCAGGTCCTGCAGGTTGGGCAGGCCTTCGAGGAACAGGATGCGTTCGATGAGCTTGTCGGCGTGCTTCATCTCATCGATGGACTCGTGGTACTCGTGCGCGCCGAGGCGCTTCAGGCCCCAGTCGTTCCACATGCGCGAGTGCAGGAAGTACTGGTTGATGGCGATCAGCTCGTTGCCGAGGACCTTGTTGAGATGCTGGATGACTTTCTTGTCGCCTTTCATGGCGGAGTCCTGCCGTGTGGAGTGGGAGAGATTGAAATTCTCGCCCCCTTATAACCACATGTCAAACATAAGTACTTGAATTTGTTATAAAAAGGAATATGAATGCGAATGTTTTCATTCCGCATCCCGGCGCTAAATCCCTGAATTTCAGGCATAAAAAAACCGGGCCTGGGCCCGGTTTCCTTGGAATTCCTGCTGAACTGATCAGCGGTATTTTTTCTCAACCCGCCGCGTAGGCCAGGTTGTAGTTCATCGACTGAGCGCTCTGCAGCTCGCCGAGGGTATCGCGAACCACCTGCTTGGCGAGGCAGGCGCACTTGCCGCACTGGGTGCCGACACCGGTGCATTCGCGCACTTCGCGGTAGTTGCAGGCGCCATCGTAGATCGCATCGCGGATCTGGGTATCGGTGACACCGTTGCAGAGGCAGACGTACATAGTAGGCACTACTGGTCGCTGTGGGGTTGTTGGAAGCGATACTAATAATAATGAGAATGATTGTCAAAAGTTGCCGAGGTCTCATTTCGACGGCCCGATAAATGGTCAACCGGTTCAATGAGTTAGCGCCAAAGCCGCGCAGATGTAGGTGTGGCGGGCGGAGTGTATGATGGCTGCCCCCACTGGAGTGACGGGCTCTCAAGCACGGCAGTTTCGACCGGGCGGAGCCGCCGCTCCCTAGCGCCTCACCATCAAGGAGAATCAAATGGGTGTACTCGTAGGTAAGAAAGCTCCCGATTTCAACGTGGCCGCCGTGCTGGGCACTGGCGAGATCGTCGACAGCTTCGTGCTGTCCGAAGCCATCAAGGGCAAGTACGGTCTGGTGTTCTTCTACCCGCTGGACTTCACCTTCGTCTGCCCGTCCGAGCTGATCGCCCTGGACCACCGCATCCCTGACTTCCAGGCACTCAACGTCGAGGTGATCGGTGTCTCCATCGACTCTCATTTCACCCACAACGCCTGGCGCAATACCCCGGTGGACAAGGGTGGCATCGGCCCGGTCAAGTACACCCTGGCCGCCGACATCACCCACGAGATCTGCAAGGCCTATGACGTGGAGTCCGAGGGCGGCGTGGCTTTCCGTGGTGCATTCCTGATCGACAAGAACGGTGTGGTGCGCTCGCAGATCGTCAACGACCTGCCGCTGGGCCGCAACATGGACGAGCTGCTGCGTCTGGTCGACGCCCTGCAGTTCACCGAGGAGCACGGCGAAGTCTGCCCGGCCAACTGGAAGAAGGGCGACAAGGGCATGGCCGCCTCGCCTGAAGGCGTCGCCGCCTACCTGGCCGAGCATGCTGGCAAGCTGTAAGGCTGCTCTGGTCCTGAAAAGCCCCATATCGCCGGGGCTTTTCACTCTGCGCAGGGTCGTCTTGCAGGAGCGCGCCATGCGCGCTATCGCGGGCGTGGCCCGCTCCTACAGGGAAGCCCAATGAAAAAGCCCCGCGAGTGCGGGGCTTTTTCATTCAGGAAGGCGCGATCAGTGATCGTCTTCCATCCAGCCGCCGAATTCCTTCCAGCGGTTGACGATGCCGCAGAACAGCTCGGCAGTCTTCTCGGTGTCGTAGCGTGCCGAGTGCGCCTCGCGGTTGTCGAACTCGATGCCGGCGGTCTGGCAGGCCTTGGCCAGGACGGTCTGGCCGTAGGCGAGGCCGGCGAGGGTGGCGGTGTCGAAGCTGGAGAACGGGTGGAACGGGTTGCGCTTCACGCCGCTGCGGTTGACCGCGGCATTGAGGAAGCCCAGGTCGAAGCTGCTGTTGTGGCCGACCAGGATCGCCCGTTTGCAGCCGTTGGATTTCAGCGACTTGCGGATGCCACGGAAGATCTCGGTCAGCGCCTGCTCTTCCGGCACGGCCATGCGCAGCGGGTGGTCCAGCTTGATGCCGGTGAACTCCAGTGCCGCCTGTTCGATGTTGGCGCCTTCGAAAGGCTCCACGCGGAAAAAGTAGGTGTGCTCGGGGAACAGGTAGCCACTCTCGTCCATGCCGATTGTGACGGCGGCGATTTCCAGCAGGGCGTCGGTGCCGGCGTTGAAGCCGCCGGTCTCGACATCCACGACCACCGGCAGGTAGCCACGGAAGCGGCGCGCCATCGGATGGCGCGGGCCGGGCGGGAAGGAACCGTCGAGTTCTTCTTCGAAGATTTCGTTCTCGTCACTCATGCCTCGGCCTCCAGCAGACGCCAGCGCAGTTTTTCACCCGCGCGCAGCGGAACCACGTCGAAGTCACCGAACGGCAGCGCCGCCGGGGCTTCCCACTCTTCGCGGACCAGGGTGATGCGGTCGCTGTTGCGCGGCAGGCCGTAGAAGTCCGGGCCGTGGAAGCTGGCAAAGCCCTCCAGCTTGTCCAGCGCGTTGCGCTGCTCGAAGGCTTCGGCGTACAGCTCGATGGCGGCGTAGGCGGTGTAGCAGCCGGCGCAACCGCAGGCGGCTTCCTTGGCGTGGCGCGCGTGGGGAGCCGAGTCGGTGCCGAGGAAGAACTTCGGGCTGCCGCTGGTGGCCGCATCCAGCAGGGCTTCCTGGTGGGTGTTGCGCTTGAGGATCGGCAGGCAATAGAAGTGCGGGCGGATGCCGCCTACCAGCATGTGGTTGCGGTTGTACAGCAGGTGGTGCGCGGTGATGGTGGCGCCGACGTTGGCCGGAGCGGCCTTGACGAAGGCGGCGGCATCGCCGGTGGTGATGTGCTCGAAGACCACCTTGAGGGTCGGGAAACGCTCGACCACGCGGGTCAGGTGCTCGTCGATGAAGCGCTTCTCGCGGTCGAACACGTCGACCTCGGCGCGGGTCACCTCGCCGTGCACCAGCAGCGGCAGACCCACTTCGGCCATGGCTTCGAGTACGTGGAAGATATTGTCGACGCTGGTCACGCCGGAATCGGAGTTGGTGGTGGCGCCGGCCGGGTACAGCTTGGCGGCGTGCACGAAACCGGAGGCCTTGGCGGCGCGGACTTCCTCGACGCTGGTGCGGTCGGTGAGGTACAGCACCATCAGCGGCTCGAAGCGGCTGCCGGCCGGACGAGCGGCCAGGATGCGCTGGCGGTAGGCGTCGGCTTCGGCGGCGTTGCGTACCGGCGGGACCAGGTTCGGCATGATGATGGCGCGGCCGAAGGTGCGCGCGGCGTCGCCGACGGTTTGCGCGAGTGCAGCGCCGTCGCGCAGGTGGATGTGCCAGTCGTCGGGGCGCAGGAGTGTCAGGCGGTCGGACATGCGGATTCCAGGGGTGCGGTTGCAGCGGGAAGAGGGTGAAATGCTACCGGAAAAGCCCGCCGCCGGCACTCGCTATCAAGTTTTGCCGAGGCCGACCGATAGAATCTGGGACGCCTTTTTACCTGTGTGGAAGCCATCGTGCGCCAGCCCTCTCTACTCCTGCTCGCTCTCTGCGCCAGCCTTCCGGCCTGGGGGCTGACCTTCCAGACGCGCATGGAGAGTGCGCAATGGACGGTGGCGGGCGACCAGTTCGAATGCCGGTTGTCGCAGAGCGTGGCCGGTTTCGGCCTGGGCGAGTTCGTCTGGCGTGCGGGCGAGCAGCCGACCTTCCGCCTCAAGCCGCAGACCGACTGGCTGGGCAGCGGCTCTGCGACCCTGCTGGCCGCCGCGCCGCCGTGGCGCCCAGGGCAGGGCGACCTGAATCTGGGGTCGGTGCAGGTCGGTTCGGGCGACGTTCCCTTCAATAGTACCCAGCAGCAGGCCGGGCGCCTGCTCGGTGGCCTGCTGGAAGGTCGTGCGCCGGAGGTCCGCCACCGCACACGTACCGGCGAGAACCTGCTGGTCCGTCTGCTTCCGACACGTTTTGCCGATGGCTACACGCAATTTCAGGACTGTTCGACGAAGATGCTTCCGGTCAACTTCGACCAGGTGCGTCAGAGCCAGGTCGGCTTCCCGGACGGGGGCACCGAGGTCGATCCATTGGGCCGCGCCAAGCTGGACATCATCCTGCAATACATGAAGGCCGATCCGACGGTGAACCGCATCGAGCTGGACGGTCACTCCGACAACAGCGGCAACCGTCTGGCCAACCGCGAGGCCTCGCGCCGCCGCGCCATCGCGGTGATGGAGTACCTCAAGGCCAACGGCGTGGCGGAATCGCAGATCACCGTGCGTTTCTATGGCGAGCGCTACCCGCTGGTGAAGAACAACTCCGCTGCAAACCGGGCGAAGAACCGTCGGGTGACGGTGAACCTGTCCCGCGAGGCGGTCGTCGAGCAGGCTCCCGCCGAAGCCCCGCCAGCGCCCGCCGCCGCTGCGCCCAGCTCGCCAGCGCCCGCCGCCAGCGCGCCTGCTCAAGGCGCCCCGGCAGCACCAGCCGCCAGCGCAGCCAATCCCCCCGCCACGCCGCCAGCGCCCCCCAAGGGTTGAGCCGCGGCGTCGGGTCGCACCGACGATAGTATTTGTCGCTTTGTCGTCAAAAGCTGTCGCCCCTCTGTAAATTATTCCGAGCGGACAGTAGAATCGACCCCTTTCGTGACAACCCCCGTGGAGTTGAGTGGCATGGCGGACGTGAAGAAGGTAGTCCTGGCGTATTCCGGTGGCCTGGACACCTCCGTAATTCTGAAGTGGCTGCAGGATACCTATAACTGTGAAGTGGTGACCTTCACCGCCGACCTGGGTCAGGGCGAGGAGGTCGAGCCGGCCCGCGCCAAGGCCAAGCAGATGGGCGTGAAAGAGGTCTTCATCGAGGACCTGCGAGAAGAGTTCGTCCGCGACTTCGTCTATCCGATGTTCCGTGCCAACACCGTCTACGAAGGCGAGTACCTGCTGGGTACTTCCATCGCCCGCCCGCTGATCGCCAAGCGCCTGATCGAGATCGCCAACGCCACCGGCGCTGACGCCATCTCCCACGGCGCTACCGGCAAGGGCAACGACCAGGTGCGTTTCGAGCTGGGCGCCTACGCGCTCAAGCCGGGCGTGAAGGTGATCGCTCCCTGGCGCGAGTGGGACCTGCTGTCCCGCGAGAAGCTGATGGACTACGCCGAAGCGCACAACATCCCGATCGAGCGCCACGGCAAGAAGAAATCGCCGTACTCCATGGATGCCAACCTGCTGCACATCTCCTATGAAGGCGGCGTGCTGGAAGACACCTGGACCGAGCACGAAGAGGACATGTGGAAGTGGACCGTCTCCCCGGAGAAGGCCCCTGACGCGGCGACCTACATCGAGCTGACCTACCGCAAGGGCGACATCGTCGCCATCGACGGCAAGGACATGACTCCGGCCGAGGTACTGACCGAGCTGAACCGCATTGGCGGCGCCAACGGTATCGGCCGTCTGGACATCGTCGAGAACCGTTACGTCGGCATGAAGTCCCGTGGCTGCTACGAGACCCCCGGCGGCACCATCATGCTCAAGGCGCACCGTGCCATCGAGTCGATCACCCTGGACCGCGAAGTCGCTCACCTGAAGGACGAGCTGATGCCGCGCTACGCCAAGCTGATCTACACCGGCTACTGGTGGAGCCCGGAGCGCGAGATGCTCCAGCAGATGATCGATGCCTCCCAGGGGCACGTGAACGGCGTCGTGCGCCTGAAGCTGTACAAGGGCAACGTCATCGTGGTCGGCCGCAAGTCCGACGACTCGCTGTTCGATGCCAACATCGCGACCTTCGAGGAAGACGGCGGCGCCTACAACCAGGCCGATGCCGCTGGCTTCATTAAGCTCAACGCGCTGCGCATGCGTATCGCCGCAAACAAGGGCCGCAAGCTGTTCTGATAAGCTTGCGTCTCCCGTGACAAGCAGACCCCGGCCACGAGCCGGGGTTTGTGTTTATAAGCCCGCTATCCGGGCACCTGATGAGGAAAGAACCGATGAGACTGCTGCACACCATGCTGCGCGTCGGCGACATGGACAAATCCATCGCCTTCTACACCGAAGTCCTGGGCATGACCCTGCTGCGCCGCAAGGATTACCCGGACGGCCAGTTCACCCTGGCCTTCGTGGGCTACGGCAACGAGGACGACAACAGCGTCATCGAGCTGACCTACAACTGGGGCGTGGACAAGTACGAACTGGGCACTGGCTATGGCCACATCGCCCTGGAAGTGGCTGACGTCTACAAGGCCTGCGAAGACATCCGCTCCCGCGGCGGCAAGATCACCCGCGAGCCGGGCCCGATGAAGCACGGCACCAGCATCCTGGCTTTCGTCGAAGACCCGGACGGCTACAAGATCGAGCTGCTCAGCCCGCAGCGCAAGGACTGACTCTGCGCCCTCGCGCAGACGGCCTGACGAGAAACCCCGCCTTCATGGCGGGGTTTTTCTTTTCCAGCTGTCATCAGAAAGTCACTGCAGCGTTCATACTCAAGAGGCATCGACGTCGGACGCGTCGATTGCGGAAGCAGTTTCCGCCATTCGCTTGTCACAGTCAGAAGGAGCGCGCTGCGGGCCGGAGAATCCCCGCCGCGACGCCCCCGGCAGTGACGGCCGACTGGACGGCCGCATCGATTTATCGGAAGGCCCGCGCCACGGCGCCCGGCTTCCATCGTCAAGGAATACAGCATGTCCCCAAGACCGGTAAACAATGCCTCGGTCAGCCCCAAGGGCAGCCTCGAAACCCTCTCCCAACGTGAAGTCCACCAGCTCAGCGAAGCGGGCTCTGGCAGCACCTACAAACTCTTCCGCCAGTGTGCCCTGGCCATCCTCAACACCGGCACGCAGATCGACAACGCCAAGCACATCCTCGACGCCTACCGCGACTTCGAACTGGAAATCCACCAGCAGGACCGCGGCGTACGCCTGGAACTGTTCAACGCGCCGGCCGACGCGTTCGTCGATGGCGAGATGATCGCCAGCACCCGCGAGATGCTGTTCAGCGCCCTGCGCGACATCGTCTACACCCAGAACGCCCTGAACAGCCGCCGCTTCGGTCTGGATAGCTCGGCAGGGATCACCGACTACGTCTTCCATCTGCTGCGCAATGCTCGCGCCCTGCATGCCGGCGTGGAGCCGAAGATCGTCGTCTGCTGGGGCGGTCACTCGATCAGCACCAACGAGTACAAGTACACCAAGAAGGTCGGCCACGAGCTGGGCCTGCGCAGCCTGGATGTCTGCACCGGCTGCGGTCCGGGCGTGATGAAGGGCCCGATGAAGGGCGCCACCATCGGTCATGCCAAGCAGCGCATCACCGACGGCCGCTATATCGGTCTGACCGAGCCGGGAATCATCGCCGCCGAGGCGCCGAACCCCATCGTCAACGAACTGGTGATCCTGCCGGACATCGAGAAGCGCCTGGAGGCCTTCGTCCGCGTCGGCCACGGCATCATCGTGTTCCCCGGCGGTGTCGGCACGGCGGAGGAGTTCCTCTACCTGCTGGGCATCCTCATGCACCCGGAGAACCAGGACATGCCGTTCCCTCTGGTGCTCACCGGCCCGCGCAGTGCGGCAGCCTATATCGAACAGTTGCACGCCTTCGTCGGTGCGACCCTGGGCGAGGCGGCGCAGAAGCGTTACCGCATCATCATTGACGACCCGGCGGAAGTGGCGCGGGAAATGAGCACTGGCCTCAAGCGAGTCAAGCAGTTCCGCCGCGAGCGCAACGACGCCTACCACTTCAACTGGCTGCTGAAGATCGACGAGGGTTTCCAGCGTCCCTTCGAACCGAGCCACGAGAACATGGCCGGCCTGGACCTGGGCCGCGACGTGCCGCCCCACGAGCTGGCGGCGAACCTGCGCCGGGCGTTCTCCGGCATCGTCGCCGGCAACGTGAAGGACCGTGGCATCCGCATGATCGAGGAGTTCGGCCCGTACGAGATCCACGGCGACGCGGCCATCATGGAACCGCTGGATGCGCTGCTGCAGGCCTTCGTCGAGCAGCACCGCATGAAGTTGCCGGGCGGCGCGGCCTATGAGCCATGCTACCGGGTGGTGCAGCGCGCCGGCGTCGCAGTGTGACCCTGTAGGAGCAGAAAGCAAAAAGCCCCGCCAGGATGCGGGGCTTTTTCATGTCGGTATTACTTTCGGAGAAGGCTTACAGATCGAAATCGTAGTCGGACAGTTGGCGCTGCAGGCGACGCTCTTCCAGGTAGTTGTCGATGATGCGGCGCTTGGTCAGGTTGGTCTTGGCGACCTCTGCCGTGGCTTCTGCGCCGTCATCGCTGTCGTCAGTGCTGACATCGTCCTCGAGTTCGAGGTCTTCTTTGTCGTTTGCCATTCGGTGCACTCCACAACACGGGGTGTGTTGGCGCCCCTTATATCGACAAAGGCGTAAGCGGTAAAAAAGATTTTTTCAATCGGCCTGAAGGAATTTTCCCATAACGCTCAATCGTCCGAAGTCTTGTGCTTGAACTCGCACAGGTCCTCGATCCGGCAGCTGCCGCACTGCGGCTTGCGCGCCTTGCAGACGTAGCGCCCGTGCAGGATCAGCCAGTGGTGCGCATCCAGCAGGTATTCCTTGGGCACGAACTTGAGCAGCTTGCGCTCCACCTCCAGCACATTGCGCCCCGGCGCGATGTTAGTGCGGTTGGAGACGCGGAAGATGTGGGTGTCCACTGCCATCGCCGGCTGTCGGAAAGCCGTGTTGAGGACCACATTGGCGGTCTTGCGGCCCACGCCCGGCAGGGCTTCCAGGTCTTCGCGGTTCTCCGGCACCTGGCCGCCGTGCTTCTCGATGAGGATGCGGCAGGTCTCGATGGTGTTCTTCGCCTTGCTGTTGTACAGGCCGATGGTCTTGATGTACTCCGACAGGCCTTCCACACCGAGGGCATAGATCGCCTCCGGGGTATTGGCCACCGGGTAGAGCCTGGCGGTGGCCTTGTTCACTCCGACGTCGGTGGCCTGGGCGGAGAGCAGCACCGCGATGAGCAGCTCGAAAGGCGTGCTGTACGCCAGCTCGGTTTCGGGGTTGGGATTGTCTTCCTTGAGTCGGCGGAAAATCTCCGCGCGCTTGGCGGCATTCATTCGATCACTCCGGTCACGCGGACGCGTTGGCGCTCGGTTGCGGGTACGTCGCCCGCTTGCGCCTTGGCGCGGTCCGCCAGGCTTTCATCAATACGGTTCTTCAGTGCAATCAGCAGGCCCAGCACCAGGAAGGCGCCGGGCGGCAGTACGGCCAGCAACAGGCCCTGATAGCCGGGAATCTGCAGCTTCCAGTCGGCGGCGGCAGGGCCGAACAGCAGGTCCATGCCGGCCAGCAGGGTGCCATGGCCGAGCAGTTCGCGCAGGGTTCCTATGCTCAGCAGGACCAGGGCGAAGCCCAGCCCCATCATCAGGCCGTCGAAGGCCGAGCGCGCCACGTTGTTGGTCGAGGCGAAGGACTGAGCACGGCCGAGGATCACACAGTTGGTGGTGATCAGCGGTACGAAGATGCCCAGCACCTCGTACAACTCATAGCGCCAGGCCTGCATCAGCAGTTCGACGCAGGTGGTCAGGGTGGCAATGACCAGCAGAAAGACCGGCAGGCGCACGGCCTCGCTCAGCGTGCCTCGGATAAGCGACACGCTGACGCTGGAGCAGACCAGCACGAAGATCGTCGCCAGCCCCAGGCCGAGGGCATTGACCATGGAGCTGCTGGTGCCCAGCAGCGGGCAGAGGCCGAGCAACTGCACCAGGCCGGGGTTGTTCTTCCACAGGCCTTGCAGGGCGATTTCGCGGTAGCCGGGATTATTCATGCGGGTCTCCCGCAGCAGCAGGGGCGAGCAGTTCCGCCTTGTGAGCATCGAAGTACTGCAGCGCCAGGTGCGTGGCCTTGACCACGGCGCGCGGGGTGACGGTGGCGCCGGCAAACTGGTCGAACTGGCCGCCGTCCTTCTTTACCTTCCAGCCGGCGTCCGCCGGGTCGTTCAGCGAGCGGCCGTCGAAGCCGTGCAGCCAGTCGCTCTTGCCCAGTTCGATACGGTCGCCCTGACCGGGCGTCTCGTGGTGCGCCACGACGCGCACGCCGAGCAGGCGGCCCTGTGCGGTGACGCCCACCAGCAGCTGGATCGAGCCGCCATAGCCGTCACGGGCAACGGGCTGCAGCACGACCGCCGTGGCTTGGCCCCGGAGGCGCGCGATATAGGCGGGCGCCGGTTCGTCGCGGCCCAGCAGCTTGGGATCGAAGGTGCTGACTTCGCTCTCCAGCGGATGGTTGTCGTAGCTAGCCCTGGGCAGCAACTCCAGCAACGTACGGCCACGCGCTTCGCGCTGCGCGGTGTCGATGCGCTGGGCGGTGAATTGGTGAACGGTCGCCACCACGCCAGCGGCGATCAGCGCGACCAGGCCCAGCGCCAGGACGCTCTTGAGCAGTTCACGGTTCATCGATCACCCGCCTTGAAGCCGCGTTCCGGCTGCTTGTGCCCATAAGTTCGCGGGCGGGTGAAGTAGTCGAGGGTCGGTGCGGCGAGGTTCATCAGCAGCACGGCGAAGGCCAGGCCGTCCGGGTAGCCGCCCCAGGCGCGGATCACATAGGTGAGTACGCCCACGCCGATGCCGAACAGCAGTCGGCCGCGGTTGCTGGTGGCGCCGGAAACCGGGTCGGTGACGATGAAGAAGGCACCGAGCATGGTCGCGCCGCCGAACAGGTGCAACAGGGGGGAACCGTGAGAGTCGGAGCCGGAGCCGTTCCAGAACAACAGGCTCATGAGGAACAGGCCGCCGAGCATGCCCACCGGCGCGTGCCAGGTGAACAGCTTGCGCCAGAGCAGGAACAGCCCCCCAGCGAGGAAGGCCAGGTTGACCAGCTCCACACCGCGGCCGCCGACGTTACCGAAAGCGGGAGACTGCGCCAGCAGTTCTTCCATGGTCAGGCTGTGGTTGTTGCGCACCACGTCCAGAGCCGTGGCGCCGACCCAGGCGTCCGGTGCCTGGCTGGCGAAACCGAAGATCTGCCGCAGGCCTTCGCCGAACCCCAGCGCGCTGTCCGGTGCCGGCCACTGACTCATCTGCTGCGGGAAGGACACCAGCACCACCGCGTAGCCGACCATCGCCGGGTTGAACGGGTTCTGCCCGAGGCCGCCGTACAGGTGCTTGCCGAAGATCAGCGCGAACACCGTGGCGACTGCGCTCAACCACCAGGGCGAGTAGGGCGGCAGGGCGAGGGCGAGCAGCACGGCGGTGACCAGTGCGCTTCCGTCCTTGAGGAAAAACGTCACCGGGCGGTCGCGCAGCTTGAGCATCAGCGCTTCGGTGGAGAGGGCGAGCAGGCTGCACCAGAGCAGATTGAACAGCGTGCCGACGCCGTACAGGCCGATCAGCACCAGCGCGCCTGGAGTGCAAGCGGCCAGCAGGGTCAGCATGACTCTCTGCGTACGGTTCGTGCCGGTGGCGTGGGGCGAGCTGATACGTGGCAGCTTCATCAAGGCGCCTCACCACTGGCATCGGCGACGGCGCGCTGCGCCGCTTGCAGGCGCTCGCGGGCCGTAGCCAGGGCCTGGTCGTCGGCGCCCTCGCGTTCGAGCTTCTTCAGGTCGGCGCGGGCGTAGGCCAGTTCGGTCTTGGCGGCGCGCAGGGCGTCGGTGATCGGGCGCTTGTCGGTTCGCACGAGGTCTGGCGGCGCCTTGCCGCTGGCGTCTTCGGCAGCGTGCAAGGCGGCTTCCGCGACGCTGAGCATCTGGCGGATTTCCTCCAGCTCTTCGGCGGAGGCACCTTCGCGCTCAGCGGCGCGCAGGGCATCGCGCTGGGTGATGTAGGCCAGCTTGGCCTGGCGCAGGGCGAGCACACCGTCGACAGGCTGCTCGGTTTTCGGTTCGGTCGGCATGGCGTTCCCCTGCAACGGGTTGAGTTGGCGCTCGATGCGTTCGACGTCTGCGCGCAAGGAGGCGAGGGTCGCACGCTGCTCGTCGTTGGGTGATTCGCCGAAGGCTTTCTCGGACTTCTTCAACTGCGCCCGGGCCATCGCAGCCTCGATCCTGGCCTTTTTCAGCGCCGCTTCGTCCGTGGCGGGAGCGGCGGTGGGGGCTGGCTCCGTGCTGGTACTTTGTATTTCGGCAGTCGCCAGCGCGGCTTTTGCCTCTTCGGCGGCGTTGCGCAGTTCGGCGACCTGGGTGCGCAGCTGTTCGGTGTCGTGAGCGGTCAGTTGCTTCTCGGCTTTCTTCAATGCGACCTGGGCCATGCTCGCCTCGATCTTCAGACGCTTGAGCTGGTCGGGCGCATTGCCCACGGACTTCTCTGCCTTGACCCGCTCGATCACCGATTGCGCGGCCGGCGCCGAGGGTGCTTCGGCTTCGGGCTGGTCTTCCTGCACGCGTGCCACACGCTCCTGGCGGGCCAGGCGGTCTGCGGTGCGTTGTTCTTCTTCCCGGCGCAGACGCTCCTGGCGTTGCTCGAAGCGCAGGCGCCACTGTTCGGCCTTCAGCTGGCGCTGTTCCAGCTCACGGATTTCTGCCTTGGACGCACGGTAGTACTGCACCAGCGGAATGCTCGACGGGCAGACGTAGGCGCAGGCGCCGCATTCGATGCAGTCGAACAGGTTGTGCGCCAGGAGCTGGTCGTGGTCTTCGCCGAGGGCGAAAAAGTGCAGTTGCTGCGGCAACAGGCTGGCGGGGCAGACCTGCGCGCAATCGCCACAGCGGATGCACGGCAACGCCTGTTCTGGCGCCGGCAGCTCTGCGCTCGTGGCAGCCAGCAGGCAGTTGGCGGTCTTGATCAGCGGCACGTCCAGCGACGGCAGGCTGTCGCCCATCAGCGGGCCGCCGAGGAGCAGGCGGTTCAGCTTGGCACGGTCGAGGCCGGCGAAATCCAGCAACTCGCCGA
>JASGKM010000047.1:0-354213 GCA_049840615.1 Pseudomonas sp.
TTCGGCGATGTCGATCAGCTCATCGAGCGTCAGGATACGCAGCCCGCGTACTTGGAGCGGGCACGCTCGGGATAGGCAGCGTTGAACCAGCTGCCGGGTCAGGCGCTTGAGCTCGGCCAGGGTGAACTGGCTGACCGGCGCCTTTTCGCGGCCCGGGAAGACCTTGGCGACGTCGGTGGTGCGCTCCAGGGTGTCATCGTGCACCGCTACCAGCACGCCATCCTTGGTGCGCTGCAGGTCCGCCTCCAGGTAATCCGCCCCCAGGTCGCGGGCCGCGAGGTAGGCCGGCGCGGTTTCTTCCGGGGCATCGTGGGAGGCCCCCCGGTGAGCGATTACCGTCGGCCAGGGAACGCCGGCAGCCTCGCTCAGCGCGCGGCCGGGCGATTCCTCGGCGCAGGCAGAGACTGGCGCCAGCCAGTACAATGGTGCCCAGTACAGCGGTGAGACAACGGCGCATAGGCGAAAGCCCCCCTTTCCTCGATTGAGCGGCCCAGTCTGCCGGCGGCCTGTGAACATCCTGCGACGGCTGGAACGACAAGGCCCTGGCGAAGGATCGCTCGTTCGCGGGCCTTTGCTCTTCCCTGCCCGATCAGCGCGGCAGGTCGAAGCGGTCGAGGTTCATCACCTTGGTCCAGGCCGCGACGAAGTCGTGGACGAACTTCGCCTTCGCGTCGGCGCTGCCATAGACCTCGGCCAGCGCGCGCAGCTGCGAGTTCGAGCCGAAGACCAGATCGACGCGGTGCCGGTCCACTTCGGCGTCGCCGGTCTTGCGGTCGCGGCCCTCGAACAGGTCGTTGGCGTCCGAGGTCGGCTTCCACTCCGTGCCCATGTCGAGCAGGTTGACGAAGAAGTCGTTGCGTCAGCGTGCCGGCCGCGTCGGTGAACACGCCGTGCTGCTTGCCGCCGGCGTTGGCGTCCAGCACACGCAGGCCGCCGATCAGCACCGTCATCTCCGGCGCGGTCAGGGTCAGCAGCTGCGCCTTGTCGATCAGCAGCGCTTCGGCCGGCACCGAGAACTTCGGCCTTCTGGAAGTTGCGGAAGCCATCGGCCACCGGTTCCAGCATGCCGAACGAGTCGCACGTCGGTCTGCTCCTGGCTGGCGTCCATGCGGCCCGGCGCGAACGGCACGCTGACGTTGTGGCCACGCCTTGCGCGCGGCCTCTTCCACGCCGGCATCGCCGGCCAGGACGATCAGGTCGGCCAGGGAGATCTTCTTGCCGCCCGCAGCGGAGGCGTTGAACTCGGACTGGATTTCACCCAGCACGCCGAGCACCTTGGCCAGCTGTTCGGGCTGGTTTACCGGCCCAGTCCTTCTGCGGCGCCAGGCGGATGCGCGCGCCGTTGGCGCCGCCGCGCTTGTCGGAGCCACGGAACGTCGAGGCCGATGCCCAGGCCGTGGACACCAGCTCGCCGACCGACAGGCCCGAAGCCAGCACCTTGGCCTTGAGCGCAGCGATGTCAGCCTCGTCCACCAGCGGGTGGTTGACCGCCGGGATCGGGTCTTGCCAGATCAGCTCTTCCTTCGGCACTTCCGGGCCCAGATAGCGAGCCAGCGGGCCCATGTCGCGGTGGGTCAGCTTGAACCAGGCACGGGCGAAAGCGTCGGCGAACGCTTCGGGATCTTCGTAGAAACGACGGCGAAATCTTCTCGTAGGCCGGGTCGAAGCGCAGCGAGATGTCGGTAGTCAGCATCGACGGCGCGCGGCGCTTGGACTTGTCATGGGCATCCGGGATGCTGCCGGCGCCGGCACCATTCTTCGGTTGCCACTGGTGGGCGCCGGCCGGGCTCTTGGTCAGTTCCCACTCATAGCCGAACAGGTTCCAGAAGAAGTTGTTGCTCCAGCGCGTCGGCGTGGACGTCCAGGTGACTTCCAGGCCACTGGTGATGGCGTCGCCACCCGAGCCCGTACCGAACTTGCTGACCCAGCCCAGGCCCTGGCTCTTCCAGGCCGCCGGCTTCCGGGTCGACTCCGACGTTGTCCGCAGGGCCCGCGCCGTGGGTCTTGCCGAAGGTGTGGCCACCGGCGATCAGGGCAACGGTTTCCTCGTCGTCCATGGCCATGCGCGCGAAGGTCTCGCGGATGTCGCGGGCGGCGGCTACCGGATCGGGGTTGCCGTTGGGGCCTTCGGGGTTCACGTAGATCAGGCCCATCTGCACGGCGGCCAGGGGGTTTTCCAGGTCTCGCTCACCGGTGTAGCGCTTGTCGCCACCCAACCAGGTGGTCTCCTCGCCCCAGTACACGTCCATGTCCGGTTCCCAGACATCTTCGCGGCCGCCGGCGAAGCCGAAGGTCTTGAAGCCCATGGATTCCAGGGCGACGTTGCCGGTAAGGACGATCAGGTCGGCCCAGGACAGCTTGGCGCCGTACTTCTGCTTGATCGGCCAGATGCAGCCGGCGGGCCTTGTCCAGGCTGACGTTGTCCGGCCAGCTGTTGAGCGGGGCGAAACGTTGCTGGCCCCGACCAGCGCCGCCACGGCCATCGCCGATGCGGTAGGTGCCGGCGGCGTGCCAGGCCATGCGGATGAACAGCGGGCCGTAGTGGCCGAAGTCGGCCGGCCACCAGTCCTGGGAGTCGGTCATCACGGCGCGCAGGTCGGCCTTGACCGCTTCCAGGTCGAGGGTCTTGAAGGCCTCGGCGTAGTTGAAGTCCTCACCCATGGGGTTGGACTTGGAAGAATGCTGGTGCAGCAGGTCCAGCCTCAGGTGGTTCGGCCACCAGTCACGGTTGGAAGTACCACCACCAGCGGTCTGGTGGAACGGGCAGCTACCTTTCTTTTCTTCACTCATTGCAGGCTCCTTGGGGGCGCCTATCGTTGGCGCCTTGTATTCGCACAACCCATCAGAAGATAGATCAACTGGGCGAGGCTGCTATTGCAGTTTTCGATTGGCTTGGACGGTAAAAGGCTATCGATGGAGATGGCGAAAAGCCTTGTTACAGAGGGGATGCGCCGGAGGGGCCGGCGCTGGGCGGGTTCGCGGGCATGGCCCGCTCCTACAGGTTGGGCTGCAACACTCGCGCCCTTGCAGGAGCGGGCCATGCCCGCGACGGAGCGAGGGCAGAATCATCGCGGACAGAGTCCGCTCCCACAGTCCCGGAGGCACCGATGCCTGCCCGAAGGTGGGAGCGGACTCCGTCCGCGATTGGCGTCAGGCCCTCGCGGCCCGCACCGTCACGCCTCAGAACGCGAAGCAGGAACAGCCGAACGCGCCCCAGAACCCGGCGAAGTCACTTACCGGCACGTCTTTGGTGCGCGCCCGTTCATGGCTGTGGCCATGCACACCGCAGGAGCCGACGCACTGGTGCACGGACTGCTGCAACGGCGCCTGCGGGCGCCAGTGGCCGGGCACAATGGCCACCGGCGACCATTCCGGCACCACCGGGATGCTCGGCGGGGCCAGCTTGTCGAATTCTCGGTCGCCGTGGACGATCTTGCCGCCCACCACGGTGAGCACCGACTCGATGGTCTTGATCGCCTCTTCCTCGACGCTGAAGAAGTCTTCCGAGAGCACCGCCAGGTCCGCCAGCTGGCCGGCCTTGAGCATGCCCTTCTTGCCCTGCTCGCTGGAGAACCAGGCACTGCCATGGGTGAACAGCCCAATTGCCACCTCGCGGGACAGGCCCTCCGGGTAGAGGCTCAGGCCGCCCACGGTCTTGCCGCTGACCATCCAGTACAGCGAGGTCCACGGGTTATAGCTGGACACACGGGTGGCATCGGTGCCAGCTCCCACCGGCACTCCTTCGGCCAGCATGCGCTTGATCGGCGGGGTCGCTTCGGCGGCCTGCTTGCCATAGCGGTCGACAAAGTATTCGCCCTGGAAGGCCATGCGGTCCTGGATGGCGATACCGCCGCCCAGCGCCCTCACCCGCTCGATGTTTTTCGGCGTGATGGTTTCGGCGTGGTCGAAGAACCACGGCAGGCCGTTGAACGGGATGTCGCGGTCGACCTTCTCGAACACGTCGAGCATGCGCGAGATGGATTCGTCATAGGTGGCGTGCAGGCGGAACGGCCAGCGCTGTTCGACCAGGTGGCGCACCACCGGCTCCAGCTCGGCTTCCATGGTGCCGGGCAGGTCCGGGCGCGGTTCGAGGAAGTCCTCGAAGTCCGCCGCCGAAAACACCAGCATCTCGCCCGCGCCGTTGTGGCGCAGGAAGTCGGTGCCCTGGCCGTAGGTCACGCTGCTGGTCCAGTTCTTGAAGTCCGCCAGCTCTTCCTTGGGCTTCTGGGTGAACAGGTTGTACGCGATGCGCACAGTGAGCTGATCGGCGTCGGCCAGCTGTTGGATCACCTGGTAATCGTCCGGGTAGTTCTGGAAGCCGCCGCCGGCATCGATCACGCTGGTCAGACCGAGGCGGTTCAGCTCGCGCATGAACTGGCGGGTCGAGTTGACCTGATACTCCAGCGGCAGCTTCGGCCCCTTGGCGAGGGTCGCGTAGAGGATCATCGCGTTGGGACGGGCGATCAGCATGCCGGTGGGCTCGCCGTTGCTGTCGCGGACGATCTCGCCGCCGGGAGGATTGGGCGTGTCCTTCGTGTAGCCGACCACACGCAACGCGGCGCGGTTCAGCAGCGCGCGGTCATACAGGTGCAGCACGAACACCGGGGTGTCCGGCGCCGCCTTGTTCAATTCCTCGATGGTCGGCAGGCGGCGCTCGGCGAACTGGAATTCGTTCCAGCCACCCACCACGCGCACCCACTGCGGCGACGGCGTGCGCTGGGCCTGCAGGCGCAGCATCTCCAGCGCGTCGGAAAGCGACGGCACGCCCTCCCAGCGCAGTTCCAGGTTGTAGTTCAGGCCGCCACGGATCAGGTGCAGGTGCGAGTCGTTGAGACCGGGGATGACGGTGCGGCGGTTGAGGTCGACCAGTTTCGTCGAGTCGTCGCGGTAAGCCATCGCCTGGGCGTCGGTGCCGACGACCAGGAACTTGCCGTCGGCGATGGCCACGGCGGTGGCGTGCGGGCGCTCCGGGTCGACGGTGTGCAGCTTGCCGTTGAACAGGATCAGGTCTGCGTTGCTCATGCTTGGGTACCTCAGCGTTGCAGGAAGGCCAGCAGGTCTTCGTTGAGTTGTTGCGTGTGGGTGACGGCGAAGCCGTGGGGCGCGCCGGCGTAGACCTTGAGTTCAGCGCCCACGATCTGCTCGGCGGCCAGCTTGCCGGTGGTCTCGAACGGCACGATCTGGTCGTCGTCGCCGTGGATAACCAGGGTCGGCACGTCGACCTTGGCCAGGTCCGCGCGGAAGTCGGTTTCGGAGAAGGCGCTGACGCAGTCCACGGTGCCCTTGAGCGAGGCCAGCAGGGCAATGTTCAGGGTCTGGGTGAGCACGCCGTCGGAGACCTTCTGGCCGTGGTTGGTGCCATAGAACGGCGCAGCGAAGTCGGCGATGAACTGCGCGCGATCCTGCAGCAGGCCGGCCTTGATACCGTCGAACACGCCCTTCTCCACGCCCTGGGGGAAGTCGGCGGACTGGCCGAAGATCGGCGTCACCGCGCCCAGCAGCACCAGGCCGGCAACGCGGGACGTGCCATGACGGCCGATGTAGCGGCTGACGTCGCCGCCACCCATGGAGAAGCCCACCAGCGTCACGTCACGCAGGTCCAGGTGCTCGATCAGGCCGGCGATGTCATCGGCGAAGGTGTCGTAGTCGTAGCCATTCCACGGCTGGCTGGAACGGCCGAAACCGCGGCGGTCGAAGGCGATGGTGCGGTAGCCGCGGCTGCTCAGGTACTGCATCTGGTATTCCCACATGTCGCCGTCCAGCGGCCAGCCGTGGCTGAACAGCACGGGTTTGCCGCTGCCCCAGTCCTTGTAATAGATCTCGGTGCCGTCGCGGGTAACGAATGTGCTCATGGAAACTCCTCTGCCTGCCGTGCAGGACGATGTGGGTACGGGCGCCACGCGGGCGCCGCGGGAGGGGATGGTCAGGGGAAAGCTCAGTCGGCGTTGAGCCAGCCGGCGCAGCGACGGGTCACCCAGGGCATGATCAGGTAGACCACCGGGAGGACGATGCACAGGGTTACCAGCAGGTTGCTCGGCACCACGCCGGCCAGCACCGGGAAGCGCTCGAACGCGGGCCCCCAGAGCGGCGGAATGACCATGGTCAGCGGGCTGATCACCAGGTAGGTGAGCAGCGCCTGCTTCCACTTCGGCGGCTGGCGCACGCTGCCATGCTCGGGGGTGAACCAGAATTCGGCGTCGTTGTGGATCAGCGGGTGGTCACCCTCCTCCAGCAGCGGCAGAACTTCGGCGACCAGCTCGGCGCGCTCGCGGGAATCGATCCAGGCCTGCAGCTGGCCGGCGCGGGCGAAGCGCACCACGGTGGTGAACATCGCGCCCTCGCCGTCCGGACGGATCACGTTCACACCCAGGTGCCCCGGCTGCCGGCGCGCCGCGGCGACAGTGCGGCGCAGCCAGGCCTCGTAGCTGGGCAAGGCTTCGCAACGCACCTTGTGGTGCACCACCAGCGTCACCACGCTGTTCAGATCGATGGTTTCGGCGCTCATGGGGGTCCCGGGCTCGATGATTGAGGTCCGGTTACTATGGCGGCGGCGACGGCCGTCCTATTGGACGCATGTGCTGGGTTGCGGCCTTGCCTGTCGCAGGGCGGATAACGCCTGAGGCGTTATCCGCCCTACATAGCTTTTGCTGGCGTAGGGTGCATTGCCCCTGTAGGAGCGGGCCATGCCCGCGATCGCGCGCATGGCGCGCCCCTACAGGTGAGGAGTCAAGCGGCGGTGATCGCCATTTCGGGCAAGCCCACCTGCCGCAGGTACGCGCGCGCCGTATTGGGTACGCGGTAGCGCACCTCGCACTCGCCCTGCTCCACCCAGAGCAGCGACTTGTCCGCCAATTGCTGCACGGTGGCGAAGGCACAGTCACGGCAGAGCCGGGGGCCGCCCAGTGAATTCACCGCAGCATCCAGGGTGAAGTCTTCACCCAGCTGCGCGAGCAGGCGCAGGCAGCGCTGCTCGGCAGCGTCGAGCAGGCCGTAGCTCCAGTCGTAGGTCGCACGCAGGTTCTGCTGGCGCGCCGGAGCGGTGCGGCGGCCGGGCATCAGCAGTTGCATGGGCGTGTCCAGCAGCGCCGGCAACCCGGCAAGGCCGAGAATGCCCACCTGGCGCGCGGCCATCTCGATGGCCAGGGGGATGCCGTCCAGGCGCCGGCAGATGTCGATGATCGCGCGCACCTGGCCGGACTTGAGTTCGAAGCGGTCGCAGACCTCCCGCGCGCGCATCACGAACAGTTGCACCGCCGAACTGCACATGGCCAGCGCGAGCGGCGCATCGTCCTGCGCGGGTACTTCCAGCGGCGGCAGGCGCACCACGCGCTCGCCCTCCGCACGCAGCGGTTCCCGGCTGGTGGCGAGGATGCTCAGTGCCGGGTGCAGGCGCAGCAGATGCTCCGCCGCCTCGGCGCAGCGGTCGGCGAGGTGCTCGCAGTTGTCCAGCAACAGCAGGGTCGATTCGTAGGCCGGCTCGCGCAGGAGAATGGCGAGGCTCTGACTGAGGGAGACGCCGTCCGGGTCGGCGGACAGGTCGAGGAAGCGTACCTGGCTGAAATGCTTGCCGAGCTGCTCGGCGGCATGGATCGCCAGGGAGGTCTTGCCCATTCCACCGGGGCCGACCAGGGTCATCAGGCGCGTGGCGGGCATCTGCTTCACCATCCGCTCGAGCAGCGCCTGGCGGCCGACCAGGCCCATCAGCAGCACCGGCAGGTTGCTCGTGCGCACCTCGCAAGGCCGGGTCACTGCCTGCACCGGAGCGACCACGCTCTCCACCACACCGACGAAGCCGTAGCCGCGCAGCGGCACGTTGGCGATGTAGCGCTCACCCGTGCGGCCTTCGCCGAGGGCACGCCGCAGAGCCGCGATGTGCACGCGCAGGTTGATCTCCTCGACGACGGTGTCGCCCCAGACCTCCGCGATGATCACATCCTTGCCGATGATCTCGCCCGGCTGGCGGATCAGCACCTGGAGAATGTCCAGCGCGCGGCTGCCGATGCGCACCGGACGATCTCCCTGCAGCAACTGGCGCTTGTAGGGGTGAAACTGGAAGCGACCGAACTGCAGGATGGTCTCGGTGCGGTTTTCCGTGCTTGCGCTCATGTCCTGCTCACGTCTGCGGATCTGACGGATCGCTCTACAACGGGTCCTCCAGGCGATCTGGCCAGTACCGAGGTGACGCGCCCCTGATTATTGGTCAGGGTATTTTCCCGCCCTCGTGTGACAGCGCAATTCCCACAGGGGGAAGGATTCGGCCAACTTGGGTGCGCCGGACGGTCAACCGGCGGGAAATGCGGCGCACTGCCATCAGGCGAAGCCGAATTGCTCGCGATACTGGCTCGGCGTCATGCCGATCCGCTCGCCGAAAACCGTACGCATGTGCCGCGGGCTGCCGAAGCCGCTGCGGCTGGCCACCTGCTTGAGCGGCAGGTCGCTGCTTTCCAGCAGCTTGCGCGCGTGGTCGATGCGCGCGCTCTGCACGTACTGCATGGGCGTCATGCTGGTTTCGCGCTGGAAGGCGCGGGCGAAGTTGCGCGGGCTCATGGCCACCAGCTCGGCCAGGCGGTTCACCGTCAGCGGCTCGTCGATGTGATCCACCACGTAGGCCTGGGCGCGGGCGATCACCGAGCCATCGCGAACCACCGACACCAGCAGCGGGCCGAAAGGCGTCTGCCCGCCCTGGCGCTTGAGCACCACCAGCAGCACCTTGGCGACTTCCAGGGCAACGTCCTTGCCATGGTCCTCGGCGACCACCGCCAGTGCCATGTCGATGCCTGCCGTAACGCCGCCGGAAGTAATCAGGTTGCGGTCGATGACGTAGATGCGCTCGGCCTGTACCTGCGCACGCGGGTACAGCTGCGCCAGCCGCTCCAGGTAGTTCCAATGGGTGGTGCAGCGGTAGCCGTCGAGCAGCCCGGCGGCGCCGAGCAGGAAGGCGCCGGTGCACACCGCTCCGTAGCGTTTCGCCGCCCGCGCCGCTGCCGGTAGCCAAGCCTTGAGTACATCGTTATCGCCGTTGTAGGCACCAGGCCCGCCGGGGACCAGCAGCAGGTCCACACCCGCGAGCAGCGCTTCCAGCGGCAGGTCGGCGCTCATCTTCAAGCCACTGGAAGCGCGCACGCCCTCCGGCTTCGCGGCCACCGTCAGCAGGCGGTAATGGCGCTCGGACGGCAGGTAGCGGTTGGCCATGGAGAACACCTCCATCGGCCCCGTCACATCCAGCGCCAGCACATCGTCGTACAGCACCATGGCCACTGTTTTCATTCTTCTACTCGCACGCAAACGGGGCTTGGCGGTCTCGCGTGCCCCGGTATAGGAAAAAACCACTGTACCCATTCGCCGCGTCGGCGAATCGCACGTTTGCATCATTCTGCGCCGGCCGGGCTGAGCACACAGGTCCAATAAATGCCGGGGCGACGGAACCATAGTTTGCCCAATACAGCCTGCGGGCAGGCCTTGCAGAACTGCAAAGTGCCCCTGCAAGGCTGTCTGTTCCGCGCCTTTCAACGATCGGCAAAGATGCCTCCACGGTTCGGCACCGACCACAACGGCCCGGACCAATCGACCACTTGAACCCCATCATCCAGAAGGACGATCCCCATGACCGCCATCGCCAAAGCCGTTCCCGGCAAGACCCTGCTCAACCCCACCGACCACACCCTGATCATGATCGACCACCAGTCGCAGATGTCCTTCGCCACCAAGTCCATCGACGCGGTAACCCTGCGCAACAACGCCGCCCTGGTGGCCAAGGCCGCCAAGGAGTTCGACGTTTCCACCATCCTCACCACCGTCGCCGAAAAGAGCTTCTCCGGCCCGATCTTCGACGAGATCAAGTCGGTCTTCCCCGAGCACAACGTCATTGACCGCACCAGCATGAACACCTGGGAAGACCCGCGCATCGCCGTGGAGGTGAACAAGTTCGGCAAGCAGAAGATCGTCCTCGCCGGCCTCTGGACCTCCGTGTGCATCGTCGGCCCGGCCCTGTCGGCCATCGACCAGGGCTTCGAGGTCTACGTGATCGCCGACGCCTGTGGCGATGTCTCCACCGAAGCCCACGAGATGGCCCTGCAACGAATGATCCAGCTGGGCGCCCGCCCGATGACTTCCCTGCAGTACCTGCTGGAACTGCAACGCGACTGGGCTCGCGGCGAGACCTACGATGCAACCGTGAAGACCTCCATCGAGCACGGCGGCGCCTACGGCCTCGGCCTGATCTACGCCAAGACCATGTTCAACGCCAGCGAAGGCCACTGAGCCTGAGCAGCAGAAAGGGGCGGCATTGCCGCCCCTTTTTCATTCCGGGATAGACACCATGCCAATCCACCACCGCTCCGGCGCCCTGGCGCTGCTGTTCATGCGCGTCACTGCCGCCCTGCTGCTCCTCCAGGTGCACGGGCTGCCCAAGCTGCTGCACTGGCAGAACGAGCTGCAGCACATCGAAGACCCCTTCGGCCTTGGCGCCACGCCGACCCTGGCGCTGGCGGTATTCGCCGAAGTGCTCTGCCCGCTCCTGCTGATCCTCGGCGTGTTCGCCCGCCTCGCCTGCCTGCCGGTCATCGCTGTGCTGCTGGTAGCGCTGCTGTTCGTGCACCCGCAATGGTCGCTGGAGGAAGGCCAGTTCGCCTGGTGGATGCTGATTCTGTTCACCGGCCTGGCCATCGCCGGCCCCGGCGACTATCGCCTTCCCCTGCCCCGTTTCGTGACAGCCCTGATGGAGCCGCGCCCGTGAAGAGCCCGCTGATTCCCTGCCTCCTGGCGCTGGCCTGCACCCAGGCCCAGGCCGCCGACTGGTCGCTGCTGTCGCGCAACTACTTCCTCGACAACGACTACCGCAGCCCCGGCCCCAACGGCCAGAGCCTGCGCCGCGAATGGGCGCAGGGTTTCATCGGCAGGTTCAGCAGCGATGTCACGCCCGGCACCATCGGCCTGGGCGTCGATGCCCACGCCTTCCTCGGCCTGAAGCTTGATGGAGGCCGCGGCCACGCCGGCACTGGCCTATTGCCGCTGGACAGTGACGGCCGCAGCGAGAGCGAGTACTCCGATGCCGGCGCCGCGCTGCGTCTGGTGCATGAAAAAACCAGCCTCGCCTGGGGTGAGATGGAAGTGGCAACCCCGGTGTTCGACACCGGTGACAAACGCCTGCAACCCGAATACGCCACCGGCTGGTTCCTCGACGACAGGAGCCTGCCGGGTCTGCGCCTGCAAGCCGGGCGCTTTACTGCCTTCAAGAACCAGAATTCCAGCTCCAGCCACGGCGAGTTCGAAGGCTACGGCGCCAGCACCCGCTTCGGCGGCCTGAGCCTGGCCGGCGCCACCTGGAGCGCGCCGGATGCCACCTGGGGCGGCGCGCTCTACGCCAGCCAGCTGGACGACGTCTGGCACCAGGCCTATGCCAACCTCAACGGCCGCTTCGGTCGCTGGTCGGTGGACGCCAACCTCTACAAGACCGGCGACGCCGGCAGCGCCCGTGCCGGGAACATCGACACCCTGGCGTGGAGCCTGCTGGGCAAGGTCGCGCTGGGTAGTCACGCGTTGAGCCTGGGCTACCAGCAGATAGACGGCGACACGCCATTCGACTTCGTCGGCGGCGACTCCATCTACCTCGCCAACTCCATCAAGTACGCCGACTTCAACGGCCCCGGCGAGCGCTCCTGGCAGGCCCGCTACCAGTGGGACGGCGCCAGCTCCGGCCTTGCCGGGCTGACCCTCTCGGCGCGCTATGTGCGCGGCAGTGACATCGACGGCACCCATGCCCCTTGCGGCGGCGCCTACAACCCCATGGAAGGCGGCGCCTGCCAGCCCGCCTACGGCGATGGCGGCAAGCACTGGGAACGCGACCTGGATGTTCGTTACGTGGTGCAGTCCGGCCCGGCCAAGGACCTGGCGCTGAGCTTCGCGCAAGTGTCACACCGCGCCAACGACGCCCAGGGCGGCGCGGATATCGACCGTATCTATGTGATCGTCGAGTACCCGCTCAAGGGCGTGTTCTGAGCCTGCGGCGCCACCTATGCAGGGCGCAAAACGCGCCAGCGTTATCTGCCGCGAGTGAACCGGCGGATAACCTGTTCCAGGTTATTCGCCCTACGTGACTGCCCCCTGGAACCGCCCTCCCTCGTAGGAGCGGGCCATGCCCGCGATCCGCGGACAAAGTCCGCGCCTCCGGGGTTCAGGCACCAGAGATTGTCGCGGGCATGGCCCGCTCCTACACGGGTTCATGGCGCGCTTCAGGGCACCGGCGCGCTCATGTATTCGACCATCCGCTCGCGCAGCCAGCGCTCGGCCGGGTCGTTGTCGTGGGCGGCGCTCCAGACCAGGGAGAGCTCGGCCGGCTTGATCTCCAGTGGCGGGTCCTCGGCGCGCAGGCAGCTGTCTTCCACCAGCGCGCAGGCCGCGTAGTCAGGGACAGTGGCGATCATCTCGGTGTTGCGCAGCAGCGCGCGCAGGCTGCCGAACTGCGGCACGGCCAGCACCACCCGGCGGCGGCGATCGATGCGTTCCAGGTCCAGGTCGATGGCGCCGTTCAGGTCACCGGAGAAGGACACCATCACATGCGGCCGCGAACAGTACTCGTCGAGGGTCAGCGGGCCGGGGCGGCTGTCACCGCGCAGCACCTTCACGCCGATATCGCGCAACTTGCGGCGCTTGGCGTTGGCCGGCAGGTCGGTGGTATAGCTCACCCCGGCAGTGATTTCGCCGGAAGACAGCAGCGCCGGCATCAGCAGGAAGTTGGCACGCCGCACCACCACCGTGATGTTCGGCGCATCCTGCTGCAGGCGCGCCAGCAGCGCGGGGAACAGGCCGAATTCGGCATCGTCGGAAAGGCCCAGGCGGAAGACGTTGCAGCTGCTCTCGGGCTCGAAGGTCTTGGCGCGGCTGACCGCAGCGGAGATCACATCCATCGCCGGGCGCAGTTCCTCGAAGATGTGCAGCGCCCGGCTGGTGGGCTCCATGGCTCGCCCGGCGCGCACCAGCAGCGGGTCGTCGAACAGGTCGCGCAGGCGCGCCAGGGCGGCGCTGACGGTGGACTGGGTGATGAACAGCTTCTCGCCGACGCGGGTGAGGTTCCGCTCCAGCATCAGGGATTCGAAGATCACCAGCAGGTTCATGTCCAGGCGGCGCAGGTCGTTTCGGTTCATGGCTGGTCGCTCGGGGCTGTGGGAGGGGGCATCTTTGCACAAGACGAGGGCCTCGCCAGTCGACCACGTAACACGGCGACCTTCTTGGACGCATGTGCTTAATGGCGGCCTCTGCGCTCAATTCGATTGAGCATAGGATCACCTTGATTTACCTTGAGTTTTTCCTTAACAGAGACGGCTTTTCGCCGCCACTGGAAGCTAACGAGAAGAGAGACGCCATGCCCGCACCTGCCCACCAGGTAGCGACCATGCTCGCCCCCCAGACCCACCGCCTGGTCCTGCAGCTCATGGAGGAGCTGGAAAGCCAGGGAGACGGTCTCCAACAGGCCAGCCAGCGCCTTTGCCGGCATCTGCTGGAGCACTACCGGATGCCGGAACCCTGCAACGACGGACCAGACACCTGCGAACGCCTCGCCCTGGCCCCCTGGCAGGAACGCAAGGCCAAGGACATTCTCGCCGGTAGCCTGCTCAGTCGCCTGTACATCGCCGATGTCGCCGAGCAGTGCGGCCTGTCGCGCAGCCACTTTTCCCGCGCCTTCAAGCAGGCCACCGGCCTCGCGCCACGGGAATGGGCGCTGCGCCTGCGCATCGACCGCGCCCGCGAGTTGCTGGCCAGCAGCGACGCACCGATCTCCCAGGTCAGCCAGGAATGCGGCTTCGCCGATCAGTCCCACTTCTGCCGCAGCTTTCGCAAGCTGGCGGGCTGCACGCCGAACCGCTGGCGGCAGGCCAGTCGGGTGGGCGGGACACAGGAATTGGCCTCTTCGTAGGAGCGGACTCCGTCCGCGATGTTTTCATCCAACGCTGGATGGGTCCGAGCGGCCATGAGTTTCGTAGGGCGCATAACCTGGAACAGGTTATCCGCCAGACGCGCCACCGGCGGATAACGCTGGCGCGTTATGCGCCCTACCTTCTGTTCGCGAGCAAGCTCGCTCCCGCAGGGTTGGCATGAAGGGATAACCCTGAGCTCGCCGATTCGCTCCTACGCCCATTCCACCTGTAGGAGCGGGCCACGCCCGCGATCGCGGACAAGGTCCGCGTATTCAGATGCAAATCTTCCATTCAGCTTCGTTCAGCCGTGGTTCAGCCAGGATCGGCCGAATATTGAGGCATGACAGTCCTACAGCAATTTCCTAGGTCTACGCTTCCCTGCAGTTAATCACCTTTCCCACTTGGCAGGAGCCGGGAGTCAGAGCATGACTGCACAGCAAACCACCGACGGCAAACCACAAACCACCGACTGGTACCGCAAGAGCGTCGACCAGACGCTGGCCGATCTGCAGACCAGCGCGGAAGGCCTCTCCCCCGACGAAGCCGAGGCGCGGCTGCTGCGCGTCGGCCCCAACGCCTTGCCGGCCAAGGACGTCGACCCACTCTGGCTGCGCTTCGCCCGGCACTTCAACGACGTGCTGATCTATATCCTCCTGGCCGCCGCCGTAGCGACCGCGCTGATGGGGCACTGGACCGATACCATCGTCATCCTGCTGGTGGCGGTGATCAACGCCGGCATCGGCTTCTTCCAGGAGAACAAGGCGGAAAAATCCCTCGCTGCCCTGCGCGGCATGCTCAGCAGCACCGCCCACGTGGTGCGCAACGGCAAGAAGATCGAACTGGACGCCAGCCAGCTGGTACCCGGCGACATCGTCATCCTGCGCCCTGGCGACAAGATTCCCGCCGACGTGCGCCTGTTCGACGTGCACCACCTGCAGGTCGAAGAGTCCATGCTCACCGGTGAGTCCCTCACCGTGGGCAAGCACGCCGACGCGCTGGACCAGGAAGCGCTGCTGGCCGACCGCACCAACCTCGGCTTCTCCGGCACCAACGTCAGCGCCGGCAACGCCCGTGGCGTGGTGATCGAGACCGGCGGCAACACGGAACTCGGCCGCATCAACAAGCTGATCGCCAACGTCGACGAAAGCGAAACCCCGCTGCTGCGGCAGATCGCCGAGCTGGGCAAACGTATCTTCCAGCTGATCATCGGCATGATGGTGGCGCTGTTCATCATCGGCTTCTTCTGGCACGACTACCCCTTCGGCGAACTGCTGCTGTCGCTGATCAGCCTGGCCGTGGCTTCGGTCCCCGAGGGCCTGCCGGCCATCGTCTCGATCATCCTGTCCCTGGGCGTGCAGCGCATGGCCCAGAACAAGGCGATCATCCGCAAGCTGCCGACCGTGGAAACCCTGGGCGCCATGAGCGTGATCTGCTCGGACAAGACCGGCACCCTGACCATGAACGAGATGACCGTGAAGAGCGTGCTGCTCGCCAACGGTCTCTACAGCGTCGAAGGCCAGAGCTACGAGCCCAAGGGCCGTATCACCTTCGGCAGCACCAGCGACGAGCTGGACTGGGCGCAACACGGCTCTCTGGATGCCTTCATCCGCGCGGTCGACATCTGCAACGACAGCAGCCTGCAACTCAATGACGAAGGCCGCTGGGGCGTGGTCGGCGGCCCCACCGAGGGCGCGCTGAAGGTCCTGGCGCGCAAGGCGGACCTCCCGGAGATTGAGTTCCAGAAGTTCGGCAAGATTCCCTTCGACTCCGCCTACAAGTACATGGCGCGCCGTTGCGACGTCGCCGGCCAGAGCCTGATCTACCTCAAGGGCGCTCCCGACGTGCTGCTGCGCATGTGCCAAGAGCAACTCGGCGCGGGCGGCGTGGAGCCGCTGGACCGCGAGTACTGGGAGCGCGAGATGAGTTTCATCGCCGGGCAAGGCCTGCGCATGCTCGCCGCCGCCTACAAGCCGGTACAGCCCGATGATGGCGTGATCGACCACGAGGACGTGCAGGACGGCATGATCTTCCTCGGTGTCGCCGGCCTGCTCGACCCGCCGCGCCCGGAAGCCATCGAGGCCATCGCGCTGTGCAAGCGCGCCGGCATCCAGGTGAAGATGATCACCGGCGACCACCCGGACACCGCCGTGGCCATCGCCGGCATGCTCGGCATGGGCAACGACCTGCGCGCCATGACCGGCCAGGAACTGGAGCAGGCCGACGACACCCAGCTGAAGTCCCTCGCCATGCAGTACTCGGTGTTCGCCCGCACCAGCCCCGAGCACAAGCTGCGCCTGGTGCGCGCGCTGCAGGCCAACGAGGAAGTGGTCGGCATGACCGGCGACGGGGTCAACGACGCCCCGGCGCTGAAACAGGCCGACGTCGGCATTGCCATGGGCATCAAGGGCACCGAGGTGACCAAGGAAGCCGCCGACATGGTGCTGACCGACGACAACTTCTCCACCATTGCCGGCGCCGTGCGCGAGGGCCGCCGGGTCTACGACAACCTGAAGAAGACCGCGCTGTTCATCCTGCCGACCAACATGGCCCAGGGCCTGCTGATCGTCATGGCGATCCTCGCCGGCGCGGTGATCCCGCTGGCGCCGCTGCAGATTCTCTGGATGAACATGGCGACCTCCACCACCCTGTCCTTCGCCCTGGCCTTCGAGCCTGGCGAGCCGGGGATGATGCGCCGGCCGCCACGCAACGCGAAGGAGTCGATCCTCAATGGCTTCGCCGTCTGGCGGGTGCTCTACGTGGGCGGCCTGCTTACCGCCGCGGCCTTCCTGCTGGAGGCCTGGATGGTCAGCAACGGCCAGGACACCGACCACATCCGCACCATGATCCTGCACACCCTGGTCACCGCGCAGTGGGCCTACCTGTTCAACTGCCGGCTGCAGGAAGAGTTCTCGCTGAACACGGCGCTGCTGCGTAACGGCGCGCTGCTCACCGTGACCCTGGCGCTGATCCTGCTGCAGTGCTTCGTGATCTACGTGCCCTTCATGCAGACCGCCTTCCATACCGTCGCCCTGCCCTTCAGCGGCTGGCTAATCTCGCTGGGCATCGGCATCGCGGTGTTCTTCGCGGTGGAACTGGAGAAACTGGTGATCCGCCGCTGGAAAGCCTCGCGCGGCTGATACGCTTCTTGTAGGAGCGGACCCTGTCCGCGACAAGGCCCCTCGCCCATCCGGCGCGGGGCCTTTTTTCATGCACCGTGATAACCGCGCGGGAGCCTCGCGGGCATGGCCCGCCCCTACAAGAGCACCGTGCAACCCGTATCCTCCTGACGCGCGCCCTGTAGGAGCGGGCCGCGCCCGCGAACGGCGGACAAGGTCCGCCGCCAGTCTCGTAGGGCGCATAACGCGCCAGCGTTATCCGCCACTGGTGGAGGCGACGGCGGATAACCTGTTCCAGGTTATCCGCCCTACGGTCCGAGCACTCCTGAACTTACAGCAGCGGCAGGGTGTAGCTGACGATCAGGCGATTCTCGTCCTGGTCGCGCTGGGTCGGCGTACCGGAGCCGCTGGCGGGCAAGCCGCTACGCAGCATGGCGTTGCGCCAGGAGAAGCCCAGGCCCTTGAAGCTGCCCTCGGGGATTACGTAGGACAGCGTCAGGTCGCGCTCCCACTCGCCCTCATCGCCGCTGGCGGTCTTCACGTCATCGCCCTTGAGGTAGATCGCTGCGAAGGTCAGGCCCGGCAGGCCGGCCTGGGCGAAGTCGTAGCCGTAGCGCGCCACCCAGGTGCGCTCGCCGGCATGCAGGAACTTGCCGATCTGCACGTCGGTGATCAAGTAGGCGCTGCCGCTGGCACCATCGCCCCGGTTCAGGTACGGGAAGTCACTGTCGCCGTTCATGACCTGGTAGCCGGCACCGAAGCTGTGGCCGGACAGGCTGTAGGTGAACATTCCGCTGTACGCGCGGTTGTCCACTTCGCCCTTGGTCACCCGGTTGCCGTAGTAGCCGCTGGAGAGGTAGCCGTCGGCTCGCCCTGAAGCGCTGCCGTTCTTGCCATCGGAATCGCTGTCGAAAGCACGCAGGTCGGTCTTCAGTACACCGGGGCCGAGGTTCAGGCTGTGTTGCAGGCCGAGGAAGTGCTGCTGGTAGAACTCGCTGAGCTGGCCGTAGTAGTACTGCAGCGTCAGGTCCTTGCTCAGCTTGTAGTCGCCGCCGGCATAGTAGAACTCGTTGCTGTCGCGGGCCGTCGCGCCGCTGTTGGCGCCCTGGATCGACATGCCGCGCCAGTCGCTGGAGTTGCGCCCGCGGGTGTGCTCCAGCTTGCCGGCCACCAGGTTCAGGTTGTCGATGTCGGCGCTGGTCACCTGCCCGCCCTCGAAGGTGCCGGGCAGCAGTCGACCGTCGTTGTAGGTCACCACCGGCAACTTGGGCATCAGGGTGCCGTAGCGCAGTTCGGTGCTGGAAATCTTCGCCTTCAGGGTCGGGCCGAAACTGCTGAAATCGTTCACCGCCTCGCCGTTGCTTTTCGACGGGAACACCGTGCCGGCCTGCTGACTGGCAGATTCGTAATGAGTGCCGCCGCCGCTGTCGAGGCGGATGCCGAGCAGTCCGATGGCGTCGACACCCAACCCCACGGTGCCCTGGGTGTAGCCCGACGCATAATTGAGGATGAAGCCCTGGCCCCACTCTTCCTGGCGGCTCGGTTCGGCAGTGCCGTTGCGGTTGTCGCTGTTGATGTAGAAGTTGCGCAGGGTCAGGCTGGCCTTGCTGTCTTCGATGAAGCCGGCAGCCTGGGCAGCGGGCACGAGAAGGCCGAGGGCGGCGCAGGCGATGGCGGCGCCCAGGGTGGAGTTTTTCATTGTTGTCTCCGGATCGTGGATTTCAGGGTGAGCGCCACCCGTCCCAGCAGAGCGGGCAGGCGCGAAGGTTGAGGCTTTTTGTAGGAGCGAGCTTGCTCGCGAACGGGCAAGCTCAGGGCTACCCGCAGCGTCTGACAGCGCTGCGGGCGCTCAGGCGTGGCTCAGGTCACCGGCGCCGGATTGAACAGCACCAGATCATTGTGCAGCCGGTGACGCTCAGCCCAGGTACGGACTTTGCCGCTGGCCACGTCGAGATAGAGCTGGAAGATTTCCCAGCCCAGTTCGTCGAGGGTCATGCGCCCGGAGGTGACACGGCCAGCGTCGACGTCGATCAGGTCCGGCCAGCGCTCGGCCAGCTCGGTGCGCGTGGCCACCTTGATCACCGGCGCCATGGCCAGCCCGTAGGGTGTGCCACGGCCGGTGGTGAAGATGTGCAGGTTCATCCCGGCGGCCAGTTGCAGGGTGCCGCAGATGAAGTCGCTGGCCGGGGTGGCGCAGTATTGCAGGCCCCTGCCCTTCACCCGCGCGCCCGGCGCGATGACCCCGGCGATGGCGCTGTTGCCGGACTTGGCAATCGAGCCCATGGCCTTCTCGACAATGTTGTTCAGCCCGCCCTTCTTGTTGCCGGGCGTGGTGTTGGCGCTGCGGTCAGCCATGCCGCGGGCGAGGTAGCGGTCGTACCAGTCCATCTCGGCGACCAGTTGCTCGGCCACCTCGCGGTTGGCCGCGCGGGCAGTGAGCAGGTGGATGCCGTCGCGCACCTCGGTGTTCTCGGAGAACATCACGGTAGCGCCGGCACGTACCAGCAGGTCCGCCGCCACACCGAGGCCGGGGTTGGCGGTGACGCCGGAGAAGGCGTCGCTGCCGCCGCACTGCATGCCCACCACCAGCTCCGAGGCCGGCACGGTTTCGCGGCGACGCTCGTTCAGTACTACCAGACGCTCTTCGATCAGCTCGAGGATCTGCTCCACCATACCCTGGAAGCCATTGCCGGACTCCTGCAGGCGGTACAGCCACTGTGCCTCGTCCTGGCCGGCGGTGAGCGCGTCGCCGTCCATCAGTTGCATCGGCTGCAGCTTCTCGCAGCCCAGGCCGATGACCAGCGCCTGGCCGCCGAGGTTGGGGTTGCGCGCGAGGTTGTAGAGGGTGCGGATCGGGATGACCGCGTCCGGCGCGTTGATCGCCACGCCACAGCCGTAGCTGTGGGTCAGCGCCACCACGTCATCGACGTGCGGGTACTTGGGCAACAGCTCGCGGCGGGCACGCTCCACGCAGTGCTCCAGCACGCCGGTCACGCACTGCACCGTGGTGCTGACGCCCAGCAGGTTGCGCGTGCCGACGCTGCCGTCGGCGTTGCGGTAACCCTCGAAGCTGTAGCCGGTCAGTGGCTCGGCGGCAGGCGGCACGTCGGTAGCCAGCGGCAGCGCATCCAGCGCTGGCGGCTCCGGCAGGCTGAGCAGTTGCTCGGTGACCCAGCGCCCCTTGGCGATGGGTGCCAGCGCATAACCGATCACCGTGCCGTAGCGCAGCACCGGCGCACCTTCGGCGATGTCCACCAGCGCCACCTTGTGGCTCTGCGGGATCGACTCGGCAGCTACCAGTTCGTCTGGAAAGCAACCACCAGCGGCCACGCCCTGGTCGTTGACGACGATGGCGACGTTATCGTCCGCGTGCAATTTCACGTAGCGCGGCGAGTCCTGGTGCGGGATCAACTGCATGACACTCATCTCCGAAATACCCCCGGAACTGCTCAGGAATTGGCCGGGGCCAGACGTTTTTCATCGACACGGCGCGGCGACTTGGGCGCTTCGTCGCTCAGCTCTACCCGCTCGATACGGCCGACGATGAACAGGTAGCTCAGCACCGCCACCAGGGCGTTGGCGCCGACGAACACCAGCGCCCACTTGAACGAGCCGGTGGCGCTGATCAGGTAGCCGATGACGATCGGCGTGGTGATCGAGGCCAGGTTGCCGAAGGTATTGAACAGGCCACCGGAGAGGCCGGCGATCTGCTTGGGCGAGGTATCTGCCACCACCGCCCAGCCCAGCGCGCCCAGGCCCTTGCCGAAGAACGCCAGGGTCATGAAGCCGACCACCATCCACTCGGCATCGACGTAGTTGCAGAACACCATGGTGGTGGACAGCAGCAGGCCGCAGACGATGGGCAGCTTGCGGGCGAAGGTCAGCGAATGGCCGCGGCGCAGCAGGTAGTCGGAGATGATCCCGCCCAGCACACCACCGAGGAAGCCCATCAGCGCGGGCAGCGAGGCGATGAAGCCGGCCTTGAGGATCGACATGCCGCGCTCCTGCACCAGGTACACCGGGAACCAGGTGAGGAAGAAGTAGGTGATCGCGTTGATGCAGTACTGGCCCAGGTACACGCCCAGCAGCATGCGGCTGCGCAGCAGCTGGCTGACGTAGTGCCATTTCGGGCCGTCACTGGCGCGCTTCTGGTCCATGTCGACCATACCGCCGCCCGCCTCGATGGCTGCGACTTCAGCGGCGTTGGTGCGCGGGTGTTCCTTGGGGTTGTAGATGGTCTTCATCCAGATGCCGGCGAAGACCATGCCCAGCACGCCCATCACCACGAACACGTGCTCCCAGCCGAAGTGGAAGACGATCCAGCCCATGATCGGGGCGAACAGCGCGGTAGCGAAGTACTGCGCCGAGTTGAAGATGGCCGAGGCCGTGCCGCGTTCGGCGGTGGGGAACCAGGCGGCGACGATGCGCGCGTTGCCGGGGAAGGACGGCGCCTCAGCGAAGCCCACCATGAAGCGCAGCAGGAACAGTGCGATCACCGCGCTGGCCACCGGCAGGTAGCCGACGAAGCCTTGCAGGAAGGTGAACAGCGACCAGATGAAGATGCCTGCGGCGTAGACCTTCTTCGAGCCGAAGCGGTCCAGCAGCCAGCCGCCGGGAATCTGCCCGGCCACGTAGGCCCAGCCGAAGGCGGAGAAGATATAGCCGAGAGTGACCGCGTCGATGCCCAGGTCCTTCTGCAGGCTGGAGCCGGCGATGGAGATGGTGGCGCGGTCGGCGTAGTTGATGGTGGTTACCAGGAACAGCATCAGCAGGATCAGGTAACGCACATGCGTCGGTTTGGCGGTTGCTTGGCTCATGGGTTTGCGTCTCGTGTCTTGTTTTTATAAGGCTGACCGGCGCATGCCGGCCAGATTATCAGCCGGCCCGCCGCTGCGAGCCGTTACCGCCTCCTTGCCGACGTACGGCGGCCGGGGCCGGTACGTCCGTTCCGACTCGCGTGCTGACGAAGCGCGCGAGCGACACAGGAAAGTGCGCGCCATGACCGACAGGCAGTCGGATGGCGAAGTGCTTGAGAGCGTGGAGCGAAGAAAACAGCCCCGCCGGACGTCTGCCGAGCAGGCAAGACGACGCGACGCGGCCAGGGAAAGGGCGCGGGGGAAGCCGGCGCGCGACGGCGCGGCGATGTGCAATCGGATGTGCGATCGATTGATTCAGCATGACGACCTACCAGCGAAAGTGAGCGGAGTGGGAAGCTCGCGGCGCGTTCAGCGCCTGGGTTCGCGGGTACGTGTCGACTGCGGGCAGACGATGGTCATGGTGGTTCCCCTGCTTTGTTCTTGTATCGGGGTTACGGGTGCTTTCGCAGCGAGCGGCCATGGCAAGGGCCGCCCGCTGAGCCGGTCAGGCGCCGACGTAGGCGGTCTTCACCGTGGTGTAGAACTCCTGGGCATAACGCCCCTGCTCGCGCGGCCCGTAGGACGAGCCTTTGCGACCGCCGAACGGCACGTGGTAATCCACGCCGGCGGTGGGCAGGTTGACCATCACCATTCCCGCCTGGGCATGCCGCTTGAAATGCGCAGCGTGCTTGAGCGAAGTGGTGGCGATCCCGGCGGAGAGGCCGAACTCGGTGGCGTTGGCCTGGGCCAGCGCCTCGTCGTAGTCCTTCACCTTGAGGATGCTGGCCACCGGGCCGAAGATTTCCTCGCGGTTGATGCGCATGTCCGGGGTGGTCTCGTCGAACAGCGCCGGGGCCATGTAATAGCCGTCGGTGGCCAGCGCCAGGCGCTCACCGCCGAAGAGCAGGCGCGCACCTTCGTTGCGGCCGATCTCGACGTAATCCAGGTCCTGGCGCAGCTGCGCTTCGGAGACCACCGGGCCGATGTCGATACCCTCGTGCAGCGCGTTGCCGACCTTGATCCTGCGCATGCGCTCGACCATGGCTTCGACGAAGCGCGGGTAGATGCCTTCGGTGACGATCAGCCGGCTGGAAGCGGTGCAGCGCTGGCCGGTGGAGTAGAAGGCGCTCTGCACCGACAGTTCCACGGCGCTGGCGAGGTCGGCGTCATCGAGGATGATCTGCGGGTTCTTGCCGCCCATCTCCAGCTGCACCTTGGCCCCACGGGCCACGCATTGTGCAGCGATGCGCCGACCGACGCCGACCGAGCCGGTGAAGCTCACGGCATCCACCTGCGGGTGATTAACCAGGGCTTCGCCGATCACGCTGCCACGGCCCATCACCAGGTTGAACACGCCATTGGGGAAACCGGCGCGGGAGATGATTTCCGCCAGCGCCCAGGCACTGCCGGGCACCAGGTCGGCGGGCTTGATCACCACGCAGTTGCCGTAGGCCAGGGCCGGCGCGATCTTCCACGCGGGGATGGCGATGGGGAAGTTCCACGGGGTGATCAGGCCGACCACGCCGGCGGCTTCGCGGGTGACCTCGACACTGACGCCGGGACGTACCGAGGGCAGCAGGTCACCGGCCAGGCGCAGGCATTCGCCGGCGAAGAACTTGAAGATATTACCGGCTCGGCCGACTTCACCGATGGCTTCGGGCAGGGTCTTGCCCTCCTCCCGCGCCAGCAGCGCACCCAACTCGGCGCGGCGCGCGAGGATCTCGCTGCCGACCTTGTCCAGCGCATCGGCGCGGGCCTGCACATTGCTGTTGGACCAGGCCGGGAATGCGGCGCGGGCTGCCTCCACTGCCTGGCTGACCAGCGCGGCGTCGCCCAGAGCGTAGTCGCCGACCACGTCGGAGAGATCCGACGGGTTGCGGTTCGGGGTCGCGTCGGTAACGGCCAGCCACTGGCCGTCGACGTAGTGCGAATACTGTTGTGCCACGGGAACCTCCGGCTTACTGCGGGCCGAGTTTCTTGATCAGCGCGTCGAGCATCTCGACTTCTTCGCCGGTGAGATCGGTCAGCGGTGCGCGCACCGGACCCGCGTCATGGCCGACCAGCTTGGCGCCGGCCTTGATGATGCTCACGCCGTAGCCTTCGCAGCGGTTGCGGATGGCCAGGTAAGGCAGGAAGAAATCGTCGATCAGGCGGTTGACCGTGGCGTGGTCGTCAGCGGCGATGGCGTTGTAGAACTCGATGGCGGTTTTCGGGATGAAGTTGAAGACGGCGGAGGAATACACCGGCACGCCCAGGGCCTTGTAGGCCGCCGCATAGACTTCGGCGGTCGGCAGGCCGCCGAGGTAGGTCAGGCGCTCGCCCAGGCGGCGGCGGATGGCGACCATCGGCTCGATCTCGCCAATGCCGTCCTTGAAGCCGATCAGGTTCGGGCAGCGATCCGCCAGTTTTTCCAGGCTGTCGGCGTTCAGGCGGCAGACGTTGCGGTTGTACACCACCACGCCGAAGTCCACCGAGCGGCAGACCTGCTCGACGTGGGCCACCAGGCCTTCCTGGCTGGCTTCGGTCAGGTAGTGCGGCAGCAGCAGGATGCCGGCGGCGCCCTGCCGTTCGGCTTCCTGGGCGTAGGCGATGGCCTGGCGGGTCGGGCCGCCGGCACCGGCGAGGATCGGCACCTGGCCACGGCAGGTGTCCGCCGCGGTCTTGATGATCGAGGAGAACTCATTGGGCTCCAGCGAGAAGAACTCGCCGGTGCCGCCGGCCGCGAAGAGTGCACTGGCGCCGTACGGGGCCAGCCACTCCAGGCGGCGGGCGTAGGTGTCCGCGCGGAAGTTGCCCTGGGTATCGAAGTCCGTCACGGGGAACGACAGCAGACCGGACGAAAGGGTGGACTTCAGTTCTTGTGGATTCATTGGCGATCACCCTGCAAAGCGAATTTTTATAGGAAGAGGTGGAACGACAATCGGCTTATGGCGTCTTGTTGTCAGTCATCGTACAACGACAAATAAAAGACGACAAGTCGTCAGACAACCTTTTCTTCCGCCCGCTCGTCAGCCGAGTTTTTCTTCGGCCGATTCGTGGGCGCGGCGCAGGCGTTCGCGGGAATTGGTGAGGTGCAGGCGCATGGCGGCGCGGGCGGCGTCGCTGTCGTGGCGGGCGATGGCCTCGAAGATGTCTTCGTGCTCGCGGTTGACCCGCGCCAGGTACTGGCCCTGGTCGTCATGGGCCAGTCGCGCGGAGTTGAGCCGGGTACGCGGGATGATGCTCGCCCCCAGGTGGCTCATGATGTCGGTGAAATAGGAGTTGCCGGTGGCCTCGGCGATGCGCAGGTGGAACTGGAAGTCCGAGGCCACTGCGTCGCGACCGTGGGCCTGGCTCTCTTCCAGGGCGTCCAGGGCTTCGCGCAGGCCCTGCAACTGCTCCGGCGTACGACGCTGGGCGGCGAGCCCGGCGGACTCCACCTCCAGGCTGATGCGCAGCTCCAGCACGGCGAGCACATCGCGCAGGGTCACGATGGTCGCCGGGTCGATGCGGAACGGGCCGTCCTTGGGCGTGTCCAGCACGAAGGTGCCGATACCGTGGCGCGTCTCCACCAGCCCTGCAGCCTGCAATCGGGAGATCGCCTCGCGCACCACGGTGCGGCTGACGCCCTGCTCGGCCATGATCGCCGACTCGGTGGGCAGCTTCTCCCCCGGCTTGATGCGGCCGTCGCGGATACGCGCGGAAAGCTCGGCGACCACGTCGTGGGCGAGGCTGCGGGAACGTTTGCGGGGAAGCGGGCTGGTGGGCATGGGAGTCGCTGGATAAGAGAAGAGAGGCAGTCATCGTACAACATCGGGCGCTACGGGGGCCATGGTCCGCCAGGTTGTGTGATGACTACCCTGCCCCACGCTCTCAGCTTCTTTATGTAGGAGCGAGCTTGCTCGCGAACGATTTTCCCGGTAGTTCCGGCGCTGGGAGGTTCGCGAGCAAGCTCGCTCCTACAGGAAGAGCCGTAGTGGTGGGTGCGAGGATCGACTGGCCGCCGTAGGAGCGAGCCGGCCAGCATGCCCCGCCCGGACATCCATGGCAGGTCGGCTCGCCCCTACAGTGCCACGCCCTTCCCTCCCCAGGTCCCCGGCCCTTTCCTGTCGGGGAAAGGAGGCGTATGCCGGGTGTTCCCATGTTTGCCGAGCGAGGCCCAGCCTCCGCAGTCGGACTGTAGGAGCGCGCCATGCGCGCGATCGCGGGCATGGCCCGCCCCTACAGGAGCAATCGATCCCTCGCCGCTCCTTACATCAACCGCGCCTTGAGCAACGGTCGCAGCAGGTAATTCAGCACGCTGCGCTTGCCGCTCAATATGTCCACCTCGGCGACCATGCCGGGAATGATCGGCAGTACCTCGCCGTTGCGCATCAGCTGGCTGCCATCGGTCTTGATCAGCACCTGGTAGTAGTACTCCTTGCCGTGCACCGTATCTTCTTCGATCGTGTCGGCGCTGATCTGTTCCAGGGTGCCCTTCAAATCGCCGTAGATGCTGTAGTCGTAGGCAGTGATCTTCACCTTGGCCGGCATGCCCGGCACCAGGAAGGCCACGTCGCGCGGCTTGACCTTGGCCTCCACGAGCAGGCGCTCCTCCACCGGGATCACTTCCATGATCGGCTCGCCCGGCTGCACCACGCCGCCACGGGTGCTGATCAGCACGGTGTTCACCCGCCCGCGCACCGGCGAGAGGATCTCCGTGCGGCGCAGCTGGTCCTTGCGCTGCTGGACGATGGGCTCGATCTGCGCCAGCTGGGCCTTCTTCTCCTGGCGTTCGGTGTAGGCATCCTGGAAATAGCTGTTCTTCAGCTCGGTGAGCTTGCCGCTCAGGGTGGCGATGTCCTGACTGAGCTTGAGCGCCTCCATCTGGCTCACCGCGCGGCGCTCCACCAGCGGCTTGACCAGCGCCAACTGGCTCTGCGCCAGGCGAATCTGCTGCTGCAGCGAACGGGTGTTCTCCTCCAGCTTGTCGCGCCGCGACTTGAACAGTTCGCGCTCGGAGCGCGCCACCGGGCCATCGGCTGACATGCCTTCAGGGAAGACGATGTGGTCCTGGCCCATCACCTCGGCATCCAGCCGGGCGATGGCGGCGCCGAGCACTTCGGCCTGGTTGGCGGCTTCCTGCCAGGAGGTCTCGAAATGCGTGCGATCCAGGCGCACCAGCGGCTGGCCCACCTGCACCAGCTCGCCCTCCTGCACCAGCAGGCGGTCAAGGATGCCGCCCTCCAGGCTCTGGATCTTCTGCATGCGGCTGAACGGCACCACCCGGCCGTCGCCACGGGTCACTTCGTCCAGCTCGGCCCAGGCCGCCCAGGCGATGGCGGCGACCAGGCTTAACAGCAGCGCCCAGAGCAGTGGTCGCGACACCGGATGACTGGCAGCCAGCAGCGGGTCCTGCAACTCTCGGCGCAGGCGTTCGGCAGCGCGGGATTCACTGGCCATGGACGGCTCCTTCCTGTCCGGGAATATGGACCGTGCGGTCCTTGACGATCTGGTCCAGGGTGCCGTCCATCACCACCTTGCCCTGGCTGAGCACCACGGCACGGGTGGCCACGGCGAGCATGGTCTTCTTGTGCGTGGTCATCACCAGCGTGCGGCCTTCCAGCCAGCGCTGCAGGTAGCCGATGACGTGCAGTTCGGTGCTCTGGTCGAAGGTCGCGGTGGGTTCGTCGAGCAGCACCACGGACGGGTCCTGCAGCAGCACCCGGGCCAGCCCCACGGCCTGGCGCTGGCCGCCCGAGAGGCTGCCGTTGCCCAGCAGCGGCAGGTCCAGCCCCAGCGGGTGGGAGCGGATGAAATCGCCCAGGCCGACACCGTCCAGCGCCTCGAACATCTCCTCGTCGCTGATCGCCGCGCCTTCCAGGTTGAGGTTGTCGCGCAGGGTTCCATAGAACAACGCCACATCCTGCGGCAGGTAGCCGATGTGGCGGCGACGGTCGGATGGGTCGATCTGCGCAATCGCCACATCGTCCAGCAGCAGGCGACCCGATTGTGCGTCGTACAGACCGGCCAGCAGGCGCAGCAGGGTCGACTTGCCGGCGCCATTGCCGCCCAGCAGCGCGATGCGCTCGTCGGGGCGGATCTCCAGCGCGGAGACATCCACCGCCGGCGGGTTCTCGCCATGGGCCAGCTTCAGGGCCTCCAGGCGGTAATGCCCGGCGAGGCGTTCCTTGCGCACGAAGCGTTTGTCCTGCGGGCGCTCGCTGGGCGCCTGCATCAACTGGTCGAGCCCTTCCATGGCCACCCGGGTGTGCTGCCAGCGGCCGAGAATGCCGGCGGCCTGAGACAACGGCGCCACCGCGCGGGACGCGAGGATCGAGCAGGCCACCAGCGCACCGACGCTCAGCTCACCCGCGCTGATGCGGTAAACGCCGAACACCACCACGCCGACATAGCACAGCTGCTGGACGATGCTCGCGCCGTAGGACAGCGCGGTGGTCAGGGTGTGGGTGCGCATGGCGTTGCCGGCCAGCTGCGCGGTGAGGTTTTCCCAGAGGTGCAGGCAACGGCCTTCGGCGCGGGTGGCCTTGACCGACTCGAGGTTCTCGATGGATTCCAGCAGGATGCCGTTCTTCACCGCGCCCTCGCGCAGGTTCTCCCGCGACAGCCGCGCCAACAGCCCCTGGCAGAACAGACCGGGCAGCAGCATCAGCAGCGCCGCCACTGCCGGCACCCAGACCAGGTGCCCGCCGATCAGCGCGATGATCAGCAGGAACAGGAACACGAACGGCAGGTCGCTGATCATTGCCGCACTGGATGCGGTAAAGAACTCGCGCACGCCCTCGAACTCGCGCACCTGCGTACTGAACGCGCCCACCGAGCCGGGTTTGGCGGCCAGCCGGGTATTGAGCACGCGCTCGAACAGCAGCGTCGACAGTTGCAGGTCGATGCGCTTGCCCATGGTCGTCAGCAGGTGCCCGCGCAGTGCACGGATCACCCCTTCCAGCACGATGGCCAGGCCGACGCCGGTGGCCAGTATCCACAGGGTGTCCATGGCCGCGTTGGGCACGACACGGTCATATACCTGCATGGCGAACAGGGCTGAAGCAATCGCCAGCAGGTTCGCCATCATCGCCGCCATGGCGACTTCGAAATAGGAGCGCCAGAGCCGCTTCAGCGGGCCGAAGAACCAGTGGTCCGGCTCACGCCGGGCGAAGTCTCCGACGCGCCCGTCCGCGCGGTAACGGCACTTGGCGAAGATCGCCACGCCGCTGTAGCGCTGCGCCAGCTCCGCCAGCGCAATCCGTTCGGCGCCGCCGTCGCTGTGCGGCACCAACACGCTGGCCGTCTGCTCATCCTGCTCGCAGAGCACCAGCGTACCGCCGTCCTCCAGCAGCAACAGCGCTGGCAGCAGGTAGTTGTCCATCTTCGCCAGGGCCAGGCGCTCGACCCGCGCGACGATGTCTGCACGGCGCAAGGCTCGGGGTACGAAGCGCAGCGGCAGGCGGCCCTGGTGCAACGGCATGCCCTCTCCCAGCTCGGCCACGCCCAGCGGCCGACCCAGTTGCCGACAGAGCAGGGAAAGCCCCTGGCGCAGCGGGTCGGCCTCGACCTCGTACTCCGCCAGCAGTACCACATTCTCGGCGCTCATCAGGAGGCTCCCGCAGACAGGTGATGTTCCAGCAATGGCCCGAGCAGGCCGATCTGCGCGGCGGCACGGTATTCCACGCGCTTGCGCTCGAAGCGCAGGTTGGCCAGCTGGCGTTCGGCCTCGAAACGCTCGCGCTGCACGTTGAGCAGGTCGATCACATCACGCCGGCCGACTTCGAACTGGTCGCGGTAGACACCGCTGACCTGATCCGATTCGCGCACTTGCTGCACCAGCGAATCCTCGCGCCAGCGCAGGGTGTCATCGGTGTCGAACAGCGTCTGCAGCTTGCGCTTGATATCGCGCTGCATGGCGTCGCGGGTCCAGCGGGTAGCCTCCAGATGCTGCTGGGCAGCGGTGGGCCGACGGAAGTTGGACAGGCCCTCGAAGGTATCCATGCGCAGGCGCAGCGACACGACCGAGTCGTTCTCCAGGTGCCCGCCGATCTCCCGGCGCAGCGAGGATGCCTCCAGGTTTACCTGCGGCAGGAGCGATGCCTTGCTCTCGCGCAGTTGGGCCTCGGCCACGTCGGCGTCCTCGGAGGCCTTGCGGTACAGCGGACTGTCGACGATCAGACGATTCATGTCAGTCCCCACCAGATAGCGTTGCATGGACAACGGTTCCGGTTCGGCGAGGTCGGCCGGCGGCTTGCCGACCAGTACCTCGTACTGGTTGCGGGCATCCTGCAGGGCCCCCTTCTCCAGAGCCAACTGCTCCTGCGCGCGGGACAGTTCGAGGTTGGCGCGGTCCAGCTCGCTGCGATCGGAATAGCCATCGCCGCCGCGCGCCTGGGTCATCTCGCGGATGTCGCCCAGGCGCTGGATGTGCTCGCGAACCGTCTCGATCCGCGCCTGGGCGGCGAGTACGTCGAGATAGGTCTCGACGATCTCCAGCGCCGCATCCTCGCGCTTCACCAGGGCCGTCTCGTCGAGCTGGCGATGAGTGGCCTTGGCGCTGTCGACCTTGCTTTTCATCCGGCCCCAGTCGTAAAGCATCTGCGATGCGGTGAGGTCATAGACGACTTCACCGAAATCGAATTCGTTGGGCCCGCCGGACATGCTCACCTGCGGGTAATACCCTCCTTTGCTGATTTCCACATCGGTCTTGCCGCGTTGCGCTTCCGCCAGCGCGGCGCGGACTTCGGGATGGATCGCGAGGCCGGCGCGCACGGCCTCGTCCAGTGTCTGCCCCTGGCCTGCTGCACTCGTGAGCAGCAGGCCATACAACCAGGCGTTGCGTAATGTCATGCAGGACTTTCCTTCTCCCGGAAACGACGGCTCAGGACACGACGACGTGGACGGTGTTCTCCTCCACCAGCAGCGTGGTGTTGCCGAAGGTATAGACGTCGTAGCTGACGCCGCTGTGGACCTGGTTGACTCCGGTATCCACGGCACCTCTCACCGTGAGGGTGTCATTGCTGTCACCGGTGACCTGCAGGACATTGTTGGCATCGGTGACCGCGTCCACCTGGGCGGCGGTGAGCGTCAGGCTACCGCCGGTATCGCCCTTGCCCATGTCCACCCGCTCGATGTTGGTCCAGGTGCCGGTACCGACAGCGCCATAGTTGAGGCTGATGCCGTGGTCGAGCATCACGGTGTCGAAACCGGTACCGCCATCGATGCTCTTGAAGTTGGTCGCCTGCAGCTGGATGGTGTCGTTGCCATCCCCCGCCTGCACGATGTCGCCCGTGCCGACATGGAGGAACAGGTCCGCGCCTGCATTGCCGTAGAAGTGCTCGGCACCGCTCTGCCCGACGAACACATCGGCCCCCGCCGTCCCGGTGACACTGACCTCCCCGATGGCCAGGCTCAGCCCAGAGCCGGTGAGCGAGATGCCGTAGGTCGCACTCTGGTGGCCGGCGGCATCGTAGGCGATCAATTGCAGGCTCAGCTGGCTGCCCAGATTGAGCAGCTGTGTCACGGACAGGCCCAGCTGCCCCAGCAGGTCCGCTGCCAGCAGGTTGATGGTGAAGTGGCCGGTGGCGTCGACGATCGGGTGCAGGGTGACGTTTACCAGCGGCGTGATCACCTGCACCGCCAGGCTGCCCCCGGCGATCGCCGTACCGCTGATGCCCAGTACCGGCGGCAGCAGCCCGACGGCCAGGCCGAGCCCGCCGATGGTCACGGTGTTCTGCGTGAGCACGTTCTCCAGGTTGATGCTCGCCAGGTTGCCGAGGTTGCCGGCGGCATCCCGCGATCCCACCGACACGCTGGCGTCCAGCAGCTGGTCCCAGGTCAGGTTCAGGCCCAGGCCGCTGAACAGGTCCACCTGGGCGAGGCCCGCATTGCTGGCAGTCAGCTCGGTGTGCGAGGTCAGCCCACTGACGTTCACGTCCACCACCAGCGTGCTGTTGGCCTCGCCGCTGATGCCCAGCAGGTTGCTTGCCAGCGTCAGTACCGGCGTGGCCGGCGCGATGGTGTCGAGGACGAAGCCGGCCGGCGTTGCCGCCAGCCCGCCATTGACGTCGGCGGTGAGGGTCGCCGCGCCCTGCGGGATCACACTTACCCCGGCGGCAGGCAGCACAGTCACCAGGGCCACCCCGGCCAGAATCTCCGCTGCAGTGAGCACGTGGGCCTGGGTGTAGCTGTAGCCGCCCGGCCCGCTGTAGCGCAGGGTCAGGGTTTGCCCGGCGCGGGCGCCGGCGGTCAGGCCGACGCGCACCTGGATACCGTCGCTCAGCTCGGCCTTGTTGATGTAGCCGTCGGCTGCTTCAGCAATGGTCAGCACCGGCCGGGTGAGGTCCGGCGCCTGGATCTGGATCGCCGCGCCGGCGTTGCCGGCGGTGTCCACCGCGTTGACCGTCAGCAACTGCCCTGCGGTCAGGGCCGGGCTGAGGTTGACGGTGAAGTTGCCGCTGGCGTTGGCCTGGACGGTGATCGGGTTGGCCGTATCGCCATTGATGATCACCTTCACCGTGCTGTTGGCTTCGGCGATGCCGGTGAGCACCGTGCCGTTGGCCGTGACGCTCAGGCCGCTGGGTGCGACCGGTGCCACGCTGTCGATGCCAACGGTGGTGGCCACGCTGACGTTGCCGGCGGCATCCTTGGCGGTGACGCTGACCTGGGTGTTGTTGGCCAGCGCCGTACCCGGCGTGAAGCTCCAGTTCCCGGTGGCATCGGCAGTGACCTGCGCGATGATGGCGCCGCCGACCTTGAGGATCACCGTCGAACCGATCTCCGCCGTGCCGCTGAGTACACTGCCGTTGCTCGGGGCGACTACCGGAGCGGTGGGCGCCACGGCATCCACCGTGACGCTGGCGGCGACGCTGGTATTGCCCACCGCATCCTTGGCCACCACGCTGACCTGGGTGTTGTTGGCCAGGGCCACGCCAGGGGCGAAACTCCATTGCCCCTGAGCGTTGGCGGTGACCTGGCCGATGATGTTGCCGCCCACGCTGAGCACCACCGTGGCGCCCGCCTCGGCCGTACCGGCGAGCAGCACGCCATTGCTGGGATTGATCACCGGGGTGGCCGGCGGCAGTGCATCCACCGTGGTGCTGGCGGCGACGACGCTGACGTTGCCGGCGGCATCCTTCGCCACCACGCTCACCACCACGCCATTGCCCACCGGTACTCCCGGTGTGAAGCTCCAGAGGCCGCTGGCATTGGCCGTTACCTGGCCGAGCAACGCGCCATTGGCTCCCGTGATGATGACCGTGGAGTTGGCTTCGGCGGTTCCGGTGAAGGTGATGCCGTTGCTGGCGGCAATGGTCGGTGTGTTGGGCGCGATGCTGTCCACTGTGACGCTAACCGCGCCGCTGGTGTTGCCCGTCGCATCCCGAGCCACCACGCTGACCTGCACGCCATTGGCCAGGGGCACACCGGGCGTGTAGGCCCAGTGGCCGGTGCCATCGACCACCACCTGGGCGATGGGCACGCCCCCGACGCTGAGCACCACCGTAGCGCCCGCCTCGGCCGTGCCGGCAATCTGTCCGCCATTGCTCGGCGAGACCACCGGTACGTTCGGCGCCAGCGCATCGACCACCAGGGTCGCGGCGCCGCTGAGGTTGCTGCTGGCGTCGCGCGCCACGGCGCTGATCACCGCGCCATCGGCGAGCGGCGCTGCAGGCGTGAAGCTCCAACTGCCGTTGGCTTGCGCCGTCACCTGGCCGACGAACACACCGTCGACGCTCAGCAGGATAGTGACGTTGGCTTCGGCGGTGCCGCTGATCACTGTGCCGTTGCTCGGTGTGATGACCGGCACGGCCGGCAGGCTGGAGTCGATGACCACGCTGGTCGCCAGGCCTTCGTTGCCTACCGCGTCACGGGCGCTGACCACCACTTCCAGACCGTTGCCCAGCGGTGAGCCCGGCACGTAATGCCAGTTGCCATTGGCATCGGCCTTCACTTCGACGATCAGGTTGCCGAAGCCATCGCGCAGGATGACCGTGGCGTTGGCTTCCGCGGTGCCGGCGAGTACGGAGCCATCGCTGGGCGTAACGGTGGGCACCGCTGGCGCCAGGGCGTCGATGGTGACGCTGACGCTGGCGCTCAGGTTGCCCGTGGCGTCCACCGTGACCGCATCCACCACCGTGCCGTTGGCCAGTGCCGAAGGGACTGGGAAGGTCCAGGTCCCATCGGCCTGCACCGCGACCCGCGCCAGTTCCACGCCATTCACGCTGAGGACCACGGTGACGCCCAGTTCGGCGCTGCCGCTGAGCAGCGTGCCATTGCTCGGGTCGATCACCGGCGGTTCGGGCGCCTGGCTGTCGACCACAGTGGACGCGGGGCCGCTGGTATTGCCCGCAGCATCCTGGGCCACGGCGTTGACCGTGGTGCCATTGGCCAACGCCGTGCTGGGGCTGAACGTCCAGTCGCCGCTACCGTTGGCCTGGGTGGTGCCGATGAAGTTGCCGTTGCCATCGCGCAGGATGACGGTGGCGTTGATTTCGGCGGTCCCGCTCAGCACGGTGCCGTCGCTGGGCTCGATGGTCGGTGGCGGCGGCGCGACGTTGTCGACGGTGGTGCTGACCGCTGCACTGGTATTCCCGACCGCATCGCGCGTGGCGGCCTGGATGACCACGCCATTGCCCAGCGGCGTGGCCGGATCGAAGGACCAGTTGCCGGCGCCGTCGGCGACGGCGGTGCCGATGGGATTGCCGCCACCATCGGTAAGCACCACGGTGACGCCGGCCGTGGCGGTACCGGTGATGTGCACGCCATTGCTCGGGTCGATGGTCGGCACAGCCGGCGCCACGGCGTCCACCGTGGTGCTGGCGGTGCCGCTGGTATTGCCGGCAGCGTCCCGCGCCACAACGTTGACCACGGTGCCGTCGGGCAGCGCTGAGCCGGGGGCGAAGGACCATTGCCCCGCGCCATTTGCGCTGACCTGCCCGATGGGATTGCCGTTGCCGTCGGTGAGAATGACCGTGGCGTTGGCCTCGGCAGTACCTTGGAGCAGCGTACCGTTGCTGGCGTCGATGGTTGGCGTGGGCGGCGCCAGGCTGTCGACCGTGGTGCTGACCGGGCCGCTGGTGTTGCCGGTGGCGTCCTGCGCCACCGCGTTGACCAGCGTGCCATTGGCCAATGGGGTGCCGGGAGTGAAGCTCCAGTTGCCGCTGCCGTTGGCCGTGGCCTGGCCGATCGGGTTGCCGTTGCCGTCGGTGAGGATGACCGTGGCGTTGATCTCGGCGGTGCCGTGCAGCTCGGTGCCGTTGCTCGCCGCGATGGTCGGTGCGGCGGGTGCGACCGAGTCCACGGTCGTGCTCACCGTGCCGCTGGTGTTGCCGGCGGCATCCTTGGCCTGGGCGAAAACCTGCGTGCCGTTGGCCAGCGCCGGGCTCACCGCCAGGCTCCAGGCACCGTTGGCACCGGCGCGTACCTGGCCGATGGCGTTGCCGTTGCCATCGGTGAGCAGCACCAGGGCATTGGCTTCGGCGGTGCCGGTCAGCAGCGTGCCGTTGCTCAGGTTGATGGTCGGGTCGGCCGGGGCGCTGGTGTCCACGGTGGTGCTGACCGAGGCGCTCTGGTTGCCGGCGGCGTCCACCGACACGGCATTCACTGTCGTGCCATTGGGCAATGCCGTCGGCGGAGTGAAGCTCCACTTGCCGTTGCCATCGACGCTGACCTGGGCGATCGAGTTGCCGTTACCGTCAGTGAGCACGATGCTCGAACCAGCCTCGCCGGTGCCGCTGAGCACAGTGCCGTTGCTGGGCAGGATGGTCGGCGTGGTTGGCGCGGTGGTGTCCACCAGCGTGCTGGCCGGGCCGCTGGTATTGCCGGCAGCGTCCTGCGCGATGGCAATCACCGTGGTACCGCCGACCAGCGGCGGGTTGGGCGTGAAGCTCCATTGCCCGGTGCCGGCATTGGCGACCACCTGGCCGATGGGAGTGCCGTTGCCATCGATGAGGATGACCGTGGCCCCCGGTTCGGCACTGCCGGTCAGAACGTTGCCGTTGCTGGCGTCGATGGTTGGTGCGGCCGGTGCCAGCGCATCCACCGTGGTGCTGGCGGGTTGGCTGGTGTTGCCGGCAGCGTCCTGCGCCACGGCATTGACCACCGTACCGTTGGCCAGCGGCGCGGCGGGCGAGAATGTCCAGTGCCCGCTGCCGTCGGCCGTGACCTGCCCCACCGGGTTGCCGTTGCCATCGCTGAGGATCACGGTGCTACCGGCCTCGGCAGTACCGCTGAGAACAGTGCCATTGCTCGGTTCAATGGTCGGAGCGCCGGGCGCAAGGCCATCGATGGTGATGCTGGTTTCTCCGCTGATCTGCCCGCCCTCCACCACCACGGCGGAAATCTGCGTGCCATCGGGGAGTTTCGAGGGCGGCGTCCAGCTCCACTGGCCGTCGCTACCGGCGCCCACCTCGACCAGCACCAGTCCGTTGCCATCGAGAATGCGCACGATGACGTTGGCTTCCGCAGTCCCGCTGATCACGCTGCCGTCGCTGGGAGCGATGATCGGTGCACTCGGCAGCGTGGCGTCCACCGTCACCGTCGCCGGCGGGCTGATGTTGCCCGCCGCATCGCGGGCCACGGCAGTCACCAGGGTCGTGTCGGCGATCGGGCTGGCCGGTGTGAAGGTCCAGTGTCCGCCGGCATCCGCCGTAGCCTGGCCGATGGTAGTGCCACCCACGCTCAGCAATACGGTGCTGCCCGCCTCCGCCGTGCCGCTGAGCACTTCGCCGTTGCTGGCGCTGAGGGTCGGTGCGGCGGGCGGGTCGGCATCGATGGTGACGCTGGCCGGCGTGCTCTGGTTGCCGGCGGCGTCCCGCGCGATGACCTGAAGTACGTCGCCATCACCCGGCTGCGGGCTTGGGTTTAGCGTCCACTGGCCGTCCGGGCCGGCGGTGGTGCGGCCCAGTTCCTGGCCGCCCGCGGTGGTGACGATGACCGTGCTGCCCACCTCTGCCGTGCCGCTGAGCGCGCTGCCGTTGCTCGGTGCGACGGTTGGCGCCGCCGGGGGCGCGGCATCGATGACGATGCTCGCCACGGCGCTGGCGTTGCCGGAAGCATCCTGGGCGATCACATCGATCCGGGTGCCATCGGCCAGGGGCGGACTCGGGGTGAAGGTCCAGCTGCCGTCCGGACCGGTGGTGGCCTGGCCGATCAGCACGTTGTTGGCGTAGACCAGCGTAATGGTGCTGGCGATCTCGGCGGTGCCGGTGATGACCGTGCCATTGCTCGGATCGATGCTCGGGGCGACGGGCGCAGCGGAGTCCACCACCACGCTGTCACTGCCGCTGACATTGCCGGCGGCATCCTGGGCGACTGCGCTGACGGTCACGCCGTTGCCCACCGCTGGGGTGGCGGTAAAGGTCAGTGGCCTTCGGCATCCACCAGGGCACGGCCGATCTCGCCGCCCGGCCCGCTGAGGATGACAGTGCTGCCCGCTTCGGCGGTACCGCTGAAGGTGGTGCCGTTGCTCGGCAAGATATCCGGCGCGCCGGGGGCGACGCCGTCCACGCTGCCGTTGACGACGGACGTGGTGTTGCCGGCGGCGTCAGTGCCCTGCACCGAAACCGCCGTGCCGTCGTCCAACGGGCTGCCGGGCGTGTAGCTCCAGCGGCCGTCCTGGCCGACCTGCACACGGGCGACCTCACTGCCGGCGACGCTGACGATGACCGTGCTGCCGATTTCCCCGGTGCCGCCCAGGACGCTGCCATTGCTCGGGTCGAGGGTCGGCGTGGTCGGCGCGCTGGAGTCCACCGTCACCTGGACCGCGCCGCTTTCGTTGCCCGCCGCATCGCGGGCCACGATGGTCACCACGGTGCCGTCGGCCAGCGGCTGGTCCGGCGTGAAGGTCCAGTTGCCGCCCGCACCGACGGTGACCTGCCCCAGCGCATTGCCGGCGCCGTCAGTGAGGATCAGGACGCTGCCCTCCTCACCGGTGCCACTGAGCACGGTGCCATTGCTTGGCGTGGCCGTCGGGTCCGTCGGTGCACTGCTGTCGATGGTCACCACCGTGCCGTTGCTGGCATTGCCCGCCGCATCGGTGGCGACCACCGTGACGCTGCTGCCGTTGGGCAACGGTGATGCCGGGGTGATGCTCCAGTTTCCCTGGCCATCGGCGGTGGTCTGGCCCACCGGGTTGTTGTTCGCATCGGTCACCGTGACCGTGCTGCCTGGTTCGGCAGTGCCGCTGATCTGCGTGCCGTTGCCGGGGTTCACCTGCGGGTCTGCCGGCGGCGTGGCGTCGACGGTCAGCGTGGTGGTGTCGCTGCGGTTGCCGGAAGAGTCCACCGCGACGACGCTCAGGGTCGCGCCGTCGGGCAGCGGCGTGCTCGGGGTATAGCTCCAGCTACCGTCGGGCCCTACCGGTACTTCGGCGATCACCTGGCCATTGGCGGAAATCACCACCACCTGCGCGTTGGGCTCAGCGGTACCGCTGAGCTCGCTGCCGGTGCTGGGAGTGACCACCGGCGCGGCCGGTGGTTGCGCGTCCACAGTCACACCCGCGGTGCCGCTTTCGTTGCCCGCCGCATCGCGGGCCATGACCGTCACCTGGGTGCCGTTGGGCAGCGCCGGTTGCGGGGCGAAGCTCCAGACGCCACCCGCGTCGGCGACCGCCTGGCCGATTACATTGCCGCCTGCATCGCGCAGGATCACCGTGGCGTTGGCCTCGGCGGTGCCGGTGAAGAGCTGGCCATTGCTCGGATCGACCAGCGGAGTTGGCGGCGCCACGGAATCCACCGTGGTGCTCGTTGGCTGGCTGACATTGCCGGCCGCGTCGGAGGCCGTAACGTTCACCTGCGTGCCATTGGGCAACGCGGTGCCGGGCGTGTAGGTCCACTGCCCGTTGCCATCGGCCGTGACCACGGCGATGGGATTGCCGTTGCCATCGCTGAGCGTGACGGTCGAGCCGGGCTCCGCCGTACCCGAAAGGGTCACACCGGTACTGCCGTTGATGGTTGGCGCGACCGGCGCCACGGCATCCACGGTGCCCGTCACTGGTACGCTTTCATGGCCGCTGACCGGGTCGACGGCTACCACCTGGTAATCCGAGCCGTTGGGCAATGGCGTCGCCGGAGTGACGCTCCAGTGGCCATTTCCGTCGGCCGTGGTGCGGCCGATCTCATTGCCGTTGGCATCGCGCACTATCACTTGCTGGCCGGCCTCGGCGGTGCCGCTGATGACGCTGCCGTTGCTCACATCCGGTGTCGGCGGCGTGGTCAGGTCGCTGTCCACCGTGGTGGTGGTTTCCGCACCGACGTTGCCGGCCGCATCACGCACCGCCAGGCGCAGCACGAAGCCACTGGGCAGCGTCTGGTTGAAGCGGAACAGCCAGGCGCCATTGAGCCCCACCGCTGCCTCGCCCAAGGGGTTGCCGGCGGCGTCCATGATGACGACGGTGCTGCCCGGCTCGGCGGTCCCGCTGATCTGCGTGCCGTTGCTTGGCCCTGCCGTGGGGGCATTGGGTGCCAGGTTGTCGACGGTGATCTGCCCCACCGGGCTGACGTTGCCGGCCGCGTCGGTGGCGGTGGCGAGCACCTGGGTGCCATTGCCCAGGGGCGTACCCGGCGTGAACGACCAGTCCCCGGTCAGCGGATCGGCGGTCACCTGGGCAATGGGGTTGCCGTTGCCGTCGGTGAGGGTCACCGTGCTGCCCGGCTCGGCGGTGCCATGCAGGACATCGCCGTTGCTCGCTTCGATCTGCGGTGCATTGGGTGCCTGACGGTCCACGATCACCGGGGTTGGCTGGCCGACGTTGCCGGCGGCGTCGCGGGCAACCACGGACACCTGTGTGCCGTTGGGCAGGGCCGACGGCGGTGTGAAGCTCCACTGCCCGGTGGCGGCGTCGGCGGTCACCTGGCCAATGGGATTGCCGTTGGCATCGAGGATGATCAGGGTGGCACCGCGTTCGGCCGTCCCGCTGAGGACTAGGCCATTGCTGGCATTGACCTGCGGGGGCGGCGGCGCGGCGGCGTCGACCACGACGCTGGTGGGCTGGCTGGCGTTACCGGCGGCGTCGGTGGCGGTGACCACCACCACCGTACCGTCTGGCAACGATGCCCCGGGAGTGAAGGACCAAGCACCACTGACGCCGTCGGCGCGGACCTGAGCAATGAGGTTGCCCTGTGGGTCGGTGAGGCTGACCAGGCTGCCGGGTTCGGCAATACCGCTGAGTACGGCGCCATTGCTGATGTCCACCTGGGGCGCAACGGGTGCCACCCCGTCGATGACCAGCCCGATCACCGGGCTCTGGTGGCCGCTCAGCGGGTCCACGGCGACGACCTGCAACTGGGTGCCGTCAGGCAACTGCGCGCCGGGCGTATAGCTCCAGTGACCGCCTCCATCGGCGGTGACGGAGCCGATCAGGTTGCCATTGGCGTCGCGGATCTCCACGCGGTCCCCGGCATCGGCCAGCCCGCTGATGCTCAAGCCATTGCTCGGATTGACCGTGGGCGCAGAGGGAATGCTGGAGTCCACCGTGACCCCGGTTGCTGCCCCGGTGTTGCCGGCGGCATCCATGGCCGCCACCGACACCGTTGCGCCATTGGCCAGCGGTGGATTGAAGGTGAACTGCCAGTGGCCGCTGCCGTCAGCCTGAGCCTGACCTATCACTTGGCCGTTGGCGTCGGTCAGTAGCACCGTGCTATTGGCTTCCGCGATGCCGCTGAACAACCCGCCATTGCTCGGATTCACCGTGGGCGCTGCCGGCGGCTGGGTATCCAGGGTGATCTGCGCCGGGCCGCTGAGGTTGCCGGCGGCGTCCCTGGCGACGACAGTGACCTGGGTGCCATTGGGCAATGGCGAGCCGGGCCGGTAGCTCCAGTGGCCGTTGCCGTCGGCGACGACGGTCGCAAGCGGAGTGCCGTTGCCGGTGGTGAGCACCACGGTCGCGCCGGCTTCCGCCGTCCCCTCCAGCCCGCTGGCGTTACCCGACGTGATGGCGGGCGTGGACGGTGCCACGGCATCCACCGTGACGCTGGCTGGGCCGCTCTCCCCCTGCGGGCCGCGTGCTACGGCAGTGACCACGGTACCGTCGGCCAGCGGCGTGAGCGGGGTGAAGCTCCAGTGGCCGTCGCCGCCCACCAGCGCCACGCCGATCAGGGCGCCCTGGGCATTGCTCAGGTAGACCTGGGTGCCCACAGTCGCCGTGCCCTGGAGAACATGACCGTTGCTCGCCTCGATGACCGGCGCCGGCACGCCGCCGCCCGGCGCGCTGACGGTGGCGATGGGGCTGGCGTTGCCGGCGGCGTCGCGAACGATGATGGAAATGACCTGGCCGGCGGACAGCGGCGACTCCAGGCTGAGATTGAAACGCCCGTCGGGACCGACCTGCACGGTCAGGTCGGGGACGCCGTCATTGTTGAGATCGATGGACAATGAGCTACCCGGTTCGGCGATACCCGCAAGGCCACGACCGTCGGCGCTGATCGTCAGGCCATGGGCGGCCTCCGGTGGCGTGGTATCCGGTGCACTTACCACGGTGGCCGGCCCGCTGTTGCCGGCCGGGTCGGTGACCGTCACCGTGACGCCCTGGCCATTGTTCACCGGGCTGGGCAGGGTGATTTCGAAATGCCCGTCGGAGCCGGCGACGCCAGTAGCATCGGGGATTCCGTCGCCGTTGGTGTCGACTTTCACCGTGGCACCCGGTTCGGCGCTACCGCTCACCTTGCTGCCATCTTGCGACACCGTGACACCGGTAGCGGCGCCAGGAGCCGTGGTATCCGGCGCGGTAACGGTGGTGCCGGAACTTGCGCTGCCACCATTGGGGCCGCGCACTACCACAGTGACATTTTCGCCGTTGCTCAACGGCGGGCTGACCGGTATCTGGAAGTTGCCGTTGCCGTCCACCGGCGCGGTGTAGTCGGGCTGGCCATCACCGTTGACGTCCACTTCGACGGTGGTACCGGGCGTGGCGCGGCCGGTGATCACGCTGCCGTCAGGACTGACCGTGACATCAGTCGCCGGCGCGGGAGTCGCTGGCGGGTTGCTGCCGCCGCCTCCACCGCCACCGCCCCCACCACCGCCGCTGGCAATGGCGGCGCCGCCGGCAATCACCGCGGCGCCAGCGAGAATCGTCGCAGGGATGCCCATCCCGGCGATCCCGCCAGCGGTGCCCGCCGCTGTACCCGCCTCGGCAGCGGTCAGGGACTCGAAGCCGGCGTCGATGGGCTCAGCAGCATAGGTGGGTGTCAGGGTGCCATCGGCGGCGACCTGATCCAGTTCGGTCACCACCAGGTCGCCGTTTTCGTTCACCAGGTAGAGCTGGCTCGGCGGTTGGTTCGGGGCGTAGAAGTTGGCGATCCGGATGGTTTCGCCATCCTTGAGGTGAACCACCAGGTCGGCGCCGACCTGCTGGTAACTGGCGACCGCGTCAGCGGTGACATCCAGGGCCACGTTGCTGGCCTGCTCGAGAACGATGCTTCCTTGTACCGTCTGCTGCGTGGCGGTGGCCACCTGCACTTGAGACGCCACGACCTTCGCCTGGATCGCCATGCTGATTTCCTCTGACCGGAATAATTTTTTTGTTTATGGCCAGAAAGAGATAGCAGCTTCTGTACAAGGCGCCGGGAGCACTTCCAAAGGCTCCTGGCCAAAAGGTTTAATCGAAAGGTAGTAGCCTAAGCACCCGCTGGAAAGTTCAGATTTTATTGTCCATTCGCAGATATAAGCGCTGATATCCGGCCGATTCACTCTCGACAATTAATTGACATTCTCTGTAAGCAGCGCCACTTCCGGGGCTTACTCCCGCTATCGCGAATTGGCCGTCGCACTTCGCCGCCCCGACACCTCCACGACAATATTCAGTCGCTTGTTTGACTATCGCCAATGGCTTACACGCCTGTAATCCATGGAGCACATAATTACCGTTCGTCGGAAAACATGAGCCAGGCAAACCTGTCGGTACGGTCATGCCAATCCACAGCAGAAAGGGACGCTGAAGCCCAGCGCAGAGCGAAGCGGCAAAATGGACGGTTTGACATGCAAATTTGAATGTAAACGCCCAGCCACCCACGGCTCGAATAGCAGTTCGTCACCGGCGTAGGCACGAGCGCAAAACTTCGACTATTGCGCCGATTCGCCGTCCTCATTAATGCATCGGGACAAACCTGCGGCTTCGAAGTTGTCCGGTAGTTCGCCAGGACACTCAGGCCTATAGGGAAATGCGGGATAACACGGAAAGCCCTGGCGTTATATCGGGCAGCTCGCCCCGACTAAAGTTCGGAAAATAGCGGTAGAGCGGATGTTTCAGAAGGAGACTCCGAAAGCCGAACTTGAAGTACGGCCTTCGGAACTCTTTTATTCAGCGCGGCAACTTAAAGCGCCATATCGCTGGAGGCCTTTTCCGGCACCGGGGCGGCGTCGGCCGGCTGCGCAGCCGGAACCTGGTCGATGGCCGGCGGCGGGTCCAGTTGCAGGACCTTGGCGGTGTAGCTCCACTCCTGGAAGGTTTTCTCCGGGCTGTCGTTGAGCTTGGTGCCGTAGCTGGGGACGATCTGGTGGACCTTGGCCTGCCATTCAGGGGTGGCGAGTTTGTCCTTGAACACCTTTTCCAGCACGTTGAGCATGATCGGCGCGGCGGTGGAGGCGCCCGGCGATGCACCCAGCAGGCCGGCGATGCTGCCGTCGGCGGAAGCGACGATCTCGGTGCCGAGCTTCAGCACGCCGCCCTTGTCCGCGTCACGCTTGATGATCTGCACGCGCTGACCGGCTTGCCACAGGCGCCAGTCCTCGGCCTTGGCTTCCGGGAAGTACTCGCGCAGCGCCGCGAGGCGGTCGTCGTCAGACAGCATCAGCTGGCCGGCGAGGTACTCCACCAGCGGGTACTCGTCGATGCCTACGCGGGTCATCGGCCAGACGTTGTGGACATTGGTGCTGCCCAGCAGGTCGAGGTACGAGCCTTCCTTGAGGAACTTGGTGGAGAAGGTGGCAAACGGCCCGAAGAGGATCACGCGCTTGCCGTCCAGCACGCGGGTATCCAGGTGCGGCACGGACATCGGCGGTGCGCCGACCGACGCCTTGCCATAGGCCTTGGCCAGGTGCTGCTGGGCAATGGTCGGGTTCTCGGTGACGAGGAAGGAACCGCCCACCGGGAAACCGGCGTAGTCCTTGGCTTCCTCGATGCCGGATTTCTGCAGCAGGCGCAGTGCACCGCCGCCAGCGCCGATGAAGACGAACCTGGCGTCGGTTTCGGTAACGCTGCCGTCCTTGAGGTTCTTGTACTCGACGCGCCAGGTGCCGTCGTCGTTACGGGTGATGTTCTCGACTTCGCTGGAGAGCTTCAGGCTGAAGTTCGGCTTGGTCTGCAGGTAGCCGGCGAACTGGCGGGTGATCTCGCCAAAGTTCACGTCGGTGCCGATCGGCGTCCACGTGGCGGCGATCTTCTGCGACGGGTCACGGCCCTGCATCATCAGCGGCACCCACTTGGCGATCTGCGCCGGGTCTTCGGAGTACTGCATGCCACGGAACAGCGGGCTGGCCTGCAGCGCTTCATAGCGCTTCTTGAGGAAGGCGATGTTGTCGTCGCCCCAGACGAAGCTCATGTGCGGGGTGGAGTTGATGAACGAGCGCGGGTTCTTCAGCACGCCGTTCTGCACCTGCCAGGCCCAGAACTGACGGGAGATCTGGAACGACTCGTTGATCTCCACCGCCTTGGCGATGGTGACGTTGCCGTCCTTGTCTTCGGGGGTGTAGTTCAGCTCGGCCAGGGCGGAGTGGCCGGTGCCGGCGTTGTTCCAGCCGTTGGAGCTTTCCTGGGCGACGCCGTCCAGGCGCTCGACCATCTCCATGCTCCAGCCCGGTTCCAGCTCGTTGAGCCAGACGCCCAGGGTGGTGCTCATGATGCCGCCGCCGATCAGCAGCACGTCGACTTTCTTGGTGTCCGCGAACGCGGGCGCGCAATTCACTGCCAGGGCGAGGCCCAGCAGCGCCCCGCTAACTTTCTTGATCATCGAAAGGTTTTCTCGTCGTTAGGGCTTGGCCTTTCCCACCGGCGTCATACAGCGTGAAGGCCGGGCCCCGCGCACAGAGCGCGCACGTTGGGCAAGGCGACAGATGACGAGGATGAGTCGGGACTCAGTTCCCTCCTCCGCCGGCTCTGAGGCCTGCTTGATGGAATGAGGGACGTCCTGCGCAGAGAGACACGCAAAGCCTTCGGCTTTGGCTTTTGTTGTGGGAGGGATGCATGGTCTGCTGAAACGTTTGCGCATTCTATAGAAAGCGCCCCGCATCACCAACCGTTACAGTCAACTATCGACTGACCGGTATGCGCGTAAGCCAATTCAGATTGTTTCAACCATTTGTAGGAGCGGGCCATGCCCGCGAGCGATCCCGCGCGACAGCCATCAGGCCGGCGCCGGGCAGACGCCGGGCAGACGCCGGGCTGGCGGCCGGATCGCGGGCATGGCCCGCTCCTACAGCACCACGCACCACGCACCACGCACCACGCACCACGCACCACGCACCGTAACGTTACCGAAGCGCACCGCTACCGCGCACGAATTGCCCCATCCGTTACCGTTCCGCCCCCCTCCCTGCGCCACCTCTCTCGCTCACTTTCCCGCGCCAACCGCTCTAACCCAGCCAAATCCAATCACTTCGCCATCATTGGCACGGCAACTGCTTAATTGCATGCATGGATAATTGGATCCAAAAATCCACGAGGAAACACCCCATGCGCCTGGTACCCGCTGCCCGCCCGCCGATGAGCGCTGAAGACGAGGCCTACGACTATCTGCTCGAAGCCATCTGCACCGGCCGCTACAAGACCGGCGACCGTCTGGTGGCCGAGGACATCGCCAGCGAAATAGGCATGAGCCGCATGCCTGTGCGCGGCGCCTTCAAGCGCCTGGACGCCGAAGGCCTGGTGATCCTGAGACCCAATCGCGGCGCCATCGTCAGCGGCCTGAACATCGAGGAAATGCGTGAAGTCTTCGAAATGCGCAGTGCCCTGGAAGGCCTGGCCATCCGCATCGCCGTGCCACAACGTCGGCCCCCGCGAGATCTCGCGCCTGGAGCGCCTGCTGGAAGACCTGGACGACGAGCAGGGACCCGGCGCCGTGGGTCGCCCAGCACCGCGCCTTCCATGAATACCTGTGCAGCCTGTCCGGCCGCCCGCGGCTGCAACGCCAGATCAATGGCCTCTATGCCCTGATCGAGCCGCACATGCAGCTCTGGCTGCACGCCGACCGCCCAGCGGCCCGTGACGAGCACGCGCCCATCCTGGCCGCCCTGCGCGCCGGCGATGCCGCCGAGGCTGAGCGGGTGTTGCGCGAGCACATCGAGGGCACGGTGCCCGGATTGCTGACCTTTATCGAACGATCGGGCGACCAGACCCGAAGTGATCCCCGAAGCTGAGCTATCCACGCTGCCATCCTCGTCCTTCCGTGAGAAGACCATGACCCGCCACCGGCTTTCCTGCAGTCTGCTCGCCCTGACCCTCGTCACCGGCCTCACCCAGGCTGCCCCCCAGATCCCCGAGCGCCTGGCCAAGGCGCCAGCAAGGTCACCTATTGCGGCGCCCTCGATACCCCGCCGATCGGCTTCTTCGACGAAGCCCAGAAGCCCAAGGGCCTCACCGTCGACCTCGGCGCCGAGATCGCCAAGCGCCTCGGCGACAAGAAGGTCGACTGGCGCGTGGTGCCCTTCTCCGGCCTGATCCCGGCGCTGCTGGCAGGCCAGTGCGACCTGCTCATCGATCAGCTGTTCGACAAGCCCGAGCGCCGCCAGGTGATCGACATCGTCAACTACATGTACTCCAGCCAGGCGGTGGTGGTGCCGGCCGGCAACAAGGCCGGCATCCATACCCTGGACGACCTCACCGGCAAGAAGGTGGCGGTACTCAACGGCTCCACCATCCGCACCCTGCTGGAAGCCCACAACGAGGAGCTGGACGAAGGCCGGCAAGCCGCCGATGAAGGTGGTGGTCTACAACACCGACACCGACGCCTTCCAGTCCCTGCGCATCCGCCAGACCGACGCCTACGGCACCACCGTGGAAACCGCCGGCTACTACCAGAGCACGGCGCCGGATCTGTTCGAGATCGGCGTGCCGGCCTTCGCGCGCATCCTCACCGGCCTGGGTATCCGCAAGGAAGACAAGCAGCTGAGCGAAGCCGTCACCCAGATCATCAAGGACATGCAGGCCGACGGCAGCTACGCCGCGCTCCTGGCCAAGTGGCACATCGAAGGCGACAAACTGGACTGAGGTAACGAGACATGAACTTCAGTTGGGACGTGTTCTGGCAGTACCTGTTGCGGCCGAGCGATATCTACCTCTACGGCCTGTGGCTGACCTGCGTGATCGCCGTCAGCGCCATGCTCCTGGGCTGCGTGCTCGGGCTGCTGGCGGCGCTGATGCGCCTGTCGACCAATCCGCTGTTGCAATACCCGGTGCGTTTCTACGTGTGGCTGATGCGCGGTACGCCGCTGCTGGTGCAGGTCGTGTTCCTCTACACCGCGCTGGCCGCCGGCGGCATCTTCCGTTTCGAGGACCTGGACCTGGGGATGTTCATCCTGCCCGGCAACATCCAGGCCGCGATCATCGCCCTGGGACTCAACGAAGGCGCGTACATGGCCGAGATCATCCGCGCCGGCATCGGCGCAGTGGACAAGGGCCAGTACGAAGCCGGCAAATCCCTCGGCATGACCTTCCCCAGGCTGATGCGCCGCATCGTGCTGCCGCAGGCCTTCCGAGTGATCGTTCCGCCGCTGGGCAACGAGTTCAACGTGATGCTGAAGAACACCACGCTGGTCAGCGTGATCGGCGTACAGGAACTGCTGCTGAGCACCCAGATGGTCACCTCGGCGACCTTCCGCGTGTTCGAGCTGTACCTGGTGGTGGCGATCTACTTCCTCGCCCTGACCACCCTGTGGGGCTTCTTCCAGCGCTGGCTGGAAGTGCGCTTCGGCAAATCCGACGGCCAGCCAGCCGCCTCGAACCGGCTGTTCGGTCGGCAGGCCATGAAACTGCTGAGGGGGCGTTGAGATGATCCCGGACATGAAAGACGTGGTGATCCAGGCCCGCGACGTGCACAAGGCCTTCGGCGAGCTGGAAATCCTCAAGGGCGTTTCCCTGGAAGTACGCCGGGGTGAAGTGGTGGTACTGATCGGCGCCTCGGGCTCGGGCAAGACCACCTTCATCCGCTGCATGAACCACCTGGAAGACATCCAGGGCGGCAGCATTCGCGTCAACGGCGAACTGATGGGCTACCGCGAACGCCCGGACGGCAAGCTGGTGCGCGACTCGGAAAGCAACATCGCCCGCCGCCGCCGCGACATCGGCATGGTGTTCCAGCGCTTCAACCTGTTCCCGCACATGACCGTGCTGGAGAACATCATCGAAGCGCCGACCCAGGTGCTCGGTGTGCCCAGGGGCGAAGCGCTGGACCAGGCCCGCCGGCTACTGGCGCGGGTGCGCCTGTCGGACAAGGCCGAGCACTACCCCGGCCAGCTCTCCGGCGGCCAGCAACAGCGCGTGGCCATCGCCCGCGCCCTGGCGATGAAGCCCCAGGCGATGCTCTTCGACGAACCCACCAGCGCGCTCGACCCGGAAACCGTGGGCGAAGTACTGCAGGTGATGAAGGAGCTGGCCGAGGAAGGCATGACCATGGTGGTGGTCACCCACGAGATGGGCTTCGCCCGCGAAGTGGCCGACCGCGTGGTGGTACTGCACCAGGGCGAGCTCATCGAAGAAGGCCCGCCCGCGCAGGTCTTCGGCAATCCGCACCACCCGCGCACGCGGGAATTCTTAAGCCGCGTTCTCTGAAGATAAGGACAAGTCATGCGTAAACGCGTTCTGTTCGCCAGCACTCTCACCCTCCTCGCCTGCGCCACCGCCGCCCAGGCCGACGACAAGCTGGTGCGCTTCTACAACTGGTCCGACTACATGGGCCCGGACACCCTGAAGAACTTCGAAAAGGACACCGGCATCAAGGTCCAGTACGACGTCTTCGACACCAACGAAATGCTCGAGGCCAAGCTGCTCTCGGGTCACTCGGGCTACGACCTGGTGGTGCCGTCGAGCCAGTTCCTCACCAAGCAGATCAACGCTGGCGTCTACCAGAAACTCGACCGCGCCCAACTGCCCAACTGGAAGCACCTCGACCCGCGCCTGATGAAGCGCCTGGAAGCCGCCGACCCGGGCAACCAGTACGCCGTGCCCTACATGTGGGGCACCGTGGGCATCGGCTACAACTACGACAAGGTCAAGGCCGCCCTGGGCGACAACGCCCCGCTGGATTCCTGGGACCTGATCTTCAAGCCGGAGAACCTCGCCAAGCTGCACGGCTGCGGCGTGGCCTTCCTCGACGCACCGGTGAAGATCATCCCGCAGGCGCTGCACTACCTGGGCCTGGACCCGAACAGCACCAATCCCGAGGACTACACCAAAGCCTCCGCGCTGCTGCAGAAGCTGCGTCCGTCGATCACCTACTTCAACTCCTCGAAGTACACCACCGACCTCGCCAACGGCGACATCTGCGTGGCGGTCGGCTACTCGGGCGACGTGATGCAGGCACAGACCCGCGCCCAGGAAGCCGGCAAGAAGATCGACGTGCGCTACGTGATCCCCAAGGAAGGCGCCAACCTCTGGTTCGACATGCTCGCCATCCCGCGCGACTCGAAGAACCCCAAGGGCGCCCACGAGCTGGTGAACTACCTGCTGCGCCCGGAAGTCATCGCCCCGGTCAGCGACTACGTCGGCTACGCCAACCCCAACCCCGACGCCACGCCGCTGCTCGACCCGAAAGTCCGTGACAACCCCGGCATCTACCCCAGCGACGCGGTGATCGAGAAGCTCTACGTCTCCGCCGACCTGCCGCCGAAAATCCAGCGCGTGATCACCCGCGAATGGACCCGTATCAAGACTGACCGCTGAACCGAAGAGAGTTTTCCATGCTGAGCTTCTCTGCCCACGAGTACCCCTACGCCTCCCAGCGCCAGAGCGTGTTCGCCCGTAACGGCATGGTCGCCGCCTCGCAGCCCCTGGCTGCCGAGGCCGGCATTGCCATGCTGCGCGCCGGCGGCAACGCCATCGACGCCGCCATCGCCACCGCCGCCGCGCTGACGGTGGTCGAACCCACCGGCTGCGCCATCGGCGGCGACGCCTTCGCCCTGGTCTGGGTCAAGGACCAGTTGCACGGCCTCGACGCCAGCGGCCATGCGCCCGCCTCCCTTTCCATCGACAAGGTAAAAGCCGCCGGGCACGACAAGATGCCGGTACACGGCTGGCTGCCGGTCACCGTGCCGGGCATCCCCTCGGCCTGGGCCGAGCTGTCCGCGCGCTTCGGCAAACTGCCCTTCGCCGACCTGCTGCAACCAGCCATCGCCCTCGCCCGCGACGGCTTCCCGGTGTCCCCGGTGGTCGCCCACCAGTGGGAGATCGCCCGCCGCGAGTACCAGGAAAGCCGCGCCGCCGTGCCGGCCCTGGAAGCCTGGTTCGACACCTTCACCGTGGACGGCAAGGCCCCGCGCGCCGGCCAGCTGTTCCGCAACCCGGCCCAGGCGAAAACCCTGGCCGAACTGGCCGAGACGAAGTGCGAAAGCTTCTACCGTGGTGCCATCGCCGAACGCCTGGCCGAGCACTCCGCCGCTACCGGTGGCGAGCTGAGCGCCGCGGACCTGGCCGGCTACAAGCCCAAGTGGGTCGAGCCGATCAAGACCAACTACCGGGGCTATGACGTCTGGGAAATCCCGCCGGCCGGTCAGGGCCTGATTGCCCTGATGACCCTGAACATCCTCCAGGGCTACGACTTCGACCAGCGCGACAGCCAGCTCACCTGGCACCGCCAGCTCGAAGCGATGAAGAAGGCCTACGCCGATGGCCTGCACTACATCACCGACGCCGAGTACATGCGCGTCAGCACTGCCGCGCTGCTCTCCGACGACTACGCTGCGCGCCGTCGCGCCGAAATCGGCGAACACGCCGCCGAGCCCAAACACGGCGACCCGCTCTCCAGCGGCACCGTGTACATCGCCACCGCCGACGGCGAAGGCAACATGGTCTCGTTCATCCAGAGCGCGTACCACGGCTTCGGCTCTGGCGTGGTGCTGCCCGACAGCGGCATCGGCCTGCAGAACCGCGGCTCGGAGTTCAGCCTCGACCCGGCGCACTCCAACGCCCTGGCGCCGGGCAAGAAGACCTTCCACACCATCATCCCCGGCTTCCTCAGCAAGGACGGCGTGGCGGTCGGCCCGTTCGGCGTGATGGGCGGCTACATGCAGCCCCAGGGCCACGTGCAGATGGTGATGAACCTGGTGGACTTCGGCCTCAACCCCCAGGCCGCGCTGGACGCCCCGCGCTGGCAATGGCTGGGCGGCATGAAGGTCGGCATCGAGCAGCACGCCAACCGCGACCTCGCCTTCGGCCTCGCCCGGCGCGGCCACGAAGTGGAGATCGCCTGCGACCTCACCGACTACGGGCGCGGCCAGATCATCGTCCGCGATCCTGAAACCGGCGTGCTCTGCGGCGGTACCGAGCCGCGCGCGGATTCGCATATCGCGGTGTGCTGAGGAGAAAGCCATGCATGCTCGTGACCTGAACCTTTCACCACTGATACTGGGCGGTAACGTGTTCGGCTGGACGGTGGACGAAGCGATGTCGCGACGCCTGCTGAACGCGGCGTTCGACGCGGGGCTGAGCAGTATCGATACTGCGGATATGTACTCAGTCTGGGTGCCGGGTTACGAGGGCGGCGAGTCGGAGGCCATCATCGGCCGCTGGCTCGCCAGCCAGCCGGGGCGCCGCACTGAGGTGACGCTGTGCACCAAGGTCGGCGCCGAACTCTCGGTACAGCGGCGCGGGCTGTCGTGCCGCCGGATCCTGCAGGGTGTCGAGGACTCCCTGCGGCGCCTGAACACAGACTACATCGACCTGTACTTCAGCCATTACCCCGATGACAGTACGCCCCACGAAGAAACCCTGCGCACCTACGAAGACTTGATCGCCTCGGGGAAGGTACGCGCCATCGGTGCGTCCAATTTCAGCCGACAACAACTGCAGGCAGCCGAAGCTACTTCACGTAGCAACGGCCTCCCTGCGTATTCCGCGCTGCAGGTCCAGTACAACCTCTACGACCGCGCGGGCCACGAAACGGAAACCGCAGCCATCGCCGCCGAACACGGCAACGTCGTGGTGACCTATTTCAGCCTCGCCTCGGGCTTTCTCACCGGCAAGTACCGCGCCCCCGGCGACCTCGCCGGTAGCGCCCGTGGCGAAGATCTGGAGGGCTACTTTGATACCCGCGGATTGAAGATTCTCGCGGCGCTGGGCCAGGTCGCCGAAGAAACCCACTCGACGCCGGCGGAAGTCGCGCTCGCCTGGCTCCGCCAGCAGCCAGGCATCACCGCCCCCATCGCCAGTGCCACCAATGAACGCCAGCTCGCCAGCCTGGTAAGGGCTACCCGGTTGAGCCTTTCCGCCCCCCAGCTGACAACCCTCGACCTAGCTAGCCGGGCAGGCTAACAAGCTACTGCATGCCATCCTTCAAGGGGGCTTGTGAGCAGAGCGCAGCAACCCTTATCATGAGAAGCATTCTCAAATGATAAAAATTCTGCCATGCCCCCGGTCGATGCTCCCCTCCATGCCGCCGTTAGCGAGCTTTACCAGCACCATCACGGCTGGCTGCAAGGCTGGCTGCACCGTCGCCTGGACTGCCACGAACAGGCAGCGGACCTGGCCCAGGACACTTTCACCCGCCTGCTCGGTTCACGCCGGGTGTTGGATGCACGCGAGCCGCGGGCTTACCTTACAACGATAGCCAAGGGGCTGATGATCAACTGGTTCCAGCGCCAGTCGCTGGAACGCGCCTATCTCGAAGCCCTGGCCGGGCTTCCGGAAGAGCTGGCCCCCTCCCCCGAACAGCGCTACCTGGTGCTGGAAACCCTGCACGAGATCGACGCCCTGCTTGCTCGTCTGCCCGACCCGGTACGTCAGGCCTTCCTGTTGTCGCAGATCGAGGGGCTCAAATACGAGGCCATCGCCCAACGCCTGGGCGTATCCCTTGGATCGGTGAAGCGCTATATGCAGCAGGCCTTCCGTCATTGCCTGGAGTTGATGGAATGACTGCCGCCGAGCCCATCGCGCCTCACATCCTCGACGAAGCGGCGGACTGGCTGGTGCGCCTGCAGCACGATGCCAGCGAGGAAACCCGCCGCGCCTGCGCCGACTGGCAGCGGCAGAGTCCGCAGCACGCCCGCGCCTGGGACCGCGCCGAGCGCCTGCTGGGCCACCTAGGCAGCTTGCCTCCCGCCCTGGCCATGCCGGCGCTAGGCCGAGATCGCACGCTGGACCGCCGCCGCGCCCTCAAGCAGCTTGTCGTGCTGCTGGCCGTCGCTCCGGTAGGCCTCACTACCTGGCGCACACAACCCTGGCAGGATTGGCTGGCCGACCAGCACACCGCGGTGGGCGAGCAGCGCAAGCTGCCGCTGCCCGACGGCAGTCTGCTCACGTTGAACACTGACAGCGCCGTGGATATCACCTTCACCCCCGCGCAACGCCTGGTGCGGTTGCTGCGCGGCGAAATATTCCTCGATACCCGCGCGGACAGCCGCCCGTTCCTGGTCACCACCCGCGAAGGCCGGATGCAAACCGCCGAGGCACGCTTCAACGTACGCCAGGCCGACGGCGCGACCCGAGTTGCCGTGCAGCACGGGCGCGTGCAGGTGTCGCCGTTGCAAGGCTCCGGCCAGTGGCTGGGTGCCGGGGAGTCCGTACTGCTGACCGCGCAATCCATCGCTGCCATGCCCAGCACGCCGAACCCGGACGCCTGGACCCACGGCATGCTGATGGCCGACCGCATGCCCCTGCAGGCACTGCTGGACGAGCTGAGCCGATATCGCCGCGGCGTGCTGCGCTGTGACCCTGCGGTGGCGCAACTGGCGGTGTCAGGGGCTTTCCCGCTGCTGGACAGCAACCTCGCGCTGTCGATGCTGCAGGCCACCTATCCCCTGCAAATCCGTCGGGTAACGGACTTCTGGATCACTCTGGCAGCCGCCTGAAGACAAGCGCCGGGCGTTGATGCAAAATATTTTCAAAAAGAAGTGAGACTTTTTCTCACTTCAGCTGGCAACAGGGGAACATCTCCCGACACGAAGCCCGCAGAGGCCCGAAGGTACCCCGTCCATGTCCAGCAGCAGACACGCACAACCCTCTTCGCTTTCCCTGGCGGTACGCACAGCGCTCTTCTCCCTGGCGGTTGCCGTGGCGACGCCGGTGATGGCCGCGCCGGCAGCCAGCGAAGTACGCAGCTACAGCATTTCTCCCGGTCCATTGGGCCGCGCCCTGGCCTCGTTCGCCGCCGAGACCGGCGTGCACCTGTCCTTCGACCCGGCGCTGACCGACGGCCTGCAGAGCCCCGGGCTCAAGGGTGACTATTCAACCCGCGGCGCCCTCGAGCGCCTGCTGCAAGGCAGCGGCCTGGAACTGGAGCAGCGCGGTGACGGCACCTTTACCCTGATTCGTTCACCCAGTCCCGATGCGTTGCAGATGCAGCCCTCTCTGATCACCGGGCAGGCTTCCGGCCCTGAAGACCTGCCTGCCGAGTATGCCGGTGGCCAGGTGGCGCGTGGCGGACGCCTCGGCCTGCTGGGCAACACCGACCTGATGGATGCACCCTTCAGCATCACCAGCTATACCGAGCAAACCATCAATGACCAGCAGGCGCGAAGCGTCGCCGACGTGCTGGCCAACGAACCTTCGGCGCAGATAGGCAGCGCGCGCACCAACCTCAACGAGGACTTCTCCCTGCGCGGTTTCCCGGTGGTCAGCGCCGACGTCGCGCTCAACGGCATGTACGGCTTGGCGCCATTCTTCCGGGTGCCGGTGGAGATGGCCGAGCGCGTGGAGGTGATCAAGGGCCCGAGCACCATGCTCAATGGCATGCCGCCCAGCGGCAACGTCGGCGGCGCGGTGAACCTGGTAACCAAGCGCGCCGGCGCCGAGCCGCTGAACCGGGTGACCCTGGAGTATCTGTCCGACTCGGTGTTCGGCACCCACCTGGATGTTGGCCGTCGCTTCGGCGAGGGCAAGGAATTCGGTGTGCGCTTCAACGGCGTGTACCGCAACGGCGACACCACGGTGGACAAGCAGGAACTGGAAGACAGCCTGGGTTCCCTCGGCCTGGACTACACCGGCGAGCGCCTGCGTCTGTCCGCCGACTACATCACCCAGCGCGAGGACCTTACCAACGTCGTCCGCCAGTTCAGCGTCGGCCCCGGCGTCACCAAGATCCCCCATGCGCCGGACAACGACCTGAACTATCCCGGCTACGGCGATTCGGAGATGACCGACCGCACCCTGGTGTTCCGTGGTGAATACGACATCGCCGACTGGCTGACCGGCTACGCCGGCTACGGCGATCGCCGCAGCGAGATGGACGCCCTGGCCGGCAACCCGATGCTGATGGGCAACCAGGGCGATTTCGTCTCCAGCCCGGCCTGGCAGGTCTACGACGTCGGCTCGCACTCCGCCGAGGCCGGCCTGCGCAGCACTTTCGACACTGGTGCGGTGCAGCACAAGCTGAATTTCGGCGCGACCCGCGTGGTGCAGAACTCGGACATCTTCTTCCTCTACACCGCCTTCCCGTCGCGCGCATCGAACCTCTACAACCCGGTCTACTCCGGCACGCCGAGCACGGACGATTATCCGAAGAACGTGCAGAAGTACACCGCCGCTACCCTCACCAGCTACGCGCTAGCCGACACTCTGTCGATCCTCGACGGCCGCGTCGAGCTGACCCTCGGCGCACGCAAGCAGCGGGTGGAATCGCAGAACTACGAAATGAACGTCGGCACGCCGGTCGGTGAAGGCTACGACGAGGAGAAGACCACGCCCATGGGCGGCATCGTGGTCAAGCCGTGGGAAAACATCTCGCTCTACGCCAATTACATCGAAGGCCTGAGCCCCGGTGAAACCGCGCCCATTGGCACCGTCAACGCCGGTGAAATGCTCACGCCCTACGTTTCCAAGCAGAAGGAAGTCGGCGTCAAGGGCGAGTGGGACGGTTTCGGCGCTACTCTGGCGGCGTTCGAGATCAAGCGCCCGAGCAGCGTCAACGACAATGGCCGCTTCACTCGCGGCGGCGAACAACGCAACCGCGGCCTGGAGCTGAGCCTGTTCGGCGAGGTAGCCGAGGGCGCGCGCCTGCTCGGCGGTGCTTCCTACACCCAGGCCAAGCTGACCAAGACCCAGGACGGCCAGTACGACGGCAACAACGGTATCGGCGTGCCGCGCCGCCAGCTCAACCTCGGCGGCGAGTACGACATCGTCCAGGTGCCGGGCCTGACTGTCACTGCCCGGACGATCTACACCAGCGAGCAGTACGTGGACCAGGCCAACGCCCTGAGCATCCCCGACTGGTGGCGCTTGGACCTGGGCGCGCGCTATCGCTTCGAGACCCTCGGCAAACCGATGGTGCTGCGCGCCAACCTGGATAACGTGTTCGACAAGGACTACTGGGGCACTTCCACCGCCGGGTACCTGTACCTGGGCGAGGGCCGCACGCTGCAGTTGTCCGCGAGCGTGGATTTCTAAATGGATGTTTAAAGAAGAAAGAGCCTGACAATGACCGCCAAAGCCCTCCGCACCTGGTACCTGGTGCACAAGTGGACCAGCCTGATCTCCACGGTGTTCCTGCTGATGCTCTGCCTCACAGGCCTGCCGCTGATCTTCCACGAAGAGATCGAGCACACCTTCGAGCCGCACCCGGAGCTCAAGCCGCTCACCGAGCAATCGCCGAAGATCGACTACGACGATGTGGTCGCCCGCGCGCTGGCGGCGCGGCCGGGTGAAGTGGTGCGCTTCGTGTACTGGGAGCAGGACGATCCGCTGGGCGGCGTCATCACCGCGCCAACCCTGGTCCCGCCGCCGGAAGATGGCCATGTGCAGCCTTTCGACGCGCGCACCGGGGAGTTCTTCGAGGCCCTGCCGCCGCCGGGCGGCTTCATGTACATCATGCTCAAGCTGCACACCGACCTGTTCATGGGACTGCCGGGCTACCTGTTCCTCGGTTTCATGGGCCTGCTGCTGGTGGCTTCGCTGGTGTCCGGCGTGGTGGTCTACACGCCGTTCATGCGCAAGCTCGACTTCGCCACCGTGCGCTCGCAGCGCAGCTCGCGCCTGAAGTGGCTGGACCTGCACAACGTGCTGGGCATCGTCACCCTCGCCTGGGTGCTGGTGGTGGGTGTCACCGGGGTGATCAACACCCTGGCGCTGCCGATCCTCATGCTCTGGCAAGGCGGCCAACTGGCGGAGATGACCGCACCATACAAGGACGCGCCGCCGCTGGAGCAGCTCGGCTCGCTGCACAAGGCGATCGACACCGCACGCAAGGCCGCGCCGGACATGGAGGTCAGTTTCGTAGGCTTCCCCGGCACACAGTTCAGCAGCAAGCATCACTACGCCGTGTTCATGCGCGGTAATACGCCGCTGACCGAACGCCTGCTCAAACCCGCCCTGGTGGACGCCGAAACCGGCGAGCTGACCGACATGCGCGAGATGCCGCTGTACGTGAAGACCCTGCTGCTGTCCCAACCGCTGCACTTCGGCGATTACGGCGGCATGCCGCTGAAGATCGTCTGGGCGCTGCTGGATATCGTCAGCATCGTGATCCTTGCCAGTGGCCTGTACCTGTGGCTCGGACGCCGCAGCACGCCCATCGAGAAGCGCCTGGCGGAACTGGATTCCGGCGGACTGAACACGGAGGTCAAGGCATGAGACGCGGACTCTGGATGATCTTCCGCTGGCCCGTCGCGCTGGCTGTGCTGAGTACCTTCGGGCTGCTCTCGGCGCTGTTGGGCGATGGGCTTTTCGACGTGTTGTCGTGGATTTCCCTTGGTGTTCCGCTGCTCCTGATCGTCTTTGTATGGATGAGAATGCCCCGTCGTCCCAAGGAGCCCCGCTGAAATGACCGCCATGCCACCCCAGGCGCCGACCCTGAACCTGCGCCCGCTGATGTTCGAAACCTTCGTCTGCACGGTGGCGGTGATGTCCTTCGTCGCGCTGATCGGCCCGGTGGCGCGCACCCTGGGCCTGGCGCCCTGGCAGGCGGGCATGACGGTGACCATGGGTGGTATCGCCTGGATGCTCATGGCGCGCGTCTGGGGCATTGCCAGCGACCGTCTCGGCCGCCGTCGCGTGCTGCTCAGCGGCCTGGCTGGCTTCGCGGTGACCTATGCCCTGCTCTGCGCCTTCATGGCCCTGGCACTGAATACCTCGATGTCTCCGCTGCCGGCCTTCATCGGAATTGTTGCGCTGCGCGGACTGGCGGGAGGCTTCTACGCCGCCGTGCCGGCCTGCTCGGCGGCATTGGTGGCCGACCACGTGAGCGCGGACAAGCGTGCCTCGGCCATGGCCGGGCTCGGTGCCGCCAGCGCCGTGGGCATGGTGGTCGGCCCGAGCTTCGCCGGCCTGCTGGCCATGCTCGGCCTGGCCTTGCCGCTGCTGCTCACCTGCCTGTTGCCGCTACTGGCGCTGGGCGTGTTGTGGAAGTGGCTACCGCACCACGAGCGCACCCACGAGCGTAAAGGGCCCGCCCTGGCAATCAGCGACAAGCGCCTGCGCCGCTCGCTGACCCTGGGCTTCATCGCCATGGTCTGTGTGACGGTGGCACAGATGACCGTCGGCTTCTTCGCCCTCGACCGCCTGCAGCTACCCCCGGCAGACGCCGCCCGTGTAGCCGGCATCGCGCTTACATCCGTGGGCGTGGCGCTGATCTGTGCGCAGATGCTGGTACGCAAGCTGAACTGGGCGCCGCTGCGCCTGATCGGCGTGGGCGGCAGCATTTCCGCGCTGGGCTTCGCCACAGTGTGCTTCGCTGTGGCACCGTGGATGCTCTATGCCTCCTGCTTCGTCGCTGCCGCCGGCATGGGCTGGGTCTTCCCTGCCGTCTCGGCGCTCAACGCCAACGCCGTGGAAGCAGACGAGCAAGGCGCTGCTGCGGGCAGCCTGGTGGCCGTGCATGGGCTGGGGATGATCAGCGGCCCGCTGCTGGGCACTCTGCTGCACCAGGTGGATAGCCGCGCTCCCTATGTACTGGTCGCCGCGCTGCTGCTGTTCGGCGTCGCCTGGACTGTGCTGCCGCGCAAGGGCGCCACTGCATGACCCACGCCGACGTCCTGTTGCTGACTCTTCTCGCTGTCGCGTTGCTGGGTTGGTGGCTGCGGCGTCGGTCACTGGCCCTTATCGCCGCCCTGCTCACGTTGCTCGTGGCGCTGTATGACGTGTGGGACGATCGTTGGCAGGCCGCCGTCGGCGCAGTCGTCGCCGTGTTACTGATGCTGGCCTTGATACTGCGACGCAGGCGCCCAGCGCGAGTGCCCGTCTGGTCGGGGCTATTCTTCGCCCTGCTGACGAGTCTGGCAGTCGCTGCACTGTATTTCTTCCCTGTCTCGCCACTGCCCAAACCCGGTGGACCCTATCAGGTCGGCGTGCGCGACTTCGAGCTGGTCGATGCCAGTCGCACCGGCCTCCTTGGCGCACCAGTCGGAAAGGCTCGGCATCTGTTGGTGCGCGTCTGGTATCCGGCCAGGCCGGCAACGGACGCCCAACCGCGCCACTACTTCAGCGAAGCGGAAAGCCGCACCACCGCGCGCGGCTTCGGCGAGTTGTTTCATTTCCCGCAGTTGCTCACGCATCTTCGCCACTTGCGCACCAATGCCTATGAAAACGCGCCGCTGCGGGTCGACGTTGGTCGCCTGCCCGTGGTGTTCTACAGCCACGGCTACGGCTCCTTCGCCGGCATGAACGGGCGGATCATGGAGGAACTTGCCAGCAACGGTTATGCGGTCTATTCCGTGCAGCACACGGGAGATGCGTCACCCACGTTATTCCCCAACGGCGATGTGGACCCACCGATCCGGCGCTCTACGACCACCTTCGCGATGCCTTCGAGCACGGCTTCTCGCCACTTCTGCTGCAAGGTTACGGCGAGGACGATCTGGCCCGCCGCCTCGACGGCCAATTGCGTTTCGCGACCGAACTCAAGCCGCCGGCGGACCGCGCCCTCCATCTCAGCGCGCCGGTCTGGCTGACGGACCGCCTGTTTATCCATGACCGTCTTCAAGCCGGCGAAGTCCCCCCGAGTGTCGCCGAAGTGGTGGCCGCCAGTGACTTCGATCACGTGGGAGAGATGGGGATGTCCTTCGGCGGTTCGACTACTGGTGCGGTCTGCATGGTCGATCAGCGCTGCGCAGCGGCAGTGAACCTGGACGGCGGCGACTTCGACTTCACGCCCTTCGACCGGGACCTGCCGGTACCCATGCTGATGCTGCATTCGGACCTGTCGCTGTTCTACCGCATGCTCGGCGTCACGCCGCCGACCCAGCCGCGCAGCTTCAACGACTTCGCCTACGAAAGTCTGGCGAACGCCGGCCAGAATCCACGCATCCACCGTCTGGTCATGCGCGACACCCTGCATGCCGGCCTCACCGACAATGCGCTATACCTGCGCCGCCCACTGCGCGACAAGCTGATCGGCAGCGCCCCCACCGACGTGCTGATCGAAGCACCGGCCACGCTGGTGCTGGGCTTCTTCGACCACTACCTGCGCGGCCACGACAATGGTTTTCCGCAGGCGCAGATGGCGCACTGGTCCGACTGGGTGACGCCTTACAGGCAACCGTGCAGTGAGCCAGTGGTGGAACGCTCTGCCGGAAACCGAGCGCGCCCAGTGGGAGCAACGCATCCGTGCCGTGCACGCGCAGCGTCAGGCGTTGGGGCGGTAACTCGGCGAATCAAGCTGTCGGAGCGAGCCTGCTCGCGAACCCAGCATCAGCCTGAATCGGCCCGCTCGACTTTTTCGCGAGCAAGCTCGCTCCTGCAAATGCAGCCGGTCAGGCATGCCAGCAACGGTACCAGCCCTCCTGCTCAGTCACCTTCAGCGGCGCCTGGTACAGCGCAGATAGGTGCTCGCTGGTGAGGACCTCGGCCTTGGTCCCGTCGGCGACCACCTTGCCCTCGGCAATCAGCACCACACGTTCGATCTCCGGGATGATCTCGTCGAGATGATGGGTGGTGATGATCATCGCGTGCTCCGGGCCGCAGAAGCGCCGCAGCAGGGTCAGCATCTGCAGGCTGGCTCCCATGTCCAGACCGTTGGCCGGCTCGTCGAGGATCAGCGCGCGGGGCTCGTGGATCAGCGCACGAGCCAGCAGCAGGCGGCGCTTCTGACCGGTAGACAGGCGCTGGAACATGCGCTCGGCATAGTCGTCCATCTCCACAGCGGCGAGCATCTCACGGGATTTTTCGACCTGCTCCGGCGTAGGTTGCAGATGACCATGGCTGCCGATAGCACCGAAGAAGCCGGAGATCACCACGTCGAGCGCCTGGGTGAAGGGTGTGTAGTCCTCCTGCAGGTCCTGGGAGACGAAGCCGATGCGGCTACGCAAGTCCCACAGGGTGACGTTCTGCAAACCGAACAGGTTAAGCGAACTGTCCGGGCGATCCACCGGGTAGAGTTCACGACTGATCAGCTTAAGCAGCGTGCTCTTGCCGGCGCCGTTGGGACCGAGGAAGGCGACCTTCTCGCCTTCGCCGATGTGCAGGGAGAAGCCGTCCAGCACTCGGGTCTGCTGCTGGTAGGCGGTGACGTTGTTGAAGTCGATCATGGGGCGTTTCATGTCCGGGCTTGGGGCAGCCGCTGACAGTAGGCGCGTTAGCCTTCGTACTCAAGCCTTCATCGAATCGCAACTACGCTTTCCACATTTCCCGCCAGCGAGTGAAACGCGATGAGTGAGCAGGAACCTCCCAGCCTCGATGACGACATCTGCATCCACATCTTCTCCGTCTCCGCCACCATGGTCGGCGTGTGCCTGACGGTGATTGGCATCATCCGGGTCATCCTCACCCTGCGCCGGGAAGACCTGATCATCGACGACCTGGTGGCAGTCAACATGATGTTCTACCTGGTCTCGGCGTTAACTTCCTACTGGAGCTTGCGTACTCACCGCACCCTCCGTGGTCAGCGGATGATGCGGGTAGCAGACACCGTATTCCTGATCGCCTTGGCTTTTACGGCTGTTAACGCCGGCTTCATAACTTGGGCAATGACCTCTGTGCCCACCTCCTGATCCACTGCCCTGCATTCATGCCACCGGACTGCAACTGCTCCAACATCCCGTCCATAGAGATGAACAGCGAGCGATCTCTCCCAGGCTGAGTGGAAACTGACTTAAGGTGGATAATATCCACCGCAAGGAGTGTTCATCCCCCAGACCAGACGACATTTTCCCGAATCCGTCAAACGCGAAGCGGTAGACCAAATGCTTGCCGGCACGCCGCTTCGTCACATAGCCGACACATTGGCCATCGCTGAAAGCCTGCTGGGCAAATGGAAGCGCCAGTATGAACAGAAAGGTGACGATGGCTTTCCAAGCAACGGCAAGCAGCGCAGTGAGAGCTCGGAGCCTCGTCGCCTACGCCAGCAGTTGGCGCAGGTCACCGTGGAGCGTGATACATAAAAATACGCTCACCATCTTCTCGCAGCGCACTAGTCGCTCGACTGATTCGCGAAGCCGGCCTGCGTGTTCGTTCGCGAAAGCGTTGGCGGCTGGATTCCAGCTGTCGCCAAGATCTGCCGATTGCACCGGATCATCTAGATCGCCAGTTCGCCTCGGATCACGCCAACCGGCATTGGGTTTCGGACATGCCCCACGTACGGACGGCCAAAGCCTGGTTATATCTGGCCGTCGTGCTTGATCTCTATTCGCGCGCCGTTGTCGGTTGGGCGATGCACTACCCATGCATCAGGCCCTAGTTCACGCCGCGCTAGAGATGGCTGTGGCACGCCGACAGCCACAAGCAGAGATGCGGTTGCACTCGGATCGCGGCAGCCATTACTTCACCTACTGCTACCAGGTCTTGCTTCGACGACATCGCATCGCGCCAAGCCACTCGCGGCGAGGAAACTGTTGGGATTCTCAGCTCACTTTCCCTCTGAACGTCAGCCCAATCTAACTCGTGCTGGGATTGGCTTGCTGGATTTCCTCCGCATTGACCTGTCGATTGGATGCTGAGGTTTCCTGGCATTACTAGGCCTACCGTCAGTGACCGGATAGGAACCTTGTGTTGCACCCTGAATGACCTGTCCTACCCGTGGGATAGCGATGCGCCTACGACACAGGAGGATCTCTCATGCCAGCGCTAATGACGAATACCCCTGATTTAAATAAAACACTAAGCACAGCGCGTCTTAATATTTACAAAACATCATAGTCTCCCGCATAAAAGCCATGACCGAACGCAATCAGCCATGGCTTTTATTCCGAATCGCAGGCCTATTCATCTATCAAGGGTGTTTTCTAAATTAACGTCTAGCTCGTCAATCCTAAAAAGAACCCGCTCAATCACTTCCTCCTCCACCCAGCCTACACAATGCCTCAGAGAAGATGACTCTGGGAATTCGCCACCAGCAAGGAGTCTATAAATGGTTGACTTGGCTAAGTCTATGACTTCCAAGGATTCTCGAAGTCGTATCGTCCTCATGAACGGGCTCCTATTCTTCGTTCAAAGGATTGGCGGACTCGTTAGAAAATCACCGCCAGGCTTTACAACACGGAAGCCTCTCGAGCGCCCCCAGGCCGGCCACCTCGCGCCTCCCCCCACCCCCACCCCCGGAAATAATTGCTCTAGATCAATTCTCTCTGGCATCGTCCCAAATCGCATGAAAACTTAAGGCCCTACGTTGACGTGGCCTGCTATTTTCGCTAGCCCTAGCGGAAATAGCGGAATAATCAATGTGAACGAGATTTTTGATGCGAGGTTTGAAGACACTGACCCCGCAGACCCGAGAATGCAAGATGGGTGGCCGTGCTATCGGGAGCACAGCCTTTTTGAAGGGGCAGTGGAGGAGTCATCTCGTCAATTAGAGGTATCGCGAGAGATGAGTATGATGTGTGCATTCGGCGCTATGGCTACGACCTGCCAACGGCATGTAGATGTGCAGATGCCTCCGGGGAACAAGTCGAACACCTCTTTAATGCTGTTAACCATCGCCGAGTCGGGTGAGCGCAAGACCACCACGCAAAATTATTTTTTTGAGTCAATCTCAGCAGTAAACCAAGAGGCCATAGACGCTCACGACGAGACTCTGCGGGAGCACCGCATAAAGCAAGAAATCTGGAGCACTCAAAAGCAGTACTTAGAGCGCTCGTGGGGAAAGCTAGCCAGCTCAGGAGGTAAGGGGGAAGCAGATGCCGCGCTCCAAGAACTTGAAGATCATCTAAGGAAAAAGCCTGAGCCTAATCCCTCAGAAAAGTTCCTATACGAAGACACAACACCGCAAGCCCTGGTGCAATATCTTTACGAAAACTCTGCACACGGCTGCCTACTTACCAGCGAAGCCAATAGTATTTTTAACGGAAAGATCGTCAACGAACTCGACAAGCTAAATACTCTTTGGGATGGTGGGAGTCTGATAGTAGATCGTCTTTCTAGGGCCCCGATCACCCTTAAGAACGCCCGACTCACAATGTCGCTGATGGCACAGCCCAGCGTAGTATCAAACTTCATGGGCCGTCGCGGCGAAGAAGCGCGCGGGACAGGATTTCTCGCTCGTTTTTTGATTTCAAAACCTAAGTCCATGGCTGGAGAGCGCTCTAGCGGGGCAGGAAAAAGGGAAAGCCCACGAAAGACCCTATTTAATGAAAGAGCTAGGAATCTATTGGAGGCGCCCTCCCCAAAAGTGCGACAAGTACTAACATTCTCCGAACCAGCAAAGAACCTATGGTTTAAAATAAACGAAAATCTCGAGAAGCAAATGCAAGATGGCGGCTGGTACCGCTACATGAGAGACCACGCATCCAAGCTATTGGAAAACACCAGTCGGCTAGCGGCAATTATTCATGCATTTGAGCGCAAATCTGAAGACGACTCAGAAATAGACCTTTTCACCTTAAAATTCAGTTGGAAATTTGCCCTGGCCTGCTCTAGACATTTCAAGAAAAATTTAGCCAGCGACCCACAAATTGTTACAGACACCTGTGAACTTGCAAGCTTCTTAATACAGGAGTTTTACAAGGACATTCGAAACAAAGAAATTCTTGAAGTTGGCCTGCATAAACGAAGCAATCGAGGACTCGAGAGAAGCCTTCCAGCCCACTTGAGAGATGGAATGAGAACCACAGTAACTCTTACCAAAATAAAACAGTACGGCCCGAACAGACTTCGGGGACGAGCCAATGCAGAACGACTACTCGCATCTATGGAAATTCTCACCAGGCTCGGTCATCTCGCCAAGAACGGATCCCAATATAGTTTCAGGGAGTCAATCATAAACAATAGCGAGCCAGAACTGAGAAACGGCGAAAGTATTACAATAAATGTTCTCCCACTATTCAGCGACCAAGAACTCTACAAACCTGAACATCCCATCCGCCATTTTACGGAAAAGCGCTACTGCATCAGGCTACCGATCTGAAGTAGCTGAGTAATTGCGGGCTTCCATCGAGGCCCGCAAGAGCGTATTCCGCTATAGCGCAAGCGATATTTCCAACTTCTGGCGACAATTTTCGTGGTGGTGAACCATGTAAACGTTCGACGAAATAATCTCGGCGGCTTGCCTTTTCGATATCTTTCATGCAATTCGCTGCAGCTCACACCACTTAGAAGCGCAACCGCACCTCCAACGCCAAGTGCCGAGGCCCCTAGGCCCCTAGGCCAAAAATTAATTTGGAACCCCAAATCCGAATACTGTATTCAGCCACTGGGGAAAAGCACAAAAGCTACAAAAGCAATCCGCCCACGATCCCTCCTTTATGCATTGCATATGCGCCCTACTGCTGCATTGCGCTACCGGCGCCAGACATATTCCTGCTGGCCGACGGGGACCAGAGCGCAAGCACGCCGGAAACCTGATCAGAACCACCAACGTTGACATCGTCACCTCGTCGGACAGCCTGTACGTCAACACTGTCGGCTGCCAGTAGGTAAATGAGATGCCGGCGATTCTATCGGTGGGTTGCAACCAACAGCTCTAGGGCGCTCCGCACGGTCGAGAGGTACACCGTTTTCTTGTCGGACCGCGCGGAATCGAAAGCCATTTCATGCAACGACCTCACTCAAAAAAATCTCAGTCCTATATCACAGCAATGACATACCAACAGGAGAGTCTGCGACATGTCATTGCACTGCCCTAACTGTCACTCGCTCAGGATCGTATCTGCAAAAACTATCATGAAGGCCGGCATCATTGTCGGAACTCTCTGTGGTGCAGCCCGCGGTGCTTCTGCCGCGCTGACAGCAAATCGAACAAGCATGGCCGGTCCCGTTGCCACACCTTTAACCCTCTCCGTCAGGTCTCTGTCTGCGGTCATTCTCCGAGGTTTGACCGGCGCCCTCAATGCTTACGCACTCGGCACACAACTCGGTGAGCAAATCGACGGTCACTCACCTGCCGACCATATCTGCTTGAGCTGCGGCATTAGCTTCAACCTTTCGGCCAATTCAGTCTCCACCACCTCCACACACCTCAATTAAACATCTCGCCGGTGCTGCGTGCGGCGCAACGCTCTATGCCGGCTAATGCTCAAAGGAATTTCATCATGGCTCATCTCGTAGAAAGCATGGCTTACGTTGGCGTAGCTCCCTGGCACGGCCTGGGTAGCCGCCTGTCTCAACGCCAACCTATCGAGGTCTGGCAGCGTGAAGCCGGCATGAACTGGCAAATCCGGGAAAGCCCGGTTCACTTCAATTCGGACGCCGCTGGCCACCTCGGCAGCATCCACTCCTTCCCAGAACAGAAAGTGCTCTACCGCTCCGATACTAAGGTCCCTCTCTCCGTTGTCTCTCAACGCTATCAAGTCGTGCAACCACGAGAGGTGTTGGAGTTCTACCGAGACCTCACACAGGTCTCCGGCTACGAGCTTGAAACCGCCGGCGTAATCAAAGGCGGTCGTAAGTTCTGGGCACTGGCTCGCACCGGACAGAACACCTCGCTGAAGGGCAACGACCTGGTTAACGGTTACTTGCTGTTGGCTACGTCCTGCGACGGGACTCTGGCTACCACTGCAACTCCGACAACCGTGCGGGTCGTGTGCAACAACACCCTCACCATCGCCGTCGACGGCGCCACCCGGGCGATCAAAGTCCCACACAGCACCCGCTTCGACGCTCAGGCTGTGAAGAAACAACTGGGCATCGCAGTCTCGCAATGGGACGAGTTCATGTACCGCATACGCATCTTGGCTGACACCAAGGTGCACCCGCGCCAAGCAACAAGCTTTTTTATGAACGTCCTATGCGATGTGAGAACGAACCAGGAGATACCCGACAAACTCGTAAACGAGCGCGCACTGCGGAAGGTGCACGAACTATATGAGGGTGCGGGGCGCGGTTCGCATCTGGAAGCAGCCAAGGGAACCGCGTGGGGACTGCTTAATGCAGTCACTGAGTATGTGGATCACGAGCGGCGTGCGCGCAGCAATGAGTACCGCATTGACTCGGCATGGTTTGGTCAGGGTGCTGCGATCAAGCAGAAAGCACTAGACGCCGCTCTAGAGCTGGCGGCATAGAAAACTCGGGGCGGATAGAGCTGAAACAGATGCGATCTGCCTATCCGCCGCGACACGCAATAGTGTTGAACATGAGCTATTGCAAGAACTCAAGCACCAGCCTGCTTGATTGCATCCTCTAGCTCTTGAGCCAAGCTAACTAGATCGGTCTTGAGGACCTTACTTAAATCGCGAATTTGAATGATGTCGAGCCGTCGCGAGCCTCGCTCAACATCACTCATAAACGACTGCGGATGACCTAGAGCTTTAGAACACTCCACCTGAGTCAGACCAGCCGCTATGCGATGGCGCTTCAAGATCGCTAGAAAATGCGCGTACTCAGGGCGATAAATTGCTTTAGCCATGGTGGCTGACCATCTGATGAGCAGCCTTGCAAGCTATATCTGGTTTTCGTATATCTGAATTTCAGATATTCTTACCAAGCTAAGTTTAGCGCGCCCCACACCCCACGTAGCTTGAACGCTTCGATGCCGCCGAAGCGGGTAAGGCTCCAACGATGCAGGCGCAATTGGGGAGCTGAGCCCCCTCAACAGATCCATCCAGTAGGGAAATTTCAGAGAGGGAATCCCATGAAAATCGCAGTACTCGTAGCCATGCTTTTGGCTACTGCAGCAACGGTCGCTCAGGCGGCTAACAACGTCGTGCCCTGTTCGAAGCCGTGGAACCTGAAAAACTCGCCATTTGCCGGTCTATTCACTGCCGCCGAGGGGCCGGCCAGCACGTGTTTACCGCTCGATGCCCCTAAAGTCGCTCGCCTCGTCATGCCCAATGGTGAGGTGCGGTTCGTATCTGGCTTCAAGCCGGTCACCTGTGGTGAGGATGGAATCTGCGCCTTGGGCAAGGATTTCTACGGCAATGCGCCCAAAGGAAACTATGTCGTCGCGGCAGGTTGGTACATGGGCGTCGACACGGCCGGTAACCCGGTTTCCTATGCCAATGGCACAGGCCCTGGCTTCAACGGGAAACGTCAGACTGCCAACTCTCTAGGCAAGCGAGAGCCTGGTGAAAAATTCCATGCCGTCTGCCCTATCAACGACAGCGACTACTGCACCGTCGATACGGTCTTGGGGGTTGTCACGGTGAAACTGGCCAGCCTGCCCATCATTGGCATTCCGGCCGTCAACGAAGCGGATGTGGCAGCCAAAGGAGGGAACTGCGACTCCCTACCCATGTGCTACGACAAGAACGGCAATCAGATCGGCGTGAACGCCGACATGCTCCCGAAGAAATAACCCCCTAAATCCCCCCAATGCCCTGTGGAAGCCAACTTCCGCAGCGGGCCGGCTCACCCTAAGGAAATGTCATGAGCACCAGTTTTGATAACGCCCAATCCAACGGCGCTGACGTAGTCGGCAATCAATGGCACTACGAGCAGAACGGCGAACGCAAAGGCGGCTTCGATCAACAGCAGATCATCGATTTGATCCGCAGTGGAACGCTGACCTACGGCTCGATGGTTTGGAAGAAAGGCATGACCGCATGGGCCAAGATTGAGCAAACAGAGCTTCGCCAGCACCTAGATGAGTTCGGACCGCCACCCCTCACCGGATCCGGCGTGAACAACAAAATTGTTTGGCTGATCGCGTTTGCCCCGATCATTGGCTATCTGCTGGAGTCCTTCGTCGCCGGTCTGTTCGGTGCGAATGAAGCGCAGTGGGAGCGAGCCATGTCGGAGAACCGATACTGGTACGTCACCCTCGCGTTGAACATCGGCCTCTCGGTCCTCGACTCCAAGCACCTCAAGCAAGCTGGTCACGATGTCAGCCGCTTCAAAGGCTGGGTATTTGTGGTTCCGGTTTACCTGTATCAGCGTTCCAAGCTACTGAACCAGAACCTCGCCTACTTCATCACCTGGATCGTCTGTTTCTTCATCAGCATTGGTGCTCACCAGGGCTAAGCGCCCCAACGCACCAGCAGCAAATCCCTTGCATGCCCAGACGGTGAAGACCTGCTGGGCTTTTTTATGCCCGGAGGCTTCTATGGCTCACGCCTATTTCAACCCTGGATCAGAACCACCGCGCTCTGCCCTGCGCCTGGTTAGCACGAAGGATCTGTCTCGCGATGACTGGCTTGCTGTCCGCAAGCGCGGTATTGGCAGTTCCGATGCAGCCGCCGCTGTCGGCCTCAATCCTTACAAATCACAGTTGGAACTGTGGCTGGAGAAAACCGGCCGCGATTCGGGCTTGCCCAAGAGCGATGTGAACGATGAGGAGAGTCCGACTTACTGGGGCAATATCCTGGAATCAATCGTCGCACGGCATTACACCCAGCGCACCGGCAATCGAGTACGCCGCATCAATGCCGTGTTGCAGCACCCTGACACCAAGCTCGACTGGATGCTGGCCAACATCGATCGCGAAGTCACCGGCGCTGAGGACGTGCAGATCCTTGAGTGCAAAACCGCAGGTATCAACGGTGCTCGTCTCTGGAAGGAAGGCGTACCGGTCTACGTACAACTGCAGGTGATGCACCAGTTAGCGGTTACCGGCAAGCAGGCTGCCGATGTGGCAGTGCTACTCGGTGGTCAGCACTTGGAGATCCACCGCATCGAACGTGATGACGAACTCATCCATTGGCTCATTGAGTTGGAGAAGGAGTTTTGGGGCTACGTTCTTCGTGACACTCCACCGCCTGCAGATGGGTCTGAATCGGCGGAGCGTGCCTTGCGTTGTCTGTACCCCCTGGACCAGGGACGCACACTGGACTTTTCTGAAGACGTCATCCTGTCATCGGCGTTCGATGAGTTGAAATCTGTGCGCGCCACTCTCGAACGTCAGAGCAAGCGCGAGGCGGAGCTGAAGCAGCAGCTGCAGCAAGCCATGGGCGATGCCAGTCGGGCAGTTTTCGCCAATGGCATGGTGTCTTGGCGCAAGGCCAAAGACAGCGTAACGCTCGATGTTTCACAGGCGCTCAAAGAGAAGCCCTATCTACTTGCACGCTACCCCACCACCAAAACCGGCAGCCGTCGTTTTTTGATTCTCTGAATTCGATTCCCCCATTGGCCACCCCGGTGCAATTGCGCACCTGGGTGGCCTTTTTTATTCATCCACTGGAGAACCACCAATGCTCAAAGGCTTGGCTATCACCCCGCCAGTGCTCGGGCGGATTTCCATCGGCAAGGTCGTGGAGAAGAACGACAAGCGCCTACCGGAGAAGGACGACCAGTTCACCATCACTACACAGATCCAGTTGCGCGATCACTGGCTTACGCATCCACTCGACGAGGAGCTACGCAAAGCCCAAGGCGGCAAGATTCGTAGCATCCCAATCCGCCTGCTGTTCAATGCTCCTGATTTGAATTTTCGCGCTGAGTACTGCCTGTTCGATCGCCAAACCGGACGGCCGATCTGCATGGGCAATGGCGAAACCTGCAAGCGCCGTGGTGATAAAGGAGTCGAGTCACTCCCCTGCCCTTCACCTGACGGCTGCCCACTCGCCAAGGGCGGCGCCTGTAAGCCCTATGGCCGGCTCAACGTAGCTATTGGTGATGAGGATTCGCTGGGCAGCTTTGTGTTTCGTACCACCGGCTACAACAGCATCCGCACCCTGGCGGCTCGGCTGCAGTATCTCCAGGCAATTTCAGGCGATCGTCTGGCTTGTCTTCCACTGGAACTACGTCTTCGTGGGAAGTCGACACGGCAAAGCCATGGGCTACCGATTTTCTATGTCGACATCACCGTGCGTAACGGCATATCGATGGAAGAGGCCCTTCGTCAGGCTCGCGAGATCGACGAAGCCCGGCAATCATCTGGATTTGATCAGAACGCTTTGGATGCAGCGGCACGCTCAGGCTTCGCTAACGGGGCGTTTGAAGACAGCGAAGAAGAAGGCGAAACCGTCGTGGAGGAGTTCTTTCCTGAGGTCCCGCCTGCCACGACCACTTCGCCACCCGCTTCCCCCACACCGAGCGCCAACACCGCTGCGCGCCCAGAGCTCTTGACCGTGCTGCGAGATCGCGCTCAAGCACCCAATCACTAATTCACCAAACATCAGACAGGTACCGAGTTCCGCTCGGAACCGGCTAAGCCTTCAGGAGTAACGAGCAATGCTCAGCCTTACCCGCACCGTCGGCAAAACCATCCGCATCGGCGATGAAATCGAGATCGTCATTCTTCGTGTCAAAGGCAATCAGGTGCGCGTCGGCATTTCAGCACCAGCCCATATCACAGTGCACCGTGATGAGGTTTATCAGCGTATTCAAGGGAACCAGAATCAGCCTTCCTAATCGCTCAACTCAATGGAGACACACCATGGGGCTACTGCGCTTTTTGGGCCTGCTGTTTCTGTTGATCAGCATTTTCGCGGGGACGGCAGCCATCGTTGCGCTGGTGATTCTGGCTGCGCGCTATTGGCCTCTGATGCTGGTCATCCTTCTAACCCTCGTCATTTTTCAGTTGGCCTCCAGGCGGGCACACTCACCTAGGCGCTAACTCGTCATAAGCAGGAGCCCGTCGGGCTCCTGCTACATTTTTTTTTGCTGACGGTCAGGCAGCCTCCGGCCAATCGCGGACTACGGCGGCAGCGAATCCCCCATGTAGGCCTGCCGTTCGCTACTTCGGTTAACGCCGGCTGCTTTGCCTCAAGTGACAAGCCACTAACAGCTGACTAGACACACCTCAAAGCTGGTCCAGTCGAGTCGTATATCCAAGCGCTGTAAACCCATGGCGAAAAAGTGGCGCGCGCGGGTACTCTTTGAACTCGACAACCTCCCCCTCACCAGAGGGCGGCCGCACATCACTCGAAGGAAAGAAGATGATCTCGGTTTCAGTCTCAAGGTTTCTAGCAGTCGCAGCATTCGCGTTTTCGTTGGTGGGCTGCATGGACTCGACTCACTTCGTCAAAGACAGCAAGTCGACCGGCCTGCCCGCCCACTCCAGCTACTACGTGGCTCTCCCAGAAGATGGGCAGTACGGACCGAAACCCTACCCTGGCTCGGGCAAGATGACCTCCAACATCATTAAGTCCGCGCTTCAGAAAAACTCGCAGAAGGTGACGAGCTCAAGTCGCGTTGAAGACTTCGATCAAGCCCTCAATAGCGCCCGTATCGGCGGCTACAGCTACCTAGTTTTTCCGACCATCCTGCATTGGGAAGACCGCGCCACCGAGTGGAATTTCATGCGCGATAAGGTCGAAGTAAAGATCGACATCGTAGATGTCTTCTCCGGCGAAGCGGAGAGCTCCACTGTGATCGATGGTAAAAGTGGGATTGCCACTCTGGGTGGCGACCATCCTCAAGACCTCCTTCCGGATCCGATCAACGAGTATTTCCGCTCAGCGCTTTATGGCACCGCTCAGTAAATCGCTACCCGCAGGATCATTAGGTCACTGGCACGCTTTTAGTGGGGGGCAGCAATCGGCCAGGAGCGGACTTGCGCCGCAAGTCAAAACAGAGCAGCAGCAAACTCTTCCTACATAGGGCTTTCCGGCCATTGGGGCGCATCCGCCGGCAGCATGATCCAGGGCTGTTTGCGTTTGGCCCATATGTGCGCTCGCGGAGTCCATTGCGATGCACCTTCCAGCACGCCCGCACGCACGACGCGCACACCTGGAGCTGCGGTCGTTTCGTTGAACAGCCGCGTTAGGCAGACCGGGCAAGCGTATTGAACGGAAATATGCCCCTGCTGTTCGTCCTGGTACTCGCGCAGCTCGCCAGCAACCTCTACAGCTTGTGCCGGGCACAGCAGGTGCAAGCCGAATGCACTGCCGCTCCAGCGCTGGCAGTTCAGACAATGGCACGCATAAAGCGGCGGAAGGACATCTGCTTGCAGGCGAATGTTGACCTTGCCGCATCGGCACTGACCGCTGAATCCCATGTTGTCACCCCTTACAATGGCGCACTTCGATGTTCGAGACGCGCATGATCTACCGTCCAGGCACCGGACAGAAGAGAGCAATTGGAGCAACCGTTGGTAGCAAATGTATGAGCGGAATCGAATGGGAAAGTCAGCGGGTATTTCTCGCCGTGCTGCGTTCTGGAAGCCTGTCAGGAGCCGCCAGGCTGCTGGGTATAGCGCAGTCCACCGCGCGCCGGCGTCTGGAAAATCTGGAGGGCGCCCTTGGGCTCAGCCTGTTCACCCGCACATCCACCGGCCTGACGCCGACAGATCCCGCACGCCAGCTCATTCATCACGTGGAATCGATGGACATTGCCGCCCAGGCATTCAATCGCATGGCCAGTTCAGAGACAGACGTTTCCCGTGGCACGGTCAGAGTCACGAGCAGTGATCTGCTGGGAGTAGAAGTGCTTCCACGGCTATTGCGGGACTTCCATCATGACCATCCAGGACTCAATCTCCAGTTGAGCATCAACGACCAGATGGAAGACCTCGCCAGACAGGAGTCGGACATTGCAGTCCGCCTGGTACGACCAAGCGAAGCGGGCATTGTGGTGCGACGTACTGGCGCCTTGCGCGTTGGCATTTATGCCAGCTCAGAATGCCTGGAGCGCTACGGCGAGCCAAAAAGCCTGGATGCCTTGCGCAAGGCCCCTTTGATTGGCCCAGATCGACGCTCTGCCGATCTGCGTCGTCTGGTCGAAAATGGGCTGTGCGAAGCGGATCAGCGCTTCGCGATCGCAACGGATAACCATCTGGCACAACTCGCAGCTATTCGCGCCGGGCTTGGCTTTGGCCTGTGCCCGGTCACCGTCGCTTCGCAATATCTCCTAACCCGGATACTGCCGGATAGCTTTGGCATCGAAGTAGACGTGTGGCTCGCCATGCATTCCGATTTGCGCCGAATTAAACGTATCTCGCGGGCCTTCGAAGCTTTGGGCGATGCCTTGCATAAAGAACTGGCTGGATAGGTCATCTCTGGCTGCAACTCGAGGCACGAGCGTCCGCTATGGGTCGAAAGCGGACGCATTGCTGGGATATCTCAAGAGCCGCAGGCCGCAATAGCCCTCTGTCTCAGCTGAGAGTTTTCCACCGATAGGGCTGCCTGGACGCAGTTGTCCGTGCCACTCGAAGGGGCCGCAGTGGCACGAGGTTGCTGGACGAAGCGATCCAGCGCGCCGTCCCAGTCCTGCAGAGCAGCCACACGAACGGCATGATTTGCCCGGAACAGATCGACACCGCTTGGTGTATCAAGGCCATTGCGCAGCCGCTCGTCACGGTATCCCTTAACGTCCCCGATGTACTGTCGCTGCGAGTCATAGAACTGCGTGGTGATTGTCGCAGTAGCGTTATCCCGCCCCCAGCCTGTGGACTGATACACAGCGTCCAGCACAATCAGGTAATCGAATTTCAGGCTCGGCAGGCTTCCTGGATCGGAGACCAGCTTTACCGTACCGAACTCGCTCTTCAGCTTCTTGGCCATCCAGGTGAGAGCGAAGTTGGGGTCAGAAGCCTCCGCGTAGGCGTCCAGGGTCGAGCCGCTTCCCATGACTCTCAGGACAGTACTTCCTTCCTTGTCCGCTTTCTGTGCCGTCAGGTATTCAACGTTGGCTTTGGTGTTCTGGCTGATGACCACGACAGCCACCTTATCCTTACCGCCAGTCGCTGCGGTGGCCGGTGCCTTGGATGGTGGCGCGGAGAATATGCCTTCGGTGATCGGCTTCTGCGGCGGGAGGGTTGCACCGCAGCCTCCCAGAAGCCCCCCCACCAGGACTAGAAGGCCAACACAACTCTTACGGCTGATTCCGTTCATTCAACGCACTCCACAACGCCAGGTTTCATTTGGATGGGCGTCCCAGCAACTCTGGCCACCGCTACTTTTCTGACTGGAACTTCCCGATGCCGGAGCGGCAGAACTCTGGTTGCCGCCGGCAACAGATGCCGCTCGTGCAGCACTGGCTGCCGCCTGCACCTCAGCGGCATGAGCAGCTTGAGCCTGAGCTGCGGCTTGCACTTGCTGCGCAGCGGCCGCCACCCCGATAAGTGTTGCCGCGCTCGGCATGTGGTCAGAGGCCTTGATCTCATCGAGCCGTTGATCCATCGCCGTCGGATCGAAGTTGTTTCCCGAATCCAGCGCATCGCCAAAAATTTGCTCTGCCTTGGAGTCGGGCGGTGCCTGCTTCATGGCCTGGGCTTGAACGGCACATACCACACACTGCGTCATCACCACTCGTTCATTGCTCAACGGCTCCATGGCAGTGCCCTGGATACGGTCGTCACCTTGTCCCTGTGGAAGCACAGTGAAATACGGCGTGTTATCCACTCGGTACTCGACCTTTGCGCACTGGCTAGCGTTGGTGCGGATCGCGAGGTCCGCACCATAGAGCCCTTTGCCCGTTCCCGTTGGCGTAACCGTGATGTAGGCGTTGCACTGTCCTTTGGGCACAGTGCAGTCACACTCCTGGGCTTGCAGCGAGGACGCCAGGCAAAGAGTGGCCATGGCAAACCCGGCGATAGTCCGTCTCATGGGCTGAGGCTCTTTGTCGATGAGGGAAAGTAATGGAGGGAAAATTCAGATAGTGGCCTAGTGCCTTTCCGCAATCTTACCCAGCAGAAGACCAAGGCGTCATCGTTCAAATGAATGAGGAGTGACGCAAGGTGAGGACTCGTATCACCCCTTGCCAAGGCAGCAATCGGCCATTTTCGGACTGTCTCAAGCCATCGTAAAATCCATTCAGAGTACGGCTCCAAGGAAGACAACATGACACTCTCCAAGGGCGATACCGTAAGGCTGATCGCAGTTGACCAATCTTCGACCATCCTCTCTGACTGGTTGAACGCACGAGCCCCAGCGTCTGGCGATATTGCTGTCGTCGAAGAAACTTGGGATTCCAAAGATGGCCGTACTGTCCGTTTACTCTGTGAGCCGAGTGCAGGCTTTCTCGAGTGGCGAGCCACGTTTCGGGAAGCAGGTTTGGTCTACGAGGTTCTTTTGATCGACCTCAGTGACGTCGCTCCATGACTAATCCCTCCGTCCGCTATGGATCGGTAGCAGCCTCTCGTCGGCGGCAGCTAGCGGCCAGAAGCGGACATCCGCATAAACAAGTTGAGCAGCAGGAGAATGTCGATTCAGGCTCGTCTCGCTGTCATGGCGTAGCGGTTTCATCCAAGCTCTCGGAGCGTTCCGACCTTACAAGAAACCGTTGCGCCAGCCACAAGGACATCATGACTTGGCTGATGCCCGGTTGCACATCGCGTAGCCGGGCATCTTTAACCTAGGTTTGCCCTCGATTCGACTGAGACAATCCTGCCCGCTACGGAGATTGCGTTTCAGATCACCCATGTTTCGAACCCATGGACCACCGCAGTGCCTTACCATCAGGATCCCAATGAGTCGCAGCACGGTGGTCAGCGCAATCGGATGCTCCGAACAGACGTTCGCCTCCTCCTCCGGAATAGCCCACACCGAAGATAGAGAACCAATCCAGCATCGCCGTCGGGTTGGCACGGGTGCAGCCCGGCTGGTGTATGACCAGAAGCTACACAATTTTGCCCAACCTGCTCGGTATCTTCTGATAACGGCGAAAGCCCACCACCCTCACCGCGGTTCATTGCACCGCAGACAGCCATCCTAGAAGGCGTACTCCGCCCCCACACTCAGGCTGCGCCCGTTGCCACTGAGGAAGGTCGGCTGGCTGGCATCGGCACGGTTGCGGATCACGTAGCTGCTGGCGTAGGTCTTGTCCGCCAGGTTGTCGCCCTGCACGTAGACGCTCAGTCCTTCGCGGGCCTTATAGCTGGCCTTGAGCCCCCAGAGCGCGTAGGAATCCTGATAGTTGTTGCGGGTGTTGGCGTGGTCGGCCGGAGTGTCCTGCGGCAGCCAGCGCAGGTTCGGTCCGACGCTCCAAGGCCCGCGCCGGTAGAGCAGCTCCGCCGCCCAGAGCTGACGCGGCACGCCGGCGATCTGGTTGCCCTGGAACTCGCCGCCACGGAAACGGAAGTCGCTGAAGGTCCAGGCCACTCGGTAGGCCAGGTCGCCGCCGATGCTGGCCGAGGTCGGCAGCAGGCCGTTCAGCCCCGCTTCGACACCGCGGTGGCGGGTACGTGATCCGTAGTTGTAGGTTCCCACCTTCACCCCGTAGGAGTCGCTGGTGGAGATCAGTTCGTCTTCCACGTCGCTCTGGTACAGCGTCAGGCTCCAGTCGGTCTGGGCGACGCGTCCGGTACCGCCGATCTCATACGTGGTAGCGCGTTGCACGTCGAGGTTGACCAGTTGCGCTTGTGCCGCCGCGGGGGCCACGGGAGAGACTTCGGCGGAAATGATTTCCCAGAATGTCGGCGCTTCATGACTGCGGCTGATGTTGGCGTACCAGCGCAGGTCAGGGCTCGGCGTCCAGTTCAGGCCGATCTTCGGCGTTGCAAAGTTCCAGCCCTGATCGAGGTGACCGGCGCCGTCACGCGAGTCCGCATCGCGGCGGACATCGCTCCACTTCACCTCGGTGACCAGTGTCCAGTCCGGCGCCAGGTGCCAGTCCACGCCGAGCAGCAGATCCAGGTTTGACGCCTCCAGGTCGAAGTTACCGAAGCGCTGCATGCGGCTACCGTTCTGCGGGTTGTTGGCGTACAGCTCGCGCGTCATGTCGCTGTAGGCCCAGCTGACGCCCAGGCGATAGTCGAAGAGGCGCTGCTCGCCTTCGAGCTGCCATTGCGCGCCGAGCGTGTCGCTGTCGGTGAGGGTGTGGCTGAGCGGGTCGGTGAAGTCGTCCTGGGTGTTCTGCCCGTAGACGCCGAAGCTCTGCTGCCAGCCCACGCCGCTCCACTGCGTACGATTGGCCAGGCGCAGTTGCTGGGTGTCGCGGTGCGGGTCGCGCTTGTAGACGTTGAGCAGGCGGTCCTGCGCGGTGTTGCCGTCGCCCAGCACGCTGCGTGGATCGTCCTTCAGACGCGCCTTGGTGATGACGTTGGGGATCTCGAAGGTCAGGTCGCTATAGGACAGGTAGCTGCGGTTCTGCACACCGTTGCCCAGATCCAGGCCGAAGTTGCTCTGCAACACGGTGCGATGGGAAGCGGAGTGATGACGATAGCCGTCGTACTCGTCATGGCTGACGCTCACCCGCGCATCGTGTCCGCCTCCATCCAGCCCGGCGGCGGCCTGCAGGCCCTGGCGGCCGAAGCTGCCGGCCTCCAGTCGGACGCGTCCGGCTTCGTCGGCGCCGGTCAACGAATTGAACTCCAACTCGCCGCCCAGCGCGGTCGCACCGGGACTGCCGGCGTTAGCACCGCGTCGGGCGCTGATCCACGAGGCATTGCGCGGCTCCAGCAGGCCAATGATGAAGGAACCATCGGCCTCGTTGAGCGGCAGGCCGTCCTGCAGCAACAGCACGCCCCGGTTGACCGGGTTGCTCTGGATGCCCGAGCCGCGAATGTTCAGGCGCGGCTGGTCGGTGCCGCCGAAGAAGTCCTGGATCACCAGGCCGGGTTGGTAGTCCAGCGCGTCGCGCAGGGTCGCCAGGCGCGTCTCCTGCTGCGGCTCGGCGAGGTTGGTGCCGCCGGGCACGCGGGCCAGACGCTCGCGTTCGGCGTGCGCCGACACACTGACTGCCGCGGGGCTTTTCTCGCTGATCTGCATCGGCTCCAGCTCGAGGCGATCTTCCGCGATCGCCGCCAGGGGCAGCAGGCCGAGGGCCAGCAGAGGAAATGAGAGTTTCGAAGGGAAGTGGCGTTTGGGGGACAAGCAACGACTCATGACAAGCTCCGTCTGCACGAAATCTGGCTTACCAGCTCAGGTAGAACATGCCCTTGGCCAGCAGCACGATGCCGACCATGTGGCTGAAGACACTCAGGTGAATCCGGCGGAAATACGTCGAGTTCATGCGCCCGCTGTAGAGCAGGAACATGGCGGTGAAGAAGTGCCCGAGTACGCTCAGGGCGAGGAGGATCTTCAGGCTCAGCAAGGTGCCGAAGGAGGACGCCAGCGGGTCTGCCAGCAGCGGCAGGTAGCGCGTCCAGACCATGCCCAGGCCGGCACTGAACAGCACCAGCAACACCCAGGGCATCAGCCGCCGCGCACGCTTGCCGATGCCCTGCTCTACCTGGCGCATGACTGCGGCCGGCACGTGCTTGCGCACGCTCTCGAAGATCAGCACCTCGAAGAACACCGTGCCGATGAACATCAGCGCGGCGAGCAGGTGCAGGGTCAGCAGGATCGGATAGATCATGGCGCGGGTATCTCCAGGGCCAGCAGGGTCTGATGAAGGAGCGCCGCCGCTTGATCGGCGGTGTATCCACGGAGGTCGAATGGGCGAAGCGAGCCGTCGTTGACCAGCACGAAGCGCTCGACGAGGCCGACCAACTCGCCGGGGTGGTGGCTGACGCACAGCAGGGCCGCACCCGAACTGGCCAACCAGTCGCGGCAGAGATCGAGCAGCGATTCGCGCAGCGCCGGGTCCAGTGCGCTGAATGGCTCGTCGAGCAGCAGCAGGTCCGGTTCGACCGAGAAGGCGCGTGCCAGGGCAACACGCTGGGCCATGCCGCCGGACAGCTGATTCGGCCAGGCACCCTCATGCCCGGCGAGGCCGACGCGCTCCAACCAATGGCTGGCCAGCCGACGCGCCGTTGCACGGTCGTGGCCGATGGCGCGCAGAGGGATTTCCAGGTTTTCCGCAACTCGGCACCAGGGCAGCAGGCGCGGCTCCTGGAAGGCCAGCACGGGATGGCGGAATCCGTTGTCCGCTTGCCCCCGATGGGGCCTCAGGAGGCCGGCCGCCAGGCGCAACAGGCTGCTCTTGCCGGCGCCGCTGGGCCCGAGAATGCCAACCCGCTCACCGGGTAGCAGGCGCAGGGAAGCGTCGGCGAGTACACGCCGTTCGCCCAGCCGCAGATCGATTCCGCACCACTCAAGCATGGGCGGCCTCCTGCCAACGGCCCATGCGCCGCTGCAGCGGCTGCAGCAGGAGGAACTCCAGTGCAGCGACCAGCAGCAGGATCAGCAGCGTCCAGGCATACAGCCCGGCGCTGTCGAACGTGCTGCGCGCGTTAGCCAGCGCGAAACCGGCTCCACTTTCCGCGCCAAGCACTTCAGCCATCACCACCAGACGCACGCCGCCGCAGGTAGCGATCAACAGTGCCGCTCCAAGCGGCGCGGTCAGTGAAGGGATGTAGAGCCGCCGCAACTTCTGCCAGGGACTGAAGCGGTAGACCCGCGCCATCTCCAGCAGGCCGCGGTCGACCATCTGCATGCCCTTGACGGTGTTCACGTACATGCCCGGCGCCAGCATGAGAACGCTGATCAGCACCACCATGGCCGAGCCGAGCCCGACCCAGAGCATCGCCAGCACCACGACCACCACTGGCGGCACCGACATCAGCAGCCAGCGCAACGGCTCCAGCAGGCCACGTACACGAGCGTCCAGCCCGGCCAGCAAGCCGAGGCAGAAGCCCAGCAGGCAACCCAGGCCAACGCCCAGGACAATGCGCAGCAGACTGGTGCCGGCATGAAGACGGAAGTCGGCCTCAAAAGGCAGGCGGGCCATGGCTTGCAGCGTCTGCCAAGGAGTTGCCATGAGCAGCGAGCCCAGGCGCATCGCCAGCAGTTGCCAGCCCACCAGCAACAGGGCGCCACCCAGCACGGCCCAGCGTCGGGAAGTCATTCGGCTCATCTCACGGCCCATAGAAGCTGGCAGGCGGCATGGAGCCACCGATGGCCTGCGGATGGCGTTCGGCGATCAGGCCGAACAGCGCCTCCAGTGGCCCGCGCGCGGCGCTGGCGGCAACACTGTCCAGGCGCGTGACGCGGATGGACTCCTCTACCGCCTCCACCGGCAGGTGCGGCAGGTGCCGATGCACCAGTTCCGCGCAGTCCCGCGGCTGCGTACTGCACCAGCGGGCGGACTCGGCGTAGGCGGCCTCCACAGCGAGCGCCAACTCGCCGTCCTCGGCGCGCTGCGGGCTGCTCATCAGTCCTGCCTGAGGCAGTTCAGGCTGCCGAGGGAAGGCCTGCTTCCAGGCGCTCTCCAGACTTTGCACGCGGTAGAGTGGCGCCCCACCCTCGCTACGGTTGCGCCAAAGCAGCAGGGACACCGCCGGCTCCACCAGCAGGGCGTGATCGGCGCGACCTGCCAGCAGCAGTGCCTGGGCGTCCTGGCCGTCGCGGACCGGGCGCAGCGTCAGGTCCTTGTCCGGCTCCAGGCCATGGCTGCGCAATAGCTCATCGATCAGGATCGCCGGCAGGTCGCGCTGGAAAGGCAGCACCACGTCCTTGCCGGCCAGGTCGGCGAAGCCTTTCACCTGTGGGTCGCGGCTTACCAGCCAGATGATTCCCCACACCGAGACGTTGAGCAGCCGCACAGGCTGCCCGCGCCCCGCCATCAGCGCCGGCAGGTTCACCGGGGCGGCGCTGTAGTCGAGTTCGTTCTTGGCCAGCAGCACGCGCAACTGGTCGGGGTTCTGCCAGAGCCGGAATTCGACGCGCTCGGCATACTCCGCCAGCGCATTGGTTTCCATCATGTGCAGCAGCGGAAAGCTGACCACCGCACCGGGGCCACCCAACCGCAACACCTTTTCCCGGGCCATGCCACCGGGCGAAGTCAGACAGGTGCAGGCGACCAGTACAAGTAAAAGGAAGAGGCGCGGAAGCCTCTGATTGATTGATATGCGAATAAGTCTTATCTTCATTCGCAAATCATTGCAGCCTGCACGCTCATCACGAATGACAAATGTTAAGTTCGCACCAGATCGCGGTGAATGCCAGCGGTTGCTCGGTGCCCTCCCCCAGTTCGCCGCCCTGCCGGACGCCCTCATGGCCGGATTGTGTGAATCGGCGTCCCTGCTACGCGCCGAGGCCGGCAGGCTGCTGTTTCGCGAAGGCGATCCCGCCGAGCATTTCCTGCTGGTACGGCGTGGCTGTGTGGAAATGCTGCGCTTCACCTGCGATGGCGAGGAGCGCGTCTTCCACCTGTTCCGCGAAGGCCAGTTGATTGCCGAAGCGGCGATGTTCATGCCTCACGGCCGCTACCCGATGAATGCTCGCAGCCAGGACAACGGAGAATTCTTCCGACTGAGCCGCAATGCGCTGCGCAAGGCCTGCGAGGATCATCCGCCGCTGGCCATGCGCATGCTGGAAAACCTCAGCCTGCGCCTCTACCGCCAGGTGAACGAGGTCGACTGGCTGACGGCGAGTTCCGCCTCCCAGCGTCTGGCCGCCTATCTGCTCGGCCTGCACCGTCGCCAAGGCGAGTGTCTCAACCTGCCGATCAGTCAGCGCCAGCTCGCCACACACCTGGGTATTCGCCCGGAATCACTCAGCCGGTTGCTGTCCGATTGGCAGCAGGCCGGACGCATCCAGGGGCGACTCCGGCAATGGCTGCTGTGCGACCTCTCCTACTTGCAGGACCTGGCCAGCCCGGCAGTACGTTCATTCTGAGCGGGTCGGATTTCGGCTATCGCTTCAACTGGTCGGGGCAGCAGCCTGGAAAGGCACGCAGCGATGTAACGCGCACCATGTTCAGCATTGTTGGTTTTCGCCGCGAGACGATCCCGAAAGGCATCGCGGATAACCTCAGCGCTCAATTCACCGATGCAACCGCAACACTGCCTCCAACTCCTCGCGCAGCCAGGGCTCGTCGATCTCCGGCAGGCGCTGGGTTATCTGTCGGGCGACCCAGCGCTGGCCGCGGCCAATGAAGTCGAAGCGCAGTTCCAGGTCATCAATAGCCATGGCGCTGGCGTGGAAGTCACCGACGCCGGTATCGGGCGTGACACCCAGGCGTTCCAGGCATCGGCGCAGGCGCCGGCAGCTTTCCGCCTCGCCCTGATGCAGATGCTCCAGGCGATTCCGTGCCACCAACTCCTCGGCCTGCCGCAGGCTGTCGAGCATCACCCGCGCACCGGCACGCTCGGCGCGCATCAGCGTCTGCAACCAGTCAATCAGTTCGTCGGACATGAAGCCCTCCAGGTCTTGGCGAGAGCCCATCCTAGACTGCCTCATGAAGCGGTTTTAAATGAATTGAATTGCACTGACGCTGCAATTTCTCGAATGCATCCAGCTTGTGCTGTACCTCTTCATTTCCGCTGCGTCGCTCGTCGGCGTTGATCCCGGACAAGACATTGCAGAGCCGCCGCATGCCAACACCCCACCTTAAGATCAAAGTTATTGCACTTATGCAGCATTATTATTCGTTTGTTGCATCCATCGCGTCTGTTCAGACTGATCGGGCTCCCTGCGGCGAATTGCCTCCTAACTGCCTAGTTCGCCTTGCCGCATTCGTGCGGGCAGGGAGCCGTCAGTCAACCGGAGTACGACGGAATCAAGATGGACAGCGCGATACCCCTCGATCAGCACACATCCCGCGACGCCGAATACAACTACGACATCGTTCGCCGCTTCACCCTCACCACCCTGGGCTGGGGCATCATCGGGATGCTCATGGGCGTGTTCATCGCCGCCCAACTGGTGTGGCCGCAACTGAGCCTGGAGATGCCCTGGACCAGCTTCGGGCGCATCCGGCCGATCCACACCAACCTGGTGATCTTCGCCTTCGGCGGCAGCGCGCTGTTCGCCACCTCCTTCTACGTGGTGCAACGCACCTGCCGCGTGCGGATCATCTCCGACAGCCTGGCCAACTTGCTGTTCTGGGGCTGGCAGGCGAGCCTGGTGTCGATGCTGGTGAGCTACCCGCTGGGCATCACCACGTCCAAGGAATACGCCGAGATGGAGTGGCCCATCGCCGTCTGGGCGACCTTCCTCTGGCTGGTGTACGCCTACCTGTTCTTCGGCACTATCGCCCGCCGCAAGGTGCGCCACATCTACGTCGGCAACTGGTTCTACGGTGCCTTCATCGTGGTCACCGGGATGGTCCACGTGGTCAATCACCTGGCGATTCCGGTGACGCTGCTCAAGTCCTACCCGATCTACTCGGGCGCCACCGACGCGATGATCCAGTGGTGGTACGGCCACAGCGTGGTGGGCTTCATCCTCTCGGTGGGATTCCTCGGGATGATGTACTACTACGTGCCCAAGCAGGCCGAGCGGCCGATCTACTCCTATCGCCTGTCCATCGTGCACTTCTGGGCGATCATCACCCTGTATATCTGGGCCGGCCCGCACCACCTGCACTACACCGCCTTGCCCGACTGGGCGCAGAGCCTGGGCATGGTGATGTCGCTGATCCTCCTGGCGCCCAGTTGGGGCGGCATGATCAACGGCATGATGACCCTCTCGGGTGCCTGGCATAAGTTGCGCACCGACCCGATCCTGCGTTTCCTTGTGGTGTCGCTGGCCTTCTACGGCATGTCGACCTTTGAAGGACCGATGATGGCGATCAAGACGGTGAACTCGCTGTCGCACTACACCGACTGGACCATCGGCCACGTGCATGCCGGTGCCCTGGGCTGGGTGGCGATGATCTCCATCGGCGCGCTCTACCACATGATTCCCAAGCTCTACGGCCGCGAGCAGATGCACAGCGTCGGGCTGATCAACGCGCACTTCTGGCTCGCTACCATCGGCACCGTGCTGTACATCGCCTCGATGTGGGTCAACGGCATTACCCAGGGCCTGATGTGGCGCGCGGTGAACGAGGACGGTACGCTGACCTACTCCTTTGTCGAAGCGCTGGCTGCCAGCCATCCGGGCTACATCGTGCGGCTGATCGGCGGTTCCACCTTCGCCAGCGGCATGCTGCTGATGGCGTGGAACACTTGGGCCACAGTGCGCTCCGGCAAGCCGGTGTCGAACCTCGCAGCGGCTGCGGCCTGAGGACTCGACGATGCTGCTGAGCCTGATCGGCCTGATCGCCTGTATTGCCGCCTGCTGGCGGACCTGCCGCAGCGCCGGCGAACAAGCGGCGCTGCTGCCCTTCGCCGACGACCCGGATGCCGCGCGGCGCATGAGCGCGGCCACCGGCCGGCACTGCGAGCGGATCGTCCAGCCCCTGCCGGAACCACCACCACCGTACCGAATGCGCGCCTGATCTCCAGCGCTCCTGTTTTCCAGCCTTCTGGTTTCCCAGCCCCATGGACGGGGCCTCCCCGAGTGCCGATGTTGGCACCTTGCAGGGCTCTTCCCCGCGAGAGCCCGTTTTTTTCAAACTTCGCTCCACGGACCTACCGATGCCCGCCCTCACCGGCTGGCGGCACCGCGCCGCCGCGTACCTGCCAGACATTCCCCACACCCGCCCGCGCGAATGGCTGCGCGCCTCGCTAGGCGCCAGCCTGGGCTTCCTGCTCAGTGCCGCCACCTGCGGCCTGCTGTTCGGCTCCGCGGTGGCCCTGCACTTCGCCGGAACCTGGGCTGCTTCGGCAGTGCTGCTGTTCGCCGTTTCCTCCGGCGCCCTGGCCCAGCCCTGGTCGGTGATCGGCAGCTACCTGTGCGCATCACTGGTGGCGCTGCTGATCGGTTTCTGGATGCCCGCCGGCATCGCCAGCGCGGCCCTCGGCCTTGGGCTTAGCCTGCTGCTGATGTACCCACTGCGCTGCCTGCATCCGCCGGGCGGCGCGCTGGCCTTCTGCATGGTGTTCGCCTCGCCGCTGCCCGGCGAGCCCAGCTGGATGGCGCCGCTGCCGGCCATCAGCGGCGGCCTCTGCCTGGTGCTCCTGGCCCTGCTGTTCAACAACCTCACGCGCATGCCCTACCCGCGCCGCCGAAGCTTTGCGCCGGACAACCACCAGACCCAGGACCCGGCGCCCGGCGCGCGAGTCGGCATCCAGGCCGCCGACCTCGACCAGGCGCTGGACGAACTGGGCTCCTTCGTCGACATCACCCGCGACGACCTGGAACGCCTGGTGCGCAGTACCGAGCGACATGCCCTGCGCCGCAGCATGGGCGAGACCCGCGCGCGGGAGGTGATGTCCCGCGACCTGATCTGCGCTTCGCCGGAAACCCCGCTCAGTCACGCCCTGCGCCTGCTGGTGAAGCACCACCTGAAGGCCTTGCCGATCCTTGACGAGGAGCGCCGGCTGGTGGGCATCGTCAGCCTGATCGACCTCCTAGTGCCCAGGGGCGTCTGGTGGAAGCGACTGCTCAGCGGCATCGGCCTGCGCCGCGACCGTCTGCTGGGCGAGGTGATGACCAGCCCGGTGCTGCACGTGGATGCCGACACCCATGCGGTGGAGTTGATCCCGCTGCTCTCCGACCACGGTCTGCACTGTTTGCCGGTACTGGAGCGCGGCGAACTGGTAGGCGTGATCACCCAGACCGACCTGATCGCCGCCCTGGAACGCAACCTGCTTAGTCATCTGGGCTGACCGACCTTTCCGTTACACTGGCCGACTGAATCGCGCAGAAGCCTCCGCATGGACATCGACCTCACCCGTACCTTCCTGGAAATCGTCCGCCACGGCAGCTTCGTGGCCGCCGCCGAACGCATGCACGTCACCCAAACCGCGATCACCGCACGGGTGCAGAAGCTGGAGGCGCATCTCAACTGTACACTGTTCGTGCGCAACCGCGCCGGTGCACGCCTGACCCCGGACGGCGAGGCCTTCGTTACCTACGCCAACCAGATCCTGCAGACCTGGGAGGCGGCCCAGCGCGACCTGCCGTTGCCCGAAGGCATCCACAACGTGCTGCACATCGGTGGCGAAGTGAGCCTTTGCAACCCGTTGATGCTGCGCTGGGTCAGCCGTATCCGCCAGGCAATCGGCGACCACGCGGTACGCGCCGAGATCGGCGACGGCCACAGCCTGCTGCGCCAGCTGGAGCTGGGGGTGCTCGACGCAGCCCTGGTCTACCAGCCAACCTACTGGCCGGGGATGCAGGTGGAGCAGTTGCTGGAGGAGAAACTGATCCTGGTGCGTGCGCAGAACCCCGAGCCCTACGTCTACATCGACTGGGGCGAAGGCTTCCGCCAGCAACACGACAGTGCCCTGCCGGAACTGTCCAAGGCGCCGGTGTCGTTCAACCTCGGCCCGCTGGCGTTGCAGTACATCCTGGAGAACGGTGGCTCGGGCTATTTCCGCACGCGGGTGGTGCAAAGTTACTTGGACCGCAAGGTGCTGCGCCGGGTGCCCAAGGCGCCGGAGTTCAGTTACCCGACCTATCTGGTGTATTCGCGGGACCGCGATTCGCAGGCGCTGCAGCAGGCGTTCGAGCTGCTGCGCGAAGTGGTGTCGCAGGACCCGGACTGGTCACAGCGCTGGGATCCGATGATCTGACGTACCGGCCGCCACAGGAAAGAGCCCGCGCTCAAACCCGCGCGAAGAACTACAAGGAGCAGGCTCGCCTCTGTAGGTATTGCCCTTCCCCTTCCGATAACCGACCCCGTTCAATAGCTGCCCTCCACGGAGGGCGTCTGTTGGCCATAAGCGGAAACCGGCTCGACGAGTCCTAGCTCAATACTTGCTGCTCACGATGTGTAGCCACAAATCTTCTGAGCAGTTCTGCTGCTTCCGGCGCAGGCACGATGGCATCAATCATCTGCTGAGGATCGTGCCCTTCGGATCGGAGCAACGGCGCCCGACGCCGGATGCAAGCCGACAAGATCTCAGGGGTGAATTCCGGATGGAACTGCGCCGAAATCGCGTTTCGTCCATAGCGAATGATTTGGTGTCCATCATGCTCCGTTCGCGCCAAAACTGTCGCCCCAGGAGGCGCTTCGAGAACGCTCTGCTCATGCGTCAGTTGAGCGAAGAACGATTGGGGACAGCTTTCCAGCAACGGATCATCGCTGGCGTCCGACAGTAACAGAACCCGCTTGCACCCCAGCTCACGTCCGTCAGGGTGGTAGTCGACTCGACCACCCAAGGCGTGGGCCATGAGTTGGTGGCCATAGCAAACTCCGAACAACGGCATTTCCAAAGCCAAGGCATCGCGAATCCATTGAGCCGTCAATTCACTCCAAGGCAGCCGTTCTGTGACCATCGCCCAGGAGCCGGTGATGATGGCAATTCGATCTGGATCAGGTGGTGGCAGAGGATCGCCTTCAAACACTCGCACCACCATCATTTCATCCAGAGGAACGGCGAGCAGCCGACTGAACCAATCGCAGAGATCGCCATGGACATCGCGTATCTCCACCGGCGGAGTACCTACCTGCAGCAGCAGGATTGAATGAGTTTGCATGGAGAGACCTGAAGCTTGGCCATTCAGCTTGCCCTTGCCGCGAATTCGCGTTCAGGTGGCCAGAAGTGCTATCGAGAGTTCAATCGCCGAGGGCGAATTCCGCTGCGGCTTCAACGTGGGTGGCTGTGGAGTCGAAGCCGGGCAGCGGCAATTGATCTGGATGGAGAATCAGGCAAATCTCGGTGCAACCGAAAATTACTGAGTCAGCTCCCTCTGCCTTTGCGCGCTCTACAATCTCGACCAGAGCCGAGCGAGACGACTCAAGAATTCTACCCAAACTGAGCTCGTCAAAAATGATGTCATGAATGCGCTCGCGCTCTGGCTGCGCCGGCACCATCACTTCGATCCCACGGTTGCGCATCCGGGCTGGATAGAAGTCGCCCTCCATCGTGTAGCGGGTAGCGATCAGCAAGGGCCTGTTGTAGCCATTTTTTTTAAGCTTATCCGCCATCACATCGACGATATGGATGAAAGGTAACGAAGTGGCTGCGGCGACCTCTTCCGCGACCAGATGCATCGTCACCGCACAAATCATCACGCATTCGGCACCAGCCAGTTCCAGGCTTCTGGCTACATCTGCCAACTGTCGACCAGCTTCATCCCAACGGCCAGATCGCTGCAGCTCGACAATGTCTTGAAAGTCGACGGAGTGCAGTAGTACAGGCGCAGAATGCAGCTTGCCGAGCCGTTGGTTGATTGCCTGGTTGAGTTCGCGGTAGTACACCGCCGAGCCTTCATAGCTCATGCCACCTATAAGCCCAATTTTTCGCACCCGAGTCTCCTGCATCGCTTGTCGCCTGTGGATGGAGAGGCAGTTTAGGCTGACGTATGATTCTCAAAAAATGAATTATTGAAATACGGAATTCTTGTTTTGAGAAACCTAGATCTCGACTCCCTGCAGATATTCAAGGCGGTGGTGGACTTCAACGGCATCACCAACGCCGCCGCCCAGCTCAACAGGGTGCAGTCCAACATCACAACCCGCGTGAAGAATCTGGAGCAACGTCTGGGCGTCGATCTCTTTCAACGCTCCGGGGGCAAACTGACCCCTACCACGGAAGGTAAGTTGCTGTACGAGTATTCGGAAAAGTTGCTGCGCCTTTCTGCGGAGGCTGAGGCAGCACTTCGCAGCGGAGCTTTGAGAGGCACGCTACGCATCGGAACACTCGAAAGCACGGCAGCAGCCAGGCTGCCTCCGTTACTGTCGAGCTATCACGAGCGTTTCCCGGACGTCCTGCTTGAGCTCATTTCAGGATCGTCGGACGCCTTGATCAGTAAAGTGCATCGGGGTGAGATCGAGGCCGCTTTCGTCGCTGATCCCTTCAACGCTTTGGGTCTCGATTGTCAGGAGGCATTTGTCGAAGAACTGGCGTTGATCGTGTCCCGCAGCAGTCCGGTGAGCAACGCCCGAGATCTGCAGGGTATGACCATCATTGCCTTTTCCGAGGGATGCTCCTATCGCCGGGTAATGGAGGGGTGGTTGGCCGCCTGCGAGATTGCCCCTACGCGTGTCCTGGAACTGGCGTCCTATCATGCAATCACGGCTTGCGTCGCGGCGGGAACAGGGGTGTCGATCATGCCTCTTTCTGTTCTTCGAGCAGTGCAGGCCGAGCCTTTGGTTCGCATCCTTCCTCTCCCCAATCCATTCGCACGCAGTCGAACCCATCTCGTGTCGCGCAGCGGTCATCGGACTAGCGAGCTGACTGCCCTCCAGGCTGAAATCAGCCGAACTCGCTGATCATACAAAGCTCATTCGGGGAAAGGCTGCTGAGTGCTATTAGGGCCTGCCCATTGCTAGCGACTAAATGTCCGCTATGGGTCGGTAGCTGCCTCTCACCAGTTGCAGCTACCGATGCCGGTGAGTATTGCCAACCTCGCAATACAGAGCAGGAGTCCACAGTGGGCAGCCCCCACTGGGCATTGCATCAAACCCGCACGACCGGATCATTGGGGCTCGGAAAGCGTTTCGTCATAACGCAACAGCCGCCCGGCATTGGCCAGCACGAGCAAGGTGCTGAGGTTGTGCAGCAGTGCCGCCACCATGGCGCCCGCCGCGCCCAGCAGGCCGAAGGCGGCAGCCAGTACAATCGCCAGTGTCCAGCCCAGGCCGATGATGACGTTGATCTGCAGTGTGCGCCGACACAGGCGACTCAGGCGAATACAAGTCCCCAGGCGCCGCAGATCGCCATTGATCAACACGATATCCGCCGCCGCCAAAGCGATGTCGGCGCCCCCTGCCCCCATGGCCACGCCGACCACGCCCGCCTTGAGCGCCAAGGAATCGTTGATGCCATCGCCAACCACCAGCGGACGAAAGCCGGTCGCCAGCTCTTCGTTCACGTGGCGCAATTTGTCTTCGGGCAGCGCCTCGGCCACCACCTGGGTAATGCCGATTCGCGCAGCCACGGCTTCGGCGGAGTCCCGGCGGTCGCCGGTCAATAGCAGTTGACGGCCTAGCCCCAGCTCCCGGAGCTGTTGCAAGGCTTCAGCGGACTCCGCGCGCACGCTGTCCGCCAGCAGTAGCCAGGCAACAAAGCGTCCTCCTAGCGCCAGGCCGGCAATGGGGCCGCCATGGGCAGGAACCGCGGGCAATTCGATACCCAGTTGGCGGAACAGTTCGGGGCGCCCGAGCGCCGCCTCGCCGGCGGGTGTCAACGCCACGACGCCGAAGCCTTGTCGCTCACGCAACTCACTCAACGGGTGTTGCTGTTCATGGGGCACCAGCGCCGCCAGCGCGCGGCTCACCGGATGGCTACTGGCTGCGCCAAGGCTGGCGGCAAGTTGTCTGATCTGCTCCGGCGAGTGCATGGTGCTGGTGTTGACGATCTCGTGCAGGCGAAGCTTTCCGTAGGTAAGAGTGCCTGTCTTGTCGATGACCAGGGACGACAGATCGGCGAGCTCTTCGAGAAACGCTGAGCCACGAATCAGGATGCCATGCCGGGCAGCCACGGCAATCCCGGCCACGGCGGTAGCCGGTGCGGCCAGCACCAGGGCGCAGGGACAGGCGGCGACCAGCACGGCGAGCATGGCTTGGGCGTCGCTGGTGATGAACCAGGTAGTAGCGGCTATCAGCAGCACCAGCAGCAGGTAGCGACCGGCATAGCGCTCCAGAAGCCGCGTGATGGGCGGCTTGGCCTGCTCGGCTCGTTGCATCAGGGCAATCACCTTGCCCAGGGTGGAGTCATCCCCTGTACGGGTCACTTCCATCCGCAGCAAGCCGTCGAGGTTGATTGCGCCGCCATAGATCTCGGCCCCCTCCTCCACTTCCAACGGCACGGACTCGCCGGTGATCGGCGCGGTGTCGAGACTGGCCTGCCCTTCGAGCACGCGGCCATCGGCCGGAACCCGATCGCCGGCACGGACTTCGACTCGGTCGCCGGGCCTCAGACTGGCGTTGTCCACTTCGATGACGCGACCGTCGGCATCGATCAGTCGTGCCTGGCTGCGGGTCAGTCGGCCCAGGGCTTCGATGGCTTCCTGGGAGCCCAGAACGCTGCGCTCCTCCAGCACGTGCCCGAAGATCATGATGATCGGCAGCAGCGCCGCGGTGACGAGATCGCCGGTGGCCCAGGCACCCAGCATCGCCAGTCCGATGAGCTGGTCGGTAATGCCGTGAAGGCTGGGATGCAACAGGCTGTACCACGCCGATTGCAGGACAGGAATTGCCACCATCAACGAGGCGATCCCCAGCAGCAACTGGGCAACACCTTCCTGTTCGGGCGCCAGCCAGCGCCAGATCAAACCCAGCACCAGCAACCCCAGGGCAAGCATCGCCAGGGTCAACTGGCGCGCCGCACGGCGGCGTTCGCCGGCCGAGAGCAGGCCGCCGGTCAGGTGCGAATGAGCATGGTGATGACCATGAGCGTGGTGGTGATGAGCACTCATGCCTAGCAGCTCCTGCACAGAAGAGTTAGCGGACTGGCCTTGTCGAGGAGAATATTCACTGTTTCGGCCCCTGCAGAATCATCCGGCCCGTATCGTCCGGATTGACTACCGTCACCGAGCCGGCATGGGACAGAATCGCCGGCAAGCGCTCGCGATATAGCCGCATCGGCAATCCTGGATCCTGCTGTTGGGCCAGGCTGGAAATGCTGGCCGTGTCGGAATGCGCGCGGGACAAGCGCTCGCTCGCCTGCGCTTGCGCTACCTGGATCGCCCGATCGGCCTTCTGGGTAGCTTCCTGCAACTTCAGTGCGGCATCGTTGCGGGCCGAGGCCACGGCCTGTTCGGCCAACTGGCTCGCGGTCAGCACCGCATTGAAGGAGCTGACAGCCACGCTGGGCAAGGACGACTGGACGTCGACCCGAACTACTTCAATGCCCAGCCCCGTCCCCGCCATCTGCAGCCGTGCAAGACTGGCATTGATGCCTTGCTGCAGATCGCCGCGCAGCCGGTCCCTACGTTCGGCGAGCGATGGATCGCCACCGACCAGTTCCGGGCGCGCGACCAGGATGGCGTCCATGTCGCGCGAGGCGCAGATCTGTACGGCGTTGCGCTCGACAATTCGATCCAGCGCCGGCTCTACATGGGTGCTCTGCAGAGTGAATGCGTAAGGATCGTTGACCCGGTAGAACACCCGTACGTCCAGCTGCAGGACGCCTGAGTCGCCTGTCAGCAGGTAGCCGGAGCCCGCGGTGGAGTCATTGGCCAGGTACTCGTTGATGTCGGATTTCTGCGCTTCGTCCGAGCGCAGAAGCAGTTCGATTCGCCGCTCCGTCACCCGTCCGGCCGAAGGCAGCATCACCACCTGCTCGAACGGGCGCGGCCAGGCCAGCAGCAGACCGGCATTATGTATCCGGTCCTGGGCGCCCAGGCGAAGCACAACCGCGCGGCTTTCCGGGCCAACCTGGCGAACGTCACCGACCAGCCAACCCAGCGCCGCCAGAAGGGTCAGTGCATACAGCGCCAGGAAGCCCACCCGCCCTGCCGACAGCCGAGGGGCCATCGGCCTCGGCAGAACGTTCCGTTTGCACGCTACTCATGGCCATGAACCGTCGACCCAGCGGCCGGCAATGACGGCCCGTCGACCAGAACGCGGAACGGCGCTGCATCGGTTCGCAGCACCAGGCGGGTTCCGGAGTCGACGATGGTGCCCAGGGTGTCCAGCGAGCGCAGTAGGTTGTACAGCTCCGGCGCACCGGCATAGGCCTTGCCGTAGATATCAGCGGCATCGACCTGTGACTGCGCCTGTATCTGTGCAGCCTTCACGTTGGCGTCTGGCTGCACCGATGCCGTGCATCGCGTTCGGCGGCCGACTGGATCTCCGCCGCCTTGCGCTTCGCCTTCGGCGGTCCCGTTCGGTGGCGATCGTCTCGCGCTCGGCGCGCATGCGGCGCTCGACCGTGGCATCCAGCGTCACCTTGGGCAGGGTCAGGCGCTCGATGCCCACCTGCATCACCTGCACGCCATAGGTGTCGGCCAGTTGTCGTTCGATGCGCTCGCGCAGGCTCTGTTCGAAGGCGTCGATGCGGACGCGCTGGTCATCGACGTTGACCAGATCGGCCAGTTCGAAGCCGCTGGTGGTGGTTTCCAGCGCGGAGCCCACCAGGGTGCGTATCTGCCGCGCCGCCTCATCGGGGTGGTTCTGCACCGCGCGCATGAAGCGCTGGATGCTCTCCGGGTCAGGTGCCACCTGCCAGGTGATGTAGGCCTGAACGATGATTCGCAGCCCGTCCCGCGTGCCGACGTCCTGCAACCCGCTGGAGGTCGTGGCGCAGGCGCAGGTCGACCGGCACCGCAGACTCGAACGGCAGCGGCCAGCGCCAGGCCAGCCCTGGCTCGATTAGTACCCGCGCAGGGTTGCCGAAGCGGGTGATGACCGTGGCCTCTCCCACCCGCACCTGCACGAAGCAGGCGGTAACCAGCATGACCAGCACAAGTAACGCCGCCAGAGCGATCCGTCTCGCCAGGCAGATGCCGTGTGCCAGCAGGGCCCACGGGCGCCTCATGGGAATGCTCGTGGTCATGTGTGCAGCTGTGGCCGCCGTGATGATCATGAACGGGGGTATCAGGTGAGCTCACGTGGCTTGCTCCTGTACGGCAAACGGGTCAAGGGAACCCCAAAGAGCCGGGTGTTGAGTAGGTGCGCAGATCCAGCATGGGTTGCTGATCCGTCTTCAGGCGATGGTCGATGATCAGGCTGTTGCCGCCCTTCTTGAGCCCCTGGCTCAGGCGCTCCAGGTACTGCTCCAGCAGGAACGCCTGCCCGGCGTGCTGCCAGGCTGTGCGTTCGGCGGAGAAGCGCAGCTCCACGGTACGGGCCTGAGACGTGGTCTCGTGGGCATCGGCGGTGGCCTTGTCGGTCAGCGCGGTGGCGTTGGTGTGCGCCTGGTTGGCCTGTCGAGCAGCTTCCCCGCGATTGCGCGCGATCAAGGCCTGCGCGCTGATCTGCGCTGCCTGGACGGCATGGTAGGCATTGGCGGCGCCGGCCGGCGGATGGATCGCTTCCACAGAGGTGGCGAGCAACTCGACGCCACTGCCGAGCCGATCCAGGTCGGCCTGAACGGCTCGGCCGATGTCGCGTCCCAGGCAGCGCTTCGCCGGCTTGGCCCCCAGCAGTTGGTCGAGGGCATGCCCAGCGAAATCGTGGACCAATACACGATTGGCAATGCTGCGCAGGAGCTGGGCGACATCGGCACTGCGATAGATAGCCGCCAGCGCCGCTTCGTCGCTCAGACCGATGCGGTAGATGAAACGTACATCCATGCTGACAATCTGGAAGCTCTGTCGGCCACCGTCGCTGCCGGCGATGACCTGGGAGTTTTCGCTCAGACGGGTGGCATCCCACAGACGGTTGGCGGATGCCGGTGCGCGGCCTTCAGCGGCAGCCAAGGGCTCCGGCTCGCCGGTGGCAAGTGCCGTGGCCAGCTCGTGAACAATGCCATTGTCCACGTTCAGCACCTTGCCCAGCGGCCAGGGCAGCCCGACGTGCAGACCCGGCTGATACACCTGCACCGGCTTGCCGAATCGCTCGTAGACTCCGCGCCCGTCCATGGGGACCTGCACGACGCCGGTCAGCAGCCACCCGACCAGTGCCACCAGCACAAGCACCGGCATAAAGGCTCGGCGCATGAAGTCGAAGGCCCAGATCTGTCGCAGATCGATGCCGAACCGTTGCTGCAACTCACCCTGCAGCGCCGTCAGCGGCCGCGGTGGCCAACGCAGTGAAGCAGCCACCATGCTGCGCGCTACCAGCGTCGGCTCTTCGCGCGGACGCTTGGGGCTGAACATCGAGACGACAGCTCGCAGCAGCAGTTCGACGGCGACCAGGCCCGGCAATACAGCGATCAGCGTCGCCAGGCGAGCGGGCCACAGCCGCTCGCCGTCGATCATCGCCAGGCACAGAGCCGTCAGCACCTGAACGGCGATGACGACCCGCAGCATCGCCGCCAGCGTCTGCGCTTCCGGGTAGGTTGCCGGTGTTTCAGCAGCCAGGTGCCGCTCGATGACCACCAGGCCGAAGGCGCAGGCAACCAGATATGCCCACTGCGAGCCAGGACAATTGGCCCGCCATGGCCGGCACCGGGAGGTCGAAACGCCAGGCGCCCTTGAGCAGTAGCAGGGACAGCCCAGCCAGGGCAATGAGCCAGAGTGCTTCCGTGCCGAGCCGTTGCAACTGAAGCCGGCCGAACTCATCCAGACGATTGAGCCAGCGGTCGAAGCCGCTCAGTGGCTCGCTGGCAACCGGCTCCGGGCTCTCTTTGCGCCAGAACAACAGGCTCCTGGCGTCTCCCCCATCGCCTGAGCCCGCCAGCGGACCACCCACAGTACCGATTGCGCCGTGGCGGCGAGCAGCAGCAGCGACGCTGCATTGATGGTGAGCAGGACTGGCCAATGCGAGGCCGCCGAGAACAGCCCGATGAAATACCCCAATACCCACAGAATCAGGGCCGCCAAGCCAGGCAGGTAGATCAGCAGCAACAAGCTGCCGGATACGCTCTTCGCTCGCTGGAATTGCGGCAGACCGTCGAGCGTTTCACGCTCGGTGTCCAGATCAATTTTCATGAGAACCCCTGGAATGTCGGGCGGCGCTCGCGTAGAGCAGCCATGTGCTCGACGCGACAGGGCGGCGAAAAAGCGCGGTGATAGAAAGCACTATTCAGCGGTGAGAGTAAAGATGGCGGCCGTGGATGTGCTGCGGTTAATCAGGGTATTCATAGTGAGAGTAATACTATAACGTAATTATATCAGTTCTCTCCGGCACTTGCCCGCACCATGAATCGACGTCGCCTGCTGCAGAGCCTGCTCGTCAGCGCCGCCTGCATGCCTACCCTTGAAGCGCTTGCCGGGGCCCGCCTGCTCGACGCCCGCGCCTTCCATTCCAGCGAGGGCCTGCGCCTGGTCCTGGACCTCGACGGTCCCTTCCACTTCCACACCTTTCCACTATCTGCGCCGGAGCGACTGGTGGTCGACCTTGAAGGTGCGCAACCGAGCACCGACCTCGGCCGCCTGGCGCTGCCCTCCGGGCCGCTGCGTGACGTTCGTAGCGGCCAACTGGGGAACGGCGGGCTGCGCCTGGTACTCGACCTGGCCGAGGCAGTTGACCTGAACGCATTCGCCCTCGCCCCGGAGGGCAGTAAGGGCCACCGGCTGGTGCTCGACCTGCGCCCGCGCAAGCGCCTGGCCGCAGCGCCGGCAAAACCGGAAAAGATCGCCGGCAAGGGCCGCGACATCGTCGTGGTGGTCGATGCCGGCCATGGCGGCAAAGACCCTGGTGCGTTGGGCTCGCGCGGCGAAAGGGAGAAGGACGTCGCGCTGATCATTGCGCAGAATCTGGCACGGCGCATCGACTGCCAGCCCGGCTTCAAGTCTCGCCTGGTACGCAACGTCGACGTGTTCATTCCGCTGCGCCAGCGCGTGGAAGTGGCTCGGCGCTGCAATGCAGACATGTTCGTCTCGGTGCATGCCGACGCCGCGCCTCGCCGCACGGCCTCCGGGGCCTCGGTCTTCGCCCTCTCCGAGCACGGCGCCACCTCGACCCTGGCGCGCTTCATGGCCGAGCGAGAGAACGGCGCGGACCTGATTGGAGCGTCCAGCAATCTGCCGCTCAAGGGCAAGGACCCGATGCTGGCCGGGGTGATCCTCGACATGTCGATCAACGCCACCGTCGCCTCCAGTCTTGACCTCGGCCACAGCGTGCTGCAAAGCCTAGGCGGCATCACCCGGTTGCATCAGCAGCGCGTCGACCAGGCCGGCTTCGCCGTGCTCAAGTCGCCGGATATCCCGTCGATCCTAGTAGAGACCGGCTTCATCTCCAACGACGCCGACTGCCGCCGGCTGCACGATGCCCGGCACCAGCAGCAATTGGCCGAGGCGATCTTCAATGGGCTGCATGGCTACTTCCGCGAACGCCCACCGCAAGGCAGCCTGCTGGCAGGGTTGGTGCAGACCAAAGGCGCGTCCTGACCCGCATCAATCGTGATAGGTCGACCTGAACACCACGATGCCCGGCTTATCCTTGAGATAGGCCAGGAGCGGACTATCCACGACCTGCATCACGCTGCGCCGGGAAGAGGCATTACGCAGCACGGGCCCCGCTGCCGTCTCCAGATAGATACCCACGTGGGTGACATCAAGGCCGGGCTTGTCTGTGTAGATACCGATGTAATCACCCGGCTGCAGATGTCTGAGCGTCGCGCTGGAGACGGCAGCCGAGGGAATGTAGGAAACGACGTGGGGGACGGCGGCGACGCCCTGGATGAGCATCGCACCATGCGGGCCACGGTTGAGCCACTTGGTCACCCGCACCGCGCGCGGGCTTACCTGACGAGTCACGTCCTGCGCGACCGGGCTCGGGCCCATGGCCCACTCCGAGAAGAAATGCCGCCGCTGCACAAAGCTGACCCGATGATTGCGGTAGCGAACCTCTATCAGGGAACGCGGAAAGTCCGCCAGGGAGGTCGCACGCCTCAGCGCTTCGACGTAGTCGAGGAAGGTGAAGCAATCGACGGCCTGGAAATTGGCAATCAGCTGTTCCGGCTCGGACACACTGCCTCTGAGCGTGCCAGCCCGGTACGGAACCGCCATGAACTGCTCGGAGATACTGGCAGCGGAATGCCGTCCGCCCAGCATCGAACCGGGCAGGCTGTCGGCGGCAGGCGTAATGCCATAGGCGCCCGCAGTGCCACAGACCAGGTTGGCCAGCACGCACCATCCCCACCGGCGGAGACCTTTGCCCATCATTCAAGACCTCTTTGCTGAAAGTCGCACCGCCCTTGCAGTGCACTGCCCCGTTCACCAACCCGTCGCATGACCACCACTGCCGCAAACCGGAAGCGGCTGAATTTCCTCGCCCGATCGGTCTTGCTGCCCCTGCCTTGGCGCTCACGCCAGATACCCTTCTGGCTCTCCATAACGATCAGAGTAGGCGTCCCTATCGAGGGTGATGCAAGGCGCAATTGCAATGTGATAATGTAACATATCTCATCAAGCACATTTGCTGTCACCTCGACTCGATCATGTCCGATCCCTTTCGCTCATCACTCATGGCGCGCGCCGCCCTCACCAGGCTGATCATTGTCGCCGTCGTGCTCGCCGGTCTGTGGACCGCCATTGCCTGGGCGGTGGCTTTGCCATGATGCGCCCCGTCATCAGCCTCTCGAATGTGACCGTGGCTTACGAGCACCACCCGGCGGTTCACCACCTCTCGGGGGAGTTCCTGCCCGGCAGCCTGACTGCCATCGTCGGGCCCAATGGCGCCGGCAAGTCGACACTGCTCAAGGCCGTGATGGGCGAACTGCCGCTTGCCAGTGGCACGATCGACCGCGCAGGCCTCACAGCCAAAGACTTCGGCTACCTACCCCAGGCCGCCGAGGTTGACCGACATTTTCCCCTGACCGTTGCCGATACCGTGCTGCTGGGCGCCTGGCGCAGGACCGGTGCATTGGGTGGCGTCAGTGCCACTACCGCACTGCAAGGTCGCCAGGCCCTGGACGCAGTAGGGCTGCGCGGCTTCGAACGACGCCCCATCGGCACGTTGTCGGCCGGCCAGTTCCAGCGCGTGCTGTTCGCCAGGCTGCTGCTCCAGGATGCCAGGATCATCCTGCTGGACGAGCCCTTCACCGCTATCGATGCCCGTACCACCGCCGATCTTCTGCGGGTCGTGCACAACTGGCACACCGAAGGCCGTACCGTGATCGCGGTGATCCATGACTACGAGCAGGTACGCACACACTTCCCGCGGACCTTGCTGATGGCGCGCCAGGCAATCGACTGGGGAAATACTGCTCAAGCCCTGAGCACATCCAACCTGGCACGCGCCCGCACCATGGCCGAGGGCTGGGACCACGCCGCGCAACACTGCGGCTTCCGGGGAGCGGAGTGACCATGACCCTGTATTCCGCCCTGATAGCGCCCTTTGTCGAATACGGTTTCATGCGCCGAGCTTTGGTCGCCTCCCTGTCGCTCGGGCTCAGCGCCGGCCCGGTGGGTGTATTGCTGCTGTTGCGTCGCATGAGCCTGGTGGGCGATGCCATGAGCCATGCCGTGCTGCCTGGCGCGGCGATTGGCTTCCTGATTGCCGGCGGGCTGTCACTGCCGGCCATGGGCCTGGGCGGCCTGGTGGCCGGGCTTTCGGTCGCCATCCTTTCTGGTGTCGTGAGCCGCATGACGTCGCTGCGCGAAGACGCCAGCTTCGCCAGTTTCTACCTGACATCCTTGTCGCTGGGCGTGCTGATCGTGTCCTTGCGCGGCTCGAACATCGACCTGCTGCACGTGCTGTTCGGAACCATCCTGGCCATCGACGCCAACGCGCTGGAACTGGTCGGCAGCATCACTTCCCTGACCTTGGTCGTCCTGGCCCTGGTCTACCGGCCATTGATCGCCGAGTGCTTCGACCCCGGCTTCGTGCGCGCGGTCGGCGGCCGGGGGCAGTTCTATCACCTTCTGTTTCTTTTCCTGGTGGTGCTCAACCTGGTCGCGGGCTTCCAGGCCCTGGGCACGCTCATGGCCGTCGGCTTGATGATGCTGCCCGCCGCCATCGCCCAACTCTGGGCTCGCACCCTGCCGATGATGGTTTCGATTGCCGCGATAGTCGGCGCCCTGTCGGGATTGCTCGGCCTGATCGTCTCGTTCCACCTGGGCGTTGCCTCGGGGCCGACCATCATTCTCGCTGCCAGCGTTTTCTACGGTTTCTCCTTGCTGTTCGCTCCTGCCGGAATCATTCGCCGCCTGCTTCCGCGGTCGCACCTCACTGGTTGATCCCTCACATAAGGAACGCTCCATGAACATGTTGAAATCACTCTCAGGCTCGCTGCTCATTGCAGCACTGGCGGCAGGGATGAGCCCGGCCAGCGCTGAAACGCTCAAGGCCGTGGCCAGTTTCACCGTGCTGGCAGACGTCGTGAGTCAGGTCGGCGGCAAGCATGTCCAGGTCACCAGCCTGGTCCCCGCCAACGGGGACCCACACGAGTTCGAGCCCTCCCCCAACGACGCGAAAACACTGAAGGAAGCTGACCTCACCTTCGTCAGCGGCGATGGCCTGGAAGCTGGTTCGAGCGCCTGGCCAAGGCTTCCGGTTACCAAGGCCACCCCGTGGTGGTTTCCACTGGGATCAAGACCCGGAAAATGCAGGAGGACGGCGAAACCATCACCGACCCGCACGTCTGGAACAGCGCCGCCAATGTCGTGGTCTGGGTACAGAACATCGAGAAGGCCCTCAGCGCCGCCGATCCCGGGGACGCTGCCGAATTCAAGGCCAATGCCGCTCGCTACACGAAGGAGCTACAGGCGCTGGATGCCTATGCTCACAACAGGATCAACGCCATTCCCCAAGCCCGGCGCAAGGTGCTGACCAGCCATGACGCGTTCAGCTACTTCGGGCAGGAATATGGCGTGACCTTCCTGTCGCCCCTGGGCATTTCGACGGAAACCGAGGCCTCCGCAGCTGATGTGGCCAAGCTGATCGACCAGATCAAGCAAGAGCGGGTGAAGGTCTACTTCTTCGAGAACTCCAATGATTCGCGCCTGGTGAAACAAGTGGCTACGGCCACCGGCGCCGAGCCGGGAGGAGAGCTTTACGTAGAGTCGCTGTCACCGGCCGATGGCCCCACCCCCAGCTACGCCAGGATGTTCCGCTACAACGTCGACAAGCTGGCTGCCGCCATGGCCAAGTGAACCCGCGCGGGCGACCTGGGAAAGGGTTGCCCTGCTTCTGCCCCCACCAGGCAACCCGCCGGCCTGCCAGGCTATTGCCGGACCCTCCCAGCCAATCGCCGCCATCAATTTGAACCCCGCGCCCGTAAAGCTTTCGTAGTGCCGCGAGACATTCGGCCGAGATCGCAGTTAATTAAGACCCGACTTTCTCTGAACGGGTCTTCGACAGATGTCATCGGTACAGTCCAGCAGGTACGAAACCTATCTCGGCAATCCTCTTTCCCTGATAACCGGCCCCAAGGCAATCATTCCGGCTACCCAAGGTGAAAGCCAGCTCCTGATTCTCGTCGAACGCAAGGAAGACTGGACCTCCTACCTCCCCAGCGAGCACATGCTGACGGCTCAGGAGTACCTGGAAAATAACCGTGCCAGCGCGCAGCACAAGCGCGTTCAGGTCATCAACCTGTGCCGCAACTACAAGTACCTGGGCCTGGGCTATTACTGCTCCCTGCTGGCCGAAGCCCGCGGGCACAAGGTCACCCCGTCGGTACGCACAATCAGCGAGCTGGCGAGAAAATCGCTCTATGGGCTGTCCCTCGACGATCTGGAAAAATCCCTGGACAAGGCACTGAACCAGCACCCCTGGGCCAGCACTGAAGGCTTCACCCTCAGCCTGTACTTCGGCAAGACCGACTTCGAGCCGCTACAGGACGTGGCGCGACAGCTCTTCGAGGCCTTCCCCTGCCCCATCCTGCTGGTCGACTTCCGCAAGGGCGATACCTGGCAGATCGCCGGGCTGCGTGCCGGCGCACTGCACAAGTTGCGCGAGAACCAGGAAGACCAATTCGCCACTGCCCTGGACGGTTTCAGCCGCAAGGTCTGGCGCGTTCCCCGATCTCGCCAGAGCACCCGCTACGATTTGGCCATCCTGCACAACCCCGACGAACAATTGCCGCCTTCCAACCCACGGGCACTGCAGAACTTCATCCGCGTCGGCAAGAGCCTGGGCATCGAAGTCGACCTCATCGAAAAGAAGGACTTCTCCCGCCTGGCCGAGTACGACGCCCTGCTGATCCGTGAGACCACCAGCGTCGACGACCACACCTATCGCTTCGCCAAGAAGGCCGAAAGCGAAGGCCTGGTGGTCATGGACGACCCCACTTCCATCCTGCGCTGCACCAACAAGGTCTACCTCACCGACCTGATGCGCAGCCACAACCTGAGCATGCCCTCCACCGAAATCCTCTACCGCGACAACCCGCAAGAGCTGGAAAAGGTCGGCGAACGCCTGGGTTTCCCGCTGGTGCTGAAGATTCCCGATGGTTGCTTCTCCCGCGGCGTGATCAAGGTGGAGAATCCCCAGCAGCTACGCGAAGCCTGCGACCAGTTGTTCGAGCACTCGGTCCTGTTGCTGGCCCAGGAGTTCCTCTTCACCGACTACGACTGGCGCATCGGCATCCTCAACCGCCGGCCGATCTTCGCCTGCCAGTACTTCATGTCCAAGGGCCATTGGCAGATCCTCAACCACGAGGCCAAGGGCAAGGATGTCATCGGCGAATGCCGCACCGTGCCCATCGAGAAGGCCCCTCCCAAGGTCGTGGAACTGGCGCTCAAGACTGCCAACCTAATCGGCGACGGACTCTACGGTGTCGACCTCAAGGAGGCCGGTAACAACGTCCACGTCATCGAGGTGAACGACAACCCCAACCTCGATGCCGGTATCGAGGACGCCCACCTGCAGGATGATCTGTACCGCCTGGTGCTGGAGGACTTCATCCGCCGTCTGGAACTCAAGCGCACCGGCGTGGTGGTCTGAATGCGGCAAAGCTACGGGCTGAGCGGCGGAGCGCTGCACAGCTGCGAGGATGACGGCGCGCCGCTGCAACTGTGCATCGCCCCGGACGAGGGCGAGCGCTTCTGGCTGCAGCAGCGTTTCGGCCTGGGCGCCCATGCCCTTGCCTCGGCGCTGGACCCGGACGAAGTATCGCGGGTGGAGTTCCATGAGCATTCGCTGTTCCTGATCTGGAAGCGTCCGGAAAACTACTCGGCCAACGAGCGCTTCGCCTTCGAAGTTTCCTCGTTCGGCATGCTGCTCAACGAGCGCCAGCTGCTGCTCATTTCCACCGCCGACTCATTGCTCAGCGGCCTGCCCAGCCGGCCGCTGGAGCAGCCACAGGACGTGCTGCTGGCGATCCTGCTGGGCAACATCCACCACTATCAAGGCCATCTGAAGGTGATCAAGCTGGTGGCGCGCGAACTGCAGCAACGATCCAACCAGTCGATGCGCAACCACCACCTGCTGCAGATGTTCGGCTTGAGCGAAAGCCTGGTCTATTACCTCAACGCGATTCAGAGCAACGGCGCGGTGCTCGCCCGTCTGCGCAGCCACGGCGAGCGCTCGGGCTTCTCCGCCGCCAACCTGGAACTGCTCGACGACCTGATCATCGAGAACGAGCAGTGCGTTAAGCAGGCGGAGATTTACTCCTCCGTGCTGGCCGGCTTGATGGATGCGCGCGGCAGCCTGCTCAACAACACCATGAACGAGATGCTGCGCAAGCTCACCTTGATCAACGTGGTGTTCCTGCCGTTGAACCTCATCGCCGGCATCGGCGGAATGTCCGAATTCAGCATGATGACCCAGGGCATTCCCTGGTGGCTGTCCTACCCCCTGTTCATCGTCGCCCTCACCGTACTGGCGGCATTGATGCTGCTGGCCCTGCGGCGACTGCTGGGCAACCCGGCGCGCCACCCGCCCGACTGACCTCGGCAGCACAGTGCATTGATCCAGCAGCCAGCCAAATGGCCCGGCGTTCGTCATCGCGTAAAAAGGAGCTTCCCATGGAGCCCGTGCATATCGGCCTGACCATCCTCATCGCCATCGTCGTGTTCGGTACCGCCATCAACTATTTCGACCACCGGCTCAAGCCGGGCAGATTCGCGCCCAGGATGGAAAAGGCAAGACCACCCGCCGCCACGATCAGGAAGTGCAGCCATGATCGATGCTGTCACCCAACGGCAAGGTGCACGGCAACGCCACTTGTCACTGGACTTTCGCAATGCGCGGGAGGATGACCTGGACCAGCTGCTGGAGCTGGAAAACCAGTGTTTCGAGCATGATCGTCTGTCGCTGCGCAACTTCCAGTGGATGATCCGGCGAGCCCACGCCAGCCTTATCGTCGCCCAGAGCGAGGGGCGCCTGATGGGCTATGCCCTGCTGTTGTTTCACAGCGGAACATCCCTCGCCCGCCTCTACTCCATAGCCATCGCCGCCCAGGCTCGCGGTCTGGGCCTGGGCAAGCGCCTGCTGGCCGAGGCCGAGCAGCGGGCGCGCGAGCACGACCGCGCCTACCTGCGCCTGGAGGTTCGCGCGGACAACGCCACCGCCATCGGCCTTTACGAAAGCGTGGGGTATCGGCGCTTCGGTCAGATCGCCGACTACTACGAGGACCACACCCATGCGTTGCGCTACGAGAAGCGCATCGTCCAGCGGCCGCTGAATGAGAAACGCCAGGTCCCCTACTACCAGCAGACCACCGAGTTCACCTGCGGCCCAGCCTGCCTGATGATGGCGATGGGCGCCCTCGATGGCGGACGAGCACTGGCCCGCTCAGAGGAGATTCGCCTCTGGCGCGAAGCCACCACGGTATTCATGACATCCGGGCACGGCGGTTGCAGCCCCCACGGCCTGGCACTGGCAGCCTGGCGACGCGGCTACCGGGTCCGGCTGCAGGTCAGTATCAGCGGCGCCCTGTTTCTGGACGGCGTCCGTAGCGAGAGCAAGCGTGAAATCCTGCGTCTGGTACATGAAGGCTTTTGCGAGGAGCTGGCGCAAACCGATGTTGAGCAACTCAAGAGTGTCCAGCTCAACCTGCGTGCCCTGCTGAATGACGGCGGCCTGCCCCTGGTGTTGATCAGCAGCTACGCCATGAGCCGAACCAAAGCCCCGCACTGGGTACTGGTCACTGGCTGCGACGAGGACTTCGTCTACCTGCACGACCCGGACATCGACCACGCTCGCCACCGACAGGCGGTGGATTGCCAGCACATCCCCATTCCCCTGGCGCAGTTCCAGCGCATGCGCCAGTTCGGCGCCAACAAGTTGCGGGCGGCGGTGACGATTTATGCCCGCGACGAAGCGAACGGATCAGCTCGCTCGCACTGATACAGGGCTCCCTCGCCACAGCCCCTGAAACGCCTTGAAACACCCAGGACAGAGCGCTTTATTCAGATTTTACGGAGTTCAAAAGGAAGCCGACAGCAACTTGATACGCAACCCAATACGCTGGCGGCACTTCTTCGCTGTATCGAGAGCGCTACATGATTCCGCGATTCAACACCTGGCTACTGACTGCCCGTATTCCTGCTTTCTCCGCCCACGCCCCACGCCCTGCAAAGCTTGCGATGCTGCCCTTACAGGTGGGGCTGGCAACGCTGCTGATGGTTGGTCCCGCCCTGGCCGAAACCGGCTTGATGTTCTGAACGTCCAGCCAGCGGTTTCCGCGCCCCTGCGCTACTACACAGGAACTCTACCCGTGCAACTTCTGGATGCCGTACTCGCCTTGTTGCTCGCCGCTCGTATCCATCACAGCGATGGCGCGGTCATAGCCACCGCCAAGCGTTGTGCCAAGCGTCTGCCGCGCAGCGAACGCCGCCTGATGTTCGCCATCAGCGGCAGCGCGCAACCGCTGGAAGTCGTTCACCGGCTCGCCAGGAACCTGGCCTGAGCCGACCGATAGCCGCTCGGCCAGCGCAGTCGCCGAGCAGACCACTCCTGACTCTTTCGAGGCTTGTATGAACCACCCCGCCGAGCAATTGGAACAACGGCTCAAGCAACAGGGAATCGTCGAGGTCGAATGCGTGGTGAGCGATCTCTCCGGGATCGCCCGCGGCAAGATCGTGCCCACCCGAAAATTTCTCGATGACGATGGCATGCGTCTACCGGAGTGCGTGCTGCTGCAGACGGTCACCGGCGATTTCGTCGAAGACAGTATTTTCTACACCTTGCTGGACGAAGCCGGTATCGACATGATCTGCCGTCCCGTGTCGGACGCCCTTTTCCCCCTGCCGTGGGCGGCCGAGCCGACCGCGATGGTCCTCCACGAAGCCTTCGACAGGATGGGCAATCCCATCGAACTGTCGCCGCGCAATGTCTTGAAGCGCGTACTCAAGCTCTACGCCGACCAGGGCTGGAGCCCGGTGGTCGCGCCGGAAATGGAGTTCTACCTGACCAAGCGCAGCCACGACCCGGACCTGCCGCTGGAAGCCCCCGAAGGCCGTTCCGGGCGCCCCGAGCGCGGCCGGCAAAGCTTCTCCATCGATGCCGCCAACGAGTTCGCGCCGCTGTTCGAAGACCTCTACGAATGGTGCGAAATCCAGCGGCTGGACCTGGACTCGCTGATCCACGAAAGCGGACCCGCACAGATGGAGATCAATTTCCGCCACGGCGACGCTATGCGCCTGGCCGATCAGATCGTGATCTTCAAGCGCACCCTGCGCGAAGCCGCGCTCAAACATGACGTCAGCGCCACCTTCATGGCCAAGCCGATCGCCGACGAACCCGGCAGCGCCATGCATATTCATCAGAGCGTGCTCGAGCGCAGCACCGGCCGGAACCTCTTCGCCAACGAAGACGGCTCCATGAGCGAGATGTTCCTGCACTACATCGGCGGTCTGCAGACCTACATACCGAACGTGCTGCCGATGCTTGCGCCCAACGTGAACTCCTTCCGCCGCTTCCTGCCTGACTCCTCCGCGCCGGTCAACGTCGAATGGAGCGAAGAGAATCGGACCGTCGGCCTGCGCGTACCCGCCGCTGCGCCGGATGCAATGCGCGTGGAAAACCGCCTGCCGGGCGCCGATGCCAACCCTTATCTGGCACTGGCAGCCAGCCTGCTTTGCGGCTACCTGGGCATGATCCAGAGGATCTCGCCCAGCTCCCGCGTACAGGGCCGCGCCTACGAGCGACGCGACCTGGGCCTGCCGGCGAGCCTGGAAGACGCTCTGGCAAAAATGGAAGTGTGCGCGCCAATCAGGGAATACCTGGGCGATAAATTCATCCAGGGTTATGTGGCGGTGAAGCGCACCGAGCACCAGAACTACAAGCGCGTGATCAGCTCTTGGGAGCGCGAGTACTTGCTGCTCAGCATCTGAACTTGCGGGGCTATCGAGTGCCCGGAAGCTCTTTAAGCAAGTATCCGGGCATTGCTTCAAAGAGTTGGCGCCGAACGGCACTGCTGGCATCTTGCCGCAGAGGATAAGAATCGATAACAATTCTCATCCTCATGACGCAAGGCGTCTCCGCTTGACGGGTTATCGATGACTTCCGCCCAGGATGCCGGCGCACTGGATGTTGCCACGCTTTACCACGACCATCACGGCTGGCTGCACGGCTGGTTGCGCCGCAAGCTGGGGTGTTCGCACAGTGCTGCGGACCTGGCCCAGGACACCTTCCTGCGCCTGCTCAACCGCCGCGAGCCGCTGCAAATCCAGGAGTCGCGCGCTTTTCTCACCAGCGTCGCGAAAAGCGTGCTGTCCAACCATTTCCGCCGGCAGAAACTTGAGCGCGCCTACCTGGAAGCCCTCGCCGCGCTGCCCGATGTGCAAACGCCCAGCCTCGAGGAACAGGCCATCCTGCTGGAAACCCTGATCGAGCTGGATCGCTTGCTCGACGGGCTCGCCGCGCCGCTGCGCAAGGCCTTCCTCTGGTCGCAGGTGGAAGGGCTGGGCCAGATGGAAATCGCCGAACGACTGGGGGTCTCGCTGGCCACCGTGAAGCGCTACATCGTCAAGGCCGGGATGCATTGCTTCTTCGCCATGCCCGACTGGGAAACACCATGAGCGGCGCGGCGATTTCCCCGGCCGTGGCCGAGCGCGCGGTGGAGTGGCTGCTGGAACTGCAATCGCCGCCGGTAAGTCCCGCCACGCTGTCGGCCTGGAACGACTGGCGCCAGGCCGACCCGATGCACGAGGCGGCGTGGCAGCGCATCGAAAGCCTGACCCAGCGACTGAGCCTGGGCAACTCCGCGGCGCGCAGCGCGCTGGTCCACGCCGGCCTGCAGCAAAGCGATGGCGTCTCGCGGCGAAACGCGATCAAGAGCCTGGCTGTCCTTCTGTGCGCCGGCGGCGCCGCCTGGTCGATGCGTGACAGTGTGCCCTGGCAACAGTGGACCGCCGACTACCGCACCAGCGTCGGTGAGCAACGCCGCGTCACGCTGGCGGACGGCTCAGGGGTACTGCTCAACACCGATAGCGCCATCGACTTCAGCCTCGATGAAAACACTCGTCGCCTGCGCCTGATCGAAGGCGAGATCCTGGTGCAGGCGCATAGCGAGGCCCGACCATTGCTCACGCAAACCGCTGAAGGCGAAGTGCGGACCACCGCAGCGCGCTTTGCCGTGCGGCAATTCCCCTTCCACAGTCAGTTGATCGTCCATCAGGGGCAGGTACAAGTTACTCCGGCACAGGCGCCCCACAGCGTCCGCGAAATCGGCGCGGGCCAGTGGGTGCGTTTTACCCGGCACGAGGTCCTGCAGAGTCGGACACTGGTGGAGAATGACCTGGCCTGGGCCGACGGCATGTTCATCGCCAGCAACCAGCGCCTGGCCGACTTCCTCGCAGAGCTCAGCCGCTATCGTCGTGGCCGCCTGGCGTGCGACCCGGCACTGGCCTCGCTGCGGGTGTCCGGCACCTACCCGCTAGCCGATACCGACCGGGTGCTCGACAGCCTGAGCCAGAGCCTGCACCTGGAGCAGCGCCGCTTTACCCGCTATTGGGTCGAACTGCGCCCACAGCGCTCTGCGTGACGGTTGCATCCGGTAAACACTTTCCCGCGAAAAAAATGTCGCTCGCCCTGAGCTGTTTTCGTTTCTGGCGAGACAAGGACAGAAAGCACTTCATTTTCTGTTCACCGGGGGAGACAACCATGGGACACCGCATCACCGCACCAGGCCGTCCGGCCTTCGCCCGTCAGGGCCTGGCCCTGGTCATCAGCGGCGTGCTGTTGGGCGCGGGCATTACGGCGGCGCTCCCTGCGCAAGCCGCGCAGTCGAGTGATGCGGGCAGCGAGCAGAGCTTCGAGATTCCCGCCGGCAGCCTGGAAACCGCACTGGCCCGCTTCGGCCACAGCGCGAACATTCTCCTGTCCTATCCCTCGCAGCTCACCAGCGGCCGCACCAGCCCCGGGCTGCATGGCCGCTACAGCATCGATGCCGGCCTCCAGCGCCTGCTCGCCGGCAGCGGCTTGCAAGCCAGCCGCCAGCCCAATGGCAGCTACACGCTGGTCCCGGTGCCAGCCAGCGCCTCCCTGGCACTGCCTGACGCGACCGTCATCGGCCACGAGGAAAACGCCTGGGGCCCGGTGCAGGGTTACGTGGCAACCCGCAGCGCCAGCGCCACCAAGACCGACGCCAACCTGCTGGAAGTCCCACAGTCGATTTCTGTGATTGGCAGTGAGCAGATCCGCGATCAGGGCGCCCAGAGCCTGGGTGCCGCCCTGCGCTACACGCCCGGCGTGGTGCCGGAGCAGTATGGCGACGACCTGCGCCTGGACCGCTACCTGACCCGTGGATTCCAGGACAGCATGCCGTACCTGGATGGCCTGTGGACGGGCAGCCGCTATACCCTGCTGTCGCAAAGCGTCGAGCCCTACGGGCTGGATCGCGTGGAAGTTCTGCGCGGCCCCTCCTCCGTGCTTTACGGGCAGAACGTGCCGGGCGGGCTGGTCAGCCTGCTGAGCAAGATGCCCACCGATACACCGCTGCATGAGATCAACGTGCAAGGCGGCAATGACGACTTCAAGCAGTTGTCGATGGACCTCAGCGACGCCCTCAACGAAGACGGCAGCCTGCGCTATCGCCTGGTGGGCCTGGCGCGCGATGCCGACACCCAGGTCGACAAGGTCGAGGACAAGCGCTACTACCTGGCGCCTTCACTGAGCTGGCGCCCGGATGAAAACACCAGCCTGGTCCTGCTCAGCAGCTTCCAGAAACAGGATTCGGGCATGAACTCGCAGAGCCTGCCCGAAAGCGCCAACCTGCACAAAGGCCCGTTCGGCCGCCTGTCCACGAGCTTCTTCACCGGGGAAGACTCGCTCAACCGCTACCAGCGCAGCGATTGGTCGCTGGGCTACCGCTTCGAGCACCACTTCAACGACACCTGGACCTTCCGCCAGAACCTGCGCTACAGCAAGACCGATCTGGACATGGGCTACGTCGCCGCCAGCGGCTTCGTCGACGACACCTCGCAGCTGAGCCGCTTCAGCCTGGCCGCCGATGCCTGGCAGAAAAACTTCGCCGTCGACAACCAGGCCGAGGCGCGTTTCGCCACCGGCGACCTGCAGCACACCACCACCCTGGGCGTGGATTACTTCCGCTCCCACGACAAGTGGACGGAGCAGGATGGCGGCGCGCCTTCGCTCGACGTGCTGCACCCGGTCTATGCCGGGCACATCGAGATGCCCGAGCCGGACTTCATCACCAACGACAAGATTTCCAGTGTCGGTGCCTACGCCCAGGACCAGGTGCGCTGGAACAACTGGGGTGTGACCGGCTCGTTGCGCCAGGACTGGGCACGCAGCCAGACCACCGACGTGCTCGCCGACAGCCGCGTAGACCAGCACGACAAGAAAACCAGTGGCCGGCTCGGCGTGACCTACCAGTTCGACAATGGCCTGGCACCGTACGCCAGCTACTCGACCTCGTTCCAGCCCACGATCGGCACCGACGCCGACACCGGCCGCGCCTTCAAGCCCACCACCGGCAAGCAGAGCGAGGTCGGCGTGAAGTTCCAGCCGGCGGGCCAGGAGAGCTACGCAATGCTGTCGCTCTACGACCTGACCCAGGAAAACGTGGTGACCAGCGATCCGCTGCTCCCCTCGCGCAGCGTCCAGACGGGCGAGGTGCAGGTGCGCGGCGTCGAACTCTCCGGGGTCGCAGACTTCGGCGACGGCCTCAAGGGCGTTGCCGCCTACACGTTGATGAACGCCAAGGTCACCAAGGACACCAGCTTCGAAGGCAACAAACCCAAGGACGTACCGCGCCGGATGGCCAACCTGTGGCTCGACAAGACGCTGCAGAACGGCGTGCTCAAAGGCCTGGGCGCTGGAGCCGGGGTGCGCTACCTGGGCGCGCGCTATGGTGATCAGGCCAACGAAATCCGCCTGCCGGCCAACACACTTGTCGACGCTGCCCTGCACTACCAGTACGACGAACACTGGCGAGCCGCGCTCAACGCCACCAACCTGTTCGACGACACCTATGTGGCCACCTGCGACAACGATACCTTCTGCTTCTACGGCCCACGCCGGACGGTCATCGGTTCGCTGACCTACAACTGGTGAGCCTGCTGTCACACGCGCCGGGCCGATTCGGCCGGCGCACGCTGCTCGGCGCCTTCGCCGCGCTGAGCGCGCTGCCGCTGTTCGCCGCCGAGGGCTCGCGCCCAGTGGCAGCGGTGTCGCTGGACTGGGGACTGAGCGAAACCCTCTTCGCCATGGGCCTGGCGCCGCTGGGCGCCTCCCTGCTGCGCGACTTCGCGCGCACGCCGGGGCAGCCAGCGGTGCCTGGGCGGGTGGTGGATGTCGGCCTGTCCAGCGCGCCCAATCTCGAATTGCTCCAGGCCCTACACCCGGACGTGCTGCTTTTGCAGAGCTGGCAGGAGCCACTGCGCCCGACGCTGGAGCGCATCGCCCCGGTGCGTACCTTTACCCTGTACACCGGCGACGGCCACCCGCTACAGCGATCGTTCGCCTGTGCGCGCCAGCTGGGTGATGTCCTGAACATTCCGCAGGCCGGCGAGCACTATGCGCAATGCTGCCAGTCGAGCCTGGACGAGCTGCGGGAAAGCCTGGCGCCATGGCGCGGACAGGCCATCTGCCTGTTGCAGCAGATCGACGGGCATCACCTGAGCGTCTTCGCCCGCGGCGGTCTGTTCCACGATGTGCTGGAGTACCTGGGACTGCGCAATGCCTGGCAGGCACCGGCCGATCTGCTCTGGGGCGGTAGCCAAATCGACCTGGCGCAACTGGCCGAGATAGCAGCCGACCGCGTTCTGGTCATCAACGGCCAGGAAGACGGCGATACCCTCTACGGCAGCGCGCTTTGGCAGCGACTGCCCTTCGTCGTCGCCGGCAAGGTCAGCTTCCTGCCTTTCGTCTGGGGCTTTGGCGCGTTGCCGAGCGCCCTGCGCTTCGCCCAGCTGCTGAGCCGGTCGCTCCAGCAAGAGGCAGCCGCATGAAGCCGTTCAGTCTGCTGGCCGGTTTCGTCGCAGCTGCGTTCGCGCTGACGCTCCATCAACAGGCGCAGCTACCGGCCAGCGAAATAGGCGCGGCGATCTTCCACTACGCCCTTTTACCTCGCCTATGCATGGCGTTGCTGTGCGGCGCAGCGTTGGCGCTGAGCGGCGTGATCCTGCAGCAGGTCCTGCACAACCCGCTGGCCGAACCCGCGACCCTGGGGATCGCCGCGGGCGCGCAGCTGGCCCTGAGCCTGGCCGTGCTGATGCTGCCAAGCCTGTCCGGCGATGCGCGTGACGCAATCGCCCTACTGGGGCGCCCTCGCCTGCGGCGCTCTGGTTTGCGCCCTGGCCTGGCGAGGACGCCTGGCTCCGCTGACGCTGATCATGGCCGGGTTGCTGGTGAGCACACTGTGCGATGTCGCCTCCGCGGTCCTCAGCCTGCTGCACCAGCGTGAGCTCCAGGGCATCTTCATCTGGAGCAGTGGCACGCTCGCGCAGAATGACTGGAGCCATGTTCGACACCTGGCGCCACGGCTGCTGCTGGCCCTGCCGGCTGCGCTGTTGATCAGCCGCCCGCTGACGCTGCTTGGCCTGCACGAAAGCCAGGCACGCAGCCTGGGTGTCGGCCTGACGCAACTGCGCCTGATGGCGCTGGGCCTGGCGCTGCTGTTGGCCGCCTGGGTCACCAGCGCGGTGGGGGTGATTGGCTTCATTGGCCTGCTGGCGCCAAGCCTGGCGCGCCTGAGCGGCGCCAGCAGGCTGCGCCAGCAGTTGTACTGGGCGCCCCTGCTGGGGGCCGCGCTGCTCTGGCTGACCGACGAACTGGTACAGGGTGTCACCGGCCGCTGGAGCCAGTTGCCGACCGGTAGCGCGACCGCGCTGCTCGGCGCCCCTCTGCTGCTCTGGCTGCTACGCAGAAGCCAAGACCTGGCGGCCATGCCCGCCATCGTTTCAGGCTCCCTCGCACAACGGAGCACGGCCTGGTTGGGCGGCATACTGCTGGTACTGGCGTCGGCCCTTCTCGTCTCATTGTTTGTCGGCCAGGGTGGGGATGGCTGGGCAGTCGCCAGCGCTCCTCTGCCCTGGCGTTGGCCCCGCGCACTCGGCGCTGCCAGTTGCGGGGCCATGCTCGGTGTTGCCGGTGCCCTGTTGCAGCGCAACACCGGCAACCCGCTGGCCTCTCCGGAACTGCTGGGGATCTCCTCCGGCGCCGCACTGGGTGTCATCGCCCTGCTGCTGAGCGGCCTGCCTCCGTCCCGTGGGGCGCAATTGCTGGCAGCCGCCTGTGGCGCCACGGCGACCCTGCTGGCCATCGTCCTGCTGGCTCGGCGCTCTGGCTTCTCGCCACGGCGCACCCTGCTGGTCGGGGTGGTGCTGAGCACCTTCGGCAGCGCACTCGCGGCCTTGTTGCTGACCCGCGACGATCCCCGCCTGGGCCTGCTGCTGGACTGGCTCTCCGGCTCCACCTACCTGGTGGATGCGGCGACCGCCCGCAGCAGCCTGCTGGCCTGCGCGCTGCTCCTGCTCCCGCTGCCTTTGTTCAGCCGGTGGCTGGCGCTCCTGCCCCTGGGCGACACGGTCGGCCGCGCACTGGGCCTGCGCCTGGGGCGCAGCCGGGGCCTGCTCCTGCTGCTCAGCGCAACGCTCACAGGAGCCGCCACCCTGGTAGTCGGACCGCTGAGCTTCGTTGGCCTGCTGGCGCCGCAACTGGCGCGCACCAGCGGCCTGCGCCGACCGCTGCAGCACATCGCTGGAGCTGCCCTGCTGGGGGCATTGCTGATGCTGCTGGCCGACTGGCTCGGGCGCAACCTGCTGTTCCCCTACGAAATACCCGCCGGCCTGCTGGCCACCGTAGCTGGCGCGCCCTACTTGCTCTGGTCGCTTCGGAGACTGCCATGACCGCTTCCCACCACGCCGGGCTCTATGCCGAGATCGGCCGCCTGCTGCGTCCCTTCTGGCCGCTGTGCCTCTTCACCTCGTTGATGGGGCTGTTGGCCGGCGGCGCCACCACCTGGCTATTGGCCCTGATCAACCATGCCCTGGACAGCCACCAGACGCTCGATGGCCGGTTCATCGCAGGCTTCGTCGGCCTGTGCGCACTCAGCCTGGTCGGCGGCGCACTGGCCGGTATCGGCAATAGCGTGGTCGGCCAGCGCGCCGTCGCACTACTGCGCAAGGACATTGCCGCACGGGTGGTCTGTGCACCGCTGGCCGCCCTGGAACGGACTCCCGTGCACCGGCTGATGACGACGCTGAATCAGGATGTGGATACCGTCAGTGTCTTCACCTTCAACGTCTCCGGCTATGCCAGCGCCCTCGCCATCAGTGTCGGTTGCGTGATCTATCTGCTGACCCTGTCGCCGCTGCTGTTCGTCCTGGCGGCACTGGCCATCGCCGGCGGCATGCTCATCGGCCGCCACGCCCAGCACGGCTGGCAGCGCTATTACGCGGGTGTCGGCAGCGCCCAGGAGCAATTGCAGAAGCAGTACCGGGCCATCACCCAGGGCGGCAAGGAGCTCAAGCTGAGCCGCCCGCGCCGGCGCCGTGTGTACCAGCAGCAGCTCAGCGGCGCAGCCGACGACATAGCGCGCCTGAAGATTGCCGCCATGCGCCTGTACTGGCTGGGCAACGTTGGCAGCTCAACGCTGTTCTTCCTTTGCATCGGTGCCCTGCTGGTGCTGGGCACGCGGCTGGAACTGGAGCAAGGCGTGCTGATCGCCTTCGTGCTGGTCATGCTGTTCGTCCGCGGCCCCATCGAACAGGTGGCCAGCGGCCTGCCCGCGGCGGTCCAGGCACAGGTAGCCTTCCGCCGGATCGCTGCCGTGCTCGCCGACTTCACCCAATACGAACCCGACCTGCTGAGCGAGCGGCCGACCGGCATCTTCCCGGCTCTGCAAGCGCTCGAACTGCGCGATGTCAGCTATACGCACCTGGACTCCGCTGGCCAGCCGACCTTCCACCTCGGCCCACTGGACCTGCACCTGGAGGCGGGCCAGACGCTGTTCATCGTTGGTGAGAATGGCAGCGGCAAAACCACGCTGGTCAAGCTGCTGCTGGGCCTCTACCCACCCAGCAGCGGGCAACTGCTGCTCAATGGCCAAGCCATCACCGGCGAGCAGCTGGATGACTACCGGCAGCAGTGCTCGGCAGTGTTCAGCGACTACCACCTGTTCGACGATCTGCTGGCGGAGACTGCGCCGCTCATCGAACGAGCCCGGCATTACCTCAGGCTGCTGGAGCTTGCGGGCAAGGTCGAGATCGTCGAGGGTGCGTTCAGCACACTCGACCTGTCGGCGGGACAGCGCAAGCGACTGGCGCTGGTGCATGCGTTCCTCGAACAGCGGCCGCTGATGCTCTTCGACGAATGGGCGGCGGACCAGGACCCGACCTTCCGCCGGGTGTTCTACGAGGAGCTGCTGCCGGACCTCAAGCGCCAGGGCAAGACCCTTATCGTGGTGTCCCATGATGATCGGTTCTTCCACCACGCCGATCAGTTGATCGAGCTGCGCAATGGGTGCGTCGTCGACTGATCCACCAGTTCCTCGCTGGCACCCGCTCGTGGTGCAAACTGTCGACAGCAGCTGGCCAGCAGACTGCGCCTGAAACGGCAAGCGGCTCGGTGCGCCTGAGCACTCTGGCGAAACGCCACTTTTCTTGCGGTAGCCCGATCAACTCTTTTAAGATGAGATAACTTCTCACCTGCAAGTCGTTATCACGCAAGGATTCGCGTTGCCTTTTCCGCCCGCCTCCGCCAACCGCCACGCCGATATCCAAGCCCTGTATCTCGATCACCATGCCTGGCTGCTGGGTTGGCTGCGCAAGCGGCTGCGCCACAGCGAGAGCGCGGCGGACCTGGCGCAGGACACCTTTCTCCACATCCTCGGCAAGCCGGCACCCTTGCAGGACATCCGACAGCCCCGCGCCTGGCTGAGTGTCGTCGCCCGAGGCCTGTTGATTGACCGGTTACGCCGGCAACGGGTCGAGCAGGCGTACCTGGAGGCCATCGCTCACCTGCCCGAAGCGCAAGTGCCCTCCCCGGAGCATCAACTGATCCTCCTGGAAACCCTGGCGCATATTGACGCCCTGCTCGATGGGTTGGCGCCCAAGGTGCGTACGGCCTTCCTGCTGTCTCGCCTGGAAGGCCTCGGGTACAAGGACATCGCTATCCGCCTGGGCGTCAGCCTCAGCTCGGTCGAGAAGTACATGGCGACCGCCATCCGCCACTGTTTCCTCGCCCAACGATGAACGCCAATTCCCCCGCCGATCTGCCCGATGCGGTACTCGACCAAGCTATTGGCTGGCTGGTTCGCCTGCAGTCGGGCTACGCCGATGAACACACGCAGGCGGCGTGCTTGCAGTGGCGACACGCCCATCCGCTGCATGAAACCGCCTGGCAGGCGCTACAAGCCAGCGAGTCCCCGTTCCGGCGACTGGCCGAAGCTCCCAACGGTATCGCGCAAGACACCCTGCAGCGCCTTCAGGGCAAACGCCATGGCCGCCGCCAGGCTCTCAAGATGCTCGGCTTTGGCGTGGCGATTACCGGCCTGGGCGGTTGGGGGCTGCGCGAGCATTCGCCGGCAAGCTGGGCCTCGGATTACAGCACCGGCGTGGGTGAGCGCCGGCAGTTCCTGCTGAGCGACGGCACTCGCCTGCTGCTCAATACCTCCAGCGCGGTGGATGTGCGTTTCTCCACGCAGCGCCGAACGGTCCAGTTGCTGCGCGGCGAGATTTTCATCGACACCGGCAAGGATATCGCCGCGCCGGAGGGCTATCGCAGCCTCTGGGTCGACAGCAGGAACGCACAGCTGCAGGCCATCGGCACTGCCTTCGGAGTACGCGAGGAGGCCCGGGGAACACGCCTGCGGGTCGAGGACGGCATCGTCGCCATCCATCGCGCCGGGTCGCAACCCATTCGAGTGCTGGCAGGTGAGGAGTACCTGATCAGCGCCGATGGCAGCCACAAGGTCATGAGCCCTGCCATGAACAGCAGCGCCTGGATTCACGGCCAGCTCGTCGCCAAACGCATGCGCCTGGCCGAGTTGCTCGAAGAACTGTCGCGCTACCGGCACGGCTGGCTCAGCTGCGATCCAAGCATTGCCGGGCTGGAAGTCTCTGGCGTGTTTCAACTCGACCACATCGACCAAGCCCTGGATGCTCTCGGCGATTCAATGCCTTTGCGCATCCAGCGCTTTACCCCGCTATGGACACGAGTGACCGCTCGCTGAGATAAATGCAAAAAATTCTCAATAATTTTTACGGCTTTATCCGAGCCCTTCGGCAAACAGGAAAACACACTGCCATTGCCAAGGAGTTCGTTGTCCATGCCCTCTCGTTCTTCGCCGCCGCGAGCGCCGCGTCGCACCACCCTCGCACTCACCCTGCGCGCCATCCTGCTGGGTAGCGCAGCTGCCACATCGTTGCTCAGCTTCGGCGTGCAGGCCGAGCAATCCGATCTGCGCCGCTACGACTTGCCCGCCGGCTCGCTGGAAGATTCCCTGAACGGTTTCGCCCAGGTCGCCGGCATCACCCTGCCCTTCGACCCCGCCCTGACCCAGGGCAAGCAAGCACCTGCCTTGCAAGGCGAGTTCGGCGTTCAGGATGGCCTGGACTACCTGCTGGGCGGCAGCGGCCTGGCTGCCGAAAGAAACGCCAGTGGCCATTGGATCATCTTCTCCGCCCCCGCCGCCGAAGGTGCGCTGGAAATGGGCTCGGTCACGATCTCCGGCAAGGCACCCGGCTCCGTCACCGAAGGCAGCGGCGAGTACACGACCGCTTCATCGAGCAGCTCCACACGCCTCAACCTGGCGCTGCGCGATACGCCGCAGTCGATCACGGTGATGACCGACCAGCGCATCAAGGATCAGAACCTGAATGACCTCACCGAAGTCATGGAGGCGACTACGGGCATCTCGGTGTCCCGCGTTGGCGTCGGCGCCGAGAACGACACTTACTGGTCGCGCGGTTTCCAGATCAACAACTTCGAAGTCGACGGCGTCCCCAGCTCCTCGCGGCTGGGCAATTTTTCGCAAAGCACGGCGATGTATGACCGCATCGAGATTGTGCGCGGCGCCACTGGCCTGATTAGTGGCCTGGGCACGCCATCGGCCACTATCAACATGATTCGCAAGCGTCCGACGGCCGAAGCTCAGACCAACCTGAGTGCTGAAGCCGGAAGCTGGGATCGCTACGGCCTGGGCATGGATGTTTCCGGGCCGCTTACCGAAACCGGCAACGTGCGCGGGCGTCTGGTCCTGGACTACAAGACGCAGAACTCCTGGGTCGATCGCTACAAGCAGGACAACCAGCTGGTCTATGCCATCACCGAGTTCGACCTGGACGATGCCACGCTCCTCACGGCGGGCTTCAGCGTGCAGAAGAACCAGGCCGATTCGCCCCTGCGTACCGGTCTGCAGACGTTCTACTCCAATGGCCAGAAGACCGACTTCTCCCGTTCAGCCAGCAGCTCTCCGGACTGGTCCTACTTCGACGTGAACAAGAGCAATGTCTTCGTCTCGCTCGAACACCAGTTCGACAATGGCTGGAGCGCCAAGGCGGAACTTGGCCACACCGAGTACGAGTTCGACGAACTGATCAACTACATGAATGGGGAAATCGATCAGGCGACCGGCAGCGGCGCCTACCTGTACCCCAACCGCTGGTCCGGAACACCGCGGGAAAACAACCTGGACGCCTACCTCACCGGCCCCTTCAGCCTGCTCGGCCGCGAGCACGAACTGATCGCCGGCGTCACCCTGTCGCGTTACCGCGAAAGCACACCGGACCGTGGCGGCTGGTACGGCCCATGGACCGGCTATGACGGCAGTATCGGCAACATCCACCAGTGGTCCGGCGAAGCCCCGCGACCGGACACCAGCCCGATCGGCAAGAACCTGATCGAGGAAAACCAGTACGCCGCCTACGCCACCAGCCGCTGGAACCTGCGTGACGATCTCAAGCTGCTTCTGGGTGGCCGCGTCACCGACTGGAAGCGCAGCAGCGACAACACCCCCTACGAGGGCACGCCCACCAGCAACGAAGAAAACCGCCACGGCGTATTCCTGCCCTATGCCGGGCTGGTATACGACCTGAACGACACCTGGTCGGCATACGCCAGCTACACGAAAATCTTCAACCCGCAGGCCTATGGCATTAAGGGGCTGGACGGCAAGCCACTGGACCCGCAGGAAGGCACCGGCTACGAGGTGGGCATCAAGGCTGCACCACTGGATGGACGCCTGAACACCAGCCTCGCGCTGTTCCGCATCGAGCAGGACAACCTCGCGGTCTACGCAGGCCAGTTCGACACCTATTACCCGGAAAAGGGCACCACCACCGAAGGCCTGGAACTGGAGATGAACGGTGAGCTGGCCGACGGCTGGAACGCCTCCGCGGGCTATGCCTACAGCGTCAGTCGCGATCAGGATGATGAGCGCATCGTCACCAACATCCCACGGCACAGCCTGAAGACCTTTACCAGCTACCCCCTGCCGGGCGCCTGGAGTCGCCTGACCCTCGGTGGCGGGGTGAATTGGCAGAGCAAGATCGGCCAGGACCTGCACACCTTCGAGCAAGGAAGCTATGCCCTGGTTAACGTGATGGCTCGCTACGCGGTCACCGATCAACTGGACGTCTCGGTCAACGTCAACAACCTGTTCGACCGCACCTATTACAGCTATGCCGATAGCTGGAGTGTCTATGGCGCGCCGCGAAACCTCATGACGACGCTGAACTACCACTTCTGAGCAGCTGCCGCTGGAAGACCTGGCCACAGCTCGCCGGACTTGCCCCCACCGGTGATGCCAGGAAGGCCGACCAGCCCGGTTCAGCGTGCTCCCCGCAGATAGAGCGAGCGCCCGTCTGCGGGGAGCGGCAGTGCCTCAGAAGCGGTACTGGGTGGTCAGCATCACGTTGCGCGGGTCGCCGTAGTAGCCGCCGTAGAAGGTGGTATCCAGCGCGCTGAGGTACTTCTTGTCGAACAGGTTGTTGACGTTGAGCGTCGCTGAAACCTGATCGGTGAAGCGGTAGCGCGCCATCAGGTCGACCACGGTGTACTGCTCCTGCTTGGCCTTCACCGTCTGGCCCAGTTGCCAGGGAGTCGCCGTAAAGTGAATGCCGCTCTGCCAATTGGCGCCGCCGCCCACGGTGAGTTTTTCCCACTCCCCAGGCAGGCGATAGGTGGTCCACAGCTTGAACATTTCGGCCGGCGCCACGGTATTCAGACGCTCGCCATCGGAGTCCTTGGTGACGCTGTGGCTATAGCTAGCGGTCAGGTTCCAGCCCGGCAGCAGCTCGCCGCTGGCTTCCAGGTCGAAGCCCTTGGTCTTGGCGCCGGAGACGGCGCGATAGGCCGTCTCGCCGTCGGTGCCGGGGACGATCTGCCCCGGATCGGCTTCGGCCAGGTTGTCCTGCTTGATCATGTACAGGGCGATGGCGGTGTTCAGGCGGCCGTCGAACAGTTCGCTCTTCAGGCCGATCTCATAGTTGTCGCCTTCACGCGGGTCGAGGGGCGAACCGTTGCGGTCGCGATAGCTTTGCGGCTGGAAGATGCTGGTGTAGCTGGCGTTCACCGAGTGCTCCTCAGTGAGGTCGTAGACTACGCCGGCGTAGGGCGTGACCTGGCCGGTCTCCTTCATCCGTTCGGTACTGCTATAGGCAGCGAAATCCGGCACCAGGTAGTCCAGCGAGTAGCTGTACTTGTAGTTGCTCGCCCGCGCGCCGAGGATCACCGCCAGGTCGTCGGTCGGTTTCAGGCGCGTCGCCAGGTACACGCCGCTCTGGTGGATCAGCGAGTCGTTGTCCATCAGCTTGCCGTCGGAAATCGGGCGCGGCGTCTGGTTGTTCCAGGTGTAGATGTTCACCTCGCGGCCTTCGAGGTCGTCGTAGGCCGGGTCGTTGTGATCCTCGAACTTCGACCAGTTATAGCCCAGCACCAGCTCATGCTCGCGGCCCAGCAACTGGAACGGCCCGCGCGCCATCAGGTCGATGCCGGTCTGCTTCTGCCACCCCTTGCCGTCGCCGCCATAGAGCATCAGGCCATCGCCGCTCTGCTTGTCCGGGAAGCCCCAGCTGGCCGAGGCCAGGGAAAAGTCGCGGGTGCTGTAGAGCTGGTTGACCGCCAGCTTCAGCGACCAGTCGTTGGCCAGCTTCTGCTCCAGGGCATAGAAGGTGTTCAGCGTGTCCTGGTCGCGGTAGCTCCAGCGCGAGGCCGGGTTGAAGGAGCGAGAGAAATCGGTTTGACTGCCGTCGCTGTAGAACATCGGGAAGCTGCCGTAAGAAACGCCCTGGGGGGAATACTTCTGGTAGTCGACGCCAACGGTGAGCAGGGTGCTGTCGGTGAGGTCGGCTTCGAGCACACCGTAGTAGACCTGCTTGTCCTGCTGGTAGTAGTCGATGAAGCTGTTGCCGGTCTGGTAGGCGCCGACCGCGCGACCACGAATGTTGCCGCTATCCGTCAGCGGACCGGAGACATCCAGTTCGGTGCGGTACTTGTCCCACGAGCCCATGCCGGCGCTGACGTAGCCCTGGAATTCGCGGGTGGGTTTCTTGCGCACCAGATTGACCGTGCCGGACGGGTCGCCCGCGCCGGTGAGCAGGCCGCTGGCACCGCGCAGTACCTCGACGCGGTCATAGACCACCATGTCCGATAGGCTCTGCGGCGTCGCCGTGGTGCTGGGCACTAGCGTCGTGCGCACCCCGTCGTACTGGTAGGCGTCGATGCCATAGCCGCGCGACCAGATGTTGAAGCGCTCGCTGTCGTAATGCTGCACCGAGAGGCCCGGCGTCTGTTCGAGGACGTCGGTGAGGCTGTGCAGCCCCTGGTCATCGATACGCTGCCGGGTCATCACGCTGACCGTCTGTGGTGTCTCGCGCACGGTCAGCGCGAGCCCGGTCGATGTGCTGGTGGCAGGCGCGATGTAGCTGTCGGTACCTTCGGTGGCGGTATCCAGCGCCAGGCCGGAGACCACACTGTCATCCATCTTCAGCACGGAATCCTTCGCCGGCTCCAGCAGGTAACTGCCATCGGCCTGAAGGCTGGCCTGCAGCCCGGAGCCGGCGAGCAGACGCGCGAGGGCGTCTTCAGTCGGGAAATAGCCCTGTAGGCCAGGGCTGCGTTTGCCCACCGTCAAGGCGGCATCCACCGAAAGCAGCACGCCGGCCTGGCTGGCGAAGCGGTTCAGCGCCTGGTCCAGTGCGCCGGCGGGAATGGCGAACTGCTGCTGGGCCTGGGCTGCGTGGGTAGTGGCGGCGAACAGTGGAGTAGTCGCCAGCGCGACGGCGAGAGCCAGGCGAGCGAAGGTCTGGGGTTGTCTGGGCATGCCGGGAAGATCCTTTTGAGCATCCGTGTGCAGGGGGTTCAACAGGTATCCCGACCCAGTCGTCGAAACCGACAATGCGTTCTGGAAATTTTTTCCGTGGCTATTCAGGCGCGGCGTTCAACCGTCACCCAATAGCGGGTCAGGTAGCTGACGCGTACCGGCAAGGTGCGCTCCACCGCAGCGAGGATGCGCTGGGTGTCGGCCAGCGGGAATACGCCGGTCAGCTGCAGGCTGGCGGCGTCTGGCGCGCAACGCAGCACGCCAGGGCGGTAGCGCCCCAGTTCGGCGAGGAACTGCCCCAGCGGCATGCGCTCGGCCACCAGCCGGCCTTCGCTCCAGGCATTGGCGTTGACATCGGCGACCACCAACGGACCGGCTCCATTGGCGTCGAACCACACCCGCTGGCCGGCCTTGAGCGGTACTCGCATGGCGTGGCGCGGAAGAATCTCCAGGCCACCCTGATACGAATCGACGCGGCTGCCGCCGTCGATTTCACGCACGGCGAAACGAGCAGCGCCAGCGCGGGTATCGGAACGGATATCCCCGGCGGCGGTTTCCACCACCAGTGGTCGGCTGTCTTCCACGCCCTGGCAGAAGATTTCCCCGGCCAGCAGGCAGATGCGACGCTCGCTGGCGTTGAATCGAATGTCCACGGCGCTGCCGCTGTTGAGCGCCAGCGTGCTGCCATCCTCGAGGGAAAGCTGACGGCGCTCACCGGTGCCGGTGCGCTGATCGGCGAAGGTTTCGCGCCAACCCACCTCGCTGGCGACCAAACCGCTACCTCCGGCCGCCAACAGCACGCCAAGCAGCTTGAGCAGGTCGCGACGGCGACGATCCGGCAGGTCGTTGAACACTCGGCGCGCGGTGGTGGCCGGCACGCCGGCAAGGGTGCCCTGCAGTTGCTGCAAGCGTTGCCAGGCGCGGCGATGTTCCGGGTCAGCGGCATGCCAGGAGTCGAAATCGGCAAGTTGGCGGGCATCGAGCTCGCCGCCCCAGTGCAGCATCAGCCATTGGCTGGCGCGCTCGACTACGGCTGGGGCGACCGGCGCCTCGTCCATCCGGCTCACTCGTAAAGCACCTGGTAGCAGGCCTGGATAGCGCGGGTCATGTACTTCTGCACCGAACTTAGGCTGACCTGCAGGCGCTCGGCGATCTCCGCATAGCCCAGCCCCTCGAACTGCGACAGCAGGAAAGCTTCGCGCACCTTCCCCGGCATGCGTTCGAGCATGGCATCAATACGCAGCAGGGTTTCAATGATGATCGCGCGGGTTTCCAGCGACGGCGATTCCGGCTCGGGCAGGTGCGCGATGCTGTCCAGGTACGCCTGTTCGACGCGCTGTCGGCGCCACTGGTCGATCACCAGGTTGCGGGCGATCTGCATCAGGTAGCTACGTCCGTCGTGGCGCTCGGGAAACCGCCCGGAGACCAGCAGGCGCAGGAAGGTGTCATGGGCGATGTCCGCCGCGTGCTCACGGTCGCCCAGGCGCCGCCGCAACCAGCCATGGAGCCAGCCGTGGTGATCGAGGTAGAGCTGCTGCAGGGATTGCGCGGTGCCGGTCGCCGCAGGCATGGTCCACCCCAGTCGTTCAATTGATAAGAATTATCATTAACGTTCTGGCGGCGGACTATAAGGCCGACGCGAAGCGTCGGCAAGTGTGGCGTGGAACTGATCCTGATGTCGCCGCCATCAACCGGCAGCAGCAATAGGCTGTGGTTTCAACTGATGAACGCAGCGACCACCCATGACCAGACCAACACGCGTGCAATTGCCGCCCCGCCCCTCACCATCAATCTTGGTTCCGAAAGGAAAGCGAGCGGGCGGCATGCGTATCTGCGCCTCCTGGGCCATCGGCAACAGGCGCCCATAAAACACCAGTAAAAATGCCATCACATCAGTGGAAAGTCCGACTGGCAAGCAATAGCGGCCTGGCTCTGACCATCAGAGCGCTTACTCCGCCCATCCAGGCCAGCCAGCGTTGGGCCGACACCCAATCGTTGAAATGAGAATTATTATTAATTAACCTTGCGCATCGACTGGGGGAGGAGCGTTCGTGAGCAAGGATCAAATGGGGCTGTTGTACGCCGAGCACAGCAGTTGGCTCAGGGGCTGGCTGTACCGGCGGCTGGGTTGCACCAGCCAGGCCGCGGACCTGGCTCAGGACACTTTCCTACGCCTGATCCTCGCCCAGCAGAAGGCCGGCGAAGTGCTCGACCTCGAACGCCCGCGCGCCTACCTCGCCACGGTCGGACGGCGACTGGTCTACGACCATTTCCGCCGCCACTCCCTGGAACAGGCCTACCTCGACCTCCTCGCCCGCACGCCCGAAGCCTTTGCCCTTTCCGCCGAAGAGCTGTGGCTGATGCGCGAGACCCTGCAGCAGCTCGACGCCCTGCTCGACCGCCTGAAACCCCTCGTGCGCAGTGTCTTCCTGCTGTCCCAGCTCGACGGCCTTACCTACGCGCAGATCGCCCGCCAGCTGGGCATCAGCGAGCGCACGGTGAAGCGCCACATGGTCAGCGCGTTCGAGGTGTGCATCCTCTGCGAGGACGCCTTCGAATGAACGACGGCGGCGCCCCGATCCGTCCGGAAGTGGCCCGCCAGGCCGCGCACTGGCTGATGCTGATGCACGGCAGCGAGCTCGACAGCCGCCAGCAGCAGGCCTGCCATCACTGGCGCGCGGCGGACCCGGAGCACGAGCGCGCCTGGCAACGCGTACAGCGCGTGCAGGAGCGCCTGGGCGTCCTGCCCCGCGAGCTGGCCATGGGCACGCTGAACCGCGACCGCCGCCAGGCGATGAAGAAGCTGCTGGTGCTCGCTGCGCTGCTGCCGGCGGGTTACCTGGGCTATCGCCAGCAACCCTGGACACGCTGGACAGCGGATTACCGCACCGCCGTGGGCGAGCGGCGGCACGTGCGCCTGGTCGACGGCAGCCAGCTGGACCTGAACACCGACACCCGGGTCGACCTCGACTTCAACCCGCAACAACGACTGATTCGCCTGCTGCGCGGGGAAATCCTCATCGAGAGCGGCGCCGACAGCGCCAGCCCCGTGCACCGTCCCTTGCGCGTCGCCACCGAACAGGGCCTGCTGCAGGCGCTGGGGACCCGTTTCCGCGTGCGCCAACTGGACGGCTTCACCCAGTTGCAGGTGGTCCAGGGCAAGGTGCTGGTGCGCCCCCGGCAAGGGGCCGAGCGCATCGTTGAGGCCGGGCAACAAGTCATCTTCAGCGCTCTTGCGGTGGAGCCGCCGCGCGCCACGCGCAGCGACAGCCTGATGTGGACCCAGGGTCAACTGGTGGCGGACAACCAGCCGCTGGGCGACTTCCTACGCGAGCTGGGCCGCTACCGCAACGGCTGGCTACGCTGTGACGACGAGGCCGCGCGGCTGCGCATCAGCGGCGGCTTCCAGCTCGACAACACCGACGCGATCCTCGCCGCCCTGCCCGCCACGCTGCCGGTCAACGTCACCTACCGTACGCGCCTGTGGGTCAGCGTCAGCACGCGTTGAGCGCGCCGAAAAATTCCTGGCCCCTTTTTTCCCGTCATCAGTCCTCTGATGTGGAACTGCCACACACCAAGGACAACCCTTCGATGACCTACCGCCGCAACACCACTCCGCGCCGCCTGCTCGCCCTCAGCACGCTGACCCTCGCCCTGCAGGCCGCCATGCCGCTGGCCCAGGCCGAGACCCAGGCCGCCGACCACGCCTACAGCATCCAGGCCGGCAGCCTCAGCCAGGCGCTGACCCGCTTCGCCGCCCAGGCGCAGATCACCGTCCAGTTCTCCCCTGACCTGACGAAGGACCTGAACTCCAGCGGCCTGAGCGGGCACTACAGCGTCGAGGACGGGCTTTCCGCCCTGCTGCGCGGCACCGGCCTGCAAGCGGTGTTCCGTGGAGACGGCGTCTATGGCTTGGTGCGCAGCCCCGACGCGGCCCTCGCGCTGGACGACAGCCTGGTGATCGGCCAGACCCTGGGCGAGATGACCGAGGGCACCGGCTCCTACACCACCGGCGCGGCCGGCATCTCCGGCAAGAGTGCCCAGGCGCTGAAAGACATCCCGCAATCCGTCTCGGTCATCACCCGCCAGCGCATGGAGGACCAGGGCATGACCACGGTCGCCGACGCGCTGGGCCAGACCACCGGCATCACCCTGGTAGGCGGCAATGACTCCAACACCAAGGTGCTCTCGCGCGGCTTCGCCCTGACCAATATCCAGGTGGATGGCGGCACGCCGGGCTTTCGCGAACAGAGCTACGACACCCTGGCCGACACCACCGCCTACGACCATATCGAAGTCCTGCGCGGCTCCGATGGCTTGTTCGGCGGCACCGGCGAACCCTCGGGCGTGATCAACCTGGTGCGCAAGCGCGCGCTATCCGAGACGCAGACCCAGGTCAACCTGTCCGCCGGCAGCTGGGACAACTACCGCGGCGAAGTCGACGTGACCGGCCCGCTGGCCTTCGACGGCGCGCTACGCGGACGCTTCGCCGCCTCACAGGAGAACAAGCGCTACTTCTACGATGGCGCCAACAGCGACAAGCACGTGCTGTTCGGCACGCTGGAAGCCGATCTCACGCCCGACACCCTGCTCAGCGTCGGCGGCAGCTACGAGTGGCGCGACATGGACGGCTACTGGGAAAACGGCCTGCCGCGCTACACCACCGGCGAGCCGCTGGGCCTGTCACGCAGCAGGACGCTGGCCGCCGACTGGTCGACCAACAACTACAACCGCAAGGAAGGCTTCTTCAAGCTCGAACACCGCTTCGACGATGACTGGAAGATCAACACAAGTTTCACCCGCAGCCGCTACACCGCCAAGCAGGACATGGGCGCGGTGGCCGGCCCGGTGAACCCCGATACCCTCGAAGGCGCCACCTACCAGCGCATCATCCGCAACTACGGCATCGACCAGGACCTCTTCGACGCCAACCTGCAAGGTGCCTTCGCCGCCTTCGGCCGCCGCCACGAAATCCTGATGGGCGTAGACTACTCCGACATCAAGCGCAACTACGCCGACCACAGCGAATGGGATTCGCAGCAGCCGGTGGACGTGTTCTCCACCGACATCGGCTCGCTGCCCAAGCCGGGCAAGCCGTCGCTCTACTACAAATACCCCGATTGGAACCTGCGCAAGAGCGGCGCCTACAGCACCCTGCGCCTGGAGCTGGCCGATCCGCTCAAGCTGATCGTCGGCGCGCGCTACTCGGACTACTCCAACACCCTGCACGCCGTGGTGCCCTCCTTTGGCACCGACAGCAAGAGCGGCGGCCACGACAGCGGCATTATCACGCCCTTCGGCGGGCTGGTATATGCGCTCACGCCGCAGTGGTCGGCCTACACCAGCTACGCCGAGGTCTACAAACCGCAGACCGACTATCTGGGGGAGGACCTCAAGCCACTCAAGGCAATCACCGGCGACACCTACGAAATCGGCGTGAAAGGCGAGCTGTTCGGCGGCCGCCTGAACCTGTCCTCGGCGCTGTACTACACCAAGCAGGAAAACAACGCGATCCAGCTCTACTACCAAGGCGGCGCGTCCAACGCCTGCTGCTACGTGGCCGGCGGCAAGATGATCAGCAAGGGCTTCGACACCGAGATTTCCGGCGAGCTGGCGCCGGGCTGGCAGCTTACTGCCGGCTACACCTTCAACATCAACGAGCAGCGCAAGACCGGCGACGACACCGCCGTAGGCAAACCCATCAGCACCCAGACGCCCAAGCACCTGTTCAAGTTCTTCACCACCTACCAGTTGCCCGGTGAACTCGACCGCTGGAAGCTCGGCACCGGCGCCACCATCCAGAGCAGCAACTACGTCAGCGGCGAAGTGCAACGGCGCCTGGAGGACGGCTCGCTGAGCCCGAGCACCAACAGCTTCGAGTACACCCAGGCTGGCTACGCGCTGTGGAGCGCGCTGGCGGAGTACCGCATCGACGAGCACTGGACCGCCGCGCTCAACGGCAACAACCTGTTCGACAAGAAGTACTACCAGACCGTCGCCAGCAGTGACGAAGGCAACTGGTACGGCGCACCACGTAACTTCATGGTGACCCTGCGCGGAAAGTTCTGACGGCGTCAGGCCCTACCCGAATCGCGGATGCCCGCAGTTTGCGGGCATTTGTTTTATTGTCATCAAGAGGATGGGGATAGTAGGCGTCAGGAAGGGCAGCAATCGGCCAGAAGCTGACTCTCCTGCATCACCAATCAACCGCCAGCAAGCAGCTCGATAATTTGCTTCCTTAGATCGCCATGTATTTCTTCTGCATAGGGTGGTGCCGTTTTCCGGTCGTAGAAAACCAGGCCGGTATTCCACGTTCTTCGTCCGACGGACTTAAGTCCCGCCTGGCGCGGCGTCATCGGATTCCGCCTATCTATGCAACATTGCGCTACGCCGCCACTGATAGCACCGCATGGCTACCTGCAAAACATTAGCTGTGGCCTCAGTAATCCTGAGGGCCGCCGTAGGTTGGTCTTGCTACGTTGTGATGGCACGCATATATTGCGAAACATTCGCAAATGCCAATCTAAATCATGAAAAGTACTTCGCCCTCGCCAGTTCTCGCGCACGACACCGTGGATCAGCTTTATCGTGAGCACAATGGCTGGCTCAAGGGTTGGTTGCGCAAGCGCCTTGGCTGTCCACAGAACGCTGCCGACCTGGCTCATGACACCTTCGTACGCATACTGGCCTCCCGCGATCTGTTGGGCCTGCAGGAGCCCCGCGCGTTCATTGGTACAATCGCCCGGCGATTGCTGATCGATCGCGCCCGCCGACAGGCCATCGAACAGGCTTACATGGATGAACTGGCGCGCATGGCTGAAGAGGGCGAGGGTTATCCCTCCGCCGAACAGGTTGCTGACGCGATCAACGCCCTGGAGCAAATCGCCCAGGCGCTGCTCGGACTCAACGCAAAGGCGCGCACGGCCTTCTTGCTGCGCCACCTCGACGGCCTGGCCCACGAGCAGATAGCGCAGCGTCTCGGCGTCTCTACTCGAATGGTGCAGAAGTATCTCGTGCAGGGCCTGCTGCACTGTCACCGCCACTTGGGTGGAATATGACGCCCATGCACGACGAGGCGTTGCTGAACGAAGCCGCGCAATGGCTAGTGCTCCTGGAAGATGAACCGCAGAGGCAGGCGGAATTCGACGCTTGGTGCGCCTCAGACCCGCGACGTGCCGCAGCGGTGAACAGTCTGGCGAGTGTGCTGCAGCGGTTCGAAGCGATATCCGCAGCACCAGCGTATGCTGCGCTGGATGCCGCGCAAGGACTGGACCGCCAGCGCCGCAGCCAGCGTAACGGCAGTGTTGCGCTGGCCTTGGCCCTCGCGGCGCTGCTACCGCTGGGCCTGTTCCTGCGCGCCAATCCGCCGGCATACCTGCTCGCTGACCTTCGCACGGGCACCAGCCAATGGCAGCAAACCCGCCTCGCGGACGGCAGCCAGGTCATCCTCGATGGTCGCTCGGCCGCGGACCTCGACTTCGACGCTCAGCGCCGCTCCGTGCACCTCATTCAGGGCGACATTCTGGTGGAAGTCGCCCATGACAGCACCCGCCCCTTCATTGTCGAGACCGCCCACGGCAGCATCCGCGCGCTTGGTACGCGCTTCATCGTCGAGCGCCGCGACGACGCCACCTGGCTGACCATGCTCGAATCTCGCGTCGAGGTGCTTGGCGTCACGGGTACCACTTTGGAAGTAACAGCAGGTCAGCGCCTGCGCCTGGACGATAAGGGGCTGGGTCCGTTGCAGCGGGTGGACGGCAGCACCTTCGAGCAGTCCTGGCGCAACCATCAGTTGGTGGTGTGGGACCGGCCGATGCCCGAGGTGCTGAAGGAACTGGATCGCAACTTCAACGGCTACCTGAGCTACGACGCCAAAGCTCTGGCCGACCTGCGGGTCTCCGCGGTCCTGCCGATGGACGATCCACAACGTGCACTGCGTCTACTGACGCACAGCTTCCCGCTGCAGGTGAAGTCCTACGGGCCGTGGCTGCTGCAGGTAAGCCGGGAAAATCCGCACGAATAAATATTTTTCGGCACTGGTTCCAGTTTGGGTGAATGGCCCGTCCTGAATGACATAAGCCAACCCAACAGGACTCTCCATGAACCGCTCTTCGCGTCGACTTTCCCCGCTGGCCTTGGCCCTGCAACTGGGTCTGGGTACTACCCTCGGATTACCCTTGCTAGCGCTGCCAGCCATGGCGGATGTACGCAGCTTCGACATCCCTGCGGCCCCCCTGGGCAACGCCCTTAACCGCTACGCCAGCCAGGCCGGCGTGGCGTTATCTTTCGATGCCGGCCAGGTCAGCGGCCGCCAGGCGCCGACGCTGCAAGGGCAGTATTCGCTGGAGGAAGGCTTCGCCAGACTGCTGCGCGGCAGCGGCCTGCAAGCTGAAGCGGTGGCCGATGGTTACGTGCTGTTGCCGGTCGACGATGCGCTGGAAATGTCACCTACCACCATCAAGGGCGCCAATCAGGAGTCGGCCTGGGGCCCGGTCAAGGGCTATGTGGCAAGCCGCACCGGCACCGCCACCAAGACCGATACGCCGATCCTCGAAGTCCCGCAGACCATCAACGTGATCACCGCTGACCAGATCCAGGCCCAAGGCGCACAGAACCTGACCCAGGCGCTGCGCTACACACCCGGCCTCGGGGTCAACGGCTACACCGATCGCAACTCCATCGCCGACGAGATCACCAGCCGCGGCTTTGCCCCAACGCCGCTGTATCTGGATGGCGCGTACCTGCCCTACGCCGGTAGCCTGGGCGGTGCCCCGCAAATCGATCCGTACACCTTGGAGCGCGTTGAGGTACTCAAGGGCCCGTCTTCGGTGCTCTACGGTCAGAACCAGCCGGGTGGGCTGGTCAACATGGTCTCCAAGCGCCCCACCACTGAGCAGCGCAGCCAGGTGAAGTTCGGCCTGGGCAGCTACCACCGGGTGAATGGTGCGTTCGATACCAGCGGCCCGCTGGACGAACAGAAGACCTTCTCCTACCGCGTCATCGGCGTCGCCAAGAAAGGCAACGAGCAGGTCGACCACACCCACAGCGAGCGCATGCTGCTGGCTCCCAGCCTGACCTGGGCGCCGACCGAGGACACTTCGCTCACCCTGCTTGCCCAGGTCCAGCGCGACGATGGAGCGGAGGACTACCAGTCGCTGCCTCGCATCGGCAGCCTGGTGCGTGGACCGACCGGCCAGCGCATCGAACGCGACTTCTTCTCCGGCGATTCGCGCTACAACGACTACAAGCGCGACCAGTACATCCTCGGCTACGACTTCAGCCACCGCTTCAACGAAGACCTGCAATACCGATCGACTGCGCGCTACACCGACGTGGATGATCGGTACCGGGGCTTCTACCTGCGCAGCTTCGTCACCGACGCCAACGGCGTCACCGACTACACCCGCGCCAACCGGACCAAGGTGGACTGGCGCCAGCACAACAGCTCCTACACCATCGACAACAACCTGGAGTATCACTTCCAGACCGGCGCCTTGCAGCACACCATGCTGGCGGGCATCGACTACCGCCACTTCAACCGCAAATATGACGGCTACAACGCCTACAACGCGGCCCCAGTGAACCTGTACGGGAAGAACAATGGCGATACCAGCAGCGTGCGCCCTGAGTTGACCACCAAGTGGGATAACACCGTTCGCCAGACCGGGCTGTATCTGCAGGACCAGATCAAGCTGGACCAGTGGATTCTCACCATCGGCGGTCGCCAGGACTGGGCCGAGGTGGAGAACAAGGACCTGCTCGCGCGCTCCATCACCGAGCAGCGCGACAACAAGTTCACTGGCCGCATCGGCCTGACCTACGTCACCGACTTCGGCCTGGCGCCCTACATCAGCTATTCCGAGTCCTTTCTGCCGACGGTGGGCACAGCCGCACCGGAGCGCGGCGGCAATGCGTTCAAGCCCACCGAGGGCGAGCAGTACGAAGTGGGTGTGAAGTACCAGCCTTTCGACAAGACCCTGCTGACCGCGGCGGTGTTCCAGATCAAGCAGAAGAATGTGCTCACCGGCGACGTCGACTATCCGCAGTACGAGAGCCAGTCCGGCGAAGTGCGTTCGCGCGGTATCGAGCTGGAGCTGAAGTCCAGCATCGAGCAGTTCGACGTATTGGCCGCGGCGACCTATATCGACTCGTTCTACACCAAGGAAAACTATGGCAACCAGGACAACCGCAGCGAGGCCCAGGCGCCGGTTTCAGCCACGGCGTGGGTGGACTACCACTTCAGCCAGGCCACCATCGACGGCCTCACTTGGGGCGTCGGCGCTCGCTACACGGGACGCAAGCCGGGGGACGCAGCGAACAGCTTCCACACCCCCGCCTATATCGTCTATGACACCACCGTCAGCTACGACTTCAGCCGCCTTGCGCCCAGCATGAATGGTCTGCAGGCACGCCTGAACGTGCAGAACCTGTTCGATCGGGAGTACGTTTCGGACTGCAACTACGCGTTCGGGTGCTACTACGGCCAAGAACGCGTGGCTTCGGTGGAGATGAGCTACGACTGGTAACCACGGGGAGATGTGCCCGAGGCAGCTGGGCCGGCATCATTTGAAACCGGCCCCAGGCCACCATGTGCGTCTGCTTCGGGTCGGTAGCGGCCCCTCTCCGACGGCCGCTACCGACTGATAGCGGCCTCTGACGGCCAAATGAGACGTTGAGAATTGACCAGCGCGAGGATCGCTTCGAGCTGCATCTACAGGACTGCTCATCCCTGCGTTGGTCGCTCGGCTTCGTGCCTGGTTAGGACCCGCTCGATGAACACCAGGATTGCCTCGTTCATCTGCCCCAGGCCGGGCTCTTCCAGCGGGTAATGCCCAGCGTTGTCGAGCAGCCGGGTGGTCACTTCGACGCGGTGCAGGCGCTGTAGGAAGGGCTGGCTCAGCGCGAGCGGGGTCCAGCGGTCGGCCGCCGGCTGGGTCAGCAGGACCGGGCAGACGTCGAAGGCCTCCGGCTCGATGGCTGGCGCGTAGCCCAGATAAGAACTGAGGAAGCGCAGGCTGGCCCAGTTGCCGGCCGAGGTGCGGTCCTTCAGGCAGGCCCTCAGCGCGGCGCGGTCATTGACCAGCGTGTGCATCTTGCTCGCCAGCCACATCGGCATCTTCAGCCCGGCCAGCGGTGTGCGCGCCAGCAAGTGGATCATCGGAATGCCCAGGCGGCCCATCAGCGGGGTGAGGGCGGTCTGTTCGCGCACCTGCGCAACGCGCTGATCGAGGAAGGTCATACCGACGATGCCCGCCACGCGCCGGTTCAGGGCGGCTGCATGGTAGGTGAGCATGCCGCCCGCGCTCAGGCCGTAGAGGAAGATCGGCCGCGGATCACGGGCGCGTTCGTATTCAATAAAGTCGTTGGCCAGTTCCACCCAGGTGTCGTAGCGCACCTGGGCGCCGGCCGCGACCTTCGTTTCGCCATAACCGGGCATGTCGATGGCCACCGTCTCCAGCCCTTGCCGTGCCAGTGGCAGGCCAACGATGGTGGACATCTGCCGGCCATTGGTGCCGACGCCATGGACCAGGATGACGCGGGCCGGCGCCGACGGGTTGGCGTAGCGGTCCAGGTGGACTTGGTGCCCGCGCCATTTCCAGTACTCTTCCCTGGGCGCATTGCCGGCGTCAATGCGGTAAGTGGGCGGCAGGAAGCTCTGTATCGCCTGCCATTGGGTCTGATCTGCATAGCTCATCGACGTCCTCGCACTGGACAAGGGGAGTGGGGAAATCTATAAAGATGACATTTGTCACTTTTGAAAACATAACATATGTCTGATTTCCCGGATGTGCAAGACCCGTCGTCGGCTGCCAAGGGCAAAAGGGCGGGCCGCTTGCCTCAGCAGGAGCGCTCGCAGACCCGCATCGCCAAGGTGCGGGAAGCGGCCGAGCAACTGCTCGCCGAGGTAGGCGCGGACGCCGCGTCGATCCCCGAGATTTCCAAGCTCTCGGGCGTTCCGCGGGCGAGCATCTACCAGTTCTTCCCCGACAAGTACGTGCTCTTCGCCCACCTGGCGCAGCTGCAGATGGAGCGCATAGGCGAGCTCATGGTCGCGATGCGACCGCAGGCGGAGGAAGACTGGAAAGCAGCGATCGGCCGAGTCGTGCGCGGCGTGGCGGACTACTACAACGCCAATCCGGCAGCGGCGGCCCTGCTCATGCGCGGCAACTTCACCCCGACCGACCGCAAGGCCCACGAGGAGAAGGACGCGATGATCGGCTCGCTCCTGCGCGATTTCCTGCAGGCCCAGGGCGTACTCAAGGAGCTGCCGCTACAGCCGGATGCCGCGGCCCTGTCGGTCGAGATCGCCTTCGCCTGCATGCGCTACGGCTATCTGGCGGATGGAAGTATCAGCGAAGCGATCTGCATCGAGGCGACCGAAGCCACGATTGCCTACCTGTCGCGCTGGGAATAGGTCCAGCCACAGGCTTGGCAAGGCGATGCCGGGTCATGCCGTGAGCTCGTGGAGGAGCTCAAATACTTGGTCAGATAGAGGCTGAAGCGATGCATCATGGCTGGCGGCTTCTGGTCGATTGGTGCCACTGGTGATAGGTAGCTTCAGACCCGAAGCGGCTGTACGAAATGTCGAACTGCTGCCCTTGAAGGAGTCGCTCAGACTCGTGTTTAGCCTGTCTTTCCCTACTGATTGGCCGCCAGCTCCGCCGCCTTCTTTGCATCCCGTTCTGCCTTCGCCTTCTCGGCTGCTTTTCTGGTTCGCAAACTGGCGCACGCCTGCGGCGATGCTCTTCGGTATGTACACGTACTTGACCACCTCATTGATGATCTCGGGATGCAGGAAGAACGGCGAGTTGCCTGCTTCCCAGTCCGCTCGCATCTTCACACGCTTGCGTCGTGACGGACCGAAGAACAAGTTGTTCCAAATCAGTGCCTCACGCGCCGGGTGATCCTTCTTTTCGATGATCTGTTCTAGGATGCCTCCCATGACGCACGTCCCCTTTTCGTGCTTCGCCTTCGCTCGATGAACGCGATCAAGTTCATGGGTCAGCAAGTTCACCGTCTTGCCGCTCATGTCAACGATGTCGTAGTCCAGTGGTTGACAGTACCTTCTGAGCTCCCAAACTGCGCGGTCGAATCGAATAATGTCGAACGGCTCGATGTCGTATGAGACCTCGTAGTACCGATACTCTGCTCCATAGTCTTCGAGCTTCTTAATGAACTCGACAGTATTAGCACTGAGTTCGAGCTCGAACTTGCCGTGCTGCTTCATCCTCTCAATGCCGGGAAGCACGCTGTGGCCCCTGTGGGCCTCTACTCGATTGAGTAACAGGATGCCTTTGACGTACTTCTCCAAGCAGTGCAGGGCAGACCAGAGGAACGGCTGAATCAGCCGCGCTCGGTAAGCCATCCTTGCAGCGATGTAGTCCTTGTCTGCGGTCTCACGGAAGCTTCTGATCGCGAAGTCGTTGACTAGGATGTGCATCTGGTAAGGCATGCGTACCCTCAGAAGTAGTAGGCCTTGACTGCATCAGCGATGCATAGAGCACGTCAGAGTCCGCGATCAAGAAAGTTGTCAGCGCGATCACATGCACGCATGTGGCACGCATACTACCTGTTTGAAGGTAGTGCCGTACGCAGTTCGATGGATGTGATAACGCCGCTTTGCTAATCAACTCACCAGAGTACAACACCATAAAGCGACCATCGTCGAGTGGCCGCTTCTGGCCGGAAGCGGCCCTGAGGCTACGAGCGATGCACCCTAGTCCTTCACCCATGTGGAGGACAAATCATGGCCACACTCACATCGAAAGCTCGCGAACCTTGGAACAAGGGCAAACTGGTCGGCCAAAAAGCACCGCTGAGACTTCGGGACATTTGGGCTATCAGAGTGCGACTGGAGATCGCAAACAAGGATCGTGATCTGGCGCTGTTCAACCTTGCCATCGACAGCAAGCTTCGAGCCTGCGATTTAACGAAGCTGCGCGTCAGGGACATAGCTCATGGTGATCACGTGTCGACGCGCGCGATCGTGATGCAGCAGAAGACTCAGCGCCCGGTGCAGTTCGAAATCACCGCTCAGACGAGAGCATCAGTTGAAGCTTGGATCCGTGCTGCTCGCCGTCGCAACGACGACTTTCTTTTTCCCAGTCGTGCTCGTCGCTCAGCTCACATATCCACAAGGCAGTACGCCCGCATTGTGAAAGCCTGGGTAGCCACAATCGGTCTCGACCCCACGCTCTACGGAACCCATACGCTCCGTAGAACCAAAGCATCACTGATCTATCGCAGAACGAAAAACCTGAGAGCAGTGCAGTTGCTGCTCGGCCATACAAAGCTGGAGAGCACTGTTAGGTACTTGGGTATCGAGGTTGATGACGCTCTGGAGATGGCGGAGCAGACTGAGGTTTGATCATGCTCCCCTGTTGGCGCCGCGCCGCAAGCCGGCGCCTCTTTGAGGCCGCTAGCGGCCATTAGCGGACGTTCACTCGAATACGTGGTCGAATGGAAATGCCAGATTGAAGCAGTGGACTCTAGAGCTCTTTTTCAACGACCCGCAATCCGATACCAGCGAAGGCAATATCGTTCAATCCCGGGGGAGCGATCCTGAATAGGCTTGGTCTCGGCAGTAAGCGATCGCTTACCGGCGGGCAGAGATAGGCAGGCCTACCCGCCCTGATCGTGAACTGTCGGTTTGCCTACCCCTCGACTCTGGAGATACACCATGTCCGACAGCACGATATCCGCCCTCATGATCGGCGCCTTCGCTACTGCCCTGGGCGCACTTACTGCGGTTCCTGCCAATGCTCAGGAGTTCACCGACGCGCAGAATAAAATCCAGGCTGAACATACAGCGCAGGTAAAGTCGGGCAAGGTAGAGCCTTGCTTCGGCACTGCGCTGAAGGGCCAGAACGACTGCTATGCCGGGGCAGGCACCACCTGCGCGGGGACCAGCACCCAAGACTACCAAGGCAACGCGTTCAAGCTGGTCCCCACCGGCACCTGCAGCACCATTTCCACGCCCAATGGCCCTGGCAGCTTGAAGCCCAAAGCCTAAGTCTCTTGAAGTGGGCCGGGCAACTGAGCGCCCGGCCTGCTGGTGCCACCTCGACAGGCGCAACCCAGGAGGCAACCGTGACTGCACTCGTCGCTCCCAACGACTTTCTCCGCACCGGTGTTGGTCTCAAACCCGAGCATTACAGCGTTATCCTCAACACCTGTCCCGACGTCGGTTTCTTTGAGGTCCACGCCGAGAATTACATGGGTGCAGGAGGCCCCCCGCATCGCTATCTGACGGCGGTGCGTGAACACTATCCCCTGACGTTGCACGGCGTGGGTCTGTCCATCGGCGCCGACCGGCCACTGGGCCTCGCTCATCTGCAGCGACTGAAATCACTGATAGAGCGCTACTCCCCGCTTCTGTTCTCAGAGCACCTGGCCTGGTCGAGTCACGACGTGGGATTTCTCAATGACTTGCTGCCACTACCCTATACCCGCTCAACCCTCGCCCGCGTGGCCGACCATATCGATCAGGTACAGGAGACGCTCGGTTGCCAGATGTTGCTGGAGAACCCGTCGACCTACTTGGCGTTCGTTGAAAACACCTATTCAGAAACCGAGTTCATTGCCGAAGTCGTCCGTCGAACGGGCTGCGGCCTGCTACTGGACGTCAATAACGTCCACGTTGCGGCGATCAATCAGCAGTGGGACCCGTTTGCCTACATCGACACGCTACCCCTGCAGGCGGTGCAACAATTTCATCTGGCAGGCTTCACCGCGGAAACGGACGAAAAGGGGCGGCCACTGCTGATAGATACCCACGACAAGCCAGTCGACACCGTCGTATGGACGCTATTCGCTCATGCGCTTTCACGCACGGGGCCGATCCCGACATTGATCGAGTGGGACGCCCGACTGCCTGACTGGCCTACGCTCCAGCGTGAGGCCGAACGAGCGGACGCCGTCATGCAGTCGGCTCTCGGCACCTCACGAACTGCCATGGCAGCAGCCCACAGCGGCCGGGCGTAACCAAACGAAAGAGGACCTCGGCATGACCGTGCGCAGACTGCTCATCTATTACGCCTGGAGTCGACCAGAAGAGACCGCGGCCTCGCTGGGCATCATCGAGGACCGCTTTCCAGCCCTGTTCGAGAGCCGGCGAATGGCGTTCCCGCGCTTTGAGGCCTTCGCCGACCCCGAGCGATTTGACCAGGGCATCGGCGGCTTCCTTGACTGCATCATGAGACACAACTTCATCGCCTTCGCCGACCTGGCGATGTCGCTGACGCGCCAGGAGGTCTTGCAGGTTGAGCGAGTGAGCGGAGATGGCAGCCTGACAGGGCTGAGCAACGAGCTGCTGCAGCCGTTCGACACGGTCGTCGTCATCAGTTTCGATTCACTACGCACTCGCCAGCATGCCGAGGACTCCGAGGTCGAAGCCGTTCGCCTTTTCCTCTCGCAGCCAGGGAACCTGCTGGCCGTCTGTCCTCATCACGACATCGGCGATACACCCGCGTTGCCTCCTGACGAGCGCCTGGCACTGCAACTCGCCGACTTCCTCCATCACGGCGACAGGACGATACCGCCCCGACAGCAGTTTGGCGGCTTCGCCCGCTCGTTGTTGGCCGGTCTGGGGGTGCCGGTGGCGAACCGCTTCGGCCTGCGTCCGGCCACCGAGCCGGACGGCGCGCCGGCTCCCATTGAGGTAGCAACTGCGCTCGATCGTCTGGCCCTGCTGGCCGGCGTCGACACCTTCAACCTGCATCCGCATCTGCCCCATCTGGATCGCCTGGGCGACGCGGTGGAAAAGCTCGACGTGTTGGTTCGTCAGCAGATCGACAGGGCCGCCCCACCCCACCCGTTCTGCAGCGAGCACGCCACCTTCGATGCGCTCCTGCAATCGCGCGCCGACGCCTTCGCCGGAACGTTGCTGGTCGGTGATGCCACGCTCTGGAGCTCCACGGCAGGCGGCGTCGAAAGCCTCCAGCAGTTCTGGAGCAATGTCCTCCAACGCCAACCACGGACCTAGCCCCATGAAGAGCTCACCGGACCAGGGATTACACGAGCCCTCCAGGGCGAGCGGGACGTGCCTCGATCCTCATCTCGAAGTATTCGCCGAAGCACTTCTCGATCCGGCAAGGTCGGTTCCGCCCGGTCTGATCGGGCCGGATGGCGCCCCCAGCCCACAGCGCTTCGTCGTCTACCGGAACAACGTCATCGTCGGGTTGGTCGAGGCGCTGAAACATGCTTACCCAGCCGTGCTGCGTCTGGTTGGCGAGGAATTCTTCTGCGCCACGGCGCGTGTGTTTGCCGTTCGCCAGCCGCCACGCAATCCCGTGATGCTCAGCTACGGGGAGGGCTTTGCCGGCTTCCTGGCAGACTTCGAGCCCGTCGCGACGCTCCCCTACCTCCCTGATGTCGCGCGCCTGGAGCGTGCATGGCTGGAGGCCTATCACGCCGAAGAAGCCATCGCGCAATCACCGGACTCTCTGCGCGAGCTGACCGCGGAAGGCTTTCCTGGCTGGCGGCTCAAACTGCATCGCGCCACCCGTTATCTGCGCTCGCGCTATCCGGTCGCGACCATCTGGCAGATGAATATCGAGAACACCGCTTCGACAGCCCTCATCGACCTTGGGTCCGGCGGCGAAGATGTACTGCTGACCCGGCCGGACGCCGACGTGCTGGTGCGGACCCTTCCTCCCGGCGCATTCAGGTTCATCGACTCCCTGGACACCGGCGCTCCCCTGTCCGAGGCGACCCGTGCAGCACTTGAGGAGACGCCACAATTCGACCTTGCCAACGCACTGCTTGGCCTCCTGAGTGCGGGAGCCGTCGCCGAATGGTGTCCTCCGGATACCGAACCGCAGGTGGGCCCATGAGACCGACCGACTCCGCACGCGACGGCATGCTGAAGCTCCTGCTCCTCCAACTGAATACCGGGCTTGGCGTCATCTCTGTGCGGTTGGCCCCGCCCGTCCTGCGCCTGGCACTGGCTTTGCCATTCCTGCGATCCGGCCTCACCCGATGGGATGGCTTCCTTTCGGTATCGGTCGCCACTCAGTACCTGTTCGAAGAACAGTTCAAACTGCATATCCTCGGCGCTGTCTACGATCTCCCTACGCCGGACACCCTGGCTCTGTTGGTGGCCATCGCCGAAATACTGCTCCCGGCGCTGCTTCTGCTGGGCTTGGCCACACGCCTGGCGGCCCTGGGACTGCTCCTGATGACCGCGGTGATCCAGTTGGTCTTCCCCGACGGCTGGATGAATTTCCATCTGTACTGGGCGGCGTTGGCCCTCGCCATCCTGGCGCTGGGCCCCGGCCGGCTCTCAATCGACTATTGGCTCGGTATCTGGCTGCGGCCAGGTTATCGCTAGGGCCGCCTCTTGCGCCTCCTATTCGGGACCGAGCGTGTTCGAGCGTCGACGCCCATGCTCGCGAGCGAAAGCAGCTGGTGTACAACCAAGGTGACGGTGAAAGCGGCGGGTGAAATGGCTCTGATCGGAGAACCCGGTCAGCAGCGCGATATCGACAAGCGACAAGTCGGTTTCCTGGATCAGTGCTTGAGCTCGCCGAATTCGACACGCCTCGACAAAATTGATCGCCGTAACGCCCATGCTGCGCTTGAACAGTCGAGCAAAGTGGAAGCGGCTTACGTTGACCAATGCCGCCAACTCCGTGAGGGAGATCGGGCGACCGAGGTTCTCCTCGATGTACTCGATCAGCCGGGACATGTCGCGCCGTCCCAGCGGAGGCGGCTCATACCGAGGGGCCGCCTCAAAGACGTTATAGCTGCGCAGCAGGTGCGCCGACAGCGCCAGGGAAATCTGCTCGACAATCAGCAACTGGGCGGGATGAGCGCTCTGCTCAAGCTCGCCCAACAGCAGCAGCGCCATGCGCTCGATGGTGACGTCGCGGACTTCGAAGACATTTCTGATCTCGATCGTCGTGGTGCTCTGCCGGCCCAACTGCTCTCCCGCCAGGCCAATCAGCCCTGCGGGAATACGCAGGCGCGCGGAGGTTGGCGTGCTGCCTTCCCAGGTCGAGTCGCAACCCGCGGGCATGATCAGCGAGATACCCGCCGAAATGACGCTTTCATGGGTCATGCCGTTGCGCCGCTGGACAAGCCGCCCCCTGCCCGTCGGGCAGTAGCTGATCAGGTGATGGTCGAGTGCCGGATAGCTGTGAAAGCACTCCCGCTGGGGGCGATACAGGTCGAGCGTGACGCCGCCCCACCCTCGCTCGCGGCTCGTGACGCTCGGGCGACGGGCTTTCAAGTTGACGATCTCGTCGATGGAGACCTGCGTAGGCTGGGAGCTGTCGTCCGCTTTCGATTCCGCCATGGCTACCTACCTGCTTTGCCGGCACCCTGTCGCCCGACAAGTGCCGCTTTGCCATTGACTCTAGAACATAAGCCCTTTCCCCCGGAACACGCAGCTGCGCTGTTCCACGGGCGCCAACAGGGCCATGACCGCTGCCCCGCGCTAGCGTGCTCTCGCCGCCGGCCAACTGATCAGGCCTATGCCGACGACTATCGCCAGCACTCCCACCACCAGGCCGATGGTCAACCGCTCGCCGAGCCAGATCACCGACATCAACAACCCAACCAACGGCACGCCGAGCATGGCGGTGGACATGCTGGTGCTCGACAACCACATGCTTGCCGCGTTGACCGCGCAGAAGCAGAACGCCGTGGCCAGCGGACCGACGAAAAGCACCACCTGCCAAAGCGTCCGCGAGTTATCGCCATCGAACGGTCCTTCGACAACATAGGCCAGCAGCGTCAACGGGATCGCCGCCAGCAGCATCTGCCAGGGCGCCAGTTGGTAGGCGCTGGAGTCGCCCCGGTAGTAGCGCAGGTGCAGGATGCAGATTGCCCAGCACAACGACGCCGCGAGGAGCATCAGGTTGGCCAACAGCGCCTCGCCATCACGCCAGTCGAGGCTGAGCGGATTGAACAGCCCCACGACACCCAGCAATCCGAGTACGGTTCCCGCTGCGCCACGCAGCGACAGCCGTTCACCGAAGAACAGTATCGCCGCCGGGACCACCCACAGCGGTGTCGTGTAAGCCAGGATCGCCGAGCGGCCCGCCTCGACATGCAGCATGGCGAACGCGCCCAGTGCGGTGAAAGCCAGCATCTGCAGCAAGCCGACGCTGATCACCAGCGGCAAGTCGCGTCGGGTGGGCAGGCGCAGGCTGCCCGTGCCCGCCTGGACCACGAACAGGCAGAGCCCGCCAAGCGCAAAGCGCGTCGCCGAGAACCACAACGGTCCGATGTGCTGCAGGCCCGTCTTCATGACCGGCCAGTTGGTGCCCCAGATCAGAATGGCCAGCACCAGCAGCGCCGCGCCCCGGACGCGAGGCGACAATGTCTTTGAACGAGGCCAGGTGGAGTTTCCCGGCGAACAGGTCGGCGTGCCCATGGGCGCTTCCTCAGCGGTTTTCACTGAGGAAAATGCTATTCACTTGCCGCCAGAGGATTTATCCCTTGTTGGCTAAGATCAGCCTGTGTTTCAGCGAAATGTTCTCCAGAACCCCCTGTATGGGAGATGAACCATCTCATGCGACAACTTGATCGCGTTGACATCGGCATCCTCAACCGGCTCCAGGAGGATGCGCGCGTCACCAATGCCGAACTGGCTCGCTCGGTGAATCTCTCTCCGACTCCCTGCTTCAACCGGGTGAAGACGATGGAGGAGCTGGGCCTGATCCGCCAGCAAGTGACGTTGCTGGTCCCGGAACTGCTGGGCCTGCATGTCAATGTGTTCATCCACGTGAGCCTGGAAAAGCAGGTCGAGGATGCCCTGCAGCGCTTCGAGGCAGCGATCTGCGAGCGGCCGGAGGTCATGGAGTGTTATCTGATGAGCGGGGATGCCGACTACCTGCTGCGGGTGCTCGTACCCAGCATTCAGGCCCTGGAGCGCTTTGTTCTGGACCACCTGACCAAGGCGCCGGGAGTCGCTAACATTCGTTCAAGCTTCGCGCTCAAGCAGGTCCGCTATAAAACCGCCCTTCCCCTGCCCCCGAATGGGCTGGTGGTGCAGGAGAAAGCGCGATAGGCCGTTCGCGCAGCACTCAGGAAGTTACGCCCAATCCGGGCGGCTGGAAGCACCGCCCGGATTGGCATTGCCCCTCAACGATTAGGGACGTACGCCGGGGCGGCGCGGTAGCCGCACATGCACCTCGCTGACGCCCACCACATCGTCGTCCTGGTCACGGGCCTCGACATTGACGATGGCGTAGTCTTTGCCATTACCCAGCACGTGGATATCGCGTACCTGGCCGCGACAAGTGATCACTGCGCCCAACGGGCCGATCTTGGTGAATTTGGAGTCGATAGTGACGATTTCCGCCAGCGGTCCGTAGCTGCGCAATACCACCGAGGTCATGTAGGACATGCTCATCATGCCGTGCTGCACGGGCTTGGGCGTACCGAACACCTGGGCGCGCTCGCACCACTCGGGGTTCATGTGCACGGGGTTGAGGTCGAGGCTGGCCACGCCATAAACGTCGATCATCGGCTGGGTGACCTCATAGGTGATCGGCTCCAGCACGTCGCCGGTGCGCAGGTCGTCGAGATAGGGCATCGGTTTCATCACTTCGTGGGCGGCATTCATGGTCGGCTCTCCTGTTAGCGAGCGGGGGCATTGACGAACGCGGCGACCGCGTCCTTGTTCTCGGGAAGGATCAGGGTGCCGAGGCACTGGGCCTTCTCCCGGTTGTCCTGATCGACAATGGTGATCCGCGTGGTCATATAGCCCTTGCCACGACGCCAGAAGCGATCGTGGTTCTCATGGATGATCGAGAGGCGGTCGCCCACATGGATGCGCTCCTGGTAGTCGATGCGCTGGAACGGGTTGCGCGAACCCGGCGTGCGAATCCAGGAGCCCTGGGTCTGCGGTTGGGCGAACCAGAAGGCAATGGTGGTGGTGAACACCGGGTGGACCAGGATGGTGCCGCGCGGCGCATGCCGGCGGGCGAACTCCGGGTCGATGTACAGCGGGTGGGTCTCGCCGACGGCGTGGTTGTAACTCAGAACATCCTCTTCCTCCACCACGAAGACCTTGGGATGGCGTCGCTTTTCACCAATCACCAGCGAGTCCCAGAACTCGATGGTGAACCAGTGCGCGAGAAAATCACTGTCGTAGGCGCGCTGCTTTTCAGTGGTCAGCAGGTGCTCGAAACGCTGGGTGTTGCTGCTCATCGTGCCTCTCCTTTTTTAATATAATTCTCCATTTGGAGAAGTTAATAGGCAAACTAGCCCCACTCAGAAGCGGGGTCAACGTCCATCAATCGGAGTGATTGCGCGCCAAAGGTTCCAGGCAGGGAGCCTGTACAACGGGTTGATACAACTGTTCGATCAGTTCAGCGTACTTCGCGCCGATCCGGTTTCTGCGCAGCTTCAGGGTCTGGGTGAGCTCATCGCCGCCGGGCAGCCAGTCGCCGGGCAGGATGCAGAAGCGTTTGACCTGCTCGACCCTCGCCAGCCGCGCATTGCCGGCGGCCACGCCGAGTTGCACCGCAGCCTGGATCAGCGGGTGCTGGTCCGGCGCCTGCGCCGACTGCGGAGCGTTCAGACGCCTGGCCATGGCCTGCGCCTGCTCGGCATCGAGCACGACCAGCGCAACGTTGTACGGCCGCGCCTCGCCCACTACGCAGACCTGGCCGATCAGCGGGCTGCCGGACTTGAGCATCGCCTCGATGTGCGCGGGGGACATGTTGTGGCCGCTGGCATTGATGATCAGCTCCTTCTTGCGCCCGGTGATCCACAGGTAGCCATCCTCGTCCAGATGCCCCAGGTCGCCGGTGCGGTAGAAGCCGTCTGCAGTGAAGACCTCGGCGTCCTTGTCCGCCGCCAGGTGGTAGCCCTGCATCACCGAGGCACCGCGGATGAGGATCTCGCCATCGCCGTCGATCCGCAGCTCCATGCCCGGCGCGCAGGTGCCAACACTCCCTAGGCGAATCCGCCCCGGTGTATTCAGCGCGCCGTAGGTGCAGGTTTCCGACGCGCCGTACATCTCGCCGATGGGCAGGCCAACAGCGCTGAAGAACTCCAGCACCTCCAACGAGGTGGGTGCCGAGCCGGTATTCAAAGAGCGCGCACGCTCCAGCCCAAGGGCGGTGCGCAACGGGGCGAAGAGCTCAGCATCGTCTGTGCTGACGCGCTCTGCCAGTGGACCGGGCACAGGGCTTCCGCTTCCACGCAAGCGTACCGCCTCCCGGGCGTCCCGCAGGCTGCGGTGCAAACGCTCGGGCGCGGCACGGCGCGCCAATTCACCTTCAGCAACCTGCTTGAGCTTTTCCCAGAAGCGCGGGAACGCACCGAACCAATCCGGTCGCACCTTATGCAGCAGCGCGGGCAACTGCTGGGCGTCGGCGCAGAAGGTCACCTCCAGGCCGAACAGCAAGGCGCAGCAGTAATGGCAGGTGCGCTCAGCCACATGCGCATGGGGTAGCCAGGAAATAATCCGGTCTCCCGAGCGCAAGCCGATGCGCTGACCGATCCCGCGCGCCGCTGCCAGCAGGTTGCCGTGCGTCAGCCTGACCCCCTTTGGTTGTCCGGTGGTGCCGGAGGTGTAGATCAAAGTCAGCAGGCCTGTGGATCGTATGGCCGCAACCATCTCGGCAAGGTCGATCCCTGGCGCTTCCGTTGCAGTCAACTGGCGCAGCGTGATGACCGTACAGCAGCCAGGAGGCAACTGAATGTCAGCTTCGTCGAGGACGTCGACCAGGACGATCAGTTGCAGAGGCGAGCCCTCCAGAGCCGCCTGCAGCAAGGGAGCAAGCCGGGCGCTTTCGGCGAACACCACGGCGATGCCGGCGTGCCCCAGCACATAGCGTAACTGCTCCACAGAGGAGGTGGGATAGAGCGAGACCGGCAGACCGCCGCAGAGCAGTACAGCCATGTCACTCAGGAAGTACTCGGCGCGATTGCCCATCAACAGGCCGGCGCTGAAGCCAACCGGAAATCGACCTCGCAAGGCTCCGGCGAGCGTGGCCGCCGCCTTGGCGAACTCGCTGCGCGTCCAGCAAAGGCCGCTTTGTGGATCGTGCAGCAGCAACTGCTGCGGGTTTTCCTCCACGAGCGCCTGGAGGGCAGCGGGCAAGGTATCGGCATCGCATCTGCCGAGCGGATCTATAGGGTCCAATTCAACTCTCCTCGTGAACAACGTCCAGGTCTTATTTTATCCAAACGGAGAAATATTGGATTGGAATCCACCTTGTCAACGGATAAGCTCGAAGAAGCTCCGGAGCGGCAAACCGCACGCCCGTAGCATCGACCGTTGGCCGCCTCATTCACGAAGATGATGGCAACTGGAACCGATCGGCGGTTTCAATGATCATCACTCCTTCCCAGCAGCAGATCCGTGTTGAACAAACGAAATGGACAAGACCACTGCCAGCGACAGCAAGAACCAGGGTGAACTGACCGCACGCGGGGCCCAGCGCCGCGAAGCGCTCCTGGATGCCGCCTTACGCATCATCGTGCGCGATGGCCCGGGCGCGGTCTCGCTGCGCTCCGTCACCACTGAAGCCAAAGCCAGCCACGGTTCGGTTGTCTACTACTTCGGCACCCGCGAGGAGTTGATTCGCGAAGCGCTGGTGCTCGTCGCGAACAAGAACGTGGAGGCCCTGGCCGGAGCATGGCAGGGGCTGGAACGTCACAGCGCAAACCCTTCTCGCCTGGCTGAGTTGATTGCCCGCCACTCCGTGCGGCAGATGATCGAAGACCCGCAAATGGGTATCACCATCTTCGAGTTCCATCTTGCGGCGGCCCGCTATCCTGAACTGACTCCAGCGCTTCGCGACTGGGGGCGCGCCTACGCGCGCATCACCCACAAGACATTCAGCGCGCTTGGCTCACAGAATCCCGAGGCAGACTCTGCATTGCTCACTAATCTGATCAGTGGCCTAGTGCTTCACCAACTCGCCCTGAAACGACCGGACTTCGAGTCAGCGATTCTCCGGCCGGCCGTCGAACGCCTGCTGCGCTCGATCGTCGAGGCTGAATCAAGGGGCAGATCAGCACATTCATGACCGACCCAGCAGGTCGACGTCCAAACGCTACCCTGCAAGGACATCGGCCTGCAGTCACGTTGCCTGGGTCGCACCCGGTAAACACTTGCCAGTGAGGGTCAGCACCATGCGGGAGAACGGCGCTGACGGTAAGTCTGGGTGGCTCTACCCTCACCCTGCCCCTTGCCTTGGCAGGTTGCTCCAACGCGCCTTCGGTGCCGGTGCTGGGCGCCTACTTCCCGGACTGGTTGTTCTGTATCACGGGGGGCGTGCTGCTGAGTCTGCTACTACATGGCCTGCTGGCTCGCCGGGCCATCAATCTTGGCCCCCCGGTGTTGACGCATCCATTGTTGGCCACCCTGCTCTCCCTGATTGCCTGGCTTTTGTTCTTCCGATTCTGAACGGAGTCGCCCCATGAGTGAGAAGTCCTCGAACAAGTTGCCCAAGCGTCTTCTGGTCCTGTCGTTGCTCGTGCTGACGCTTGTACTGTTGATCTGGGTGATCTGGCGACTCGATACCGCTCCGCGCACCGACGATGCGTACGCTTACGCCGACACGATCAACGTCACACCGGAAGTCAGTGGCAGCATCACCGAGTTGCCCATCCACGAGAATCAACTGGTCCGCGAAGGCGATGTACTGATGCGCATCGACGTGCGGCCGTACCAGCACGTGCTGGAGCAGGCGCGTGCATCCCTGCAGGCGCTCGACAAGGAAATCATCCTCAGCCAGCGGCAGGTCGACGCCCAGCAATTCAACTCCGACGCCGTGCATGCCAGCGTCGAGCGGGCCAAGGCGACCGCCGCGCAGACCGCCGACACGCTACGCCGCATGGCGCCCTTGCTGCCGCGCGGCTACGTCTCCGAGGAACAAGTGGATCAGGCCCAGACGGCCGCCAAGAGCGCCCAGGCCGAGCTGAATGCCACCTTGCTGCAAGCCAAGCAGGCTGCGGCTGCCGTCAGCGGGGTGGATGCCCTCGTTGCCCGGCGCGCCGTGATACAGGCTGAAATCGCCCGCGCCGAGCTTGACGTCGAACATTGCGTGGTACGAGCCCCCTTCTCCGGCCGAATTGTCGGCCTCACGACCTCCAACGGCCAATTCGCCGCCGCGGGACATCCGATCTTCAGCCTCATCGACACGCGTCACTGGTATGTCGTGGCGAACTTCCGCGAGACCGAACTGGACCATATCCGTACCGGCAACCGCACCACGGTGTATCTGATGGGCGACAACCGGCGAGCCTTCACCGGCCATGTGGACTCAATCGGCTTCGGCGTGTTCCCCGACGATGGCGGCGCACAGGCGGGCGGGCTGCCAAGAGTGGCACGCACCATCAACTGGGTACGTGTGGCGCAGCGCTTCCCTGTGCGCATCCAGGTCGACGAGCCGGACCAGGGCCTGTTTCGCATAGGTGCCTCGGCGGTCGCAGTGATCCACACCGGACTGGACCGGGATGCACCTCAATGAGCAGCCTGTCGAGCTGGCAAGACCGGGCGTGGATGTTCCTCTGCACCGAGCTGGCCGCATTCCCCGGGCGTGGTAATGCCCTGCTGCGCAACCTGGTTGCCTGCACGGCGGTGATAATCATCTCGCTGAGCCTGCAGGTGCCTCTGCTGGCCCTGTCATTGATCCTGGTGTTCTTCGTCAGCCAGAACAACGTGGTCCTGACCCGCATGGCGGGCATCCTGTTCCTGGTCAGTGCCACCGTGGCGATCGGCGCCAGCATCCTGCTGCTGAAGTACACCTTCGGCTACCCATTGTTGCGCATCCTCGGAGCCAGCCTGGTGTTCATCGCCAGCATGTTCGCGATGCGCGCCACACGCCTCGGGCCGTTGTTCTTCCTCGTCGCCATCGTCACCATCTACGTGCAGAGCCTGGTGGACCTCAACCCACAGCCCGAGCTCCTGCTGCGGGCTTGCCTGTGGGTCTGGATCGCAGTGGTCTATCCGATCCTGGTCACATTGCTGGTCAACACCCTACTGCTGCCCCAGGAACCCCAGCAACAGCTGCGGGACGCGATGAGCCGCCAACTGGTACAGGTTCAGCGCCGCTTGCAAGCGCTCATCGAGGGGCACTACCGGGAAGATCGCATCACGACTGCCCAGGTGCAGCAGGGCGTGCTCGCGCTACACAAGCTGCTTCGCTTCGCCAGCATGCGCGATGAGTTTTATCGCGCCCACGAAGCACAGCAACTGACGCTGATTACCTGCGTCTCCCGGCTGTATGCGGCGTGTGCGTCACTGGATGATCTTCCTCAGGGCGCTGTGACACTCACGGCGCTGCAGGCGGACTGCAAAACCTTGGCCGACACGGTGGATGCCGGGCCGAACGTCCCGCTTCCCGCACTTCGCTGTGAATCGCTGATGCCTGCCCTGGCTCCCTCCGCGCTAGCCGAAATGCGTGATGCCCTGCTCACGCTGAATGCCTCCAGGAATGGCGCCCCCACTGCCACGCCGCCAGCAAAGGAGCCTCTGCTTTCACCTGACGCCTTGAGCAATCCGAACTACCTGCGCTTCGCCTTCAAGACCTGGCTGGCGACCATTCTCTGTTATGTCTTCTACAACGCTACCGACTGGCCCGGGATTCACACTGTGATGCTGACCTGCGTGATCATCGCTCTGCCCAGCCTTGGCGCCTCGACCCAGAAGGGCTTGCTGCGTATCGGCGGTTGCCTTGTCGGCAGCGCCCTGGCCCTGTTCTGCATTGTCTTCGTCATTCCTCAGATCGACGATATCGTCGGCCTGCTTGCCATGAGCCTGCCGGTGATCGGCCTGGGGGCCTGGGTTGCCGCCGGTTCCGAACGCATCAGCTATGCCGGTCTGCAGATCATGTTCTGCTTCGCTCTGGCGTTGCTGGAGCAATTCGGACCGACAACCGACCTCACCGAGATTCGCGACCGCCTGATCGGCATTCTGCTGGGAGTCCTGGTCAGCACCCTGGTCCATGGATTGCTCTGGCCAGAACGCGAGGGTGACAGCCTGCGTCGCCGCCTGGCGACCGTCCTGCACGGTATTGCCGACCTGTTGCGCGAGCGACAACCAGCACCGGGCATGCCGACCGACCGGCTGCATACGGCCAGTCTGCATGGCTGGGGACAGTTGGCGGAAACCGACGCAACGCTGGCCCGCGTCTCCCTGGAACCCGGCTGGTACCAGGGTGAGCAAGAGCAGTTGACGCTGTTCGCGCAGACACTGGCTGAGCGAGCACGCAACCTGATCCTGCTGGTCGTGCAACTGCAGCGACGCTACGCGTCAATTGGCGCGGAGCTGACCACTGCTCAGCGCTCCTCTCTGGACGAATGGCGCATCAATGCTGGCGATTGGCTCGACGCCTACGCTACGTCCCTGACCGGAGCACATCTTGAACACAGGACTCCCCCGGCCCTCTTACCCGGGATGGAGGCGACATTCGACGCCACACTGCTTGCGAAGCTCGAGGAGCTGCGCCGACAACTGGACGCTTTGCCGGACTGGCAGCGATTCGATGAGGGCTCGCCACTGGAAGCACAATCATGAGCCGCCGCCTGACGGCCCTCCTCGTCTTCAGCCTCGCGTTGGCCGGCTGTGCTCTGATACGCGAGGACAGCCCGGCAAAGCCCCCCATGGACCCGGCGAGTATCCGTCTGGCAGACGACTTGCGCCTGGCTCGCAATGATTGGCCCGACTCCCGCTGGTGGCAGCGCTACCAGGATCCGCAACTGGACCAGTTGGTCGAAAACGCGCTGGCCCACTCCCCTGACATCGCCATCGCCCGCAGCCACATTGAACAGGCTCGCGCACAGGCAGAAGGAGTAAGGTCCCTGACCGGTGTCCAGGTGCAACTGATCGCCACAGTCAACCGCCAACGAGTATCCGCCAATGGCTTCCTTGGCCCCTTCGCACAGAATGAGCCGGAACTGGGCCTGTCCGGCCCCTGGTACACCGAGGGTATCGTCGGTCTGGGCGCGGCCTATCAGCTCGATCTCTGGGGGCGCCAGCGTGCCCAGGTGGATGCCGCGTTGGGGGTCCGCAATGCACGCGAGGCCGAAGCGGCGTGGGTCGATCTGGAGGTGGCCAGTGCGGTCTCCCAGCTCTACTTCCAGCTACAGACAGCACAACAACTGATCACGGAGGTCCGGCAGATGTCGGACATCGCCAACGAGTCGGTTGCCGCACACCAGGCCCGTGTCACGCGAGGGCTTGAGGCCGAGCCACCCAAACGACTGGCACAGAGCAATCTGGCGCTGCTGCAGCGGCAGATCGTGGCCCTGGAAAGCCAGGTAAAGCAGTTGCGGGAAGCGCTAAGAGCGCTGGTCGGCGCAGGCGCTGACGTCGATCTACAATTGGCGCCGCGCCCTCTACCTCAGCAGGCCTATGGAGTACCACAGAGCCTGGGCTACGAGTTGCTGGCACGTCGCCCGGACCTGCAAGCCATGCGTTGGCTGGTAGTGGCGTCCCACTCGAATGTCGACGCCGCCAAAGCCGCGTTCTACCCGAGCTTCGACATCAAAGCCTTCTTCGGTGCGGACGCGCTGCACATGGGTGACCTCTGGGACCACGGTAGCCGACAGATTAATCTGATTCCTGGCATGACACTGCCCCTCTTCGATGGTGGCCGGCTGAATGCGGAGCTCGCCAACGCACGTAGCCTGAGCAATGGTCTGGTCGAGCAATATAACCAGGCAGTACTCAATGCCGTGCGCGATGTCGCAGTAGCGGGAGCCCGACTGCAGGGGCTGGATGCGGAGCAGCAATTGCAGCAGACCCGCATCAGCAACATGCGCTTCAACCGTGACAGTGCCCAGGCGCATTTCCAGCGCGGCCTGCTCGATCGCGTCAGCGCGCTGGAGGGGAACCTGCCGGTACTCGCCGAGCAGAGTGGTCTGACCCTACTGAATGGACAACGGCTGGAGACGGAGGTCCAACTTATCAAGGCGTTAGGCGGCGGGTATCGATCTCTGCAGTAAATGGTCAATCCGGGTCAAAGCTCATTTTACCGCGTAGTTGCCTCAGCTCGGCCTTAGACTCAACGCAATCTGCACCATCGAGAAAGTAGGTTTTCAGCGACGGCCCAATCTGGACAGCTACAGCCGTAGGGCTAACCTGCTTACTCCGTGGCACAAACAGTGGGTCATAAAAGTGCTGGGGTAAACTTCCTGAAGTCTTGCTGATGCCGCGCCTGAAGCTCTCACTGATTGGCCTTGAATTCGGAGTCGACGACCAGGAGCTCTCTTGTAGCTTGCTAAGCCGAATCACTGGATGCAGGGCTTTTACGTTGGCGAAGCCTTCATTCTGTCGGATGCGGAATCGCTTACATGAGCGCGCGATCTCTATCCAGCAACTTTCCTTGTTCGCTCAACGATGCTCGGGGCGACTTGATGTAGCACTCGGCTAACAATTGCACATTGATTGACAGGTGAAGATCAGCGGGTGGAATGAGGGAACCCCATGCTTTCAGCTGTTGAAAACCATCCACTTGTCGTCAGCACAGGACTGTTGCTGCTCGATGTTCTGGCTTGGCGCCTTGTCCCGCGCAAACTCCGGGTAGTTAGCGCACTGATCCGACTTCTGCTGTTCCTTCTCTACAGCGCCGTGGTCTTTGAGGCCGGAATGATCCCCACCAGACCGCCGGCGTTCTCCGACGAGACGCAGACCATGGTCGCCACTGGGATGGAAATAATCTGGTGGCTGTTCGGTGCGCGGACGTTGACCGTGGTGCTAGGGCTGCTGATCCCACGAATCGGCCATGCCAGCAAGCTATTCCAGGACATTCTCGGCGCGGTGATCTTTCTGGTTGCCATGACATGCGCTGTCGCCTATGTCTTGCAACTGCCGATCAAGGGCCTGCTGGCCACCTCGGGTGTCGCAGCTATTGTCATTGGTCTTGCGCTGCAGAGCACGTTGAGTGATGTGTTCTCCGGCATCGTCCTTAACACCACTAAGCCCTACCAGCTCGACGACTGGATCAGCATTGACAAGACCGAGGGCAAGGTCATCGATATCGACTGGCGCGCGACGCACCTGCTCACTAGCCAAGGGACCATGGTAGTGATCCCCAATTCAGTTGCTGCGCGAACCAAAATCCACAACCTCAGCCGGCCCTATGACATTCACGGCGTATCCATTCACCTCTATGTGCCCATCAGTTTCCGCCCGCGTTGGGTGCTGGATGCTTTGGAAAAGGCACTACAAGGAATCGGCATACTGTTGTCGACGCCCCGTGCCCGGGTCCTGATCAAGAGCTCCGATCAGGACTCTATCCAGTACGAAGCCACCGGTTTCGTGCGTGCAGGCGAAGACAAAGCCGCCATCCGGAATCTCATGTACGACCTCGCCTATCGACACCTGGAGGCGTCTGGCATCTTGCTGGCTGGCGATGGTGGCGCTCATCGGTCGTCGGCACAGCGGCAATTGATAGAAGGCATCCGGCTTTTCAGCGCCCTCAGCAGCGAGGAGAAGGATGAACTCAGTCGGCACATGCAGCCCACGGCTTACGCGTCCGGTCAGGTGGTTTTGGAGTTGGGCGAGGTCGCCAGTAGCTTGCTGATCCTTGGCAGTGGGGTAATCCTGGCGACGGTTCCCGAGGCCGACGAAAACCGGGAAGCCGGCCGCCTCGGCCCCGGGGACATCCTTGGAGAAGAAGGTGTCGCTGGAGACGCACCCTCTTTGGCACGCTTCACCGCTCTTACCACATGCTTGCTTTATCACATCGAGAAGGCGGTCATCTGCCATTATCTGGACGAGCACGTCGAGGTCCTCCGCGCTCACCAACCTACGCCATCGCCGCGACGAACTCAGCCGCTCACTGCTGACTCCTAAGTCCATCCCTCCCGAAAAGCACAGCTTTCTCGATTGGTTGCGTCGGCGTTAATAGAAGCCCCCCTCACTGCAGCACTGCCCACGGGGCTTGTGATTGGCATTTAAGGCGCCGACACGGGGTGCGGCCATTGCACGCAATGCTCACTCGCCAAATGCTGCCGCAGGTTGAAAGAGTCAGGCCAGGCCGGATGAGTGTGAGAATTCGAGAGACTGAAACTCAGGAGGGCGAAATGCCCTAGCGTCAGCCCTCTGAACCCTTGTGTCACAATAATTGCTGTCGGGCTAGTTGACTCCGCACCACTGGTCGCAAATAGCGAACGGCTGGTTATGGTGACCACTCTCCTATTCTGAGCGCCGCAGAAACGCGTCCATGCCATCGAAGCCTTGAGTCCTATCCCGTCGCTCGATGTCCCCGCCCTCCTCTCATACGAGCCTTGCTGGATGCTCGCGGGATGTTGCGCGGTTAGAAAAATCGTCTGATCGCGCCGGGAAATCCCGCCGGCGTCACCCGAGCAGCCTTGAACCAAGAGTCGAGATACTCTACTGCCTATGGCCTCTGGCCAGGAGCGCACCATGAACTTCGAAGAACGCGACAAGTACGGCATGTACAAGGGACGGACCGATTTCACTGCCGAGGGAGACCGTGGGCCAGGGCCGCGGCTGATGGGGGCGGATACCCTCATCGGCAACGACGTGTACAACACGCAAGACCAGGACCTGGGCGACATCAAGGAAATCATGCTGGACACCGTCAGCGGCAAGGTTGCATACGCCGTACTGTCGTTCGGCGGCTTCCTGGGAATGGGCGAGAAGCTGTTTGCCGTGCCGTGGGCGGCCTTGCGTCTGGATACGGTGAACAAGCGTTTCGTCCTCAATGCTGACAAGGACCGCCTGAAGAACGCCCCGGGCTTCGATAAGGACAACTGGCCAAACATGAGCGATCCGACCTGGGGAAAAGATATCCACGCCTACTACGGCACCACATGGGAAAACGATCCCCGACTGTAATGTACCAATCCGGCTTGGCCGGACTCCCGGCCAAGCCGATCCAACACAACAGGACCGTGACAGGCTGCGTTAGGTCGATGATTGCGGTAGAGCAGCGCCCAGTCTCGAAAGCAGAATCCGAAGCAGTTTTAGCCAGTCATCGCCACGAATTTAGACCATGGCAAATACCTCCTGGAGCTTCTAGAGGTCCTACTGCGATCTTGAACTAACCTTTGCCTGTGTCGCCCCGCACGCCCTGCCGTATCAGGGCGTTTGGGATGACCCGCCCACCAGGAAACGACAGAGGACGCGTCATGCAACCCACGTTCGTAGATGGCTTCAAGGACCCGCTCATTCTGCTCGCGCGCATTTTGCTCAGCTTGCTATTCATCATCTCCGGCTGGCTGAAGCTGACGGGCTTCTCGGGCACGGTTGCCTACATCAGCTCGCTGGGCGCTCCCCTGCCGACTGTCGCCGCCGCCATAGCCGTGGTCATGGAATTGGGCGGAGGCATCGCGATTCTGCTGGGGTTATTCACTCGACCGATTGCCCTCCTGTTCGTCCCTTTCGTACTCGGCACCGCTCTGCTCGGCCATCAGTTCTGGACGATGCAGGGCATGGAACGCACGGCGAACGAGATCAACTTTTACAAGAACCTGGGGCTGATAGCGGCGTTCATGCTGCTGGCTGTCACGGGTTCCGGACGCTTCGCGCTCGACAAAGGCAAGTAAAAGGGCTTACCCCTGTTCTCCGGGATTTATGGGTGGCCCGTTTCCACGCAACTGACAGGACCAACCCCACGCTCAACCGACAATGCAGGTTTAAGATATGGCCAGGATAGTCATCATTGATAAGCATCCGATGACGAGTCTGGGTATCGAGGTCGCCCTTGAACGGATTGGCCATCAGGTGGCCGGAAAGGCCGACAACGGTCTGGACGGCCTGGAGGTGGTCAGGACCATCAAGCCCGACCTGGTCGTTCTTGACTTGGATATACCCAAGCTGGGTGGCCTGGACGTCATCAGGCGGATCATCGCCCGAAAGGCCGACGCCCGAATCCTGGTGCTAACCGGAGAGCCTTCTGGCCTGTATGAGCAGTTCTGCATGGCTGCCGGTGCGTCCGGCTTTATCTCGAAGATGGACCCGCCAGAGGCCCTCTCCGTTGGCGTAAGCAAGGTCTTGGCTGGAAAAACCTACTTCCAGGCCACGGCGGTGCGGCAGGATGCGGCGGGCGAACCAGGAGAGTCGGAGGAAAGCCTGACGCCCAGGGAAATCACGGTCCTTCACTACCTCGCCAATGGATACAGGGTGAAGCAGATTGCAACGGAATTGGCCATCAGTGATCGGACCGTCAGTACCTACAAAACCCGACTTCTGGAAAAAACCGGCGCGCAGTCGCTGGTCGAGTTGCTGCGCATCGCCACTTATCGCGGCCTGATCAAGGAGGACATCAGCCGGCCTTCGAATAACGCCGAGAATCAGGCCGCTAGTCATTTCGATACATTGTTGAACCAGTTACCCTTCCCTGTCTGCTTGCGTTCGCCCGATGCCCGCGTGTTGGCTGGCAACCCCGCATACTTCGACTTCCTGGACCTACGTCCCGACCAGATTCTGGGGTCAAATCTCTATGAAGTGGAAGTGGTGGATAAGCAACATCTCGAAGAAGTCAGGAAGGTCTTTGATACAGCTGCAGCGGCCACTATTCCGTATATGGTGGTAACCGTCATCCACGTCCGGGGGGAGCGCAGAGTCGTGCGACATAGCGGTGTCCCAATTCTGGGTGCTGCTGGTGAGTTGGTCGGAATGTTGTGCACATCCATCGATCTGGCCGAGGAACAACAGCAGATCCAGACCCTGCAGGACAAGGTCAACTTTCTGGCCTCCGTCCACATGCGCCGAAAGACCTACCTGCTACAGCACGAAGAAGCACTGGGTCGTAGTATTTCCTCGCTTCAGGAAAGGCTTCAGGGGCCTCTTGATGCCCCAAATCTCAACGCAATGTCCGCGCTCCTGGATGGGATGAAAGAGAGTATCACCCTGGTCTCGGAGCTGGTCCGGCTGGAATCCGGCGATGGGCTGCCCGCTCCCTTCTATGAAAGCCTCAATAGCCTGACCGAGACCGCACTGCAGGCGCTACCGGCCCAGGCTGTTCCACACTGGACGCTGTCGCAGGGCCCGGCCGGCTCGCAGGGTTGGATAGACCCCGTTCGCTATAGGGCATTGATCAAGGTTCTGTTACTGCACCTGTCTCATGTCGGCGTCGAACAGGTCGATATCACCAGCAGTGCTTTCGAGCGGGAGCCGGGGGTTCTCGACTGGAAGCTCCAACTGAATGCGGCGCCCGTTGACCGAAACGCAGGGGCCCCGGTGGTCTATCTGGCACTGGCCGGCGAGATTACCCGACTGCTCCACGGCGACATCGAGATCAAGGAGCATAACGGGCATCTGGAGGTGACCGTCGTCCTGCGTGTATCCATGGCAGCCCCCTCGTAAAATCAGGCACGCACTACAAGGCTACTTCCCGAACGCACGATTAGCAGCGACCCTCGGCAGGCGAATCATTTCTCCCAGTTTTCGAACTCAGGAGAAATTCGATGAAATCGCGTCCGAGATCAGCGGCTGTTCATCTCTCACCCCCGCTCACCGCACTTTGCGTCTCCATGGCACTCGCCTCAGCTGGAGCCACTCTCCCACTCAACCGTGCGTTCGCGGAAGCCCTGCCGCAAGGCGCTCAGGTCATCGGCGGGCAAGCCACTGTCTCTGGACAAGGCAACGCGTTGGAGGTCAACACATCCTCCGCACGCACCGCCATCAACTGGCAGAGCTTCAACGTCGGCCCCGACCAGCGCATCACCTTCAACCAGCCCGACGGCAAGTCCGTCACCCTCAACCGCGTCGTCGGCGCCGATCCGTCGAAGATCTACGGTGCGGTCACCTCCAATGGCCAACTGATCCTGGTCAACCCCCATGGCGTGATGATCGGTCCCAACGCGCGCATTTCATCTAGCGCGCTGGTGGCCAGCGCCGGCTTCCTCACCGAGGAGCAGGCCAAGCAATTTGCCCAGACCGGCAAGCTGGATATCCAACTGACCGGCAACGTCACCAACCAGGGGCGGATCACCGTCCATGACAACGGCATGGTCGCCCTGCTCGGCGCCCAGGTGAACAATGCCGGTGTCATTCAGGCGAAGAAAGGCACCGTGCAATTGGCTACCGGGCCCAAGGCCAAGCTGGACTTCCACGGCGATGGGCTGCTGAGCATCGGCATCCATGGCGAGCCTGGAGACGCTTCCAGCGTCAATGGCGATGTCACCGGTGGCATCACTCATAGCGGCGAGATCGACGTCGGCAATGGCGTCGTCGCCATGAGCGCCGCGCGTGCGGCCCAACACCTGGACTCGGTCATCAACGTCTCCGGCAGTGTCGCCGCCAACTCGGTGAGCAGCGACGGCGGCACCATCGTCCTGGGCAATGCGGCACAAACCAACGTCAGCGGTTCCCTCAGTGCCAGAGGGGCCAATGGCGGCACCGTGAAGGTGCTGGGCGATGAAGTGAATGTCGCCGGCACCGCGAAGATCGACGCCTCCGGTAACGATGGCGCTGGCGGCAAGGTTCTGGTCGGCGGCAGCTACCAGGGCAAGGGCAACGAACAACGCGCGCAGAACACCACCGTCGCAAAGGGAGCCCAACTGAGTGCTGACGGCCACACGGCAGGTGGCCAGGTCGTGGTCTGGAGCGACGGCAACACCCACTTCGCCGGAAACGCCAGCGCCAAAGGCCAGCGCCAAGGCGGCATGGTGGAAACCTCAGGCAAGCAGCTGCGAGTAACCAGCGATGCCAGGGTCGATACCAGCGGCGCCAGCAAAGGCACCTGGCTGCTCGATCCGGAGACGGTGAATATCGTCAGCGACGCCCAGGCCGACTCCGGTACGGGCGTGACCAATGGTGCGGCCAGCGGTCCCAGCACCGCCGACCTGTGGAACGTCGCCGCCAGCGCCATCGTCAACGGCCTGGCCAGCGGCAATGTCGAGGTCTCGGCGAGCCAGCGCATCAACGTCAACAGCGCCATCGTCGCCACCAACATCGGCCAGGACGGCAACGGCCAGCCCAGCACACTGGCGCTGATCGCCACCGGCAACCCGGTGCAGGGCAAATCCTACGAAGGCGCCGACCTGAGCAGCGACAGCGGCTCGGTCTACATCAATGCGCCGATCCTGCTCAAGGACGGCAACCTGTTCATCGCTGCCACCGGCGACATCCGCCTGAACAACACCGGGGCGGATTACAGCCAGCGCGCCATCGTCGATGTGGGCAACGGCATCGCCTGGCTGCGCACTTCCAACGTCGCCTCGATCATCCAGCAGGAAGGCACCGCGTTGATGGGCAAACAGGTCGCCCTGGAGGGCGCCAGCGTCCGCATGGAGAGCAACCTCAACTACGCCGGCACCCTGGCGGGCAAAGCCAGCAACGGTCTGTTCCGCTTCAACCAGACCAATGCCAGCGGCACCACCACCACCGGTAGCGTCACCGCCCCCTACTCCGGCGAAACCCTGACCGGCGTGACGGCCCAGCAACTGGTGTACCGCGGCTACCAGGATGTCGTCGCCGCCCCCTCGCAGAGCTGGGGCGCCAGTACCCGCTCGGTGACGTTGAAGACCCAGGACGGCTCGTCCTTCGACTACCTGGTCTTCGAAGCCACCGGCTATGTCACGCCCGACGGCCAGGGTGGCTATCGGGAAATCGACCCGGCCGTGCTACTGAACTACCTCGACAGCTCCGACTACCTGGTCAGCGGCCTGACCTTCAAGGACCCCGCCGGTATCACCTGGAAACTCACACCCGATGCCGCTGACGCCACGCTGACTCATGTCATCCGCATCGATACCGATGGCAGCCAGAGCACCGCCTCGCTGCCGGTCGGTTTTGCCTTCGGCGCCAATGGTGGCCAGCAGGTGGTCTCCACGCTGCACGAGCATGGCTGGGGTGTCGAATCGTACTCGGTGATCCAGGGCGCCACCGATCCGAAGGAAATCCAGCACAATACCCAGGATGGCAGGAGCCAGCAGTTGGTGGTCAACCTCGGCACCAAGGTTGACTCCCTCGATGCGCTGATCTCCAACCTGATCAACGACACACCCTGGCTGCAGAAGGCCGACGGCAACAGCCCTTCGCTCGCTCCGGGCGAACAGGCACTCGAACGCGGCCGCGTCCACTTCTACGAAACGGTCGACAAGACCGCTGAGCCAGGAGTGATCCTCAATAAAGCCGCCCAAGCCACGGTCAGCGTCACCGCCGACGACAAGTCCCGCGAGTATGGCGACGCCAATCCGGCGCTGACCCAGACCACCACACACGACAGCAACGCCCAGGCGATCATGGGCGTCGACGACTACGTGAGCCAGCGACTGGGCCGCAGCGGCATCCAGGTCAGTGATCCGACCACAACAGCCACCGCCACCAGCGACGTGACACCCGGTGGTTACGACATCATCAACAAGATCGCTGCCGATGAGCGCTCCCAGGGGCGCTACAAGATCGAAGACAACCAGGGCAAGCTGACCGTCGAGCAGGCGGAGCTCAAGGTCAAGGCTGACGAGAAGTCCAAGGTCTACGGCGACCAGGACCCTGCCTTGTCCTACCAGGTCAGCGGCCAGAAGCTCGGCGAGAACGCATCCGACCTGGTCAGCGGAAACCTGGCCCGCACCACGGGCGAGAATGTTGGCAGTTACGACATTCATCAGGGTGGCGTCAGCAGCCTGTCGGGCAACTACCGGATCAGCTACGAAGGCAATCTGCTGCACATCACCCCGGCCCAACTGGAGGTAACGGCACACGACCAGAGCAAGGTCTATGGCGATGCCGACCCAGCCCTCTCTTACTCCGTAAGTGGCCTGAAGAACGGTGATAACGCCAATGGCGTGCTCAACGGCGGTGCCCTGCTACGCGAGTCCGGTGAGAACGTCCGTCCGCAGGGCTACGCCATCGGCCAGGGCAACCTGGCGCTGTCCAGCGGCAACTACACCCTGGTGTTCACGGACGGCAATCTGCAGATAACTCCGGCGCAGCTGGTGGTCAGTGCGGACGACAAGTCGAAGACGCAGGGGCAGGCCGATCCGCAACTGACCCATCAGATCAGCGGCCTGAAGAATGGTGACAGCGCCGATATCGCCAAAGGCACTTTGAGCCGAGCCCCCGGCGAAGAGGTGGGCGGCTATGCCATTGGCCAGGGCACCGCGTTCGAGGCCGGCAGCAACTACACCGTGGTATTCCGCGACGGCACCCTGACCATCAGCGGTCCGCTGGCTCCGGTTGATCCGCCGCCGGTGCCCGATGCGGCCCCGATCGCTTTGCCGATCACCGCTCAGTCCCCCGGCAACACGCGCTGCGACGCCCTGGAATCCCCCAGTGCCGTCTCTGCCAACTACACCGTCTCGCCGGCCGTCGCCCGCACCTATTCCGTCCAGCTGATCTGCAAGCCCCGCTCCTATGGCGACAAGCAGAGCACCACGCCGGACCTGCGCGACGTCCTCACCTACGCCAACAGCCTGTTCAAGGACGGCAAGCTCATCGTTCCCGACTGGAACCGCAGTGTGATCCCGCATGACCTGCAGGCTCCCGGCAAGGGAGGTAAATGATCATGAAATCGCATCCTGCTTCCCTCAGCCGCCTGGCCATCGCAGTCGTCTCCGCCTTCCTGCTGGCCTCCCAGCTACAAGCTGCCCCCTTGGGCCAACTCAATCCCGGCCGGGTAGAAATGCCCGACAAGGCCGGCGTGCGTACCTCGCCTACCGAGATGCCTGGCACCCTTGAATTACCAGACACCGTGGTTACTCCCGAACCCGAACCGCAGGAGCTCCAAGCGTTTCCCAGTGCCCGGTTCCCAGTGAGCAAAGTGACCCTGGTTGGGGCCAGCAGCTATCCTCCCGGCACCTTCGATGCGGTGCTCAAACGCCTGGAAGGTCACTCGGTCAACCTGGCCGAAGTCCATGCCGTTGCCGATACCATCACCGCCCGCTATCGCCAGGCAGGCTTCCTGCTGGCCAAGACCATCGTGCCGGCGCAACGACTGGAAGGCGGCAACCTGGTACTCCAGGTCTTCGAAGGCAAGGTCAATCAGGTCACCTTCAGCGGACCCAGCAACAAGGCGCTGGAGCGCTATGCGGACAATATTCGCCAGGAGATTCCCCCCACCAGCAAGACCATCGAGCGCAATCTGCTGCTGATGAATGATGTGTCCGGCAACGATAGCCGCGGCACCCTGCAGGCATCGCCTGTAGAAAGTGGCACCGATCTGATCGTCGAGAATGCCCTGCGCAAATACGAAGGCTTCTTCGGCTTCGACAACCGTGACAGCCGCTACTTCGGCCCGTGGCAGGTATACGGTGGCGTCGGCGTGAATGATCTCACCGGGCACGGGGACCATCTGGGCGTCCGCGCCGGCAAGTCGATCGAAGGCAACAAGATGACCTTCTTCGAAGGCCAGTACGAGCTGCCGGTCGGCAGCCGGGGCGATGTCGTCAGCTTCCTGGCCCAGCACAACGATGGCCACGCCGACACCTATTCCTTCCTCAATGCCAACAGCTCCGGCGATACCTTCGCGGTGCGCATTACCCGTCCGTGGATTCGCCAGCGCGATGAGACATTCAAGACCTCCGCGGCCTTCACCTACTACAACGGCACCTCCGAGTACCTGGACGACAAGGATCTGCCGCCCTCCAGCGAGGACCGTATCCGGGCGCTGCGGCTGGGGGCCAGCTACGACTGGTTCGATGCCTACGGCGGCAAGAACCTGGTCAAGGGCGAGATCAGCAAGGGGCTGGCGATCATGGGAGCGAGCAGCGAGAGCCGGCTCAACCCCTCGCGCGAAGATGGCCAGACCGATTTCACCAAGCTCCAGCTGGACGCCCAGCGCCTGCAGGACCTGTCGAAGGTGATGGACGGCCTGAACCTCTACGTCGCTGCCACGGCACAGACCTCCTTCGGCCAGGCGTTGCTCAGTCCCGAACAGTTCGGGGTGGGCGGCAGCGAGTTCGGGCGCGGTTATGACCCATCCGAGATCACCGGTGACAGCGGCTTCGCCGTGAAGACCGAGCTGCAGTACAACCGCATCCATACCTTCAAGGACTACGCAGTGCCGACCCAGTACTACGCCTTCTGGGACTTCGGCAAGGTCTGGAGCGAAGACCCCAGCTGGGTGAGTACGGAAAGCCTTTCCTCCACCGGCATTGGTGCGCACCTGAACATCTTCAAGGACACCTATGTCTCGCCGGAAATCGCCTTCCCGCTCACCCGCTCCGTCTCGGCGAAAGAGCTCGATGACGATAATGGAAAAGCCCCCAGGTTCTACATCAACTTCCTGAAGCTCTTCTAACTCTCATCCGGCAGCTGATAGCCGCTGATGCATCGGAGTGTAAGACCATGCTTTTCAATCATGAGCAGATTCTCCGAACTGTTCGTAGCGCCTCATTCAATGACGATGTGGTTGTAGAGTTACTGTTGGAGCTATGTCGGCAAGCACCCACTGCCGCTCTCGCGCTTCGCATCCTCGACATTGCCTACTTGATGGAGGAGGACTCTCGCTCGCTGGAGCAGCTCTACACGGCGCTGGTCAAGGGCAGTATCGAAATCGTTCCGCTACATGACCTTGCCTGATGTGCCAAATACCTCCAAAGGCCGCCTTCCATGGCGGCTCCTGGGGCCTTACTTGGCCGTGGTAAGCATGCTGTAGCTAGTGATCAGGTTGCGGTAATCGGGGATGTGGTTGGAGAACAGCGCGGCGAGGCCTTCGATGTCGTTGCGCCAGTCGCGGTGCAGCTCACAGGCCACGCCGAACCAGGTCATCATCTGCGCGCCGGCGGCTTCCATGCGGCGCCAGGCGGCGTCACGGGTGACTTCGTTGAAGGTGCCCGAGGCGTCGGCGACAACGAAGACGTCGAAGCCCTCTTCCAGCGCCGACAACGCCGGGAAGGCCACGCAGACCTCGGTCACCACGCCGGCGATGATCAGCTGCTTCTTGCCGGTGGCCTTCACCGCCTTGACGAAGTCCTCGTTGTCCCAGGCGTTGATGTTGCCGGGGCGGGCGATGTAGGGCGCGTCAGGGAACAGGTCCTTCAGCTCGGGCACCAGCGGGCCGTTGGGGCCACTCTCGAAGCTGGTGGTGAGGATGGTCGGCAGCTTGAAGTACTTGGCCAGGTCGGCCAGGGCGAGGACGTTGTTCTTGAACTTGTCCGGTTCGATGTCTCGCACCAGCGAAAGCAGACCGGCCTGGTGATCGACCAGCAATACGGCGGCCTGGGTCTTGTCGAGACGGACGTAGGGCTTGCTCATGGCGTTTCCTCTTTGCGGTGGATACCCGGTCGGAGCCGGGCAAGGGTTGAATCAGCGCTGGGAGTCCAGCACTTCGTGTTCGGTCACGACCTGCTGGGCCTTGGTGTAGCTTTCGATCAGCAGGCGGTAATGCGGGAAGATCAGGCTGTAGGCCTCGGCCCACTGCGCGGCATCCGGGCGGTTCCAGGTACGCTGGATTTCCGAGGCCACCGCGGCGGTGTCCATGGGCACCACACCAGCCTGGACGACACGGGCCAGGGTGATTTCCTGCGCCGCCTTGGAATAGGTGCCGGAGGCATCGATCACGGCAAATACCTTGTAGCCGGCGTTGACGGCGGCGATTGCCGGGAAGGCCATGCAAACGCTGGTGATGGTGCCGGCAATGACCAGGGTCTTCCTGCCGGTGGCCGCCACCGCGGCAACGAACTCGGGGTTGTCCCAGGCGTTGATCTCGCCCTTGCGTGCCACGTACTGCGCATGGGGCGCGGCTTCATGGATCTCGGGGATCAGCGGGCCGTTGGGGCCCTGCGGAACCGAGGCGGTGGTGATCACCGGAATCTTCGCCAGCGTCGCGATGCGGGCCAGGGTGATGGCGTTGTTGCGCAGCTCGGTCATGGGCATGTCCTTGACCGTCTGGAACAGGCCGCTCTGGTGATCGATGAGCAGCATGGCGGTGTCGTCGGGGTCGATCACCGGGCGCTGGCCATTGAAGTTGGCAATCTGGTTGAAGTGGCTCATTTCGGGGTCTCCACAAAGGGCATCCGGCCCATAAAGCCCGCGCATCCTGCGCGGGCGCTCATCCAGACTAGGCGACGCCTGAGTCCGGGGTATGACATCAGCGGGTCATCTGTCCGAAACGCCCGCTCTGGACATCGGCAATAGCCTGCTGAATCTCGCTTTCGCTGTTCATCACGAAGGGGCCGTAGCCGACGATGGACTCGTTCAGCGGCTCGCCGCTGAGCAGCAGGACCAGGGCATCGCTCTCGGCCTCCAGTTGCAGGTACTCACCGCGCCGGTCAAGCAGCGCCAACTGGCCTTCGTGCAGCGCTTCGCCGCCGCCCAAGCGGACGCTGCCGCGCAACACCACCACGGCCGTGTTGCGCCCGGCCTTGACGGCCAGTTCCAACGGGTAGCCGGGCTGCAGACGCAGGTCCCAGACATCCAGCGGGCTGAAGGTGTGGGCCGGGCCCGCATGGCCGGCGTAGTCGCCCGCGATCACCCGCAGGCTGCCGGCGCCATCAGCCAGGTCCATGCGCGGGATGTCGCTGGCCAGCAGCGTCTGGTAGGCCGGGGCGGTGCGCTTGTGGCGGGCCGGCAAATTCACCCAGAGCTGGACCATGTGCAGGTTGCCGCCGCTGCGGGTGAAGTCCGGCGAGTGATGTTCCTCGTGGAGGATGCCGTCGCCGGCCGTCATCCACTGCACGTCGCCGGGGCCGATGCGGCCGCCACCGCCGCTGGAGTCGCGGTGTTCCAGCTCGCCTTCGTAGACCAGGGTTACCGTCTCGAACCCCCGGTGCGGGTGCTGGCCGACGCCACGGCGCACCGCGCTGGGGCCGAAAGCGTGAGGGCCGGCATGGTCGAGCAGCAGGAAGGGACTGAGGTGCTCGCCGAGGCTGTCGTAGGAAAACAGCGTGCGAACCGGGAAGCCGTCGCCGACCCAGTGCGGGCGGGCGGCGCTGTAGATGCCAAGAATCTGTTTCATGGGGTGCCTCCTGTCGTGCATGGAGGCCACGATACGGACAGGACAATTGCCCCAGTAGACGGCAAAAACTACTATCAGTGTTCCATCACAGGAACACTGAAATGGACGATCTCAACGACCTCTACTACTTCGCCCAAGTGGTGGAGCACGGCGGATTCACCCCTGCCGGCCGCGCCCTGGACGAGCCCAAGTCGAAGCTGAGCCGGCGTATCGCCGCGCTGGAGGAACGCCTGGGCGTGCGGCTGATCCAGCGTTCGACGCGGCATTTCTCGGTGACCGAGATTGGCCAGGTGTTCTACCGACATTGCCTGGCGATGCTGGTGGAAGCGGCGGCTGCCACCGAGGCCGTCGAACAGCACCGTTCCGAACCGCGCGGGGTGGTGAACCTGAGCTGTCCTACGGCGCTGCTGAACTTCTGGGTCGGCCCGATGCTGGCGCGCTTCATGGTGCAGTACCCACTGGTGGAGCTGCATGTACAGAGCACCAACCGGCAGGTGGACCTGATCCAGGAAGGCATCGACATTGCCTTGCGGGTGCGCTTCCCGCCGCTGGAAAGCAGTGACCTGGTGATGAAGGTGCTGGGCGAAAGCCGCCAGCGGGTGGTGGGCGCCCCGGCACTGCGCGAGCGCCTGCCGGCCAGGCCGACGCCCGTCGATGTGGCTGCCCTGCCGACGCTGCACTGGGGCGCGGTACAGCGGGAGTACCACTGGCAACTGGACGGCCCCGAAGGGGCCAGCGCGCAGGTGCGCTACCGGCCGCGAATGGTCACCGACGACCTGGTTGCGCTGCGCCAGGCCGCGCTGGCGGGCGCCGGTGCCGTGCACATACCGGCCGTGGTGGTGTGCGAGGACCTGAACGAAGGCCGATTGGTGAACCTTCTGCCGGACTGGGCGCCGCGTACCGGCGTGGTCCACGCGGTGTTCCCTTCGCGGCGCGGATTGCTGCCCTCGGTTCGAACGCTTCTAAATCATCTGGGTGAAGAATTTGCCAAAAGCAACATCAGCTAACTGCCGCAAGCCGTACGATGCAGGAGAGCGTAAGCTCAGAAACACCCCTTCATCTTTGTGAGCGAACAGGAAAGATGCGCTTGGTGACAGAGAGACCCGGTCCGTTGAACTACCTTCACTCCAACGGCAAGGAGGCGACGATTGAATTTGCGTGGGGTGAAATGGGCAATCTGGTTCCCGAGGGAATAAGGCTACGCGTCGAAGGACGGATAGTCTGCTCGGAGTCCAGTGGCGGCGCCTGGCAGTGTTTTGCTGACGCCAAGCGCCGTGCTCAGCAGATGGGGGCGAACTGGTTCGATAGAGGTTACAGTTGACCTGCACGAGACGCAGGCAGGAAATACCTCCAGCATCAATGCGCCAAGCAAAACCGCCGCATGGTCAATCCACTGACTCGGCCATCACTCCGGACCGCTTTCCCGATACTACAGCCTCAAGCCTCCTGCAGCGCGCCGCAGGAAGAGGCGCTGGGAGTTGATACGCCGGAAAGCGGTAGGATGAGAGATGCAGCACAGCTTTAGCAGCCCAGTCGCTTGCTTCCGCCTCTGTCTGGCAGGACCAGAAAAACGTCCCCAGGAAGACCTTCCATGTGGGCGGATCCCCAGCCATGCATTCAATTCGAATGTTCATGGCAGTCCACTTTTTCAGGGATGTTCCGCGTCAGCTACCACTCTCTGCTAATCGCACGCATTGCTGAGACAAAAAAGAGCCGCTCGGGCGGGGGCAGCCGGCGGCGCAAGGAAATTTCAGTCCTGCTCAAAGATAGACCACCCAGACGACACCGTCAGAAAGCAAAAAGCCGCTCGGATGAGCGGCTATCGCACTGATGCCTTCGCGCGGAATCGCACGACGCTGTCACGCTAGCACAGCGAAGGTCGAGTCGCTCTGATTATGTAGATCGTTGCTGGGCTTCTAGTAACTCACTCGAAAGCTCAGCGATCAATCGGTCTAACGCCTCATCAGATTGCCACTCCGAGCGCGAGACACCTGCTACAAGTAAAGCCGCTTCACCGCCGCCGGGAGGGACAATGTGAATAGTGAGTGTGTCGTTTGCCTCAAGGCGACAATGACATTCATAGGGCGAGAAGCTGGACTCCAAGACCTGCTGAGCTCTGAGGAATATTTGCATGATTCACCGCTCAACAAGCGCACCGCCAGGTAGGTGCTTGTTCAAGAAAGGAGGATCAACATCGTCTGGCATGAGCCGTATAGATAGCTCAGATGAGCTAGTACATGAAGTATGACGTACGCTTTCTCAATCTGCTGCAATTATTCAAGAGCTCTAGCTTGGGCAGTTCAGGACGACTTGAGTGGTCCGGTCGGGCTAAGGAACCTTTGGCCGCCTCTTTTAGAGTAAGAGCAATGATCAAAAAGCACCGTCGTCCTTCTGGCGCGGAATCGATCATGAACTATCCTCAATGTTGTCTTCTGACCAAGACACCCCTCCCGGCTGCCCCGTGCCTTGCGCACTGGGCAGCCATTTTTTTGCCCGTATCCCTGCGTACCCTACGGTAAACAGCAATGGGCCTGTCGACCATTGGGTAGGACGTGCGTCTGCTTATTCGAATAGCCGCAATATCCAGTAGATCCTTACTCCAGGTGCCCTATCTCTCCTTTACCTTGCAAACGGACTTAACGATTCCAGTGAATTGAGCCTACCTGCCTAGCAACCCTCTCCCCACTGGCAAACTTCCGTCGTATTGCTCTTCAAGCTCCATGAACCGAGAATACTGCCGACTGAGGAAGAGATGATTTGCCATGATTCTTCGCGGTATGGCGCAAATGCACATCGATGATCTGACCTCGAGCTTCCAGGTGCTGGCTCAGACACTTGCGGGATCGGAGGTGTTGGGCTTCGTCTGGGTAGTGTTCTACGACGGACGTATTTTTGGTGCCTATCCAAATGCTGAGTTGGCGTTACGCAAAGTGACCGAGATCGAGCATTGCATCAGCGAAGACGAGATCCCCTCTGCACAAGGTTGATGCCCAGCCGCTCTATTCACGTGCTCATCTAAACAAACGGTATTGAAGATGCTTCCTCATGCTCCCAGGCCTCGCAGCGCGGACAAGAGCGCGACTACAGACACTGCGAGGGCGTGTGGGACTGGGGCTCGTTGCTGGGTTGTCAGTGCTGGCGGGGATGACCGATGCGATCGGCTTTCTGGCCACGGGCGACTTCGTATCCTTCATGAGTGGCAATACCACCCGCCTTGCTGTCGCCGTTAGCGAACACGATGTACCCACCTTCTGGCGTCTTTCGCTCGCCGTGATCTGCTTCATTGCTGGTAACACGCTAGGTATTGTCCTGGCGCGCGGGTTCAAGCGACGGGCAGCGCCCTTGCTCCTCGTTGTCGCCGCTCTTCTAGGATTTGCTGCTATTTGGCCCGAGGAATACAAGCTTCACGCTTTCGTGTCAGCGATCATTGCGATGGGGATGCTGAATGCCGTAGTGGAGCAAGTTAATGGCATGCCTATCGGCCTCACTTACGTCACGGGGGCACTGTCTCGCTTCGGAAGAGGTCTCGGGCGCTGGCTTATAGGGGAACGTCCCAACGGATGGCGGGTTCAACTCATTCCTTGGAGCGGAATGTTGTTAGGAGGCGCAGCAGGAGGGCTGTTGGAACATCATTTAGGGCTAATAGCCATGGCGGTGAGCGGTACGCTGGCATGCACATTGGCTCTAGCCGTTTACTTCGTCCCTCGCTCTTGGCAATTGGGTTACATGCCCAGATAGGACACAGGGGGCTTCCCGGTGGCGAATGGCACTGCCGTCAGCCTATGGCTCGAGGGAGTCAGCGCGTACAGGCAAGCACCACAGCTAAAGGGAGCGAGAGATGCGCCCTTCGTGCAAATCCCCTATTAAGACCTCAACGCTGTTGGAGTCATGCTCCAACTGGCAGGCCATAGCCCGAAGCTCCCTTGCCATTTCTGGCAACATGCCGGCAAAGCAGACAAGCCGACCAGCAACGGCTGCATTGTTAAAAGATGCAGTGCGCAGGGCCTTCAGCATCTGTTGCTCAATACCACTCATGAGGTCACCCTAATTTCGCCAGCTTCCGTGCGCGCGGCGATATCCCTGAGCTCCCACGCGACCAATCTTAACGAAGCAGCAATCCGGTTAGCCTCAAACGCTGAGACCGCGGGAATGGTCTCCATCAGATGCTCCAGTAGGCTCGCCTCACAGTCACAGCGAAACGCAATTTCCGCGAGCTGCTCGCGCAGCACTTCGCTCCTACTGTCTATTGCCATCGTGACCTCCATGCGTCTCACCATGCTTAGAGGGTATTCCCCTGAGAAGATCCCACTAGTTTTTGCCAGCCCTACCTTTCATCAGCTGGATGAAAGTCTGACCTACCGACCAGCAATCAGGCTGAACGAGTGAGCAGCGCTTGCCTCTACCGAGTGAGACCGCTGCCTGATCTCCTTGAGAGGTGATCTATGGACCAGACACAACACCAACATGCTGGTCAGAACCCGAATGATCCCAGCAAACAAAGCCCCAACGACCCGAACCGGCAAAAGCCGAACGACCCAACGCGCCGGCATGACACCGAGGAAGAGGAAGAGGAAGAGGAAGATCCAGGTGTAGGTCATCAAAATGATCCGAAAAAGGATCGGGAGCAGAGACCTCAATAAGTGGTGTCTACTTGCAACAAGGGGCTCGGCATTTTGCCGGGCCCCTAACTGCCAGTCTGCATTTTTCGTGATCGTCAGCTACTGAATTCGTCAGCTTCGATGCGATCAGAGTGGGCGCGCAATCCCGCAGTCTGCCTGTAAAGCAGATCCACAACCGTCTATATGCCTTGGTCTGGGCCGGAAGGCGATTTCCTTGCAGCACGTTCCAGCATCGAAGCCTGCATCTCCTGCTGGAAGGTAATTTCGGCAAGCATCGCGAGGTCCGCTTCTATCCATATATTTCGAAGCATATTCCAGCTCTTCTGTTCAACCACAAATATGACGGATACAACGCCTACCACGCGGCCCCCGTGAACCTGTACATGAAAAACAATGGCGATACCTACAGGACCAGATCAATCTGGATCTATGGATTCTCACTATCGGCGGTCGCGAGGACTGGGCCGAGGTGGAAATGAGCTACAACCGATAGCCATGGAGCGATGTGCCCTAGGTACCTGGGCCGACATCATTTGAAACCGGCCTCAGGCCCCATTTTCGTCTGCTTTGGGTCGGTAGCTGCCTCTCACCAGCGGCGGAAATCGGCAATTGGCGGACATTGAGCAGCCCTGCCCGATTCAGCCCAAGGCCCCACGCTTTTCCACGAGGAAGTCGATCAGCGCCCGCACCTTGGCCGGCATTTGGGCGCGCGTGGGGGCATAAAGGTAGAAGCCGGGGAAGGACTGGCACCAGGGCTGCAACACGCGCACCAGTTCTCCGGATGCGAGTTGCTCGCGGACGCAGACGTCCAGGTACTTGATCAGCCCGACGCCCTGGACGGCGGCCTTGAGCATGCTCTCGTCGTCGTTGAAGACGACGCTGCCCTTGGCTCGAACACCTGAGTGATTGTCTCATCCTCCGGCGACGTGAAAGCCCAGCGATCCAGCGTCCCACTGCTGGTGAAGCGGTAGGCGAGGCAATTGTGCTGGACCAGATCGGCCGGTGTCTGCGGGATGCCATGGCGCTTGAAATACGCCGGTGATCCGACGATCGCCATCTCGATTCGCGGTGTGATCGGCACGGCCACCATGTGTTCGTCCAGGCTCTCGCCCAGCCGAATCCCGACATCGGCTCCGTCGGCAATGATGTTGGCGAAGCCATCGTTGAGCACCAGTTCCAGCCGCAATCCGGGATAGCGGGAAAGGAATTCCCCCAGGTGAGGCTCCAGCAGTGTTCGTGCGGCGATGCGAGAGGAGTTGACTCGGATCAGACCCGTTGGCGCAGACGTCACTTCACTGAGCTCGGCAACGGCTGTGTCGATCATCTTCAACGCGGGCGCTACCGCCTCGAACAGGCGCCGCCCCTCCTCGGTCAGCGACATGTCCCGTGTCGTGCGATCCGACAACCGGACGTTGAGCTGCTGCTCAAGGCCTTTGAGGTGCTGTGAGAGTGCCGCCCGGGAAATTTCCATCTCCGTCGCGGCCTTGGTGAAACTGCGATGGCGGGCAATGTGGACGAACCAGGCCAGGCCGGGAAGCAGCGCAGGATTGATCGACATATTGTTTAGCCTTGCTTACGAGTCATGTCGATTTTGGCACGTTTTTCCAAAACAAAACTGGGCCTAGCATGAATCCATTGAGCAACGCCCTGTTGCTCACTCCCAGGAGCCAGGCTCATGCAACACATCCGCATTCAAACCCTCGATGGTCATGGCATCACACTCGCCGCTGATCTCCATCTGCCTGCCGGTTTCGACCAGAACAAACAGTACCCCACCATCGTCGTTGCCCACCCGGGCGGTGGCGTCAAGGAGCAGGCTTCCGGCCTGTATGCGCGCAAGCTGGCCGAACAGGGCTTTCTGGCAATCGCCTTCGATGCATCCTTCCAGGGTGAAAGCACCGGCTTGCCGCGCCAGCTGGAGAACCCCTACATCCGCACCGAAGACATCAGCGCCGTAATCGACTACCTGACGACCCTTCCGTACGTCGACGTCAACCGAATCGGCGCGATGGGCATCTGCGCAGGCGCCGGCTACACCGCCAATGCCGCAATCAATGACCGCCGCATCAAGGCAGTCGGTATGGTCAGCGCCGTAAACATCGGCCAGATGTTCCGCAACGGCTGGGAGAACACCGTCAAGGACGCCGAGGCCCTGCCGTACATCGAGCACGGCTCCCAGGCCCGCACCCAGGATGCACAAGGCAAGGAGCTAGCCACCCTGCCCCTGGCTCCGATGCGCGAAGAAGATGCCCCCAACGAAGAACTGCGCGAAGCCTGGGAGTACTACCACACCCCACGCTGCGAACACCCCAATGCACCGGGCTTCATGACTGCCCGCAGCCTGCCGCAGATCATCACCTACGACGCCTACCACAAGGCCGAAGCCTTCCTGACTCAACCTTTGCAGATCGTCGCGGGCACCCAGGCCGGCAGCAAATGGATGAGTGATGACCTGCTCGCCCGTGCGGCCTCCGGCGACAAGCACCTGCACCTGATCGAGGGCGCCAACCACATGTCGCTCTATGACAAGCAACCCTATGTCGACGAAGCCGTGTCGGTGTTGGCCGGGTTCTTCCAGAGCCGCCTGTAAGCCATTCCCATGTTCGGAGCACGCAGCATGACCACCATCCAGCACGTCACCTACCGCAACCTGGGCTGGGACTCGGCCGCCGACCTGTACCTGCCGCCGGGCTTCGATGAGAGCAGGAAGTACCCTGCGATTGTCAGCACCCATCCCATTGGCAGCTGCAAGGAGCAGACATCAGGCAACATCTACGGCCAGCAACTGGCCGAACAGGGCTTCGTGGTGCTCGCCTTCGATGCCAGCTTCCAGGGCGCCAGCGGTGGCGAACCGCGCTTCATCGAAGACCCGGCCATCCGCGTTTCCGACATCCGCTTCGCTATCGACTTCCTGGTCGCCCAGCCCTATGTGGATGCGCAACGCATTGGCGCCATCGGCATCTGCGGTGGCGCTGCCGACACCATCAACGCAGCGATCACTGATCACCGCATCAAAGCCCTCGCCTCAATTACCGGCGTCAACTTCGGACGGCTGATCCGCGAAGGTTTCAGCCAGTTCGATCCGCTCGGCGCCCTGAAAGCGATGGCCGCCCAGCGCACCGCCGAAGCCCAGGGCGCGGCACGCCATGTGATCAACTACCTGCCGGAGTCGGTGGAAGCCGGGAAACAGGCCGGCCTGACGGACATCGACGTACTGGAGGCCACCGAGTACTACAAATCCGCACGCGGCCAGCAACCCAATGGTGCCACCAGTGGCCTGTTCTCCTTCAACAGTGCAGCGATGGCCTGGGATGCATTCGCCCATGCCGAAACGTTGCTGACCCAACCGCTGCTGGTGGTGATCGGCGACAAGCCCGGCGCCTTTGGCGCCTACCGCGACGGCTGGGAGATTTATGGCCGGGCAGCGTCCGCAGCCAAGCAGATTTTCGTCGCCGAAGGCTGGTCGCACTACGACCTCTACGACAAGCCGGAGCCGGTGGCCCTGGCCATGGCTCAGGTCGCGCCCTTCTTCAAGGAATACCTGTAGCCCACGCAAATCGCAGACACGGAGCGCCTCATGAAAAATGTACTCATCCTCGGCGCCACTGGGCAGATCGCCTCGTGGGTCGTACGAGGGCTTGGGCAACTGAGCGGAGTGCAGCAGACCTTACTGCTGCGCGACCCCAGGAAGCTTTCCGGAGCGGAGCCTGATAATGCTCGAGTGGTTATCGGCAACGTTCTGGATCAGGAACTGCTGCGCGAGGTCATGGCTGGCCAGGACATCGTCTATGCGAACCTCAGCGGCGACGATCTGGAGGAGCAGGCACGCAGCGTGATCGATGCCATGCAGACCAGTAAGGTCAAGCGCCTGATCTTTGTCCTTTCACTGGGCATCTACGACGAAATCCCTGGCAGGTTTGGCCAGTGGAATCACGAAGTCATCGGCGAGCCGCTCAAGTACTACCGGCGCGCCGCCGATGCCATCGAAGCCTCAGGGCTGGATTTCACCGTCCTGCGCCCAGCGTGGCTGACCGACGAGGACGAAGTGGACTACGAAACCACCGGCAAGGGTGAGCCATTCAAGGGCACGGTGGTGTCGCGCAGGAGCGTGAGTGACCTGATCATTCATCTGATCCGAAACCCCGGCCTGCATATTGGCGCGAGTCTGGGCGTGAACAAACCCGGGAGCGATGGCGACAAGCCATACTTCATGTAGTCCCTGACGGGAGCGTTCCCGCCAGCCAAGTGGCGGGGACGACATGGAGGCCGGAAGGCGTTCTACCTGAAGGTCCGATTTGGGTCGGTAGCTGTCCCTCACCAGCAGAGGCAAACGGCCGTGATCAGCCAATGGGGCGACGCATCGTTGTATAACAAGCCTTCCCACGCGCCATTTCCGCAGGTGTCTTAGCGACTTGTAAAATGGAAATGAACTCCTAGATAGACTATTGCTGATATTTGGATTTGGGGCGGCCGGGGCGTTGACATGCACCTGATAACGGACAGGCCAGGCCCGATCAGCTACGTCCACCCGACAGGGGCGAAGACGCTCATTGAATTTGAGTGGGGCGCTCCTGGCGATCTGGTGCCACGCGAAGTGCTGGTGAGGGTTTCTGACCAGATTGTTTGCTCAGCCACAGGACCATGGGAGTGCTTTGCTGATGCAAGGCGCCACGGGATCGATATGGCGACTCATTGGTGTGAGCGCCACCATTCATGAGGAGGCTGCGATGCCACTGGACTACTCGACTCAACAATTGCGGGTGACCTTCGCTGAGCTGGCATTTCGCAGTGAATCGATCGCGGTGGTTCTTGACCAGGCGATGCAGGAGTTGCCGGCGGATTACGCGGCGAATATCGCCGACGTGATAGCCCTGCTGAAGGATGACGCCGACAAGCTCCGGACGCTGGCTGAGCGAACCCAAGGCGGCAGCATCCAGGTGCTGGATTGAATAGCGCCGAGAAGCAGCTGATCACTGCGCTTCGCACTACTTCATTCAACAATGCCTCGGTGGCTGAGCGATTGAATGCGCTCGCCCTTCAAGTACCTGAAGTTCGGACTGAGTTGCGCGCGATGGCCAGTCAGCTGGAGCAAGATGCAGACACCCTGGAGGTGTTCGTGCAGGAGCTCCATGAGGAGCGGATTGTTAGGTCTCCTTAGGGGCAGTCAGCAGTCAGAGGCGGACATATTACCCGCGCGGCCGTGGACGAGGCCTAATTTGCTTAGACTTACTGCGCGTGTAGCTTTCTCCATTCACTCCAACAGTCCTACGCAACAACATCCGCATAAAGCTCAACGAACTGAAGTTGTTCGAAACCTCACTGATCACTCACCTGGCTTGGCGCAATCCCTTGTCGAGGGCGGCGACGCGGCCCTTGCCATGGATGACTTCACGTTCTGAGCGGATATGCCCGCCCGTCGGAAGTCTCGGCGGCGGGCGTCATCCGTAACGACAGCTTTACACCTGCCTTCGATCTTACCGGCCGTGGCAACAACAGGCCGCGCCTTAGGCGTGTGTACGCTTGGCTATTGCAGGGGGGCGCCGTTATGCAGGAATGCTCATTGACAGTCGTCCGCCGCTTAAGTGTGATGGCCTTTCGTTCAGGCAAATGGCATTGCTGGCCGACTGTGTGTGCGTTGTGCTGCCGCAATGCCGCGATGACGAAACTTCGGCGATCCCGACGGTCGCTTCCGGACGTTTCATGGTTTCATCGACACAGGAGATGCCGGCGATGTTGAACCAGGCACCCCGCGATACCCAGGACGTTGAATTCGACGAGCAATTCTTCCTCGCCTTCGAGATCCAGGTCCTGCAAAAGGCCCTGCCGGCCTTCGAAGAGGCTTCGCGCTTCGCCCGCGACCGAGGCCTGCGCTGCAGCGTGGAATTGATCACCAACGCAGACGGCCACCCCGAACTCAGCCTCAGCGCCACCCAGCGTGACGACCTGCCGGACAGCTGTTATCGCCTGATTGCGGACCCGGCGTCCCAGGGCATAGTCCACGAGGAGTTCACCGCGGTGAACCGCCGCACGCGCCGCCAGGGCGCACGCCTGGCGACGTTGACCTCGCGCTCGCTGGAACTGCAACTGGAGGCCTTCTTCATGCATGCCTTTGGCATGCGGCTGGACTACAACGTCCTGCGCCTGGACTACTCTTACGAGCATGCTTCAGGGCTCTAGGCCCTTTCCGACGCCGCCGGTCGTCGGTTCGGCCGGTGGCGGAACGAGCGTTCCGTCGGACAGTTCCTGCAAAGGATGATTTATGGCAACGATGAACGCGTCGAAGTCGCTATTATTCGCGCCCTGTGCGCCACCTCGTGCGTGTTTCCTCGTTGTCGCTTCGCCATGAATGAATTCCTCGTGCATTTTCAGGACGGTCACTGCCTGGGCAAGACCGTGCTGCGCTCGTTTTCCCGTCAGATGACCCTCTCCGAGGCGCGCGTGCGCCTGCAGGCCTGCTACCCGCTGCGCGTTCCGCACCTGCTGAACATCCTGCACCTGACGCCGATGCTGCCCGGCCGCTGATCCGGCCCCACCCGTACAGTTTTCCTGCGCCACTGTGCCTGCAACCGGGCATCGACCGTGGCTAGAGTCGTTCGTCCCGACTTTGAGCCGACCTCCAGGAGCACGCCATGTCCGACCTGCAGATTCGCCCCGCCCACGCCGTAGATGTGCCGGGCATGCTGGAACTGATCTTCGAGCATGGCCCCAACGACTGGAACTTCCTGCCCGAAGGTCCGGTACGCGAGCACTTCCAGGGCATTGCCGAGGGAGCAATATGGGCGTTGGTCGCAGTGGATGGTGACGAGCTGCGCGGCCTGGTGACTTTTCATGAAAGCGATGCCTTCGGCCGCTTCCAGCAGAATGGACGGTCACGCCATGCCTATATCGCCGAGGCCACGGTGCACCGTGGCGAAGCCGGACGCGGCCTGGGTACCCGCCTGCTGCGCGCCGCCATCGCCGATCTGGTCGCCCGTGACCTGCCCGACATCTACATCGAGCGACACGAAGAGAACCCCGGTTCCGCCGGCATGATGCGCAAAGCCGGTTTCCAGGAGCTGGAAACCTTCGCCGACCCGCAGCGCCGGCCCAATGGGTCACGGCGCACGACGATCTGCTACCTGGACGCGCGAGCCACCGCCGGCTGAGCCTCGCCCAGCCCGGCGAGAGCTTGCCGCGCCGCCTCGCCGGCCTGTTCCAGCACCCGGCACTTCCAGCCGTCCTCGTCCACATAGAAGGCATCACGCAGCTGGCGATGGATGCGCAGGGCCTTCTCCGCCGGCACGCCGGGATTGTTGGCCAGCCACTGGTCCGCGCGCAGTGCCTTGAGCACCTTGAGCCCCGGCAGCGTACCGTACTCCAGGGCGATGGCGGTCAGCTCGGCCTGCGGGCACTCACTGGCAGCGCTGAGGATCATCTGCCCCTGCAACTGCACCGACACCGATCCCCCTTCGTGCGCCGAGGTCACCTCCGCGCCCCACCAGCGGCGGGTTCGCGCCAGGGTCTGCGGATCGTGACCGCCTACATAGATGCGCTCGGCATGGCCCTTGGGGCCCAAACCGGTGTGCAAGTCGATCCAGCCCAGACGAGCGCACTCGCGAGCGTGCTGGCGTAGCACCTTGCGCACGGCCTGGTTGCTCCAGGTCGGCTGGGCGCCGATGTAGAACAGGCCATTGGGATGACTGTCCTGACCACTGGAAATGGCTGCCTGCAATTGCTTGCGGCCATGGCGCATGGCGTAGCGCAGCAGGCGCAAGTGGCTGGCGAAGGATGGCCAGCGCCGCGGAATCAGGATCGGATCGAGCGCGCCATAAGCCTGATTGCGCGGGCGCGGTTGGGAGAAGTCGATGAAATTGCGGTTGAGGTCGACGTTCTCGTGGGTCCAGCGCCGCCACCAGGAGAAACCATGCGGGTTGGCCGCGTGCAGGTAGAGCACCGCGCAATCAGCCTTGGCGCACAGTTCCAGCCAGTCGGGATCGTTGAGCAGTGCGACTTGCACTGCCGAGCCACAGAATCCTTCCACCCCATGGCAGCCGCTGCTGATGATCAGCAGGTTGCGCGCATCGCTCGGGCCGCTGCGCGCCACATCCAGTGCAAGGGGCTCACCATCGCGGCCGGTCAGCGGGTGGCGGTGGGATTCGACGACCAGGCCGGCGGACAGGCAGGCGGCCAGGAACTTGCCACGCGCTTCGGCGTAGCTCTGGGAAAAGCAGGCAGACGGCTTCATCACCACTCCGGATGATTGGATTCGAGTCAGGAAAACGGGCCCGACATGCGGGCCCTTTGAAGAAGATCAGGCGTGGCCGACAGCACCGGGCAGCGGCGCTTCGCTATGCTCGCCCTGCAGGGACTGGCGGGTGCGCTCGGGGGCGATGATCCGGCAGCCGAGGATGGCGCAGACCACGGTTAGCACGCCGAACAGGCCGAGTGCGGTCTCGAAGCCATGGGCGATGTCGCCACCGCGCAACTCGACCAGTTGGCCGACGATCCAGGGCGCGAGCATGCCGGCGCTGGTCATGCCGCCGATATGGATCGCCAGCATCGAGCCGCGCTGCGCGCTCGGGGCGATGTAGGCGACCAGGGTGTTGCAGAAGGTCGGCAGGACGTTCACCAGGATCGCCCCCAGGGCATAAAGCACCAGGATCGCCAGACGATCGCCGTGCAGCAGCGTCAGCGCGCAGAAGGCGACTCCGGCGACCGCCGCGAAGAGCATCGGCGGCAGCACCATGGCGCGCTGCACCGAGGCACCGCGCTTCATCGCCCGTTGCGACAAGGTCGAGAGCAGCAGGTTGGCGAGGATTACCCCGACCGTCACCACCATCACGGTGTAGCCCGACTGCATCGGCGTCATGCCCTGCCCCTTCTGCAGGTAGACCGGCACCCAGCTGTACACCAGCGCGGTGGGCAGGTAGCTGAGGAAGCCCATCAGGGTGATCCAGATGAAACTGCGGTTGAGCAGCAGCCGGCTGTACGGCAGGCGCAACGACGACCCCGGCCCCTCCTCCTCGGTCTGCTGTCCTTCACGGCCGAAGATGAGCCAGACGACCAGCCAGACCAGCCCGAGCAGCGCCAGCAGGAAATACGCGGTGCGCCAGCCGAAGTGCTGGATCGCCAGCGGCAGGCTCAGCGCGCCGAGCACGGCGCCAAGCATGATCGACACCTGGATCAGCGCCGATGGCAGCACGCGCTCCTTCGGGCCGAACCATTTGAAGCAGGCGTGCTGGGTCACCGCCGTGCCCGGCCCGGTGCCGACACCCAGCAGCAAGCGCCCGGCGACCAGCGCGGCGAAGCCACTGGACAGCGCCACCAGCAGTTGCGAGGCCATCCACACCAGCGACATGCCGGCGAGAATCCAGCGCGTCGGGAAACGGTTGGCGAGGAAGCCCACCAGCACGCCGGAGACGGAATAGAGGAAGAAGAACGCACTGCCGACAAAGCCGAACTCGGTCGGCGAGAGCTTCAGCTCGTCGATGATCTGCGCGCCGGCGAAGGCGAAGATGGTCTTGTCCAGCACGCTGATGACCATCACCAGCATCAGGAGCAGGAGAACTGCATTGCGACGATTCATGCCAGGGCTCCGTTACCGGGAGTAGTACTCAGGGAAGTTTCCACCAGCCTCACCCAGAGGGCCGCGCCGAAAGGAATGGCGCCGTCGTTGAAGTCGTAGCCGGGATTGTGGACCATGCAGCCGCTGGGGCCGCTGTTGCCGTTGCCCAGCGCGATGTAGCAACCGGGGCGGCGCTCCAGCATCCAGGCGAAATCCTCGCTGCCGAGGAAGCCCGAAGGTATCTCGGACAGCAGGCGCTGCGGGCCGACCAGTCCGGTCAGCACCTGGCGTGCGAGGCGGGTTTCTTCCGGTGTGTTGACCAGTACCGGCACCAGTTCCTCGTATTCGTACTGCAGCTCCATGCCGTGCACAGCGGCGACGCCACGGGTGATTTCGCCGATGCGCCGCTTGAGCAGCTCACGCACCTCAGGCTTGGTAGCACGCACGCTCAGACGCAGGTCGGCGTGGTCGGGAATGACGTTGGCCGCCTCCCCCGCCTTGAGCATGCCCACGGTCACCACCCCCACTTCGGTAGACGGCACGTTGCGCGCGACGATGCTTTGCAGCGCCAGCACCAGTTCGGCGGCGGCGACTATCGGGTCACGGGTCAGGTGTGGCATGGCGCCGTGGCCGCCGACACCGGTCAGGCGGATCGATACGCGGTCGGAAGACGCCGTCAGGGCGCCTTCGCGAGTCAGGAAGCAGCCCACCGGCAGGCCCGGCGCGTTGTGCAGCGCGTAAACCGCATCGCATGGGAAGCGCTCGAACAGCCCATCGTCCATCATCGCCACGGCGCCGCCCAGAGTTTCCTCGGCAGGCTGGAAGATCAGGTTGAGGGTGCCGTCGAAGTTGCGCTGCTCGGAGAGGTCGCGGGCGGCACAGAGCAGGATGGCAGTGTGGCCGTCATGCCCGCAGGCGTGCATGCGCCCCGCGTGCTGGCTGGCATAGGGAACACCGCTGGCTTCCTCGATGGGCAGCGCGTCCATGTCGGCACGGATGCCGATGCTGCGGGCGCTGTTGCCCTGGCGAAGCACGCCCACCACTCCGGTGCCGCCAACGCCTTCATGGACTTCATAGCCCCATTCCCGCAGATACCCGGCGACGATGGAGCTGGTACGAGCCTCTTCGAAGCCCAGTTCGGGATGCTGGTGAAGGTCCCGGCGAATCCGGGCGAAGGCTTCCTGGGAAGCCAATAACCTTTCTAGGGTGGGGTGCTGACTCATGCCGCATCCTGCTCATTGTTCTGATGTGGCCGGCAGGATGCCGCACGCGCGAGACGCTGAATAATGACCTTCGCGCATGCTTATCAAAGGTGGTTATCGACGCCGCTCATTCTGTCTTGCGCAGGTGCGGGCCCTTGAAGGCATAGACCAGCTCATCCACCAGGGTCTGCGCCTCGCGGGTCATCAGCTCCGGCGGCCGGCAGACGAGGGAGATATCGGTACCGGGTACCGTCTCTGCAATATCCAGCGCATCGAGCGTGCCCGAGACGATGGGCAGGTCGAACACCCGCCGCGACCAGAAGCTCACCGCATCGGTGTTGGCCGCCAGTTCCGCGTAGAGCACCACCGAAGCGCACTCGATGACGCGCTCGGGATGACGAACCTGGTACTGCTCGAACATCTGCCCGGCGAGGGAGACATCCAGCGAGTCGGGCACCAGCCATTCTTCGTCGAGCAGCTCGTGCAGCGAACGCGCATTGCGCAGCGGATGGCCCTTGCGCACCGCCAGCGTGGTGGGCTGGGCATACAGCTCCTGCCAATGGAAACCGTCGACGTTGCGCGAAGACGGTTGCGAGGTCAGCACCAGGTCCAGCTGGCCTTCGCGCAAACCTTCGAGCAGCTTGGCCGGGCGCAGTTCGCTGATCTGCAATTGCACCTTGGGGTAGCGCTTGCGGTAACGCAGCAGGCAGCTGGCGAACTGCTGGCTGGGCGTCACCGGTGATACGCCAATGGCCACCCGACCGTCCATGGCGCCCTTGAGCGTTTCGATCTCGTCCCGCGCGCGGCGCACTTCTTCCACCACCAGCCGGGCGCGACGTACCAGGCGCTCACCGTATTCGGTGGCGGTGATGCCGCGGTTGGAACGCACCAGCAGCGGCACGCCCAGCTCGGCCTCCAGCTCCTTGATGCTCTTGGACAGGGCAGGCTGGGAGATGTGCAGCAGGCGCGAAGCTTCCTGGATGCTGCCGCTCTCGCAGATGGCAACGATGGCGCGGAGTTGATGCAACTTCATGGTTTGGACAACGGCTCGGGGATCGGTAACAGGTCCGAACATAAAGCAAAAACGAGGCCGGCGTGAGTAACGGTTGGTAAACGGAGACAGACCGGCGGGTCGCGTTGGCGTTTTTCGTACAGTCGAGGTTTCCTGGCAGTTCGTAGGGCGCATAACGCGCCAGCGTTATCCGCCATTCAGAATCGAATAAAAAAAGCGGCCCGAAGGCCGCTGAGTAAACACAAGGAGCGCCGGTGAGCGCCAGTACAGCCCGCCGTCAGCGGATGCCCGTGGCGCGCAAGGCGTTGGGGGTGAAATCATTGCTGCTCGACTGCACGGCGAAGTCGTAGCTGCTCTTCTCCTCGTTGCGCAGGCCGGACACCGTGTAGCGGCCGGACAGCACGTCGTAGTGGGTTTCCGCCGTCAGCCAGGTGAACTGCTGGTCGTAGAACGGCCGTGCATGGCCCTCCGATACGCGCCAGAGGCTGCCACGGCCGTCGTAGGCGTCGGCCTCGGCGATCTGCCAGCTGTCCTCGTCGATATACAGGTCACGCTTGCTGTAGATGTGGCGCTGACCCGGTTTCAGGGTCGCCACCACGTGCCACACGCGGTGCAGTTCGTAGCGGGTGTGGTCCGGATTCAGGTGACCGGGCTTGACGATGTCGTCGTACTTCAGCGTCGGCGAATCGAGCGCGAAGCTGTTGTAGGGGATGTACAACTCCTTCTTGCCCACCAGTTTCCAGTCGTAGCGATCCGGTGCGCCGTTGAACATGTCGAAGTCGTCGTAGGTGCGCATGCCTTCCGCGCCGGGGCTGTCGTAGCCCACTTGCGGGGCGCGGCGCACGCGGCGCTGGCCGGCGTTGTACATCCACGCCATGCGCGGTTCCTTGACCTGGTCGATGGTCTCCAGCACCAGCATCACGCTGCCCGCGCGGCGCGGCGGAGAAAGAATCTCCTGGCGGAAGTAGTAGAGGATGTTGTTCATCTTCGCCGCGTCGTAGTCCTTGAGCCCGAACGGGAAGGCGAACTGCTCCTTCATGTAGCTGATGGTGTATGCGCCGTTGGTCTGCGGGTTCATCTGCGCCGTGGTGCGCAGCATGGCGTTACTGCGGTAGCGGGTAACGTGGTTCCAGATGACTTCCAGGCCGCTCTGCGGAATCGGGAACGGCACGGTCATGGTGAAGTTGTTCAGCCCGTTGCCACCCTCGGCCAGCGAGGTGGCGGTAGCGTTCTTCTTCGCCGCGTCGATCACCGTCTGCGGGTAGCTGGCGCTGCGGTGGCTCGGGTAGACCGGGATGCGGTAGCTGTCGGGGAAACGCTGGAACATTGCCAGCTGGCCCGGCGTGAGCTTGTCCTGGTACTGGCTGGCGTTCTGCGCGGTGATGGTGAACAGCGGTTTGTCGGCCGCATACGGGTCGGCGAGGAAACCACCGGCATCGACCTTGCCGGCGTTGGGTGCCAGGCCGCCGGTCCAGGCCGGGATACTGCCGTCGGCGTTGCCAGCCTTCTCGGCGCCGATGGGCGTGAGTTCATTGCCCAGGCGCGTGGCCTGGTCGGCTCCGACCGCGGCCATGACCTGCCCGGCGAGCAGGCTCAGCGTCAGGCAGCCCGCCTGCAACCATTGCTTGTTGTTCATGCTTGTACCTCTGGGACGGATAGGCATCAGAAGCTGACGCCCAGGCTGACGGCGAGGAAGTCGCGGTCGGTGTTGACGTTGTAATCGCCGCCGAAGTAGTCGGTGTAACTGATACTGGCGGTGTAGCGGCTCAGGTACTCGGCATCGACGCCGACGCTCACCGACTTGTCGCCTTCGTTGAAGGTCGGCCCGTAGCCTTCCACGTCATGGGAGAACGCCAGGTTCGGACGCAGCGAGATGCCGCCGATCAGGTCGTTGTATTCAAGGCCGGCGCGCAGGCGGTAACCCCAGGAGTTCTGGGTGTAGAAGCCCTTGTCGTTGCACTGGCCGGGGTTGGCGGTGTTGACCACCTTCTCGCACAGCGCGTTGCCCGAGAGGCCCAGCAGGGACGAGGAACCGGCGCTGGCCAGTTCGCCGTTGCCGTACACGCTGCTGCGGCCGAAGCGCAGGTCCGAACCATCGGTGGAGCCCAGGTCGCCGATGTGACCGAAGCCGATCTCGCCGACCAGGGTCAGGCGTTCGGCGGCGATCACCGGAATCTGGTCGAAGGTGTTGGTGAAGGTCATCTGCGCCTGGGTATAGGGCATGCGCTTGTAGCCCTGGATCAGCGAGCCGTAGCTCGAATCCGCCCAGCCGCTGGCGAAGATCGGCAGGCCGGCATTGACCAGGGCGTTGGTGGAGGCCGAACCGAGGGTGGCGGCGCCGGAAACGTCGCTGGAGTTGATGCCCAGCGGCATGTTCGGGCGGTAGCTGATCTCGCCCTGCACCGCCGTGCTGCCCCAGGTGGTGTTGAAGCCCAGGCCGTAGAGGCGGATGTCCTCGGGGTAGTCCAGGTACCAACTGGCGGTGCTGCGCCCGCCCTGCCCGATCAGGCCACCCACCGGGTCGGCCAGCGCGCCCTTGCCCACCACCCAGTTACTGGTGGGGGTGCGGCTGTGGTAGTTCATCGCGTAGGCGGAGAACTCGGTGTCGTTGTACATCCAGCGCAGCGCCACGCCGAACTGGCCGCCGTCACGGGCGTCGTGGTCCTTGGTGCGCGGCACGTAGCCGTAGCCACCCTTGATGCCAGTGCCGTCGATATCGCGATCGAAGTCGCTGCCGTTCACCGCCATGTTGATGTCGCAGCCCTTGGCCGCCACGTCGCTGCCGAAGAAGGTGCCGCAGTTGTCCGGCACGGTCTTCTCCCACTCCAGCTGGTAGAAGGCCTCCATGGACAGGGTGTCGGTGAGCCCCTGGTTGAAATACAGCATGCTCACCGGGATCAGCGCTTCCTTCACCTCGGAACCGGGGCGGCGCAGCGCGGCGACGTCTGCCGGGTTGATCGAGTTGATACCGTTCTGGATGAACGTGCTCTCGCCCCAGCTCACCACCTGGCGACCCAGGCGCACGGTGCCCGGCAGGTCGTGAATGTTGTAGTTGTGGTAGAGGAAGGCGTCGAGCAGCTCGGCGCCGGAGGACTGGGCGGCGGTATCGCGGCCGCTGTCATCGATGTCGTAGAGCGGGCGGTGCTCGTCCTTCAGTTCGAAGTCGTACCAGTACTTGCCACGCAGGAACAGGCCGCTGTCGCCGTACTTCAATTCCAGATCGTGCAGACCCTTGAAGATCTTGGAGAAGGTCTCGCCCTTCTTGAAGTTCAGGCGACCGTCATCGGAAGTCTGGCTCGAAGCCGTGCCGCCGTTGCGGGAACCGATGAACTTCTTGTCCGGACTGTCCATCGCCCAGCTCGCGCCGATGGACAGCGTCGAGTCGAAGCGCCCCTCGATTTCCCCCACGTTGAAGCTCACTGCCTGAGCCGAAGATGCCCCGCCAAGGGCCATGCTGGTCGCCAGCGCCAGCGCGTGCGGCTTGAAGCCTGCGGCGCCGGTTATTGTTCTTTTCATGCTGCTCTCCGCCTGGATCGTGCTGGTCACGGCAAGCCGTGCCACCCCTGCTCCGCGGCTCTTGGGCCGGGAGGCGGTCGCATGGTAAGAGCGCTGTCACAACGCTGACTTCTGAAAAAAAGTGATGCCCATAGCCAGAATGGAAGCACCGCCGGGTTACTCCCCGTGGGCGATAACCGACGGCTATTGCGATACCCAGGATTCAGCCGACCGCCGCCGCACATTGCCCTAAAGTCCGCCGCCATCAGCGACTCCCCAACGATGAGGTGGACCATGAAGATTGCGTTGACCGGCGACAGCATCCTGCAACGCCGCCTGAACAGCCGCGACGACGAAACCCTGCGCCCGCTGTTCGACCTGCTGCGCGGCGCCGACGTCAGCTTCACCAACCTGGAAGTGCTGCCCAACGATTTCCAGGGCGACGCCGTGCTGGAAAGCGGCGGCTCGCACTTCGGCGCGCCGTCGTGGATTCTCGATGAGCTGGTGGACGGCGGCTTCGACCTGTTCTCCACGGCCAACAACCACAGCCTGGACTACGGCATTGCCGGCCTGCATGCCGCCCACGCTCAGCTGGAAAAGCGCGAGCTGCTGTTCGCCGGCACCGGCCGCAACCTGGAAGAAGCCCGTCGCCCGGCGTACTGCACCAAGCCCGCCGGTACCGTCTCGCTGCTGGCCTGCACCTCCACTTTCGGCAAGGGTCAGGAAGCCAGCGAGCAGACCCGCGACATGCCGGGCCGCCCCGGCCTGAACCCGCTGCGCTACGACACCGTGCACCAGCTTGACGGCGCACAGATGGAGGCCATGCGCGGCATCATCGCCAGCCTCGGTCTGGACCGTCTCTACCAGGGCGCAGTGGACCTGGGCTTCGCCCATCCGATCCCCGACCCGTCGCTGGCAGTGTTCGGTCCCTTTACCCCGCTGCTGTTCCGCCAGGGCGAGAGCGCCCGCCTGCGCACCCTGCCGCGCAAGAAGGACATGGACGAGATCCTGCGCTGGGTCGAGGAGGCGCGGACGATGTCGGATATCGTCGTGCTGAGCATCCACGCCCACGAACTGGGCCATGACGCCACCGGCGACTGGAACCTGGAAGCGGCCGCCGAGTTCATCCAGCCGGTGGCGCGGCGCATGATCGACGCCGGCGTCGACATCGTGGTCGGCCACGGCCCGCACCTGCTGCGCGGCATGGAGATCTACAACGGCAAGCCGATCTTCTACAGCCTGGGCAACTTCATCGGCCAGAACGAACTGGTGGAGCGCCTGCCGGCGGACAGCTACGAGCAGTTCCGCGTGGACCGCAACCAGACGCCGTCGAAGGTATTCCTGCAACGCACGCAGAACGACACCCGCAGCTTCCCCTCCGACTCGCGCTTCTGGGAAAGCCTGGTGCCGGTGTGCCAGTTCGACGGCCGCCGCCTCACCGGTATCGAACTGCACCCGGTAAGCCTGGGCCTGGGCGAGGCGGTGCACCGCCGTGGCCGTCCGCGCCTGGCCGAAGGCGACCACGCACAAGCGATCCTGCAGCGCTTCGCCGCGCTGTCGGAACCCTACGGTACTCGACTGTCGATTGACGGTTCGATTGCGCGCGTCCAACTCTGACCGCGCAGCGCGAGGCGGTCACAAGCCGCCTCGCGCCCTCTTCTTCCTGTAACCATGACAGCCGCCCGCATCCTTATCGTCGAAGACGACCTGCGCCTCGCCGCACTCACCCGCGACTTTCTCGAACACCACGGTCTCACTGCCAGCGTGGAAGCCGACGGCGCGCGTGCGGCCGCTCGGGTCATGGATGAACGTCCGGACCTGGTGATCCTCGATCGCATGCTGCCCGGCGAAGACGGCCTGTCCATTTGCCGGCGCATCCGCCCAGGCTACGCCGGAGCCATCCTCATGCTCAGCGCCCGCTCCGAAGACACCGAACAGATCGACGGCCTGGAAAACGGCGCGGACGATTACGTCTGCAAGCCGGTTCGCCCCAGCCTGCTGTTAGCCCGCGTGCGCACGTTATTGCGCCGCCGCGAAGCACAGGAAATCGCGCCCGAGTGCCTTCAGATCTCCGGGCTGCGGCTCGACTCACGGCAGCGCGAAGTCCACCGCGATGGCCAACGCATCGACCTCACCGGTGCCGAGTTCGACCTGCTCTGGCACCTCGCCAGCCGCGCCGGCCAGACGTTGAGCCGCGACGAGCTGTTCCTTGCCCTGCGTGGCATTCCCTACGACGGGCTGGACCGCTCGGTGGACGTGCGCATCGCCCACCTGCGCGCCAAGCTGGGAGAAACGCATTCCCACCCGCTGATCCTGACGGTGCGCGGCAAGGGTTACCGCTTCGTCGGTTAACGTCAGCGATGCAACCACTTGCAGGAGCGCGCCATGCGCGCGATCGCGCTCATGGCCCGCTCCTACAGGTGGGCACCGAGCACATTGCCAGTCCCACGAGAAAAACGGCGTAGGGCGGATAACCTGGAACAGGTTATCCGCCGGCCTTGCTACAAAACTGAAAAGGCCCGCGTCGCGCGGGCCTTTTCATTCGGCACGAAAGCTTCCAGCGGACACAGTGTTTCCCTGTAGGAGCGCGCCATGAGCGCGATCGCGCGCATGGCCCGCTCCTACAGAAAAGCGCCAGCATCCGGTAGGCTGTGATATCGCCCTGAAGAGCCCCCAGCATGCCCGCCCTCTCCTGCCCGCACCTTGTCGGCGACCACGTCGAACTTGTCCCGCTGCGTGCCGAACACGCCGAAGCCCTATTGGCAGCCGCTGCAGACGGCGAACTGTGGAACCTCAAGGTCACTGTGGTACCCGGTCCCGACACGGTGCAAAGCTACATCGCCAAGGCCGAAAAGGGCCTGGAAGAAGGAACCGTCCTGCCCTTCGCCATCCTCGACCGGCACACGGGCAGGGTCGTCGGCAGCACCCGCTTCTGGAAGGTCGATCGCGCCAACCGCAAGCTGGAGATCGGCCACACCTGGCTCGCCCTGTCGGCGCAGCGCACGCCGATCAACACCGAGGCGAAGTTCCTCCTGCTCAGCTACGCCTTCGAGGAAATGGACTGCGTGCGCGTGCAGTTCACCACCGACGAGCTGAACGAGAAATCCCGCGCTGCGATCCTGCGCCTGGGTGCGGTGCAGGAAGGCATCGTCCGCCATGAGCGCATCATGCCCGACGGGCGCAAGCGCAACTCGGTGCGTTTCAGCATCATCGACAGCGAGTGGCCGGAGGTGAAGGCGCGGCTGCTGGAAAGGCTGGGCCGCGCTTCCAACTGACGTCACCCCTGGTAGAACACCTCGTCACTGTACGGGTACCACCAGGAATGAATCTGCGGCTGGTGGTCGATGATCACCATCTTCGAACGACGGAACGCATCCAGGCCCTGGCGGCCCAGTTCGCGGCCCATGCCGGACATCTTCCAACCGCCGAAGGGTAAGGCGTCGTTGTCGATCAGCGGGTTGTTCACCCAGACCATGCCTGCCTCCAGGCGGTCCGCCGCTTCCATGGCTTCGGCCAGATCGGTGGAGAACAGCGAGGCGCCGAGACCGAAGGGAGAGTCATTGGCCAGCCGCACCGCCTCGTCGAAATCCTTCACCTTGCAGATCGCCGCCACCGGGCCGAAGCACTCCTCGTGGAAGATCGCCATGGCCGGGGTGACGTCGGTGAGAATGGTCGGCTCGTAATACCAGCCCACCGGGAACTGTTCCGGGATTCGCCCGCCGCAGACCAGCGTGGCGCCCTTGGCGATGGCGTCGTCCACCAGACGGATAACCTTGGCGCGCGCGGCCTCGCTGACCATCGGGCCAATCTCGGAACGCTCCAGCCCGTGGCCGATTCGCAGCGCGCGAGTCCGCTCGGCAAAACGCGCGACGAACTCGTCGTGCACTTCATCGACCACATAGAAACGCTCGGCCGAGGTGCAGATCTGCCCACTCAGGTGGAAGGCTGCGGTCACCGCGCCAGCCGCCGCGACTTCCAGCGGCGCATGACGGGAGATGATCATCGGGTCGCTGCCGCCGGCCTCGATCACCGCCGGTTTCATCCGCTCGGCACACGCAACGGCTACCGCCTTGCCAGCGGCGACGCTGCCGGTGAAAGCCACGGCATGGGTGCGCTCGGACTGCACCAGGCGCTGCGCGGTGCTGGCATCGCCCGGCACACAGCTGACCATCCCCGCCGGCAGCACCTTGAAGTGCTCCATGAATTTCAGCGTGCACAGCGTGGTGCTTTCCGCCGGCTTGACGATACAGGCGTTGCCCGCCGCCAGCGAAGCAGCCAGAGTCCAGCACATCAGCAGGATGGGGAAGTTGAACGGCATGATGTGCACGCTGACGCCATAAGGCTCGTAGCGCACATGCTGGAACGAGCCGAGTTGCGTGGTGCCAGCGACCTTGCCGGCCTCGTCGCGAGCCATCTCGGCGTAGTAACGGAAGATCGGCGCGCAGTTGGCCAGCTCACCCATGGATTCGGGGAACGGCTTGCCCATCTCCAGGGTCATCAGCCGCGCCACTTCGCGTTGGGTGGCCTGGTCGGTTTCGATGGCATTGGCCAGTTGGTGCAGGATCGCGGCGCGGGACTTCGCGTCCACACGTTTCCACTCGCGCTGGGCCGCGTTGGCCGCGTCGATGGCGGCGTCCACGTCCTCGGCGTCACACAGGGCGATACGACCCACCTGGGTGAGATCGGCGGGGTTGAAGATGTCGCGCAGGCGCTGCGTCGCCGCGCCCTGATAGTGGGGGCCGATGAAGCGCAGGGGCACGTCGCTGTGAAAGTCGGTCATGGAAGGCTCCGCAGGGATTCGGATGACGCCAGGCGCTGGGCGATCACATCGCTCTCCAGCGGTTGGCGCCAGTTCGGTAGATGAGCGTCGAGCAGCGCCGCCAGCGGGCGCAGCTGTTCGCTGTCGAGCGCGCGCTGGAATAGCCGCAGCACACGCGGCAGGTGCTTGAGGTAGCCGTGCTTGCCATCGCGCCTGGCCAGGCGCACGAAGATGCCCAGCACCTTGGCGTGGCGTTGCGCGGCGAGCACCTGGAAGTCGGCCATGAAACGCCGGCCGTCCACTTCCGGGCGTTGGCTGAGGTAATGGGTGAGCAGCGTCACGCGCAGGGTTTCGGGAATGTCGCGGCGCGCGTCTTCGAGCAGGGACATGAGGTCATAGGCCGGCGCGCCGAACAGCGCATCCTGGAAGTCCAGAAGCCCGCATGCGGCCACGCCCGCCCTGCCCTCCAGCAGCATCAGATTGTCGACGTGGTAATCACGCAGCACCAGCACTTCGCGGCGCATCGAGACGTCGCGCCAGAGCGCCGCGAATTCCGCCAGATAGCGCTCGCGAAGCTTCGCAGCGGCTTTTTCGCCCACCAGCAATGGCGCGTACCAGTCGATGAACAACGCCGCCTCGTCCGCCAGCTTCTGCCCGTCGTAGGCCGGCACGCCTTCGGCCGCTTGCGGCCCGGCGCGGTGCAGACGTACCAGGGCGTCCACGGCGAGGAGGTACAACTCCATCTCGCTGTGGCCGGCGGCAAACAGACGGGTGTAGGTGGCGTCGCCGAAGTCTTCGATCAACGCCAGGCCCAGCTCGCGGTCGGCAGCCAGCACCGCGGGCGCCGACAAGCCGCCATCGCGCAGCAACTGCGCCACCCGCAGATAGGGCGCCAGTGGCTCGGCGCCGGGCGGCGCGTCCATCAGCAGCAAGCCCTTGTCTTCGAGGCGGAAGTAGCGCCGCGCCGAGGCGTCGGCCGGCAGCGCGACGAGCACTGCTTCGGCGAGGCCGCTACCGGCGAGGAAGGTCTCGCGGGCAGCGGCACGGGTGGTTTCGCAAGGCAGGTTCATGGCATCACCGGATCATGTAGACCTTCTTGATGGTCTCGTGCACGGTGCACACGCCCTTCCAGTCCTTGGGGAAGAAGGCCGCGGTGTCCGGCTCGATCTCGATCACCTCGCCGGACTCGTGCACGTAGGTGCAGCGGCCTTCGAGGAAGTGGCAGAACTCGTCGCTGGTCACGTGGCAGAACCACTTGCCCGGCGTGCAATGCCAGATGCCGCATTCGGACTGGCCTTCGGGGCCCTTGTGCAGGACCACGCCGCTGACATGGGACTCGCCCTCGAGCATGGTCGGGATCACGCCCCAGTCCTTGAGTTCGGTGACTTGCAGCGGGCGGTAGATAACGGGGGTCTTCATGTCTTTCTCCAGCAATGGCCACCCACTCGGGCGGCCGGATCAGGCGTAGGGCGAATAACCGCTTGCGGTTATCCGCCGACAAATTCGGCTTAAGATCGATGGCGGATAACGCCTGCGGCGTTATCCGCCCTACGGAATCACGCCAGCATGTAGAGGTTGCGCAGCGTGGTGTGCACAGTGCATTCGCCGGTCCAGCCGGCCGGGAACAGCACCAGGGTGTCGGGCTCGACCTCGATCACCTCGCCCTCGTCGGAGCGATAGGTGGCGCGCCCGGCAACGAAGTGGCAGAGCTCATCGCGCGGAATCGACAGCCTCCAGCGGCCAGGGGTACAGACCCACAGGCCGGTCTCGGGGCTGTTGTTCGGGCCCTTGAACAGCAGGCGTCCGCTGGAGTGCGACACACCCTCCAGCGCATCGGACTGCACGCCCCAGTCCACCAGGTCGTCGTAGTCGCGGGCGCCGCGGATGTGCGGCGCCGTGCTGTCGGCCTTGAACTCAGCCATGGCTCACCGCCTTGCCGCCCATCAGCTGGTCGAGGATGCGTGCGGCGTCTTCCGGGCCCTTGCGCGAACGCATGTAGTCGCTGGTACGCGCCAGGCGCTCCTGCATCAACTGGTCACCCAGCAGCTGGGCGATGTTGCGTGCCAGGTCTTCCTCGCTCCAGTCGTAGCGGTCCATGCGCAGGCCGTGGCCGCTTTCCTGGGCGCGCATGGCGTTGTCGTGGCCGTCCCAGACGTAGGGCATGACGATCGCCGGCTTACCGAAGAACAGGCACTCGGTGAAGCTGTTGTTGCCACCGTGGTGGATCACGCCGTCGACCTGTGCGATCACCGAGGGTTGCGGGTACCAGTTGGAAACGATCACGTTGTCCGGCAGGTCGTCGTACTTCTCCACGTGCTCGCCGACGTTGAACAGCGCGCGGTACGGCAGCTTGCCAATGGTGGTGACCAGGCGCTTGAGCAGCTCGACATCGCCCGAGCCGAGGCTGCCGAAGCTGACATAAAGCAGCGGCTTGTCGTTGTGCGCCTTGAACTGCGGAATCTCGTAGGGCTTGTCGCTGCGCACGCAGCCCTGCAGGTAGTGGAACTGCCGCGCCGGCAGCGGATGGCGGCGCTGGAACTTCACCGGGTCCGGGTACAGCAGCAGGTTCATGTAGGGCGACTCTTCGAAGAAGGTGCCCAGCGGGTAAGGCCGCTCACCACACTCGGCGAGGAAGTCGTTGAAGTCGGCATGGATCGGCGCGATCACTTCCTCGAAGCGCTTCTGGAAGCGCGCGTGGCCTTCTTTATCGTCCGCGCTCATGCCCGACAGGTACGGCGGAATATCCGGGTCATGCACTTCGTTTTCCGAGCAGGAGATGATCCGCACCCAGGGTTTGCCGTAGTGCTTGATGGCCGGGAAGAGAATCACGTTGTCCACGCAGATCAGGTCCGGCTTGATCTTGTCGAGGATCGCCGGCAGCTCCTTCTGCGCCCACTTGGAGGTGGAGACGATGGCCTCCCAGCACTCCTTCACGTAGTTGTCGAGCTGGTCGATCGGCGCCTTGCGGAAGTTGGGGATGTGGCCGTTGATGAAGTCGGTCCAGTAGCGCGCCATCTCCTCGGCCGGCATCGGCTCGGACATGTTCACGTAATGCTCCTCGAAGCCGTAGGCCGAGTAGACCCCGGTCATGCCCGGATCGGTGAGGAACACCGCCTTGTGCCCCAGCGCCTCGCAGGCCTGGGCGATGCCGACGGAGTTGAGGGCCGGGCCGTAGGCGGCCTCGGGGAAGAAGGCGATGACCTTGCGTTCACTACTCATGGTGCTCTCCTGTAAGTCTTGTTCTTGAAGCAATCAGTGAGTCAGCACGCGACCGTGCCGCGCATCCCAGCCCAGGCGCACCGGCATGCCGGCGGCCAGGCGCAAGAAGTCGTAGTCCGAGGACGGCACGCGGACGATCAGCGGCTTGCTCGACAGCGCCGTGTTCACGTGCAGGTTGGTGTCCAGGCCGTGGTAGGCGACCTCCGCCACCTCGCCCTGGATCTGGTTGTCGGTGGCCGGCGTCGAGTCGGTGAGCACGCGCAGGCGTTCCGGGCGCAGCGCCAGGGTCACGCTCTCGGGGCTCGCCTCGGCAGTGGTCTCGATGTTCAGCACCTGGTCGCCGGCCTGCAGGCGGTTGGTGCCGACACGGCGGCCTTCGATCAGGTTGCTGACGCCGATGAAGTCGGCGACGAAGCGGCTGCCCGGGTTCTCGTAGAGTTCGCTGGGGCTGCCGCACTGGCAGACCTTGCCGTCACGCAGCACGGCCATGCGGTCGGACATGACCAGGGCTTCTTCCTGGTCGTGGGTGACCATGATGAAAGTGATGCCGCTCTCGTGCTGCAGGCGCTTGAGCTCCAGCTGCATCTTCTCGCGCAGCTTCTTGTCCAGCGCACCGAGGGGTTCGTCCAGCAGCAGCACGCGCGGGCGCTTGACCAGCGCGCGGGCCAGGGCGACGCGCTGACGCTGGCCACCGGAGAGCTGGTCCGGCCGGCGGTTGGCGAGCTGACCGAGCTGCGCGGTTTCCAGCACCGCGTCGACGCGCTGGCGAATCTCGCCGGCCGGCAGCTTCTCCATCTCCAGGCCGTAGGCGATGTTGCCGCGCACGGTCATGTTGGGGAACAGCGCATAGGACTGGAACATCAGGTTCAGCGGGCGCTTGTTCGGCGGCAGCGGCGAGATGTCCTGGCCGCCCAGATAGATCGCTCCGGAACTGGGCGTCTCGAAGCCGGCGATCATCCGCATCAGGGTGGTCTTGCCGCAGCCGGACGGACCGAGCAGCGCGAAGAACTCATTCTCGCGGATCGCCAGGGACACCTGGTCCACCGCCGTCAGGCCCTCGCCGTAGGATTTGCTGACCTGGTCCAGCACCAGCAGGTCGGATGACTTAGTCATGGGCTTTGGGCACCTTGTTCAGACGTTGGGAGGCGAACAGCGCGGTGAAGCTGACCAGCATCACCAGGGTCGCAAGGGCGTTGATTTCCGGGGTCACGCCGAAGCGGATCATCGAGTAGATCTGCATCGGCAAGGTGGTGGAGGCGCTGCCGGAGCCGGAGTTGAAGAAGGCGATGATGAATTCGTCCACCGACAGGGTGAACGCCAGCAGCCCGCCGGCCAGCACGCCGGGGAAGATCGCCGGCAACAGCACGCGGCGCGCGGTGGTGAACCAGCCGGCGCCCAGGTCGATGCTGGCCTCGAGGATCGAGTAGTCGAAGTGCTTGAGCCGCGTGCGCACCACCGCGCAGACGAAGGCGATGTTGAACACCACGTGGCTGAGGATGATGGAGTGCAGCCCCAGGCTCATCTTCAGCAGGTTGAAGAAGCTCAGCAGCGCGATGGCCAGGACGATGTCGGGAATGATCATCGGCGCCATCAGCAGCGTGTCGGCAATGTTGCTGCCTTTCTTGCCGCTGTTGCGTGCGCGCATCTCCACGCCGAGGGCGAGCAGCGTGCCAAGCACGCAGGCGATGAAGGTGGAGGTCAGCGCGACGATCAGGGTGTTCAGCGCTGCATGCTGGATCGAGGCGTTGGCCAACAGTTTGCCGTACCACTTGAGTGACGCACCGCCCCACGCGGTCGGCAGGCCGCTGGCGTTGAACGACAGCAGGATCAGCACCAGGATCGGTACATAGAGGAAGGCGTACACCAGCCACAGGTGTGCGCCGAGGGCGATGCCCGAGCCGTTACGCATGGCGTTCGCCCTCCGCGCCCTGGGCCCGGCGCGAGACCATGGCCTGGATGAACAGCAACAGCAGCATGATGCCGATCAGGAAGAAGCTCAGCGCCGCGCCGAACGGCCAGTCGCGCGCGGTGAGGAACTGCGCGTAGATCAGGTTGCCGACCATCTGCACCTGCTTGCCGCCCAGCAGGTCGGCGGTGATGAAGTTGCCGATGGAGAGCACGAAGACGAACACCGCGCCAGCGGCCACGCCCGGCACCGAGAAGCGGCAGGATCACCCGGCGGAAGGTGGTCCAGCCGGAGGCGCCGAGGTCCCGCGAGGCTTCCCAGAGTTCGTTGTCGATGCGCGAAAGCGAGCTGTAGATGGCGAGGATGACGAAGGGGATGTAGTTGTAGACCAGCCCCAGCACCACGGTGGCGTCGGTGTAGAGCATGTTGATCGGCTCGCCGCTGTAGCCCAGCAGGCTGAACAGGCGGTTGAGCAGGCCCTCGCGGTTGAGCAGCACGATCCAGGCGTAGGTGCGGATCAGGTAATTGCTCCAGAACGGCAGCATCACCAGAAACAGGTACACGGCCTGCCGACGCGGCGTGGTCCGGGTGATGGCGTAGGCCGCCGGGTAACCGATGAGCACCGCGAACAACGTGGCGAGGCCAGCGATCTTGGCCGAGCGCAGGAGGATGTCGAGGTACAGCGGGTCCACCGCGCGGCGGTAGTTTTCCCAGGTGAACACGTAGTCGATGCCACCATAGGCGCCGCGCTCGAGGAAGCTGTAGACCAGCACCAGCAGGCACGGCAGCAGCAGAAACAGGGCCAGCCAGCCCAGACCAGGCGCGAGCAGCCAGGCCGACAATTTGCGGTCGGCGGATAAAGCGGTCATGCGTAGTTCCCCCAACCCCACGCCAGGCGGGGTGCTTCAGGGTTGTTAAATGCAGTGAACTTCTGGGGCGAGCGAGCTAGAGCGAGGCAAGGCGAGAACAAGCGTGGGCGCGGATGTAAATAAGCAAGCCCGCGCTTGTTCTCAACGCAGCATCGCCGACGCGCAGCCGGCCCTACTACTGGGCCGCCATGATCTCGGTCACGGCGCGTGTATAGGCCTTCTGCGTGGAACCACCGACGTCACGCAGCTGCTGCTGCTTGACCAGTTCGGCCGGCGTGGTGGTGAGGTTGGGGTACTTGGCCAGCAGGTCCGGCTTCAGGGTCGCCATCGCCGCCTGGTTGGGCACCTTGTAGAGGATGTTCTCTGCGACCCAGGCGTGGTTCGCCGGCTCCAGCATGTAGTTGATGAAGCGGTAGGCGGCGTCGGGGTTCTTCGAGCTTTTCAGCACGACCATGGTGTCCACCCAGAGGTCGGAACCTTCCTTGGGCACCACGAACTTGATCGACTCGTTGGCCTGGGTGCCGTAGTTGCACCAGCCGTCCCAGGCATGGGCCATCAGCGCCTCGCCCGAAGCCAGCTTGGAGTAGAAGGTGGTGTCGTCGAAGGACAGCAGGCGCTTCTTGGTGGCGATCAACTGGTCGCGTACCGCGTTGATCTGATCCGGGTTGCCGTCGTTCACCGACCAGCCATTGGCGAGGAAGCCGGCGCCGAGCAGCCAGCGGTCGGTGGCCAGCATGGTGGTCTTGCCCTTGAGGGCGTCGGAGGGCTTGAGCAGGTCGCTCCAGCTCGAAGGCGCCGGGCTGACCTTGTCCGAGCGGTAGCAGATGCCGGTGGTGCCCCAGGTGTAAGGCACGGAGAAATGGTTGCCGACGTCGTACTCGAGCTTCTGCGCTTCGGGGTAGAGATTCTTCAGGTTCGGCACCTTGACCGGATCGATCTCGGCGAGCAGCCCCTGCTTGTGCAGGATCTCGGCGAAGGGCGAGGAAACGAACACCACGTCATAGCCCTCGCCGCCGGAGGCCATGAGCTTGCCCATGATCTCTTCGTTGGTGGCGTGGAGGGATTTGTCGGCTTCAAGGCCGGTGGCCTTCTGGAACTTCTCCAGATTGTCCGGGGCCATGTAGCCGTCCCAGATGGAGATCACCAGATCCTTGGCGCTGGCCGTGGTGGCGGACAGCGTGAGCGCGAGGGTTGCCCCTGCGTAGAGCATGGTCTTCAGCTTCATCTTGCGCACCTGACGATGGTTGTTTTTGTGTGTCGACGGCAGCGGAACGAAAAGCGTACTACATGTCTTTTTTTCAAAATAAAAACCGAACCACTGGCGAAGTCAATACTTTCTTGCATTCTTGTTGCACCACCCCCGCTGTGGCATAAGGGGCTCGCCCGTGCCACGGGCCCGCTGGAGAGCATCGGCTTGAGCAACGTCACTGAGAAAAAACCGCGCACCAACCACCTGGAACTCGCCCGGCGCGTCATCGAGCACGCCCAGGACAGCGGACTGGGCGAAGGCGACGCGCTCTCGGAACAACAGCTGGCGCGCACTTTTGGCGTGTCGCGCACACTGATCCGCGCAGGGCTGGACCTGCTGCTGGAACAGCAACTGGTGGCCCACGAACCGGGCAAGGGCTATCGCCTCGCCGCCGACCCTTCCGCCCAGGTGCTCGGCCCCGCCCTGCCCCAGGCCGAGGAGGAAGCGCTGGCTGCTTCGGTGTTGCGCGACCGCATGGCCGGGCGGCTGGGCAACAGCCTCAGCGCCAGCGAGCTGATGCGCCGCTACGACATCGGCCGCGCCGCCGCGCAGAAGGTGCTGGCGCAGCTCAGCGAAGACCAGGTACTGGAACGCGGCGCCGGGCAGAGCTGGTCGTTCCGCCCACTGCTGAACAACCTCGCGGCGCTGGAAGACAGCCTGCGCTACCGCCTGATCCTGGAGCCCGAAGCCCTGCTCGCCCCCGGCTTCGACCCCGATCTTGCGCGCCTCGCCCTGTTGCGCGGCGCCATGGAAGAACTGCTCGGCGCGCCCATCGAACGCTTCGACGTAGCGCAGTTCCGCGAGCTGGACATCGGCTTTCATGAACTGGTCGCACAGGGCTGCGGCAACCGCTTCGTCGGCGACTCGCTGCTGCAGCACCAGCGCCTGCGCCGCCTGCCCAACCTGTTGCCGATGGTCAGCGTGCACCGTCTGCAGGAAGCCCTGCGCGAGCACCTGAAGATCATCGAGCAGATCGAGCGCGGCCAGCTGGAAATCGCCGCCGACCTGATGCGCCTACACCTGCGACTGTCCTTCGCGCAGCGTCCGCAGACCGCCAACCGCGGGATTCCGCAGTCATTCGCCGGGGCGCGCCGTTAAGTATTTTTCATTCACGGTGTTTTTTTTAACGAAAAAATGCAGTATCAGTTTCACGCAGTGCCCGTGAGCTACACCCGGATGTGCCCATGACGCAAAGAACAAGAACCATCGCCTTCTTCCCCGAAGCCAGTTTCGGCGCCGCGCTGAACTGCATCGGCATCGCCCAGGCCCTGCGCGAACTCGGTGCGCGCCCGGTGTTCATCTGCCATGCGCATTTCCAGGGCATCTTCGCCGAGTACGGTTTCGCCGAGTACCCGCTGCAGCTGGACTCGCCGCTGTCCGCCGCCGACCACCAGCACTACTGGGAGCGCTTCATCGAGCGCAACGTACCGTACTTCGACCAACCGCCTTTGGCACAGATCGACAGCTACGTGGCGCCGGCCTGGGAAGCCATCATCGACACCGCCATCGAGTCGGAAAAACCGCTGCAGCAGTTGCTCGCCCGACTCAAGCCCGATGCCATCGTGCTGGACAACGTGGTCAGCTTCCCGGCCATTGCCGCCGCCGGCTGCCCCTGGGTACGCATGGTCTCCTGTGCGGAAACCGAGTTGCCCGATGCCGCCGTGCCGCCGTACCTGTCCGGCGCCAGCGGCAGCGACAAGCAGGCCTGTGAGACCTATCGCGAGCACTACCTGCAAGCGACGAAGCCGGCGCACGAGCGCTTCGCCCGCTTCCTCGCGGACTGCGGCCACCCCGCCCTGCCCGCCGGCCAGTTCCTCGAGGACTCGCCCTGGCTCAACCTGCTGCTGTCGCCGACGCCGGTGCGCTATGAGCGCGAGAAACCGCTGCCGGCGGAACGCTACCTGTACCTCGACGGCTGCGTGCGCAGCGAGGCACCGTACATCCCGCCGCAGTTCCCCCGACATGACGAGGCGCCGCTGATCTACGTGAGCTTCGGCAGCCTGGGCGCCGCCGACGTTGCAATGATGCGCCGGCTGATCGACGCCGTGGCCCAACTGCCCTACCGCTTCCTGATCAACGTCGGCGCCTACCGCGAGCATTACGACACGGTGCCGGACAACGTCTACCTCGACAGCTGGTACCCGCAGCCGGCGGTGCTGCGCGAGTGTCAGCTGTTCATCCACCACGGCGGCAACAACAGCTTCTGCGAGGCGCTGTATTTCGGCCTGCCGTCGGTGATCATCCCCTACTGCTGGGACGGCCACGACAACGCCCGGCGCGCCGAGGAAGTCGGCGTGGCGCGCTACCTGCCGCGCTTCGAGAACCCGCTGGCGGCGCTGCCCGCCGCTCTCGCCGAACTGCTCGCCGACAAGGCCATGGAGCAACGCCTCGGCAACGTGCGCGCGCAGATGCAAGCCTCGCGAGGCACCGAAGCCGCGGCGCGGGCGATCCTCGGCATCTGCGCTGACTGAGTACTGATTGGCACTGTCGAAGTGCCCGCGATTGGCACTCTGCTATGGACCCTTGCGCCCGTAAGCTGGGCTCCAGCCACCCTGGAGCCCGGCATGACCGCCTTCGATGACCAGCCGACCCTGCTCGGCGACACCTTGCAATTGCGCCCGCTGCGCGCCGATGACTTCGAGGCGCTGTTCGCCGCTGCCAACTCGCCGGAAACCTGGGCCGGTCACCCGGCCACCGAGCGCTATCGCCGCGAGGTATTCGAGCCCTACTTCCAGTTTCTGGTAAAGGCCGGGGGTTACCTGCTGATCCTCGACCGGCAGAGCGCAGAAGCCATCGGCTGCTCGCGCTACTACCCGGTGCCGGACCAGCCGGACGACATCGGCATCGGTTTCACCTTCATCAACTACCGCTACTGGGGTGGCGCGACCAACCGCGAGCTGAAGACGCTGATGCTCGACCACGCCTTCCAGCGCTTTGAGCGCGTGTGGTTCCACATCGCGCCGAGCAATATCCGTTCGCAGAAAGGAACCGCAAAGCTCGGTGCGACGCTGGCGTACGAGGCGCAACTGGACCTCTCCGGCACGCCCGCTCCATGGCTTTGCTACGAGCTGCTGCGCGAGCGCTGGGCAAGCGTCGCGGGCCGCTAGACGAGCCCGAGGTCAGACTCGCTCGATGTCCGGGAGGGTCCACTGCCCGACCACCACCGGCTGCTCCGGCCCGTAGATCCGCAGGATCAGGTTGAACGGTCCCTGACGGGTCGACGGCAGCCAGTTTGCCTCGCGTTCCTGGCCGGGCGAGTCGGCCTGGATATAGAGCGTCACCCCACCATCGGCATCGTGCACCAGGGGATCGCGGCTGCTCAGGCAGTAACGCTGGATCGGGTTATCGACCAACTGGCGGTCGGGCAGATCGTAGAGCGTCAGCGACCAGAACTCCCTGGCCGGCGGCAACTGCCCCGGTGCGAAGCGCAGGCGGTAGTGCCGGCTGCCTCGCAGCGGCTGCTGCGCGCTGTCCTGGCGGCTGCCAAGGTAGATCGCCTCCTCCACGCTGTTGCCATAGATTCCGCTGGCCGCCGCCGCGGCGCGGCTCAGGTAGTCGTTGTGCATCGCCGCGCGGGTGCCGAACAGCCCGGCGGATGAGCGCAGCGTGGCGCCCCTGGCCTTCAGCTCCTCCATGCCCTGCTGGATGCCGGCGGCCAATGCCTGGCGCTGGGCCGGGTTCAGTGTGGCGGGGTTGAACGGCAGCCCCGCTCCGATGCCGACGCGGGCGAAACGCTGGAGCAGCTCCACCTCGCTGGGGTCCACCGGGCAGAACGCGAGGATCTGGTTCAGGTGAGGAATGAATCCCGCGCCGAGATCGCGCGGCAGCTCCCACGGCAGCCATTGCACCGCTGGCGGCGCAGCGGGCGCCGAGCTACCGGCAATTTCATGCAGCGGCCGCAGACGGTATTGCTGCTGGAGTTCGCGCACCGCCGGCAGGTCGTCGGCACTGTGCAGGCCGGTGCGCCCCAGGACCATGGCGATCTGCGTCCCGCTGCGCAGCACCTGGCGTATGCCGGGGGGCGTCTCGCCTTTCCAGTGCGGCCCGACGATCAGGTAGTTACCCGCTTCGCGGCCGGTGCTGAGCACGCCGACATAGCCGAAGTTGAAGGTGTACTGGTCAACCAGCTGATGCACGTAGTAACGGTCGTCCGACACCGCCGGCACGCTGAGCACCCAGGGTTCGGCGCGCAGGTCGAGCCAGGCCCAGGAGTACGGCGTGTCGTTGTTGGGGGTCACGATGTCGCGGTTCTTCGGGGTGAAGAGTTCGCTGTAGTGGCGGAACACGCCGAAGCCGCCGACGTACTCGGGCGAAGCGGCATCCAGTGCCTGTTTGTGCATCGTCTGGTAGTGCATCAGCATCGGGTAGGCGTAGATCCACGCCTGGCGGACGATGTCCTGGTACACGGCCGGGTCGCTTTCCAGCGCAGAGGGTGCAGCCAGCAGCCAGCTTGGCATGCAGCCCAGGCCAAAGCCGAGCGCGCCGCTGGCGCCGAGGAAACGGCGGCGGGTCAGAATCGGGGACATGGCTTACTCCTGGCTGTTGACGGGCTGCACGGCCGGCGGCTGGTAATCGCCCTTGAGCGCTTTCTCCTGCGGCAGGTACATGCGCAGGATCAGGTTGAACGGCCCCTGTGGCGCCGGCAGCCAGTTGTCGCTGCTGGCCGGCTGGGCATGCTGGATGCTCAGGGTCAGGCCGCCGTCGACATCCCGTTTCAGGTTGCTGGCACTGTTGATGGCGTAGCGGTTGAGTGCGTTGGCCGAGAGCATCTGGGTCTTGCCGTCGTAAAGCGTGACGGACCAGAACGCATCGACCGGCGGCAACTGTCCGTGGGCGAAGTGCAGGGTGTAGGCACGGCTGCCGTCGAGTGCCTGGCCGGCAGCGTCGACGCGAGTGAGCGGATACATCGCCTCCGCCGGGTCGTTGGCGTAGATGTATTTCCAGGCGACTGCCGCCCGCGTCAGGTCGTCATTGCCATAGTGCCCGATGTTGGTGGGAGAGCTCTGCCAGCCATTGACCGGCGCGGCGAAGCGCTCGCTGGCGGAGCGAATCTTTTCGCGCCCGGCCTCGGCACCCTGCTGCACGGCCTGGGCTATATCCGCCGGCAGTTGCTTCGTGTCGAACGGCTTGCCGGTGCCCACACCGATCTGCGCGAACTGTGCCAGGCGCTGTTGTTCGTCGGCGCTCCAGGCATGCCAGGCGGACAGCCCGTTGAAGTCGATGAAGGCGTTTTCCGCCGGGCCTTCCTTGGTCGGCAGGTACTCGGGCACATCCATCTTGTGCGGCAGCAGCGTCGGATTGGTACTACGCAACTTGTAGCCATCCATCACGGCCTTGGCCGCATCGAGATCGGCCTCGCCATCCACGGCGGTGCGGCCGAGCAGGAAGACGATACGGCTGGGCGAGCGGATCACCTTGCCAGTGAAGCCTTCGGGTTGGCGGCCATCCCAGTCGGGGCCGGCGATCAGGAAGCTGCCGGCCTCCCGGCCGGTGGCGCGGGTGCCGATGTAGTCGAGGTTGTTGGTGCGCATGTCGATCAGCTGGAAGCTGTAGTAGCGCTGCGGCACCGCCGGTACGTCGAGGACCACCGGGTGCTCGCGCAGATCGAGCAGCGCATAGGAGTACAACGTATCGTTGTTCGGCGAGACCACGGTGCGGTCTTCCGGGCCGAGCAGCGTGGTCTTGTTGTACAGGTAGTTGACCGGCAACTTGGCGGCGATGGCCTGCAGCGTCTTGCCGTGCTCGGCAGTGGCGAAGGTGAACAGATAGGCCGCTTCGGCCAGGTCGCGGGCCTGCTGCACAGTGGGCGCGGCGGCCCAGACGTGGCCGGCGAACAGGGGCAGGATGGCAAGTGCGGGCAGCCAATGGCGCATGGGGGTTTCCTCGTTCTTCTTGTTGAACCGCCCGGCCATGCGGCGCCACGGCGGATGTCGGACCAGAGTGCGGCATCCCGCACGGGCGGCGGTCAGCCCCAGCGGACAAAAAGCGATCATGGCGGGCCGCAGGTTGCCAGGACGGCGCAAGAACCCCGGCCATGTCCGGCCGGGGCCAGGAGCACGACGCTACTTCGCCCAGCGACGCAGGTCGGACGGAGTGTAGTCGCTCATCTTCGCGTGCTGGCCGGTCTTCAGGCCGCTGCTCTCTTCGTTCATCAGACCGTTGACGAAGTAACGCCCGCTGATCAGGTCATAGGCCGCCGCCAGCGCCTCGTAGGTGAACTGCTTGTCGTAGTACGGCATGGCGTGGGACTGGTAATTGCGCCACAGCTCGCCACGGCTGTCGTAGAGCTCGCCCAGAAGGATGTTCCAGCTGTCCTCGTCGAGGTAGTAGCGGCGCTTGCTGTAGACGTGACGGGCACCCGGCTTGAGCGTCGCCTCGACGACCCAGACGCGGTGCTTCTCGAAACGCGCCAGATCGGGGTTGATGTGGTTGGTCTTGAGAATGTCGGCGTACTTCACCGAGCGGTCGTACAGACGGAAGCTGTTGTAGGGCACGAACAGTTCCTGCTTGCCGACCAGCTTCCAGTCATAGCGGTCCGGCGCGCCATTGAAGCCATCGAGGCTGTCGGCGGTGACCATGCCGTCGCTGTAGCGCGCGCTGTTGTCGTAGGCGATCAGCGGGGCGCGGCGCACCCGGCGCTGGCCGGGAATGTACTGCCAGGCGGCGCGCGGTTCGGCGACCTGGTCCATCGGCTCGTGGGTCAGTACCGCCTCGCCGGACAACCGTGCCGGCTCCAGCACGCGGGTCTTGAACAGGTACAGCAGGTTGGCGTCCTGTGGCAGGTCGTCGACGGTCTCGGCGTAGTTCATGTCGGTCTGCGAGCGGACCAGGCTGTAGACGCCGTTCTCCTTCACATTGGCCGAGCTGAAGGTGCGCTCGATGCTGCCGCCACGGTAGCGGGTGATGTGGTTCCAGATCGCCTCGACGCCCTCGCCGGGCAGCGGGAAAGGCACGCCGCGCTGGTAGTTGAGGACGCCGTTGCCACCGTCGGCGAGCTTGGCCTTGCTGGCGTTGTCGCGGGTCGCCGCATTGATCTCCTCGGGCAGTCGCGCGCTGCGGTGGCTGGGGTAGACGTTGATCCGGTAGGTGTTCGGGTAGCGCTTGAGCATCGCCTGCTCGCCAGGGCTGAGCCACTGGCTGTATTGCCCGACGTTGGCCGGGGTGATGCTGAACAGCGGCTTCTCGGCGGCATAGGGATCGGCGTAGCCGCCCTTCGCGTCGACCTGGCCCGCGTCGGGTTTCAGGCCGCCATCCCAGGCAGGAATGCTGCCGTCGGCGTTACCGGCCTTCTCGGCGCCGACCGGTGTCAGGCTGCTGCCGAGGTCGGCTGGAGTATTGGCGGATGCATGGGCGCAGAACGCCAGGCCCATGGCCAGCGCCAGGGCGGAAATGTTCGAAAGGTGCATGGGGCGGTTCCTCAGAAGTCGACCTTGGCGCTGACGCTGTAGAAGTCGCGGTCGTCGAGCGTGCTGTACTTGTTGTTGCCGAAGAAGCTGTTGTAGCCGAACTCCAGGCTGTAATCGTTCAGGTAGTTGAAGGCCAGTGACAGGCCGGCGGCCATCTGCCCTTCCTGGAACGGACCGCCCGGATCGTAGGAGTAGCCCTCCACGTCGTGACGGAAGTTCAGGCTGGGCAGCATGTTCACCCCCGGCAGCACGTCGCTGTATTCCAGGCCGGCGCGCAGGCGGTAACCCCAGGACCAGGGCGTGGTGAAGCCGTCGTCGGTGCAGTAGCGGTTGGTCACGCCACTGGCCACGGTGTTGCACTTTGTGCCGTTGAGCGGAGCGCTGCGGCCAAAGGCGGCGTTGCGCCCCAGGCGCTCGTCGCCGACATCGCCCACGTGCACCACGCCGGCCTCGCCGAGCAGGGTCAGGCGGGTAGCGCCGAGAACGTTGTCGATGATCTGGGTGGCCGAGGCGGTCATCTGCCACACCGGCTTGCGCTCCCAGCCATCCAGCGTCTGGCCGGTAGTGGAGGCGTTGGCCGGCACGTCGGTGATCGACGAACTGCCGCCGGGGCCGGTGATCATCGCCACGTTCATGTCCGGGCCGTTGAGCGCCACCGGCATGTTCGGCCGGTAACTCAGCTCCGCCGCCAGCGAGGTACCCCAGCCAGGTAGTGCGCCGTTGATGCTCAGGCCGTAGAGGTGAATGTTCTCCGGGAAGGCGGCGGCGTATACGGGGCCCTGTACGCGCCCGATGGGGAAGTTTCCGGGCTTGCTGTTGTCGCGCGCGGTGAGCTGCAGGTAGGGCAGTCGCGCGTGGTAGTTGACGTAGTAGAACGCCGCCTCGGCGTCGTTCAGCGAGCTGATCAGGGTACGCAGGGCGACGCCCCACTGGCCCTGGTCGGACGGGTCCTGGTCGTCGCCGTGGGCGGCGTACAGGCCGCCGGCCTGCATCTGCGCGTCAGTCTGCACCTGGCTCAGGTACAGCGGGCCACAACCGGGCTGGATGGCGTCGCTGGTGGCGAAGAAGGTGCCGCAACCATCGAGCACGCTGGGCCGCCAGTTGTACTGGTAGAAGCCTTCCAGGTTCACCTTGTCGCTCAGGCCGAGGTTGAACGAGAGCATCTCCACCGGCAGTTGGCCTTCCTTGATGTCCACGCCCGGTTTGTTGAAGGCGCTGTAGTCCAGCGGGTTGATCACGTTGATGCCGTTCTGGATCAACACCGCCTCGCCCCAGGACAGCACCTGCTTGCCGAGCTTGAGGTTCAGCGGATGTTCGGCAACGTCGAAGTCCTTCCACACGTAGGCGTCGAGGGTGTCAAAGCCGTGGTAACGCGCCAGGGTCGGCCAGCCGCTGTCGTCGAAGTCCTTGAAGCGGCCGTCGCCGGTCTCATAGGCATGGTCGTACCAGTACTTGAAGCGGATGAAGGCGCCCTGCCCGTCACCCTCCAGGCTGAAGTCGGTGAGCCCCTTGAACATCTGCGAGATGGGGTCGCCTTTCTTGAAGTTCAGGCGGTTGTCATCGGCGCTCACGCTGGTGCCGTCGGCATTGTTGATGTGCTGAGCCTGAACCGCGTTGGCGTGGGTCATCAGGTGGCGATCGGGGTCCTGCGCCGCCCAACTGGCCCCAAGACTGAGGGTGGTCTTGGTGGACAGGCTCCAGTCGTCGTTCAGCTCGAAGGTAGTGGCCTGCGCACCAAAGGCGCTACTGACTGCGAGGGCGAGCAGAAGAGGCCGGCAGATGTAGTGCTGGCGCTGCCCCACGAAAGCGAGGGGGACAGGGGCCGGATGGATTCTTGTCATTATGGGCTCCGGAGGATGGGTACCGCCGGACCACCATGAAGGGCGCGGGCACGACGACCACAAGCCGGGACCGACAAAATTCGATCATGCCGGGCATTGGCCGAGGCGGAACTGCTTGGGCGTAACACCGAAGCGCTTGCGGAACGCGCGGATGAAGTTGCCGCTCTGCCGATAACCGATGCGCTCGGCGATACGCTCGATGGGCTGGTCCGAAGAACGCAACCAGATGCGCGCCAGGCTCAGGCCGTCGCCCTCCCCGTCCTTGCGCGCATCGCCCCATTGACGCCGCAGACTCTGGTAAAGGAACTCATTGGCGCCCACCAACGGCGTGGCCAGTAGCGCCGTGGGCAGCAGCAGGAACGGCGAAGGCGCCACCCGCCAGGGCACGCCCCATTCGCCGAGCGTCGATGTGCAGCGCTGTTGCGCCGCGATGCCGGCCTCCCGGCACACCTGTGCCGCCGGCAGCCCGACACGCCGGGCAATGTTGCGGATCAGGGTCAGCACCGCGGCATCCAGGCCGAAGTGGTGCAGATCGTCACGCACCAGCTCAAGGGTCAGCCGAGTGGCTTCGCCCTCTTCTTCCAGGCGCGCTTGCACGCAGTTGGTCACCGTGGGCAGGTACTGGCAGAAGGCGGCGAGACTGGTGCCCAGGTCCGCGGCGGAGTCCAGCAGAATGTTCAGCCCCTGCAGGCAGTGGGTGGCCATGCTGTTGAGCAGCTCGCAACCGAACTGCGGATTACCGCTGGCGCGCTCGCACTCGCTCAACAGGCGCTCCACCTGGTCTGCCGGGATTTGCGCGCGATGATCCGCCAGCTGCTCCTCGGCAATCCCGGCGCGCAGGCGCAATTCTACCGCGCACAATCCCAGGCGGGCGGCATGCAGGAGAATGGTGCTGGCGAAGGCGCTGGAGGCGAACAGCAAGGGCGACATGGCAGGGGTCCGGTTCGGCAGGCGGTTTACTAGACCAGCTGACTCTGCTATCCATCAAATTCATTCGACTCAACACTTTTATGCGCAGGACGCATGATGGAACTCAGACAGCTCCGCCACCTGGCCGCCCTCGCCGACTTCCAGAACTACCAGCGCGCTGCCGACGCCATTGGCCTCAGCCAGTCGGCACTGAGCCGCAGCATCCAGACCCTGGAACGCGATCTCGACTGCCTGCTGGTGGACCGCCAGAGCCGCGACTTCCGCCTGACCGGCCAGGGTGAACTGGTGCTGCAGCACGCGCGACGCCTGCTGGCCGGTACCCGTTCACTACGTAACGAACTGCAGCAGTACAACGGTCTCGATGCCGGCGAGCTGCGCTTCGGCTGTGGCCCTTATCCTGCGCAACTGCTGGTGCCCGAGGCCATGGCCGATTTCATCCGCGCCCACCCGGCGATCGATGTCGGCTTCCTGATGGGCGACTGGGAACAGATGGCGCAGTTGCTCAGGGAAGAACAGGTGGAATTCTTCGTCGGCGACGCCCGCGAGTTCGCCGATGATCCCGATTATCAGGTGCGCTGGATGGAATTCCGCCCCGGCCGCTTTTTCTGCCGCGCAGGCCATCCGCTGGCCGGCGCGGAGCAGCTGAAGCTGGCCGATCTGCTCGACTACCCGCGCGTCGGCACCCGCATTCCGCCACCGCTGCGCAAGGTGCTGGCCGAGGTGATCGGCGAACGCGACTTCCACATGAACATCGAGTGTGCGCAGTTCGCGGCGATCCTGCACATCGTCGCGCGCTCCGATGCGGTCGGCCTGGCCGCCGTGGAGGCGCTGCACGACCCGGTGCAGCGCGGCGAAGTGGCCCTGCTGCAGATCACCGACATTCCCCAGGATCGCCCCGAACTGCGCCTGCACTACGGCATCGTCAGCCGCGCGGGCTTTGGCCTGTCGCCGGCGGCACAGGCCATGATCGAGGCGATCTTCGCGGCGGACGAGCGCCTGCCGCGCGGGCTTGTCGGTGCCAGGCCCAATGCGTAAGGTCGTCCCGCCCGCCTCACCGAGCCCTCTTGCCCAATGAGCCCAACTTCCGCCCATCCGTCCAACGCCTTCTACGCGCCGACGCTACTGCCGGCCATGGAGGAGTTGCTCGCACGCGGTGTTGCCGCCACGGAGCTGGAGGCCTGCATGCGCCGGACGCTGCTGGAGCTGCGCACGCCGCTGGTGCGCGTGCCGCTGTTTCTCTCCCGGCGCTTCTGGGACCTCGCCGAGCAGGCCAGCGGCGAAGCCGCCATCGGCCTGCTGGCGGGCAAGCGATTCGTGTCGACCCTGACCAACGGCCTGACCTACCTGTTCGATGTGGCGCCGACCCTGGAAACGGCCTGTACCTACTTCGCCCGGTATTTCCCCTACTTCAACGGCTCGCTGAACATCGAACTGCGCATCGAGGGCGACAGCATCGCCCTGGTTCTCTCCGAGTGCGGCGCGCTGCTGTCCGGCCGGCAGAGCCGCGAGTACACCCTGGTCGGCATCTGCAGCCTGCTGCGCCGCAAGCTACTGGCCAGCGGCATTGCCCAGGACCCGCTGCTCGGCATCCAGTTGCCCGGCCACGCCCCAGCGGACACCGGACTCTATGAGCAAACGCTGCGCGCGCCTCTGACCTGGCGTCGCGATGTGTCGGAGATGGTGCTGCAACTGCAACCGGCGCTGTTCCGCCAGCCACTGTCTCCAGCCAATCCCGAGCTGGAGGCGACCCTGGTCGGCATCGTCGAGCAGGCGCGCGGGCAGACCCAGCGAACCCTGCTGGACGAAGCCGCCGACCATATCGCTGGCACCCTGGCGGAGGGCGCGAGCTTCCAGTCATTCTGCAAGACCCGTCACCTGACCGAGCGCACCGCCGCGCGGCGGCTGCTCAGCCACGGTTGGCGCTACAGCGAGCTGCTCGACGAGCAGCGCCGCCACAAGGCACTCGACCTGCTGGACGACCCGGCGCTGTCGCTCGCGCAGATCACCGACCGGCTCGGCTATGGGGATCTGCAGAGTTTCTCCCGGGCCTTCGGCCGCTGGTACGACAGCAGTCCGGGCGCCTGGCGCGAAGCGCGATTGCGCAGGGAGTGAACGGGGCTCGCCCTGCCACCATCGACAGGACGTGATCGGCTCAGCGGGTCCAGAGCGGATCGGTGGTGAAAGCGATGGTCAACCAGCGGTTGGGGCCTTCGCCGCCGATGGCCTCGCCGATCTCGTCGCGCAGCCTGTCCCACTCGGCCAGGGTCTGCGCCGGCCAGCTTGGCGGAACGATGAAGTACAGCTCGATCTGCTGCGCTCGCCCGACCTTGGCGACGTAGGCCTGGTAGGCCAGAAACCCGTGCTGAGCCACGACGGCTGCGGCGACTTCGTCGACGTGCTCCTTCAGCTCGGGCGGGGTCACCAGGAGGATATCCTTGAAGGCCTGGCGAATGGTCAGGAAAGGAATCGGCAGGATCACCAGGCAGATCAACGCCAGCACCGCCGGGTCGACATAGGGGCCGATGTGCGCGTAGCCGCTCACGGTAGCCACGTCACCCACCAGGAAGGCGATCAACAAGGCCAGGGAAATGCTGCCGGACATCACCCAGGATTTCGCATCGAGGGCGACGAAGTCCGAACCGATGCGCTTGTTGGCGCGGAACTGCACCGCCGCCAGAGAGAAGCAGACCAGCGTGGCAACCGCCGCATAGAGGATGGCGAAACCGAACTCCAGCGCGTGACCGCCCGTGAGCAGCCGGCCGATGGCGTTGATCAGTGCATACAGCGTAACGCCTGAGAGCAGCGTGCCGTTGAGTGCCAGCACCATGGGTTCCAGGTGCCAGAAGCCCATGTTGAACCGCTCGGCCAGACGCCGGCTGGCATCGCCTTCGGTGGTATGGCGACGGATCAGGGTGGCCACCACCAGCGCCAGGCCGCTCATGCTGGCATCGGCCAGTGAGTAGACGCCGTCGAAGACGATGGAAAAGGATCCCGAAAGCAGGCCGACGATAATCCCGAAACCGGCCAGCAGCACGGTCACGATGATGGAAAGCCGCAGGATGCCCTGTTCTGTTTTCATGGCTGGCGAGCTCCTCGCGCCTTGGGTGGTCGCGTCGCCGAAAACAGGCCCGAAGGGCACTGGCGGCTTCGCTGGGGGGGCGCGACTATAGGCCAGCGTCGGCACCAAGACCATTGGCACCTGGGCAAAGCCACTATGCACTGTCGCAAGCTGGCGGACGACCAGGAGTGCCCTCTTGTGTGCAGCGGCCCCGCGTAGGCCGCCCCATAGCAACGCCGCCGATGACATCGTAAGCTTGACGCACCCAGCCGAGCCCATTGGACCGTCAACCGGCCCGCGTTGGAAAGGGTTGCTCAAGGAACCGCAGCAATACCCGGCCCCAAGGTCTTGCACAACCCGCTCGTTGCACAGGCTTATCGCCAGACACAAGGAAGCGTCATGCGTAGCGTCAATCTCCTGGTCATGTTTGCGGTTTCCGTCATCAGCGCACTGTCAGGTGCGTTCAATCTGCTGAACGGGGTCAAGCATTACCCCAACAGCCTGCCCTTGACGCTGTTGCTCGTGGGCCTTTCGCTGATCTCGTTCGCCTACGCACTGCTGCTGTTGAAACCTGCCGAGAACGGCAACACAGGGCAGTGGTTGATTCTTCTGCTTTATGCGATCAGCGCCGTCTCCGGGACTGTCGCCTGCGGCATCCTCGGTACGCTCCCCTACATCATGCAAAGCATGGCTTTGAGTCTCGTCCCGGCGTTGAACTACCTTTCGCTCCCCTTCCTGGCCTGCGCCTTCCTTGCCGTGCTCCCCTACACCCTGGCCATCCTCTACCTGCGGCGACAGCGTGCCGCCCTTCGCCTGATTCCGGGCCAGTAACAGCACTGCCTCTTACGTGCGGAGTCAGGCCGTGCGCAGCGGCACTTCCTGCAGCAGCCACGACAGCGCGAAGGCCACGGCGCTGACCAGGCACGCCACCAGGAACACCCAGTGCATCGACCCGGAGAAAGCCTCCAGATAGAGCTGCTGCAGCGCCACCGGCAAGGCGTGCACATCGGCCGGCGACAGGTTGGCCGCGGAACCGGTTCCGGCCGGGAAACTGCTGGCGAGCCGGCTCGTCAGTTCGTGTGAGAACAACGCGCCGAACACCGAGACGCCAATGGAGCCGCCGATGGAGCGGAACAGCGTCGCGCCCGAAGTGGCCACGCCCATGTGGCGGAACTCGACGCTGTTCTGCACCGCCAGGATCAGCACCTGCATGACCATGCCCAACCCAGCGCCCAGCAAGGCCATGTAGAGATTCATCTGGAGCATGGAGGATTGCAGGTCGAGCCGACTGAGCAGCGCCAGGGCGATGACCTGCAGCAGGGTGCCAAGGATCGGGAATACCCGGTAACGCCCCCAGCGGCTGATCAGCCGGCCGGTGACCGCCGAAACCATCAGCATCGCCCCCATCAGCGGCAGCATCTGCAAGCCCGCACTGGTCGGGGTGGCGTCCTTGACTACCTGCATGTAGAGCGGCAGGAAAGTCACCGAGCCGAACAGCGAAACACCGACGGTGAAGCCGATCAGGCCTGCGAGGACGAAGGTGCGGTGGCGGAACAGGTGCAGCGGCATGATCGGTTCGGCGGCGATGCGCTGCTCGTGGACGAAGCCGATCAGTCCGACGACGGCGAAGAGCACCAGGACCATGATGTCGATCGAGGTCCATTTCAGGGTGCTCCCGCCCAGGCTGGTGATCAGCACCAGCGAGGCCAGCGCCAGGGTCAGGAAGAAGGCACCGAAGTAGTCGATGACGTGCCTCACCCGCGCGACGTGGGGCCGAAACGCGCTGCCGATCACCAGCAGGGCGAGCAGTCCCAGCGGCAGGTTGATGTAGAAGATCCAGCGCCAGGACAACTGCTCGACCAGGAAACCACCCACCAGCGGGCCGACCACGGTGGCGAGGCCGAACACCCCACCGAACAGGCCCTGGTAGCGCCCCCGTTCAGCCGGCGGAATGACGTCGCCGATGGCCGCCATCGCCACCACCATCAGGCCTCCCCCGCCCAGGCCCTGGAGCGCGCGCAGGAGGATCAGCTGGGTCATGTTCTGCGCAAGGCCACAGAGTGCCGAACCCGCGAGGAACAGCACGATGGCGGTCTGCAGCACCAGCTTGCGGCCATACAGGTCGCCGAACTTGCCATACAGCGGCACCACGACGGTGGACGCCAGCAGGTAGGCGGTGACCACCCAGGACAGCAGGTGCAGGCCGCCCAGCTCGCCGACGATGGTGGGCAAGGCAGTGGACACGATGGTCTGGTCCAGCGCCGCGAGGAACATCACCAGCAGCAAAGCCGCCAGCAACAAGGGAATGGAAGGTTGTGCTTCCCCGGCCTCGGCTGCGGGACCCGCATGGCTGGCCAGGGTTTGATCGGAAGCCGATTGCATGAGGCTGACCTGAAGAGAGGAAATGTCGTTGAACGGGAATACAGCGGGCTCAGGAGTCCGCGGCGGCGGCCCGCAGTTGATACTGACGACCCACCTCCCGCAGGCCCGCCAGGGTGAAGCTGTACAGCTGCGCGGCGACCACTTCACCGGGCATGTCGAGGATGTCGCGCAGGGCACCGTGCCCGCCACGGGGGCCGATCAGCAACATCGCCCAAGGCGCAGTCACGCTGAGAATGCAGGGGACCAGCGTGGGGTCGTCTGCCGGCATCCCGGTGATCTCGCTGAACAGCTGCTTGAGCAGCGTCAGTTTCAGCGCTTTCTGCGGATGCAGCACCTCCTGACCGTGGCTGCTGGGCGCCAGGGCTTCGGCGGCGAGCACTCGCAGGTGCCAGCTCTCCCTTCCGCGCGACGCCTTGCGCACCACCAGTTCGGTCAGCGCGAGCAGCTTGTCCGGCGCCGGCTGCTCGGCCTGGATGATTCGCTGCAGATCGGCAATATCGAGAAAGCGCCGCCGGGCCTCCCCCAGCACCGCCTGGTAAAGACCGTTGCGGCTGCCGAAGTGGTAGTTGATCGAGGCCAGGTCCACCTCAGCCTTGGCGGCGACCGCCTTGTTGCTGGTTTCGGCGAAACCGAGGGTCGCGAGCAACTCGCCGGCGGCTTCGAGGATGCGTATACGGGTCGCTTCACCGTCTTTACGGGATTCGCGGGAGGCCATGGCTTTTCCTTGGCGCAGGAACGATGCCGATCAGCCTGAGGCAAGGGCAATCTGAAATTCAATTTAAATTTAGATTTGGCGACGAACTGCGACGCCACCGATGGCCTCAGAACCCGCCGCCCGACCACTGGGGCGCCATTGCCCAGAGCCTCCATTGGCGGTGGATTCATCCTTTGCCGACGAAAACAGCGACGATTTGTGCTGATTCAGGTGATCCCAAGGGCAGTATGGAATAACCTTGCACCACGCAATCAACCTCGAAGCTGTGAATTGAACGATGGGTTTTGAACAACTAGCTGGGCTACGTGACCGCCTGCGGGCTGAAAAAGAGCAGGCCAAGGCCGCTGGCGAGAAGCGCCGCAAGCCGAAGGCCGCACCGCAGGAGAAACCTCGTGAGCAGGATCCTGCGCTGGAAGCGATCTGGCGATTGCAGCGGCATTTTCCATTGGCCTTCCCGGTGAATCCGGCGCCCAAGGTTCCGCTCAAGGAGGGGATTCTCAAGGACGCCGAGCAGCATCTGGCGAAACTCGGGATTACCAGCGAGCAGCTCAAACTGGGTATCTCAACCTGGTGCCGGGGAGCTCGATACTGGGCCAGCATGGTGGAGAACGCACCGCGCCTGGACTTGAACGGCCAGGCAGTCGGCAGCGTGACCGCCGCCCAGGCGCTGCACGCGAAGCAGCAGGCTTCGCGGCAACGCAGCCAGGAGCGTCGGAATCGGGAGAAGTTGAAAAATCGTACTCCCGCCACCGCCGAAACCGCTGCCGACGCCACTGCCGACACCGCTACGGCTCAGTCCACGGACTGAGCCTGGCCGCAGCCTGCATCGTGTCGGCGATCACCCCGGCGAGCAGCAGGCCAACGCGGCAGGTTCGGGTCAGAAGCGCACCCTGCGACAGCCCTTGGGCAACGTAATGGAACGCGCTACATGGGCGCGCCGGGGCAGCGTCTGATAACGCAAGCCCCGGCGCTGTCAATCTATCGAAGGTGCCTCGACCGCCCGCTGGCCATCACGGACAGCGCGTGCCGCCAGCGGCGCTGGCCTGCGCCACCTGCTCGGCGAACTTGCGCAGGTTGGTCTGTTGCGCAACCACCAGCGCCTCGACGCTGGGGCCGGCCGGTGTCTGCAAGCTGCTGCGGCAGACCAGGGGCTTGTCCGAGCCGCGACGCTGCAGGCGCCATCGCGCATCGAGCAACGCATACTGGCCCGGCACCGAGTCGAAGCGCTGCACGTCCACGCGCAGCAACGCGGCGCCCGCGCCCGGCGCTCCGAGCTGATCTTCAAGAGCGTTGCGGTACTCATCCACCAGGTTGGCGCCCCACCACTCGGTTTCCAGGATCGCCAGGCCGCTGCCTCCCTGGCGAATGACGAGCTGCGAACGATCGACCTGCGGCGGCATGGACACCCGCTCCACCTTCACCTGGCCGCTGGCCGGTCCGCCCGGCTGGGCGGGCACGAGCGTGTGGTAATGGATGGGCGCACTACTGCAGCCCCACATCATGGGGAACAGGCCGGCCAGGAGCAGCAAGGGCAGCTTCGGCATCTGAAGTCTCTCCTTGATCAGGGCTGAAGGTTATCGGCGTCGGCGTTCTTCGGCCGCCCGCGGATCAGCGATTCCGGGTGACGCCCCAGGTAGTCCGACAGGTCGCGCAGGGAGCGCGACATGCGGTCCAACTCATCCAGGGTGTCGCTGAGCTTTTCGCGCTGCGGCGAGTTCTCGCCCAGCGCCGAATTGGCCGAGGCCAGCGTCGTACGGACCTCATCCAGGGTCTTGGTAACCCCCGGTAGCGTCTGGGTGTTGAACTGCTTGAGGCTGGTCTGCAGCTCACGCAGGTTGCCGTCCAGGTTGTTGGCGATGCGTTCGAGCGGCAGCTTGCCGATGCGGTCCACAACGGCCTGCAATTGTTCCTGGAGCTTCGCCAGGCTGCTGGGCACCGTCGGGATACGCAGCGGCCGTGCAGTGGCATCGAAGGCCACGGGTTTGGCATCGGGATAGAAGTCCAGCGAGATGTACAGCTGCCCGGTCAACAGGTTGCCACTGCGAGCCTGGGCGCGCATGCCGTGCTCGACGAAGCTGCCGATCACACGGGTGACGCCGCTCTGGTCCCCCACGGTGCTGTCGAACACCTTGAGCATTTTCTGGTGGACAGGCCCCAGTCGCTGCGGGTAGATCACCGCATCGACCACCACCGGGAATATCTGCAGTTTCTCGTCGTAATCCAGCTGGATATTGGTGACCTTGCCGAACTCGACGCCCATGAACTCCACCGGCGCGCCGACGCTCAAGCCACGCATGGACTGGTCGAAGCGCAGGCGCAGGTACTGCGGCAGGCCGGTGGGCGGAGCCAGGGCATTGTCACGGTCGGCGTAGAGATCGAAGGCCTGGCTGTCCTGGGCGGCGGCCGATTCCTCGCTGCCCTCGGGTGCGCCAAAGGCCAGCCCCCCGACCAGCAGCGCCGACAGCGATTCGGTGTTCACCTTCAGGCCGTTGGCGCTGACAGCGACATCGACGCCACTGGCGTTCCAGAAACGAGTGTTCTGGGTCACGAAGGCGTCATTGGGCGCCTTGATGAAGATACCCAGATCCACGCCGTTGCCGTCGCTGCGCAAACCGTAGGAGGTTACCTGGCCCACCGGAATCTTGCGGTAATAGATGGGTGAGCCAATATCCAGCGAGCCGAGGTCGTCGGCGCGCAGGACGAAACTCTTGCCCTTCTCGCCGTAGGTGATCGGCGGCGGCGCTTCCAGGCCGGTGAAGCGCTTCTGCGGCTTGCTGGATTCGCCCGCGTCGGCGCCGATGAAATTACCCGAGAGCAGCGTGTCGACGCCGGTCACGCCACCGGCGCCAATGCGCGGGCGAACGACCCAGAACTTCGCGCCTTCGGTGGCGAAGGATTCGGCTTCCTTGTTCAATTTGACGCTGGCAGTGACACTGTTCTTGTCCTTGGCCAGTTCAACGCCCTCGACTTCGCCGATCACCACGCTGCGGTACTTCACCTGCGTCTTGTGGGCGACCAGGCCCTCGCCGGTCTTGAAGGAAATCTCGATGGTCGGCCCCTGCTCCAACCAGCTGCGCACGATCAGCGAGGCACCGATCAGCAGTGCCACGATCGGCACGATCCAGACAAGCGAGACGCTCCAGCGCCGGGTGCGGACCTGCGGTTGCCCCGGGGTGTGCTGCTCAGTGTGCGCCATCGGTAGGGTCTCCCTCATCCCAGATATGCCGTGGATCGAAGCTCATGGCCGCGAGCATGGTGAACACCACGACCATGCCAAAGAACAGAATGCCGGCGCGCGGCTCGATGGTGCCCAGCTCGCGCATCTGCACGAGGGCCGCCACCAGAGCCACGACCATGACGTCGAGCATCGACCAGTAGCCGATCAGCTCGACGAAGCGATACAGCTGCGAGCGCTGCCGGCGCGCCCAGGCGCTGCGGTGCTGGGCGGTCCAGAGCAGCAGCCCGAGGGACAGGAACTTGATCGCCGGCACACCGATGCTGGCGATGAAGATGATCAGGGCGATGTCCCACGCACCGCTTTCCCAGAACTCGAGGACGCCGCCGCCGATGGTGCTGTCGATACCCTGGCCGAGCATCTCGGTATGCATGACCGGCAACAGGTTGGCCGGTACGTAGAAGATCAGCGCCGCCACCAGGTACGCCCAGCCGCGGGCGATGGCGTCGTGCTTGCGGCTATGCAGCGGAGCTCCGCAGCGCTCGCAACGGTGGGCATCACGACGGGTATCGCACGCCACGCCGCAGCCGTGGCACAGACAAAGGTGCAGGTCGCTGGCCAGCGGCGGCGTACTCATACGCGCTCCCACAGATCACGGATGTCCTTGCCGGCGATGGCGATGATCAGCACGCTCAGCGCGGCCATGGCCATCAGGCCGATACCGGGGATCACATCGAGCAGCCCGGCCAGCTTGATCACCGCGACCATCGTGCCCAGCAAGCAGACTTCCAGCATGCTCCAGGGCCGCAGCGCTTCGAGCCAGCGCATACAGAAGGCGAAAGCCGGTGCGCGGTGCCCGGCGAGGGCGAAGGTCAGCACCCAGAGGAGCAACAAGACCTGCAGGGCCGGCGCCAGGATGATCGCAAGGCCGGTGATCAGAGCAATGAAAGTGATGGGACCGTTACTGAGGATCAGCACGGCGTCCCAAAGCGTCGCCGAGTTGCTCAGGCCCTGCATGCTGATCGTCATCACGGGATAGGCATTGGCGAAAGCCAACAGCACCGCACCGGTCAGCGCCAGCGCCAGGCGTTGCTGCACCGTCAGCGCATTGTGCCGCTGCAGCACCCCGCCGCAGCGCACACACACCGCGCGCTGATGACGCTGTAGCGGCTGGCGTTCGTACACCGCGTCGCAGTACTCGCAGATGATCAGATCACTGGCCGCTGCCATAGGCGCTCTCATAGCGAGCCGGCGACTGCCGGCGAGGAAAATCGCTATCCACGACGAGAGCCTTGTTGCGGGCTCTGGAGCGATCCGGAAGATGTCAGCAGAAGACTAGCCGAGGATTGTCGATATGGGCGGTGACGCGGCGAAATCGCGCCAAGGAAATGCTGAACCCACACGCCGCTGCATGACAGCAGCGCGGCATGCAATTTCCCCGGGCGTTCTGCTGGGCCGGATTCAAATCGGCAGCCTCCACCTGGGAGCGTCCAGACGTACTGGCAATGGCCGCACGCGCAGGGGCGTCATCCAGCCGTATCAACAGGAGTAAGGTGCCGCGCTGGCCTGGTAAAGGCAAAACCGCCGGGCTGCTTCAGGCCAGCAGCGCTCACTCAATTACCAATGCCGTAACAGTCTCGCAAGGGCCCACCTGTTTTCCATTCGGTCAGGCCCGCGCGTCCGACCGCTTCAGAAACTGTATTTGACCGACAACATCATGTTCCTTGGCTCCCCATATACGTTGCTTGGCACCGTGACGGAGGAGCTCAGCGAGTTGTAGTACTTCTTGTCAAACGCGTTGTTCAGGTTCAGCTGCGCATCAACATGGGCAGTCGGCTTGAACCCCACCATGAAGTCCACCAGTGTGAAAGCGTCCTGCTCGACCATGTAGGTGGTGCCTTTGTTGTAAATGCGATTCTGCCGGTACAGGGAGCTACCGATGCGCCATTGATCGAGCATGCCGGGCAAGGTGTAGGTCGTGCTCATCTTGAACAGGTGCCGCGGTATGTCGGTATCGAACAGACGCCCTTCGTTGGCCTTGTTCGCATCCTTGCGATATTTGGCTTCGGTGAAGGTGTAACCGGCGCCCAACTGCCAGTTGGGTGTGAGCTGCCCTTGCAGTTCCAGCTCGAGGCCTTTGCTGCGCACCTCGCCGGCCGCCTCGTAGCATGAGGTTGTCGGGTAGCTGGGGCAAATGCTCTGGTCGGTGATGGCCTTGGCGCGGTTTTCCTGGTCCAGCTGGAAGATGGCGGCCGAGGCGTTCAGGGCACCCTCGAAGTACTCGCCCTTGATGCCCAGTTCGTAGTTCTTGCCGGTGATGGGCTCGATGACCGAGCCTGAGGTATCGAAGTAACTCTGCGGCTTGAAGATGTCGGTGTAGCTGACGTACACCGAGTGATACGCATCCAGGTCATAGACCAGGCCGGCGTACTTGGTGACGTGACGGTTGACCTTGAGTTCAGTCTCGGTGCCTTTGTAAGGGGCGCTGGTATCGTTTTCGTACCAGTCCAGCCGGCTGCCCAGAATCAGCTTCAGCGGGTCGGTCAGGCTCAGGCGAGCGGTCGCATATGCGCTGTTGAGCTTGGCGTTGGTATTCTGCCAACCGTACTTGGTCTGGCTGGCAACTTTCGGGGTGTCGCCGTTCCAGTTGTAGATATCGATATTGCTGTGCAGCAGCACGTTCACTGGCACATCGCCATTGAACACCACGCGACGATGGCTGGCGCCGACCACCAGTTCGTGGTCGCGATCCAGCAGTCGGAACGGGCCGCTGGAGTAGGCATCGAAGCTGTTCTGGCTTTCCCGGTAGTGGCCGGCGCCGACGTACTGGTCATAGGTCTGGGTGGCGGTGCGCCCCAGTATGTAGGTGCCCAGCATGTCCAGGTCTGCCCAGGTTTTGGTGGCCGACAGATTGAGTTTCCAACCGTTGTCCAGGGCATGCTCGACGGCGGCATAAGCGGAGGTGCTGGTCTTGTTCCAATACTCCCAGTCATTGCTCAGGGAGGTGGAGCGCGACAGCTTCAGGTCGCTGCCGTCGAAGCCCACGGGAAGACCGGTCCAGCCGTTGCCGTTGTAGTCGTCCTGTTGGCGCGAAGCGCTGACGGTCAGGGTGGTGCTGTCGTTCAGGTCGGCTTCCACGATCCCATAGAACAGGTTGCGCTCGTTATCCAATGAATCGCGGAAGCTACCCTGGGTCTGATAAGCGCTGACCAGCCGACCGCGCACGGCGCCGTTGTCGGTCAGCGGACCGGACACGTCGAGGTCGGTGCGGTAGCGGTCCCAGGTGCCTGCGCTGCCCTGGATGCTGGCCTGGAAAGTTGCCGTCGGACGCTTGCGGATCAGGTTCATGGCTGCGGCCGGGTTTCCGGCCCCCTGCACCAGGCCAGTGGCCCCGCGCACCACCTCCACCCGGTCGTACATGGCCATGTCTGCGGAGAGCAGGTCCTGGGACAGCTGAGAACTGTCGAGGCTGGTGGGCAAGCCGTCGTACATGATGTTGTCGAGTGCAAAGCCGCGGGCGTAATAGGTGGAGCGCTCCGGCCCAGTGCGCCGAATGACCATGCCCGGGGTGTTCTGCACAACGTCATTGAGATCGGCCAGGGCCTGGTCGTCGATGCGCTGGCGAGTCATTACCGTGACCGACTGCGGTGTTTCGCGCAGCGATGACGACAGCTTGGTGGCCGTACTGGTGCTACCGGTGGTGTAGGAGCCGGTGTGTTCGGTGGTTTCCCCCAGGCCCTCGCCGATCACTGAAGTGGCGTCCATCTCCAGCGCGCCTTCGGTCGACACCGCCACCAGGGTAAAGCGGCCATCACTTTCCCGCACGGCGCGAATGCCCGTTCCGGCCAGCAGGTTGCGCAGCCCCTCCTCCACCGGGAAGCTGCCATCCAGACCCTTGCTGTTCATACCGCGGGTCAATCGAGAATCGAACGACAGCACGATTCCCGACTCGGCAGCAAAGCGCGTCAGCACCTGCCCCAGATCGCCCGCGGCAATCTGGTAGCGCTGTGCGGCGGCCGTATCGGCCAGCGCCGGCAGTGGCGCCAGCAAGGCGGAACAGAGAATGGCCAGCCGCACACGAGCGCGCAGCGGGTGCAGGGAATTTGCCTGGGGAGTATCCGGGGAATTCATCGTCGTCCTTCTCTCATGGTCACCGACCGTTCAAATCGGCCGTCTTTCATGGGTCGAACGAAGATGCGAATTGATATCACCCGGCATGAATTATTTTTCTGATCAGGCCGGTGTGACCGTAATCCAGAACCGTGTGCGACGCTCCACCTGCACCGGCAACGCGCTGGTCAGCGCACGGAAGGTCTGTTCGGGGTCGTCCAGCTCGAAGGTGCCGCTCAGGCGCAAGTCCGCCACCTGCGGGTCACAGCGCAGCAAACCGGGCCGGTAGCGACCCAGGTCGGCCAGGAAATCCGCCAGACGTTGGTCGTTGGCGATCAGCAGCCCGCGGGACCAGGCATCTGCGGCGTAATCCAGCGCCCGTATGGAGACCACCGCGACCGCATCGAACAGACAGGCCTGCCCCTGCCCCAACGCGCTGACAGCCAGTGCGCTCTTCGGCTGCACCTGCACTTGTCCGCTGAAGACCTCCACCTGGGAGGCAGCATCGAGCTGGCGCACCGAAAAACGCCCGCCCACGGCGCGGACGTCGCCCTGCCTTGTCGCCACACGGAGGCGCGAACCCGCCAGGGCGTTTACCAGCACTTCGCCACTGCGCAATGTCACCCGGCATTGCCCGTCGGCATAAGCGACGTCCAGGGCGCTCTGGGTATTGAGCAGCAATTGGCTGCCATCGGCGAGGGTAACCGGCAGCCGCTCGCCAACGGCACTGTGGTAATCGGCGAACAGCGCTCCCTGCTCAAACTCGCGGTAGCCGCCCAACCCAAGCGCGCCCGTCCCCAGGGCCAGCAGCATGCCCTTGAGAACGGTACGACGACTGCTGCGCCGGTCCTCGCGCGCCAGGCCAAAGACACGGCCGCTGAAATCGCCGGGCATCCCCTGCATGCGCCGCTGCAATTTCTCAGCCTGCTGCCAGGCCCAGTCGTTGTGTGGAGAGGCATCCAACCAGCGCTGCCAGGCTTCGCGGTCCGCGGCGACAGCGTCGCCACTGGCAAACAAGCTGAACCAGTCCGCCGCCTGCTCGATGGAGTCCAGTTGCGCAGCACTGATGCCCGCGCCGCTCACAAGCCGTGCTCCAGGCTGTAGAGCATGCAATGACGCGAGGCCTTCGCGATGTAGCGGTTCACCGTGACGAGCGAAACCCCAAGGGTCTGGGCAATGCAGCGGTAGCTCATGCCGTCGAGCTGGGACAGCAGGAAGGCCTGGCGCACCTTGTCGCCCAGCGACGCGAGCATGGCGTCAAGCCGGACCAGCGTCTCCATGAGGATCAGGCGATCCTCGGCAGATATGTCCAAGGCTTCCGGCATCTCGGCCAGGGCCTGTAGCCAGGCGCGCTCCAGGCGCTGGCGGCGGTAGTGATCGATCATCAGCCGTCGTGCAACCGTCGCCAGAAAGCTGCGTGGCTCACGCACTGCCTCGATACGCCCCTGCCGGTCGGTACTGCCGAGCAGACGGACGAAGACGTCCTGCACCAGGTCGGCCGCCAGTTGGCTGCAATCCACACGGCTGCGCAACCAGCTACGCAGCCAACGGTGCTGTTCCTTGTAGAGGTCGCCGACCTCCAGCTGTCGGATCGGGCCCTGGCTCGTCATCGCCAATCGTCTTCCAGGTGCAAATAGGAATAATTATCATATCAATCCTGTAGAAACCCGGGCAACCTTCATCCATGCGCTACAGGGACTTTCTTGCAGCGGCATCCACAGGCCGTGGTCAGTCTGCCAGGCCGGGCCTGCTCCCCGGCAAGCCCGGTACTCGACCGATTCAAACCTGATATCTGGCCGCCGGCACGCTGCGCGACAAGTTGGGCATCAGTTTCTGGCGCGCTGTTTCATAGTCATTCAGGTCGGTGATTTCCGGTAACGCCGGAATGGTGACGAACTCGCCCTGGTCGAGCCCGGCGAGTGCCGCATCCACCATGTCGTCCGCCTTCATCACGATGGCTTCCGGCAGATGTTCCAGCGGTGTGCCGGCCAGGCCCCAGAAGTCGGTGGCGGTTGCACCGGGCAACACCACCTGCACTCGGACGTTCCTGTCCGCCAGTTCGTGGCGAAGCGATTGGCTGAAGGCGAGGACAAATGCCTTGGAGCCGCCGTACACGCCATTCAGCACCTCCGGCGCAATGGCGACGATGGAGGCGATGTTGATCAGCGTACCGCCACCGCGAGCGACGAAGCCGGGCACGGCGGCATAAGTCAGACGCGTCAGCACATTCACGTTCAGCGTGAGCAGGTCCTCCAGCTTGTCGACATTCGACTCCAGCAAGGGACGGGTTGCACCGACACCGGCGTTGTTCACCAGCACGGAGATGCTGGCATCGGAACGAAGCAGATCTTCGATCCGGGCCAGATCGGCCCTGTCGGCCAGATCGGCGACCTCGACTTCAATGGCGCGTCCGGTTTCATCGCTCAGGCGCTTGGCCAGCGCATTCAGACGCCCACGGTTGCGGGCGACCAGGATCAGGTCATAGCCACGACGGGCCAGGCGTTCAGCATAGATGGCACCAATTCCCGATGAGGCACCGGTGATCAGTGCAGTACCAGGTTGAGAGTGAGTCATGTCGATTCTCCAGCGGTGGTTGGGAGGAACTGGAGATCAGAATGCCGCGGCTTGGCCACATCTTAAATGACGTATAAGGTAGTGATTAAGGACATTCGAGAATTCATCATGCATCGCATTGGCTACCTGCTAACGGACGGGTTCCAGGTGCTCTCCCTGGCCACCCAGTCGGTTTTCGAGTTCGCCAATCTGGTGGTTGGCAAACCGGTCTACAGCATCGAGCACTTCTCGCCATCCGGAGGCCAGGTTCGCTCCTCGCTGGGCCTGACGGTGGAGACCCGCGCCCTGCAAGCGCCAAGACTGGCCGACACCTGGATGGTGGTCGGGGTTAACAACCCGGTGGAGAGCGAGACAGCAGCAGCGGTTCTCGACTTCGTACGCAAGGCTGGTAGCCAAGCGCGCCGCACCGTCGGTATCTGCACTGGCGGCTTTATCCTTGCAGAAGCAGGACTGCTCGCCGGGCGGCGCGCAACAACTCATTGGGCCTACGCCCAGGCCCTGCAGAGTCGCCATCCAGAGATCACAGTCGAGGAGGATCGCATCTACATTGTCGATGGGCCTTTCTGGACATCGGCAGGCATGACCGCCGGCCTCGACCTGGCCGTCGGCATGGTGGAGAAGGATCTGGGGCCCGAAGTCGCCCGCTCGGTGGCGCACAAGCTGGTGATGCACCAGCATCGCTCGGGTGGCCAATCGCAGCACTCTGAAATGCTCGACCTCGCCCCCAAGTCCGATCGCATCCAGAGCGTCCTGAACTATGCCCGACAGCACCTGAAGCAACCGCTGAGCGTCGAGGAGCTGGCCGATATCGCACATCTCAGCCCCCGCCAGTTCACCCGCGTGTTCACCGCCGAGACGGGGCAGTCCCCAGCCAAGGCTATCGAAGGGCTGCGCCTGGAAGCCGCCCGGCTGATGATCGAGCAAAGCCGCCACTCACTCGATGTAGTGGCCAGGGAGACGGGTTTCCGAGATCGCCGTCATATGCGAGAAGTCTTCATGCGCGGCTTCGGTGTACCGCCACAGGCAGTGCGCCGAGATGCCCGCAGGGTGGTGCCTGTTCACTCCGCAGTAGCTGATGGGCAAGCAAGCTGATGGCTTCTTTTGAATCGGTATTGGCGCAACAGTGAAGTCAGCACTTCACGCTTGCATGGGGTCCTCACGCAATCCTGGGGCTGCCTTCAAGCTGCACGACGGTAAGCCTGGGATAGTCGATGCCAAACGCGGAAAGACGGCCATTGCCATCGCGACGTCATGGATCGAAAGCCTCCTGAAGATCGGATATCGTCCTGCGATAAACCAGACAAGCGCAGAGGCGGACTCCCCATGAACATCGTCATCCCCGACGACTACCAGAACGTGATCCGGACGCTGGACTGCTTCACCCGGCTGGCCGGACACGACGTTCACGTGCTGCATGACCTGGGGCCAGCCTCGTCGGACGAGCTGGCCACACGCTTCGCCGATGCCGACGCGCTGGTACTCACCCGCGAGCGCACCCGCATCGACGCTGCGCTGCTCGACAGACTGCCCAGGCTCAAGCTGATCAGCCAGACCGGCAAGGTTTCCGGCCACCTCGACCTGGACGCCTGCACCGAGCGTGGCATCGTGGTGACGGAGGGACGGGGCTCGCCTGTGGCACCCGCCGAACTGGCCTGGGCGCTCATCCTCACCGCACGCCGGCAACTGGTTCCGGCCATCGAGGCGTTCAAGGCCGGGCAATGGCAGGTCAACCTGGGTCACGCACTGGCCGGACAGACACTAGGCATCTGGGGCTACGGCAAGATCGGTCAGCGTCTGGCGCGCTACGCCCAGGCATTCGACATGCCGGTGCTGGTCTGGGGCAGCGACAACAGCCGGGCCGCCGCCGTCGCCGACGGCCATCAGGCGGCCACTTCACGCGCAGCCTTCTTCGCCGAGGCGGATATCCTCAGCCTCAACCTGCGCCTGTCCGACAGCACTCGCCATGGAGTCACCTCCGCGGACCTGGCTGGCATGAAGCCCAGCGCCCTGCTGGTGAACATCAGCCGCGCCGAGCTCATTGCCCCCGGCGCGCTTCGGCAGGCCCTGGACGCCGGCCGGCCTGGCTATGCGGCCGTGGATGTCTTCGAGCAGGAGCCTCTGCTCGCCCCCGACAACGACCTGCTGAATCATCCCCGCGCACTCTGCACCCCACATTTGGGGTACGTGGAGAAGAACGGCTACGAGCTGTACTTCGGCGATGCCTTCGACAACGTGGTGGCGTTCTTTGGCGCAGCACCGCAGAACATGGCGAATCCGCAAGCCCTGGCGGTTGGGCGGACGTAAAGGCGCTGAAGGGCTCTGCTGCGTCGGCGCATCAAGGCCAGGCAGCACGACAGGGCGTCCGACCCCGCCGAGGGAAGAGGCTGATACGGGCAGGTGAAATGCGCCGCGGGCAGACAGAAAAACGTCGGTGCGCCGCCTTCCCAAGCGTCACGGAGCCCCGGCAAGATAGCGGCATTCGCCGCCGCTTTTCGGTGGCCCCTTCTGCCTTGCGCCACCGGAGTCGTATGCAACCGCGCGACCTTGCTGCCTACCTGTTCCTTGCGATCGGCTGGGGGCTGTCCTTTCTCGTCCTGCTCAAGGCCATCGCCGGATTCGGCTGGGTGGGCGCGGTCAGTTTCCGCGCGCTGATTGCCAGCTTCACGCTGTTCGCCGTGGCGAAGCTGTCCGGGCGCCGGCTGAATTTCGAAGGACTGTGGAAACCACTGTGCGTGGTCGGTGCAACGACGGTGGCCGGCCAGTTGATCGGCATGACCTACGCCACCCCGCGCATCGGTACCGCCATGGCAGCGATCTTCGTCGCCGGCATCCCGCTGTTCTCCATGCTCATCGGCCGCCTGTGGGGCCTGGAGCGCATCACCTGGAGCGGTCTGGGCGGGCTGGTGCTGGGCTTCTGCGGGATGGTGCTGCTGGTGGGCTTCCCGGCGGTGCCGATCACCCATGAATTCATCCTCGGCAGCGCGGCCTCGGTGTTCGGCGCAGTGTGCGCGGCCTTCGGCAGTAACTACGCCAGCCTGAAACTGCGCACTGCCGGGCCCTGGGAAGTGACCTGCGGCGCCTTCGGGATCGGCGGGTTGCTGACCCTGCCGCTGCTGATCTGGGTGCCGGTGCCCGGTACGCCGCAGCCCATCGATTTCCTCTTCCTCCTGCTGTGCGGCTGCGTGCTCAGCGCGGTGAACTATGTCGTCTACTTCCAGCTCGTCGCGCGTATCGGGGCGACGAAAACCATCAGCGTGGAATTCGTCGTCACCGTGGTCGCCGTGCTGGTGGGGGCGCTGGTGCTGGGCGAAAACCTGTCGCTGATGCAGGGCGTGGGCGCACTGATTATCCTGGTCGGCTGCGCGCTGGTACTCGGGCTGCTGCCCGGTACCAGGGCGCGCGCCGTCACTTAACCGACCTGTGCCTGGGTGACGCCCGGCGAGGCGTCGTCGCGGTCGATCACCTCCATCGGCAGGCGCGAGGTTTCGCGCAGCAGCCAGGAACACACCGCCACCAGCAATAGCGCCGCCGCGCCGTAGAGCGCCACGCCGAACGGGTTGCGGCCAGTGGCGATGAGGATGGCCGTGGCGATGCTCGACGCCGTGCCGCCGCCCAGTGCCGCGCCGATCTGGTAGCTGAAGGAAATCCCCGAGTAGCGCATTTCCCGCGGGAACTGCTCGGCGAGAAACGCCGGGATCGGCCCCTGGGTCGCGCCCATGAAGAAACCCACGGCGACGTACGCCAGCAGCGCCAACGGCAGGTTGTGCAGACCGATCAGCGGGAAGAAGGCGAACAGCCCCAGCGCCATGATCGCCGCGCCGAAGATCATCACCGCGCGGCGACCGAAGCGGTCCGACAGGTGCCCGAAGAACGGTGCGGACGCCACGATGGCCACCGACAGCGAAAAATCGAACAGCAAGGCATGGCTGCTGCTGTAGCCGATATCGGTCGCGTAGGCGAGGAAGAAGGTGCTGCCGATGTAGGCGATGGTGACGTAGCCGAATGCGATGCCGATGCACAGCAGCAGCTCGCGCGGACGGCGGCGGAAGGCCTCCATCAGCGGCATGCGCGCCTCGGCCTGCGGCGCGGCCTTGGGCGACGGTGCGGTGTTCTGCAGGCGCGCGTAGAGGCCGATCAGCACCAGCAGGCCGCCCAGCCAGAACGGAATGCGCCAGGCGATGCCGCTCAGGTCGTCATCGAAGGCGAAGCTGACGATGGCGAACACCGCCGAGCCGAAGATGCCGCCGATGCCGATGCCCATGCTCGTGAAGCTCCCCCACAGACCGCGACGGCCCTTGGGTGCAACCTCGATGCCGAACAGCGCCGCCCCGCCCCACTCGCCGCCGGCGGCGAAGCCCTGGACCAGGCGCAGCAGTACCAGCAGGACGGGCGCAGCCGCGCCAATGCTGGCGTGGGTTGGCAGGAAGCCGATCAGCAGGGTGCTCGCCCCCATCAGCACCAGGGTGGCGACCAGCGCCTTCTGCCGGCCGTAGCGGTCACCCAGATGACCGAATACCACGCCGCCCAGCGGGCGAGCGAAGAAGCCGGCGCCGAATGCTGCAAAGGCGACCAGCACGGCGGTCAGGCGATCCATGCCGGGGAAGAACAGCTGCGGGAAGATCAGTGCGGCGGCGTAGCCGTAGATGACGAAATCGTAGAACTCCAGCGCGGTCCCCATACCGGAGACGCAGAAGGTGCGAAAGGCCGAGCGCGAGCCAGGAGCTGCGGGCGTGTGGTCAATCATGGCGGTTCACTCTTGTTTTTGTGGCAACACGAAACCCGCGCGGCGGCTGCGGGGCCGTCACGGGGCGCTAAGGATCATGAGTGTTTGCTGCACGCCGGGAAGGTCGGCGCCTGGGCTATGCCCTCACCCCAGCCCTCTCCCACAGGGAGAGGGAGTTGATTGTGCCGGCTGACATAACCGTTTCATCCTGCACGGTCGGTCCCCTCTCCCCCTGGGAGAGGGCTAGGGTGAGGGGCTCTCGAACCCACCAGCCGCTAGAAGCGCAGGAAGCCTTCGTCGGCCAGCTTCTTCGGCGTGCCGGCGACGTACTCCAGGGCGCAGTTCGTGGTGTCCAGGCCGATGCTCAGCAGGGTTTCCCAGCGCTCGGTATCCGGCTCGGACATGTCCGGGTGGAAGCACACCACCGCCTGGTCGCCGTCCGCGCCGCAGAAAGCGTCGGCACGCTCGCGCAGGGCCTTGCCGGTCATGCCGGCGGTGGCGGCCTTGAGGTGTTCCAGGCGCGCATAGGTGGTGGACACGTCCGCCGTGCGCTCGCCCCAGCTCAGCTCGCCGTCGAGGAAGTGGTTGGTGTGCAGCAGCCAGCCATCTTCGCGCGGTACTACCACAGCGGTGTGCGCCGGACTCATCTCGATGCTGGCGGCGCGGGCGCGCACGTCGTTGCGTGTGAACACGCTGAGCACGGTGGAGGCGCTGACCCGCGCCGAGCGCGCCAGGTCGATGGCCTCGGTGACGCTGGTGGCCTCCTCCAGCACGCGGCGGGCGATGGCGTGCACCGGCACGCCGGCGCTGCCATCGTCGCTGGCGTGATGCAGGATGTTGAAGTGCACACCCAACCCTGCGCTGTTCACACCGATCTTGCCGAGCATGCCGAACTCGGTGAACAGCTTGGCGGTCAGGCCGGTGCTACCGGTGAAGCCCAGCAGCAAGCCGTGGGGCACCAGGCTGTCGTGCCAGTCCCAGGTCTGCATACTGCGCGGTGCAAAGGCGCCGGCGGGTGCATGGACGGAGGTGGAGCATTCGCCTTCTACCGGCTGCTCGGGCATCACCGCCAGAATCTCGGTGCGGGCGTTCAGCGCCGCCAGTTGCCGAAGCGGCAGGCCGACGCCCAGTGCCAGGCCTTCGACTTCCTTCGCCAGGGCCGGGCACCAGTCGGCCAATGCTCCCAGGCTGGCTTCGCCGATGGCGCGCGCCTTGTCGGTCTCCACGCCGACGCGCGGGAAAAAGTCCAGGTACAGCGCCACGGTCTGGCGGATCTGCCCGGCGAAGGTTTCGCCGATCTGCCGGCCACGCTGCAGCGGGTCGCGGATGTCGGTGGTGAAGGTATGAAGAATCACGGCAAGGCTCCTGTTGAACTAACGAATCAAATTACAGAGTGCGTTGTAGGATGGGTGGAGCGCAGCGATACCCATCGATCCGGCGTCGCTACAGCATGGGTATCGCTTCGCTCCACCCATCCTACGAATGAAGAAAGGTCAGGGTTTGTCGCACGCTTTTAACTATGGCCGACTATAGACTTCGCGGCCGGCGAACCAGGTCTTGAGCACTCGGGTATCGCGCAACGCCTCGGGCTTGACCGTGAACACGTCGCGGTCGAGCAGGATCAGGTCCGCCTGCTTGCCCGGTTTGAGCGACCCGATGCTCGCTTCCAGACGCATCGTGCGCGCGGCATTGAGGGTGTAGGCCTGGAACATGGTCTGCCGGTCGATGTCCTCGGCGGCGTTGAGCACACCCTTCGGGCCGACGCGCTGGATCGCCTGGTAGATGGCCTTCCACGGATCGGGCGTGGTGATCGGCCAGTCGCTGGCGCCGGAAATGGTTGCACCGTTCTTCAGCAGCGAGCGCGCCGGGTACATGTGCAGGAAGGCCATGGCGCTGACGTAGGGCTTGACCAGATCGACGCTGTTCTCGTCGGCGGCCGCCCAGTACAGCTGCATGGCGGCAATCACGTCGAGCGCCTTGAAACGCGGGAAGTCCTTGGGATTGACCATCTGCAGGTGAGTGATCGAATGCGGGATGCCGCTGTGGCGATCCTTGCGCGCCTGTTCGATGCCGTTGAGCGACTCACGCACCGCGCGGTCACCAATGGCATGGATGTGCACCAGCCAGCCACGGGCGTCGGCGGCGCTGACCAGCTCACCGAAGTGCTTGGGATCGATCAGCAACTCGCCGTACTTCTTCGAGTTGCTGTAGGGCTCGATCATCGCCGCACTCTGCGCCGGCACCTCGGCCACGCCATCGGCAAAGACCTTGATGCCCGGCAGTGTCAGGTTGGGAACATCGATGAATTGCTGGCGCACCTTGTCCAGTTCGTCGAGGTCGGCCGGTGTGGCCTTCGAGTCGGCCATCAGCAGCGCGGCGACGTGCGCCGTCAGCCCGCCCTGCTCCGCCAGCAGCTTGTAGGCCGGCAGAACGCCAACGGAGTCGTTGTGGATGTCGCCACCGGGGTTCTCGTTCGCCAGGGGCTCCATCCAGGCGGTGATGCCCAGCTCGTGGTAGTAGCTCTGCGCGCCCTTCAGCGCCTTGAGCAGCTCGTCGTTGCTGGCCAACGGCAGCAGCGCCTGCACCGGGTACAGCCCGGCATCCACCAGGAAGCCGTTGGGCTTGCCGTCGGCGTCATGGCCGATGGTGGCCTGCTCCTCGCCCTTCAGCGACTTGACCTTGGCCGAGTCGATCCCGGCGAGGTCGAGCAGCGCCTGGTTGGCCCAGCCGGTGTGGTAGTCGCCGCCAGCCAGGAGGATCGGCTGTTTTGCCCATTCCCCCTGGTTGAAGCGCTGCTGCAACTCAGCGAGTTCATCCCAGTAGGCCGTAGGCATGCCACCGACATAGAGGAACTGGCCACGCCGCGCACGGCCGTCGTCACGCCAATGGCGCAGCTTGCTTTCGAACTCGGCCAGAGGCAGGTCCTGGTTGTCCAGGTTGGCCTGGAGCATCTGCAGGCCGCCCTTGACCAGGTGGGTATGGGCATCGATGAAACCGGGCATCAGCACCTGACCCTGCAGGTCGATGACCTGGGTCGACGGCTGCCGGAGCTTGAGGACCTGCGCATCGGAGCCAACGGCGAGGATCACGGCCGTTCTCCACCGCCACCGCCTGCTGCAGCGCCTGGCCGGGTTCGGCGGTGTAGACCTTGCCGCCGTGGAAGATGAGATCGGCGGCGGCCATAGTTTCCATCGAGGAAAAAGCGCAAGCCGCCGACACTAGCGCCGGAATCAGTAGTTTCATCGCAGAGCCTTCGTTATTGTTGATCTGTGACGAAGGTTAAGCAAAAGCCCCGGCGGTTTTAACACTGACTTCCCGCACAACTTCTGTTCCTGTCAGGAAGCAATCCATGGACAAGATGACCGCCCTCACCATGTTCGTCGCCACCGCCGACCACGGCGGCTTCAGCCGCGCCGCCGAACAGCTGGGCAAGACGCCCTCGGCGATCACCAAGGGCGTGGCACAGCTGGAAGCCGATCTGGGCCAGCGCCTGTTCGAGCGCACCACGCGACGCATGGCGCTGACCGAAGCCGGGCACATCTACCTGGAAGGCGCGCGCTCGGCGCTGATGCAACTGCAACGCGCCAGCGAGGAGGTCGAGCAGTTGCAGACCGAGCTGCGCGGCAGCCTGCGCATCGTCTCGCCGCCCTCCTTCGCTCCGGCCTTTTTCAACGCGGTGTGTTGCCGCTTCCTGCGCGAGCACCCGCAGGTGCGCCTGGAGGTGGACCTGCTGGACGAGTTCGTCGACCTGGTGGAAGGCGGCTACGACATCGCTCTGCGCGACGGCCCCATCGACCTGCCGGACGTGATCGCCCAGCCGCTGATCGAGAACCGCCTGATGCTCTGCGCCAGCCCCCGGTACCTCGCGGAAAAGGGGCTGGAGGTGACGCTGGAGAACTACGAACAGCACGACTGGCTGATCTTCCGTCACCCGCTGCTGAACCGGAATTTCTGGTGGGTGCAGAAGGACGGCGAACGCCTGCGCATCCGCCAGCCGGTGCCGCGCATCGCCAGCGACAACTACGACTTCCTGCTCTCCTGCCTGCTCGACGGACAGGGGCTGCAGTTCCTGCCGCAATGGAGCGCGCTGCCCTACCTGGAAAGCGGCGAGCTGGTGGAGCAGCTACCCGATTGCTGGCGCGACCAGAGCGCCTTCGGGCCCTGGGTGCATGTGCTCTACCTGCCGCACCGGCGCAGCACGCGCAAGGTGCGGGTATTCATCGAGTACCTGCGCGAGCATCTGCAGGGCAAGGGGTTGGTCTAGCCTGCACTGACGTGGCGCCTCGGCAGAGCGTAGGGCGCATAACCTGGAACAGGTTATCCGCCGGCCCTCGAATGGCGGATAACGCTGGCGCGTTATGCGCCCTACGAAACTGATCCACCGCGACGATGCAGACCTGTAGGAGCGCGCCATGCGCGCGATCGCGGGCATGGCCCGCATCAACAGACTCCCGGCGGAACCCGGCGAGCGTGGGAGCGGACTCTGTCCGCGATGTGTCACCGTCCGGCTCGGAGCCGCCGGGAAGCGATCGCGGACGGAGTCCGCTCCCACGCTAAAGCTCGACCTTGTACCAGCTCATCCAACCTATTTGATGTACCAACCCCAGGGCTGGTCGCTGAGGTACTCGGTGACCTGCTTGGTCTCCAGGTAGTTGTCCAGGCCCCACACACCGAGCTCGCGGCCGATGCCGCTCTGCTTGTAGCCGCCCCAGGGCGCCTGGGTGAAGGTCGGCTGCGAGCAGTTGACCCAGAGGATGCCGGCGCGCAGGCCACGGCTCACGCGTTGGCAGCGCGCGGGGTCGGCTGACATCACCGCCGCCGCCAGGCCGAACTGGCTGTCGTTGGCCAGTCGCAGCGCCTCGGCTTCGTCCTTGAAGCGGCGCACGGCGAGCACCGGACCAAAGATCTCCTCGCGCCACACGGCGCTCTCCAGCGGCGCGTCGATGAACACCGTCGGCTCGACGAACCAGCCCTTGTCCCGATGCGCCGGTCGCTTGCCGCCGGTCACCAGTTTCGCGCCATCGCGCACACCGGCCTCGATGGCCTGCAGCACCTTGGCATGCTGGCCGGCGCTGACCAGCGGGCCGAGCAGCACACCCGGCTCCAGGCCGTTGCCGATCGTGATACGGCGGGTTTCTTCCACCAGGCGTTCGATCAAGCGGTCGTGCAGGCCGTCCTGCACCAGCAGGCGCGAAGTGGCACTGCACACCTGGCCCTGGTTCCAGAAGATGCCGAAGAGAATCCACTCCACGGCCGCTTCGACATCCGCATCATCGAACACGATGAAGGCCGATTTGCCACCCAGCTCCAGGCTGACGTTCTTGATGTCCTGAGCCGCCGCCTGCATGATCGCGCGCCCTGTCGGCACGCTGCCGGTGAAGGCCAGCTTGTCCACGCCCGGATGCGCCGAAAGCGGCGAACCGGCATCGCGACCCAGGCCGGTAACTACGTTGAGCACGCCCTTGGGCAGGCCTGCGGCATCGGCGGCAGCCGCCAGCTCCAGGGAGGTCAGCGGCGTCAGCTCCGAAGGCTTGAGCACGGCCGTGCAGCCTGCGGCGAGAGCCGGGGCGACCTTCCACGAAGCCATCAGCAACGGGTAGTTCCACGGAATGATCTGCCCCGCTACGCCGACCGGCTCACGCAGCACGCGACAGGCGAAACGCTCGTCGGGCAGCGCAACCACTTCACCCTCTTCATTCAGTCCTTCGGCCAGCTCGGCGTAGTATTCGAAACAGCCGATGGCGTCGTCGATATCCCACTGCGCTTCAGGCAGCGGCTTGCCGTTGTCCTGCACTTCCAGACGGGCCAGGTCCTCTCGGCGGCCACGCAGGTTGTCGGCGATGGCGCGCAGGTAGCCCGCGCGTTCCTTCCCGCTGCTGCGGCCCCACTCACCCTCGTCGAAGGCCCGGCGCGCAGACTGCACGGCACGGTCCACATCCTCGCCGGTGGCGGCGGCGACTTCCGTCAGCAGCGTTTCGCTGGAAGGTTCGTACACCTCGAAACGGCCGCCTTTCGCGGGTGCCTGCCACTGGCCATCGATATAGAGCTGGTCGCGCATGCGAAGGTCTCCTGAGCTTGTTGGAATGCTTGTCGGCCGAGCATAGGGAAATGGGCGCGGGATTGATAACGCGGGCGCCGTGCATGCGGGCACGCGCGGAGCGGGGCGGCGACTGTAGGAGCGAGCTTGCTCGCGAACGGGTTCCCCGGCGGCTTCGGCGCTGGGCGGTTCGCGAGCAAGCTCGCTCCTACAGGCTGGCCTTCTGCTCCAGATACGCCTTGGGCGACAACCCCGTCTCTTCGCGGAAGCAGCGATAGAAGGTCGACAGCGAGCGGAACCCCGCTGCCCGCGCCAGTTCGTCGATACGCGTGACGCTGGTGGCGTCGCCCAGTTGGCCGAGCAGGTGGCGCAGGCGCAGCTGGTTCAGGTACTGGTAGAAACTCAGACCCAGCACCTGGTTGAGGAAGTAGGAAATCTGGTTGCGCGTGTAGCCGGTGGCCGCCGCGACCTGGGGCATGTCCAGGTCCGGGTTGAGAAACGGCCGGTTCTGCTGGAAATACTGTTGGATGTCGCCGCCCAGCTGGCTCAACTGCCGCGCTGAAAGCCCCAATCGGCTGTCGGCCATGCGTGGCTGCGGTTCGCTGGCGGGTTTCTGCGGCTGACCGACCAGCGCCGCGTGTTCGTTGACCCGGATGATCCGGCCTTCCCGCACGGTGTAGGCCTCGGTGGTACGGAAAGACACCAGACCTTGCGTGCCGCGCAGGGTCACCTGGTACTGCAGGAAAGCCGTGTCACCGTCCACCCGCAGACGGTCGGTGTAGACCTGCGATTCGTCGCCCGCCGCCGGCATGCTGGTCTGAAGGTAATCACGCAGTTCGTTCGGCGCGATCCGACGCCCCTGGAAGAAGTCGTTGTACTCCACCTGCGGGTCGAACAGCGCCATCAGCGCCTCGATGTCATGGCGGCGCCAGGCCTGGTGATAACGCATCACCACGGCGTGAGTAGCGGCGCTGGCCGGGTCGGGCTGGTAGGTGTTGCCTTCGAGCGTGGCACTCCAGCCCTGTTCTTCGCTCATGCTTCTTCGCTCATTGTTTTCCCCTGCCGGTCTCGGCCGGCTTCCCTGCTCCGGGCGTGCCCGCAGAAAGCGCTGGAGCGTATGCCTGGCCCCCGGAAGCGATTACAAAACTCGGACGCGGCCCGAAGACCGCTTTTTCTTCCGACATTCTGCCGGAGTTTTCCGATGACATCCGCCCTTCTTGCGCACACCACTCCCCGACCCTTCTGGCTCGACACCCTCGATCCCGCTGCCGCCGCACCGGCGCTGGAAGCGGATCTACGCTTCGACCTGGTGGTGGTAGGCGGCGGTTTCACCGGTCTCTGGACTGCCCTGCACGCCCGTCAGCGCTGGCCCGGCGCGAGCATCGCAGTGGTCGAGGCGCGGCGCTGCGGCGGCGAGGCCAGCGGGCGCAATGGCGGCTTCTGCGCACCGAGCATTTCTCACGGAGTCGGCAATGCCCTGCGGCGCTGGCCGGAAGAAGCCGAAACCCTGGTACGCCTGGGCCGTCAGAACCTCGATGAATTCGAGGCGGACCTCAAGCGCTTCGGCATGAATGTGGAGTTCGAGCGCCGCGGCAAGCTCAGCGTCGCCGCCCAGCCGTGGCAGGTCGACGGCCTGCGTGGCACGCAGCGCAACTATGAGCGTTTCGGTATCGAGTCCGTCTTTCTCGACAAGACACAGCTGGCCGACAAGCTGGACTCGCCCGCCTACCAGGCCGGCGTGTTCGAGCCCAACTACGCGCTGCTCAACCCGGCGAAGATGGCCGCTGAGCTACGCCGCGTCTGCCTGGAACAGGGCATCGAACTGTTCGAGAACACCCCCGTGCACGAGTTGCACCAGCGTGGCGACCGCCTGATGCTGCGCTGCGACCGCGGCGAGCTGGAGGCCGGTCAGATCGCCCTGGCGACCAACATTGCCCCGCCACTGCTTGGCCACCTGAACTCCAGCGTGATCCCGGTGTACGACTACTCGCTGGTCACCCAGCCGCTCAGCGACGAACAGCTGCGCGCCATCGGCTGGGTCGACCGCTACGGCATCGCCGATGCCGGCAACCAGTTCCACTACCTGCGCAAAACCGCCGACAACCGCATCCTCTGGGCCGGCTTCGACGCCATCTATCACTTCGGCAGTCGTCGCGACGAGTCCCTGACCCAGCGTCCGGAGAGCTTCGAGCGCCTGGCCGGGCAGTTCCGCGAGGCCTTCCCGCAGTTCGGTCCGGTGGCGTTCAGCCATGCCTGGGGCGGCATCATCGACACCTCGGCGCGTACCACGCTGTTCACCGGTTGCGTACTCGGCGGCCGCGTCGCTTACGCGCTGGGTTTCACCGGCCAGGGCGTCTCCGCCAGCCGTTTCGCCGCCTTGAACATGCTTGATCAACTGGGTGGCGAGCGCACCGAGCGCACCGAACTGCGCATGACCTCGCAAAAGCCCTTCCCCTTCCCGCCCGAACCGCTGCGCTACCTCGGCGTGCGCCTGGCCCAGCGCTCGCTGGCCAAGGAAGACCGCAACGGCCGCCGCGACCTGCTGCTCAAGACCTTCGATGCCTTCGGCATCGGTTTCGATTCCTGATGGAGAATCTCATGTCCACCCTGCCCCGCCACGTCATCGACTTCGCCAACCCCGAACTCGCCCCACAGGAACGCGAGATCAACGACCCGGCCATCGTCGATGCGCCTTACCAGAGCCGCAGCTGGCGGCACTTTGCGGCGCCGGAAAAGAACGCCATCGCCGGCATCTGGGAAGCCGGTGTGCACCTGGAGCGCTGCGAGTGCGACTACGACGAGCTGTGCCACATCCTCGAAGGCACGGTGCGCCTGACCGACGCCGACGGCGTGGCGAAGACCTTCGGGCCGGGGGATTCCTTCGTGGTCGCGGCGGGGTTCAAGGGCACCTGGGAAAACCTCACACCGGTGCGCAAGGTGTACTTCATTCTCGGCTGAGATCGCTGCTGCATAGGTTCGCGAGCAAGGACTAGGCGTCCCCCTCGGTCCTACAGCCGCGTGGCAAGCGCCGTAGGAGCGGACTCCGTCCGCGATCGACTCACCGCCATTCTGATCGACCCGGGAGCTGGGGGATGCCATCTCGGACAGAGCCCGCTCCTACGAAATGGCTGCCGTCAAACACTTCTATCTGTTCCGCCTTCCGCTGTACCGGCAGGCCGTACGTCTGCACAAGCGCCACGGCGATTTGAAAGGGTTATAACTAGCCGAACGAAACGGCAGGCCGCCCTGGATGCACCTTGCGTCGGCAGCCCGATTGGCCCTTTTCATTTGCCCGGATCAGGCGCTCCGCCTGATCGGCGCCCGCGGCGCGGAGCGGTTTGATGAGTTCCAGAACCTGGCGATGGGCTCGCAGGAGCCTTCCTGGCTGCATCGGACTGGCATTGCTGGTCGCTCCGCTTTACGCCAGCGCCCTGTACAGGTGCCAGGCCCGCGACGGGACCGTCAGCCACACCAGCCACGTCATTGCCGGCGCGCACTGCACGCCTCAGAACGGCAAGACTGGCCAGACCGGCAAGGCCGGGGCGGCTGCCGGCGCCAGGTCAAAGGCCGCGCCAGCGTCCGCGCGCGGCGACGATCAGGGTGCAGGACGGGTACGGGTGTACACCTTCGTCCACAAGGGTGTCCGCCAGTATGTCAGTCGACGTCCCGTCGGGATCTCCGCGCGGGTCGATGTGATCGATGTGTATTACATCAAGGGCTGCTACCTGTGCATGGCACCGAAGGACTTCAGTGTCGCCACGCTGCGCCTGGACACCCGCTCCTATCGCCGGGAGATCGAGGCCGCCTCGCTGCGCTACGGGGTCGACAGGGCGCTGGTCCGTGCGGTGATTCATGCCGAATCGGCGTTCCAGCCCAACGCCATTTCCATTGCCGGTGCCCAGGGGCTGATGCAGTTGATGCCCGATACCGCCGAGCGCTTCAACGTCAGCGATCCGTTCGATGCACGGCAGAACATCCGTGGCGGCGTGCGCTACCTGGCCTGGTTGCTCAAGCGCTTCAATGGCAACCAGCGGCTGGCGCTGGCCAGTTACAACGCTGGTGAAATGACCGTCGACAAGTACAACGGCGTCCCGCCCTACGCCGAGACGCAAACCTACGTCGCCCGCGTGCAGTCGCTGACCGAGCGCTATCGCAATCATCGCTGACCGTTGGGCATCAGCATCAGCGATGGTTCGTAGGATGGCGTGGAGCGCAGCGATACCCATCAGTCTCCCGCACCATTCGCATGGGTATCGCTGCGCTCCACCCATCCTACAAAGGGCACTGAACGGGCGTGGGAGCGGACTCTGTCCGCGATGGGCTTGCCCGCGCCCCGTGGTCTGCCGGAGCGGTGGTGAATCGATCGCGGACGGAGTCCGCTCCCACGCTAAGAACCGTAGGGCGGATAACCTGGAACAGGTTATCCGCCGGCTTTTCGGCGGATAACGCTGACGCGTTATGCGCCCTACGACGGTGCAAGGTTTCAGCCGAACTTCCAACCCGCCGACGCCAGTCGCGTATCCAGGGCGGCGAGATCGGCTTCGACCCGTGCCGCCGGCTCCGGCATGTACGCCAGCGGATCAGGCAGCGTGGACGACTCGCCGAGGAAGCCTTCCGTCGCCGCATGCAGGCAGTAAGCGCTGTAGGCCGGGTTATAGCCGCCCTCCTGCACCACCAGCAGCCGTCCGGAGCACAGCTCGTCGGCCAGTGCGCGGGCACGGCGGGCGAGGCGGTTGAAGCCCTGCATGGTCACCAGCTGGCGACCGTTGGGGTCGAACTGGGAGGCATCCAGGCCGTTGGCGATGATCAGCAGGTCCGGCTTGAAGGCGCGCAACGCCGGCTCGACGAAGCGGCTGAAGACCATCTCGTAGAGCTGGTCGCCCGAGCCCATGGGCAGCGGCAGGTTGAGGTTGCTGCCAAGTCCCGCGCCATAGCCGCGCTCGTCCACCGCGCCGGTCTGCGGGTGACTCGGACCCCAGGCGCCGTGGTCCATGTGCAGGGACACGGTGAACACCGACGGATCGTCGTAGAAACCCTCCTGGGTGCCATTGCCGTGGTGCACGTCCCAGTCGACGATGGCGACGCGTTCCAGACCGGCTGCCTGGGCTGCGCGCGCGGCAATCCCTGCGTGATTGAAGAAGCAGTAGCCGTCCGCCATCGCAGGCGCGGCGTGGTGACCTGGCGGACGCACCAGCGCCATGGCCGGGTTGCCGCTGGCCAGCACGCTCTCCAGCGCCGCCAGGCTGGTGCCGGCGGCGGCCAGCAGCCCGGCGAGACTGCCTGCCGCCATCAGCGTGGTGCTGCTGAAGCGCTTGCCGGCGGCGTCCGCCTCGAAGATGCCACGCAGGTAATCGGCATCGTGGAAACTCAGCAACTCCTCTTCGCTGGCGTGGCGACCTTCATGCCAGCGCAGCGAGCCGGCCACCGGCCCGCGCTGGAGGATGGCGCGCATGTTCAGCAGCCGCGGGTTGCTCTCCGGGTGCTGCAGCTGTTCGGCCAGAAGATCGCTGGGCGGCGCCTCGAACACGCCGGCGGCAGTGTCGTGGCGCAGCACGTCGTCGTGCCAGAAAACATCCATCGTGTGACTCATCAGAAGCCCTCGGTCTACTTCACTGCGCCTGTGGCGCAGGCACGCTTCAAGTACATCCATACGGGTTTGCATTCAGCCGGAGAACTAGGCGGGCGGCCGAAGACAGTGCTTCTAGCACGGCGAGGCCGCCCAACGACGTTATACGGCTGAAGGCGAGCCCGTATCAGTCGATAATGGTCAGCTCCGGCGACAGCTCGGACAGGCTCGCCGAGCCTTTCTCGCCGCACAGCACGGTGTCGCCGAGCTTGATGCCGAAGCCTTCGTTGTACAAGGACAGGTTCGGCTCGATGGAGAACGACATGTTCGGCTGGAACACGTGGTCGTCGGCCTCGTCCACCATCATCGCTTCCAGCCAGGTCGGCGGGTACGCCAGGCCCAGGCTGTAGCCGATGCGGTGCACGCGGGTGCGCGAGAGGTCGATACGGTCGAGGATCTGGTTGCACACACGGTTGGCCTCGCCCACCGGGGTACCCGGCTTGGCGATCTCGATGGCGGCGTTGAAGGCCTCGGTGAGCAGGGTCGCCACTTCCTTCACGCGCGGGCTGGGTTTGCCGATCACCGCGGTGCGCATGAGGATGGCGTGGTAGCGGTTGCACACGCCGGCGTGTTCGAGGATCACCACGTCGCCGTGACTGATGGTCTGGCGGTGCGGCATGGCGTGGGTCATGGTGCTGCGGCGGCCGGTGGCGCACATCGGGCTGATCGCCGAGTACTCGCTGCCGGCGCGGCCCAGGGCGTTGGCGACGATGCCGGCCACTTCCACCTCGGAGATGCCCGGACGCAGCGCCTCGAAGGCGGCCAGCATGCCCTGGTCGGCCATGCGCGCGGCGCTGCGCTGGTACTCGATTTCCTCGGCGGTCTTGATCAGGCGGTTCTCGGCAACCAGCGGGCCGGCGTCTTCGAAGCGGGCTTCGGGCATGTAGCCCAGCAGTGCGTTGTATTGCGCCGGGGAGAAGGTCGATGCGGTCATTTCCAGGCCGATGCGTGCTTGAGAAAGCCCGGCCTGGGCCAGCACGTCGGCAACGATCTTCAGCGGGTCCTGCTTGGCGATGTCATAGAAGATCGCCTCGTTGATGCACGACAGCTCCCAGGTGCAGGGCTCTTCGCTGGTGCGGGTGAGGAACACAGGCTCCGCCAGCTTGGGCGAGATGATCAGCGCCTGGTACCAGAGGAAGCCCAGGCTGTCGAAGCCGGTCAGGTAGTTGATGTTGTCCGGGTAGTTGACCACCAGGGCATCCAGGCCACGGTCGGCCATGCGACGTTTGACGGCTTCGACGCGTTGACGGTAGGTGCGAGCGGGGAAAGCAGTAAGCATGGGGATTCCCTCCTCAGGGACAAGGTGCAAGCGACAGGCAGGTGCTTTTTTGTTGTGGCCGCCGTCCGGCAGCCGGATCTTCATCGAACAGACGAGAAATCAGCTGGGTGGCTGGTGCCGCGCCAGGTACAGGCGCACCAGCATCACCACCAGGGTGAGGACGATCATCAGGGTGGACACGGCGGCAATCGCCGGGTCGAGGTTGTAGCGCAGGCCGTCCCAGATACGCTTGGGCAGCGTCACCACGTTCAGGCCGCTGGTGAACAGCGTCACCACCACCTCTTCCCAACTCATCACGAAGCCCATGAAGAAGCCGCCGGCCACGCCACCGCGCACGTTGGGCAGCAGCACGTTCCACAGCGTCGGCCAGAGCCCGGCACCGAGGGAACGCGAGGCCTTGTACAGACTCTGGTCGAGCCGGGCGTAAGCCACCAGCAGGGCGATGACCGAGTACGGCAGGGCCATCAGCAGATGGCCGAAGCCTACGCCCAGCAGGCTGTCGAGTACGCCCAGACGCGCGTCGAGGTAGTAGATCGACATGGCCGAGACCACCTGCGGCACGATCATCGGCAACAGCACGATGGCGGTCAGCAAGGCGCGGTGCCGGCGCTGCAGCCAGATGCCGGTGGCGAACAGGAAGGCCAGCGCCGTGGACAGCGCACCGACTACCAGCGCCAGCCCCAGGCTCTGCAGGATCGACACCAGCCAGGCGCCGTCGAACAGCGTCGCGTAGTGGCGCAACGACCAGTCGCCGTCCGGGAAAGCCAGGTAGCGCTGGTTGCCGAACGACAGCGGGACGATCACCAGGATCGGCAGCAGCAGGAACAGTGCCGACAGCGACAGGGCGAGCCAGGACAGCCAGCGACCGACCGGCGGGCGTGGCAGTTGCGGCTTTTTCACGCCCTTGGGCATGGCGGAGAGATAGGTTCCCTGCGGGGTCACAGCTCAGTCCTCCCGAGCAGGCGGCGGTAGCCGATGAGTTGTCCGAACAGCAGCGCGCAACCGACCACCAGCAGCATCAGTACGATGCTCAGCGCCGCGCCCAGGCCCCAGTTGGACAGCTGGAACATCTGCACGTAGATGTACTCCGCGAGCATCGCCGCCTTGCCGCCGCCCAACAGCGCCGGAGTAACGAAGCAACCGAGGCTGAAGACGAAGACGATGGCCGATGCGGCAACCACACCCGGCAGCGTCAGCGGGATGAAGATGTCCTTGAGCGTCTGCCAGTGACTGGCGCCCAGGCTGCTGGAGGCGCGCAGCAGGCTGTCATCCACCTGCTTGAGCGAGGACAGCAGCGGCAGCACCGCGTACGGCACCATGAAGTGCACCATGCCGATCAGCGCGCCCAGTTCGTTGCGCACCAGCGGTGGCGGCGCATCGAACCAGCCGGTGGCCATCAGCCCCTGGCTGACCAGACCACCGTTGCGCAACAGCACCAGCCAGGCGAAGGCGCGAATCAGCATCGACAGCCAGAACGGCAGCAGCACGAACAGCTCGATCAGCTGCCGGCCGCGTGGCGTCGCGAAACGCCAGCGGTAGGCGATCAGGTAGGCGATGGCGACGCTGATCGCGGTGGTCAGCAGGCAGATGCGCAGGGTGCGCCAGATCACCGCCTGCAGGTTGGCGTTGTCGGCGATGGCCGCGTAGTTCTGCGTGCCCCACTCCGGCAGGCTGAAGCTCCAGCCCAGCACACCGAGGGTCGGCAGCAGGTAGCCGACCACCACGAGCAAGGGCAGCGGCAGGATCAGCAGGCCGTAGACCGGCAGCACGCCCGGTGCGAAACGTCGCATCTCAGCCACCGATCAGCGCCAGGTAGCGCTCCAGCGTTTCGCCGTAGTGCTCGGCGTGCCACTTGTTGTTCAGCGACACCTGCTTCTTCAGGTTGTCCGGCGCGGTGGGGTTGATCGCCTGCAGCTGGGCACTGAGCAGGTCATTGGCCTTGAGGTTCACCGGGCCCATGTTGTAGACCTCCATGAGCTTGGCCTGCACCTCCGGTCGCAGCGCATAGGCGATGAAGTCCATGGCCGCCTTGGCGCCGGCCGGGTTGCCCTTGGGCACCATCCACACGGAGGGCGGACGATGCCGCCGTCGAAGTTCCAGTCGATCTTGCCGCCGGTGTCGTTCTTCACCAGCTCCGCGCGGGTGTGCCACATCTGCGCCATGCTCACTTCGCCATCGCGGATCAGCTGCTGCGACTCGGCGCCGGTGGACCAGTGGGTGGCGATGTGCGGCAGCAGCTCCTCGATCTTGCGCAGGGCGCGGTCCACGTCCAGCGGGTAGAGCTGCTCCGGCGGCACGCCGTCGGCCAGCAACGCGCATTCGAGGTTGGCGCTCATCCACTTGTAGAGGGTGCGCTTGCCCGGGTACTTCTTCACGTCCCAGAAGTCGGCCCAGGACTTGGGCGGGTTCTTGCCGAACTGCTCGTGGTCGTAGCCGATCACGTAGCTGTAGGTGTAGTTGGCGAGGCCGAAGTCATGCACGTCGCCATAGCCGATCAGCGACTTGTCGACGATGCCGTAGTCGATGGGGGTGAGGAACTTGTCCTTGCCCAGGCGGTAGGACGAGTACATCTCGCCGTCGCACACGTCCCAGCGCACCGCGCCGCTGCTCACCTGAGTCTTCAGCGCACCCTCGGTGGGGCCGCTGCCGTCCACTTTCAGCGTGAGGCCGGACGCCTGGTCGAAGCCGCCGAAGCTCTTCTCGAAGGCCGGCACCGCATCGCCGCCCCAGTTGGCCAGCACGAGGTTGCCGCCCGCAGCAAAAGCGCGGCTGCCGGCCCCGAACGGCAAGGCACTGGCAGCGGCGAGCAGCAGCAGGCTGCGGTTGAAATCGCGGCGGCTGATGCCGGCGCGCTCGCTTTTTTCAGCGGCGATTTCGATGGCGTCTTCGATGAAGCCTTGGCCTGCTTTTGGATAATCGCTCATGTGATTGCTCCCCGATGGTTTGTTTTCGTTATGCGTAGGTCAGGCAGACAACAGGTGACAGTGCTGCGGCGACCAGCTGCACCAGTAGCGCTGGCCGCTGCGCAGCTCGCCCAGCAGCGGGTGCGACACCGGCAGGCGCAGGTCGAGGCGTTCGCCCTGCTCCAGGGTCAGTTCGAGATTGACGTGGGCGCCCTGGTAGGTGGCGCTGCCTGCGGTGGCGCAGAGGCCGTTGTCGCGGCCGGCGTCCTGCAACGGGCGCAGGTCGATGTGCTCCGGGCGCACCGCCAGCCAGCTCTTGCCGCCTTGGTTCGTTGATGTTGTATGGGCTACGCGCAGGTGCTGGCCACGGAAATCACAGAGCGTGGCTTCTGCCTCGCGTCCCACCACGCCGACCTCCAGCAGGTTGGTATCGCCAAGGAAGTTGGCGACGAAACGGCTGGCCGGACGCTCGTAGACCTCGCGCGGTGTGCCGACCTGCTCCAGGCGGCCCTTTTTGAACACGGCGATGCGGTCTGACAGCGCCAGCGCCTCTTCCTGATCGTGGGTGACGAAGACGAAGGTGGTGCCGAAGTCCTTGTGCATGCGCGCCAGCTCACCCTGCATCTCCTGGCGCAGGCGGCGGTCGAGGGCGGACAGCGGCTCGTCGAGGAGCAACAGTCTGGGCTTGAACACCAGCGCGCGGGCCAGCGCCACGCGCTGCTGCTGGCCGCCGGAGAGCTGGGCGATACCGCGATTGCCCATGCCGCCCAGGCCTACGCGTTCCAGCACGTCCGCCACCCGGCGCTCGATCTCGGCGCCCGGCACCTTGCGGATACGCAGCGGGTAGGCAACGTTCTGCGCCACGCTCATGTGCGGAAACAGCGCGTAGCCCTGGAACACAACGCCGAAATCCCGTGCGTCCGGCGCCAGCTGGGTGATGTCGCGGCCGTCCATCTCGATGCGCCCTTCGCTGGGCTCGACGAAGCCGGCGAGCATCATCAGCGTGGTGCTCTTGCCCGAGCCCGAAGGGCCGAGCAGCGTGAGGAATTCGCCCTGGCGAATGCTCAGGCTGAGGTCGCTCAGGACCTGCAGGTTGCCGTAGCGCTTGCCCAGGCCGAGCAAGTCGACGAAATGCTGCATGACGGGTCTCCAGCCGTTTTTTCTTGTTGATCGGTGTTGGCTTGGGCTCATCTTCTGTGCAAATTTAACTAACGACAACTCAATAGATTTCCCAATGAATCGTTAGTCAAATTCACGGAAAGGGCCTATTCATGCGTCAGAACAGTGCGTTTCGCCTGCCATCCCTTATCGCCCTGCGCGCTTTCGAGGCGCTGGTCCGCCAGGGCAGCATCAGTCGCGCGGCACTGGAGCTGCACGTCACCCATGGGGCGGTCAGTCACCAGGTGAAGAAGCTGGAAGAAGAGCTCGGCGTGGCGCTGGTGGAACGCCAGGGCAAGGGCGTCAAGCTGACCCCGGCGGGGCGCCAGCTGAGCCAGCAGATCAGCAGCGCCTTCGACCAGTTGCGCGACATCCGCCGCGCCCTGCCCACCGAGGAACCCGCCGGGGAACTGCGCATCGCCTGCGCCCCGGCGTTGCTGGCGCGGGTGTCATCGCTGCTGGAGAAGTTCCTGCGCAACTACCAGGAGGTCGCCCTGCACCTGCTGCCGATGAGCAGCGACCTGGGCCAGGTGGACATGGTGATTTCCTTCGGCGAGACGCACATCGAAGGCCAGCGCTTCGCCGCGCTGGGCGACATCCGCTACTTCCCGGTGTGCAGCCCGCGGCTGCTCAACACCCAGGAGCATCTGCGCAAGCCGCGCGACCTGGCGCGCCAGGTGCTGCTGCACGAAGACGACGGCTTCGACTGGAGCCGCTACTTCCTGGCCGCCGGCGTACCGGGCCTGCAGGCGCGGCAGAACGTGTTCCTGCCCGACGCCTACCTGACCATCCGCTCCGCGCTGGCCGGCGGCGGCGTAACCATCAGCGACCATATCCTGGCCGGCGAGGAACTGGCGGAAGGACGGCTGGTGCGCCTGTTCGACATCGACTTCCCGGCGCCCCACCCCTACTTCCTGATCATCCCACCCCACGGCAACCAGGCCCTGGCACGGGAGTTCGCGGATTGGCTACTGCATGAGCTGGAGGCGATTCCGGCGTTTGATTGAAACAGGATAGTCCTCTGCGCCCTGCACCCGATCGCGGACAGAGTCCGCTCCCACGTAGATGCGAGGACTTGCGTGGGAGCGGACTCCGTCCGCGATTGACTCACCGGCAGCTCAGACTTTCCTGCCGCCCAACAGGAAATGCGACAACGCCGGAATCAGGATCAATGCCCCGAGCATGTTCCACAGGAACATGAAGGTCAGCAGAATCCCCATGTCCGCCTGGAACTTGATCGGCGACCAGGCCCAGGTAATCACGCCTGCCGCCAGGGTCACGCCGACCAGCGCCACCACCTTCCCGGTGAAGGCCACCGCCTGCTGGTAAGCCACCGACAGCGGCAACCCGGCCCGCTGCATCTGCAACTGCACACTGAGCAGGTACAACGCGTAGTCCACCCCGATCCCCACGCCCAGCGCGATCACCGGCAGCGTGGCGACCTTCACGCCAATACCCATCATCACCATCAACGCCTCGCAGAGGATCGAGGTGAGCACCAGCGGCAGCAGCGCCACCAGCGTCGCGCGCCAGCTGCGGAAGGTGATCAGGCAGAACAGGCCCACCGCCGCGTAGACGTAGAACAGCATGCGGTGGTTGGCTTCGCGCACCACGCGGTTGGTCGCAGCCTCGATCCCGGCACTGCCGGCGGCCAGGAGGAACTGGCGATCCGGCGTGCTGTTGGCGCGGGCGAAGTTCTCGGCGATGCCGGCCACTTCGTCCAGGGTCTGCGCCTTGTGGTCCTTGAGGAAGGCTATCACCGGCATCAGCGAACACTCGGTGTTGAACAGCTCCGGGGTGTTCACCGAGGCCTGCTGGGCGGCGTAGTTGAGCACGTCCTGGTTGCGTTGCAGGCTGGCGAACTTGGGGTTGCCTTCGTAGGTGCCGGCGGTGATCTGGCGGACCGCGTTGACCAGCGAAGTAGTGGCCTGCACGCCTTCGTGCTGTTGCAGCGCCCAACCCAGGCGGTCGGCGAGGATCAGCGTGCGGTAGTTCAGGCAACCCTCGGGCGCGGTCTTCACCATCACCGCGAAGAGGTCGCTGGACAGCGCGTAATGGCTGGTGATGTAGGCGTTGTCGCGGTTGTAGCGCGAATCCGCGCGCAGCTCCGGGGCGCCGGCGTCGAGGTCGCCGATCTGCAGGTGCTGGCTGACCAGCAGGCCGCCCGCGCCCAGCAGCGCTGCCACAGCCAGCGCGATGGTCGCCCAGCGACGCTCGGTGAAATGGTCCAGCAGCGCCCACAGCTTGCCGATCCCCTGCTGGCGGTCCACCTGCCGCTCTTCGCGCAACGCACGCTCGGCGGCACGCTGGCTGACGCCGACATAGGACAGCGCCACCGGCATCATCAGCAGCGAGGTGAAGATCAGCACCGCCACGCCGATGCTGGCGGCAATCGCCAGGTCCTGGATCACCGGGATGTCGATCAGCATCAGCACGGCGAACCCCACTGCGTCGGACAGCAGCGCGGTGACGCCGGCCAGGAACAGGCGGCGGAAGGTGTTGCGCGCCGCCACCTGCTTGTGGGTGCCACGGCCGATGTCCTGCATGATGCCGTTCATCTTCTGGGTGGCGTGGGACACGCCGATGGCGAAGATCAGGAACGGCACCAGGATCGAATACGGGTCCAGTGCATAGCCCAGCCAGGCCACCAGTCCGAGCTGCCAGACCACCGCCAGCAGCGAGCAGCCGATCACCAGCAGGCTGCTGCGCAGGCAGCGGGTGTAGAAGAGGATGATGACGAAGGCGGTGACCACTGCCAGGCCAAAGAACAGCATCACCCGCAGCAGCCCGTCGATCAGGTCGCCCACCAGCTTGGCAAAGCCGATCACGTGCAGGCGCACCGGCCCCTTGCCCTCTTCGCCAGCAGCGAAGGCGCGGGCGTCGCCCAGGTATTCGTACTTCAGGCGCAGGTCGTCGAGGGCGCGGGAAAACTCGCGGTAGTCGATGCCCTTGCCGGTGGCCGAGTCGCGGTCGAGCAGCGGCACCACCAGCATGCTGGAGCGGAAATCGTTGCCCACCAGGCTGCCGACAATGCCGGCGCGGGCGATGTTCTGACGCAGCTGGCCGATGGACTCGGGCTTGCCGTCATAGCCGTCGGGCATTACCGGGCCGCCCTGGAAACCTTCCTCGGTGACCTCGGTCCAGCGCACCGCCGGCGACCACAGCGACTTCATCCAGGCGCGGTCGACGCCGTGGCTGAGGAACAACTGGTCGCTGATCTGCCGCAGGCTGTCGATGTAGGTCGGGTCGAAGATGTCGCCGTCGGGGTTCTCCACCACCACCCGCACCGAGTTGCCCAGACCGCGCAGCGCGGCGCGGTTGTCCAGGTAGTTGCGGATGTAGGGATCGCCGTGGGGAATCATCTTCTCGAAGGCCGGGCGCATCTCCAGGCGCGTCACGGCCATGTAGCCCAGCACCAGGGTGACCAGCGCGATCAGGGCGATGAACAGCGCGCGGTGGTTGAACACCAGGCGCTCCAGCAGGTTGCCGCTGTGGGTGTCGAAGTCCCGCAGTTCGCGGACTACAGGCATCTCGCCTTGCTTCAGGTCGACCATGAGGCTGTCTCTCTATCTCTTGTTCTTATGGTTCTTGAACGGGTGAGATACCGCTGCGCTCAGCGCACCGGCATCGCGTTCTCGCGGATGCCGCGGGCGCCAACCAGCAGCAATCGACCGGGGCCGGCCACAGCGCCGCTGACGGGCAGGCGCTCGGCCAGGTCCAGGGTTCTGAAGCTGGCGCCACTGTCATCGCTGACCAGGCCCTGGCCGGCCTGGCTGAACAGGTACAGCCGGCCGTTGGCATCGAAACTGGCAGCGGTCAGGCTCACCGGCAGGCCGGTATCCACGGCCGTCCAGCTTTCGCCGCCGTCGAGGCTGCGGATCGCATGGCCACGCAGGCCGTAGGCGAACACCAGGCCGGGCCGCGCGACCACGCCGAAGAAGCTGCCGGCGTAGGGCGACGGCAGGGCAACGAAACGCTGCTGGCCCTCCTTTCGACTCTCCTGTTGACTCTCCTTTTGACTCTCCTGTTGAGAGCCCAGCCGCAGCAGCAGGCCCTGTTCGCCAACGATGAACAGATCATCGCCGCTGGCCGTCATGGCGGTCAGGTGCAACGCCTGCGGATTGTCGATGCGGTGGTTCCAGGGCTCCCAGCTCTGCCCGCCGTCGGTGGTGTGCAGGATCAGGTTGAAGGCGCCGACCACGAAGCCTTCCTTCGCGTCGCGGAACCACAGGTCGAGGAAGGGTTTGTCGGCGCCCTCCTCCTTAAGCCGCTGGGCCTGGTCCAGCCAGGTGGCGTTGTCCGGCTGCGGGTGGGCGTTGTAGTAATCGATCATCAACTGGCCGATCTGCCGGCCGTCGAGCTGGCGCTGCCAGTGCAGGCCGCCATCGGCGCTGTGCAGGACCACGCCGTCGTGCCCGACGGCCCAGCCGTCCTGCGGCGTGGGGAAGCGCACGGCGGTCAGGTCGGAACTCACCGGCACCTCGGCCTGGCGCCAACTGCTGCCGCCGTCATCGGAGTACAGGATGTGGCCACGCGCGCCAGCGCTTATCAGCCGGTTGCCGGCGCGGCTGATGGCCAGCAGCGGGACGCGACTGGGGACTTTGCTGTAGACGGCAGGCAGGTCGAGCACATCGACGAAGCCTCCGGCGGCGTCACCGGCGTGGGCGCCGCCGGCCAGCAGCAAGGCGCCCAGGAGCAGCAGGCGCTTGAAGGGAATCTGCATGAAGCTTTCCTCGGGTAGAGCAGCGGCGGCCCCGGCCGGGACCGCCGCCCGTGGTCAGCGGATGCCGCTGCCGGCCAGCGCCTCGGGGGACCACTGGGTCTTGGCCAGCGGATCGATGTAGGTGATGCCGCCGTACGGGCCGACCACGCCGTTGATGTTGTAGGAGCCGGCGGTGAGGTCGTAGATCATGAACGGCGTGGCATCCGGGATGCGCTTGTCATAGCTCTGGCTGAGGAAGGCGAAGGAGCCGCGGTAGAGCTGGCCACGGGCGTCGTACTGGTCGGAGGCCAGTGCCACCCAGCTGTCTTCGTCAAGGTAGAAGCGGCGCTTGGCGTAGATGTGCCGCGCGCCGGATTTCAGCGTGCCTTCGACGACCCACACGCGGTGTTTTTCCCAGCGCACATAGTCGGGCGAGAGATGGTTGGGGGTGACCACCGGCTTGATGTCGCTGGCGTAGGTCAGGCGGTAGGTGTTGTAGGGCACGATCATTTCCTGCTTGCCCACCAGTTTCCAGTCGTAGCGGTCCAGCGCACCGTTGAAGACGAACACGTCGTCGTAGGTGCCGGCGCCGGCCATGCCGGGGTTCGGGGTGTCGTAGGCAAGGTTGGGCGCCAGCTTCACGCGGCGCTGGCCGGGCAGGTACTGCCAGGCGCGGCGCGGCTGCTGCAGCGGGTTGGCGGCGTCCTTGAGCATCATCGCCTCGCCAGCGCGACGGGCCGGGCCGCTGTAGTACAACTTCATCTGGTAGTAGACCTCGGAGCCCTTCACCGGCTGGGTGAGGTCTTCGTACACCGGGTAGTTGATAAAGGCCTGGCCGGTGGTGGCGAGGTTGGCGCTGCCGGAAGCGTCGACGTTCCAGGAGTCGTACTTGGCCTTGATGTTCACCCCCTGGTAGCGCAGCAGGAAGTTCCACATGGCTTCGGCGCCGCTCTGCGGAATCGGAAACGGCACGCCCGGCAGTGCGTTGTCGATGGCAGTGCCGCCTTCCAGCGACTGGGCAGTGACGGCGTTCTTCCGGCTGTTTTCCAGCACGGTATCCGGCAGCGCGGCGCTGCGGTGCGTCGGGTAGACGTCGACGCGGAAGCTCGGATAACGCTTGGCCAGTTCCACGGTGGTGGCGCTGAGCTGGTTCTTGTACTGGTCGACGTTCTTGCCGTCGATCACCAGCAATGGCTTTTCACCGGCAAACGGGTCCGGACGCATGCTGTCGCCAGCCTTGAAGCTGGCCGGAGCGCTGGTCAGGCCGCCACTGTAAGCGGGAATCGCGCCGTCGCTGCTGGCGGCTTTCTCGGCGCCGACCAGGGTCAGGGTGCTGCCCAGTCGGGCGGCGTCCTGCGGGGAAACGGCAGCCTGGGCCAGGCCGCAGAGGCTCAGGCCGAGGGCGGTGGCGATCAGGGTGGGTTTGAAGTTCATGCTGTATTTCTCCTGCTTCGAGCTCGAAGCCTTACGTGAAATCAGAAGGTGGCCTTCAGGGAGGCGGTGACCATGCCGCGGTCCTTCAGCAGGGGCGCAAGGCCGCCCTGTGAAGTGATCTGGCCGGGGATGCACTGGTACTGGCCGTTGGCGCCGGGGGTGTTGTTGTCGCGGCCGCTCTCGCAGGTGTCGAAGGGGCCGAAGGCGTCGACGTATTTCAGGTCCAGGCGGTACTTCTGGTGGAAGTCCGCGGCCACGCCGACCGAGTAGCTGCCGGCGTCTTCGTTGCCGCCCAGTTGCACCGCCGAGTTGCCGTGCAGGCCGACGTTGTAGGCCATGGGCATGGACAGGTCGACGCCGGGAAGGCCTGGTACCAGGTCGGGGTGAAGTTGGCCGACATGGCGTAGGCATTGGTGGTGACCTTGTCGACGCCGTGGTAGCTGGAGTCACCCTTGAAGGTCTGCTGGCCTTCGGTAACGTCGATCAGGTGCGTCAGGGTGCCTTCCACGGCCAGCGACGAGGCGTCCCACAGCGGAGTGGCGCCGAAGGTGACCAGGCCGTTGAGCACGATGTGGAAGGTCTTGCCGCGAGCGAGGCCGGTGTCGCCGTCGCTGGGCAGCTCGCCGATCAGGTTGGCGCCGTTGACCGCGCCGCGCTTGGCCGCCGCATAGAGCGTGGAGTTGACCGTGGTGAAGTTGCTCGCCAGCGGCATGTTCTCGCGGTAGTTCAGGTCCATGCCGACGCTCACCCCGCCGATTTCCTTCGACAGGCTGATGCCGTAGATGTCGATGTCATCGGCATACGCGGTGATGTAGTTCATCCCCTGCAAGCCGGCGAGGCCGGGCTCGTGCAGGTTCGGCGCGTCGATGAGCACCGCCGGCAGGGTGTCGGAGGTGTTGCGGTAGTAGAAGCCCAGGGTGCCGTCGAGCCATTCCGGGCTCCACTTGGCCATCAGGCCGAAGTCGCCGGTGTTGCTCGGCTCGCGGTCATGGCCACGCGGCGCGCCATAGAAGGCGTTCTGCGCGGCAGCGGCAGCCAGAAGACGTTGCCGCCGTCGTTGAGCATGTCGTAGGGGCCCATGTAGGTGCCGCCTTCGGGGAAGCGCGAGTTCTCGAACTCGAGGAAGTACTGCGCGGCCAGGGTCAGTTCCGGGTTGACCGTCAGCGAGGCGGACAGCTGGTTGCGCGGCATGAACAGCTCTTTCGCCTCGGTGCCGGGCACGTTGTACAGCTTGCCCAGGTCCAGGGCCGACTGGCCGTAGTTGATGCCGTTGGCAGCGCTGAACAGCGTCTCGCCCCAGTAGATGGTGTGGCGGCCAAGCTTGCCGCTGAGCTGCATGTCGTCGCCGACCTGGTGGCTGGCAAAGACGAAGGCGTCGAGCAACTCGCCGGACGGCTGTTGTAGTAGCGGTCGGCGAAGGTGCTCAGGCCGTGGGTGGCCGGCTGCGCGCCGCGCGGAGCGATCACCGTGCCGTTGCGGCTGACCAGGTGGCCGGCGTTGCCCTTCTGGCCGGGGAACGGGTTGTCCGAGCCAACATCATCGTAGGCATGGTCGTACCAGCCGGCGGCGGACAGACGGAAGCCCATGCTATCGCGGTAGACGAAGTCCAGTTCGCTGAGCAGGTCGAAACGCTGGGTCACCGGGGTGCCGGAGGAGAAGTTGCGGTCGCCGTCGTTGGTGTTGGCAGTACCGGCGATCTTGCTGTTGGGCGACTCAACCCGCTGCCCATAACTGAGCTTGACGGTGTTGTCGAAGCGGATCGACAGATCGGGGTTACCGGTGTCCAGCTCGAAGGCCTGCAGCGACTGGCTAGCCATCGCGGTGACGACAGCGGTTGCCAGCAGGCAGCGTTGCAGGGGGTTGCTCTGATGATGCATGCGTGTGCTCCGTTTCTTGTCGTGGTCGGGACGCTTTCCGGGCCCGTCCCGCAGCCCCTTCTTTTTGCGCCAGAAGGCCGTGCGCCAGGGCGCACGAGGGCCTGCCCCGGCGCGAACGCCGGAACCGGGGGTTGCTGTTGAGTCAGGGGTGGTGAATCAGCTATCCAGCATCTGGATCAGCGCTTGGGCCTCTGGCCAGTCGCCGAATCCGGAGGCCGGGTTTAGGTGGCCGACACGGCCCAGCTCCACCAGGCTCGCGCCCCAGGCTTCGGCCAGGCGCCGCACGGCGTCGGGCGTGGCGAGCGGATCGTTATCGCTGCAGGCCACCAGCGTGGGGAATGGCAGAGGCTCCAGCGGCAGGGGCGTCCAGCCCATCTCGGCCAGGACCGCCGGCTTGGGATAGTGAGCCGGCCAGTCGCCGTCGAGATCCGGCGGAGTCGCCAACAGTGCGCCCTTGATCGGCCGGCTATGGCGTACCGCCCAGTGGGCGACCATCAGTACACCGGCGCTGTGGGCGACCAGGATCACCTCGCCGTCGATGCTTTCCAGTTCACGCTGGATGGCATCGACACGGGCGCTCAAGTCCAGCTTGTTCTCGGTCAGCGGCGGCACGCTGCGAACATTGGGCAGGCGCTGCTCGAGCAGGGTCTGCCAATGCTCGGCCACGTGGTCGCGCAGTCCGGGGACCATGAGGACGGTGGTGGAAGTCTTGTTATGGCTCACCGATTCACCTTTGCCGTGATTTCGAACTTGTTGGACAGACAGTAGAGATGCACCGGTGAAGGTGCTTTGCATTGAGCGTCAGGCACTTCGCATTTGATGACAGGCCCTGCCCCACCTGAAGCCTCGCCGCCCGGCTGCATGGCTTGCACCACGGGACGTACGGCGCATTCCAGAGCGCCGCAGGCACTGGCCGAACTGCGAAACTTCGTACACGCTTGGTTACAGCTGCCGATAGAATCTGCTGTCATCGACCCAGCCAGCGTGCGCTCGGCCGTCGGCGTCCCCGGACCCCGCCGGCACGCAGCAACCACAAGAACAAGAAGGCGATCGGCATGACCCCAATGGTTCGCATCGCGGCCCTGACCAACTACCTGGAAGTGGCCCGACACCTGGGCCTCAACCCGCAGCAGCAACTGAGCGCGGTGGGCCTTTCTCAATCCATGCTCGAGCACCCGGAGCAGCGCATCCCCGTCTCCGCGGCGGTCAGTCTGCTGGAGGAATCGGCGCGCATCAGCGGCTGTGAGACCTTCGGCCTGCGCATGGCCGAATCGCGCCAACTCGCCGATTTCGGCGTGATCAGCCTGCTGCTGTCGCACCAGGCCACCCTGCGCGAGGCAATGGACACCATCATTCGCTACCGCCACCTGCTCAACGAATCCCTGGCGCTGTACGTGGACCAGGAAGGCAAGATGGCGATCCTGCGCGAGGAACTCCTCACCGTACCGCCCATGCCCATGCGCCAGGGTCTGGAGCTGGCCCTGGGTACGCTCTACCGACTCTGCGCCGCCCTCCTCGGCCCGCACTGGCGACCGATCAGCGTCAACTTCAGCCACGACGCTCCGGCGGACCTGCAGGTCCACCGGCGTCTGTTCGGCTGCAAGATCGAGTTCGGCAGCGAGTTCAACGGCATCGTCATCCCCGCCGCCGACCTCGACGCCGCCAACCCCATGGCCGACCCGGCCATGGCGCGGCATGCGCGCAGCTTCGTCGACTCCCTGCCCGGCGCCACCGACGGCAGCACGCTGAACGAGGTGCGCAAGTCCATCTACCTGCTGCTGCCCATGGGCCGCGCGACCATCGAGCAGATCGCCCAGTCGCTGGGGCTGAACGTGCGCACACTGCAACGGCGGCTGGAGGACAACGGCGTGACCTTCTCCGACCTGATCAACGAGGTCCGCCGCGAACTGGTGCTGCGCTACATGGAGAACCCGCGCTATTCGCTGGGGCGCATCGCGGATTTGCTGGGGTATTCGATGCCCAGCTCGTTCACCCGCTGGTTCGCCGTGCAGTTCGGTGTGTCGCCGGCGGCCTGGCGCAAGGAGCATCTGGGGCGGGAAGCGGAGTGATTGTGCCCTGGGACGCCGGCCTTGCCGGCGGATCGCGGGCGTGGCCCGCTCCTACAAGAGCACGCCTTGACTCCGGCTTTGGCTATTGAAGACTTCCAGAGACACTTCCGCGCATGCCGCAGGAATCTTTGCGTAGGGCGCATAACCCGGAACGGGTTATCCGCCGATACCACGTCGGCGGATAACGCTGGCGCGTTATGCGCCCTACGGCTTACGACCGACGCAGCGGGATCAACCCGCGACCTTCAACATCCCCAGCACCAGCGCCGCCAGAAACACCGTCTCCCCCACCATCAGCAGGATCGGCTTCACTCCCACCGTCGCCAGCGCCTTGAGCTGGGTCTTCATCCCCAGCGCTGCGATGGAAATCACCAGGCACCACTGCGACAGCTTCCCGCCCGCCTCCACCACCAGCGATGGCAGGAAGCCGGTGCTGTTCACCGCCGCCAGCACCACGAAGCCCACGGCGAACCACGGCAGCAGCGGCGGACGCTTGTCCCCCGGCTCCACGCCACGGGCGCGGGTAATCATCGCCGCGCAGAGGATCACCGGCAGCAGCATCGCCACACGCATCAGCTTGACCACGGTGGCGCTGTCGCCCACTTCCTTCGATAGGCTGTAACCGGCACCGACCACCTGGGCCACATCGTGGATGGTGCCGCCGAGGAAGATGCCCGCCTGCAGCGGCGGCAGGCCCAGCGAGCGGACGATCATCGGGTAGAGGATCATCGCCAGGGTCGACAGCGCCGACACACCGAGTACGGTGAACAGCGTGGCCTTTTCCTTCTGCGTGTGCGCTGGCAAAGCCGCCGCCAGGGCCAGCGCCGCCGAGGCGCCGCAGATGGCCGTGGCGCCGCCGGTCAACAAACCGAAGAGGAAGTTGAAGCCCATGGCGCGGGCCGCCGCGATGGACACCAGGATGGTCACCGTGACCAGCACTACCACCATGACCACCGGCTGCCAGCCCAGCTCGGCGATCTGCCCGAAGGTGATGCGGATGCCCAGCAGTGCCACGCCCAGGCGCAGGATTTCGCGGGCGGTGAACTCGATGCCGGCCTTGCACACGCTGTCGGCGGAGAGGAAGTTCAGCGCCAGACCGAGCAGCAGCGCAAAGAGCATCACCGGCGCGCCATAGTGCTCGGAGAGGAAGGTCGCGGCGGCCGCCACCATGGCGCTGACCAGCAGGCCCGGCAGCAAGGTGCGGCTGCGGCTGCCGAGGGCGGAAATCGTCAGCGTATTCATGTCGTCGCCTCCTGCTCGCCGATCACCACGTGGCATTCACCGCCGATCCAGGAAATCCCGTGGCGGCGCAGCCCGAAGCCCTTGAGACCCGCGGGGCAGCCCGTGCGCAGGTCGAAGCGCAGTCCATGGGCCGGACACTGCAGCCATTGACCGTCCAGGCGGCCGCTGAACAGCGAGGCGCCGGCATGGGGGCAGCTGTCATCGATGGCATGCAGTTCGCCGTCGATATCCAGGAGCAGGATGAGCCCCTGCTCGTGGTGGATCAGGCTCCGGCCGCCGCGCGCTGGCAGGCGTTCGGCGGGAATGTGGATCGAACAGCTCATGCCGGGATTGCCTCCGGGAGCTGTCGTTCCAAAGCTCGGTGGAGGGCTGCCAGCAGCTGTTCCGGGCTCTGCCCGCCCAGGGCGAAGGCACGGCCTTCAAGGAGAAACATCGGCACGCTGGAGTCGGCCAGGGCGACGCGGCGACCGATGAACTGGCGGGCGCCATCGGCCAGGGCCTCCTCGAAGTCAATCTCCTTGAAATCGCAGGCGCGCAGCAGACGGCGCAGGGTGTCGCGGTTGCCGATGTCCTGGCCGAGCTGGAAGTGCGCGCGGAAGATCATCTCCAGCAGTTGTTCCCTCTGGTTGTCGCTGCCCACGTGCACCGCACGCTGAAATACCCGGTGCGCATAGGTGGTGTTGGGCATGGTGAGGATGCGTTCGAGGTCGAGATCGACCTTCGCACCCTCCGCCGCCCGCCGCACTTCGCCCATGCGCGCCTTCACCGCGCGCTTGCCGCCCAGCCGGCGCTGGTAGAACTCGGCGAAGGGCTCCCCCTCCATGGCAATCTGCGGCAGCAGTTGCAGGCCGAGCCAATTCACCCGCAGGTCCAGCTCCGGACGTTGGCGCGCCAGCAGGCGCAGCGCGACGTCGAGGTTGCGCTTGCCGATCAGGCACCAGGGGCAGATGAAGTCGAAAGTCATGTCCAGGTTGAGAGTCGGCATCAGGCGCCCTCCTCTTCGCCGCGCAGGCGGCGCATGTCGTTGTGGTAGTGGCGGCGGGCGTAGATGAACACCAGCGCGGCGAGGATGCTCAGCAGCGGGATGAGCTGGAAGGCACGATCCAGGCCGATATGGTCGGCCAGCACGCCGGTGAGCAGCGGGCCAGGGGCCAGGCCCAACAGGTTGTTGGCCAGGGTCAGGGTGGCAAAGGCGGTGCCGTGCACAGCCGGTGCGGTGAGGTTGGCGACCATGGCCCCGGACGGCCCCGAGGTGCCGGCCGCGACCAGCATGCCCATCGCGAGCAGGCTCAGTTGCGCGGTGCCCGGCGGCAGGTGGAAGGCGATGGACAGCAGGACACAGCTGACCAGGCAGAAGCCGATGGCGAGAATGATCTTGCGCGGTGGATTGGCGCGCCCCAGGCGGTCGCAGAGGATGCCGCAGAGCACCATGCCACTGCCGCCCACCAGCACGATCACCGCCGAGATCAGCCCGGCCTTGCCGGTGTCCAGGTGGTAGTAACGGTTGAGGTAGCTGGGTATCCACACCATTACCGCGGCGGCAACGAACAGCTGCAGGCCGCTGCCCAGGTAGGCGGCGATCACCGAGCGGCTGCCGAACAGGCTGCGCAGCGAACGCCCGCCCGCCTGCTGCCTGGCTTCGGCGGCGGCCACCGGGGCGATACGCTTCTCGCTGACGATCAGCGGATAGAGCAGCGCCAGCAGCAGGCCGAACAGCGCCATGCCGGCAAAGGCCCAGCGCCAGCCCAGGTGTGCGGCGAGCACGCCGCCCAGCCCCATGCCGAGCACCGAGCCGAACATGCCGCCGGCCATGAAGGCGCCGGTCAGCGTGGCGCGCAGGTGAGCCGGGAACACCGAGATGACCACGGCGATACCTACGCTGCCGTAGGCGGCCTCGCCGACGCCGACGAAGAAGCGTGCGGCGAACATCTGCGGGAAGGTCTGCGCCACGGCGCAGCCCAAGGTGGCGAGGCTCCAGAGCATGGCCATCAGCGCCAGGCTGCGCACGCGTCCCCAGCGGTCGGCGAGCAGCGACAGGGGGAAGGTCAGCAAGCCGACCATCACCGCGACGATGCCGCTGAGCAGGCCAAGCTGCGCATCGCTCAGGGTCCATTCGGCCTTGAGCAGCGGAAAGACGGCGTTGAGTACCTGGCGCGACATGTAGTCGGAGATCAGCAGGCCGAAGGTCAGGGCAAAGACCACCCAGGCATAGCGGCGCGGCACGCTGGGTTCAGCGGCAGGGATGTCGCCCAGAGCGACGGAGGGGATGGCCATGGCGATAGTGCTCCGGGTGGGTCAGTGGATTCTTGTTGTTGTGGGGTGGCGGTCAGCCCCCTCCCTAACCCTCCCCCTGAAAGGAGAGGGGACCGTTCGGTGCAGGATGAAACCTTGGCGTCAGCCGGCACGGACAGCTCCCTCTCCCTTCAGGGAGAGGGCTGGGGAGAGGGTCGTTTCGGACCGTCTCTTGTCACGCGCGAAGCGGGACGGACTTCTGGCCCGGCTGGCGGTTGGGCGCCATGCCGTTCATGAGCAGGGTTTGCTCGACGCTGTCGTACTGCACGCCAATCTTGTAGATGGCGCGGGCTTCCTTGCCGCTGGCGACCTCGCGACCCAGTTCATGGGCGACGCGCACGCACTGCTGGATCTGCTCCACCGAACTCATGCGCTGGCCGTGCTGGCCGATGATGGTGTCCTCGATGCCACAACGCGGGTGCAGCCCCATGGCCATCGCCATCATGTTGAACGGCAGGACGTTCTTGAGCAGCGACTCGGCAGTGACGGTGGCGCCGTCCGGTGCGCGGTGCACGAAATTCATGAAGTTGAACGGGTTGGGGCCGTCGAAGCCGCCGCCGATGCCGATCCAGGTCAGGTTCAGCGGCCCCTTGTAGACGCCCTTGCGCACCAGGCGCTCGAGGGTTTCCAGGGCGTGCATGCCGGTGAGCTGGAAGTGTGGCTGGATGCCGGCGGCCTGCAGGCGCTTGAGGTGCTCCTCGACCCAGGCCGGGCCGGCCGGCACGGTCATCTCGCTATAGGCCGCCTGGTACAGCGGGTTCTCCAGGGAGGTGCCCTTGAGGTACTCCGGGTAGAGCAGCTCCATGATGTTCATCTGGGTGGTGTTGATCGCCACCGTCACCTGGTCGGGCTTGGGAGTCAGCTCGGCGAGCATGTGCCGGGTGTCGTCGGAGAGCCACTTGGCCGCTTCGCCGTCGCTTTCCGGGGCGAAGGAAATCGAGCCGCCGACCTGGATGATCATGTCCGGCACGGCTTCGCGTACGCCGGCGATCAGCTCGTTGAACTTGGACAGGCGCTTGGAGCCCTTGCCGTCCAGCTCGCGTACATGCAGGTGCAGCACGGTGGCGCCGGCCTCATAGCAGTCAACGGCCTTCTGGACCTGTTCATCCATGGTCACCGGGATATCCTCGGGGAAGTCCTCGGGCATCCATTCAGGGCCGTAGGGAGCGGTGGTGATGACCACCTTTTCCTGGTTCTCGGGGTGCAGCGAATCGTCGAAGAATTGCATGTCGGTCTCCGTAATTGTTCTTGTGAAGGGGGCTCAGAACGGCTTGTCGCCAATGATTCCGGCGCGCTCCATGCGGCGCACGCAGGGCGGGTAGTCCATCACTGCGTAGTGCTGGGTACAGCGGTTGTCCCAGATCGCCACGTCGTTCTTCTTCCAGCGCCAGCGCACCTGGAACTCGGGGATGTACACCTGGCTCACCAGGTAGCGCAGCAGGTCCGAGGCGCCAGGATTGGCGTCCTGGCCGAAGCGCACGTTCTGCGGGGTGTGGTAGTTGCTGAAGTGGGTGGTGAAGGCGTTGACGAACAGCACCTTCTCGCCGGTTTCCGGGTGGGTACGCACCACCGGGTGCTCGGCGTCCGGGTACATCGCCTTGAGCGCCAGGCGCTTGTCGATGGGCATCGCCGCGCCGAAGCTGGCTTCGATGCTGTGGCGGGCACGCAGCTTCTCGATGCTGCTCCTTGATCTCGGCCGGGAGCATCTCGTAGGCCAGCGCCATGTTCGCCCACATGGTGTCGCCGCCCACCGGCGGGCACTCCACGCAGCGCAGGACGCAGCCCAGCGGCGGCGCCTCGCGCCAGGTGGCGTCTGTGTGCCAGGCGTTCTCGTAGCGGTCATTGGGCAGGTCGGGGGTCTTGTAGATGCGCACCAGGCCCGGATGCTCCGGGTCGCTGCCGGCCACCGGGTGGTCTTCCAGCTCACCGAAGCGGCGGGCGAAAGCGACGTGTTCGGCACGGGTGATGTCCTGGTCGCGCAGGAACAGCACCTTGTGCTTGAGCAGCAGCTCGCGGAGCTCGGCGAACAGCCCCTCGTCGCGGGAAGCGTCGCCCAGGTTCACCCCGGAAATTTCGGCGCCAATGCTGCAGGTCAGACGTTCTACGTGCATGGCGGCGCCCTCAGATGACGAAGATCGACGAGCCGGTGGTCTTGCGAGACTCGAGGTCGCGGTGGGCCTGCACGGCATCTTCCAGCGCGTAGTGCTGGTTGATCTCGATGCGGATGTCGCCGTTGCCCACGTGGGTGAACAGATCGTCCAGCAACGCCGCCTTTTCCGCCGGGTCGGCGATGTAGTCGGCCAGGGCCGGACGGGTGAGGAAGATCGAGCCCTTCATCGCCAGCAGCACCGGGTCGAACGGCGGGATCGGGCCCGACGCGGTGCCGACGCAGACCATCAGGCCACGGCGCTTGAGCGACTCCAGGGAGGTCATGAAGGTGTCCTTGCCCACGCTGTCGAAGACCACGTCCACGCCACGGCCATCGGTGAGTTGGCGAACGCGCTCGGCGACACTCTCATGGCTGTAGTTGATGACGTGCTCGCAGCCGTGTGCGAAGGCGATCTCCGCCTTGGCGTCGCTGGAAACGGTGCCGATCACGCGCAGGCCAAGCAGCCTGGCCCACTGTGCGACGATCAGGCCGACACCGCCGGCGGCGGCGTGCAGCAGGATGCTCTGGCCCGGCTTGAAGTCGTGGATGCGCCGCAGCAGGTAGGCCGAGGTCAGGCCGCGCATGGTCATGGCGGCGGCGGTCTCGAAGGCGATGTTCTCCGGCAGGCGGATCAGCGGCGCCGCCGGCACCAGGCGCTCGGTGCTGTACGCGCCCAGAGTGTTGATGAAGCCGGTGTAGGTCACGCGGTCACCGGGCACGACGTTGGTCACGCCCTCGCCCACCGCGACCACTACGCCGGCGGCTTCGACGCCCATGCCGCTGGGCAGCGGGACGGCATAAGTGCCATTGCGGAAGTAGGTGTCGGCGTAGTTCAGACCCACCGCCACATGGCGGATGCGTACTTGCCCCGGGCCGGGCTCGCCGACCTCCACGTCCTCGTAACGCAGGACTTCGGGTCCCCCTGTTTCATAGAAACGAACGGCTTTGGCCATGGCCGGAATCTCCAGTTGTCTTGTTGTCGTGGGCGCTTTGGGTTGGAGCAGGCAAGCGCCCTTTGAGCGGACAATAGGGAGGGGCCGGGCGGGAAGCTTCACATCGTGCGACAGGGGCTTTTCATTTCATGACAGGCCGGCTGATAGACTGTAGGAGCGAGCTTGCTCGCGAACCGCACGACACCAGCACGTAGGGCGCAAAACCTGGAACAGGTTATGCGCCGACACCGACGCGGCGGATAACGCTGGCGCGTTATTCGCCCCACGAAAGCCCAGTGCCGGCGTGAAGAACGAACGCACAAGCAATGGCTGCGGCCGGGCGGCCGCAGCGCGGGGATGGATCAGTGGAACGGGAAGATGTAGTTCATCCAGGCCGCCATGCGCAGGAGAATCTTGCGCATGATCGCCACATGGTGGAAATGCTGGCTGTACAGCGCCGCCTGCCCGTAGGAGCCACCCGGCATCAAGGTGGCGTACTGGGCGTAGTCGGGGTCGGTGATCTCGATGAACACCGGCACGCGACCCGCCGGCGGTGAGCCGGTGTAGCTGAGCAAGGTCCCGGAGGGCTGGACCTGGCCCTCGCCGATCACCCCGATGACCTGCTTGACCTTGCCACTGAAGACCTTGCCGGGAATGCCGTCGAAGGCAATCTCCGCCTCATCCCCGGAAGTCAGGCGCAGCTGGCTGTTCTGGCGCATCCAGGCGACGAAGTACTGCCCCTCGTCCGGCACGAAGACCATCGAGGGGCGTAGTGGCAGTCGTGTCGCCATCATGCCCGGGCGCAGTGAAACGTGAGTGACGAAACCCCGGGAAGGAGCCCGCACCACCGTGTTGTCGAGGTTGAACTGGGCCAGCGCCAGTTGCGCGTTCAGGTCGTCGACGCGGGCAGTGGTGAGGTCGACGTCACGCTTGTTGCCAACATTGCGCAGGGCCAGCTCGCGGGCGCGGCTCTGGTCGGCACGCGCCGATACCAGTTGCGCCTTGATCGAGTCCAGCTTCAGCTGGAAAGGCTTGGGGTCGATGCGGAACAGCACGGCGCCCTTCTCGAGCATCTCGTTGCCCTTTACCGGCACCTCGATCACCTGGCCAGTCACCACCGGGATGACCGGCGTGGTCACGAAATAGGTGCGCGCCACCTCGGAATACGGGTGGTTGTAGTTCATGGTGAAGATCAGCGCGCCGATCAGCACCACACCACCCAGCACGGCGGTAGGCACGGTCCACTTGTTCAGCGGGATGCGGAAGATCTTGAAGATGGCGATGCAGATGGCGGTGTAAGTCAGGATCAGCAACAGGTCCATGGCTCAGCCCTCCCCACCGGGTTGCGCGGGTGTCGGCGCCACCGGCGGTGCGGTGGCCGGGCCGGGCGCGCGGCCCTCCAGTACTTCCAGGCGCTGGCGCAGTTCGGCCAGTTGCGCCTCGAGGTACTCGGCCTCGGCTTGCGGTGTTCGCCCGTGGTGGAATCCCCAGCCCCGGTCCTTGCGGTACAACATCGCCCAGATCCAGAGGAACGGCCAGAGCGCATGCAGGGTGAACAGACTGACCCAACCGGCCGCGTGGATCGCGTCCTGATGGGGATGGTCGCGGTGCACCGCGATCTCATAGGGAATGTCGTGAAGTACGATGATGCCGTAGAACAGCACCACCGCAGCGAAGATCAGTATTCCCAAAGCAACGTAGTCGAGCATCCCGCCCTCCTTGCCCCCCGAGCCCAGTGCCGGGGCGAGTGGCTTGAGTATGGCTGAGCCATGGCGATCTGCACGAGCGCCGCAAGCCCCGCACGGCGCGGTTTCGAGCAATCGCCAGGGTCGCCTGGCCGCTTCATTGCAGAGCCGCCCGCTCGTCAGGCCGGGCACTTCGTTGCCGGGTAATCGCGTTCACTGGAACCAGGAATCTTCCGGGAGAACCGCCATGCGCAAATCCACCTTCCTGCTGCTGGTCGTCGCGCTGGCCGTGCTGCTCGGCGGCTCATCCTGCGGTACCCACAATGGCCACCCGGACGCGCCACCCCCGCCGCCCATGGACGAGGGTCAAATGGGCTACCAGCGCATTCCGCAGCAACAGATCCAGCCACAGGTGCAATCCATTCCGCGGCGCTGACGGTCCCGTTCCCGGCTGGAACGAGCCGTCACGGGTGCCGCGGACGCAGCCTGCCCGCCGGGCTCAGCAGGATCAGCCGCGCCAAGAGCAGTGCCAGCAGGCCGACCAGGGCGAAGGCGATGAGGATGGCCACCCCGCCACCCTGGTCGAGGAAGTCCGTCAGCGCTGCGAGTGCCGCGGCGAGGAACAGCAACACCAGGCCGAACCACTGCATCCGCAGGGCGCGCAGGTGCCAGGATGAGCGGTGGTGATTCAGGATGCTCCCCTCGTTGTCCATGGCAGCGTCTCCGCAAGAGGTGTCACCCCACGCTATCAGGCAATCCGGACGTTGGTGCGGCACCTGACGAAGCGCCCCTTTCTATAGGTCTCGCCGCCTCACGGCGCCAGGTGCGCGCTGACACGCTGGATGATCTCCTCTTCCTTCAGCCCCCGGCCGAAGTGGTCGAGATAGCCGCCATCCTTGTCCAGCAGGAACAGGAAGGTGGAGTGATCGACCGTGTAGTCGCCGGGCTTATCGCCAGTGGGTACCTTCTTGTAGAACACGTGGTATTCATCGGTCATGCTGGCGATTTCCTGCGGCGTGCCGGTGAGGCCGACGAACTCCGCGTCGAAGTGCCCGACATAACCCTTGAGTTGCTGCGGCGTGTCGCGCTCGGGATCGAGGGTGACGAAGATCGGCCGCGGCTTGATGCCCTTCTCCTGCTCCACCGCACGGGCGATGCGCGCCATCCTGGCGAGGTCCGTCGGGCAGATGTCCGGGCAGGAGGTGAAGCCGAAGTAGAGCAGCGCCGGACGCCCCTCATAGCTGCGCTCGGTCACCCGCTGGCCGTCCTGGTCGATGAGGCTGAACGGCCCGCCGACATCGGTGCGGGTCGCCGCGCTTGCCATGCCCGCCAGCAGTGCCAGGCAGAGTATCCAGAGCCGCATGGTCAATAGCCTCCCGAATAGGTCAGCGCCAGGCCGACGATATTGGAATTGTCGCCCTGCTGTTTCTGGGTGCCGGCTGAAACGTCGAGCTTGAGCTGCCCGGTGATGTTGTAGACCACACTGAACTCGTTGAGGTAATCGTCCGGCGTACCGCTCTGGCTGTAGGTCTTGTTGGTGCGCGTCAGGCCGAAGGCCCACAGGCCCCAGTCGAAGGTCAGCGAGGTGGTCAGGTACTTCGTGTCGTTGCCGGCGATGGCGTCCTCGTTATCGACGTCGGCGTACTCGATGAAGGGCACCAGGTCCATGTATTGCCGGTCCAGTGTCGGCCCCAGGGTATTGCCGCGGAAGGCCCAGATATAGCGCGCCGACGCCAGCCGGATGACCTCATCATCCGGTTCGCCCTGCCCCTCCACCGCGTCGCCCTCGCGACTGCGCGCGTAGCCGGCCTGCAATTCCAGGTAGGGAATCGCCGGGATTGCCAGCCAGTTCACCATCACCGCGTAGGAGTCCAGCTTGCCGGTGTTGGCCGGGCCGCCGGCGTCCTTCTTGAGCATCTCGCCGTGGCGGAAGTACGGCCGGCCCAGGTAGGAGTTGTCGGCGGTGTACAGGCTCAGGTTCGGTTCGATATTGCCCAGACTCTGACTGAAGAAGCGGTACGAGTAGGTGCCGCCGAGCATGCCGTCCATGTCGTAGGTATCGACGAAATCGCCGGTATAGAGCCCCGGTGCCTGGTCCATGGCGCGGCCGATGGGTACGTGGTACTTGCCGACGACGAAAGCCTGGTTGTCGAACTGCTGGTAGTAGTCCAGCTCATTGATGACCATGCCGACGTCTTCGAAGAAGCGCTTCTCGCCGTTGTTCGGCGGGTCGATCGGGTTGATCTCGGTGGAGAAGCGAATCTGCGAGTCGCGGCTGAAGCGGAAGTAGAACGTGCTGTTGATGTCCGGGTAACCGTCCAGCGTCTCGCGGCCGCCGGGCTGGGAGTGGTCAGCGCGGGTGTAGTCGTACTGGAAGGTGGCGTCGTAATCCAGGCCGACGTTGGGGTACTGGCCATCATCGGCGTGCGCGACGGGACTGGCCAGCAGTGCGCCGAGAAGCGGCAGGGTCAGGCGATTGGGGTTCATGGCGGCGCCCTCACTTGGCCAGCGGGTTGGACTTGTCGAAGTCCCGCCCGGTGTTACGCAGATAGGCGCACGTCTGGTTGTCGCCGTAGATGCCGCCCAGGGGTTCGAGCTTCAGCGCCTGCTCGTAATCCTCCGGGCGTACTACCTGGATCGCCTGCATCATGCCGCCGTCCTCGTGCTCGAGGATGTGGCAGTGGTAGACGAACTTGCCGAGCATCACCGGGTCGCGGAACGGAATGCGCAGGGTGATCGAGCCGGTGGCGGGGATATACACGTTGTCCCGGTAGCCACTGAAACGCACCGGCTTGCCGTTGATTTCGACGACCTGGAAGTCGGTCTGGTGGATGTGGAACTGGTGCAGTTCCTGGGATGGGTTGTACAGCCGCCACTCCTCCAGATCGCCCAGTTTCACCGTGGTATTCACCTTGCCCGGATCGAAGCGTGTGCCGTTGATGTAGAAGGTATTGGGGTCGCTGTCCGAATCCTGGAAGGCAAACTGGCGGACCCGCGCGACCTTCTCCTGGCGGAAGTCTTCGGCCTGCGGATACGCACTGGTGATCTGCTTCGTCGCCACCGCTGCGCCACTGGAGTCAAGGATGGCCAGCCGCTGCGCGGGATAGGTATCCCCCGCCGGCCCCGTATTGGCGGCGCCCATGGTGATGTCGTGCTGGCCGGCCGCCGGCCCCACCACCAGCACGCTGAAGCGCGCCGACGGACCGATCATCACCTCTTTCGCATCGACGCGCCGGGTCACCGTGTTGCCGTCGCGGGACAACACCTGCATCGACTGCCCTTCGATGGCGATGCGGAAGTACTGGTTGGCAGCGATGTTGATGAAGTGCCAGAGCTGCGTCTCGCCCGGCTGGATATCGAGGGTTGGTTCGAACTGGCCGTTGATGGTGCGGATAGAGGGCGCGCTGGTGATGACCTCGGTGGCGTTACGCCCGGTGAGGGTCTTCTGGAAGTTGCGCAGCACCAGCACGCGCTCCCTGATGCCCTTGAGCTCGGGGAACGGATCGAGGATGCCGTCGACGATGATCGGCCCCGCGATCCCGGCCGACACCTGGTACTGCGACCCGCCGTGAAAGTGGCTGTGGTACCAGTACGCACCGGGGCTGTGGTTGGCGGGAATGGCGAAGTGGTATTCGCCCACCTCGTGGGATTTGGTCTCGCGGAAGATGCTGTCGCCGCCGTCCAGCGGCGTGACCGTCATGCCGTGGAAATGCAGGTTGGTGATGTCGTCCATGCGGTTGTCCAGGCGCAGCGTCAACTCGCCGCCCGGCTTGAGCCGCAGCAAGGGCGAATCGTACTGGCCGTTGAACACCAGGGTGTCATAGCGGGTGTTGCCCACCGCCACCTCACGGCGCTCGGCGGTCAGCGTCGCCGTCGTGGTGCCCTGGGCGTCGTAGCTGAATTCGGGGGGTGGCTTGAGAGGCGCAGCGGACGCGGCGCCCAGGAAGAGCGCGGCGAGCGGGCACAACGTAGCGAGCGGCAGGCGCAGTCTGGACATGATCGACCCCGTGCGATGGCGATGGGCAATGGACCGGAACCCCGGAAGGGCCCCAGCCGTCGCCCGAAAGGTCGGAACTGCGCTGCGTGTGACGGCTACTGGGAATCGTTATAGCCAACCGGCAAAACGAGTTGAAACCAAGGTCCCAATCTTCCGTCGAACGGTCAGGACGCACGCTAGAGCGTTGCGTCGTTGATACAGATCCGGGTGCCCGGTGCAGAACTGTCTATCCTTCACCCGGCTGTCACGAAACAGGGATGGGCTCATGCCGAAGAAGCTGGTGCTGGTGGCGCTCGTGGCGCTGCTGCTGGGGGGCGGAGTGTGGTGGTACCTGCACTCCCGCGAAGGTGATGACAAACGCCTGGTGCTCTACGGCAACGTGGACATTCGCCAGGTGTCGCTGGCCTTCACCGGCAGCGAGCGCATCGCGAAGATGAATGTCGAGGAAGGCGATCAGGTCAAGGCTGGCGACGTGTTGGCCAGCCTCGACACGCGCACCCTGCGCTTGCAGATCGACAAGGCCCAGGCGCAGATCGCCGCTCAGGAGCAGAATCTGCTGCGCCTGAAGAACGGTTCGCGCCCCGAGGACATCGACCGGGCGAAAGCCCAGGACAACGCCGCCCGCGCCCAGCTCGACCTCGCCAACACCCAGCTGCGCCGGCTGCAGAACATTCGCGCCAACAGCCCCGGCGGCCGCGCCGTCAGCCAGCAGGACATCGACAGCGCCACCTCGCAGCAGAAGGTCGCCCAGGCCGAGCTGGAAGACCGGCAGAAGTCCCTGCGCCTGGCACAGATCGGCCCGCGGGTGGAAGACATCGCCCAGGCCGACGCCCAGCTCGCCGCCGCCCGTGCCGACGTGGCGCTGCTGCAGCACAACCTTGACGAAGCCGACCTCAAGGCGCCGCAGAATGCCACCGTGCGCTCGCGCCTGCTGGAGCCCGGCGACATGGCCTCGCCGCAGCGGCCGGTGTATTCACTGGCGCTGACCGACCCGAAATGGATTCGCGCCTACGTCAGCGAAACCAACCTGGGCCGCATCAAGCCGGGCCTGAAGGCCCAGGTGTTCACCGACAGCCACCCGGACCAGGCCATCGACGGCCACGTCGGCTTCATTTCCTCCGTCGCCGAGTTCACGCCCAAGTCGGTGCAGACCGAAGAGCTGCGCACCAGCCTCGTCTACGAGGTACGCGTACTGGTGGCCGACCCGGACAACCGCCTGCGCCTGGGCATGCCGGCCACGGTGCGCTTCGCCGACGAGCCGCGCTGATGGCCTCGGTTCAGGCAACCCACGCCGAAGGCCCGGTCATCCGCGCCGCAGGCCTGGCCAAGCACTTCCTGGTGAAAGAGTCAGGCAAGACCGTTCAGGCACTCAAGGACATCAGCCTGGACATCCCGCGCGGCCAGCTCACCGCGCTGGTCGGCCCGGACGGCGCCGGCAAGACCACCTTCCTGCGCCTGGTTGCCGGGCTGCTGCAGGCCGACGCCGGCACGCTGACCGTGCTGGACCTGGACGTCCACGCCCAGCCGCAGCAGGTGCAGGACCGCATCAGCTACATGCCGCAGCGTTTTGGCCTCTACGAAGACCTGAGCGTGCAGGAAAACCTCGACCTCTACGCCGACCTCCACGGCGTACCGCGAGAGAGCGCCAGGAACGCTACCAGCGCCTGCTGGAGATGACCGACCTGGCGCGCTTCACCGACCGCCCGGCCGGCAAGCTCTCCGGCGGCATGAAGCAGAAGCTCGGCCTCGCCTGCACCCTGGTGCGCTCGCCGGACCTGCTGCTGCTCGACGAGCCCACCGTCGGCGTCGACCCACTGTCGCGCCGCGAGCTGTGGGAAATCATCCAGCAACTGATCGAGCAGGAGCAGCTCAGCGTGCTGGTTTCCACCTCCTACATGGACGAGGCCGAGCGCTGCGCCGAAGTCTTCCTGCTGCACCAGGGCCAACTGATGGCCCAGGGCGACCCGGCATCGATCCGCGAGCACGCCGACAACCTCTGCTTCATCGCCACGCCGCCCTCGGACGAGCCCGCGCGCACCCTGCAGGCACGGCTGCTGGACGACCACCAGAACATCGTCGATGCCGTGCCGCAGTCCGGCGAAGTGCGCTTCATCCGCCAGCCCGACGCCGACCAGGCCACCCTGGACAAGCTGCTCGACGGCGCCCCGGTGCGCCAGGTGGATGCGCGCCTGGAAGACGGCTTCATGTTCCTTCTGCGCGCCCGCAGCGATGCCGAGCAGGTCGACATGGATTCGCTCAAGGCCGGAACGCACCGCCACGCCGACAGCGACGAAACGGTGATCGAAGTAAAAGACCTGGTGCGCAAGTTCGGCGACTTCACCGCCGTGGCCAGCACCAGCTTCAGCGTGCACCGCGGCGAGATTTTCGGCCTGCTCGGGCCCAACGGCGCCGGCAAGACCACCACCTTCCGCATGCTCTGCGGCCTGCTGCCGGCTACCAGCGGCACGTTGCAGGTCGCCGGGGTCAACCTGCGCAATGCGCGGGCACAGGCACGCCGCAAGGTCGGCTACGTGTCGCAGAAGTTCTCCCTCTACGGCAACCTCTCAGTGGCGGAGAACCTGCGCTTCTTCGGCGGCGCCTACGGGCTGGGCGGCAAGCAGCTGAAGCAACGGATGGACGTGGTGTCCCGGCAGTTCGACCTGACCGGGCAGGAAGATTCGCCCAGCGGCCAGCTCCCCGGCGGCTTCAAGCAGCGCCTGGCGATGGCGGTCGGCCTGCTCCACGAACCGGAAATCCTCTTCCTCGACGAACCCACCAGCGGCGCCGATCCACTGGCCCGCCGTGGCTTCTGGCAGCGCATCACGGCGCTGGCGGCCTCCGGCACCACCATCATCATCACCACCCACTTCATGGAAGAAGCCGAGTACTGCGACCGCATCGTCATCCAGGACGCCGGCAAGCTGCTGGCGATGGGCACTCCGCAACAGGTACGCGAACAGGCCGGCGGCCAGGGCAGCACGCTGAACATGGAGCAGGCGTTCATTGAAATAGTCGAAAGCAACCGCCAGCACGCCAAGGCAGGCGCGGCATGAACGCCGGCGGTTTCTGGCGGCGCCTCGCCTCGGCTGACCCGCAAGGAAGTGCGGCAGCTGGTACGCGACCGCAGCAACCTGCTGATCGGTATCGGCCTGCCGATCGCGCTGATCCTGATCTTCGGCTACGGCCTGTCGCTGGACGTCAAGCGCGCCATCGTCGCCATCGTCCTCGACGACCCTTCCCCCGTGGCCCGCGACGTGGCCGCCGGGATCAGCCGCACCGAGTACCTGGAGCCGCACCTCGTACGCTCCTACGCCGAAGGCGAGAAGCTGATGCGCGCCCGCGAGGTGGACGCGGTGGTGCAGTTCCCCTCCGACTTCACCCGCAACCTCAACGATGGCCACGCGCAGATCCAGGTGCTGGTGCAGGGCTCGGATGCCACCCGTGCCGCCAGCGTTTCCACCTACGTCAGCAGCGCCCTCGCCGGCTACGCCGAGAAGCAGGCCGACCGTGGCGCCGGCTCGGCGAGCCAGGCTGGCGCGGTCACCATCGTCCAGCGCATGTGGTTCAACGCCGCCAACACCAGTACCTGGTACCTGGTGCCGGGTTTGATCGTGCTGATCATGACCCTGGTCGGCGCCTTCCTCACCGCCCTGGTGATGGCCCGCGAGTGGGAGCGCGGCACCCTCGAAGCGCTGTTCGTCACGCCCGTGCGGCCGGTGGAAATCCTCCTGGCGAAGATCATCCCCTGCTTCGGCATCGGCATGATCGGCCTGGCGCTGTGCCTGCTCGCCGCGCGCTTCCTGTTCGACGTGCCGATCTACGGCTCCTTCATCGTCCTGGTGATCGCCTCCATGCTCTACATGCTGGTGGCGCTGGGCATCGGCCTGCTGATCTCGGCGGTGACCAAGAACCAGTTCCTCGCCAGCCAGATTGCCCTGCTCGCCAGCTTCCTCCCGGCGATGATGCTGTCGGGCTTCGTCTTCGACCTGCGCAACGTGCCCACCGCCATCCGCGTGATCGGCAACCTGCTGCCGGCAACCTACTTCATGGAACTGGTGAAATCCCTGTTCCTGGCCGGCGACTTCTGGCCGATGATCCTCAAGAACTGCGCCATCCTCGCCGCCTACGCCGTCGCCCTGCTGGGCCTGGCGCGGCTGGTGACGCGCAAGCGGCTGGACTGACTCCCATGGAATTTCTCTGGCGCATCCTCAACCTGTGGCGCAAGGAACTGCTGGTGATCCTCAAGGACCCGGCCAACCGCATCGTGCTGGTGGCGCCGGTGCTGATGCAGAGCGTGCTGTTCGGCTACGCGGTGACCTTCGACCTCAACGATGCGCCCTACGCCGTGCTCGACCTCAGCCATAGCGAATCCTCCACGCGCCTGATCTCCCGCCTGGATGGCAGCGGCATCTTCCACCGCGTGGCGACGCTCACCCGCGTGGAGGAAATCCAGACGGTGATCGACGAGCAGAAGGCCCTGCTGGTAATCCACATTCCCTCGGACTTCCAGACACGGTTGGCCCAGGGCGACCCGGCGCCGATCCAGGTCATTCTCGACGGGCGCAACTCCAACACCGCCGGCTCCGCCGCCGCCGGGCTCGCCGTGGTGGTGGATGAGTTCAATCGCGAACAGGGCCTGGACTCGGCACCCATCAGCGTGGTCAGCCGCTCCTGGTACAACCCCAATCTGGAAACCCGCTGGCCGCTGATCCCGGCACTGATCGCCACCCTGAGCATGATGCAGACACTGATGCTCACTGCCCTTTCCGTCGCCCGCGAACGCGAACAGGGCACCTTCGACCAGTTGCTGGTGACGCCCTACACACCGTTGGAAATCATGCTCGGCAAGGCCATCCCGCCCCTGCTGATCGGCATGGTGCAGGCCACGCTGGTGCTGCTGATGGCGCTGTTCTGGTTCCGAATACCCATGGCCGGCTCGCTGTTCAACCTCTACGGAGGGCTGGCGGTATTCACCATCGCCTGCGTCGGGCTGGGCATGTCGATCAGCGCGGTGTCGCTGAACATGCAGCAGGCGATGCTCTACACCTTCGTGCTGATCATGCCGCTGACGCTGCTTTCCGGCCTCGCCACGCCGGTGCGCAACATGCCCGAGTTCCTGCAGATCGTGACCTACGCCAACCCGCTGCGCTTCGGCATCGACCTGATCCAGCGCGTCTACCTGGAAGGCGCAACGCTGGCCGACGTCGGCCTGAACCTGATCCCCATGCTGGTGGTGGCCGCCGTCACCCTCCCGCTCGCCTCGTGGCTGTTCCGCCACCGGCTTGCGTAGCGGATCACCCGACATGACGAGCCAATGCAATACCCTGACAGAGAACTTCCCTGGAAATGGACAGCCATGAGCGACACCAGCAGCTTCATCGTCTTCCTCGCCACCCAGCTTCTGCTGCCGTTCTGGCTCGGCCACCGCTACTGCCGCAAGCACGGTATTGCCACCCAATCCTGGCGCGCGGGGGGCATCTACCTGATCGCCCTGTCGGCGGCGATGCTGTTCTTCATCGGCCTGCTCGGCCTGCCCACCCACGTGAAGAACGTCGGCATGGTCACGAACCGCTCCATGGGCCTGGCCTGCGGCGTGATCGGCATCCTCGGCGGCCTGCTGATGGGCTATGTCGCGCGACGCTTCGAGGGCACTTCGGATGACTAGCTTTGCAAGAGGGTGTCAGCCATGAACCTCACCTCCCGCTTCGTCTCCCTGGCCCTGCTGGGTAGCAGCCTCGCCGGTTGCGCCGTAGGCCCCGACTACGAGGCGCCGAAAACGCAGACGCCGGCCAGTTGGCAGGCCGCCCACGCCGGTAGCGGTCAGTTGCATCCGGCTCAAGGCAGCACCCGCCTCGGCGAGGACTGGTGGAGCCTGTTCAACGACCCCGTGCTGAACAACCTGCAACGCCGTGCCGACAAGGCCAGCCCCGACCTCAACAGCGCCGTCCTGCGCTTCGCCCAGAGCCGCATGCAACGGCAGATGGTGGCCGCGCAGCGCGGTGTCGATGTCAATGCCTCGGCCGCGGTGAACCGCCAGCGCCTGAGCGAGAACGGCTCCAACGCGCTGATGATCCAGCGCATCGCCCCCACCGGCGACAGCGACCAGATCGCCAAGGTGCTGGCCGAGCCCTTCACGCTCTACCAGGCCGGTTTCGACGCTTCCTGGGAGCCCGACCTGTGGGGCCGCATTCGCCGCTCCATCGAGGCCGCCGACGCCAGCGTGGCGGCGCAGCAGGCGATGTTCGAGGAAACCCGCCTGGGCGTGTCGGCGGAGCTGGCGCGCAGCTACTTCGAGCTGCGCGGCGTGCAGCAACAGATCGCCGTGGCCCGGCAGGACATCGCCGCCACCGAGGAATCCATGCAGCTGATCCAGGTGCGCGCCGATGGCGGTCTGGTGGACGATTTCGACGTCGAACGCCAGCGCGGCCAGCTCGCCGAGCTGCGCTCCAGCCTGCCGCAACTGCAGGCCAGCGAGAGCGCGGCGATCAACCAGATCGGCGTACTGATCGGCGCCGAACCGGGCAGCCTGCGCGATGACTTGAAGCCAGTGGAACAGGCCGAACCTCAGACGCCGGACCTGAGCCTGGGGCTGCCGTCGGAAGTGGCGCGCCGGCGCCCGGATATCCGCGCCGCCGAAGCCCAGCTGCACGCGGCGACCGCCAACATCGGCGTGGCCGTGGCCGATCTCTACCCGACCATCCGCCTGGGCGCGAACTTCGGCTACGAGTCGGTGGAAGACAGCAAGTTCGGCGACTGGGGCAGCCGCACCTGGGCGGTCGGACCGAGCCTGTCGCTGCCGATCTTCGACAACGGCCGGCGGCGCTCACAGATCAACCTGCGCAAGCTGGAACAGCAGGAAGCCGCCGTGTCCTACCAGCAGACCGTGCTCAAGGCCTGGCAGGAAGTCGACGACGCGCTGAGCCACTACGGCGCCGAACGCCAACGCAACCAGCGTCTGCAGGAAAAACTGCGCAGCAGTGATATCGCCTATGGCATGGCCAAGGCGCGCTATGCCGGCGGCATGACGGATTTCCTGGTGGAACTGGACGCCCAGCGCGCCTACCTGCAATCGCGCCGCGACGTAGTGGACAGCGATACCCAGCTGCGCCTGACGCTGATCGCCCTGTGCAAGGCGCTCGGTGGCGGTACACCGGCGCCGGAGGCCAGCGCCAGTCGCTGAGGTCAGTTTGTCCGGGCGGTGACCTTGCCGTCGCGCAGGTCCTTGGCGACCCGGCGCTGCATCTCGTAGGCCGGCGCCTCAACGGCGTCGAAATCCTCCGTGTACCGCGTGGCGAAGCCCTGCACGCCCCACTCCTGGTATTGCTTCACGTGCCATAGCTCGTGGGCCCAGAGGGCGACGTCCTTCTGGGCATCGTCCTCGCTGCGAAAGACGATCACATCCACCAGGGTAACGGCCTCGGTGTCGGGGTTCTGCATGATCGCCTGGCCGGCATTCAGCTGGTCCAGCGCACCGATGGAATAACGCGCCGCCATCAGCACGTCGTCGGGGTAGTAAGGCTGCAGCTGGGCGCGGATCTCCAGCGGGATCGGCTCGGTGCCTCCCTGCACCGCCTGATCGCGGGACTGCTGGAGCCATACGCCCAGCGCCTGCGCGGCCATCTTGCGGGTATCGGTGAGGACGGGGCCGAGCACAGCGCCCAGGTCCGGCAGGCACATGCAGGTGTCCAGGCAAACCTGGCGCTGCCCCGCTGGGCAAGACACAGCCAGGGCGTCGACGGACACGGCCAACCCGGCAAGCAGCGCCAGGGCGCGCAGGAGGCGGGTTGCAAGGGGGGATGGCATGAAAGGACTCCGCTACAGCGTGGAGAGAGGCTAGGCGTTTGGACCACGGCGCGGCGCGATCATGCCATGACGCCAGCAAAAAAAGAGCGCTGGCGCGACGTATGAAACTTCTGATAGCTTCTGAGCCATGAATGCCGCCAACCGCACCTTCCAGCCGATTATTACCACCATCGCTCCGATGGTGGGTTAGCGCATTCCGCGAACAACCAAACCCGCCTCCCGGCGGGTTTTTTAATGCCCGCCGTCCGAGGCTCCCGATCGAGGAGATACTGATGGACCAGGCAATCCACCCTACCCTACAGGCGCTCATTCAGGCGGCCGACGAAGCCATCGGCCGCGAGGACTTCGATGCGCTGATCGAGTTCTACAGCGACGACGCCCTGCTGGTGGTCAAGCCCGGCCTGCTGGCGCGCGGCAAGGCACAGATCCGCCAGGCCTTCGTCGCCATCGCCGAACACTTCGGGCACAACCTGCGGGTGCGCCAGGGACGACTGGAAATCCTCGAAACCGGCGACACCGCGCTGGTGGTCGCGCAGACCCTGCTCGACACCAGCCATGGCAAGCTGAGCCGCCGCGCCACCTACGTGTTCCGCCGCGAAGCCGACGGCGCCTGGCGCTGCACCGTGGACAATTCCTATGGCACCGACCTGCTGGAGGCGACCACATGACCACGCAGACAGGCACGCTGCACCTTCTGTGTGGCAAGGCGGCTTCGGGCAAATCCTGCCTGGCGCGTGAGCTGGCCGAAGCGCCGGGCACCGTGATGCTGGCCGAGGAACACTGGCTGGCCGAGCTGTTCCCCTGGGGCATCAGCAACCCCGACGACTACCAGCTCTATGCCCGCCGCGTACGCAAAGTCATGGGGCCGCACGTGGTCGGCCTGCTGCGCGCCGGCACCAGTGTGGTGCTGGATATTCCCGCCAACACCCTCGCCGACCGCCGCTGGCTGATCGACCTGGCGCAACAGGCCGGCGCGGCACACTGCCTGCACTTCCTCGATGTCGACCCGGCCACCTGCCGCAGCCGCCTGCTGGCGCGCCACGCCATCGCCCCGCTGGCAGCGCCGTTGGACCCGGCTGGCTACGAGGCGCTCAACCGCTACTTCGTCGCCCCGCGCCCGGAGGAAAAACTGCAGGTGCAGCGCCATGGTGCCTGAGCGCGTAGAATCGCCGCCCCGATTGACCCCGATCGCCTGAATCAGAAAGACCGGAAAGATGAACACCGAAGCCATCGCCACCCTGCGCGAGCAACTGCTCGCCGCGCTGAACCCCGCTCCTGCGGAAACCCGCCGCCTGTTCCACGGCCGTGGCCGACGCTGGCCGGGGCTGGAGCAGGTTACCGCCGACTGGCTGGAAGGCGTGCTGCTGGTGTCGCTGTTCCGCGAGCCGGAAGCTGACGAACTGGCCGCACTCAGAGCAATGCTGAGCGATCTGGCCGATAGCGAGATATGGCGCGCCACGGGCGCCCGCAGCCTGATGCTGCAGCACCGCTACACGCTGGAAAGCACCATGGAAGTACTCCACGGCGAAGCATTCGACGGCTGGCAGATCAGCGAACACGGCCTGCGTTACCAGTTGGACCTGGGCCGCAAGCAGAACAACGGCCTGTTCCTCGACATGCGCTACGGCCGCCAGTGGGTGCAGGCCAACTCCGCAGGCCTGCGCGTACTCAACCTGTTCGCCTACACCTGCGCTTTCTCCGTGGCAGCGATGGCCGGCGGCGCGCAGAAGGTGATCAACCTCGACATGGCCCGCGCCGCGCTCAGCCGTGGCCGCGACAACCACCGCCTGAACGGCCACGACCTGTCCAGGGTGAGCTTCCTCGACCACGACCTGTTCAAGTCCTGGGGCAAGGTAAAGAAATCCGGCCCGTACGACCTGATCATCATCGACCCGCCAAGCTTCCAGAAAGGCAGCTTCGTCCTCGACAAGGACTACGCCCGCGTCCTGCGCCGCCTGCCGGAACTGCTGGACGGCGCCGGCACCGTGCTGGCCTGCGTGAATGACCCGGCCGTCGGCGTGGACTTCCTGCTCCAGGGCATGGCAGCCGAGGCACCGCAACTGCGCTTCGTCGAGCGCCTGGAAAACCCGCCGGAATTTGCCGACATCGAGGAAGACAGCGGCCTGAAGGCGCTGGTGTTCCGCCTGGGTTGATCCGCTGAGTCGGTGCGATGCGGTAGAGCAAAGAGCGACCGTAGGATGGTGTGGAGCGAAGCGATACCCATCGATTCCGAGCACCCGCCGCATGGGTATCGCTTCGCTCCACCCATCCTACAGAGCTGATGCCGCTGCCCCTGTAGGAGCGGGCCATGCCCGCGATCGCGCCCATGGGGCGCTCCTACAGGGGGCCTCGCTGCCGGGAGCGGTTCGCTCCTACAGAAAACCCCGACATCTCCCGATGAAAGGCCGCCACAACCCTTGCGGCCAAGCCCCCATCACGCCATCCTTGCCACTGTATGTAAAACCAGTGCCAACCGATGCCCGCGCCGCTCGACCCCAGCCTCTACTACCTGACCAACTTCCACCGCGCCCTCGACTGGATCGACGAACGTTACGCCGACCTGCTCGACGCCGAGGAAGCCCGGTTCATCGCCGATTTCCGCGCGCTGCCGCTGCCCTCACGGGCGTTGCTGGTGCGGCTGGTGATGCGCAAGGGGCCACATTTTCGCGCCGGCAAGCTGAGCTACGCCGAGATCGGTGACATTCCCAGCGCCGCCGCGCCGCTGCTGGAGCTGGGCTGGCTGGACGACGCCTGCCCGCTCGCGCTGGAAGAGCTGCTGCCGCTGCTGCTCAAGGACGAATTGCTCGCGCGCTTCCGCGAGGAGCTGCCGCGCGGCTCGCTGAAGAAAGCCGAGCTCTACGAGCACCTGCACGCCTACCACCAGGAAGTGCAGCCGTTCGCAGGCTGGTATCCGCAACTCGATAGCCTCTACACCCTGATGGCGACGCCGCTGTGCGATCGCTTGCGCCTGTTGTTCTTCGGCAACCTGCAGCAGGACTGGTCGGAGTTCGTCCTCGCCGACCTTGGCATCTTCCGTTACGAAAGCGTCCCTTTCACCGCCGACTCCCGAGCCTTCCGCCGCCGCGACGACCTGGAGGCCTATATCCACCTGTGGAACGGTGCCGTCCGCTTTGAAACCGGCGAGCCCATCGCCGACCTGCTCGCCGAACTGGGCGACTTCCACAGCGACAACCCCTACCTGCAAGCCCGCCACGGCCGCCTGCTGTACCGCATGGCCTATCAGCTGGAGCGCGATGGCGAGCTGGACGCCGCTTTGGCGCTGTACCAGCGCACCGTCACCGGGGGCTCGCGGCAGCGGCAGATTCGCGTACTGGAGCGTCTGCACCGTTTCGAAGAGGCCCATGCACTGGTGCAGGCTGCACAGGCCGCGCCGGAAAGCGACAGCGAGCTGCAACTGGTCGAGCGCGCGCTGACCCGGCTGGTGCGTCAGCTCGGCCTGCCGAAGGAAAAGACCGCCAAGCCAGCACCGCCGCAGCGCATCGACCTGGAGCTGCCGCGTCCGGACGTCAACGTCGAATTCGCTGTGCAGGCTGTGCTCCACGAAGAACAAGCGCCCGTGCACTACGTGGAGAACGCGCTGGTCTGCAGCCTGTTCGGCCTGCTTTGCTGGGAGGTGATCTTCGCCCCGCTGCCCGGCGCGTTCTTCCACCCGTTCCAGGCCGGTCCCAGCGACCTCTATCGTGGCGATTTCGTCAGCCGCCGCGCCGAAGCCTTCGCCGCACGCCTGGCGCTGCTGGACAGTGACGCGTACCGGGCGGCAATCCGCGAGACCTACGCCGCCAAGCACGGCATCCTCTCGCCCTTCGTGCACTGGGAGCTACTCGATGAAAACCTGCTGGACCAGGCCCTGCACTGCCTACCGGCGGCACACCTGAAGTTGTGGTTCGAACGCCTGCTGGCCGACCCGAAGGCCAACCGCGCCGGCATGCCCGACCTGATCCAATTCTGGCCCGCCGAGGCGCGCTACCGGATGATCGAGGTGAAAGGCCCCGGCGACCGCCTGCAGGATAACCAGAAGCGCTGGCTGGCCTTCTGCGCCGAGCACGGCATGCCGGTAGAAGTCTGCTACGTGCGCTGGCAGGGCGAGGCGGACGAAGACCAATGAGCTACGCCATCGCCGTGCGCGCGCTGTGCGAGTTCACCGCCAAGGAAGGTGACCTCGACCTGCGCTTCACCCCCGCGCCCACTGCCCAGGAAGGCATGGCCGGGCACGCCACGGTGGTCTCCCGGCGCGGGCCTGGCTACATCGCCGAACTGCCTCTGCGCGGGGAATATCCGGGGCTGGTGGTCAGCGGCCGAGCCGACGGCTACGACCCGGATGCCAACCTGCTGGAAGAGATCAAGACGCACCGCGGCGACGTTGCGCGCATCCCGCAGAATCACCGTCTGCTGCATTGGGCGCAGGTGAAGGTGTATGGCTGGCTGCTGTGCCAGACGCTGGATATCGATGCCATCGACCTGGCCGTCGTCTACTTCAACGTCATCACCCAGAAGGAAACCGAGTTCCGCGAGCGCTTCGCCGCCGATGACCTGCGCGCCTTCTTCGAGCTGCAATGCCAGCGTTTCGTGCAATGGGCCGAGCAGGAAAGCGCCCATCGCATCGAGCGCGACCGGGGCCTGGAGGCGCTGCGCTTTCCTTACGCCGACTTCCGCCAGGGCCAGCGCATGCTCGCCGAGTCGGTGTACCGCGCCGCCCGCGACGGCAAGACGCTGATGGCCCAGGCCACCACCGGCATCGGCAAGACCCTCGGCACCCTGTTCCCGCAGCTCAAGGCCTTCCCAGGCCAGCAGCTGGACCGGCTGTTCTTCCTCACCGCCAAGACCCCCGGCCGGCGCCTGGCCCTGGACGCCCTGGCGACCCTGCGCCAACAGGACGCTGCGCAGCCTTTACGGGTGCTGGAGCACGTCGCCCGCGACAAGGCCTGCGAGCATCCGGACAAATCCTGCCACGGCGACTCCTGCCCGCTGGCCAAGGGTTTCTACGACCGCCTGCCCGCCGCCCGCGAGGCCGCGCTCAAGCGCCGCTGGCTGACCCAGGAAAACCTGCGCGAGGTCGCGCTCGAACACCAGGTCTGCCCCTACTACCTGAGCCAGGAGCTGTGCCGCTGGTCCGACGTGGTGGTGGGCGACTACAACTACTACTTCGACATGACCGCCCTGCTCTACGGCCTGACGGTACTCAACGACTGGAAGGTGACGTTGCTGGTGGACGAGGCGCACAACCTCATCGAGCGCGGCCGCGGCATGTACAGCGCCGAGCTGGATCAGACCGAGTTCAACGCCCTGCGCAAGGTCGCCCCGGCCGGTCTGAAAGGCGTGCTGGAGCGCGTCGGCCGGCACTGGAACCAGATGCACCGCGACCAGGAGGTCGATTACCAGATCTACCCGACGGTGCCGGACCTGTTCATCGCCGCACTGCAGAAAGCCGTCAGCGCCATCACCGACCACCTCACCGACCAGCCCACCGGCAACGAGGCCGAGCTGCTGCGCTTCTACCTCGACGCCATGCTGTTCTGCCGGCTGGCCGAAGCCTACGGGCCGCACTCGCTGTTCGACATCACCCGCCACGACGGCAGCGGCCAGCGCACGCTGTCCACCCTGTGCCTGCGCAACGTGGTGCCGGCGCCCTTCCTCGCCGAACGCTTCGAGGTGGCCCACAGCACCACGCTGTTCTCCGCCACGCTGAACCCGGCCAACTACTATGCGGACCTGCTCGGCCTGCCGGAAGACACCACCTGGCGCGAAGTGGAATCGCCGTTCCGCGCCGAGCAACTGGAAGTCCACGCGCTGAGCAACCTCTCCACCCGCTACCAGCATCGCGAGGCCAGCCTCACGCCGATCAGCACCCTGATGGCCCGGCAGTTCCGCGCCCGCCCCGGTAACTACCTGGCCTTCTTCAGCAGCTACGCCTACCTGCAACAGGCACTGGAACGTTTCGCCGCCGAACACCCGGATATTCCGCGCTGGGTGCAGTCGCGCAGCATGAACGAACTGGAGCGCCAGGGTTTCCTCGACCGCTTCACCAGCCACTCGCAAGGCATCGGCTTCGCCGTCCTTGGCGGCGCCTTCGGCGAGGGCATCGACCTGCCGGGCGACCGCCTGATCGGCGCCTTCATCGCCACGCTGGGGTTGCCGCAGGTGAACGAGGTCAACGAAGAGATCAAGCAGCGCATGCAGGGGATGTTCGGCGACGGCTACGACTACACCTACCTGTTCCCCGGCCTGCAGAAAGTCGTCCAGGCGGCCGGCCGGGTGATCCGCACCCCCACGGATTCGGGGGTGATCTACCTGCTCGATGATCGGTTCAACCAGCCGGCGGTGCGGCGGTTGTTGCCCAGCTGGTGGAGGACCGAGCGGTTGAAGTTCGTGGCCGACCCGCCGCAGTCGAAGGAGCCGCAGGGGTTTCTGCTGCTGTAACTCATCGCGTGGATTTTCCGTTTCGCGATTGGCCTTGTGCCGTGCGGTTCGCGAGCAAGCTCGCTCCTACCTGTTGAACTCCGGCGCTCTTTGTAGGAGCGAGCTTGCTCGCGAACCTGCCCAACGCCGGCCTTGCCGGCGGATCGCGGGCATGGCCCGCTCCTACAGTGAGCAGCCGCGTCCGTCAGACCAACCGCCATTGACGGCACCATTCCACCAGATAAACTGTATATCCATACAGCATTTTCCGAGCTATCCCATGCCCCGCCACCTCAACTCCCTCCCCCGGCCCTCCCGCCGGGCGTATGACCGTCGCCGCTCGCCGGCTGGGAGGCTGTGATGGGCAGCGTGGTCGCGCTCGATACCCTGTTCCACCAGTGCCAGGTCTGGAAGGGCCAGCCCCAGGGCCTGCCGCCCAGCCAGCAACCCACTGGCCATGCCGCGCTGGACGCCGCCCTGCCCAGTGGCGGCTGGCCGGAGGCGGCGCTCAGCGAAATCCTCCTGGCCGCCGAGGGCACCGGCGAACTGCAACTGATCTGGCCGACTCTCGCTCGGCTCAGCACGGCAGGCGAGCGCATCGTGCTGGTCGCACCGCCCCACATCCCCTACCCGGCCGCCTGGCAGGCCGCCGGTGTCGTGCTGGAGCAACTATCCATCGTGCAGGCGAGCGGCCGCGATGCGCTCTGGGCCGCCGAGCAGTGCCTGCGCTCGGGCAGTTGTGGCGCCGTGCTGTGCTGGCCGCAGCAGGCCGATGACCGCGCCCTGCGCCGCCTGCAGGTGGCGGCTGAAACCGGGCAGACCCTGGCCATCGCCTACCGCCCGCAGCGCGAAGCGCTCAACCCGTCACCCGCCGCGCTGCGCCTGGCGCTGGACGCCAACCCGGCGCAGCTGCGCGTACTCAAGTGCCGTGGCGGCCTGGCGCCGGCGCGCCCCATCCCATTGCCCTGGCACTGAGGCCGGCATGCTCTGGGCCTGTATTCTCCTGCCACAGCTGGCGATGGACGGCGTGCTGCGCGGCCGTGCCGAACCGGACGCCGCCCTGGCGCTGCTCGCCGGGCCGACCCAGCGTCGCGTGCTGCAGGCGGTGAATCCGGCCGCGCGAGCGCTGGGGCTGAAGCCCGGCCAGTCGCTCACCGCCGCCCAGGCCCTGAGCCGCGACTTCGCCACCGCCGAGTACGACCTGCGTGAAGTGGAGCGCTGGCAGGATCTGCTGGCCGCCTGGGCCTATGGCTTCAGCTCGCAAGTCAGCCAGCACTACCCGCGTGCACTGCTGCTGGAGGTGCAGTCCAGCCTGCAACTGTTCGGCCCCTGGCCGCGCTTCGAGGCGCGTCTGCGCGAGGAACTGAATGAACTCGGCTTTCGTCACCGCATCACCGCCGCGCCCAACCCGGCCGCCGCACGCATCCTCGCCAACGGCCACGACGGCCTGGCGATCCACGACAACCAGCAGTTGCGCCAATACCTGGGCAGGATGCCGCTGGAGCGCCTGGGCCTTGAGCGCGACGCTGCCACCTCACTGGGCCGCATGGGCCTGCGCAGCCTGCAGCAACTGCTCGCCCTGCCGCGCGAGAGCCTGGCCCGACGCTTCCCGCCACAGGTACTGCGGCAGGTCGACACCCTGCTCGGCCAACGCCCGCTGGCCCTGGAGTTCTACCGGCCGCCGGACCGCTTCGAATCGCGCATCGAGCTGAACTTCGATGTGGAATCCACCCAGGCCCTGCTGTTCCCGCTGCGCCGCCTGACCGGCGACCTCGCCGCCTTCCTCGCCGGACGCGACAGCGGCGTGCAGCGCTTCGTCCTCCATCTGGAACACCACGAAGGCAGCGACACGCAGATGCCGGTCGGCCTGCTCAGCGCCGAGCGCGAGGCGGCCATGCTCTTCGAACTGAGCCGTGGCCGGCTGGAGCAATTGCAACTGCGCGCCCCGGTTCATAGCGTGCGACTCATCGCCGACGACCTGCCGCCCTTCGTGCCGCAGCACCGCGAGCTGTTCGACGACCGCCCGCAGCAATCGCAGCCCTGGGAGCAACTGCGCGAACGCCTGCGCGCACGACTGGGCGACGACGCCGTGCACAGTCTCGGGGCTCGTGCCGACCATCGTCCGGAGCGCGCCTGGCAGGATCAGTCCACCCCACGCCGGCAGGTCGCCGACGTTCCGCGTCCCGGCTGGCTACTGGCCCAAGCCCAGCCACTGCGCGAATTCGCCCCGACCCTGCTGGCCGGCCCCGAGCGCATCGAGTCCGGCTGGTGGGACGGCGAGGACATCCGCCGCGACTACTACCAGGTGCGCACCCGCAGCGGCCAGCGCGCCTGGGTGTTCCGTCCGGTGGGCGATGACGGGCCCCTGCTGCTGCACGGCTGGTTCGCATGAGTGCGCCCATTGAAGGCATCGGTTATGCCGAGCTGCACTGCCTGTCCAATTTCAGCTTCCAGCGCGGCGCCTCCAGCGCCGCCGAGCTGTTCGACAGGGCGAAGAAGCACGGCTACCACGCCCTGGCGATCACCGACGAATGCAGCCTGGCGGGCATCGTGCGCGCCTGGCAGGCCTCGAAGGAAACCGGGATTGCGCTGCTCACCGGCAGCGAACTGAACATCGAGCAAGGCCCGAAGCTGGTGCTGCTGGCCGAGAACCTCACGGGTTACGAGAACCTCTGCCGCCTCATCACCCACGCCCGCCGCCGCGCCGAAAAGGGAAGCTATCGCCTGGTGCGCTCGGACTTCGACGGCAATCTCGACCACCTGCTGGCGATCTGGCTGCCACGGGACAATCAGGACGACGACGGCCTCTGGTTGCGCGGGCTTTTTCCCCAGCGCCTCTGGCTGGGTGTCGAGTTGCACAAGGGCCCGGATGACGCCGGCAAGCTGCGGCGCCTGCGGGAGCAGGCCGCGCGCCTGGAGATTCCCGCCGTGGCCTGCGGCGACGTGCACATGCACATCCGTGGCCGCCGCGCCCTGCAGGACTGCATGACCGCCATCCGCCAGCACCTGCCGGTGCACGAGGCCGGCCAGCACCTCTATCCCAATGGCGAACGGCATCTGCGGGCGAAGGAGGCGCTGGCGGCGATCTATCCGCCGGAGTTGTTGGCGGAGACGTTGAGGATTGCCAAGCGCTGCACCTTCGATCTCAGCGACCTGAAGTACCAGTACCCGCGCGAGCTGGTGCCCGAAGGCCATACGCCCAGCACCTGGCTGAGGGAAAAGACCGAGGAAGGCATCAAGCGCCGCTGGCCGGATGGCGAGACCGATAAAGCCCGCAAACAGGTGGAATACGAGCTGGAGCTGATCGCCGAGCTGGGCTACGACAGCTACTTCCTCACCGTCCACGACATCGTCGCTTTTGCTCGCGGTGAGGGCATTCTCTGCCAGGGACGCGGCTCGGCGGCCAATTCGGTGGTCTGCTTCGCCCTGGGCATCACCGAGCTGGACCCGTCCAAGGCCAAGCTGCTGTTCGAACGCTTCATCTCCCGCGAACGCAACGAGCCGCCGGACATCGACGTCGACTTCGAGCACGACCGCCGCGAGGAAGTCATCCAGTACGTGTTCCGTCGTTACGGCCGCAGCCGCGCCGCGCTCACCGCCGTAGCCAGCACCTACCGGGGCGCCGGCGCGGTGCGCGACGTGGCCAAGGCGCTGGGGCTGCCACCGGACCAGGTCGGCGCCTTGGCCGACTGCTGCGGCGCCTGGAGCCGTGAGCCTCCGCCCCCCGAGCGCCTGGTGGAAGCCGGCTTCGACCCGGAGAGCCCGATCCTGCGCCGCGTGCTGGCGCTGACCGGCCAGCTGGTCGGCTTCCCCCGGCACCTGTCGCAGCACCCCGGCGGCTTCGTCATCTCCCAGCAGCCGCTGGAAACCCTGGTGCCGGTGGAGAACGCCGCGATGCCCGAGCGCACGCTGATCCAATGGGACAAGGACGACCTCGACGCCGTCGGCCTGCTCAAGGTCGACGTGCTCGCCTTAGGGATGCTCAGCGCCCTGCGCCGCTGCTTCAACCTGATCGCCGATTATCGCGGCAAGCGCTGGACACTCGCCACGCTGCCGCAGGAGTGCAAGCAGACCTACGAAATGATCAGCCGCGCCGATACCGTCGGCGTATTCCAGATCGAGTCCCGCGCGCAGATGGCCATGCTGCCGCGCCTGCGACCCGAGACCTTCTACGACCTGGTGATCGAAGTCGCCATCGTCCGCCCCGGCCCGATCCAGGGCGACATGGTCCACCCGTACCTGCGGCGGCGGAACAAGGAAGAGCCGGTCGTCTATCCCTCCGAGGAACTCAAGCCGGTGTTCGAGCGCACCCTTGGCGTGCCGCTGTTCCAGGAACAGGTGATGCAACTGGCGATCATCGCCGCCGAGTACACACCGGGCGAAGCCGACCACCTGCGCCGCTCCATGGCCGCCTGGAAACGCCACGGCGGGCTGGAGCCGCACCGCAAGAAGCTGTTCGAACGCATGACCGCCAAGGGCTATGAACAGGACTACATCGCGCGCATCTTCGAGCAGATCAAGGGCTTCGGCAGCTATGGCTTCCCCGAATCCCACGCCGCCAGCTTCGCCCTGCTCACCTACGCCAGTTGCTGGCTGAAGTGCCACGAACCGGCGGCCTTCACCTGCGCCCTGATCAACAGCTGGCCCATGGGTTTCTACAGCCCCGACCAGTTGCTGCAGGACGCTCGCCGCCACGGCCTGGAGATTCGCCCGGTGGACGTGCGCCACAGCCACTGGGACTGCACCCTGGAGCCCATCGCCGAACGCCAGCCGGCCATCCGCCTCGGCCTGCGCATGGTGCGCGGGCTGCGCGAGGACGTGGCCAACGCCATCGCCCAGGCACGCGATCAACGGCCCTTCGCCGACGTCGCTGACCTCTGCCTGCGCGCCCATCTCGACGGCCGCGCCCGCGAACAGCTGGCCGACGCCGGCGCCCTGCGCGGCCTCGCCGGCCACCGGCACAAGGCACGCTGGGCGATTGCCGGGGTCGAGCCGCAGTTGCCGCTGTTCGCCGGCCAGGTCACCGAAGAAGCACCCGTCAGCCTGCCACTGCCCAGCCGCGGCGAAGACCTGCTCACCGACTACGCGACCCTGGGGACCACCCTCGGCCCGCACCCCATGACCTTGCTGCGCGGCGCCCTCAAGGCCCGGCGCTGCCGCAGCTCACGGGAACTGACCAAGCTGGAAGCCGACCGCCCGGTACGCGTCGCCGGCCTGGTCGTCGGCCGCCAGCGCCCCGGCACCGCCAGCGGCGTCACCTTCGTCACCCTGGAAGACGAGTTCGGCATGATCAACGTGATCGTCTGGCGCGACCTCGCCGACCAGCAGCGCCGGCCCTTCCTCAGCGCCCGTCTGATGCAGGTGGACGGCACCCTGGAAGCCAAGGACGGCGTGCGCCATGTGATCGCCGGACGGCTGACGGACCTGAGCGGATTACTGGAGGGGCTGGATGTGCGGAGCCGGGATTTCCATTGAACCTGCAAAACCAATCTCGCAGGAATGCAGCTTCGTAGGATGGCGTGGAGCGCAGCGATACCCATCAGCTCAGCGCACCAACTGCATGGGTATCGCTGCGCTCCACCCATCCTACCGAGAGCACTCATCCACCCAGCAGGTAAAGGACCAGCTCACCCACCGACAACGAGAACAGGTATGGCCCGGTGAAACCGGCCCAGATGAGCAGCGCAACCGGCGTATAGAGCAGCACCAGCACCACGCGGGCGCGGCGGCTGCGGAGCATCAGCCAGAAGATCTGACCCAGCGCGAACAACGCGCCGCACAGAACGGCGGGATCGAAGATGGCGTGGAACCGGCCGTAATCGCTCAGCGCCCAGATATCGCTGCCCATGACCCGATACATCGCCAGCGCCATGCCGGACGCGCCCAGCGCAATAGCCAGTACAGCCCCTAGAAAAACCCAGCACGCCAGCCGGACCAGCCCGGGTTCAGCAGATACGGATGCTTCGCCGTCCATCAGCCTTGTCGCTCCTTTGCATGACGGCCCGACACTACACAACCCCGGCCGATTTGCGAAAGACAGCGCGGACGCCTTACGCTGCCGCCATTCCTCTTTACGGCCCCGAGCATGATCACCCTCCGCCACATCGAAGTCTTCCGCGCGGTCATGACCACCGGCAGCGTCACCCGCGCGGCGGCGTTCCTGCATACCAGCCAGCCCACCGTCAGCCGCGAGCTGGCACGGCTGGAACAACTGGTCGGCTTCGAGCTGTTCCTGCGCGAGCGCGGACGGCTGGCGCCGACGGCGCGGGCGTTGATGCTGTTCGAGGAGGTGGAGCGTTCCTTCACCGGGCTGGACCGAATCGTCGCCTTCGCCGGGAGCCTGGGGCAGTTCGCCGAGGGCAAGTTCTCCATCGGCTGCCTGCCGGCGCTGTCCCAGGCACTGCTGCCGGAAGCCTGCAAGCGCTTCAGCCGGGAGAACCCGGCCATCAGCCTGGAAGTGGCGGCACTGGAATCGCCGCACCTGGAGGAAGCCCTCAGCGCCCAGCACCACGATATCGGCCTGATCGAGAACGACGACGCCCCGCGCGGCACCGAGTTGCAGCCGCTGCTGGCGGTGGACGAGGTGTGCATCCTCCCGGACGGCCATCCCCTGCTGGCCCGCGAGCGCCTGGAAGCGGCGGATTTCGCCGGCCTGCCCTTCGTCAGCCTGGCTACCAGCGACCGCTACCGGCACCTGATCGACGCTGTGTTCCTCGGCGCCGGCGTGCAGCGGCAGATGCAGGTGGAAACCCACAGCGCCGTCTCGGTGTGCAGCATGGTCCGCGCCGGCCTGGGCCTGGCCGTGGTCAACCCGATCACCGCGCTGATGTTCCAGGGCCAGGGCATCCAGCTGCGGCCACTGACCTTCTCGCTGCCGTTCCAGGTCAGCGTGGCGAAGCCGCTGTACCGCCCCGCCACACCACTGCGCGAGCGCTTCGTGGCGGCACTCCAGGCAGAAGCCGGCCTGCTGGTACAGCGCCTGCGCGAAGCCGGCGTCGGCTGCACCCTATATCAAAATTGAATTGACCAGATAACAAGCGGCATTATTCAGTCATGCAAAGGGCCGGTAGACTAGCGCCATCTACCTTTGGAGCCCATTCATGACTTACCTCGCCCTGCCCCGCGCCGAACAGCTCGCCCTGCAATTCGGCACCCCGCTGTGGGTCTACGACGCTGCCACCATCCGCGGCCAGATCGAGCGCCTGAAGAGCTTCGACATCATCCGCTTCGCTCAGAAGGCCTGCTCCAACCTGCACATCCTGCGCCTGATGCGCGAACAGGGCGTGAAGGTCGACGCCGTTTCCCAGGGCGAACTGCTGCGCGCCCTGGCCGCCGGCTACTCGTGCCGCGAAGATGAATCCGAAATCGTCTTCACCGCCGACCTGCTGGACCGCAACACCCTGGAAACCGTGGTCGAGCATGGCATTCCGGTGAACGCCGGCTCCATCGACATGCTCCGCCAGCTGGGCGAAGTCGCCCCCGGCCATCCGGTCTGGCTGCGCATCAACCCCGGTTTCGGCCACGGCCACAGCAACAAGACCAACACCGGCGGCGAGCACTCCAAGCACGGCATCTGGCACAGCGACCTGCGCGCTGCCCTGGACGTGATCCGCGAACGCGGCCTGCGCCTGGTCGGCCTGCACATGCACATCGGTTCGGGCGTCGACTACGGCCACCTGGCCCAGGTCGGCGAAGCCATGCTCGGCCTGGTGCAGCAAGTGAAGGACGCCGGCCACGACCTGTCCGGCATCTCCGCTGGTGGCGGCCTGTCCATCCCCTACCGCGCCGGCGACCCGGAAGTGGACACCGCGCACTACTTCCAGCTGTGGGACAAGGCGCGCAAGGCCGCCGAGGCCGTGGTCGGCCACACGCTGCACCTGGAGATCGAACCGGGCCGCTACCTGGTCGCCCAGTCCGGCTGCCTGCTCAGCGAAGTGCGCGCCACCAAGGACGCCGGCCGCAACCACTTCGTACTGGTGGACGCCGGCTTCAACGAGCTGATGCGCCCGTCCATGTACGGCAGCTACCACGGCATTCGCGTACTGGCTGGCGACGTGGCCAGCCGCGAGGTGATCGACACCGTGGTGGCCGGCCCGCTGTGCGAGTCCGGTGACGTGTTCACCCAGGGCGATGGCGGCGTGGTCATCCCCCGCGCCCTGCCGCGCGCTCAGGTCGGCGACCTGCTGCTGATCGAGGACACCGGCGCCTACGGCGCGTCCATGTCGTCGAACTACAACAGCCGTCCGCTGATTGCCGAAGTACTGCTCGAAGGCGCGGAAGCGAAGCTGATCCGCCGCCGCCAGCGCGTGGAAGAGCTGCTGGCGCTGGAAGAAGAGCTGGGCTGATTGCCCGGAGCGTTCTGTTCGCCATGACGAGACGCCGGCCCTGCCGGCGGTTCGCGGGCGTGGCCCGCTCCTACACCAGGTCAGCCTGTAGGAGCGTGCCATGCACGCGAATAGCGGGCAAAGCCCGCCTTTTACAGAGCGCGCGCAGCCCTCACCGATCGATGCGCGTCGACAGGATGATCGACGACATCGTCCGCTCCACCCCGTCCAGCGCCCCGATGCGGTCCAGCACCGCATCCAGGTCGCGGATCGATAGCGCCTCGACGATCACGATCATGTCGAAGTTGCCGCTCACCGAATGCAGCGTCTTCACCTCGGCGATTTTCTCCAGCGCCTGCACCACCTGGTGCGAGAGCTTCGGCAGCGCCGTCACCAGCACGTGGGCACGCACCAGCGACTGCGCATAGCTGTCCGACACCTTGATCGAATAGCCGGTGATGACGCCCTGCTGCTCCAGCCTTTCGATACGGCTCTGCACCGTGGAACGCGACACCCCGAGCTTGCGCGCCAGCTCGGAAATCGACTCGCGGGCATCGGCGCGCAGCAGGTTCAGCAAGGCGGCATCGGCGTTCTTCGTCATATTGCTCATGGTATTGGTCAATTTGCATAAAAGCTCTCGCCAATCTTGCAGATTGCCAGGTTCATTTCAACGACGAGCTTTGCAATAGTGATTACCAAGGCGAGCCGACCAGCTCGCCATTTCTTTGCCCGCACGCCACTCATCGACTGGTTTCAGCGGGCGCTGCAATGCCTTGCCAAGCTGGTGATACAAGCCGGCGAGCCGCATAAGTCGAACAAGATTGAAGGGAGCCTTCCATGCACAAGAACCGCCATCCCCACACCCCCGGCAAGAAACCGGTGACCATCTTCGGCCCGGACTTCCCCTTCGCCTTTGACGACTGGATCGAGCACCCCGCCGGCCTGGGCAGCATCCCCGCCGACAAACACGGCCAGGAAGTGGCCATCGTCGGTGCCGGCATTTCCGGCCTGGTGGCGGCCTACGAATTGATGAAGATGGGCCTCAAGCCCGTGGTCTACGAAGCCTCGAAGATGGGCGGCCGCCTGCGTTCGGAAACCTTCCAGGGCGCCGACGGCATCATCGCCGAGCTGGGCGGCATGCGCTTCCCGGTGTCCAGCACCGCCTTCTATCACTACGTCGACAAGCTCGGCCTGGAAACCAGACCCTTCCCCAACCCGCTGACCCCGGCCTCGGGCAGCACCGTGGTCGACCTGGAAGGCACCAGCCACTATGCCGAGAAGATGGCCGACCTGCCGGAAATCTTCCGCGAAGTGGCCCAGGCCTGGGCCGAGGCCCTGGAAGACGGCGCACGCTTCTCCGAAATCCAGGACGCGCTGCGCGAGCGCGACACGGTCAAGCTCAAGGCCCTGTGGGACGAGCTGGTGCCCAAGTGGGACGACCGCACCTTCTATGATTTCGTCGCCACCTCCAAGGCCTTCTCGCGCCTGTCCTACCGCCACCGCGAAATCTTCGGCCAGGTCGGCTTCGGCACTGGCGGCTGGGACTCGGACTTCCCCAACTCCATGCTGGAAATCTTCCGCGTGGTGATGACCAACTGCGACGACCACCAGCATCTGGTCGTGGGTGGCGTCGAGCAAGTGCCGCGCGGCATCTGGAGCCACGTACCGGAAAACTGCGCGCACTGGCCGGCCGGCACGTCCCTCGCCTCTCTGCACAACGGCGCGCCGCGTCCGGGCGTGAAGAAGATCGCCCGCGCCGCCGACGGCACCTTCGCCGTCACCGACTACTGGGGCGATACCCGCCACTACGCGGCCGTCCTGGCGACCTGCCAGACCTGGCTGCTGACCACCCAGATCGAGTGCGAGGAGGCGCTGTTCTCGCAGAAGATGTGGATGGCCCTGGACCGCACCCGCTACATGCAGTCCTCGAAGACCTTCGTGATGGTCGACCGGCCGTTCTGGAAGGACAAGGACCCGCAGACCGGCCGCGACGTGATGAGCATGACCCTCACCGACCGCCTCACCCGCGGCACCTACCTGTTCGACAACGGCGACGACAAACCCGGGGTGATCTGCCTGTCCTACTCCTGGATGAGCGACGCCATGAAGATGCTCCCGCACCCGGTGGAGAAGCGTGTGCAGCTGGCCCTGGACGCCCTGAAGAAGGTCTACCCGAAGGTCGACATCGCCGGGCACATCATCGGCAACCCGATCACCGTGTCCTGGGAGGCCGACCCGCACTTCCTCGGCGCCTTCAAGGGCGCACTACCGGGCCACTACCGCTACAACCAGCGCATGTACGCGCACTTCATGCAGGACGACATGCCCGCCGAGCAGCGCGGCATCTTCATCGCCGGTGACGATGTGTCCTGGACCCCGGCCTGGGTGGAAGGCGCGGTGCAGACCTCGCTCAACGCCGTGTGGGGCATCATGAAGCACTTCGGCGGCGCGACCCATCCGCAGAACCCCGGCCCGGGCGACCGCTTCGCCGAGCTGGGCCCGATGGAACTGCCGGACTGAATCCGGGCTGACGAAGACCGTCTCGCATGCGAGCGGGTTCAGGTGCACACTGCCTGACCCGCTCTCGTTTTTTCCAAGGAGATCATCATGTACCTCGCCCTCTACCAGTGCCCGCCCGGCCCCGATGACGTCGCCGGCAACCTGCTGCGTCTGGAACAGGCTGCCCGGCAGGCGGTGCAGAACGGCGCGGACCTGCTGGTGCTGCCGGAGATGTTCCTCTCCGGCTACAACATCGGCGCCAAGCGTGTCGCGGAACTGGCGGAAAGCTGCGACGGCCCGTCCGCCCTGCGCATCGCCGAGATCGCCCGCGAGCACAGGCTCGGCATCCTCTACGGCTACCCCGAGCGCGACGGTGACACCATCTTCAACAGCGTGCAGCTGATCGACCGCCAGGGCGAACGCCGCGCCAACTACCGCAAGACCCACCTCTACGGCGATCTCGACCGCAGCCAGTTCAGCGCCTCCGACGAACCACCGGCAATCTTCGAGCTGGACGGCTGGAAGGTCGGTCTGCTGATCTGCTTCGACGTGGAATTCCCCGAGGCCGTGCGCACCCTCGCCCTCGCGGGCGCGGATGTGGTGCTGGTGCCCACCGCCAACATGCGCCCCTATGAATTCGTCGCGCAGGTACTGGTGCCGACCCGCGCCTTCGAGAACCAGGTGTTCCTCGCGTACGCCAACTATGTCGGCAGCGAGGGAGAAATCGAGTACTGCGGCCTGAGCAGTATCGTCGCCCCGGATGGCCAGGTGCTGACCAAGGCCAAGCATAGCGAGGAACTGCTGGTGGCCGAACTGGACCCGCAGCGCATCGCCCTGGCACGCGAGGGGTACAGCTATGTGCACCTGCGGCGACCGGTGCTGTATCGCAGCTGAAAAATGCCCGGCATCACGCCGGGCTTTCTTCATCGGTGCTGCAACTTCTCTTGTAGGAGCGAGCTTGCTCGCGAACAGATTCGCCCGCAGCTTCGGCGTCAGGCGGGTTCGCGAGCAAGCTCGCTCCTACAGGTTAGGCATTCATCCAACCGTAGGGCGCATAACCCGGAACGGGTTATCCGCCGCAATGGCGCATAACGCCTCAGGCGTTATGCGCCCTACGGTTTGGATTTCTCCGTTGAGTCGCGGTGGCACGCCTGGCAGCTGCGCACCGGACCGCTGGCATGGAAAGCCTGCAGGCGTTCGAGGTGGCAGCTCTGGCACAGCTGATGGAAATCCGCCTCGATACGCACGGCCAGCGCCGGGCTCTGCTTGTGGCAGAGAATGCAGGTGCGGTTGCCGGAAACCGAAGGCGACTGGTCCTTGTAGTCGTGGTGGCAGGTGATGCAGTTCACCGAGGCATGCGGCTCATGGGGGAACGCCAGCGGCATCAGCGGGCGGCTTTGCTGCCAGTGCTCATGGGCAAACCAGGCCCCCGCCGACAGCGCCACGCCAGCAGCGACGCAAAGACCGATCCAGGCACGCCTCACAACGGCAGCTCCACATTCGCCAGCAGGCTGTAGAGCGCCGACAAGCCGATGATCACGCCACTGGCCGCCAGCGCGAACCAGGTGGCCCTTTGCGCGGTATTTCGCTTGCGACCACTGATGCCATTGCCCGGTTTTGGCAGGCGCGGCCAGACGGCCACCACCAGTATCAGCGCGACCAGCAACACGCCCTTCCAGGCACCGCCGCTGTAGTAGCCCGCACCGAGCACGTGCACGGCCATCAGCAACAGGGCGAGCAGGCTGCCAGCGTAGTGCCAGCGACGGAACGACGCCGCACTGCTGCTCCAGCGCGGGCGGACACGGCTCAGGCTGGAAATCGCCAGCACCAGCATCAGGACCGCCGACGCCAAGCCGGCCAGCATGTAACCCGGCGCGGACGGCAGCAGGTCCTCGATCAGCAATGGCTCATCGATCAACAGCACGATGATGTGCACCAGCAGCAGCGCGATGGCGGCAAAGCCCAGGTCACGGTGCAGGCGCAGGAAGAACTTGCCTTCATAGAGCGGGCGCGGTTGCGGGCGACCGCCAATGACGAACAGCAGCCCCAGCAGGCAAGCACCCAACAGGCCGGCGGCATTGGCGAAATCCCAGGCATAGCCGAGCCCCGGCATAGCGCCGAGGCCGAGCAGGACGGCGACCGGCAGCAGGCAGCCGAGCGCCAGGCGCGCGATCAGCGCAGGCATGGGTTCTCCGAACGAGGCATTCGTCGTCGAAGGCTAGCAAGCGCCGACGGCGCGCGAGTGTCGCTGTCTGCCAGACGAATTGCCAGCGCTGCCACACCCTGCAGGAGCGCCCCATGGGCGCGATCGCGGGCATGGCCCGCTCCTACCGGGTGCACCGGACTAATTCGTAGGATGGGTGGAGCGCAGCGATACCCATGCTGCCTGGCGCAGAAGAACGATGGGTATCGCTTCGCTCCACGCCATCCTACGCAGGGCGGTCCGGCTTACAGGTCCAGCACCAACCGCGCCGACTTTGCCCGAGAGACGCAGGCGCAGATCTGCTTGTTGGACGCCTTTTCCTTGTTCGACAGGCAGTTGTCGCGGTGCTCCGGCTCGCCTTCCAGCACTTCGACGATACAGGTGCCGCAGATGCCTTCGCGGCACTCGGTGTCGATGTCGCAGCCATGGGCCTGCAGCACGTCCACCAGCGTCGAGTCCGCCGGTACGTGAAGCACCACACCGGAACTGGCCAGCTCCACTTCGAAATATCCGGCTGGTGCCGCGTTGGCGGCCGGGTCAGCCTGGAAGTGCTCCAGGTGAATGGCGTCTTCCGGGCGGCTGCGCGCAGCGATCTCCACCACCTTGTTCATGAACGGCGCCGGGCCGCAGGTGTAGACGTGGGCCTGCTTCGGCGCACGCTCCAGGCACTCGCCCAGTACGCCGTCGAGGTCGGCAGGTTCTACGCCGTAGTGCAGCTCCACCTTGCCGGCGAACGCCTCGCTGGCCAGCAGCTCGACGAAGGCCGCGTGCTCGGCGGAACGGGCGAAGTAATGCAGGCGATAGGACTCGCCCTTGGCGTTCAGGCGGTAGGCCATGCTCAGCAGCGGCGTAACGCCGATACCGGCGGCGAACAGCACGTGCTCGCGGGCTTCCGCGGCCAGGCGGAACAGGTTGCGCGGTGCGCCGATGTCCAGCTCCATGCCCTCTTTCACTTCGTGCAGGGCAACGGAGCCGCCGCGCGAAGCGCCTTCCTTCTTGATCGCCACCAGGTAGGCCGCACGGTCGTCCGGCGGGCTGCACAACGAGTACTGGCGCGTCACCCCGGTGGGCCCGGTGACGTCGACGTGGGCGCCCGGCTCGTAGGCGTCGAACGGTCGGCCATCACAACGTACGAGACGCAGGGAACGGATGTCCTGCGCTTCCTCGACGATCCTTTCGATTCTGACTTTCATCATGGCGTTACCTGCAAGGCTTTCTCCGGGTGCGGGCTCTGTGGCCCCTTTCCCCGGCCTCTTTGTGACGAGCGGACGGGTGTTTCGGTCTTTCCGCGAAGAGCGTGTGTTTCCTCTCTTCGCATGCATGGATTCGGCGCAAGGGCACTGCCCTCACCCCAGCCCTCTCCCAGAGGGAGAGGGGGCAGAAGTCCAGTGCCGGCTGACGATGCGGTTACATCCTGCTCCGATCAGTCCCCTCTCCCCTTGGGAGAGGGTTAGGGTGAGGGGCTCTTGGTGCCCTCACCCACGTTCAGCCCGAGCGTAGGGCGAATAACGCGCAGCGTTATCCGCCGATCACTCAGACCAAACCTCAACGCATGAACAACCCACCGTTGATATCCCAGCAGGCCCCAGTCACCGACCCGGCATTCTCCGCACACAGCAGCAACACGCTGTCGGCGATGAAAGTCGGGTCGCCCAGGCGGCCGGCGGGGATGGTCTTGAGAATCTGCTCCAGGCGCTCGGGCGCAACGCTCTCGTAGACCACCGGCAAGTCCAGCGGCCCTGGCGAGATCGCATTGACGGTCACGCCCTGCGCCGAGAGTTCGCGGGCGAACACCTTGGTCAGGGTCGCCACGCCGCCCTTGGCCGCCGCGTAGTGGCCGCCGGTGGCGGTGCCGCCGTTCTGCCCGGCCAGCGAGGCGATGTTGACGATGCGGCCGAAGCCGCGCGCCGCGAAGTGCGTGCCGAATACCTGGCAGGCGACGAAGGTGCCGCGCAGGTTCACCGCCATGGAGGCGTCGAAGTCCTCCGGGCTGATGTCCATCAGCGCGGCCACCTTCGACATCCCGGCGTTGTTCACCAGGATGTCGGTGCCGCCCCAACGCTCGGCAAGCACATCGCGGGCACCTTCGAAGTCGGCCTTCTCCCGCGCATCCAGCTTCAAGCCGATGGCCGTCTGGCCTTTCGGGTCCAGCTCATCGGCCAGGCGCTGCACCGCCTCTTCATTGAGGTCGGCCAGCGCCACGCGCAGGCCGGCGGCGTGCAGGCGGCGCGCGATGACTTCGCCAAGCCCGCGCGCGGCACCAGTTACCAGAGCTACTCGTTGCATGGCGCGGCCCTCAGAGCAGGAAGCCGAGCGCGTTGAGCGCGTCTTCGGCGTTGATCAGGCGGATCACCTTGCGCTCCAGTCGCGGCTGCCCGTCGACGAAGCGGATGCGGTGGTTCAGGTCGGCAATAAAAGGCGTCGCGACACCGCGCTTGTAGGCGTAGAGCACCTGCGCCGAGTTCACCTCGACCACATCGCCCGCTGCTTCCACCAGGCTGAAACGCGAAACCGTGCGCACGGTCTTCGCCGCATCCACCGCCGACGGCGAATGGCCGCCGGTGAGGCGTTCGATGCGCAGCGCACGCATGCGCGCGTCGTCGAAGACGTAGTTCAGGCGCGAGGCGAAGTCATCGTCCTCGCCGTCGATCGGCACCACGTAGACGCCGTCTTCGCTCCACAGCTGCGACCACTGCGCGTAGTCCTTGCGGTCGAGCAGCTCGGCTTCGCGCCAGACGAATTCGATGGCCTTGGCCAGCGGGCCGGAGAAGCCGTTCAGGGTGTCGTTGCTCATTGGCTCATCATCCTTTTCCACATCTGGTACGCCTCGCGCATGCCGCCTTCGTCGGTGGCGTGGGAGACCTTGTCGCCGTTCTCGGCAACCACTTCGCGGTTCAGGCCGCGGTTGACCAGGATCGGCGCGTCGACGCCGGCATAGGAGCCACGCTGCACGCGGTCCCAGGCCTCGGCGTCATCCGGGCTGCCGAAGCCGAACGGGCCCTGGAAGTGCTCGTGGATGCGCATGCGCTCGCGGTTGGCGATCTCCGGGCCGCCGTCCATACCCAGGGCGACGTGGCGAATCTCGGTCTCGGTGACGGAGATCGGCCGCAGCACGCGGAAGAACGACATGGACATGGCCACGTTGGGGAACAGGTTGAGGTTGAAGCCGGCGCCATGCAGCGAGCGGACGATGCGGCGCACCTGGGCAGGCTCCATGGTCTTCGACAGTTCCTCGGTGACGTGGGCGAAGCGCTCCTGCAGCTGCTCGGTGCCATCGTCGTGGTCGAGGTCGACATGCTCGGGAACCATCACCATCACGCTGTGACCGTTGCCCAGGGCGTGGGTAACCGCCTGCTCGTCGCTCATGAACGACAGCATCTCTTCGGTCTCTTCATCCACCGAGGACATGAACGACTTGTGCACGATGGGGAAGTGGTAGCCGTCGGTGGTGTTTTCCAGCTGGATCTTCCAGTTGCCCTTGAAGGTGAACTTGTGTTCGCCCTGGGTCTTGATCGGGTAGCCGGCGCCCTGCTTCATGAACAGGTCCATCCAGTGCTTCGCCCCGCCGAGGAAGTCTTCCAGCGGCTCGATCTCGTCGTTGTAGGTGGCGAACACCATGCCGGCGTAGCTTTCCACGCGCAGGCTGGTCAGCGGCAATTCGGACTTGTCGAGGATGTCCTCGTAGCCATCCGGATACGGCAGCGCACGCAGCTTGCCGTCCAGCGCGTAGGACCAGCTGTGGTACGGGCAGGTGAAGCCGGTGGCGTTGCCCTTGTGCTTTTCGCAGACGGTGGCGCCACGGTGGCGGCAACGGTTTTCCAGGACGTTGATGTTGCCCTTCTTGTCGCGCACCACGATCACCGGGCGGCGGCCGACGCTGGTGGTCTTGAAGTCACCGGCGTTGCGCACTTCGCTTTCGTGGGCAACCCACACCCAGGTGCGGTAGAAGATCTTGTCCATCTCCGCTTCGAACAGCTGCGGGTCGTTGTACAGCGAAACATCGACGCGGTCGTCGCCGACCAGCTCTTCGACGCTGCGCGACCGGGCGATCAGCCGGTATTCGTGAGCGCTCATGCCCATCTCCTCATGCCGATTTCTTATGTTTTTGCGCAGGCCGCGTGGCGGCCAGGCTGTGTTCGAGTTGCGCGCCGAAGGCGCAGACGCGTTCGTCGTCGCCCTTGCGGCCGACGATCTGCAGGCCGACTTTCAGCCCGCCGCAATCCAGGTCCACCGGCACGGTCAGCGCCGGGTGTCCGCTAAGGTTGAAAGGCCGTACCAGGGGCGTCATGCCGGCCACCGACTTGCCGTTGCGCGCATCGCTGAGCAGCGGTGGCAGGTCGGGCATGGTCGGCAGCAAGAGCACTTCGAAGTCCTCCAGCGCTGCGTCGATGGTGCGGGTGAAGTGCTCGCGCACCTTCTCCGCCTCGGCGCGCTCGGCGTCGGTGGTGCGGCTGGCCAGCAGCAGGCGCTGTTCGACGTCGGCGCCGATCAGGCCCCTGCCGGTCAGCGCCGCGTAGGCGGCCCAGTTTTCGTGATTGATCACCACCAGCCCGGCCTGGAAGGCCGCCTCGAACTCGCCGAGGAACAGGTGGCTGCGACGCCAGCCGGCACGGTCTGCCGCGGCGCCCAGGCAAGCCTGGATGTGCGGCGCGGACGGCACTTCGAGGAAGGCCACGCGGGCGCCCTCGCCCGACAGTTGAACGTCGCCGAAACCGGGGCAGATGACCTGCATGGCGGCGATCAGGTCGGCCATGTTGGCGGCGAACGGGCCGACGCAATCCAGGCTGCTCTGCGCCGGGTGCACGCCGTCGCGGCTGACGCGGCCAAAGGTCGGCTTCAACCCAGCAATACCGCAGCAGGCCGCCGGCACACGGACCGAACCGCCGGTATCGGTACCCAGCGCAATGTCCGCCAGGCCCGCCGCCACGGCGGACGCGGAACCGCTGGAGGAACCACCGGGCACGCGGTCCGGCGCCATCGGGTTGATCGGCGTGCCGGTCCAGTCGTTGATACCGGTGACGCCGAAGGCCAGTTCGTGAAGGTTGGTCTTGCCGACGATCTGCCAGCCGGCATTCAGCACGGCATCGACCACGAAGGCGTTGCGTTCGGCCGGCGCGGCGTCGGCCAGTGCGCGGGTGCCGCAACGGGTCGGATGGCCGGCGATGTCGATGCTGTCCTTGACCGCGACGCGCTTGCCGCCGCTGCCCAGGATGAATTCGCTGACGAAGGTGCTCATGCGCGGCCCTCCTCGACTTGGCCCAGCAGGCGTTGCGACAGGCGCTGGGTACGGAAGTGGCTGATCTGCCAGCGCCCGTCGATCTCGCGGAAATCGATATCCAGGCGCGTGCCGAACAGCTCGGTGTGGCCCTCGGCGTAGGTCGAGAGCTGCTGCATGATCCATTGCCCGCGCGCGGTGCGGCCGTCGACGCGGATCGACTCGCTGGTGAGGAAGTGCAGGTTCAGCGTGAAGTGCGGCGACGGCGGCAGGTAGCTGAAGACGAACGCGGCGATGGCCTCGCGCCCCTGGTGATGGCCGAAGGTCTGCGCGGTGGAGCTGCCGATGCCCTCCCACACCGCGTCTTCGCTGAACAGCTCGGCCAGCTCGCTCATCGCCACCGGCGCGTGCGGCACGTCGCAGAGGTCCATGTAGCGGGCCATCAGCCGGCGCACCTGGCTTTCCCCTTCGAGGGTCTCCAGACGGCGGTTCAGCTCGGCCATGTTCAGGCTGCTCATGGCTTACGTCCGCGCGGCTTCGGGGATGGTCAGCGGGCGGCCGATGCGCGCCTCGACCTTGGCGTACTTCCACAGGCTGTACTCGCCCACCGGGGTGGTGCGGAACAGGTTGCAGGCGTCGATCACGGTCTGGTGGCAATCGACGTCGGCCATGATGTAGACGGTCCACGGAGAGGTGGTGGACGGGCCGACCATCAGGCGGTCGTCATCCAGCACGCCGAGCACGTTCATGCCCGGCAGCGCGCCGAGGTCGCTCATCATCTGCGAGAAGCCTTTCCACACGGTGATGCCTTCACCGGTGGGCAGGTCGAAGAACGGTTGGGCGATGCCGATGCAGAACAGTACGCGCAAGGGTTCGGTGGTCGGGCGGGTCATGTCGTGATCCTTGTTCTTATGGGTTCGAATCAGATGTATCCGGGGAACGGCGGCACATCGAGCAGCACCGCGCCGGCGCCGTCGTACATGCCATCGCTCAGGAAGGCGTGCTGGGTCACCACCATGGCGTCACGCAGGTAGCGCTGCAGCGGGTGGTTGAGGTAGATCGCCGTGGTGCCGGCCAGGCTGTAGGCGCGGCGCACCACATCGGCGCCGGCGCGGGATACGTGCACGGCGGCCAGGCGCAGCTGGCTGACCTGCTCGGGCGTCACGGCGTTGCCGGCGAGGATGGATTCCCAGACGGTCTCGGTGGCGTCATAGAAGAAGCCGCGCGCGGCCTGCAATTCGGCTTCCGCCTTGCCGATCTCGATGCGCTACGTAGGCCCGATCACCCAGCTTCGGTGCGCCGGTCACGCCGCTGGATCGACGCCATGCGGGTGATCTCGTCCAGCGCCGCGCGGGCCAGGCCGAGGTTGACCACCGCGAGCACCTGGGCGGCGTAGGCGATGGTCGGGTAGCGGTACAGCGGCTCGTCGATGTTCGATTCGCCGCCACGGATGAAGGTCCAGTCGTCCGGGACGAAGGCGTTGTCCAGCTTCAGGTCATGGCTACCGGTGCCCTTGAGGCCGACCACGTTCCAGTTCTCGACGATCTCCACGTCCCTGGCACGCAGCAGCGCGGTGCGCGGCTTGCCACCCGGACCGCCGATTCCGATGCCGACGCCGAGCACATCGGCGCCCTTGCAGCCGCTGGCGAATTTCCAGGTGCCGCTGACGCGCCAGCCGCCTTCCACTTGCGTGGCCGGCTGGATCGGGAACAGGCCGCCGGCGAACACCAGGTCCGGGCCATCGGCATAGAGTTCGGCGAGGGTGTGGCGCGGCAGCGCGGTGAGGTAGGTGCTGGCGCTGCCGAAGCTGGCCACCCAGCCGGCGGAGCCGTCGGCTTCGGCGATGCGTTCGACCAGGCGCAGGAACTGCGCCGGCGGCAGCGCGTCGCCGCCGAAACAGCGCGGGGTTGCGGCGCGGTAGATGCCCACGTCGCGGAAGCGTTCGATCATGTCGCGGGGAACGTGGGAGCGGCTGTCGAACTCGTCGCGGCGTTGGCGGACTTCGTCGAGCACGCGCTGGAATTCGAGGGCACGGCCGTCCGCATCGAGCGGTTCGGCGAGGGCGGCACGCAGCATGGCGTCATCTCCGGTTGTTCTTGTAGGGCCGGCCCGTTCGATGCGGGTCGGTCGTCGTTGGGGCCAGTGTATGAACCGCCCTGCCCGCCCAACTATTGGGGCGTGCAGCCCCATGCCTAAAGAAATCCCCTAGTCGGTGCCGAGTTACTCCGCAGTCCCTTCGCGTTACGCTGCGCGGTATAAAGACAGCACTGCCCAAAGAGTCCCGCATGATGTTCCAGCCCAAGCCCGACGACTTCCTCGCCCTGCTCCAGGCCATGCCGCTGTGCGTGATCCTTCACGATGCGCAGACCAAGGAAATCCTCTGGGCGAACAATGCAGCCTGGCCGGTGCTCGGCTTCACTCTGGAAGAGCTGGTGCCGCTCAAGGCGCCGGACATGACCGCCAAGGCCCCGCAGTACCGCCGCTCGGTCGGCCTGCGCTGGCTGGAAGGCGCGGCGCGCACCGGCCAGCGCACCATCGAGTGGTGCTACCGCTCCAAACAGGGTGTGGAAATCCTCTCCGAAGCCGTTGCCACCCGCGTGCACCTTCAAGAACGCGACGTGCTGATGGTGCAGTTCCGCGATATCTCCCGGGAGAAACAGGTCGAGCGCGACCTGCAGCGTTTCGAGAGCCGCCTGAAGGCCTTCATGCAGGACCTGGCCGAAGGCGTGGCGGTACTCGATGCCGACGGCAAGCTGCGTTTCCTCAGCGAGTCTGCCCTGCCGCTGCTGGGCGGCACTCAGGACGACTGGATGGCGCACAACTTCCTCGGCCGCTGCGACAGCGCCACGCGCCCACGCCTGGAACACCACCTGGCAATGCAGCCGCCCAGCCGCGAGCCGTACTCGGTCAGCTACCAGCTGCAACGCCTGGACGGCGAATGGCGCTGGCACCACGCGACCTGCCGCTACATCGAGATCGAGGACGACCTGGTCGGCCACCTGCTGCTGTTCCGCGACGTCACCGAGCAGGTCCGCGCCGCCCAGGCGCAGCGCCAGAGCGACCAGAAGCTGGAGTACCTGGCGCGCTACAACGCCATGGGCGAGATGGCCCTGGCGATTGCCCACGAACTCAGCCAGCCGCTGGCGGCGACGCGCAATTTCATCGAGGGCGCACTGATCCGCCTGGACCGCGAACAGAAGGCCGAAGCCTCCGCCGCCTGGGGCCTGGACAGCGCCGTGCGGCAGATCGAGCACGCCTCGCTGATCATCAAGAGCGTGCGCGAATACGTGGTGAAACTGGAGCAGGCCGAGCAGCGCATCGACCTCAACGAACTGCTCGGCGAGACGCTCTACTTCATCAGCCTCAAGGCCCAGCCAAGCAACGTGCGCGTGGAGCTGGAGCGCTGCGACGAACCGCTGTGGGTGAGCTGCGAGAAGGTGCTGGTCGGCCAGGTGATTCTCGAACCTCGCGTTCAACGCCATTGAGGAGATGCTCAACCTCCCCGAGGAGCGCCGCCTGCTGCGCATCCGCACCTCTCGCGACGGCGACAGCGCGCGCCTGTGCGTGCTCGACCAGGGCCCTGGCATCGATGCCGGGGCCAAGGAAAAGCTATTCGACGGGTTCTTCACTTCCAAGGTGAGCGGCAACGGCATCGGCCTGGCGTTGTGCCAGAGCATCGTCTCGCGGCATCGCGGGGACATCTGGGCGGAGAACGTCGAGCCTTGCGGGGCGATGTTCTGTTTCGGGTTGCCGTTGGCGGAGTGATTGCCGCCACGGCGTATCCCTGTAGGAGCGGGCCATGCCCGCGATTGCGCCCACGGGCGCTGCTGCAGGTTGATGCCAGCATTTCCGGCTATGTAGCGAGCAGTTGAAACGCCGGCCCTGCCGACGGATCGCGGGCATGGCCCGCTCCTACAGGTGAATATCGGTGCCAAGCGGTTCGCGAGCAAGCTCGCTCCTACAAAGATCAAAAGAAACGGCGCCCGAAGGCGCCGTCATTGGCTTGGGGAAACCTCAGCCATGGGCCTTCTTGATGATCGCCTCGGCAATGTTCGCCGGCGCCTCGGCGTACTTGGTGAACTCCATCGAATAGCTCGCCCGGCCCTGGGACATCGAGCGCACGTCGGTGGCATAGCCGAACATCTCGCCCAGCGGCACCTCAGCGCGGATGACCTTGCCGGCCGGCGTATCTTCCATGCCCTGGATCAGCCCGCGCCGGCGGTTGAGGTCGCCCATCACGTCGCCCATGTAGTCCTCCGGCGTCACCACCTCGACCTTCATCACCGGCTCCAGCAGCACCGCGCCGCCCTTCTGCGAGAGCTGCTTGGTGGCCATGGAAGCGGCGATCTTGAACGCCATCTCGCTGGAGTCGACGTCGTGGTAGGAACCGTCGAATACCGAAGCCTTCAGGCCGATCAACGGGTAGCCGGCGAGCACGCCGTTCTGCATCTGTTCCTCGATGCCTTTCTGGATCGCCGGGATGAATTCGCGCGGGATCACGCCACCAACCACCTCGTTGACGAACTCCAGCCCGTCCTTGCCTTCGTCGCCCGGCTCGAAGCGAATCCAGCAGTGGCCGAACTGGCCACGGCCGCCGGACTGGCGGACGAACTTGCCCTCGATCTCGCACTTCTTGCGGATCGCCTCGCGGTAGGCCACCTGCGGCTTGCCGATGTTGGCCTCGACGTTGAACTCGCGGCGCATGCGGTCGACGATGATGTCCAGGTGCAGCTCGCCCATGCCGGAGATGATGGTCTGCCCGGTTTCCTCGTCGGTCTTGACGCGGAACGAGGGGTCTTCCTGGGCCAGCTTGGACAGGGCGATGCCCATCTTCTCCTGGTCGGCCTTGGTCTTGGGCTCCACGGCCACGGAGATCACCGGGTCGGGGAAGTCCATGCGCTCGAGGATGATCGGCTTGTCGATGGAGCACAGGGTGTCGCCGGTGGTGACGTCCTTCATGCCGATCAGTGCGGCGATGTCGCCGGCGCGCACTTCCTTGATTTCCTCGCGCTGGTTGGCGTGCATCTGCACCATCCGGCCGACGCGCTCCTTCTTGATCTTCACCGAGTTGAGCACCGCGTCGCCGCTGCTCAGCACGCCGGAATAGACGCGGGCGAAGGTCAGGGTGCCGACGAAGGGGTCGGTGGCGATCTTGAAGGCCAGCGCGGAGAACGGCTCGCTGTCGTCGGCGTGGCGCTCCAGGTGCTTCTCTTCATCGTCCGGGTCAGTGCCGTTGATCGCCGGGATTTCCGTGGGCGCGGGCAGGTAATCGATCACCGCGTCGAGCACCAGCGGCACGCCCTTGTTCTTGAACGAGGAGCCCAGCACCGCCGGGACGATCTCGTTGGCCAGGGTGCGCTGGCGCAGGCCGGCCTTGATTTCCTCGACGGTCAGTTCCTGGCCTTCGAGGTACTTGTTCATCAGGTCGTCGTTGGCCTCGGCGGCGGCCTCGACCATGTGCGCGCGCCACTCGTCCGCCAGGGCCTGCAGTTCGGCCGGGATGGGTTCCTCGGTGTAGCTGGTGCCCTGGTCGGCGTCGTTCCAGACGATGGCCTTCATCTTCACCAGGTCGATCTGCCCGGAGAAGGTTTCTTCCGAGCCGATGGCCAGTTGGATCGGCACCGGGGTATGCCCCAGGCGCTGCTTGATCTGCGCGACCACGCGGAGGAAGTCGGCGCCCTGGCGGTCCATCTTGTTAACGTAGGCCAGGCGCGGTACGTGGTACTTGTTGGCCTGGCGCCAGACCGTCTCGGACTGCGGCTCGACGCCATCGGCGCCGCTGAACACCACCACCGCGCCGTCGAGCACGCGCAGCGAGCGCTCCACCTCGATGGTGAAGTCGACGTGGCCGGGGGTGTCGATGATGTTGAAGCGGTACTTGTTGGGGTACTGCTTGGACGAGCCCTGCCAGAACGCCGTGGTGGCCGCCGAGGTGATGGTGATGCCGCGCTCCTGTTCCTGCACCATCCAGTCCATGGTCGCCGCGCCGTCGTGCACCTCGCCCATCTTGTGGTTCACACCGGTGTAGAAAAGGATGCGCTCGGTCGTCGTGGTCTTGCCGGCATCGACGTGGGCGACGATGCCGATATTGCGGTAAAGCTCGATGGGCGTGGTGCGAGCCATGGTGTGCTCCGTATCTGCTGGGTGACTGCCGGGCCTGCTGCTGCGGGTCCGTTGCCTGCGCGGGACGGCGGGAGAAGTGCGGCGTCAGAAATTTCTGGCGCAACAGGCTCAAGGTAGCGCGTCTTCGTGGCAATTCCAGTGTCGCGCGGTCGCGGATGTCGCAGTCCGACCGGCTGCGTCGCTGTGGCATTGCACTGGGAGGTGGGAAAACCCTAAAATGATAGGCATTCTCAAATGAAAATCTGACGCACGCACCGTGGCTCTCGTCGAAACTCCTTCCCCGCAGGACCTGCACACCCTCTACAACGAGCACAACGGCTGGCTCCAGCAGTGGCTGCGCGGCAGGCTGGGCAACGCCTGGGATGCCGCCGACCTGGCCCATGACACCTTCCTGCGCCTGCTGCGGCGGCCGCTGGAAGACCTCGGCGAGCGTCCGCGTGCCCTGCTCACCCACATCGCCAAGGGCCTGCTGGTGGACCGCTGGCGGCGTCAGGAGATCGAGCGCGCCTACCTGGAAAGCGTCGCCGCGCTGCCCGATGAGCTGGCCCCCGGCCCGGAAACCCGCGAGCTGATTCTCGAGGCGCTGGAGCGTATCGACGCCGCCTTGAACGAACTGCCGGCGCTGACCCGCGAGGCCTTCCTGCTGTCGCAACTGGACGGGCTGACCTACCCGGTGATCGCCGAGCGCCTGGGCGTGTCCCTGGCCAGCGTGAAGCGCTATATGCGTGCCGGCTTCGTCGCCTGCCTGAGCGTCGCCTGATGCGCGAGCAACCGCTGGACCCCGGCATCCTCGGCGAGGCCGCCGACTGGCTGGTGCGCCTGAACGAACACCCCGCCAGCAGTGCCGACCTGCAAGCCATCGAGCAATGGCGCGCACGCAGCGCCCAGCACGCCGAAGCCTGGCGCCGCGCCGAAGCTCTCCTCGGCCTGCGCCAGCTGCCGCCGGGCCTGGGCCGCAACAGCCTGCAACGCACGGGCCTGAGCCGCCGGCAGATGCTCAACCGCCTGGGCGTGCTGCTGGCCGTGGCGCCCGCCGCCTGGCTGGTGGCGCGGCAGATGCCCTGGGCGGAGTGGAACGCTGACCTGCGCACTGCCGTGGGCGAGCGCAAGCACCTGCGCCTGCCGGATGGCAGCCAGCTGACCCTGAATACCGACAGCGCGGTGAACGTAGCCTTCAACGCGCGCGAGCGACGCCTGAGCCTGCTCGAAGGCGAAATCCTCGTCGACGCCCTGCCCGACCCGCGCCCCTTCCTCGTCGACAGCCGCCACGGCCTGCTGCGCACCTCCACCGCACGCTTCAGCCTGCGCGATCTGGGCGATGCGTGCCGGGTCGCGGTGCTGGACAAGGAGGTCAGCGTCGAACTGCCGGGGTACGCCAGCCAAGTCGTCAGCGCCGGCCAGCAGCTGGTCTTCGGCGCACAGGGATTCCAGTCCCTGCAGACGGCGGACGCCAACGCCAGCGCCTGGGAGAACGGCATGCTGCTGGCCCAGGGCATGCGCCTGGACGATTTGCTGGGCGAGCTGGGCCGCTACCGCAGCGGCTTCCTGCGTTGCGATCCGCGTCTGGCCGACCTGCGCGTGACCGGGGCGATCCCGCTTGGCGACAGCGATGCCGGGCTGGCGCTGCTGGCGGACATGCTGCCGGTGAAGCTGCGGCGGATGACGCGGTATTGGGTGACGGTGGAGCCGGCGTGAAGGCTCAACGTGCGGCAATCGTAGGGCGCATAACTTGGAAGTAAGTCATCCGCCGTCCCCGAGCGGCGGATATCGCTGGCGCGTTATGCGCCCTACGAGGTGCTGGGAGAGGGCCGACTCCGCGCCGAAGTCCCCAGCGTCCTGTAGGAGCGGGCCATGCCCGCGATCGCGCGCATGGCGCGCTCCTACAAACAGCCCCGCATAAAAATTTTCACTCACCCCTGACACCTTTTTCGCTCTCGCCCGGTGAAGAGGAAGACAACCTCTATTTGCCGACAGGAACACTCCATGCTCCTCCGCTCCCGCCTTCGCCCGCACTCCCTCGCCCTGGCCGTCGGCCTGGCCCTGACCGGTGGCGTCGTGCTGCCCACCCTGGCCGCCGAAGCCGCCAGCCAGCAGCGCCAGTACGACATCGCCCCCGGCCCGCTGGGCGAGGTGCTGGCGCGTTTCGCCGCCCAGGCCGGCGTGCCGCTGGCCTTTGAGGCGCAGGCGCTGAACCGCCAGCAGAGCGCGGGCCTCAAGGGCAATTTCGCGCCCGAACAGGGCCTGGAGCATCTGCTGCTGGGCAGCGGGCTACCGCCTGGTGCGCAAGAACAGCGGCTATGGCGTAGAGGCCGCCCCCGATGACAGCGGCGCCCTGGAAATGGACGCCACCACCGTCAGCGGCGCCGTGCAGCGAGGCGAACTACCGCCCGCCTACGCCGGCGGCCAGGTCGCCCGTGGCGCGCAGTTGGGCATGCTGGGCAACCAGGATATCCAGGACGTGCCCTTCAGCTTCGCCAGCTACACCGCCAAGACCATCCAGGACAGCCAGGCACAGACCGTCGGCGACGTGCTGCTCAACGACGCCTCGGTACGTCAGGGCAACGGCTATGGCAACTTCTCGCAGATCTTCGTCATCCGCGGCCTGCCACTGAGCACCGACGATGTCTCGCTCAATGGCCTGTACGGTGTGACCCCGCGGCAGATCATCGGCACCGAGTCGCTGGAGCGCGTCGAGCTGTTCAAGGGCCCCAATGCCTTCATCAACGGCGTGACGCCCAGCGGTTCCGGTATCGGTGGCGCGGTCAACCTGCAGACCAAGCGCGCCGAGGACACCCCCACCCGCAGCGTGACCCTGGGCTACGGCAGCGACAACCAGATCGGCGAGCACCTGGACCTCGGCCAGCGCTTCGGCGAGGACAACCGCTTCGGCGCGCGGATCAACCTGGCCCAGCGCGAGGGCGAGACCGGCGTCGACGACGAGAACCAGCGCTACAAGCTGGCCACCGTCAACCTCGACTACCGCGGCGAGCGCCTGCGCCTGATGACCGATTTCGGTTACCAGAAGCAGCGCATCAACCAGGGTCGCCCGGTGGTCTACGTCGGCACCGGTGTCACCAGCATTCCCCACGCGCCGGACGCCGACGACAACTACGCGCAGTCCTGGAGCTACTCGCAGCTCGAGGACACCTTCGGCATGTTCCGCGCCGAGTACGACCTGAACGACAACTGGACCGCCTACCTCTCCGGCGGCGCCAAGCACACCCGCGAGAACGGCTCCTACTCGGCCCTGACCCTCAGCGACAACAATGGCACCGCGGGCGGCGGCATGATGGACGCCACCCACGACGAGGACAACAAGAGCGCCATGGCGGGCCTGAACGGCCACTTCGCCACCGGGCCGGTCAGCCACCAGATGAACCTCAGCGTCGCCGGCATCTGGGCCGAACAACGCAGCGCCTACACCATGATCACCAAGCGCTACCCCACCGACATCTACAACCCGGTGCAGACGCCCAAGCCCGCGCCAACGCTGACCGGCGGCGACTACAGCGATCCGGGCATCGTCGGCAAGACGCTGAACAAGAGCCTGGCCGCCGCCGATACCCTGGGCTTCCTCGATGACCGTGTGCTGCTGACCGTCGGCGTGCGCCGGCAAAGCATCGGCACCGACGGCTGGAACTACGTGGGCAAGCGCACCGCCACCTACGACGAATCCATCACCACGCCGGTCTACGGCCTGGTGGTGAAGCCCACCGAGTACCTGTCGCTTTACGCCAACCGCATCGAAGGCCTGGCCGCAGGGCCGACCGCGCCCAGCAGTGCATCGAACTTCGGCGAAGTCTTCGCGCCGAACCGTTCCAAGCAGGTGGAAGTGGGCGCCAAGCTGGACTTCGGCAGCTACGGCGGCAACCTGGCCTTCTACCGCATCGAGCAGCCGTTCAGCACCACCGACCCGGATTCGAAGATCTTCAGCGTCGATGGCGAACAGGAAAACCGTGGCATCGAGCTGAACGTCTTCGGCGAACCCGTCGACGGCCTGCGCCTGCTGGCCGGCGGCACCTGGATCGACACCGAGCTGAAGAACACCGCGGGCGGCAAGACCGACGGTAACCGCGCCGTGGGCGTGCCGACCTTCCAGTACAACCTGGGCGCCGACTGGGACGTTCCCGGCCTCCAGGGCGCCGCCCTCAACGGCCGCGTGCTGCGCACCGGCGGCCAGTACCTGGACGCTGCCAACGACCTGAGCATCCCGGCCTGGACCCGCGTCGACCTCGGCGCCCGCTATGCCTTCAAGGTGGACGAGCGTGACGTGACCCTGCGCGCCAACCTGGAAAACGTCGCCAACAAGTCCTACTGGGCCTCCACCATCGGCGGCTACCTGACCCAGGGCGACCCGCGCACCCTGAAGCTGTCGATGACCGTGGACTTCTGACCCTCTTCGCGACACGGACGTCGCCCCTCTCCCCTCGCCGCCAGCGCTTCAGCCCTGAAGTGCTGGCGGCCGGCAAGCATGCCGCAACACTCCCGGCCGTCTCGTGACTGGATCGGAACACCCATCCGGGTCCATGCTAGTTGCTCGCCCATTTGCCGGAGTTCGCCCCATGAGCGACGCCATCACCATCGATTTCGTCTCCGACGTGGTCTGCCCCTGGTGTGCCATCGGCCTCAACGGCCTGCTGGAAGCCATCCGCCGGGTAGACGGCGAACTGACCGTGGAGCTGCGCATCAAACCCTTTGAGCTCAATGCCGACATGCCCGCCGAAGGGGAAGACCTGGTGGAGCACCTGCAGCGCAAGTACGGCAGCAGCGCCGAGGACATCGCCCGCAACCAGGAGCACCTGCGCTCCATGGGTGAGGAAGTCGGCGTGCATTTCGACCTGAAGAAGCGCAGCCGCATCTACAACACCTTCGATGCTCATCGCCTGCTGCACTGGGCGGCGGAATCGCACCGCGACGTGGCGCTCAAGCAGGCGCTGCTGCACGCCTACTTTGGCGAAGGGCGCGACCCGAGCGACCCTGAAGTGCTGCTGGAAGTAGCCATCAGCGTCGGCCTGGATGCCGTGCGTGCGCGGGAGATTCTCGACAGCGACGCCTATGGCGACGAGGTAGTGGCCGAGGAGGATTTCTATACCAGCCATGGCATCCGCGCGGTGCCGGCGGTGATCCTCAACGGTCGCCAGCTGATCTCCGGGGCGCAGAGCACCGACTACTACGAGCAGGCGCTGCGCCAGGTGGCGCGCCATGCGCCGTTGCCGGAGTGAGTTTTCTGCCTTTTTATTCGGCACGAAAGTTTCCAGCGGACACGGTATTTCCCTGTAGGAGCGCGCCATGCGCGCGATTGCGGGCATGGCCCGCTCCTACAGGTGGGTACCGAACACATTGCCAGTCCCGCAAGAAGGACGGCGTAGGGCGCATAACCTGGAACAGGTATCCCGCCCTACAAAACTGAAAAGGCCCGCGTCGCACGGGCCTTTTTATTCGGCACGAAAGTTTCCAGCAGACACGGTATTTCCCTGTAGGAGCGCGCCATGCGCGCGATCGCGGGCATGGCCCGCTCCTACAGGTGGGCGTCGAACACATCGCCAGCCCCGCAAGAAGGACGGCGTAGGGCGCATAATCTGGAACAGGTTATCCGCCCTACAAAACTGAAAAGGCCCGCGTCGCGCGGGCCTTTTATTCAGCACGAAAGTTTCCAGCGGACACCGTGTTTCCCTGTAGGAGCGCGCCATGCGCGCGATCGCGGGCATGGCCCGCTCCTACAGGTGGGTACCGAACACATTGCCGGTCCCACAAGAGAAACGGCGCCCGAAGGCGCCGTTTCCATGCAGCATCAGCCGATCAAAGCGCCGACCAGCCGTCCATCTGACCACCCAGGTCAGCGGAGTGCTCGGACAGCAGCGCCGCGTAGCCGCTGACGTGCTCGTGGGAGAGCTCCATCACCGGATAGGCCAGGACCTGCCAGGGCAGCTTGTCGTTGCCGTCGTACTCGGAGTACGCCACCTTCTGCCCGTTCTGCAGCAGCATGATGGCGAAGTCCAGGGCGGACTGCTCGTCCGGGAAGATCACCGCGAACTCCACCTCATGCTCGAGGGAGAGGTCTTCGCCGTCTTCCTGCAGGGCCCACAGGGCATCGCCGATTTCGTCTTCCGGGAAAAGCTGCTTGTCGCGGCTCATGTCACTGCTCCAATTCGATTTACAAAGTGCCCGGTGTGGGCACGCCCGCGCAGGATACCTGTCCTGCATGACAGATGCCGGAAAACTTCGCCGGCACCATCGTCTTTCGTGATGTTCACCATCACGGCGTTTCACTTCCGCCCTCGCCTGCGCCGCGCGACGATGCGTCCATCGGGCCTGCGCCCTCCCACATCGAGCCTGCGACCATGCACAGCACCGACGAGGCGTACCGCATCACCTACATCACCCTGGACGAGGTGCAATTGCACTTCGAAACCGAGGTCGCTGTCACCGACGAGGAAGGCGGCCTTGCCCTGCACAGCGCCGCCACCCTGCCCGAAGAGCGCCGGGTGCTGCGCGAACTGATCTGCGAGGCGCACGAACAGCAGGCTCTGGTCGCCTGACCTCAGGAAAGCTTAGACCCTGAAAGACAAATGCCCCGCTCATGCGGGGCATTTGCTTTCACGGGCGGGCCTCAGGCCTGCAATTGATTGCCGATCGGCAAAGTGCGGATGCGCTTGCCGGTCGCCGCGAACAGCGCATTGGCCAGCGCCGGCGCCAGGGGCGGCACGCCCGGCTCGCCGACGCCGGTCGGCGGTTCGGCAGACGGCACGATATGCACCTCCACCACCGGCATCTCGTTGATGCGCAGCACCTGGAAGTCGTGGAAGTTGGACTGGTCGACCTTGCCGTCGGTCAGGGTGATGGCGCTGTGCAACGCCGCCGACAGGGCGAAGCCGATGCCCCCTTCCATCTGCGCCTTGATCACGTCGGGGTTGATCGCCAGGCCGCAATCCACCGCGCAGACTACGCGGTCCACCTTGAAGCTCTTGTCCGCCTTGTAGGTCACCTCCACCACCTGGGCGACGAAGCTGCCGAACGACTCGTGCACGGCGATGCCGCGGCCGCGCTGTTCGCCGTCCTTGCCCTTTTCCAGCGGCGCCAGCCAGTTCGCCCGCTGCGCCACCAGCTCCAGCGCGCCGCGATGCCGCGGGTGTTTCTCCAGCAGCTTGCGGCGGTACTCGTACGGGTCCTGCCTGGCGGCGATGGCCGCCTCGTCGATCAGCGTCTCGGTGGAGAACGCCGTGTGGGTGTGGCCCACCGAGCGCCACCATTGGGTCGGTACCGTCACGTTGTCCGCCAGCGCCTGCTCGACACGCAGGTTGGGCACGGCGTAGGGCAGATCGGCGGCGCCTTCCACGGCGATCTTGTCGACGCCATCCTTGACCATGAACTTCTCGAACGGCGTGCCGACGATGAAGGATTGCCCTACCAGCCGCTGCTCCCAGCCCACCAGGTTGCCCTGGGCGTCCACCGCCAGCCGCGCGCGGTGCAGGAAGGCCGGACGGTAATAGCCGCCACGGGTGTCGTCTTCGCGGGTCCAGACCATCTTGATCGGCACCTTCACACCCTGTGCGCGGGCGGCCTGGGCAATCGCGGCGGCTTCCAGCACGTAGTCCGAATGCGGGTTGGCGCGGCGGCCGAAGCTGCCGCCGGCGTACAGCTGGGTGATGCTCACCTGCTCGGGCTGCAGGCCCAGCAATTGCGCCACCGACATCTGGTCGCCGGTCTGCCACTGCTCGCCGTTCCAGATCTGGCAGCCGTCTTCCTTGAGGAAGACCACGCAGTTCAGCGGCTCCATCGCGGCATGGGCGAGATAAGGGAACTGGTACTCGGCCTCGATCAGGTGCGCCGGTTTCTCCAGCGCCTTGGCTACATCGCCATCGTTGCGCGCCACCAGGCCCGGCTTGCTGGCCATGTCACGGTACTGGGCGAAGATTTCCTTGCTGCCCATCTTGAACGCCTTGCTCTCGTCCCATTCGACCTGCAGGGCATCACGGCCCTGGCGCGCCGCCCAGGTGTTCTTCGCCAGCACCGCGACGCCGGCGAAACGCCGTTCGCTGCCGGGGAACTGCACGACGTCTACCACGCCGGGCACAGCCTTGGCCTTGCTCGCGTCGACCTTCGCCGGCACGCCGCCGAAACGCGGCGGGTGGGCGACCACCGCTACCAGCATGTCGGGCAGGTGCACGTCCTGGGTGAACTGCGCGGTGCCGTCGGTTTTCGAGGGGCTGTCCTTGCGCGGCAGTTGTACCTGGCCGATCAGCTTGAAGTCCTTCGGCTCCTTGAGTTTCACGTCCGCCGGCACCGGCTGCTTCGCCGCTGCCTCGGCCAGTTCGCCGAAGCTCGCCTTGTGCCCGGAAGCAGCGTGGCTGACCACGCCGTTCTGCACCTGGATTTCCCCGGCGGGCACCTTCCACTGCTCCGCCGCCGCACCCACCAGCATGGCGCGGGCACTGGCGCCGGCCTTGCGCATCTGTTCGAAGGAGTTGGCCATGGCGTTGCTGCCGCCGGTGCCCTGCAGGTTGCCAAAGGCCAGGTTGGCGTAGCGCTTGGCGTCAGCCGGCGCGCCTTCGACCTGCACGTGGCTCCAGTCGGCATCCAGCTCTTCAGCCACCAGGGTGGCGAGGCCGGTGTAGCTGCCCTGGCCCATTTCCACGTGCTTGGCGATCACGGTAACGGTGCCATCGGGGGCAATACGGACGAAGGCGTTAGGTTCAAAATCGCTGGCAGCCTGGGCATCACCCAGCTTGCCCAGCAACGGCGCGAAGTAGATGCCCAGCGCCAGGCCGCCGGCGCCGCGCAGGAAGCTGCGGCGGCTGACATTGAGGATGCTGCCGGCCTCGGCCGGCTGCAGGTCGATACGGGGTTCGAGCATGGTGTCGGTCCTCAGGCCAGGGTCTGGGCGGCGTCGTGGATGGCCGCGCGGATCCGCGCGTAGGTGGCGCAGCGGCAGATGTTGCCGCTCATGGCAGCATCGATGTCGGCGTCGCTGGGCTTCTTGTTCGAGGCCAGCAGCGCGGTGGCCGACATGATCTGGCCCGGACTGGCAGTAACCGCACTGCACCACGTCGAGCTTGCGCCAGGCGTCCTGCACGGCCTTGCCGGCGGCCTGCTCGGCTACCGCTTCGATGGTGGTGATCTTCTTGCCGGCCACTGCCGCCAGCGGGGTGACGCAGGAGCGGGTCGGCTGGCCGTCGATGTGCACGGTGCAGGCGCCGCACAGCGCCATGCCACAGCCATACTTGGTGCCGGTCAGCCCGGCGACGTCGCGAATGGCCCAGAGCAGCGGCATCTCGCCGGGGGCGTCGAGTTCGTGGTCCTTGCCGTTCAGGTTCACGGTAATCATCAGGGAGTTCACCTCTTCATGCGGGTGATGGAATGGAGGCGAAGCACAACGGCTCCGACACGCAATGGATTCAGCCTAGGCGCAGGGGCCGGCAGGTGCCGCGACAATACGCGAGGAAAGCGCCGAGCGGTTTGCCTGGTTCTCTTCAGGCTTGCCTGATACTGCGGGGGATGCAGCGGCGTATAGAAGGCTCTATTCCGAAGCTTTGCGGCCAACGAACGCAGCTCCTGCCCTTTTCGAAAATGCCACTGATGCTATGCGCAGGATGGCGTGGAGCGCAGCGATACCCATCGATCCCGCGCACCGACAGCATGGGTATCGCTGCGCTCCACCCATCCTACAAACCGCGCAGGGTGTGACGGGATTTGAATGGAATACCGTGTAGGAGCGCGCCATGCGCGCGATCGCGGGCATGGCCCGCTCCTACAGGTTCGCTCCGAAATCCCCCCAGCGTGGGAGCGGACTCTGTCCGCGATCGGCTTCAGGCCGCACCGCCCTGAAACGAGGGTTCGCGAGCACGCTCGCTCCTACAGGCATGCCCGGAAATACTGCGCACATAAAAAAGCCACTCCGAAGAGTGGCTTTCTGGGCTATCGATTGAAGGGCCGGATCACTCCGGCATCTTCATCACCACACGGCCACCGCCTGGGCAGGTTTCCATGTAGTAGTTGGCGTCGCGGTACTGGGCGAAGTCGAACACCCGGTCGATGCTCGGCTTGAGCAGCTGGTCGGCGGTCATCTGGTTGATCGCGGTCAGCGCCCGTTGCACGGCTTCGTCGTTGCGGGTCAGGCCGATCTCCGGTTGGCCGGTGAAGTCCAGCACGCAGTGACGGTAGAACTGCAGGTGCTTCTTGAACGCCGCGCAAGCCGGGAAGGCAGCATCGTTGCCACCATTGATCCCGTAAAGGATCAGCTTGCCGCGCGGGGCGGCCACGTCACCCAGCAGCTTCATCTGCGGCCCGGCGCACTGGTCGAGGACGATCTCCACGCCTTCACCCTTGGTGAAGCGCTCGACTTCCAGCACCAGGTCCTGCTCCTCGGTGTAGATGATCTTGTCCGCACCCAGGCCCTTCAGAAACTCGCGGGTTTCCTCATGGCTGGTGGTGGCGATCACCTGAGCGCCCAGCGCCTTGGCCAGTTGCACCGCCTGCGGAGCGAGGCAATGACCGGCCTCGGTGATCAGCACGCGCTGGCCGGGCTTGATCTGGGCAAGCTCTACCAGGGCGAAGTACGAATACATCAAACCGGTGTAGTGCACCGCCGCCTCGACCGGGGTCAGGACCTCCGGATAGCGGGTCAGCGAGGTGCGCGGCAGGAGGACGTGGTCACCCCAGGCCGGATAGAGGTTCGGCGAGTTCGCCGGGAAACTGGCCACCGCCATGCCGGGCTCGAGGTCTTCAACGCCCTCGCCCACGGCTTCGACGATGCCGGAGAGTTCATAACCGATGCCCGCCGGCAGCTTGGCCTGATCCGGGGCGAGGTTCTGCCGCCAGAGCACGTCGCGCCAACTGACGCCCAGTGCCTGGGTACGGATCAGTACTTCACCCGGCCCCGGTTGCGGGGTCGGCATCTCCTCGATCTTCAGGACCGAGGCGTCACCGAACTGGTGGAAACGGATCATGCGGGACATCACATACCTCGCCTTAGTAGTGCTCATAGCCACGGACTCTATCCGGGCTTTAGGGGTGACGCCACCGTTCACCATTGATAATTGACATAAACGGCGATGATTCGGCCCGCGTTAAAAGCCTTGTCCGACGCGGCTGCAAGGCTCTGCGACGGGGCTGCGGGAGGGGCCGGGGTGGCTCTGTTCGATACAGAGTCAGCACCACAGTGCCGGGGCGAGATTCTCATTAAAAAAGTGGAAATTGATCAAGGACTTATCTGACAGACTTGACTCAGGACACGCTCGGCCTCACTTTTCCCCATCGCCAGGGAGTCCCCATGAACCGCAACGACCTCCGCAAGGTTGACCTCAACCTGTTGATCGTTTTCGAGACGCTGATGCATGAGCGCAGCGTGACCCGCGCCGCGGAGAAGCTGTTCCTCGGCCAGCCGGCGATCAGTGCGGCCCTGGCGCGCCTGCGCGGCCTGTTCGACGATCCGCTGTTCGTGCGCACCGGGCGCAGCATGGAGCCCACCGCACGGGCGCAGGAAATCTTCGGCCACCTCTCGCCGGCGCTGGACTCCATCTCCACCGCCCTGAGCCGCGCCGCCGACTTCGACCCGGCCACCAGCAAGGCGGTGTTCCGCATTGGCCTGTCCGATGACGTGGAGTTCGGCCTGCTGCCGCCGCTGCTGCGCCGCCTGCGCTCCGAAGCGCCGGGCATCACCCTGGTGGTTCGCCGCGCCAACTATCTGTTGATGCCGCAGCTACTGTCGTCCGGGGAGATTTCCGTTGGCGTCAGCTACACCGACGAGCTGCCGGCCAACGCCAAGCGCAAGACCCTGCGCCGCAGCGCCTGGAAGATCCTGCGCGCCGACTCGATTCCCGGCGCGCTGACCCTCGACGACTACTGTGCGCGCCCGCACGCGCTGGTGTCCTATGCGGGCGACCTGGACGGTTTCGTCGACCAGACCCTCGCCGAGATGGACCGCAAGCGCCAGGTGGTGCTGGCGGTGCCGCAGTTCATCGGCCTCGCCCAGTTGCTGGCCGGCACCGACATGCATCGCCACTGTGCCCGAGTACGTGGCCCTGGCACTCACTGCCGCTGGCGGCCTGCGCGCCGAAGAGCCCGCCCTTCCCCACCCGCCTGGCCGAGCTGTCCATGGTCTGGGCGCGGCGCCCAGGACCAGGACCCGGCGAGCGCTGGCTGCGCTCGCGGATCGCCATGTTCGTGGGCGACCCGGACAGTCTCTGACGCAACTCCTTCCCGATCCCGCCGGCACCGACGCGGCGGATAACGCCTGGGCTTATTCGCCCTACGTGACTGACTTCAACCTGTGAGGAGCGCGCCATGCGCGCGATCGCGGGCATGGCCCGCTCCTACAGGGGAACAGCTCACGTCTGGGCACTCTCCGTGCCCGTTCCTTCTATCTATTCATGCGCATAGTGCAAAGGCTTTTATCACTCCACGTGATAATCAAAATGCACTCGTTCGATTAGTTCCCAAGCGCCCCCTTGCGCAGACTCCGCTCCATCAGAAATCCCAAAACCAATTAGATCGCCGGAGTCTTTTCCATGGAGCGAAATCTGAACACCTTGCGTATTCCGTTGGCGTTGGCCGCCGTGCTGGTTCTCAGCGCCTGCGGCAAGGGCCAGGAGGCGGCACAGAACATGGCCGCCCCCAAGGTCAGCGTGGCGGACGTCATCGAACAACCGATCAACGAATGGGACGAATTCACCGGCCGCCTGGAGGCTCCGGAATCCGTCGAACTGCGCCCGCGTGTCTCCGGCTACATCGACCGCGTCGCCTTCCGTGAAGGCGCGCTGGTGAAGAAAGGCGACCTGCTGTTCCAGATCGACCCGCGGCCGTTCCAGGCCGAAGTGCATCGCCTGGAAGCCCAGCTGCAACAGGCTCGCGCCAACCAGACCCGTACCGTCAACGAAGCGTCCCGCGGTGATCGCCTGCGCGCCACCAACGCCATTTCCGCGGAACTCGCCGACGCCCGCACCGCCGCCGCCACCGAGGCGAAAGCCGTGGTCGCCGCGACCCAGGCGGAACTGGACAACGCCCGCCTGAACCTGTCGTTCACCCAGGTCACCGCGCCCATCGACGGCCGCGTCTCGCGCGCCGAAGTCACCGCCGGCAACCTGGTGAACAGCGGCGAAAGCGTGCTGACCACCCTGGTCTCCACCGACAAGGTCTACGCCTACTTCGACGCCGACGAGCGCGTCTACCTGAAGTACGTCGACCTCGCCCGCAAGGGCGGCCCGGACGCCCGTGGCACCAGCCCGGTGTACCTGGGCCTGACCGGCGAGGATGGCTTCCCCCACCAGGGCCGCCTGGATTTCCTCGACAACCAGGTCAACCCCAAGACCGGCACCATCCGCGGCCGCGCCGTATTCGACAACGACGCCAACCAGTTCACCCCCGGCCTGTACGCCCGCATCAAGCTGGTCGGCAGCGGCACCTACCCCGCTGCGCTGATCAAGGACGAAGCGGTCGGCACCGACCTGGGCAAGAAGTTCGTGCTGGTGCTCGACAAGGACAGCAAGGTGCAATACCGCGGCATCGAGCTGGGCCCGAAACTCGAAGGCCTGCGCATCGTCCGCAGCGGCCTGGTCAAGGGTGACCGCATCGTGGTCAACGGCCTGCAACGGGTTCGCCCGGGCGCCCAGGTCGACGCCCAGGGTGTCGAGATGGCCAGCAAGGAAACCCTCGCCAACCTCGAAAGCCAGCGCCAGGCGCTGGAGCAGATCGAGGCGCCGAAAGTCGCCGAGAAATCCGGCAAACCGGGCGCGCCTCGCGGCTGACCCAACCCGTAATTCCTGAATCGATGTACCAGGCCCTGTCCCACCAGGGCCTTGGGTGACCTTTGTCCCGGGTTTGGCGAACCGCAGCGTTCGCGACAGGAACCACCATGAACTTTTCGCAATTCTTCATCCAGCGGCCGATCTTCGCCGCCGTGCTTTCGCTGATCATCCTCATCGGCGGGGCCATCTCGCTGTTCCAGCTGCCGATCAGCGAGTATCCCGAGGTGGTGCCGCCGACGGTGGTGGTTCGCGCCGTCTATCCCGGCGCCAATCCCTAGGTGATCGCCGAGACCGTCGCCTCGCCCCTGGAGCAGGCGCTGAACGGGGTCGAGGGCATGCTCTATCAGTCCTCCCAGTCCACGGCCGACGGGACCATGACCCTGACCATCACCTTCGCGCTCGGCACCGACCTGGACAAGGCCCAGGTGCAGGTGCAGAACCGGGTGGCCCAGGTGCTGCCCAAGCTGCCGCAAGAGGTGCAGCGGGCGGCGTCACGACCAACAAGGCCTCGCCCGACCTGACCATGGTCGTGCACCTGATCTCGCCCGACCAGCGCTACGACATGCTCTACCTGTCGAACTACGCGCAGCTGCACGTCAAGGACGCGCTGGCGCGCCTGGACGGCGTGGGCGATGTCCAGATGTTCGGCACGGGCGCCTACTCCATGCGCGTGTGGCTCGATCCGGAGAAGGTCGCCTCGCGCGGCCTGACCGCCGGCGACGTGGTCGCGCGCCATCCGCGAGCAGAACGTCCAGGTGGCCGCCGGCCAGCTCGGCGCCCCGCCGTCGCCGGGCGCCGCCGACTTCCAGGTGGCGATCAACGCCCAGGGCCGCCTGCTCACGACGAGGAGGAGTTCGCGCAACATCATCGTCCGCAGCGATCCGGACGGGGGGTCACCCGGGTCAAGGACGTGGCCCGTGTCGAACTGGGTTCGAACAACTACGCCCTGCGCTCGCTGCTCGACAACAAGCCCGCCATCGCCCTGCCGATCTTCCAGCGGCCCGGCTCCAACGCGCTCGAACTCATCCAACCGTGCGCGACACCATGGCCGAGCTGAAGAAGGAGTTCCCCGAGGGGATCGACTACTAGATCGTCTATGACCCGACCGTCTTCGTGCGCGGCTCGATCGACGCGGTGGTCCACACCCTGATCGAGGCCATCCTGCTGGTGGTGCTGGTGGTGGTGCTGTTCCTGCAGAGCTGGCGCGCCTCGGTGATCCCGCTGATCGCCGTGCCCGTGTCGCTGATCGGCACGTTCGCGGTCATGCACATGCTGGGCTTCGGCCTGAACACCCTGACCCTGTTCGGCCTGGTCCTGGCCATCGGGGTGGTGGTCGACGACGCCATCGTGGTGGTCGAGAACGTCGAGCGGAACATCGAGGACGGGCCTCAGTCCGATGGACGCCGCCCGCAAGGCGATGAACGAGGTGACGGGACCGATCGTCTCGACCGCGCTGGTGCTCTGCGCGGTGTTCGTGCCGACCGCCTTCATCACCGGCCTGACCGGCCAGTTCTACCGCCAGTTCGCGCTGACCATCGCCATCTCGACGGTGATCTCGGCCTTCAACTCCCTGACCCTGTCGCCGGCGCTGTCGGCGGTGCTGCTGAAGGCGCACGGCGCGCCCAAGGACCGGTTCCAGCTCGCCATCGACCGCGCGCTGGCGCTGGCTGTTCGGGCCGTTCAACCGCTTCTTCGGCCGCGCTCGGCCAGGCTATGTCGGCGGCGTCGCCAAGGTGCTGGGCAAGTCGACATCGGCGCTCGCGGTCTATGCGGCGCTGATCGGCCTGACCGTCTTCGGCTTCTCCAGTACCCCGACCGGCTTCGTGCCGCAACAGGACAAGCAGTACCTGGTGGCCGCCGCCCAGCTGCCCGACGCCGCCACGCTCGACCGTACCGAGGCGGTGATCCGGCAGCATGTAGCGACATCGCTCTGCAAGAACCCGGGCGTCGAGAACGCCGTGGCCTTCCCGGGCCTGTCGATCAATGGCTTCACCAACAGCCCCAACACCGGGATCGTGTTCGTGCCCCTGAAGGCCTTCGAGGAGCGTAAAGGCACGGGCTTGTCGGCCAACGAGCATCGCCGCGCAGCTGAACGGCAAGTTCGCCGCGTATCCAGGACGCCTACATCGCGGTCTTCCCGCCGCCGCCGGTCATGGGCTCGGCACCATCGGCGGGTTCAAGATGCAGATCGAGGACCGTGGCGACGCTCGGGCCCGAGGAGCTCTACGAACCAGACCCAGAGCCTGATCGCCAAGGCCGGCGCCGCAGGAGCTCAGCCCCATCGTCGGCTGTTCTCCAGCTACCAGATCGACGTGCCGCAGGTCACCGCTGACATCGACCGCGAGAAAGGCCGCGCCCAGGGTGTGTCGCTCGACCGACCTGTTCGAGACCATGCAGGTCTATCTGGGTTCGCTCTACGTGAACGATTTCAATCGCTTCGGGCGAACCTACCAGGTGGACGTGCAGGCCGACCAGAAGTTCCGCTCGAACCCGGAGGACCTGCTGCAGCTGCAAAGCCCGCAACGCCCAGGGCCAGATGGTCGCCGCTCGGCTCCTTCGTCAAGACCAGCGACACCACCGGCCCCGACCGGGTCACGCACTACAACGGCGTCCTCACCGCCGAGATCAACGGCGGCGCCGGCCCAGGGCTATTCCTCCGGCCAGGCCAGAAGCCGCGATCGAAGCGGCTGCGCGGCCAAGGAACTGCCCAACGGCATGGGCTTCGAATGGACCGAGCTGACCTACCAGCAGATCCTGGCGGGCAACACGGCGATCTTCGTCTTCCCGCTCTGCGTGCTGCTGGCCTTCCTGGTGCTGGCCGCCCAGTACGAGAGCTGGAGCCTGCCGCTGGTGGTGATCCTGATCGTGCCCATGTGCCTGCTCTCGGCCCTCGCCGGGGTGCATCCTGGCCGATGGCGACAACAACATCTTCACCCAGATCGGGCTGATCGTGCTGGTGGGCCTGGCCTGCAAGAACGCCATCCTGATCGTCGAGTTCGCCAAGGACCGCGAGGACCACGGCATGGATCGCCTGAGCGCGGTGCTGGAGGCCTGCCGCCTGCGGCTGCGGCCGATCCTGATGACCTCGATCGCCTTCATCATGGGCGTGGTGCCCCTGGTGTGTCGTCCGGCGCCGGCGCGGAAATGCGCCATGCCATGGGTGTGGCGGTGTTCTCCGGGATGCTGGGCGTGACCTTGTTCGGCCTGCTGCTGACCCCGGTCTTCTATGTGCTGATCCGCCGCTTCATGGAAGCCCGCGAAGCGAAGAAACAGGAGCGTGCCGCCCTGAGCCACGCGTCCCACAACGAGGCCCACCAGGCATGAGCGCCATCAACATGAGTGCCGTGAAACTGTTCGTCCCCTCCCTGCTCGCGCTGGCCCTCAGCGCGTGCATGGTCGGCCCCGACTACCAGAAGCCGGACACCGCGCCGGCCCAACTGGACAGCAATGCCCAGGCGCAGAACTACGACCGCAATCGCTTCGAAGACGCCTGGTGGAAGCAGTTCGACGACCCCGTGCTGACCCAGCTGGTCGAGCAGTCGCTCAAGGAAAACCGTGAGCTGCGCGTGGCCTATGCCCGCGTGCTGGCTTCGCGGGCCATCCGCGACGACGTGGCTAATGACCGCTTCCCCACGGTCACCAGCCGCGCCGAAGGCCAGGTCGGCAAGGGCCAGGTGCCCGGCCAGACCGAGGACCGGGTGAACCAGGAGCGCTACGACCTGGGCCTGGACATGATCTGGGAGGTCGACCTGTTCGGCCGCGTGCGCCGCCAGCTGGAATCCAGCGACGCGCAGAGCGAAGCCATAGTCGCCGACCTGCAACAGCTGCAGGTCAGCCTGATCGCCGAGCTGGCCGATGCCTACGGTCAGCTGCGCGGTGCGCAGCTGCGTGAAAGCATCGCCAAGAGCAACCTGGACAACCAGCACGAGTCCCGCGACCTGACCATCCAGCTGCGCGACGCCGGCGTCGGCAGCGAGCTGGACGTGCAACGAGCCGAAGCCCGCCTGGCTTCCACCGAAGCCAGCGTGCCGCAACTGCAAGCTGAAGAGGTGCGCCAGCGCAACCGCATCGCCACCCTCCTCGGCCAGCGCCCGGACGCGCTGAGCGTGGACCTGTCGCCGAAGAAACTGCCGGCCATCGCCAAGGCGCTGCCCATCGGCGACCCGGGCGAGCTGTTGCGTCGCCGTCCTGACGTCGCCTCTGCCGAACGCCGCCTGGCCGCTGCGACCGCAGACGTCGGCGTAGCCACTGCCGACCTGTTCCCGAAGGTCAGCCTCGGCGGCTTCCTGGGCTACACCGCCGGCCGTGGCTCGCAGATCGGCTCGTCCGCCGCCAGCGCCTGGGGCGTCGCCCCGAGCATCACCTGGGCGGCCTTCGACCTGGGCAGCGTGCGGGCTCGCCTGCGCGCCTCCAAGGCCGATGCCGACGGTGCCCTGGCGACCTACGAGCAGCAGGTCCTGCTGGCCCTGGAAGAGTCGTCGAACGCCTTCAGCGACTACGGCAAGCGCCAACAGCGCCTGGTGTCGCTGGTGCGTCAGTCCGAAGCCAGCCGCAACGCCGCGCAACAAGCCGGCCTGCAATACCGCGAGGGCACCGTGGACTTCCTCAACCTGCTGGACGCCGAGCGCGAGCAACTCGCCGCCGAGGACGCCCAGGCCCTGGCGGAAGTCGACGTGTATCGCGGCATCGTGGCGATCTACAAGGCCCTTGGCGGCGGCTGGCAGCCGACGCCGGCGGCCTGACCGGTCCTCCCAGGTCGAGATCTTCTCGACCTCCTGGCCCTGCGGTCTGACGCTCCGGACCGCGGGGCTTTTTTATGCCCGCGGCGCACTGACGACTCCTAGTTATTGGCACTCATGTCCCGGAATCTGTCAGAAACCTAGATATCGATCAGTATTTTCCGATAGCAAACGAAAATAAGCTGAAGCTGGTTCGAATTCAGAATTCACTGACACCAGGAATCAGGGAAACCCGCTCCGTGCCCAACAACGAGGTCAAGAGAAGTCCACCCACCTCCGGCAACACAGAGCTGTGCCAGCTCCTCCTCGGCGTCAGGCGCGGCGACGTCATCCATCCTCACTTGAAGCGTCTGCTGGTACACCTCGGATTCGTCGAACTGCGCGGCCTGCAGCTCGCCCTCACGGGCAAGGGCAGACTTCTGCTGGAGAGCTGAGCTTGGGTTGAGCGTCCTGGGCCGCTATGATCCGGGCCGACTTGCCAGGGATCAAAGGAGTTCGGTCCTACTCTGGCCTAGACTCTCTATATCGGACCTTTCAGACAAGGACTCGCCGTGGACGCCACTGCTCATTTCATCCCGCTGGACCCCACGTCCCTCTTCATCACCCTCGGCATCATCGTCTTCGGCATGTTCATGCTGGGCATCGGCTTCACCATCCGCCATCGCCCGGTGGGTGTGTTCCTGATGTGGGTCGGCACGCTGAGCATGCTGTCGATCATCGGCTACCGCATCTATATCGCGACGTCGGTCTGACCGTCTCACTCGCCTGAAAACGATCGCGGACGGAGTCCGCTCCTACCCGACAGTCCTGTACTCGGATCAGCCCTCCCCCTAACCCTCTCCCAGGGGGAGAGGGGACTGTTCGGTGCAGGCTGAAATCTTGATGTCCGCCGGCACGGGCGGCTCCCTCTCCCCCTGGGAGAGGGCTGGGGTGAGGGAAAGGCGCTGGCACGGACTTACCTGAAGAAAACAGTTGCTCCTACGACAGCTCCAGGCCTGCGTGGGAGCGGACTCCGTCCGCGATTGGCATCCGACAACGCTGAATTTCGCCTATTTCCCCATTGCCCGCGCATACCCTCTGGGCGAGAAGCGCAGGGTCACGCCCAGCATCAGCACCACCGAAACCGCCAGCAGGATCCAGGAAGCCTGGAAGCTGCCAGTGCTGTCGCGCAGAGCGCCGGTGACGTAGGGCACGATGCCGGTGACGATGAAGCCGATGCCCTGCACGAAGGCCGCCAGGCGCCCGGCCGCGCCGGCGTCGGCGAGGTGGTCCAGGGTCAGGGTCAGGCTCAGGGCGAAGCAGGCGCCCAGACCGTAGCCAATCAGCGCCACCCACAGACCCGGCAGGTGCAGCGGCGCCGAGATCAGCCCGATGAACCCGGCAAGCTGGATCAGCAGGCACAGGCACAGCCAGCCACGGCGATCCAGCGAACGGCGGATCAGCAGCGGAATGGTCAGCGCGGCGATCACCTGGAAGATCGTCATCAGGCCGATCAATTGGCCGCTGGCCTGGGCCGTCCAGCCGAGCTGGCGGTAGTACACCGGCAGCCAGGCCACCATGCTGGTGTAGCCGCCATTGATCAGGCCGAAGTACAGGGCCAGCAGCCAGGCGCGGCGGCTGCCGAAATAGTGCTGGACCTTTTGCTGCGGCGGTGTGGCCACAGGCGTCTCCCGTGGACGCGCCACGGACCACAGCAACAGGCCGACAACCGCCAGCAGCAGCCAGGCGCCGAGGCCGTCCTGCCAGCGATGGAAGTGTTCCGATACCACCGGCGCCAACACCGCTGCACTACCGCCGCCAGCCATCAACGATGCCGAGTACAAACCCATGGCCGACGGCACCTTGTGCGGGAACCAGCGCTTGATCACGCCGGGCACGAACGCCTGGATCACCGCCACGCCACAGCCCGCCAGCACCGCGCTGGCGATCAGGGCGAAACCGCTGTCCAGCAGCAGCCGCCAGAAGCACGCTGCGCCGATGGCCAGCAGGCCGAGCACCATGCCCCGGCTCTCGCCCAGGCGCGGGCCGACCCACGGCAGCCCCAGGGCGAACAGGCCCATGCACAGTACCGGCAGCACCGTCAGCATCGACAGGCCCTGGAAGCCCAGGCCGGTAGCGTCGTGGATGTCGGCCAGCAGCGGGCCGATGGAGGTGAGGATCGGCCGCAGATTGATGCCCAGCGCGACTATCACCAGCAGGCCGATCCAGCCGGCGTGGCTGCTCTGCCCCGCCGCTTCGCCCTGCGCCGGCAGGGTCATGCCACGGCTCACGTGCGTTGCTCCTGCCAATAGCCGTACAGACCTTCTTCACCACTCGGGCGCAATGCGCGCAGCGGAACCGACTGCCACTGCGGCGGCTGGGTCATCTGCTGGTACACGGCGGCAGTCGACAGCCCGAACGGCTCGCCATCGTCGTTGGAATAGGCGAAGTAGGCGCCCTCCACGCCGCACAGGTGCATGGCCGCCAGGCACATCGGGCACGGATGCCCGCTGGCGTAGATCACGCAGCCGTCCAGCCGCGACATGCCCAGCACCGCCGAGGCACGGCGGATTGCCAGCAGTTCGGCGTGGGCGGTGGGGTCGAAATCCAGGTGGATGGCGTTTGCGGCGCGGGCGATCACCCGCCCGTCCTTGACCAGCACGGCGCCGAACGGGCGGCCGCCGGCCTCGATGTTGTCGCGGGCCAGTTGCAGGGCCTCGCGCATGAAGACTTCGTGTGACATGGCAGTTTCCAGCGAATCGGTTCGATCAATGCGCGCCGGCGACTTCCAGCATCCTGGCAATGGTGGTCTGGTTGCGCTGGCGGGCGTGTTGCAGCGGCGTGACGCCGTCGTTGTCGGCCAGGTTCAGGTCCGCCCCGGCTTCTATGAGCTGTTTCACGATGGCCTGGTGGTGCGGGCCGCCGTCGCTGAGCAGGATGGCTTCGAGCAGCCCGGTCCAGCCCAGCTTGTTGACATGATCAGGATCGACGCCGGCTTTGAGCAGTGTGGCGACAACCTCCACATGGCCGCGCTCGCAGGCCGGAATCAGCGCCGTGCCGCCATAGCGGTTGGTACTGCGCAGATCGGCGCCGTGGGCCAGGGTCAGCTGGAGGATTTCCAGGTGCCCGGCCGCGCCAGCCAGCAGGTAAGCGCTGTCGTGGATGCGGTTCTGCCGGTTGACGTCGGCGCCAGCGGCGACCAGCAGTCGCGCGACTTCCGCACGATTGCGAGCGGTGGCCAGCAGCAGCGGCGTATAGCCCTGCCCGTCGGTCACATCCACTGGCACACCGCGTTTGAGCAGCGCCGCGACCTCGGCTTCGTGACCTTCGCCGGCCGCAGCCAGCAATGCGTCTGCAGCGGCGCGGCTGTGCACGTCCTCGGTCTGGATAGTCGGCATGTCCATGGACGCTCCCCCGTGATGACTGTCGTGCCTCGAATCAACGCGTTCAGTATGACGAAGGGATGTTCTATGCTGAAATTAAATAGAAACATGACTTTCAGTGGAAATCAGAATGCTTGATCCCAACTTGCTGCGTAGCTTCGTGATGGTGGTGGACGCCGGCAACTTCACCCGCGCCGCGGAACTGCTGCACCTGACCCAATCCACGGTGAGCCAGCAGATCCTGCGCCTGGAGCAGAGCCTGGACTGCCGTCTGCTGGACCGCAGTCAGCGCCAGGTGCTGCCCACCGAACAGGGCGAGCAGCTGCTGGGCTACGCGCGGCGTATTCTCGAACTGGGCTCGGAAGCGCGCGAGGCGCTGAGCAGCGAGCACAGCGAGGGTGTGCTGCGCCTGGGGATGCCGGAGGATTTCGCCGGCGAACGGATGATGCCGCTGCTGGCGGCCTTCAGCGCCGAACGCCCGAGATTGCGCCTGGAAGTGTCCAGCGGACTCAGTCAGGAACTGCTGCGCCAGTACCGCAGCGGCGAGCTGGACCTGGCGCTGGTCAAGCAATGGGGCGCGGACAGCGACTGCCTCGCCCACTGGCCCGAACCGCTGGCCTGGCAGGACAGCGCCACCACCCCCGCCGCCGACCGCGACCCGCTGCCGCTGGTGGTGTTCCCGTTGGGGGCACTGTATCGCCAGGAGATGATCCACGCCCTCGAAGCTAGCGGCCGGCGCTGGCGCATCAGCTACAGCAGCGCCAGCCTGGCAAGCCTGTCGGCGGCGGTGGCGGCGGGCATGGGCGTCAGCCTGCTGCCCCTGCGCGGCCGCCACGAAGGCCACCGTGTGCTGACCGTCGAGGAAGGTTTTGCCCCCATCGAGGGACTGGAACTGGCGCTTTATGCACGCCCAGAGCTGGGCAGCGCCGGGCGCAGCCTGTGCGAACAACTGCGCGAGCTGTGCGCACAGCTGGCCGCGACTACACCGGCACGCTGAGACGTTCGAGGAATTGCTCGGCCGGCACCGGCTTGCCTAACAGGAAGCCTTGCAGCGAATCGCACCCCAGGCGGGTGAGGAAGTTCTGCTGGCCGGAGGTTTCCACCCCTTCGGCAACGATCCGCAGGTCCAGCGCCTGGCCCAGGGCAACGATGGCCGAGACGATGGCGGCGTCGTCGCTGTCCTGCTCCAGGTCGCGGACGAAACCGCGGTCGATCTTCAGCTCGTTGGCCGGCAGGCGCTTGAGGTACAGCAGGCTGGAGTAGCCGGTACCGAAGTCGTCGATGGACAGGTCCACGCCCATGTCCGACAGCTTGCCGAGAATTTCCAGGCTGGAGTCGGCATCGCGCATGGCGGTGGTCTCGGTGATCTCCAGGGTCAGGCAGCGCGCCGGCAACTGGTGGCGCTGCAGCGCGTCGGCCACCGACTGCACCAGGGCCGCATGGCAGAACTGCAGCGCCGACAGATTCACCGCCACCCGCCAGCTTTCATGGCCCTGCAGGTACCACTCGCGCATCTGCCGGCAGGCCTCGTCCAGCACCCAGTCGCCGATGGGGATGATCAGCCCGGTGCGCTCGGCCAAAGCGATGAAGGTGTCGGGCATCATCAGCCCGCGCTGCGGGTGCTGCCAGCGCAGCAGCGCCTCGGCGCCGATGGGCTCGCCGCTGGCAGCGAACTTGGGCTGGTAATGCAGGGTGAATTCGCGGCGATCCAGCGCGGCGCGCAGGTCGTGCAGCAACTGCAGGTGATTGCGCGCGTTGGTGTTCATCGATTGCTCGAAGAAGCTGTAGCCGTTCTTGCCGTTGCCCTTGGCGTGGTACATCGCCGCGTCGGCGTTGCGCAGCAGCTCCTGCTGGGTGGAACCGTCGCCCGGATAGAGCGTGATGCCGATACTGGCGGCGATGCGCAGCTCCTGCCCGGCCACCTGGAACGGCTGCGCCAGCAGGTTGACCTGCTGGCTGGCGACGGTGACGGCATCCTCGGCCTCGGCCAGCTCCACCAGCACGACGAATTCGTCGCCGCCGATGCGCGCCACGGTGTCCTCGCTGCGCAGGTTGGCACACAGGCGCTGCGCCACGTCCTTGAGCAAGAGGTCGCCAACATGGTGGCCAAAGGCGTCGTTGACCGGCTTGAAGCCGTCGAGGTCGAGGAACATCAGCGCAAAATGCCCGCCGTTACGCTGCACCTTGCCGATCATCTGCTCGATGCGATCCTCCAGCAGGATGCGGTTGGGCAGGCGCGTGAGGTTGTCGTGCAGGGCAAGCTGGGTCAGTTCCTGGTTGGCCTGAGCCAGCGACGAGGTGAGCTGCGCCGTACGCGACTCCAGGCGCGCGTCCAGTACCGAGGTGAGCAGGGCGATGCCGATCACCGCCAGGGTGACGATGATGATCAGCAGCGCCAGCCAATCGCTGTCCAGGCCACTGGGTGACGCGCCGCAGAAGCTGCCCTCGGGGAAACGCGCGGCGGCCATGCCGGTGTAATGCATGCCGACGATGGCCACGCCCATCACCAGCGCTGCGCCGGCCCGGGCCAGGCGCACATAGGGCGTGTTGTGACGCAGCTGGAAGGCAATCCATAACGCGGCGCCGGAAGCCGCCACGGCGATCAGCAGGGACAGCCCGAACAACGTCGGGTCGTAGTCGATGCCCGGCTGCATGAGCATCGCGTACATGCCCAGGTAATGCATGCAACTGATCCCCGTGCCCATGGCCAACGCGCCGCAGATCAGTTGCCAGAGCGGCAGGCGGTCCTGGCTGACCAGGGCCAGGGCGAAACCGGAACTCAGCACGGCGATTGCCAGCGACAGCAGGGTCAGCGTGAGGTCGTAACCCAGCGGGATCGGTAGGCTGAAGGCGAGCATGCCGATGAAGTGCATCGACCACACACCAATGCCCATGGCCACCCCGCCACCGCCGATCCACAGCAGGACCGGCCAGCCACGGGTGGTCGCGATGCGCCCGGCAAGGTCCAGCGCGGTGTAGGACGCCAGCATGGCGACGCACAGCGAAATCAGGACAAGGGCGGGATCGTAACTACCGGCAAGCATGGGGGCTCTCTGATGCACTCAGGCGCTGATGGGCGCACGCGGTCCCTGCGCGCAAAAGTCCGGGATTTTAGCGAAGACCGATGAAGCGGAACCAGCGCTTCCGGTGGAATTTCTATCGGCGTGCCCGCAGCCGTCTTGAACGCCGTTCGGCGGACCCGCGGATGATCCATCGCAGGCCCATCCCGGCCCGAACAGCTAACCTGTGCCCTGACCACTGCAACCGGAGCCGCCACCCTTGGCGAAGCAACCCTCGATCCTCAGCCTGCCCTTCCGCCGCCTGGCCAACCCCTATACCCGCTATCGCTATGCCGCCTGGATCCATTGCGTGCGGGTCGGCCTCGCGCTGTTCGCCTCGATGCTGATCACCAGCGCGCTGAAGCTGCCCCACGGTCTCTGGGCCTCGGTCACGGTACTGGTGGTGATGGGCGGGCTGGTGCACCAGGGCACGATCCGCGGCAAATCCTACGAACGCGTGATGGGCACGCTGGTGGGCGCGGCATTGGGGTTGTGCGTGATTGCAGTCTACGACCGCACACGCTCACTGCCCCTTACCTACCTGCTGATGTCCGTGCTGGGAGCCGCCTCGGCCTTCTTCGCGATCCGCCGGCCCGGCTACGTGGCTCTACTGGCGGGGATCACGATGTGCATCGTCGCCGGCCCCGGTGAAACCGGCTTCACCGAAGGCCTGTGGCGCTCGGCCAACGTGCTGATCGGCGTCGCCGTGGCGCTGCTGTTCTCGCAGATCTACCCCCTGCGGGCAGTCTACGTCTGGCGCTACCTGCTCTCCGACAACCTGCGCGCCTGCGCGCGTATGTACGGGCAGTTGTCGTCCAACCACGACCTCACACCCGAACACTTCGCTCGTCAGCTGGAGGAACTGGACCATCGCCTGGTAGCGTCGCGGGCGCATCTGGGGCCGGTGTCGCGGGAGACAGGCATGCCGCTGCGCGAGCTGGAAATGCTCCAGCGCATCCACCGCGCCATCATGGGCACCCTGGAATCACTGATCGCCTCCCGACAGTTCGCCGCCGAGGCCGGGGAGATAGAACCGGTGCCGGCCAGCCTCGACACGCACCGGCAGATCATCGGCCGCCTGCTGCTGCAATCGGCCCACGCCTTGAAGTTCAGCCGTACCAGCAAGCTGGTGCAGGCCTGCCAGGGCCTGGAGAACCTGCCCGCACGGCCACACAACCTGACCGACTCCTTCGAGAAGCAAGGCTTCTACTGGCTCACCCTGCGTCTCTATGAACAGGTGGAGATGCTCTCGGAAAAACTCGCCGGCAGACTCCGAACACTGGAACATCCAGAGCCGCGACCGGGCCTGAGCCCGGTCGCGCTGCGGTCATCTAGAGCCGATCAGGCGCCGAAGCCACCGTCGATGGTCAGGCTGGCGCCGGTGATGTAGCCGGCTTCCGGGCCCGCCAGGTAGGCGACGAAACCGGCGACTTCTTCCGCGCGGCCGTAACGCTCGACCGCCATCAGGTCCATCAGCGAGGCCGGCGAAGTCGCTGTCGGCCGGGTTCATGTCGGTATCCACCGGGCCGGGCTGCACGTTGTTCACGGTGATGCCGCGCGGGCCGAGGTCGCGGGCCAGGCCCTTGGTCAGGCCGACGATGGCCGACTTGCTCATGGCGTAGACCGCACCACCGCCGAAGGGCATGCGGTCCGCGTTGGTGCTGCCGATGGTGATGATGCGCCCGCCCTGCCTCCATATGCCGCGCGGCGGCCTGGGTGGCGACGAAGACGCTGCGCACGTTCACCGCCAGGGTGCGGTCGAGGTCTTCCAGGCTGAACTCTTCCACCGGGGCGATGGCCAGCACGCCGGCGTTGTTCACCAGGATATCGATGCCGCCGAAGCGTTGTGCGGCGCTATCGATGGCTTGCTGCACCGAGGCGGCGTCACCGCTATCGGCCTTCAGCGCCAGGGCACGGCCGCCGGCGGCTTCGATGCTGGCGGCGAGGTCTTCGGCCTTCTGTGCCGAGCTGACGTAGGTGAAGGCCACGGCGGCACCTTCCTGAGCCAGGCGCTGCACAATGGCAGCGCCGATACCGCGGGAACCGCCTTGAACGAAAGCGACCTTGCCTTGGAGCGGATTGGAGTGGTAGTCATTCTTGAATCTCCGAAAGTAGTGGGGGAGTAAGTTCGACGGAGTCAGTTTCTCTCTGGAACTCGTTACTCGGTAGCCAGCAATCGCTATATTCAGTTGATACCAAACGTCCGGAATACCACCCATGGAAAGCCTGATCAGTATCGAATGCTTCGTCCGCAGCGCCGAGGCCGGCAGCTTCGCCGCTGCCGCGCGCCGCCTGGGCCTGACGCCAGCGGCGGTGAGCAAGAATGTGGCGCGGCTGGAGAACAACCTGGGCGTGCGGCTGTTCCAGCGTAGTACCCGCAGCCTGGCCCTGACCGAATCCGGCGAGCGATTCCTCGATGAGGCCAGCGGCGGTCTCGCCAGCCTGCAGAGCGCCATCGCCAACCTGGCCAGCGCCGACGGTCAGCCCAGCGGAGCGCTGAAGGTGAGCATGGGCCGCGTGTTCGGCCGCGCTATATCCTGCCGCTGCTGGGCGACTTCCTCGGCCGCTATCCGGCGATCCGTCCGGACTGGCATTTCGACAACCGCCAGGTCGACCTCATCGCCGAAGGCTTCGACGCCGCGATCGGCGGCGGCATCGAGCTGCCGCCGGGCGTAGTGGCGCGCAAGCTGTGCCCGGCGCACCTGGTGCTGGTGGCGTCTGCGGTCTATCTGGAGGCGCGCCCGGCGATCCGCATACCCGTCCGACCTGCCGAGCCACGACGGCATCCGCATCCGCTCGCCACAGACCGGCCGCGTGCGCCCCGGCCGCTGACCAACACGCCAGCAGGCCGCAGGCGCCGATCGCGTTGAAGGAGCGCATGACCTTCAGCGACCCGGAAGCCGCCTGCGTCGCCGCACTGATGGGGCTGGGCGTCACACTGGTGAGCATGCAGCACGCCGTCCCGTACCTGGACAGCGGCCGCCTGGTGCGAGTGCTGCCGGACTGGTACGTGGATGCTGGCAACACCGCGCTCTACTACGCCGCACAGAAATTGCTGCCGGCCAAGACACGGGTATTCATCGAGTACGTCATCGAGCACTTTCGCAGCCAGGGCCTGGAGCGAAAGTTCAGTGCGATCTGACCAGCGACACAGGCGGATCGGGATTTTCCTGACTAGCGTCAGAACTGAAATGAATTCGCGGGACATTCGCTTGTCGGTAGTTAGCAAGCTAACGTAATTTCGAACTTCTTCGATTCGGCATTCGAGATGCAAGGAGAACCTGCATGAAAAAGTACGCCCTTCTGCTCGCCATGGTGTTTTCCGTACCGGCGTTCGCTGACAGCGCGCTGTGCGACGGCAACCTGCAGCAGATCAACGACTTCCTCAAGACCGCCAACCCGAACGCCACCGGCGTGAAGGTCAATGCAGTCCACGAGTACCTCGCCAAGGCCGAGGAAGCGAAGAAGGCCGGCAACTACGAAGAGTGCGTCAACCAGTCCAGCCAGGCGCTGCGCGTGATCAAGAAGCCCGCCAACCGCTGATCGGCACTGGAGATGAAAAAGCCCCGCCTAGGCGGGGCTTTTTCATGGGCGCAGCCTGGCGCAAGACTCAGCCGCAGGAGACCTGCTTCACCACCTGGCTGTCATCGACGTCGATGTTCAGGCGCTGCGAGTTGTACTCCATGGTCACCGGCTGGTGAGGGGTGAGCACGCGGGCAACGCTGGCGCCGGCGTCGCGGCGGGCCTCTTCGGTCAGGGTCGGGGTGACGACCTTGCCGATGATCGATTGCACCGCCTTGGCGTTGCAGGTGCCGGTCATGGCCGGCGAACTGTCCGCAGCCGGCTGGGCCGAATCGGACGAGGAATCCTTGGAACTGCAACCGGCGAGGGCGGCGACAGCGAGAAGCGACAAGAGAGTCACTCGGTTGAAGGGCATGGAAGGTCTCCCTGATTCTTCATGGAAAAAATGCGAAAGGCGCCACCTTACCAGCCCGAGGGCTGCGGCAGCGCGATGGATGTATTGCAGGCTGATACACGCAAAGCCCGTCGCAGAGCCGTACGGCGCCGTTTACACAACCTTTACACCGGCGGCGTTACGATTCTTTCGAGGCCGATGTCTCATAGATACCTGGTTCCTCGCCGGGTTCCTCAGGAGGTGCATCATGCTTCACCGTCTCCCCCAGATCGCCCTGCTCTGCGCCGGCCTTGCCCTCGCCGGCCAGGCCGCGGCCAACAGCAATACCGATGCCGCCGCGATCGGCGCAGTGGTCGGCGCCGTTGTCGGGGGTGCAGTGGTCGCCGGCTCGCAACCCGCGCCGGCGCCCTATTACGCTCCGCCGCCCCCGGTGGCCTATTACCCGCCGCAACCGGTGTACTACCAGCCGGCGCCGGTCTACCAGCCCGTGTATCAACCGGTGTACCGACCGGTCGTGGTGGTGCCAGGCCCGCGTTACTACGGGCCGCCCCGCTACTACGGTCCGCCGCGCTATTACGGCCCAGGCTACTATGGCCCGCCGGGACACTACCGTCACTGGTAGTAGCTGTGACAGACAAAAGACCCCGCCTCCTGGCGGGGTCTTTTCATTCAGGTCGGTAAACGAATGCTCCCGGCCAATTCCTCGAACAACGTCACTACCGCCCTCAGCGCCCTGCAATCCGGCCGGGTCAGCAACCAGAGATGGATGCTGCAGCCGGGCAGTTCCGGCTCCAGTATCTGCAGCCCGTCGTCCGGGCGCAGCAGGAACGCCGGCAACGCGGCCAGCCCCAACCCGGCGCGGCAAAGGTCGAGCACCGAGAGCATGCTGTTGCAGCGGTAGGCCGGGAGCACCGTCGGGAACGCCTGGCGGCGCCAGGCGACGCTGGAGTGGTCGGGCAGAAAGTCGTCCGGGGCGATCCAGCTCATGTCCTGCCAGGGGCGCTCGCCTTGCTCGGCCAGGTAGTCGCGGTGGGCACAGAGGACGTAGTGCACCTCGCCCAGCTTGCGTCCCACCAGATGCTCCGGCGGCGCATTGGTCAGGCGCAGGGCGATGTCGGCGTCGCGGCGACTGAGATTGGCGAAGGCGTTGGAAGTGGTCAGTTCCAGATTCAGCGCCGGGTAGCGCTTCATGAAGCGCGCCAGGGCCGGCAGCAAGAGGCCCTGCAGCACGGTGTCGGAACAGGTCAGGCGCACGGTGCCGCTGAGCACGTCGTGGCCCTGCTCCAGGCCCAGGCGCGCCGCTTCCAGCGCCTGCTCGGCCAGTTCCGCCTGGGTCGCCAGTTGCTGCGCGGTGGCCGTGGCGAGGTAGCCGTTGCGGCCCTTCTCGAACAGCGCAGTGCCCAGCGCCTTCTCCAGCCGGCGCACGGCACGGAACACGGTGGAGACGTCTACTTCGAGCAATTCCGAGGCACGCGCAAGGCTGCCCCCGCGCACCAGCGCCAGCACCAGGGCCAGATCGGCGTACTCCAGACGGTATTGCATCGACGCACTCCAAGGTTGCGCAACCGCCCATTTCGATTGCGCCTGCGCAACTATAAATTGCCTCCCATGGGCCCGCCAATGGGCCACGACGCCAGGGGGAAAAAAGGATGGGAAAACGTCGTAAAGCACTGCGGATCGGCCTGATCGGCGACCGCGACAGTCGCGTAACCGCCCACTGGGCGATTCCCCTGGCCCTGCAGCAATCGCTGCTGCCCCACTCGGGCACGCTGCGCGTGGACTGGCTGGATACTCCGCGCCTCGCCCAGGGCCAGGACCTGGAGCCGTACTCCGGCTTCTGGTGCATCCCCGGCAGCCCTTACCAGAACACCGAAGGCGCCCTGCGGGCGATCACCTTCGCCCGCGAAAACGACGTGCCCTTCCTCGGCACCTGCGGGGGCTTCCAGCACGCCCTGCTGGAGCGCGCGCGCCATGTCCTCGGTTGGAGCGACGCGGGCCACGCCGAGACGGATCCGGAAGCAACGCGCACGGTGATCCATGCCCTGCCCTGTTCGCTGGTTGAGGTCAGCGAAACCATCCGTCTCACCGCCGGCTCGCACCTGGCTGCCATCTACGGCCTGCCGGCGATCCGCGAGGGCTACCGTTGCAGCTACGGGGTGAATCCGGAGTTCCAGGACGAGCTGTTCGGCGGCTCGCTACGCGCCTGTGCCCACGGAGAGGACGGCAGCATCCGCGCGCTGGAAGCGACCGACCATCCCTTCTTCGTCGCCACCCTGTTCCAGCCGGAGCGCAAGGCGCTGGCCGGCATCGCTGTGCCGCTGGCCGAAGCGCTCCTGTCCGCCGCCTTCCGCCATCAAGCCAGCCAAGCGCCCCGCCAGCCATCTGATCAAGAAGCCGTCCACGCAGGGAGCGCCGCATGATCGCCAGCACACCACAACCGCCCTACTACGCCGTGACGTTCACCTCCTACCGCACCGAGCTGGACCAAGGCTACGGCGTCACCGCCGAGCGCATGCTGGAGCTCGCCGCACAGCAGGACGGCTTCCTCGGCGTCGAGTCGGCCCGTGGCGCCGACGGTCTGGGCATCACTGTGTCCTACTGGCGCGACGAAACCGCCATCCGCCAGTGGAAGCAGCAGGCCGAACACCGCATGGCCCAGCAGGCAGGCCGCCGCGACTGGTACAGCGCCTTCCGTGTGCGCATCAGCCGGGTCGAGCGCGAATACGGTTTCGAACGCTGAGCGACCCGTTCTGGCCCAGACACGACATGCCGGGTTCGATGCCCGGCGCACATCGTCTAGGCTGGTCCCCATTCAGCAAAGGGGGACCGACGCATGCACCGACAAGCCAGTGAACTGCAGGCCGCCTACCTGGGCGAAGTCCGCGGTGAAAACTTCTTCCTCGGCCTGGCCGAGCAACTGCCCGGAGGGGGCGTCCTCGATGCTGCTGCTGGCGCGGCTGGAACGCCAGACCGGCCTGCGCATGGCGCGGCTGCTGCAACGCCATGGCCTGCCGCTGGGCGACACCGCCCACGCCGCCGCCCAGGGCCGCCAGCGCGCCGCCGATTGGCTCGGGCTCGACTGGCCGCAGACCCTGGAAAAGCTCGAAGTGCTGGTGGAGCCCTACGTGCAGCGCTACGACAGCCTGGCGACCGAGGGTGACGACGATGACCGCGACATCCTCGACGACCTCGCCGAGCACGAACATGCCCTGCTGGCGTTCACCCGCCTCGCCCGCGAGGGTCAGATGAGCGCGGCCAAGGCCACCATCAGCCGCCTGCTGGCCGCACCGGCCTGAACCTGACAGGGAGCACGTCCATGGCACTATCGCCCTTCCACCTGGCCATTCCCGTCTACGACCTCGCCCTGGCCCGGCGTTTCTACGGAGAGGTATTCGGCCTCGCCGAGGGCCGCAGCAGCGCCCAGTGGGTGGACTTCGATTTCTTCGGCCACCAGCTGGTGATCCACGAGCACCCGCGCACTGCCAGCCAGGAGGCGGCGCACACCAATGCCGTCGATGGCCATGACGTGCCGGTACCGCACTTCGGCGTGGTGTTGCCGTGGGAGGACTGGGAGCAACTGGCGCAAAGACTCTGCGAGCGCGGCACGCAGTTCGTCATCGAACCTCATGTGCGCTTTCAGGGGCAGGTAGGTGAACAGGCCACGCTGTTCCTTTTCGACCCCTGCGGCAATGCCCTGGAGTTCAAGGCGTTCAAGGACATCGGCCAGCTGTTCGCACGCTGAACGGTGACCAAGCATCCATCGTGGAATCCACCTTCAATTGAACTGGAAATTTCCTACATAGAACTTCCATAGCCACTCCTAGGATGGCGCCGTCTTCCCTGCTCACCCCCCGAGGTGATCCGACGTGCGCCCTCTCCGCTGGCTTCCGCTGTACCTCTTCTGCACCCTCGGTGCTACGTTCGCCGTGGCCGATGATTTCGACGCACCCGGATGGCGCCGTTACGACAGCGCCGCCATCGACCGTACCTTCCTGTCAGCAGGCTTTTCCGCACGCGGCATCGAGCAGCGCGCACAGATCCGCCGGGCGCAACGGAGTCACAACAAGCCAGCCTCCAACCCAGAAGCCGGCTGGGAGCGCGCGGCGCTGCTGGCCTCCCGCATGCCGGCAAGGGATCGTGGCGTGCTCAGCCCGGCCATCACCTCCCGGATCATCGAGCGAGCCCATGAGCTGATCGGCACGCCCTACCGCTGGGGCGGAGAAACGGAAGAGTCCGGTTTCGACTGCAGCGGCCTGCTCGTCTACCTGTACAGCACCATCGCCAATCGCCGCTTGCCACGGACGACGACATCGATGGTGGCGCAAAAGCGCAATGCCGTGGACCAGGACGAGTTGCAACCAGGCGATGCGGTGTTCTTCAACCACGACGGCAACGGTCGTACCAGTCACGTCGGCCTGTACATCGGCGATGGACGTTTCATTCACGCCCCCCGCACCGGCAAGACCATCCGGATCGACTCGCTGGACAACAGCTATTGGCAACGCCGCTACACCACAGCGCGACGCTTCAGTGGCTGACGAAGCGGGGAAGTCACCGTCAGGCGCCTAATCGGAAAATACCTACACACCTTCGGAGTTTTGCCACGTTCCCGCGCATCAGGAGATTTCTAAGATGGCGCCCCGTTTCACACTGATCCTCAATCGATGTACCCCAAATGCGTTCCCTCATCCTCCTGAGCACTACCTTGCTGCTCGTCCTGTCGGCCCCGACCACCCAGGCACGCGAACTCAAGAGCGCGTCGCAGCACAAGGCAGCCCCCAGCGTAGTGCGCAAGCCGACCAGTGCCTACACATCCGCCAAGCCCGTCAGCCGCTACAAACTCCGGTCGACGCATAGCGTGGCGCACCCACAATCGAGCGGGCCACGCCTTGGCCGACTCACCGCCAACTCCCGTGTGGTGGCCCGTGCTCGCGAGCTGATCGGCATCCCCTACCGCCGCGGTGGAACTTCGGTGGCCGACGGTTTCGATTGCAGCGGATTGCTGGTCTATCTGTTCCGAACCGAAGCCGGTATGCGGTTGCCACGCACCACCGGAGAGATGATCGAAAACGGCGGATCGCGAGTGAACCGCGAGGAACTTCGGCCAGGCGATGCAGTGTTCTTCAACCATAACGGTCGCGGCAACGTCAGCCACGTCGGGCTGTACATCGGCAACAACCTGTTCATCCACGCACCCAGCAGTGGCGAGCGCATCCGCATGGATTCGCTGGACAACAACTACTGGGAGCGCAGCTACACCACTGCCCGCCGCTTCAACGGCTGAACCCCATCCCCGCTACCGGACACCCCTGACGATGCCCAGCCTGCTGGTCGAGATAGTGCGCTACACCGAAGAGTGCTTCCCCGGCTGGGCCGAATGCCGCCTGATCGATGTGGGTGGGCGCGACTGGCGCTTCCTGAAACCGCGAGCGATGCTGCGCACCGGTAACCAGGATGATCGCCTCCCGGCCATCGGCCGGATCGACTGCGAAGTGCTCGAGCGCCTGGACGACACGGCCCTGGTCAGCACCGCGCGACCACGCGGCATCAAGTCGCTGGACGGCGAGAATCGCTTCCGCATTCCCCTCAGCTCGCTGATCGAGGACTGACGCGGGATCAGTCCCGCGTCGCCTGCCCTTCCTCGGCGATCTTCGCCGCATCCCAACCGCCGCCCAGCGCGGCGATCAGCTGCACGCTGGCAGTCAACCGACTGCCGGTGAGGGTCAGCAATGTGCGCTCGTTGGACAGTGCGCTGGTCTGAGTCGTGACCACGTCGCTGTAGTCGATGGTGCCGGCCTTGTACTGGTTGGTCGTCAGGCGCAGCGCCTCGCGGGCGGAGTCCAGCGCTTCCTGCTGCACACCGCTCTCCTCTTCCAGCACCTTGAGCTGGACCATGTAGTCCTCGACCTCGCGGAAGCTGTCCAGCACGGTCTGCCGGTAGCTGGCCACGGTCTGGTCGTAGCTCGCCTCGGCCTGTTCCACCTGGGAGGCGATCAGCCCGCCGTCGAACAGCGTCATGGCGAACTGCGGGCCGATGGACCAGTAGCGGTTGGGCGTCTCGATCCAGTTCTGGAAGCTGCCGCTTCGGTAGCCGCCGGCGGCGGTAAGGGTCAGGTCGGGGAACCAGGCGGCCTTGGCCACGCCGATCTTGGCGTTGGCGGAGATTACCTGGCGTTCGGCCGAAGCCACGTCAGGGCGACGTTGCAGCAGTTCGGACGGCAGCAGCGCCGGCACATTCGGCAGGCTCGGCACGCCATCTACGGCGGCCAGGGAGAACTGCGCCGGCGGCAGGCCGACCAGCACGGCAATGGCGTGCTCCAACTGCGCACGCTGGTACTTCAGGTCGATGGCCTGGGCCTCGGTGCTTTTCAGCTGGGTACGCGCCTGGGCAACGTCGGCCTTGGTGACGATGCCGGCGTTGTACTGGTTCTCGGTGAGCTTGAGCGACCGCTGGTAGGCCGTGACCGTGTCGTTGAGCAGCTTGATCTGCTGGTCCATCACCCGCAGCTGAAGGTAGTCCTGGGTCAGCTCCGACTGCAGCGACAGGCGCGAGGCGGCGAGGTCCGCAGCGCTGGCGTCCATGCTGGCGGTGTCGGCCTCCAGCTGCCGGCGCAGCTTGCCCCACAGGTCCAGCTCCCAACTCACGCCGAGGCTCGCCGAGCAACTGTTGCTGATCGAACTGCTGCCGCCGCCACTGCTGACGGTGGAGCCGTCAGGCAGGCGCACGCTGCCGCCGCTGCCGGTGCCTTGCCCGGAGCGGGTCTTGCCGACGTCGGCGCTGATGGTGGGGAAGAACGAGGAGCGCGCGCCCTTGGCCAGCGCCTGGGCCTGGCGGTAGGACGCGACCGACTGCGCCAGGGTCTGGTTGGCAGCCACCAGGCGGGTCTGCAGATCATTCAGCGTGGCGTCGCCGTACAGCTCCCACCAGGCACCGTGGTTGAAACCGTCCGGCGGCTTCGCCAGTTGCCAGCCCTCGCCCTCCTTGAGCTGGCGGGCACCGTCAGCTCGGGGCGCTGGTAGTCCGGGCCGATGGCGCAACCGGCCAGGGCCACGGCCAGCGCCAGGGCCGCCATGGGAGAAAGCAGTGAACGGGAGCGGATCATACGGGTGTCTCCAGGGCGCCGTCGGTGCGCACGCCGCGCTTCTTGTTGACCCAATGGCGCAGGCGGTCGAGGTAGAGGTAGACGACGGGGGTGGTGTACAGGGTCAGCAACTGGCTGCCGATCAGCCCGCCGACAATGGTCATGCCCAGCGGGCGGCGCAGCGCGGCGTCGCCACCGATGCCGAAGATCAGCGGCAGCGCGCCAAGGATGGCGGCCAGGGTGGTCATCATGATCGGCCGGAAGCGCTTCATCGCCGCTTCGAGGATCGCGTCGCGCGGCGACAGGCCAAGGGTGCGCTCGGCGTCCAGGGCGAAGTCGATCATCATGATCGCGTTCTTCTTCACGATGCCGATCAGCAGGATCACGCCGATCAACGCGATCAGCGACAGCTCGGTACGGAACAGCATCAGCGTGAGCAGCGCACCGACGCCCGCCGAGGGCAGCGTCGAGAGAATGGTCAGCGGGTGCACGTAGCTCTCGTAAAGGATGCCCAGCACGATGTAGACCGACACCAGCGCCAGCAGGATCAGCCAGGGCATGTCGTTCTGCGTGTCCTGCACCGCACCGGCGTTGCCTTCGAAGGTGGCCTGGATTTCCATCGGCAGGTGGATAGGTTCCACCGCCGCCAGGATCGCGTCACGGGCCGGGCCGATCTGTGCGCCCTGGGCCAGGTTGAAGGAGAACGTGGTCGCGGCGAACTGCCCCTGGTGATTGACCTCCAGGGGCGCACGGCTCGGCTCGATGTGGGTAAAGGCCGAGAGCGGAATGCGCTCGCCTGCGCTGTTGATCACGTAGACCTGGCGCAACTCTTCGGGGTTTTCCTGATACGGCTGGGCGACTTCCATCACCACGTGGTACTGGTTCAGCGGGTTGAAGATGGTCGAGACCTGGCGCTGGCCGTAGGAGTTGTTCAGCACTGCGTCCACCTCGGCGACGTTCACACCCAGGCTGGCCGCACGGTCGCGGTCGATCACCAGACGGCTCTGTACGCCCTTGTCCTGGGCGTCACTGTTCACGTCGACGATCTGCGGCACCTTGTTCATCGCCGCCTCCACCTTGGGCGCCCATTCGCGCAGCAGGTTCAGGTCGTCACTGCGCAGGGTGAAGTCGTACTGCGCGTTGCCCTGGCGGCCGCCGATGCGCACGTCCTGGCCCGCGACCAGGAACAGGTTGGCGCCGGGCACCTCCGCCAGCTTCTTGCGCAGGCGGTTGACGATGGCTTCTGCCGAGTCGCGCTCGGTGATGTCCTTGAGGGTGACGAAGAAGGAGCCGGTGTTGCTCGACTGCCACTTGCCACCGCCGACGAAGCCCACCACGTTCTCCACGCCGGGGTCTTCGGAGAGGATCTTGCGGAACTGCGCCATCTTCTTGTCCAGCGCCTGGAACGAGATGCTCTGGTCGGCCACCGCGAAACCGCGCAGGCGCCCGGAGTCCTGCTGCGGCAGGAAACCCTTGGGCACCACCACGAACAGGTACTTGTTCAACGCGATGCAGCCGAGCATGATCACCATCATCAGCCGCGAGTGCTCCAGCGCCCAGCTCAGGCTGGCGCGGTAGCGCTGCATGAAGGCGACGAAGTAGCGGTTGCTCTGGCGCTCCACCGAGGCCTTCTTCGGCCCGCGTTCGACAGGCTTGAGCAGGCGCGCGCAGAGCATCGGCGTGAGCGTCAGGGAAACCACCAGCGACACCAGGATGGCCGCCGCCAGGGTGACCGAGAACTCACGGAACAGACGTCCGGTGATACCGCCCATGAGCAGCAGCGGGATGAACACCGCCACCAGCGACAGGGTCATCGACAGCACGGTGAAACTCACTTCCCGCGCACCACGGATGGCCGCCTGGATCGGCGGGTCGCCCTCTTCGATGCGCCTCGCGATGTTCTCCACCACCACGATGGCGTCGTCCACCACGAAGCCGGTGGCGATGATCAGCGCCATCAGCGACAGGTTGTTCAGCGAGAAGCCGCACAGGTACATGACCGCGAAGGTGCCCACCAGCGATACCGGCACCGCCAGGCTGGGGATCAGCGTGGCGCGGCCGTTGCGCAGGAACAGATAGACCACCAGGATCACCAGCACCACGGAGATGATCAGGGTCAGCTCGGCTTCTTCCAGCGAAGAACGGATCGACGGGCTGCGGTCGTCCATCACCGAGAGTTTCACCTGCGGGCCGAGCACGTCCTGGATGATCGGCAACTGCTCGTGGATCGCGTCGGTGGCCTCGATGATGTTGGCGCCGGGCTGGCGGGTGATGATCAGCAGCACCGCCGGCAGGTCGTCGGAGAAGCCGGCGTTGCGCACGTCTTCCACCGAGTCGGTGACCGTGGCGACATCCTTCAGGCGTACCGCTGCGCCGGTCTCGGCGTTGTAATGGACAATCAGCGGCGCGTACTCGCTGGCTTTGCGCAGCTGGTCGTTGGAGTCCACCTGCCAGTGCCTTTCACCAAACTCGAGCGAGCCCTTGGGCCCGTCCGCGTTGGTGTTGTTGATCGCCGTGCGCACCGTGTCCAGAGAGATGCCGTAGTGGCTGAGCTGGTCCGGATTGACGTCGACGCGCACAGCAGGCAGCGACGAGCCACCGATGCTCACCTGCCCCACACCTTTCACCTGCGCCAGCTTGGGCGAGACGATCGTCGAGGCCAGGTCGTACATCTGCCCGCGGGAATAGGTGTCCGAGGTCAGGGTGAGAATCATGATCGGCATGTCCGACGGGTTTGCCTTGCGGTACGTCGGGTTGTTCGGCATGCCGGTGGGCAGCAGGCTCATCGCCGCGTTGATCGCCGACTGCACCTCGCGCGCGGCGCCGTCGATGTCCTTGGAGAGGTCGAACTGCACGATGATGGTGGTGTTGCCCAGGGAGCTGCTGGAGGTCATGTCGGTGACCCCGGCGATGCGCCCCAGCGAGCGCTCCAGCGGCGTCGCCACGGTGGACGCCATGGTCTCCGGGCTGGCGCCGGGCAAGGACGCCTGGACCATGATGGTCGGGAAGTCGACGTTGGGCAGCGGCGCTACCGGCAGCAGGCTGAACGACAGCGCGCCGGCCAGCATCAGCGCCAGGGTCAGCAGGCAGGTGGCGACCGGGCGCAGGATGAACAGGCGCGACAGGCCGCCCATCAGGTGCGCTCCGCCGGGTCGATGCTGTTCACGTCAAGGCCGTGGCGGCCGCGCCAGGCAGCCCAGCGTGCGGCAAGGCGATCGAAGTACAGGTAGATCACCGGCGTGGTGAACAGCGTCAGCAACTGGCTGACCAGCAGACCGCCGACCATGGTGACACCCAGCGGCTGGCGCAGCTCGGCGCCGGCGCCGCCGGCGAGCATCAGCGGCAAGGCGCCCAGCAGCGCGGCCATGGTGGTCATCAGGATCGGCCGGAAGCGCAGCAGGCACGCCTGGTAGATCGCCTCATGGGGTGGCTTGCCCTCGTTGCGTTCGGCGTCCAGGGCGAAGTCGATCATCATGATCGCGTTCTTCTTCACGATGCCGATCAGCAGGATGATGCCGATGATCGCCACGATGCCGATGTCCTGCCCGGAGAGCATCAACGCCAGCAGCGCACCCACGCCCGCCGAGGGCAGCGTGGAGAGGATGGTCACCGGGTGGATGAAGCTCTCGTAGAGGATGCCCAGCACGATGTACATGGTGACGATAGAAGCCAGCACCAGCAGCAGAGTGTTGGACAGCGAGGCCTCGAACGCCTGCGCCGCACCCCGGAAGCTGCCCTGCAGGCTGACGGGCATTTCCATCTGTGCCTCGACATCGCGGATCGCCTGCACCGCCTCGCCGAGGGCGACGCCCTTGGCCAGGTTGAAGGAGATGGTCGCGGCCGGGAACTGGGCGATGTGGTTGACCGCCAGCAGCGCGTGACGCTCCTCCACACGGGCCAGGCTCGACAGGCGCACCTGGGTGCCATCGCTGGACGGTACGTAGAGGTTCTCCAGCGACTGCGGGCCGATCTGGAATTCCGGCGCCACTTCCAGCACCACGCGGTACTGCGTGGCCTGGGTGAAGATGGTGGAGATCAACCGCTGGCCGAAGGCGTTGTACAGCACGCTGTCGATGCTCGACAGGCTCACGCCCAGGCGCGAAGCGGTGTCGCGGTCGATGTTGATGTAGGCCTGCAGGCCCTTGTCCTGCCAGTCGGTGGCCACGTCGGCCAGCTCCGGCAATTGCTGCAGGCGGTCGACCAGGCGCGGCACCCAGTCCGCAAGGACATCCGGGTCGGCGTCCTGCAGGGTGAACTGGTACTGGGTACGGGCAATGCGGTCTTCGATGGTCAGGTCCTGCACCGGCTGCATGTACAGCTTGATGCCGGCGATCTGGTCCAGCTCCGGCTGCAGGCGGTGGATCACTTCGCTGGCGGTGACGTCACGGTCCGCGTGGGGCTTGAGGTTGATCAGCAGGCGGCCGGTGTTGAGGGTGGCATTGGTGCCGTCGACGCCAATGAACGAGGACAGGCTTTCCACCGCCGGGTCCTTCAGCACGATCTTCGCCAGGTCCTGCTGCCGATTGGCCATGGCCTGGAAGGAGATCGACTGCGGCGCCTCGGCGATGCCCTGGATCACCCCGGTGTCCTGCACCGGGAAGAAGCCCTTGGGCATGAAGATGTACAGCAGCGCAGTGAGCACCACGGTGCCGATGGCCACCAGCAGGGTCAGCGGCTGATGGCGCAGCACCACGCGCAGGGCGGCGGCATAGCGCTCGATCAGGTTGTCGATGAAGCGCCCGGCGGCGCGGGCGAAGCGCCCTTCCTTCTCCGGTTCGATGTGACGCAACAACTTGGCGCTGAGCATCGGCGTCAGGGTCAGGGAAACGAAGCCCGATATGAGAATCGCCACCGCCAGGGTGATGGCGAATTCGCGGAACAGCCGGCCCGCCACGTCGCCCATGAACAGCAGCGGGATCAGCACGGCGATCAGCGAGAAGGTCAGCGAGATAATGGTGAAGCCGATCTGCTTGGAGCCCTTGAGTGCAGCTTCCAGCGGTGGGTCGCCCTTTTCCAGATAGCGCGCGATGTTCTCCACCATGACGATGGCGTCGTCGACCACGAAGCCGGTGGCGATGGTCAGCGCCATCAGCGTCAGGTTGTTGATCGAGAAGCCGGAAAGGTACATCACACCAAAGGTGCCGATCAGCGACAGCGGCACAGCGAAGCTGGGGATCAGCGTGGCGGAGATATTGCGCAGGAACAGGAAGGTGACCATCACCACCAGGCAGACGGCGAGGAACAGCTCGAACTGCACATCCGCCACCGAGGCGCGGATGGTCGTGGTGCGGTCGGTGAGCACCGACACTTCCAGGCTGCCCGGCAGGGTCGCCTGCAATTGCGGGAGCATCTTCTTGATGCTGTCGACCACCTCGATGACGTTGGCACCCGGTTGGCGCTGGATGTTCAGCACCACGGCCGGCGAGGTGTTGGCCCAGGCGGCCAGGCGTACGTTCTCGGCGTCGTCTTCCACGCTCGCGACGTCACGCACGCGCAGTGGCGAGCCGTTCTTGTAGGCAATGATCAGGTCACGGTAGGCGTCGGCGGATTTGAGCTGGTCGTTGGCGTCCAGAGTGGAGGAGCGGGTCGGGCCGTCGAAACTGCCTTTGGGGCCGTTGAGGTTGTTGTTGGTGACGGTGGTCTGCAGGTCTTCCAGACTCAGGCCGGCAGCCGCCAGCGCGCCGGGGTTGGCGCGGATGCGCACGGCCGGGCGCTGGCCGCCGCTGATGCTGACCAGGCCGACGCCGGATATCTGCGAGATCTTCTGCGCGAGGCGCGTGTCCACCAGGTCCTGGATCTGCGGCAGCGGCATGTCCGGAGACATCACCGCCAGCGTCAGGATCGGCGCGTCCGCCGGGTTCACCTTGCTGTACACCGGCTGGTTCGGCAGGTCCTTGGGCAACAGGCTCTGCGCGGTGTTGATCGCTGCCTGGACTTCCTGCTCGGCCACGTCGAGGTTGATCTGCAGGCTGAACTGCAGGGTGATCACCGAGGCGCCGCCGGAGCTGGTGGAGGACATCTCGTTCAGGCCGGGAATCTGCCCCAGCTGGTTCTCCAGCGGCGCGGTCACCGAGGAGGTCATGATGTCCGGGCTGGCGCCGGGATACAGGGTCACCACCTGGATGGTCGGGTAGTCCACCTCCGGCAGCGCCGAGATCGGCAGGAAGCGGTAGGCGATGATCCCCGACAGCAGGATCGCCACCATCAGGAGCGTGGTGGCGACCGGCCGCAGGATGAACAGGCGGGACGGGTTCATTCGCTCTTACCGCTGTCCTGGACCGGAGTGTCCGAGCCGAACGGCTTGGCGGTGGACTTGTCGCCCTCCTCCGTCGCGGCCGCGCGGGCCTTTTCGTCGGAGCTGGCGATGGTCATGCGGGTGCCGTCGCGCAGGCGATCGGTGCCTTCGACGACGACGCGGTCGCCCTCTTTCAGGCCCTCGGTGACCACCACGCGTTCGCTCTCGCTGGTACCCAGGGTGACCAGCTGGCGCTTGGCCTTGCTCTCCTCGCCGACCAGGTAGACGTAGGTGCCATCGTTGCCGCGCTGCACCGCGTTGGCCGGGATGGTCAGCACGCCCGGAAGGGTCTCGGCGAGCAGGCGCACGTTGACGAACTGGTTGGGGAACAGCTTGTGGTCGGCGTTCTCGAAGCCGGCCTTGAGCTTGACGGTGCCGGTGGTGGTGTCGATCTGGTTGTCCAGGGTCTTCAGCACGCCGGTGGCCAGGGTCTGGTTCTGGTTGCGGTCCAGCGCCTCGACCGGCACCGGCTTGTTGCTGTACAGCTCGCGGGCGATGGTGCCCAGTTGCTGCTGCGGCAGGCTGAACACCACGGAGATCGGCTTGACCTGGGTGATGACCACCAGCGGCGTGGTGTCGCCAGAGGTGACCAGGTTACCGACGTCTACCTGGCGCAGACCGACGCGGCCGGAGATGGGCGCGCGCACCTGGGTGAATTCGAGGTTGAGCTTGGCGTCGGCGACCTGACCCTGGTTGGTCTTCAGGGTGCCTTCGTACTGACGCACCTGAGCTTCCTGGGTGTCCAGGGTCTGCTTGGCGATGGAGTCCTCGGCGTACAGGCCCTTGTAGCGGGCGAGGTCGATCTGCGCGTTCTTCAGTTGCGCCTGATTCTGCAGCAGGGTGCCCTGGGCCTGGTCCAGCGCCGCCTGGAACGGACGCGGGTCGATCACCGCGAGCACGTCGCCGGCCTTCACTTCCTGGCCTTCCTGGAACGGCACCTTGACCAGTTGGCCGCTGACCCGCGCGCGAACGTTGACGGTGTTGTAGGCGGTTACCGTGCCCAGTGCGTGGTAGTGCACCGGCAGGTCGCCCTTGACCACCGGCGCGACGCTGACAGTCACCGCCGTGCCGCCCTGCCCCGCGGCCATCTGCCCCGGCCCCGGCCGACCACCTCGGCCGCCCTGGGCTGCCGGCGCTCCCGAAGACGTCGAATGCAGCCACATGATCAGCCCGACGACGGCAGCGAACAGCAATGCCGTGATTAGCCAGGGGCGCAGTTTGCGGAGTTTCGAGGGCGATCCGTTGCTTGCAGTCATGGGGCTCAGTCTTTTTGAAAAGAAGGTCTTGGCGCAAAAAAGTGAGAATAGCGAGGCTGAACGATAAGCACAGCCGGGCCGCAGGCAAAGTCTCTTTACCCGCTATTTACCTTTGATTAACCGGGGCTTACGAAATCCCGGGGCATTGCGACCCGGATTGGCCGGAAGGGTTCCCGGCCTGACGGACCGACCCTGGCGGGTCGGCCCGGCTTTCTCACGAAAGCGATAGCGTCATCAGGCCAGGGCGGCGATGGCGGCAGCGTAGTTCGGCTCGTCGGCGATTTCACCGACCAGCTCGCTGTGCAGCACCTTGTTCTGCTCGTCCAGCACCACCACAGCACGAGCGGCCAGGCCGGCCAGCGGGCCGTCGGCGATGGCCACGCCGTAGTTGGCGAGGAACTCGCGGCCACGCAGGGTCGACAGGTTCACCACGTTCTCCAGGCCTTCGGCGCCGCAGAAGCGCGCCTGGGCGAACGGCAGGTCAGCGGAGATGCACAGCACCACGGTGTTGGCCAGCTTGCTCGCCTCGGCGTTGAACTTGCGCACGGAGGTGGCGCAGGTCGGGGTGTCGACGCTGGGGAAGATGTTCAGCACCTTGCGCTTGCCAGCGTAGGTTTCCAGGGTGACGTCGGACAGGTTGCCGGCGACCAGCGACAGGGCCGGAGCCTGCTCGCCTTTCTGCGGCAGCTTGCCATCGACGGAAACCGGGTTGCCCTTGAGGGTGACTTGAGCCATTGCTTGGGTCCTTCTGTGAGGGATGGCGGCGCTGGCGGGTTGCCAGCGCCGCAGGAGGATTCGGGGCCGGAGCAGATGCTAGCACGACTTGCCCGAGCGGATTGCTCGGACATGCATCCGCTCCACCCAGATCAAGTGCCCCTCACCCTGGCCCTCTTCCGCAAGCGGGAGAGGGCTGGGGTGAGGCGCAGACACAGATGGCCCAGGGGACGACAGTTGTCCCCATCCCCTTCCCCGCAACTTCCCTCACGCCCGGCTCAGACGAATGCCTGATCGTGGAACCCGCGCGGCAGGCGCTGGGTGCCGGGCATGGCGGCCAGGCGTTTCTCCCAGAAGCTGCGCCAGTCGTTGTGCACGGCCTCGGCGCGGGCCTTGCGCTGGGCCCGGCGCGCCGCATTGCGGGCCAGACGCCGGGCTTCCTTGTAAACCTCGGTGTTGCGGCAGCTGCGGCATTTCACCCGGTTCAGCTCGCTGGTGGATTCCAGGTGCTTGCCGGCATGACCGCAGGCCAGGTGGCCTTTGACCTTGTAGTGAGTGACCATCGCGGATTCTCCCTGTCCGGCGAGCGCACCCTCGCCGCTTGGCGGTGTCGCAGCCGGGCAAGAGGTGCGGGCCGGATGACTGCGACGCTCAGGGAGTTGGACGGGCCGCCAGGCGGCGAGGTTCGAATTTTCTGGCCTGGACGAGCCTCAGTGCGTCGCCACCATTCGCGCACCGAACAGCAGGTAGCAGCAGCCGGCGAAGCGATCCAGCGCCCGGCGGAAGCGCCGGTAGACTCCGGCCATGCGCTCGCTGGCGAAGACCAGGACTACGCAGCAGTACCAGCTGAACGACAGCGTCACCATCAGTGCGATAGCCATGCCCAGCAAGGCCGCCGAGGGCGCAGCCGGCATGGCGGTGGCGAACAGGGTGGCGACGAAGAGAGCGGTCTTGGGGTTGGTCAGGTTGCCCAGCAGGCCGAGGCGGAAGGCGGAAAAGGCGCTGCGCTGCCGCGAGACCTCGGCGAGGCTTTCGCCACCGTCGGCTGGCGCCTTGCGCTTGAGCAGCTTGATGCCGAGGTAGATCAGGTAGGCGCCGCCGGCCAGCTTGAAGCCCAGGTACAGCGCGGGTGCTGCGCTGAACAGTGACTTGATCCCCAGGCCTCCGGCGAGCCCCCAGACCACCGTACCGCAAGCCACACCCAGCGCAGCGATGAAGCCGTGGCGGCGCGAATGCACGGCAGCAATGCGCGCGGTGGTGAAGAAGTTGGGCCCCGGCGTGACCACCGCCACCGCCCATAGCAGGGCGACGGAAAGCAGCGGTGCGAAGGTGCTAGCGGTCATGGGGAGGCCTCGGCTGATAGATGGCTAGTGCGCATTCTAGCGCCCTCGCACGGACCTCACTCTTCCAGATGACAGACGCAGCACAGCTTGTTGCCATCCAGGTCGCGCACGTAGGCACCGTAATAGGTTGGCGAGTAGTTCAGACGCAGGCCGGGCGCGCCCTCGTCCACCCCGCCCAGTTGCACGGCGCGGGCATGGAAACTGTCGACCTGATGCCGCGTGCGCGCTTCGAAGGCGATCAGGCTGCCGTTGCCGACGCTGGCTGGCGCACCGTCGATGGGCTCGTAGACGCAGAACACTACGTCGCTGTCCGGGTGGGCGAAGATTGCCCGCTCCGGCTGATGGCGATGCGCTTTGAGGACGATCCCCAACGCGCCCAGGACCTTGCCGTAGAACTCAATGGCGCGCGGCAGGTCGTTGGTGCCGACAGTGATGTGGCTGAACATGCCTCGCGCCCTCCTGGCTCAGTTGCCGGCGTGGGCGCGCTCGATGGCGGCCATGTCCAGCTTCTTCATGCCCATCACCGCCTGCAGCGTGCGGCTGGCCTTGGCCTTGTCGGGGTCGGCAACCATGTCGCCGACGTGGCGCGGGCAGATCTGCCAGGACACCCCGTAGCGATCCTTCAGCCAGCCGCAGATCTGCGCTTCCACCGGCCCGCCAGCGCCAAGCTTGTCCCAGAAGTGGTCGATCTCCTTCTGGCTGTCGCACATCACCTGCAGCGACAGCGCCTCGGTGAAATTGAAGGCCGGGCCGCCGTTCAGGGCGATGAAGGTCTGGCCGTCGAGCTCGAACTCCACCGTCAGCACCGAGCCGGGCACGCCGCCATGGCGGTCCTTCTCGGCCTCGGGGTGGTCGGCGGTCTGCACGATCCGCGAGTTGGGGAATATCCCGGTATAGAACTCGGCCGCTTCCTCGGCCTTGCCGTCGAACCACAGGCAGGGGGTAACGCGTTGCAGGCTGGACATGATGAATCTCCTGATTCTCGCGCGGTCGGCTTGACCGGCATGCAGCTTGGTCGCCTGGGCGACGACGGAATCGACAAGTCTAGGCGGACTTTCGCGCCTCACCGGACGACCGGTCGAGCGGCATGCCGAGCCCGTACCCCAGGGGCCCTGCAAACGAAAATGGGCACCCAAAGGTGCCCTGTCATCCCCGTAGGATGGGTGGAGCGAAGCGATACCTATGCTGTCCGTGCCTTGGGGGCGATGGGTATCGCTGCGCTCCACGCCATCCTACAAGCGTCGTTCGCCTCTGCCCTGGAAATGGAAAAGGCACCCGAAGGTGCCTT
>JASGKM010000048.1:0-25174 GCA_049840615.1 Pseudomonas sp.
CCGAGAACGATTTCGGCGTGAACACTTCCATCGAACAGGTGATGCGCCTGATGGTGCCGTTCCTCGCCGCCGGCATGCGTGCCGACAGTGGTGTCAGCGATCCATCGCTGGCCGGCGCGCAACTCAAGCCGCGTACCAAATCGAGCACCACCCAGGCACCTGCCAAAGTCTGATCCGCGCCCGGCTTCACGCTGGGCTGCGTCGGCTCGATCGGCTACAGTAGCCGGCCATGGCCGATCTCGATCTTCTCCATATCTCCCTTGCTGACCAGATGCTCTACGGCTTTGCCGCGGGACGTCTTGTCGTGCGTGTTCCGGTATCCAGCGCCGCCAACGGCGCGGGGGAGCGCAACGGCTCCGGCTGCACGCCCCGCGGCTTGCACCAGGTCCGTGCACGCATCGGTGAAGGCTTGCCCAGGGGCGCAGTGCTGAAAGGGCGACGCTGGACCGGAGAGACCTGGACGACCGAGCTTCACAAGGCGTTTCCCGGTCGTGACTGGATACTCTCGCGCATCCTCTGGCTCAGCGGCTGCGAGCCGGGGAGCAGCCGGATGGGTGCGGTCGATACTTTTCGTCGCTACATCTACCTGCATGGCACACCAGACTGCGAACCCATTGGCACGCCGCTGTCCCACGGGTGTATCCGCCTGCGCAATGATGACCTGCTGGAACTCTTTCCGCGGGTGCCCCTCCATTGCCGGGTTCGAATCGAAGAGACCGCCTGTCCCGATTGGCAGGCGGCGCAACTGAATTGAAAGGAATGCACATGCAAGGCTCCCTGATGCTCGACATCGGCGGCACCTGGCTCACCGCCGAGGACCGCCAGATCCTGCGCCACCCGGAAGTCGGTGGCCTGATCATCTTTGCCCGCAACATCGAATCGCCGCGACAGGTGCGCGAGCTGATGGAGGCCATTCGCGCGGTACGCCCCGATCTGCTGCTGGCGGTGGACCAGGAAGGCGGTCGCGTGCAGCGCCTGCGTCAGGGCTTCCTGCGCCTCCCGGCGATGCGCGCCATTGCCGACAATCCCAATGCCGAACGACTGGCCGAGCAGTGCGGCTGGCTGATGGCGACCGAAGTGCTGGCGGTTGGGCTCGACCTGAGCTTCGCCCCGGTGCTGGACCTGGATCATCAACGCAGCGCCGTCGTTGGCAGCCGCGCTTTCGAAGGCAATCCGGAGCGCGCCGTTGCGTTGGCTGGCGCGTTCATCCGCGGCATGCGCGCCGCCGGCATGGCTTCCACCGGCAAGCACTTCCCTGGCCACGGCTGGGCGGAAGTGGATTCCCATGTGGGCATTCCGGAAGATGAGCGCACCTTGGAGCAGATCCGTGCTGTAGACCTGGTTCCATTCCAGCGCCTTTCCGGCGAACTGGATGCGCTGATGCCGGCCCACGTGATTTACCCGCAGGTCGATCCGAATCCTGCTGGCTTTTCCCGCCGCTGGTTGCAGGACATTCTGCGCGGTGAGTTGGGCTTCGACGGCGTGATCTTCAGCGACGACCTTTCCATGGCTGGCGCCCATGTGGTCGGCGATGCCGCCAATCGAATCGAGGCCGCGCTGAGCGCTGGCTGCGACATGGGTCTGGTGTGCAACGACCGCGCCTCCGCCGAGCTGGCCCTGAGCGCTCTGCAGCGCCTCAAGGTCACTGCGCCGCCGCGTCTGCAACGTATGCGCGCGAAGGCCTGGCCGGGTACCGAATACAAGCAGCTGCCGCGCTGGCAACAAGCCGTCGGCGAGCTGCGTGCCGCACAATTGATCGATTAAGGATTTGCCATGACTGTTTACGCCATCATCGGCGGCACTGGCCTGACCCAGCTGGAAGGGCTGACCCTGAAGGACGCCATCGAGCTGGACACGCCTTACGGCGCCCCTTCGGCGGCCATCCAGCGTGGCGAGTTCGCCGGCCGCGAGGTGCTCTTCCTCGCCCGCCACGGCCATCCGCATCGCTTCCCGCCACACCAGGTGAACTACCGCGCCAACCTCTGGGCGCTGAAGCAGGCCGGTGCCCAAGCCATTCTGGCGGTGAACGCCGTGGGTGGCATTCATGCCGCCATGGGTAGCGGCCATCTCTGCGTGCCGCACCAGATCGTCGATTACACCTGGGGCCGGGAGCACACCTATTTCGCCGGTGATATCGAGCATGTCACCCACATCGACTTCAGCCATCCCTATGACGAGGCGCTTCGGCTCAAGCTGATCGCCGCCCTGCAGGCTCTGGGCTATGCCTACAGTAGTCATGGCGTGTATGCCGCGACCCAGGGCCCGCGCCTGGAAACCGTGGCGGAAGTCGCCAAGCTGGAACGCGACGGTTGCGACATCATCGGCATGACCGGCATGCCCGAGGCTGCGCTGGCCCGTGAGCTGGACCTGCCTTACGCCTGTCTGTCTCTGGTGGTGAACCCTGCGGCCGGCAAGTCCAGCGGCATCATTACCATGGCCGAGATCGAGCAGGCGCTGCACGAAGGTATCGGCAAGGTGCGTGAGGTGCTGGGGCGCGTACTGGTGAGCTGATGCGCCTTGTAGGAGCGGGCCTTGCCCGCGATCGCGCGCATGGCGCGCTCCTACAGAAAATGAAAAAGCCCGGCGAATGCCGGGCTTTTTCTTTATTGCGCGGGCTGTGCCGGCGGCGGAGCGTCGAAGCCGCCGTCTGCCGGGGCGGCCGGAGCCTGTTGCTGCTGTGGCGCGTCCGGCCCGGTCGGCGCTTCGTCTTCCATGCCTGGCGGCGGAGCGGAGGCGGGCTTGGCATTGAGCGGGGTCACCTTGATCAGCATGCCCAGGCTCGGGTGGTCGAGGTAGGTCAATACGCTGTTCTTCAGGCTGGCTTCCTGGACCATGTGCTGGCTGGCGGCGAGCAGGCCGTCCTGGCCGAACTGGTTGATCCAGAAGTCGGTCTGGGTGTTCACGAAGCGCTGCTGGCTCAGGGTGACGGTGCCTTCCACCGGGAAGTGGCCGTCACGCTGGGCGCCTTCGCTCAGGGAGATCTTCACCGGGTTGGAATCGATCTCCTGGCGCCAGGCCTTGTGCATCAGGACCTGGAAGCCTTCGTTCTGCTTGAGTTTGGCGACCTGGGCGTCCATCGCGGTTGGGCGAGAGCTGTCCGGGCCCGGCGGTTGTGCGCCCTTGGCCCAGTCGTCCGGCGCAGGGCGACTGGCGAACACAGCGTCGCCGGACTGTTGGAAGAGGATCAGCTCCACCTGGTAAGGCTCGGCGAAGGCGGCTGGCGAGAGAAGCGCCAGCGACAGCAGCAAGGGTTGGAACAGGCGCATGCACAGGGTCCTTAGTGAGTCTGTGGCGTGAGGCGCTCGAGCAGCGCCTCCAGCGTGTTGAACCGTTCTTCCGGGCGCTCCATGGGCACCTGGAACTTGAAGAGGGTGGCCCCTTCGAATTTGTACCGATTGGGCTGGCTCTGGATCATCTTGATCAGCACCAGCGGGTCGACGCAGGTATCGGCGGCGAATTCTACCCGTCCGCCCTGTGGGCCGGCATCTACCTTCACGATCCCGAGCTTTTCTGCCTGCAGTTTCAGCAAAGTCAGACGGATCAGGTTCTTCGCCGGGTCAGGCAGCAGGCCGAAACGGTCGATCATTTCCACTTGCAGCTCGCGCAGGCCGTCCTCGTCGGCGGCGTTGGCGATGCGCTTGTAGAGGATCAGGCGGGCGTGAACATCCGGCAGGTAATCCTCGGGGATCAGCGCCGGCACGCGCAGGTTGATGTCCGGGCCGCCGCCCAGCGGCTGCTCCAGGTTCGGCTGCTCGCCCTTGCGGATGGCTTTCACCGCGCGCTCGAGCATTTCCATGTAGAGGGTGAAGCCCACCGCCTGGATCTGCCCGCTCTGACCGTCGCCGAGCAGTTCGCCGGCGCCGCGGATTTCCAGGTCATGGGTGGCCAGCACGAAGCCGGCGCCGAGGTCCTGGGCGTTGGCGATGGCTTCCAGGCGCTTCTCGGCGTCCGGGGTCATCTGCTTGCGCGGCGGGGTGAGCAGGTAGGCGTAGGCCTGGTGGTGGCTGCGGCCGACGCGGCCGCGCAGTTGGTGCAGCTGGGCCAGGCCGAACTTGTCGGCGCGCTCGATGAGGATGGTGTTGGCGCTCGGCACGTCGATGCCGGTCTCGATGATGGTCGAGGCCACCAGCACGTTGAAGCGCTTGTGGTAGAAGTCGCTCATCACGCGTTCCAGGTCGCGTTCGTTCATCTGCCCGTGGCCGATGCCGATGCGCGCTTCCGGGACCAGCTCCGCCAGGTCGCGGGCGCACTTCTCGATGGTCTTCACTTCGTTGTGCAGGAAGTACACCTGGCCGCCGCGCAGCAGCTCGCGCAGCAGGGCTTCCTTGATCACCGACTTCTGCTCTTCCATGACGAAGGTGCGCACGGAGAGACGGCGCGCCGGTGGCGTGGCGATGATCGACAGGTCGCGCATGCCGGCCACGGCCATGTTGAGCGTGCGCGGGATCGGCGTGGCGGTCAGGGTGAGGATGTCCACCTCGCTGCGCAGCGCCTTGAGCTGCTCCTTCTGGCGCACGCCGAAGCGATGCTCCTCGTCGATGATGACCAGGCCGAGGTTCTTGAACTTCACATCGTCCTGCAACAGTTTGTGGGTGCCGATGACGATGTCGACCTTGCCCTCGGCGAGCTGCGCGACGGCGCCTTCGACTTCCTTGGCGGACTTGAATCGGCTCATCACCTCGACGCTCACCGGCCAGTCGGCGAAGCGGTCGCGGAAGCTGTTGTAGTGCTGTTGGGCGAGGAGGGTGGTGGGCACCAGCACGGCGACCTGCTTGCCGCTGTGTACCGCTACGAAGGCTGCGCGCATGGCCACTTCGGTCTTGCCGAAGCCCACGTCGCCGCAGACCAGACGGTCCATCGGCTTCTCCGAGAGCATGTCGGCGACCACGGCTTCGATGGCGGTCTGCTGGTCCGGGGTTTCCTCGAAGGGGAAGCCGGCGGAGAAGGTGGCGTAGTCGACCTGCGGGTCCTTGAACGCGTAGCCCTTGCGCGCGGCGCGGCGGGCGTAGATGTCCAGCAGCTCGGCGGCGACGTCGCGGACCTGCTCGGCGGCCTTGCGCTTGGCCTTCTGCCAGGTTTCCGAGCCCAGTTTGTGCAGCGGCGCCAGGGCGTCGTCGCTGCCGGTATAGCGGGCGATCAGGTGCAGGTTGGCCACCGGCACATAGAGCTTGGCTTCGTCGGCGTATTCCAGAGCGAGGAATTCGGCGTTCTGGCCGTCGATCTCCAGGGTGATCAGGCCCATGTAGCGGCCGACGCCGTGGTCGATGTGTACCACCGGCGCGCCTTCGCGAAGCTCGGTGAGGTTCTTGATGACGTTCTCGCCACCGTCGCGGGTCTTCTCGCGGCGCCGACGCTGCATGACGCGCTGGCCGAACAGCGGGCTCTCGGCCACCAGGGCGATGCCGGGCTGACCTTTGTCGGCGTCCAGCAGCAGGCCCTCGTCCATCGGCGCGATGGTGATCGCCAGGCGGTCCTTGTGGGCCAGGAAGCCCGGCCAGCCTTCGACTTCCACCGGGCGCAGCTTCAGCCGTGCCAGCAATTCCAGCAGCACCTCGCGGCGACCAGCGGATTCAGCGGTGAAGAGGATTCGACCGTCGAACTGCTCGATGAACTGGCGCAGGCGTGCCAGCGGCTCAGTGGCCTTGGCTTCTATGGCCAGTTCCGGCAGCGCCTCGGCGGGGAATCGCTCGCGGCCGACGCCGGTCTCGATCGGCTCGGGGCTGACCACTACGCGCGGCCAGTTCTTCAGGCGCGCGAAGCAGTCCTCTACCGGCAGGAATACTTCACCGGGCGGCAATAGGGGGCGTTCCGGGTCGTAGCGGCGGTCTTCATAGCGGTTGCGCACGTCGGTCCAGAACTGTTCGGCGGCGGTCTCGATGCCCGGCAGGGAAAACACCTGGGTGTCCTGCGGCAGGTAGTCGAACAGCGTCGAAGTCTCGCCATCTTCGAAGAACAGCGGGATGTAGTACTCGATGCCGGCGGGTGTCAGGCCGCTGGCGAGATCCTGGTAGATCGGGCAGCGGCGGTAGTCGACGTCGAAACGCTCGCGGAAGCGACCACGGAAGCCGGTCACCGCTTCCTTGCGCAGCGGGAACTCGCGCGCCGGCAGCAGGCGGATGCTCTCCACCTTGTCGATGGAGCGCTGGGTTTCCGGGTCGAAGGTGCGCAGCGTCTCGATTTCGTCGTCGAACAGGTCGATGCGATAGGGCAGCTCGCTGCCCATCGGGAACAGGTCGATCAACGCGCCGCGTACAGCGAACTCGCCGTGTTCGTAGACAGTATCCACGCAGCGATAGCCGGCGGCCTCGAAGCGGCTGCGCATCTGCTCGACTTCGAGTTTCTGGCCGACGTCCAGCACCAGGCTGCTGCCGAGCAGGAACTTGGCCGGCGCCAGGCGGTGCAAGGCGGTGGTGATGGGCACCACCAATACGCCGTGGCGCAGTTCGGGCAGTTGATACAAGGTGGCGACGCGCTGGGAGATGATGTCCTGGTGCGGCGAGAACACGTCGTAGGGCAGGGTTTCCCAGTCTGGCAGCTGCAGCACCGGCAGGTCCGGCGCGAAGAAGCGCAGCTCCTGCTCCAGGCGCTCGGCGCTCTGGCTGTCGGCGGTCAGCAACAGGGTGAAACGCTTTGCCGGCCCGGCGGCTTCGGCAATGGCCAGGCTGAGAGCGGCTCCGGGGAGATTTCCCCAGGATTGCTTGCCGGCAGCGGTCGGCAGTGTAGGTATGCGCAGTACGGACACGGGCAGTCGTGGCTCCGGTCGAGGAATTTGACCGGCCGGATTGTAACTATCCCGATTGACGGATGTCAGTCATGCGACGGTCGCGGATTGCCGGAGAAGGTTCACACCGTCATAATGTAGCCCCTTTTTCTTCTCCTACATGTGGAAGGTATTGCCCGTGACCCAGAAGCCCGACCAGTGTCTCGGTGAGTGGATCGATCGTGAAGCCCTCGCGGAAGCCATGATTCCGCTGATCGGTCAGCTGTACCGTAACAACAACGTGGTGACCTCGATCTACGGCCGTGGCCTGATCAACCGTTCGGTGATCGCGATCCTCAAAGCGCACCGTTTCGCCCGTCACCGCCTGGCCGAAGAAGGCGGGCTGTCGGTTCACGACACTTTCCCGATCCTCAAGGCGATGAGCGAGCTCAAGCTGGGCGCCGCTTCCGTAGACCTGGGCAAGATGGTTGCCAAGTTCAAGTCCGAAGGTAACGGCCGCAGCATCGAGCAGTTCACCAAGGACGAGCTGGCCGACGTGGTCGGCAAGCAGAACGGCGGCGCCCGTGAAGGCACCGACGTGGTCCTGTACGGCTTCGGTCGTATCGGCCGCCTGCTGGCCCGCATCCTCATCGAGAAGACCGGTGGTGGCGACGGCCTGCGCCTGCGCGCCATCGTCGTCCGCAAGGGCGCCGAGAACGATCTGGTCAAGCGCGCCAGCCTGCTGCGTCGTGACTCCGTGCATGGTCCGTTCGATGGCACCATCACCATCGACGAAGAACACAACACCATCACCGCCAACGGCAACCTGATCCAGGTGATCTACTCCAACGACCCGGCGTCGATCGACTACACCCAGTACGGCATCAAGAAAGCCCTGCTGGTCGACAACACCGGCAAGTGGCGTGACGCCGAAGGCCTGGGTCAGCACCTGAAGTGCCCGGGCATCGACCGCGTGATCCTGACCGCTCCGGGCAAGGGCGCGCTGAAGAACGTCGTACACGGCATCAACCATGGCGACATCACTGCTGACGACAAGATCGTCTCGGCCGCTTCCTGCACCACCAACGCCATCGTGCCGGTGCTGAAGGCTGTCAACGACCAGTACGGCATCGTCAACGGCCACGTCGAAACCGTTCACTCGTTCACCAACGACCAGAACCTGATCGACAACTTCCACAAGGGCAGCCGTCGTGGCCGCGCCGCGCCGCTGAACATGGTGATCACCGAGACTGGCGCTGCTACCGCTGCCGCCAAGGCTCTGCCGGTTCTCAAAGGCAAGCTGACCGGCAACGCCATCCGCGTTCCGACGCCGAACGTCTCCATGGCCATCCTCAACCTGAACCTGGAAAAGGCCACCAACCGCGAAGAGATCAACGAGTACCTGCGCCAGATGGCCATGCACTCGGACCTGCAGAAGCAGATCGATTTCGTGTCGTCCCAGGAAGTGGTTTCCACCGACTTCGTCGGTTCCCGCCACGCAGGCGTCGTCGATGCCGAGGCGACCATCGCCAACGACAACCGCGTCGTCCTGTACGTGTGGTACGACAACGAGTTCGGCTACAGCTGCCAGGTCGTCCGCGTGATGGAAGACATGGCTGGCGTGAACCCGCCGGCTTTCCCGCGCTGATTCAGGCGGTATAAGGGAAACGGGAGCTCTCGGGCTCCCGTTTTTCGTTAGTGGCACCCCCCATAACATCGATAAAATCTGCCAATTCCCGAACCTGGAAAGACTTCAAATGGATGGACAACATCTGCACGAAGGCGAGCTGAAGCGTGGCCTGAAGAACCGCCACATCCAGCTGATCGCCCTCGGCGGCGCCATCGGTACCGGCCTGTTCCTGGGCTCCGCCGGCGTCCTGCAATCCGCCGGCCCGTCGATGATCCTCGGCTATGCCATTGGCGGTTTCATCGCCTTCCTGATCATGCGCCAACTGGGCGAAATGATCGTCGAGGAGCCCGTTGCCGGTTCCTTCAGCCACTTCGCGCACAAGTACTGGGGCGGTTTCGCCGGCTTCATGTCCGGCTGGAACTACTGGGTGCTGTACATCCTGGTGGGCATGTCGGAGCTGACCGCGGTCGGCAAGTACATCCAGTTCTGGTGGCCGGACTTCCCGACCTGGGCGACAGCGGCGGTGTTCTTCGTCCTGATCAACGCCATCAACCTGTTCAACGTGAAGGCCTTCGGCGAGACCGAATTCTGGTTCGCGATCATCAAGGTCGTCGCCATCATCGGCATGATCCTGCTCGGCGTCTGGCTGCTGGTCAGCGGCACCGGCGGTCCGCAGGCCTCGGTGAGCAACCTGTGGGCCCACGGCGGCTTCTTCCCCAACGGGTGGAAGGGCCTGATCATGGTCCTGGCGATCATCATGTTCTCCTTCGGTGGTCTGGAGCTGGTCGGCATCACTGCCGCCGAAGCCGCCGAGCCGAAGAAGGTGATTCCCAAGGCGATCAACCAGGTCATCTACCGGATCCTGATCTTCTACATCGGCGCCCTGGCTGTGCTGCTTTCGCTATATCCCTGGGATGCCCTGCTGCAAAGCATCAGCAGCGCCGGCGACCCCTACAGCGGCAGCCCGTTCGTGAAGGTCTTCTCGCTGCTGGGCAGCGACATCGCGGCCAACATCCTGAACTTCGTGGTGCTCACCGCCGCGCTGTCGGTCTACAACAGCTGCGTGTACTGCAACAGCCGCATGCTCTTCGGCCTGGCCGAGCAGGGCGACGCGCCGCGTGCCTTCGCCAAGGTGGATGACCGTGGCGTACCGCTGCTGGCCATCGGCGTCTCGGCGTTCATCACCCTGGCCTGCGTGGTGGTCAACTATGTGATCCCGCACCAGGCGCTGGAGTTGCTGATGTCCCTGGTGGTCGCCGCGCTGGTGATCAACTGGGCGATGATCAGCCTGGCCCACATGAAGTTCCGCAAGGCCATGGTGGCCAAGGGCGTGCAGCCGTTCTTCCGCGCGCTGTGGTACCCCTTCGGCAACTGGCTGTGCCTGGCTTTCGTGGTGTTCATCCTGGGCATCATGCTGCAGATCCCGGGCATCGACGTGTCGGTGTACGCGATTCCGGTGTGGATCGTGCTGATGGGCGCCTGCTACTACCTGTTCAAGCGCAAGTCCCCGGCCAAGGCTGACGCCTGAACCGGTTGAGAAACGGGAGCTTCGGCTCCCGTTTTCTTTTGGTAATGCACCTTTGCCAGAGCGGAAACAGTGGCGTCGGGTGCTTGCGGTAGAATGCCCGGCGCCGCTCGCCTGGCGGCTGATGGAGAGACCCGTGTCCCGTGCAAGCCTGTTGATCGTGCTGGTTCTGGCGGCCCTTGGCGGCTGCGGGAAGTCCGTCGAGCACTTCGGCGGGCCGACCATGGGCAGCAGCTACACGGTGCAGTTCGTGCCGACCGGCAAGTCACCGGACGCAGCGAAGCTCAAGGCTGAGGTCGACGCGATCCTGGTGGGCCTGGACGAGCAGTTCTCCACTTACCGCGACGATTCCGTGGTGTCCCGTTTCAACGCATTGCCGGCTGGCGCCTGCATGGCAGTGCCAGCCGACATGCTGACGCTCTGGCGCTACGGCGAACAGCTTTCGCAGCAGAGCAGCGGCGCTTTCGATCTCACCGTCGAGCCGCTGATGAACCTCTGGGGCTTCGGGCCGCAGTCGCGCAGTGAGAAGGTGCCCGATACCTCGGCGCTGGAGCGTGAGCGCGCCCGCGTTGGTCATCGACATCTGCGTCTGAACGGCGAGCAGTTGTGCAAGGACGTGGACGCGCAGCTGGACTTCGACAGCATCGTCGCCGGCTACGCGGTGGACCGGGTCAGTGCGCGGCTGGCTGAGCTGGGCCTGACCGATTACCTGGTGGAAATCACTGGGGAGCTCAAGGCCGTCGGCCACAAGCCCGATGGAAAACCCTGGCGTATCGCCCTGGAAGTGCCCAGCGGCGAGCGTGAGCGGCAGGTGGAGCGCTCGGTGGCACTGGATGGTATTGGCCTGTCCACCTCGGGCGACTACCGCAACTATTTCGAGGAGGGGGGGCAGCGCTATTCGCATACCTTCGACCCGCGCACGGGAGCACCCGTCCGGCATGCGCTGGCCTCGGTGACTGTCGCGGAAGCCCAGGCCTTGCGCGCCGATGGTCTGTCGACCCTGCTGATGGTGCTGGGGCCGGAGGAGGGCTATACCTTTGCCGAGCGCAATGGGTTGGCGGCGTTCTTCATCGTGCGCCAGGGCGAAGGTTTCGTGACCCGCGCGACGACGCGCTTTGAAGCGCTGTTCCCGTCGCCTGAATGAAAGCTTCGGCGGGCATGATGGCGACCCGCAGGCTGGTCAGTGCATGTAGTGGCGGCAAAATTCGCCTACCTGCCGACCAACCGCTAATGTGCAGCCTTTTGCCGCAGGGCTAAGCTGCGCCAATGATTTCGATCCGCCTCGGCGCATGTGGTGCCGGGGCTTCGCCGGGAGCGCCAAGCGGGCGCCCCGGCCTGTTCTGAAGGAGTACGCATGGCTGTCTACAACTACGACGTGGTGATTCTCGGCACGGGCCCGGCAGGCGAGGGGGCAGCGATGAACGCCTCCAAGTACGGGCGCAAGCTGGCGGTGGTGGACAGCCGTCGCGTGGTCGGCGGCAACTGCACGCACCTGGGCACCATCCCGTCCAAAGCGCTGCGTCACTCGGTGAAGCAGATCATCGAGTTCAACACCAACCCGATGTTCCGCCAGATCGGCGAACCGCGCTGGTCTTCTTTCCCGGACGTACTGAAAAGTGCCGAACGGGTGATCTCCAAGCAAGTCTCCTCGCGTACCGGCTACTACGCGCGCAACCGCATCGACATGTTCAACGGCACCGCCAGCTTCGTTGATGAGCGCACTGTCGAAGTCGTTACCCCCAGTGGCGCCGTGGAGCGTCTGGTAGCCGACCAGTTCGTCATCGCCACCGGCTCGCGTCCGTATCGCCCCTCGGACATCAACTTCAACCACCCGCGCGTCTACGACAGCGACACCATCCTGTCCCTGAGCCACACCCCGCGCCGCCTGATCATTTACGGAGCCGGTGTGATCGGCTGCGAGTACGCGTCGATTTTCAGCGGCCTGGGCGTGCTGGTGGACCTGATCGACACCCGCGACCAGTTGCTGAGCTTCCTCGACGACGAGATTTCCGATGCGCTGAGCTACCACCTGCGCAACAACAACGTGCTGATCCGTCACAACGAGGAATACGAGCGCGTGGAAGGCCTGGATAACGGCGTGATCCTGCACCTGAAGTCGGGCAAGAAGATCAAGGCCGACGCCCTGCTGTGGTGCAACGGCCGTACCGGCAACACTGATCGCCTGGGTCTGGAAAAATATCGGCATCAAGGTCAACAGCCGCGGCCAGATCGAGACGGACGAGAACTACCGTACCTCGGTGTCGAACATCTACGCCGCCGGCGATGTGATCGGCTGGCCGAGCCTGGCCAGCGCCGCCTACGACCAGGGTCGTTCGGCCGCCGGCAACATCGTCGAGCACGATGGCTGGCGCTTCGTGAATGACGTGCCGACCGGCATCTACACCATTCCGGAGATCAGTTCCATCGGCAAGAACGAGCAGGAACTGACCGTGGCGAAGATCCCCTACGAAGTGGGCAAGGCCTTCTTCAAGGGCATGGCCCGCGCGCAGATATCCAACGAGCCGGTGGGCATGCTGAAGATCCTGTTCCACCGCGACACCCTGGAAATCCTCGGTGTGCACTGCTTCGGCGACCAGGCTTCGGAGATCGTCCACATCGGCCAGGCGATCATGAACCAGCCGGGTGAGCTGAACACCCTGAAGTACTTCGTCAACACCACCTTCAACTATCCGACCATGGCCGAAGCCTACCGCGTAGCGGCGTTCGACGGCCTGAACCGGATTTTTTGAAGTACCCCGACCGGCGGCCTGAGCCGGTCGGGGGGAACCTGCTCAGCGATTCCCGATCGTGGCAGTGGCCAAACCGGGAAAGTCTGTGATCAGGCTATCCACGCCAAAATCGGCGAGCCGGCGCATCAGCGCCGGCTCGTTGACCGTCCATACCGACACATGCAGCCCCTGCTTCTGCGCTTTCAGCAAGCGCTCCGGGGTGCACAGCATCCAGTTCAGCGCCAGCAGATCGCAGCCGTAGTGTGCGGCGACCTTCAGTGGGTCGAGCCAGGCGTATTCGGCGACCAGTCCGCGTGACAGGTCCGGCGCCAGTTCTTCCAGCGCGCGCAGCACCGTGCGCGAGCTCGAGGTCACGGTAATCCGGTCGCGCAGGCCGAAACGGCCCACCAGCTGGTGGATTGCCTGCACCGTGCGGCCAGCACGATCCTTCGACGCACTTTTCACTTCCAGCTGCCAGTGCTCGAACTCGCAGCGCTCGAACAGTTCCGCCAGGCGCGGGATAGGGCAGGGGCGCACCCAGCCCGGACCACCGTCGCGGGCATCCATGGTCACCAGGTCGTCCGCCAGCTGCTCGGAAACCTTGCCGCGCCGGCCGGTGGTGCGCTTGAGCGTCGGGTCGTGGATCACCATCAGCTCGCCGTCGCGGGACAGGTGCAGGTCCAGTTCGCAGCGTTTCACGCCATGTTCCAGGCAGCGCAGGAAGCTGTTCAGGGTGTTTTCCGGTGCTTCGCCTTTGGCGCCGCGATGGCCATAGATCAGAGTCACTGGGGCTCCTTGGGAGTCGGTGAGAGGTCCTTGAGGTATTGCGAGCGGTGTTGGCGGACAGCATCGACCACCACCCCGCTCTCGAAATAGACGCTGAATTCGCGGTAGTCCCAGCGCGAAATGGGCGGCTTGCCCACCGCCGGGTGTTCCTCGTCCGGCAGGCCGAAGCGCTCCAGCACCGCCTTCTGGCTCTCGCCGCGGGCCGGCAGCGCGATGTGTGGGTCGCCCTGGGCGCCCACGGGTATCTCAATGGTATCGGCCAGCAGTGGCAGCGGGGTGACAAGGCTCAACAGGAGCAGCAGATGACGCATGCAAATCCCTTTGTTCATTCTTCGCGGGCCTTGGCCTGTCGACGTTCCAGAGCCTGGCGCTGGAGGATGTGGCGGGCCAGCAGTTGCCGTTGGGTATCGCCGAGTATGTCGAATTCGGTGCCGATCTCGTAGTCGCCCTCGGATTGTTGCTGGCAGTGGGTCACCTTGGCACGCAGCAGCATGCCCAGGCCTTGGGGCAGCAGGACAATCTTGAGTGCCAGCGGCTGGCCTACGGGGAGCGCCTGCTCGTCGCGGAAATTGATGCCGCCCTCGGACAGCGTGACCTTGCGCGCCGGACCGATCTCGCTGAGCAGGCTCTGGGTGAGGGCCTGGGCGATCAGATCGATGCGCTTGTTCATCACCTTCAGGTAACTGGCCAGCGGACGGTCGCGCTCGTTGATATGCCGCAGCAGGTGCTGCGACTCGAAGTCGGTCAGGTGCAGGTCGCTGAGCAGATTGAACAGCGCGGAATCATCCTGAAGCACTTCTTGCGACTGGATTTCGTCCTCGCGCAGCGGGCGAAATTCCAATGCGAGCGTGTCTTCAATACGATAGTATTCGCGGCGGTCATCCGCGTCTGGAGTGGACATGGCGAACCCACGGCGGCAGTGATGGTCTGAGTGTAAAGCCGCCTGCCGAGCCTCGCCACACGGAAGTCGTACGCCAGATGGAACTGACGCTCGACGCACTCTTCATCTTCTCAATCGGCCCCACATGTTCAGACCTCTTTCCGTCTACATCGGAACGCGCTACACACGCGCCAAACGCCGCAGCCACTTCGTTTCCTTCATTTCGCTCACTTCCATGATCGGCCTCGCGCTGGGCGTGGTGGTGATGATCGTGGTGCTCTCGGTCATGAACGGTTTCGACCACGAGATGCGCACCCGCGTGCTGGGCATGGTGCCCCACGCCACGGTCGAGTCCTACCAGCCCATCTCCGACTGGCAGGGCATCGCCGGGCAGATCAAGACCCAGCACCCCAACGTGCTGGAAGTCGCTCCCTTCATCCAGATGCAGGGCCTGCTCAGCGCCGGCGGTACGGTACAGAAGGTGCTGATCAACGCCGTGGACCCGAACGAGGAGAGCAAGGTCTCGATCATCGACCAGTTCTTCCAGGAAGGCTCGCTCTCGAGCCTCAAGCCTGGCGAGTTCGGCATCCTGATCGGCGACAAGGCGGCGAAGAACCTCGGCGTGAAGCTGGGGGACAAGGTCACCTTCATCGCCCCGGAAGTCTCGGTCACCCCGGCCGGCATGTTCCCGCGCATGAAGCGCTTCACCGTGGTCGGCACTTTCCACGTTGGCGCCGGTGAGCTGGATGGCTATGTCGCCATGGTCCATATCGACGACGCCGCGCGCATGCGCCGCCTCAAGGAAGGCCAGGTCGAAGGGCTGCGCCTGAAGCTCGACGATTTGTTCCAGGCACCGCGTACCGCCTGGGAAATCGCCCGCACCCTGAAGGGCAACGATTACTTCGCCCGCGACTGGACGCGCAGCCACGGCAATCTGTACCAGGCCATCCGCATGGAGAAATCCATGATCGGACTGTTGCTGCTGCTGATTGTCGCGGTCGCCGCGTTCAACATCATTTCCACCCTGGTCATGGTCGTTACCGACAAGAAGGCCGACATCGCCATCCTGCGCACCCTGGGCGCCACGCCGGGGCAGATCATGGCGACCTTCATGGTCCAGGGCACGGTAATCGGTGTGATCGGCACCTTCATCGGCGGCGTGCTGGGCATCCTCGCGGCGCTCAATGTCAGCTCCGCCATCGGTCTGCTGGAGCGCCTGCTGGGCCACAAGTTCCTCAACGCGGACGTCTACTTCATCGATTACCTGCCCTCGCAACTGATGAGCGAGGACGTGATCCTGGTGTGCAGCGCCGCGCTGATCCTGAGTTTCTTCGCCACCCTGTATCCGGCCTGGCGTGCGGCCCGCACCCAGCCCGCGGAGGCATTGCGTTATGAGTAACAACGATCAGGCCGTCCTGAGCTGCCGCGACCTCGGCAAACGCTACGAGGAAGGCCCGCAGTCGGTCGAAGTGCTGTCCAATGTGCAGCTGGAACTGCTGCCGGGCGAGCGCGTTGCCATCGTCGGTAGCTCCGGTTCGGGCAAAAGTACCCTGCTGAACATGCTCGGCGGGCTCGACACGCCCAGCAGCGGCAGCGTCTGGCTGGCCGGCGAGCAGCTGTCGGCACTGAACGAGAAGCAGCGCGGTCTGCTGCGCAACCGAGCGCTGGGCTTCGTCTACCAGTTCCACCACCTGCTGCCGGAGTTCACCGCTCTGGAGAACGTCTGCATGCCGCTGCTGATCGGCAAGACGCCGATCCCCGAGGCGCGCCAGCGCGCCACCGCTCTGCTGGAGCGAGTGGGCCTGGGCCATCGCCTGAGCCACAAGCCGTCGGAGCTGTCCGGGGGTGAGCGCCAGCGTGTGGCCATTGCCCGCGCCCTGGTCAATACGCCGAAGCTGGTGCTGCTCGACGAGCCCACCGGCAACCTCGACCAGCACACCGCCCACGGTATCCAGGAACTGATGCTGGAACTGTCGCAATCCCTGCGTACCGCCTTCCTGGTGGTGACCCACGACACTCACCTCGCCCAGCAGATGGACCGTGTGCTGCGCCTGGAGGAGGGCCGGCTGGTCGCCGCCTGAGGGATAACGGAATGTTCAGACCCCTGTCCGTCTTCATCGGCACCCGCTACACCCGTGCCAAGCGACGCAACCACTACATCTCGTTCATTTCCCTGACCTCGATGATCGGCCTCGCCCTGGGCGTGCTGGCCATGATTGTGGTGCTGTCGGTGATGAACGGCTTCCAGAAGGAAATGCGCTCGCGCATCCTCGGCATGGTGCCGCATGCCGTGCTGCAGAAAACCAGCGGCCCGCTGGACGACTGGCAGCGCGTCGCCGAAGTGGCGAAGCAGAACCCGAAAATCGTCGGCGCGGTGCCCTACACCGAAGTCGACGGCATGCTCTCTTACAAGGGCATGATGCAGCCCATCGAGGTGGACGGCGTCGATCCGGCACTGGAAACCCAGGTGTCGATCATCGGTCAGCACATGGTTCGCGGCAGCCTCGATGACCTCAAGGCCACCGAGTTCGGCGTGGTCATCGGTGAGATCACCGCGCGTCGCTTCCACGTCAACGTCGGTGACAGCCTGCTGCTGATCGTTCCTGAACCGAGCACCGCGCCCGGTGGCATCACTCCGCGCATGCAGCGTCTGAACGTGGTCGGTATCTTCAAGGTCGGCGCCGAACTGGACAGCACACTGGCGCTGATCCACGTGGACGACGCGGCGAGCCTGATGCGCTGGCAGCCCGGCCAGGTGCAGAGCGTGCGCATCGCCTTGAAGGACCTGTTCCAGGCGCCGGAAGTCGGTACGGCCATCGCCAGGCAATTGGGCGACGGCTACCGCTCGGTGGACTGGACCCACACCCAGGGCAGCCTTTTCAGCGCGATGAAGATGGAAAAGACCATGATCGGCCTGCTGTTGCTGCTGATCGTCGCGGTCGCCGCCTTCAACATCATCGCCACCCTGATCATGGTGGTCGCCGACAAGCGCGCGGACATCGCCATCCTGCGCACTCTGGGCGCCACACCGAAGCAGATCATGGCGATCTTCATGGTGCAGGGCACGGTGATCGGTTTGATCGGCACGGTCATTGGCTGCGTGTTGGGCGTGCTGGCGGCGTACAACGTCACCGCCATCGTCTCGGCCCTGGAGCGGATTGCCGGCACCCACGTGTTCAACTCGGACATCTATTTCATCAACTACCTGCCGTCCGACCCGCAGATCAGCGATATCGTGCTGATCTGCGTCGCGGCGCTGTCGATGAGCTTCCTCGCCACGCTCTATCCGGCCTGGCGCGCGGCCTCGACCCAGCCGGCGGAATCGCTGCGTTACGAGTGATTCGTCGAGCCATAAAAAAGCCGCCCCTCGGGGCGGCTTTTTCGTCTCTGCAATCGGGGTCAGGCCCTTGCGTGGGAGCGGACTCTGTCCGCGATTGGCTAGCCGCGCACCGTGGTTGGCCGAAGCGGCGGTGAAACGATAGCGGACGAAGTCCGCTCCCACGTGGATGCCGTCAAATTCCGTTTTGCAGGTTGCGCAGCGCTCGGCGACGCCGCCAGCTGCGGCCGATCCACCAGCGCCAGTAACCCTCGGTGAGCAGGTAGCCGAGGATGCCCACCAGGATGCCGCAGATCACCGAGCCCAGCAGGAAGGGCTGCCAGAGCATCGACAGCTCGCCACTGATCCACTCCCAGGTCAGGTGGTCAGGCAGGGCGCGCGCCGGGATGCCCATGACCCAGGCGCCCATCTTGTAGGTGCAGTAGAACACCGGCGGCATGGTGATCGGGTTGGTCAGCCAGACCAGCCCCACCGAAATGGGCAGGTTGGCCCGCACCCAGACCGCCAGCGAGGCTGCCAGCAGCATCTGCAGCGGGATCGGAATGAATGCCGCGAACAGCCCCATGCCCATGGCACGGGACACGGAGCGGCGATTCAGGTGCCAGAGGTTGGGCGACTGGATCAGCGGTCCGAGAAAGCGCAGGCCCTTGTGGTTCCTGATGCTCTCCGGATCCGGCATGTAGCGCTTGAATATTCGGCGCGGCATGGAGGAAATCTCTGGCAGACGGACGACGCACCATTATGCCTAGCTAGGTGACAGTCATTCGTTGCCAACTATGTCCGTGTGTAACCGCCGAAGGTCAATCGGATCGACGGTTGCGCCGGGTCCGGGAGTCGCTCCGTTGCCTCGTACTGGGATGTTCGCGCTGGCCCTGGGATTGCTGGCGCTGCGCTGGATGCCGGCGCTTCCACCTGGCTGGCTTTTACTGGTTCTCGCGCTGTCCGCGTTGCCTCTGTCATTCACTCGCGGCTACTTCATCGGCCTGTTCCTGCTCGGTTTCGCCTGGGCCTGCCAGTCGGCCCAGTGGGCGCTGGATGGCCGCCTGGCGCCGGAGCTGGACGGCCGCACGCTGTGGCTGGAGGGCCGGGTAGAGGGGCTGCCGGATCGCTCCGGGCCATCGGTGCGCTTCCTGCTCGCTGATGTTTCCAGCCCGCGCGCGAAGGTTCCTGCCACGCTGCGCCTGTACTGGTTCGGCGGGCCGCCGGTGGAAGGCGGCGAGCGTTGGCGGCTGGCGGTGAAGCTCAAGCGTCCCCACGGCATGGCCAATGGTGCGGGGTTCGATTACGAGGCCTGGCTCACTGCCCAGCGTATCGGTGCTACCGGCAGCGTGAAGGATGGGCAGCGCCTGGAAGCCTCCAGCGGCCCGCGCGCGTGGCGCGAGGACTGGCGGCAACGCCTGTTGGCGGTGGACGCCCACGGCCGCTCCGGGGCGCTCGCCGCGCTGGTGCTGGGCGATGCCTCCGGACTGACCACGGCGGACTGGCAAGTCCTGCAGGACACCGGAACCCTTCACCTGATGGTGATCTCCGGTTCGCACATCTCGCTGCTGGCGGGGCTGCTCTATGCACTGGTCGCCGGGCTGGCGCGGTTCGGCTGCTGGCCTGCGCGCCTGCCCTGGTTGCCCTGTGCCTGCCTGCTGGCTGCGGGCGGCGCCTGGGCCTACAGCCTGATGGCGGGATTCGAGGTGCCATTGCAGCGCGCCTGCGTCATGGTCTCCATCGTGCTGCTGTGGCGCTTGCGCTATCGCCATCGTGGCCTGTGGGTACCCCTGCTCGGCGCTTTACTGGCGGTGCTGCTGGTCGAGCCGCTGGTGGTGCTGTTGCCGGGATTCTGGCTTTCCTATGCGGCGGTGGCGCTGCTGATCTTCGGGTTTTCGGGCCGGCTGGGACGCTGGACCGCCTGGCGCACCTGGTTGCGCGCGCAGTGGCTGATGGCAGTCGGGTTGTTGCCGGCGTCCATTGCTCTGGGTTTGCCGTTGAGCGTTTCCGGTGTGATCGCCAACCTGATCGCAGTGCCCTGGGTGGAGTTGCTCGTGGTGCCGCTGGCGCTGCTGGGCAGTCTGGCGCTAGGCATTCCCTGGCTGGGCGAGGCGCTGCTCTGGGTGTCGGGCGGTCTGCTGGAGCTGCTGTTCCGCCTGCTGGGCTGGATGGCTGAATTGGCGCCCGCCTGGCAGCCGGTAGCCGCACCCGCCTGGGCTGTCGCGCTGGCGATGCTGGGGGCGCTCCTTCTGCTTGCGCCGGCCGGCGTGCCCCTGCGATCACTGGGGCTGGCGATGTTCCTGCCGGTGTTCTGGCCGACAGTCCCGTCGCCCGCACAGGGTATGGCCGAGATCCGTGTGCTGGACGTGGGGCAGGGGCTTTCAGTGCTGATCCGTACTCGCAGCCAGGTATGGCTCTACGATACCGGGGCGCGCAATGGCGATTTCGATATCGGCGAGCGCGTGGTCGTGCCGACGCTGCGCAGCCTGGGAATCGGCCGTCTGGACATGCTGATGCTCAGCCATGCGGACAACGACCATGCCGGTGGCGCCATGGCAGTGAAGCGCGCGCTGCGGCCGGTCCATGTCATCAGTGGCGAGCCCGAGCGCCTGCCAGAGGCGCTACAGGTCCGGCCCTGTGGCATCGAAGAGTGGAGCGTCGATGGCGTACACCTCTCCAGCTGGGCATGGCCGGGAGCCAGGGAAAGCAACGACCGCTCCTGCGCGCTGAAAATCGAAGCCAATGGCGAGCGCATCCTGCTCACCGGCGACCTGCCGCAACCCGCCGAGCTGGCGTGGCTGGCGGCGCATCCGGGCGAACGCATCGACTGGCTGCTGGCGGGGCACCACGGCAGCCGCAGTTCTTCCGGGCCGGCCTTCCTGCGGGCGATCCAACCGACGGCGGCGATCATCTCGCGCGGCGCCAACAACCCTTATGGCCATCCGCACCCGTCGGTCGTCGAGCGCTTCCGTGCGCTGGGCATCCGGATTCAGGATACGGCGGAGCAGGGTGCGCTGACCCTGACGCTCGGTGCCCATGGCGAGCTTGGGGGAGTGCGGGAAGGCGCACATTTCTGGCAGGAAAATTGAGCCTTGGGCGGTCGGCTCGCCACGGCCCCTGTGCTAGAGTGGCGCCACTTTTTTTCAGGGGATTCACCACTGTGTGGGAACTGGTCAAAGCTGGCGGCTGGATGATGCTGCCGATCTTGCTGAGCTCCGTCGCTGCCATGGCGATCGTCGCCGAACGTCTCTGGACCCTGCGCTTGAGCCGTGTGGCCCCGCCGCAGCTGCTCGGTCAGGTGTGGAAGCAGATCAAGGACAAGAAGATGAACAGCCAGGCCCTGAAGGACCTGCGTGCGTCTTCCCCGCTGGGTGAAATCCTCGCCGCCGGCCTGGCCAACTCCAAGCACGGTCGCGAGATCATGAAGGAGTGCATCGAGGAAGCCGCTTCCCGCGTCATCCACGAACTGGAACGCTACCTCAACGCCCTGGGCACCATCGCCGCGATGGCGCCGCTGCTCGGCCTGCTGGGTACAGTGTTCGGCATGATCCAGATCTTCAGCGCCTTCATGGGCGATGGCATGGCCAACGCGCCGATGCTCGCCGGCGGTATCTCCAAGGCCCTGATCACCACTGCGGCCGGCCTGATCGTGGCGATCCCGGCGGTATTCTTCCACCGTTACCTGCTGCGCCGTGTCGATGAGCTGGTCATCGCCATGGAGCAGGAAGCCATCAAGCTGGTGGAAGTGACCCAGGGCGACCGCGAAGTCGACTTCGTCGAGGAAGGCAAAGCGTGAAATTCCGCCGCAGAGCGGGCGGAGCGGCCCGCGAGGACGTCTTCATCAACCTGGCGTCGCTGATCGACGTGATCTTCGTGCTGCTGCTGTTCTTCGTGGTCGCCACCTCGTTCACCAAGCCGTCGCAGCTCAAGGTCGAACTACCTGAAGCGGTCAGCGGTACGCCGCCCGAAGCGACCGAGATCAAGCAGCTGGAAATCTCCATCAGCCTCGAAGGTCACTACGCACTCAACGGCCAGAGCCTGGCGCGTGACGACCTGGAAAACCTGATGAACGCCATGCAGCGCGAATCCGCCGGTGACAACAGCCTGCCGGTAGTGATCACTGCCGATGGCAAGGTGGACTACCAGTCCGTGGTTACCGCGATGGATGCCGCTGGCAAGCTGGGCTTCACCCACCTGCGCATCACCACCATCGAGTCCCGGGCGGACAAGAAGACCCCCTGATGGCGTTCTCCGACCGCCTGCTCGACGCCTGGTACAAGGGCCACCCGGCCCTGGCCCTGCTCAGGCCGCTCGAACTGCTCTACCGGCGTGTCGCCCAAGGCCGCCGGCAGGACTTCCTCTCTGGCACCAAGCCCGCCTACTGCGCTCCTGTACCGATCGTCGTGGTCGGCAACATCACCGTGGGCGGCACCGGCAAGACGCCGATGATCCTCTGGTTGATCGAACACTGCCGCGCCCGCGGTCTGAAGGTTGGTGTGGTCAGCCGTGGCTACGGCGCCAAGCCGCCGCAGACGCCCTGGCGCGTGCGCGCCGAGCAGTCGGCGGCGGAGGCGGGCGACGAGCCGCTGATGATCGTGCGCCGCAGCGGCGTACCGCTGATGATCGACCCGGATCGCTCCAGTGCCGTTCGCGCGCTGCTGGCTGAGGAAGCGCTGGACCTGATTCTCTGCGACGATGGTCTGCAGCATTACCGCCTGGCCCGCGACCTGGAACTGGTGCTGATCGACGCTGCCCGCGGCTTGGGCAACGGTCGATGCCTGCCTGCGGGGCCGCTGCGCGAACCTGCCGAGAGACTGGCCGAAGTCGACGCCGTGCTGCACAACGGCGCGCCGTCCGATCCGCCCGGTGCCTTCTCCTTCGTCCTGCGACCATCTGCCCTGGTCAATCTGGCCAGCGGCGAGCGCCGTGGCGTCGAGCATTTCCCCGCCGGGCAGGAGGTGCATGCCCTGGCCGCAATCGGTAACCCGCAGCGTTTCTTCACGACGCTCGAGGCGCTAAACTGGCGGCCGATTCCGCATCCCTTCCCCGACCATGCGGCCTTTACCGCCGAGCAGCTGCGCTTCACGCCGGAACTGCCGCTGGTCATGACGGAGAAGGACGCGGTGAAATGCCGGTCCTTTGCCGCGCCCGACTGGTGGTACCTCGCCGTCGAAGCGCAGCCCTCGCCGGCTTTCGTCGCCTGGTTCGATGCCCAGCTCGAGCGCCTGCTCGCTCGCTGATTCGCCGTCGAAATCCGGCGCCGTCCGCATTCAAACTGTTCGCTGTTTAAGCTCAAGGAACGCACCATGGACCCGAAACTCCTCGATATCCTCGCCTGTCCGCTGTGCAAGGGCCCGCTCAAGCTCACCGACGACAAGTCCGAGCTGATCTGCAAGGCCGACGGCCTGGCCTACCCGGTGCGTGGCGGCATCCCGGTGATGCTCGAAGGCGAGGCGCGTACCCTGAACGTCGACGAGCGTCTGGACAAGTAACGCCATGACCCAGGCCTACACCGTCGTCATTCCCGCCCGCTACGCCTCCACCCGCCTGCCCGGCAAGCCGCTGCAGGACATCGCCGGCAAGCCGATGATCCAGCACGTCTGGGCGCAGGCCGGCAAAAGCTCGGCCGCCCAGGTGGTGGTCGCCACCGACGATCAGCGCATCTTCGAGGCCTGCCAGGGCTTCGGCGCCCAGGTGGTGCTGACCCGCGCCGATCACAACTCCGGTACCGACCGCCTGGCGGAAGTGGCCGATGCACTGGGCCTGGCCGATGACGCCATCGTGGTCAACGTGCAGGGCGACGAACCGCTCGTGCCGCCGTCGATCATCGATCAGGTGGCCGCCAACCTCGCAGCGCACCCGGAGGCGGGTATCGCCACCCTGTGCGAGGAAATCCACGACCCGGCCGCGTTGTTCAACCCGAACATCGTCAAGGTGGTCAGCGACAAGAACGGCCTGGCGCTGACCTTCAGCCGCGCCACGCTGCCCTGGGCGCGTGACGCATTCGCGGTGGACCGCGAAAGCCTGCCGGCCAACGTGCCGTACCGTCGCCATATCGGCATCTACGCCTACCGCGCGCGCTTCCTGCGCGACTTCGTCGCCTGGGGCCCGTGCTGGCTGGAAGACACCGAGTGCCTGGAGCAGCTGCGCGCGCTCTGGCACGGCGTGCGCATTCACGTGGCTGACGCCCTGGAAGCCCCGCAAGCTGGTGTCGATACCCCGGAAGACCTGGAGCGCGTCCGGCGCATCCTGGGGGTCTGATGAAGGTTCTGTTCGTCTGTCTCGGTAACATCTGCCGCTCGCCCACCGCCGAGGGCGTGTTCCGCCACAAGGTGCGTGAAGCGGGCCTTGAGGGGTGCATCGAGATCGACTCGGCCGGCACCGGCGACTGGCACATCGGCAAGGCGCCGGACGCACGCACTCGCGCCGCCGCATTGCGCCGTGGCTACGACCTGTCGAGCCTGCGGGCGCGGCAGGTCAGCGTTGCCGACTTCTCCCGTTATGACCTGGTCCTGGCCATGGACAACGCCAACCTGCGCGACCTGAAGCACCTGCGTGGCAGCGCTGGCAAGGCGGAGCTGGACTTGTTCCTGCGCCGTTACGAGCTGGAAATCGACGAAGTCCCCGATCCCTATTACGGCGGCGAGGACGGTTTCGAGCAGGTGCTGGACCTGGTGGAAAGGGCCTGCGATGGCCTGCTGACGGAAGTAAGGACGCCTGTGACGCTGCAACTGCAAGAACGTATTTCCCTCAAGCCCTACAACACTTTCGGCGTTGAGGTCGCGGCGCGCTGGTTTGCCCAGGCCCGTGACGACGCTGAGGTGCGTGCGGGTATCGCAGCCGCTGCTGAAAAAGGCCTGCCGCTGCTGGTGATCGGTGGCGGCAGCAACCTGCTACTGACCCGTGACGTCGAAGCGCTGGTGCTGCGCATGGCTTCCCGTGGCTTTGCGTGTCGTCAGTGACGACGGAGAGCGCGTGGTGGTCGAGGCGGAAGCTGGCGAGGTGTGGGATGACTTCGTGCGCTGGACCCTGGCGCAGGGACTGGGTGGGCTGGAAAACCTCAGCCTGATTCCCGGTACTGTCGGCGCTGCGCCGATGCAGAACATCGGCGCATACGGCGTCGAGGTCAAGGATGTGTTCGCCGGCCTGACCGCGCTGGACCGTGGAGAGCGGCGAGCTGCGCGAGTTCGGTCTGGAAGAGTGCATCTTGCCTACCGCGAAAGCCGCTTCAAGCGCGAGCCGGGCCGTTGGGTGATCCTGCGGGTGCGCTTCGCTCTGAACCGTGCGGCGAAGCTGCATCTGGACTACGGGCCAGTGCGTCAGCGACTGGCAGAGGAGGGCGTGACTGCGCCGACGCCGGCCGATGTCTCGCGAGTGATTTGCGCGATCCGCCGCGAAGAAGCTCCCTGATCCGGTGGTGCTGGGCAATGCCGGCAGTTTCTTCAAGAACCCGGTGGTTTCCGCAAAGCAGACCGAAGCGCTGCGCCAGGTCTACCGCGACCTGGTAGCGTATCCGCAAGGTGATGGCAGGTGCTGTTCGGATTCTATCGTGTTTCCCTATTAACCTTTAGCAATACAGGCAACTGAACGAAGGCGTCAACATAACAT
>JASGKM010000049.1:0-17627 GCA_049840615.1 Pseudomonas sp.
GTTCGGTCTCTTTCACGAACGCGTCGCGCTGCAATGGCCCGTCCGGCGGTTCGAGGCCTCGTGTCCAGGGGGTGCTCGAGCTGGCGACGGAATGAAGGGCGACGATCGACTCGGGGCGCCGATCTGGCCGCAGGCCATCTTTCCGCTATTCGGCGCGCGTCATGCCCGCCAGAATGGGGCGTTGCTGGCCCGTCCGGTCGTCGACCACCCCATGCTGAGGAACATCCACCCACCAGCTGAGCGTCGGCATGTTCGTGCACGAGTGCTGGGGCTGGTGGCTGGCCCATCCTTTCTGGCGGGCTTCTTTCAAGGTCACCGAGGCCAAGCAGGTCGAGCAGTTGCGTCAGGCCGTGGGGCACGTGGTGATCGACACCGCCAAGGGGTTCGACGCCCCGGTGCTCGCCGTGGCCACTTACCTTGACGACGTCGAGGTGGATATGCTGGTAGAGGGGACAGGCGAGGTCGAACTGCCGGCGGAGCCGCCGCCGCAAGGGCCCCGACCAGCTTTCACGACGAAGTGCGGCGGGCCTCGAAATCGGTCCGCGCAGTCGCGCCTCACCCCGGCGATGCGCAGCATGTTCCAGGACGTGCGCATGGGCAAGGCGGTGGACGCCGAGCACTGCCTGCCGCTGGTGGCCGACATCGCCGATTCGGTGGAGCGCAACCCCGGCGCCATCGTCAGCCTGGCGCGCCTGAAAGCGGCTACGACTACACCTTCATGCACTCGGTGGCGGCGTGCGCCGGACGGTGGTTGCTGGGCCGCCAACTGGGCCTGAGCGAAGCCGAATGCCGCGAAGCCGGTCTGGCCGGCCTGGTGCATGACCTGGGCAAGGCCTTGATGCCGCCCGACGCGCTCAACAAGCCCGGTGCGTCTCACCCCTGAAGAATTCGCCATCATGAAGGGCCACCCCGAGGCCGGCCACCGCATGTTGCTCGAAGGCAAGGGCGTGGGCGAGGTGCCGCGACGTCGGCCTGCACCACCACGAGAAGGTCAACGGCAAGGGCTACCCGCACGGCCTCAAGGGCGACGAGATCAGCCTGTTCGCGCGGATGGGCGCGGTCTGCGACGTCTACGACGCCATCACCTCCAACCGCCCCTACAAGGCGGGTTGGTACACCCGGCCCACTCCATCCAGCAACTGCGCAGTGGGCGAGGACGGGCACTTCGACGAACGCATCTTCCAGGCCTTCGTCAAGAGCATCGGCATCTACCCGACGGGGCTCGCTCGTCAAGCTCAAGTCGGGCCGGCTGGCCATCGTGGTCGAGCAAGGCACGGCTTCGCTGCTCAAGCCGCAGGTCAAGGTGTTCTTCTTACTCAAGGCCAACGAGCCCCTGGTGCTGCAGTTGCTGGACCTGGGGCGTCGACGACGAGATCGTCTCGCGCGAGCTGCCTTCGGCCTGGGGCTTCAAGAACCTCGACGACCTGGCGCCGGAGCGCCTGGAACGGCAAACCGCCTGCGCGTTCACTGCGACGACAGGCTCAGGCCCGCGTGCTTGCGCAACGGGCGGAACTGACCAGCGGGTGGCGCTCGGACAATGTCAGGCGCAGGTCGTACGCCGAGGTCATCATGTAGGCCAGCGTGTCGGCCGCGTCCAGGGCCAGCTTGGACGCGTTCTCATCGGTGAATTTCTTCATCGCCTCGGGCGTGTCGGCCGTGATCCAGCGGGCGCGCCCGGTGAAGCGGCAGGGCATCAGGCGGATGTCGACGCTGTATTCGGCTTTCAAGCGGTGCTCCACGACTTCGAACTGCAGCTTGCCGACGGCGCCCAGCAGCAGGTCGATTCGACGACATCAGGACGGAAGATCTGAATGGCGCCTTCTTCAGCCAACTGCTGCAAACCTTCTGCAATTGCTTGAGTTCGGAGCGGGTTGGCCAGTGCGCACGGCTGAATACTCGGGCGCAAACGAAGGGAGGCCAGTGTACTTGAGAGTCCTCGCCTTCGGCTGAAGTGCATCGCTCAGGCGGGATCGCTGCCGGTGGTTGAGCGACGCTGATGATGTCGCCGGCGAAGGCCTCTTCGACTGCCTCGCGGTCGCTGCGACATGAAGGCTGATGACGTTGTTGATGGCGACAGCTCTTTGCCGGTGCACTTGCACCTGAGCTTCATGCCGGGCGTGTTCATGCGGCCGAGCACACGCGCACGAAGGCGATCGCGGTCGCGGTGCTACGGGTCCATGTTGGCCTGGATCTTGAAGACGAAGCCGGTGAAGTTGTCCATCCATCGGGCATGATCTCGGTTTTGCGCCGTCTTCCTCGGCGCCGAGGCCAGCGGCGAGGGCGACGAGGTCCACCAGGGCGTCGAGCAGCTTCTTGGACACCGGAGTTGTTGACGGCCGAGCCGAAGTACACCGGGCGTCTGCTTGCCGGACAGGAACAGCTCCAGGTCGACGTGGTGGCGGCCTCGGCCATCAGCTCCATGTTCTGCTCGGCCAGATCCCATTCGTGGCCGAGCGGGCGGCGAGCTTGTCGCGCTGATCGAGCGACACCACCTCGTCGTCCTCGCCGCGCTTGTCGGCGCCTGCGTCAAAGAGGCGCATCGACTTCGTGCGCAGGTTGACGACGTCCTGCCAAACAGCTTGCCCTGGCCCACCGGCCATGTCATCGGCAACGCAAGGCATGCCCAGCTCCTGCTCGACCTCGTCGAGCAGCTCGAGCGGGTCGCGGCCCTCGCTGTCCATCTTGTTCAGAAAGCGACGACGGCGTGTCGCGCTGGCGGCAGACCTCGATCAGGCGGCGCGCGCTTCCGGGTTTCCACGCTGTTGGCCGCGTCGATCACCATCAGGGCCGAGTCCACGGCGGTCAGCACGCGGTAGGTGTCTTCCGAGAAGTCCTTGGCGGCCCGGGCGTCGAGCAGGTTCACCACGTGGTCGCGGTACAGCATCTGCATCACGCTGGAGGCCACCGAGATGCCCGCGCCGCCTTCGATCTCCATCCAGTCCGAGGTGGCGTGGCGCGAGGCTCTGCTGCCCTTCACGGCCCCGGCGATGTGGATGGCGCCCGAGAACAGCAGCAGCTTTTCCGTCAGCGTCTGTTTCACCGGCGTCGGGGTGGGAAATCATCGCAAAGGTGCGGCGGCGGCCGGTTTCGGTAAAGCGAGGTGGACACGGCAAGTCTGGCTCAGGAAAGCCGCGACGCCAGCCGATGAGGGGGCTGCGCGCCAGTTGGCGGTAGGGGCCCCGCTTGCCGGGGAAGCGGGAAACGAGGGCCTTGGTCTGTCGCCTTTTGAGCACTGGGCGCCGTGCTTCGGTCACATCTTCACCGGCCTGGACTGGAGCGATGTTCTCTGCAACGGGACAAGCTTCTTTTTTTATTGAAACGGCGCGCGTAAGCGGAGCGCTGTGTGAGAAGCGAACCTCAGCAAGTTCCACCTCTGGATAGCGTTGGTGCGCGAGCATGATGATCGAGTCATTCCGGGAAAGTCGGTACGCGTGTAGTAAATGCGTTTGGAGGATTCTCTGAAGAACAGGGAGTGCACCGGCCCTGGGTGCGATCATGCGAAGCTCGCTTTCGTGCTGCCAATCTTTGTGCTTGACTGATACCGCCCGGCCCATAGTGGAAACTGACTGCTGATTGAATGCCTCCGTATAGGAGTAGCGTTCGAGATCATCAACTGACCAGTCTGCATGCTGTTTGCTCAGGGCAAGCAGGGCGTCGCGCAGATCGTCTGCACGGTTATGAATGCGCGGCTCCGCAGAAGCGTCAATTTCCGTCGGCATGAGCTGGTACTCCGAGAAGGACATCGTCTGGCCATTCGAGTTCAAAGCAGACGCCTTTGGAGTCGTTGCAGTAGTACGCCCACATTGACTGAGAGTCCGGCCGGCGTGCTGACGAGAACAACCCAAGCTGCTGACATGCATTCTTCGTATTGGGCTTCCTCGCCAGCGAAGTGCCGTGCGAACTCTTCCGCGAAGGTCTCGTCAGGTGCAAATGCCGAAAGGCCTCCCCCATGCTGTGCCAGCTCTGTCAATGTAGAGGCCAGCGTTGCTACGAACTGTGTGGAAGACGCTGGCTCAAACTGCGCCTCAAGCGCGTCGTTGAGTTCATGGGGAGCCGCGAAGTACGCGGAGCCGTCCGAGGCTCCGCAGAGCAGCTGCGGCGGAGCGATATTTGTAGCTGATCCGTTTTGGCGGCTGCATTGAACTCCTCCTCATGGTGTGCTTGGGCGGCACCTTCCGTGCTTGCCCGTGTTTATAAATTGCTTCCAAAGACACCTCATTCGCGTGTCCGTGTCCTACTGCGCTTCGAGATAGCGCACGTCGGCGTATCCGCAGATTGTCCGAAGTTTGTGCACATTTTTCGGACAACGCTCTCTTTTGCTTGCCGCATGTCCGAAATTTGCATACATTTTTCAGACGAGGTGCTGTCATGAGCGATACAAGCGACCGCATATCCGCGTTGGTTGATGCTGCTGGGCCAGGTCACGTCTGGGTGCCCAGCGATTTCGCGCACCTGGGCGCGCGCGACCTGGTCGACAAGACCTTGCAGCGGATGGTTGCCCGCGGTGAACTCCGACGCATCGAGCGAGCGTGGTCTCTACTACAGGCCCGCCCTCAACCGCCTGGACAGGGCGCCGAGCGTGCCTGACTACCGTTTCATCGTTGACGCGCTGTCCCGACGGATCAAGTGCGCATGCTGGTTGACGGGATGACGGCGGCCAACGACCTTGGATTGACAGATGCCGTTCCGGCGCGTGTCGTCATCCACACCGAGACGCGCCGCCGTGCGATCAAGCTCGACAAGCTGCTGATCGACTTCAAGCTCGCTACGGAAGCCGCTTGTACTGGGCCAGTTGCCCGGCCATGAGGGTGGTGCAAGCGTTGCATTGGCTCAGGCACATGCTGCCTTCAGACGAAGGCAGGATTCGCCGAGAAGATCGGCCGGATGTTCGGGCGACGGGCCACAAGGGACGCCATTCGCGATGACCTGGCACAGGGCTTCGCGGTGCTTCCTGGATGGATGCAAGTCATCTCCGCACCATCCCGGGGATTGATCCCCAAGGGCCGAGACCGTCGCCAATCCCGGAACGTCTGGCGCCACGCCATCACGCGTGCCCAACATCACAGGAGGGGCGTCTTGTGCCCCGCCCATCCATTTGTCATCGCAGCATCGGATGAAGAGCGCGCTGATCTGTTTGCTCAGAACCGGCGGCTCGTCTTGGGACACCGGTGCAGAACGTTGAAAAAGACTTCTGGGTGTGCTGGACCTTGGATGCCTTGTTCAATGGATTGCCGCAGGGAAGTCCGCGCCTGCTTTTCAAGGCGGCACGTCGCTGTCAAAAGCGTTTTCATGTTTCCCGCTTCTCTGAAGACATCGACATCACTGTCTTTCGGCAGGACATTGGACAGGCGGTTGATCTGAATCGCCCCGGAATCTCTACGTTCTTGAGAGCCTCAAACTACTGGCCCAGAAGGAGCCATCATGAGCACCAAGCGTTGACCGCAAGAATTCAAGATCGAGGCCATCAAGCAAGTGACCGAACGAGGCCACACGGTGGCCGACGTGGCAAGTCGCTTGGGTGTCAGCACCCACAGCCTGTACAAGTGGATCAGAGAGGCTGATCAGCCGGTCGAGGTGCGCCACAGCCAGTTGTCCCAAGCCGAAGGAGCTGCGCCGGCTGCAAGCCGAACTCAAGCGGGTGACCGAGGAGCGCGACATCCTAAAAAAGGCCGCCGCGTACTTTGCCAAGGGGTAAGGGCGAAGTACGTGTTCATACAAGCGCATCTGGAGGAATTCCGCGTCACAAGCATGTGCCGTGTGCTGGGTGTCCAGCGCAGCGGTTTTTATGCTTGGCAGCGGCATCCGGAGAGCGCGCGAGCCAAGGATTATCGTCTGCTAACTGGCATGATCAAGCAGGCGTGGCTGGAGAGCGGCACGGTCTATGGTTATCGCAAGGTCACGCAGGACTTGCGCGACCTGGGCGAGAGTTGCGGTAAGCATCGCGTGGCGCGCTTGATGCAGGGTGAAGGCTTGCAGGCACAGGTGGGCTATGGTCGGCGCCCCCGGCCTCATGGCGGCCGGGTCTCCGGTCATGGCGCCAAACCACCTGGATAGGCAGTTTGATGTTCAGCAGCCCAACACGCATTGGGTCACCGACATCACCTACATCCGCACGCATGAAGGCTGGCTGTACTTGGCTGTGGTGTTGGACCTGTACTCGCGCCAAGTCATTGGCTGGGCCATGGGCAGTCAGCATCGACACTGATCTGGTGCTGGCAGGCGCTGCTGACGGCCATCTGGCGTCGCAATCCAATCGCCGGTCTGATGTTGCACTCCGATCAGGGCAGTCAGTTCACCAGCCACGAGTGGCAGGACGTTCCTGAAGAGCCACAACATCGGTCGCCAGCATGAGCCGGCGCGGCAACTGCCATGACAACGCTGTGGCCGAAAGCTTCTTCCAGCTGCTCAAGCGAGAGCGCATCAGGCGCCAGATCTACCTGACCCGGGACTGCGGCCCGCAGCGATGTCTTCGATTACATCGAGATGTTTTACAACCCCCGACGCCGTCATGGCACTGCCGAAGGCCTGTCTCCGGTAGAGTTCGAGCGACGTCAATCCCAGCGGCTCGAAAGTGTCTAGGGAAGCCGGGGCGATTCAATCCCGTGGCGCTGGAGGCGCTGAGTGGCAAGCAACGACGCAAGAAGCTTGACGAGATCCGAGATGCCTGCCGTGCCTACATCCAAGACCCATTGCTTGAACGCCTGAGGCAATGCGCTGTTGTGGAGATCGGGCCGGACCAATTCAGGCTGGAGATCGACCCGGATGATCCTGACGGGCAAACGATCCTGTTCTGGTACCCGGTCGCGACACAACGTGAGAATGACTACATTCGATCAGCCGTCAAGATCGAAGCGGGGGCGAAGTCCGCTTTGGACCCGCATACCCTGGCAACGGTGACGCCCTATGTGAATGATGATCTTCAGGTTCACGACCTGAGTGTTCACAACGTCACAACCGTGGAGGCTGAGCGGACCTTCTGGGACAAGGTTGTGATCTTGCATGGACTGCGCCAGTGGTATGACAAACGCAGGCTCTTACGCCAGGGAGGTCAGCGCGTTTCGCGTCACTACTACGACGTCTATCAACTGATGCAAAGTCTGGCAGCCGAGCAGTGGTTGAACAATCGTCAACTAGCGGCGGATTGTGCGCGGCACGCGCGGCTGTTTTTTGGGAGTCCCGACTTGGGCTTGGAAACGGCCGCACATGGTTCGTTTACGCTCTCGCCGTCTCCTGCGATGATCGAAGCGCTCAAGAAAGACTACTCCGCCATGGCGGGGATGATCTTTGGGGCGGTGCCTGACTTTGAGGCAGTACTTCGCCAGATATCAGACATTGAGCGCACGCTCAACAAGCCGGATGCCGGTGAAGGCGGAGAGCTGGAATAGACCCAAGTTAGAGGGCAAGTTGTTCCAACTTGAGACCACCTGACAAGCTCTCCGTGCTCCGGGCGGAATCGATCGTGAGGGTGCGGCGCCAGCCTTCTGCTTGCCGGGGAACCTGAAAACAGGGGCCTTGACCAGGTTCCCCGGGCTCTCCTGGCCTCAGGCAGCGCGCCGGCGGCGGGCCAGGAAGCCGATGGCGGCCAGACCGGCCAGGCCGGCGGCGGCGCTGGTGGGCTCGGGCACGGGGGCGGCCGTGCCGGCAACGCCCACCATGTCGAAGCGCCAGGTGCCCGAGCCCGCGAAGGTCTTGGTGGCGTCCGAAGCCAGGTAGCCCGAGGTGCCCGGCGCGAAGGTGGCCACCACGCGGAACGCCAGGTTGGCGTTGTGGTCGGCGCCAGCGATGCTGGACAGGTCGATGGTGCGGGCGTTGAACCAGGTGTCGCCCAGGCCGCCATCGAACACGGCGTAATCGATGAAGCTCACGCCGTCGAGCGAGTACTGGGCCAGCTCGTAGCGCGAGCTGGTGTTGCTGTGGCGCAGGTCGTAGCTGAAGACCACGTCTTCGAAGTTGCTGGCGTCGACCTTGACCTCGATGCCGCGGGCCTGGTTGCCGCTGCCTTGCGAGCCGTAGGTCGTGGTCTGCAGGCCGGAGTTGTCGCTGGCCGCCGGGTCGGACGAGCCCACGCCGCTGTTGAAGCTGGGGCTGGTGACGCCGCCGATCAGGCTCAGGCTGCCGGTGCCAACCGAAGGCAGGGCGCTGCCGGTGCCGGTGGCGCCATCGGGCGTGATGGAGTTGAAGCTCCACTGGGTGATGACTTCGGCGTGGGCGTTGCCCAGGGCAAGCACAGCAACCAAGGTGGACAAGGCAGACAAGGCGAAGGACTTCATGGAAACTCCGTTCAGGCGGTCGGATGAGGGGGTGCCGTGAATCTAGGGTTCCCCCGTGAATCGACCGTGAACCGGATCGCCCGGTTGTGCGCCGGGTGGATCACGCTGGCTCAAGTTCGAGCCGGCGGCGTCGACAACCCGACATCGGAAGTTCTGGAAACTCGGATGGCTGTGACGGATCTGGCGGCGATGGGGCCGGGGGTGATGAGGCCCCAAGGCCAGGCCTCGGGCGTGTTCGCCCGGCTGATGCTGGTCGTCAGCGTGGTCGCCGGGCTGTCGCACACCGGCTTCATCTTCCTGTTCCAGCACGTGGGGGTGCCGGTGCTGGCCCTGGCCAACGTCGCCAGCGTGCTGATCTACGTGCTGGCCGCCATCCTCATCCAGCGCGGTCGGCTGAACACGGCGACCTTGCTGGTGGCCACCGAGGTGCTGGTGCACGGCGTGGTCGCCACGGCCATGATCGGCTGGGACGCCGGCTTTCATCACTACATCGTGCTGATCCTGCCCTTTGCGGTGGTGAGTGCTTACTATCGAATTTCTGTGCGCATTGCTTTGGCTGTGGCGGTGAGCCTGGGCTACATGGGCCTGGATTACCTGTATCGGCAGGCCGCGCCGGCCGTGGCGGTGCCCGCGCCGCTGCTGGGCACGCTGCACTACATCAACCTGGCCACCATGCTGGGGATCATGGCCGTGCTGGCCTCGACCTACTACCGCCTGGTGCGCCATTCGGAGCGCCGCCTGCACGAGCTGGCCTGCACCGACCCGTTGACCCAGCTGCGCAACCGCCGCTTCATGATGGAGGTGGTGCAGCACGAGGCAGCCGTCTTCGAGCGGGGCGGGCGGCCCTTGAGCATCCTGCTGGGCGACGTCGACCACTTCAAGCGCATCAACGACGAGCATGGCCACGCCGTGGGCGACGCGGTGCTGCGCGCCATCGCCCGGGTGTTGCGCGAAGGCGTGCGCGAGGTCGATCACGTGGCGCGCTGGGGCGGCGAGGAGTTCCTGGTGCTGCTGCCCGGCACCGAGCTGGACGAGGCGCAGCAGGTGGCCGAGCGGCTGCGCGCGGCCGTGCAGACGCTCGTCGAGGTCGAAGGCCGGCGCGAACTTGGCCTGAGCATCACCTTGGGCATGGCCGAGTTGCAAGCCGGTGAAAGCATCGAGCAGGCCCTGGTGCGCGCCGACCGGGCCCTGTACGAAGGCAAACAGACCGGCCGAAACCGTGTGGTTCCGGCAGGACAGGGCTGAGGCCTTGCGCCTATAATCGCGCCACTCCCGAGGAGCGTTGCAAGGCCCCGTCCCGCCACCGACCGTTGTCGGCTTGCGAGACCCGCGGCCCCAGGCTCGGGAGCTTCTCCTTTTGCAACGGCGCTCACCCGCATGTGTCCCGCTGGGTGAGCCATTCCTGCTTCACGTCCCCACGTCTTCGTTTCGTCGGCGCTGAAGTTGTTTCCCTCCCGGCAGCGCACGGCGGCTTTCAGAACTTTTTCGGAGCTGATCATGAGCGCTGTGTTGAAGAACCTCGAAACCTCCCACAAGGGCGTTGACTGCGTCGTCGCCGACATGTCCCTGGCCGACTGGGGCCGCAAGGAACTGGCCATCGCCGAGAGCGAGATGCCCGCGCTGATGGCCATCCGCACGCGAATACGCCGCCAGCCAGCCTCTGAAGGGCGCGCGCATCACCGGCTCGCTGCACATGACCATCCAGACCGGCCGTGCTGGTCGAGACGCTGAAGGCCCTGGGCGCCGAAGTGCGCTGGGCCTCGTGCAACATCTTCTCGACGCAAGACCACGCCGCCGCCGCCCTCGTGGCCGCCGGCACCCCGGTCTTCGCCTACAAGGGCGAGTCGCTGGAAGACTACTGGGACTACACGCACCGCATCTTCGACTTCGCCCCAGGACGGCGAAGGCCCCAACATGATCCTGGACGACGGTGGTGACGCCACGCTGCTGATGCACCTGGGCAAGAAGGCCGAGAAGGACCAGTCCGTGCTGGACAACCCGGGCAGCGAAGAAGAGCGCATCCTGTTCGCCGCCATCAAGGCCAAGCTGGCCGAAGACGGCACCTGGTACTCGCGCAAGGCCGCCGAAATCATCGGCGTGACCGAAGAGACCACCACCGGTGTGCACCGCCTCAATGAGATGAGCGCCAAGGGCTCGCTGCTGTTCCGCGCCATCAACGTCAACGACTCGGTCACCAAGTCCAAGTTCGACAACCTGTACGGCTGCCGCGAATCGCTGGTCGACGGCATCAAGCGCGCCACCGACGTGATGATCGCCGGCAAGGTCGCCGTGGTGGCGGGCTACGGCGACGTGGGCAAGGGCTCGGCCCAGGCCCTGCGCGCCCTGAGCGCCCAGGTGTGGGTCACCGAGATCGACCCATCAACGCCCTGCAGGCCGCGATGGAAGGCTACCGCGTGGTGACCATGGAATGGGCCGCCGACAAGGCCGACATCTTCGTGACGACGACCGGCAACGAGGACGTCATCACCTATGAGCACATGGCCGCGATGAAGAACAACGCCATCGTCTGCAACATCGGCCACTTCGACAACGAAATCCAGGTCGCCAAGCTGGAGCAGAAGTGCGAGTGGGAAGAGATCAAGCCGCAGGTCGATCACGTCATCTTCAAGGACGGCAAGCGCATCATCCTGCTGGCCAAGGGCCGCCTGGTGAACCTGGGCTGCGGCACGGGCCACCCCAGCTACGTGATGTCGTCGAGCTTTGCCAACCAGACGCTGGCGCAGATCGAGCTGTATCGCCCACCGCGATGCGTATGACATCGGCAAGGTTTACGTGCTGCCCAAGCACCTCGACGAGAAGGTGGCCCGCCTCAGCTGACCACGCTCAACGCCCAGCTGACCGAGCTGACCGAGAGCAGGCCGCCTACATCGGCGTGCCGGTGCAGGGCCCTTACAAGCCCGACACGTATAGGTACTGACCTCCCCCTACGGCCTTCGGCCGCCCCCTCAAGGGGCAACCACCAGCGGCCCGGCAAAGCCGGTTCCGCGGTGGTTTGCTTGATCAAAAGAGACACCATGCCACGCGCAGACCAACTCATCGTTCAACAAGGGCACGCGCCCACCGCGCTCGGCGGCGCACCGGCTCGATCGACGCCAGCGCGGTGCAGTGGCTCGGCCCCAAGGGCTGGACCACCTTGCGCAAGGCGGGTGAAGACCTGCCCGAGGACGCGCAGTTCCGCGTCACCAACGACGACGAGCTGCGCTGGGTGTCCCGCGCCGGGCTCAAGCTCGAAGGCGCGCTGGAGCTCATCGGGCTGGACGTGACGGGTATGCACTGCCTGGACGTGGGCCAGTGCACCGGCGGCTTCACCGACGTGCTGCTCACGCAGGGCGCCGCCACCGTGGTGGGCGTGGAAGTGGGCCATGGCCAGCTCCACGACAAACTCAAGGCCGATGACCGCGTGGTGTGCCTCGAAAACGTCAACGCCCGTGAACTGGAAGGCAGCCCGCTGCGCGAGCACGCCCCGGCCGATGGGTTCGATTTGATCGTGGCCGACCTGTCCTTCATCGCGTTGTCGAAAATCGTGCCGCACCTGGGGCCCTGGCTCAAGCCGGGCGGCCAGGCGCTCATGCTCATCAAGCCGCAGTTCGAGGTCGGCAAGGAGCACGTCGGCAAGGGCGGTGTGGTGAAAACCCGGCCCAGCACGCCCGCGCCCGCGACATGGTGCGCCGCGCCTGCACCGACCTGGGGCTGGAAGGTGCACAAGGGCTTCGCCAGCCCGATCGCCGGTGGCGACGGCAACCTCGAGTTCTTCATCTGGGCGCAGTCTCCCACCGAGACGCCGCAAGCCTGAATCAGCCTGACCCCGCGTGACCCCATGACCTCCCTGCCCATCAGCTTCGAGTTCTTCCCGCCCAAGACGCCCGAAGGCGTGGACAAGCTCGCCGCCGTGCGCCAGCAGCTGTATCCCCTCAAGCCCGAGTACTGCTCGGTCACCTACGGCGCAGGCGGCTCCACCCAAGACGGCACCATCCAGACCGTGCGCGCCATCCTGGCCGAAGGCTTCGACGCCGCGCCCCACTTCTCGTGCATCGGCGCGAGCAAGGCCAGCGTGCGAGAGCAGCTCGCCCAGTTCAAGGCCGACGGCATCCAGCGCATCGTCGCGCTGCGTGGCGACCTGCCCAGCGGCTACGGCGGCTTCGGCGAGTTCAAGTACGCCAGCGAGCTGGTGGCTTTCATCCGCGAAGCAACCGGCGACCACTTCCACATCGAGGTGGGCGCCTACCCCGAGATGCACCCCCAGGCCCGCAACCCGCAGGCCGACCTGCAGGCCTACGTCACCAAGGTCAAGGCCGGTGCCGACGTGGCCATCACGCAGTACTTCTTCAACACCGACGCCTACTTCCGTTTTGTGGAAGACGCCGAGAAGGCCGGCGCCACCATCCCCGTGGTGCCGGGCATCATGCCCATCACCAACGCCAGCCAGCTCATCCGCTTCTCGGACGCTTGCGGCGCCGAGGTGCCGCGCTGGATCCGCACCCGCCTCGAAGGCTTCGGAGACGACAAGGCCTCCATCCAGGCCTTTGGCCTGGACGTGGTCACCGACCTGTGCGAGCAGTTGCGCGCCGGCGGCGTGCCGGGCCTGCACTTCTACACGATGAACCAGGCCACCACCGTCAAGGCGCTGTGCGAGCGCCTGGGCCTGAGCGGCAAATCGGGCGCCTGACAAGCCCCGGCCCCTGCTTTTGTTGCGCGCGCGCGCCGCGGCGTGCGCGCCATCTGATCCTGGTCAATCTCAGACCATGGTGAGGCCGGCGCCTGGGAAGGCGACCCCGCCGACTTGCGCTGAATCAAGTTTCACCCGGGGTGACCCTGATGCAATGGGTCCATGGCGAATCGCAGGACGCGTCGCCAAAGGCAACCTGCAAAAAAGGATCACACCATGAAGAACACCTCCGCTCTGACCCGCCTCGCCCTGGCAGCCGTCGCTGCCGCCTCCCTGGCTGCCCCCGTTGCATCCCAGGCCGCAGATGGCCCCTGGCTGGTGCGCGCCCGCGCCGTCCACCTGGACGCCGCCAACAAGGACAGCATCGACATCACCGATGTCAGCATCAACAACAAGTGGCTGCCCGAAGTGGACATCAGCTACTTCATCACCCCCAACATCGCCGCCGAGCTGATCCTGACCTACCCGCAAAAGCAGGACGTCAGCTCCAGCGCCCACGGCGGCAAGATCGGCACCCTCAAGCACCTGCCCCCGGTGCTGAGCCTGCAGTACCACTTCCTGCCTGAGGGCCAGATCCGCCCGTACGTGGGCGCTGGCATCAACTACACGCGCTTCTCCAGCGTGGACCTGCCCGCTGGCTTCACCATCGAGAAGAACAGCTTCGGCCCGTCCTTCCAGGCTGGCGTGGACATCGAAGTCAGCAAGGGCATCTTCCTGAACTTCGACATCAAGAAGACCTACATCCGCACCGACCTGAAGTCCAACGGCACGAAGCTGGGCACCATCAAGGTGGACCCGGTGCTGTTCGGTGTTGGCGTCGGCTACCGCTTCTGATCCCTGCGGCCATGGGCCGCGGCAGCATGAAACGACAAGGGCCCCCGCGAGGGGCCCTTTTTGTTGCCTGTGTGATGCGATCGAGCGCCCATGAAAAAAGCCCCCGAAGGGGCTTTCTGGCGTTGCGGCATCACCAAGAAGGCGGTGCCGCGCTCGCTGTATCAGGCAGCGTTGTTGTTCAGGCGGCGGCGGGCCACCAGGCTGATGCCGACCAGGCCGACGCCCAGCATGGCGAAGGCGGAGGGTTCGGGCACGGCCAGGGGAGCCGACAGGGTGACCTTGAGGTTCAGGGTCTTGACGGCATCGGCCACGAACTGGAAGCTGGCGGCGTTGTCGCCCAGGGCCGTCAGCAGCTCGGTGGCCAGCACGAAGTTGGTGGCCTTGATGTCGAGCACCTTGGAGCCGAACTCGATGCCACCGGTCAGGGTGCCGGCGGTCAGCAGGTCGGTGTCCAGCAGGTTGCCGGCGGGGGTGTACAGGTCACCGTGCAGGGTGCCGGTCTCGACGCTGTACGAGAAGTTCTGCAGGGTGGCGATCTTGGTCGAGATGCCGAACAGGCCAGGGGTGTACAGCGCGAAACCCGAGCTGGCGTTGAACTGGATGATCACGTCGTCATCGAGCGTGCTCTTGGCCGAGGCAACCGGGTCGACGAAGATGCCGGTGCTGGCGTTCCAGGTGGCGCTGCCGACGGCCTGGACGGTGATTTTCTTGGCGGTCAGGACAGAGGTGTCGAGCTGCACGCTGTCCGAGGAGGACACGATGACCAGGTTTTCGGCCGAAGCAGTGCTGGCAGCCAGGGCGATTGCCAACATGGCAAAAGGCTTGAGGATGTTCATGCTAAATCCTTGTTTCGTTTGAAGGGAGGACCGCTCTGGAGGCGATCTGTTTCAGGCATGACCTATCTTCTCTGGCGGATCTTGAACAACGCCTAGGGTTCACACGGGTTCCCCCCGCGACTAGGGGTCGTCAAACGGGCCACGTGTCGTGTTCTGTTACCACCGCGACCAAGGGTTGGTCATGGGAAGCCGCTTGAAGGGCCCCGGCGGGCAGCCTGGCCTGGCTCCATGCCACGCCCAGCGCGGTGACCTCGGGGTGGGCGGCCAGGTAGCGGTCGAAGTAGCCGCCGCCATAGCCCAGCCGGTGACCGTCATCGGTGAAGCCCACGCAGGGCACCAGGATCACGTCGGGCACCACCGGCTTGCCCTCGCCGGTGGGGATGCCGCAGGCGTCCTGGCGCGTGGGTTCGCTGCCATCCCAGGGCAGGAAGTGCATGGCCACCGGTGCCTTGCTGGCTTCGGGCAACGCCAGGCGCGTGCCCCATGCCCGCTGCGCCTGGCAGGCGATGTTCCGTGGGTTAAATTCCCCCTGAATCGGCCAATACACCCCCAGGCAGATCGGCTCCAATTGCTCGAGCACCGACCACAATCGGGCCTCCAGACCGGCTTGGGCCGCCTGAGCGGCTTCTGTGGTGGCCCAGTCCCGGCGGGACTGGAGCAACTGGCGGCGCCAGGTGGCGCGGTCATCACCGCGAGGGAGGTCTTCGGACATGGTCGACAACAACAAGAAAAGGTCTGACAAGTGAGAGCAACGCACAAGTATGCGTCCCGACTCCAGCGCCGCGCGCTCGCCCTGGTGGCCGGTGCGGCCTGCCTGTTGCCGACGGCCCTGTCCTCGGTGGCGCTCCCCACGGCCGCCTGGTTGATCGCGCCGGCTCCGGCGCAGGCCCAGGGTGCCGTCCCCGACGATCGCCTCCTGGGCGACGCCCGCGAGGCCTGGCGCCTGCGCGACCGCCCGCGCCTGCTGGCCCTGCGCAACCAGCTCATCGCCCAGGAGCACCCGCTGGCGCCCTGGGCCGCCTACTGGTACTTCCTGTCGCGCCTGGGCGAAGCCCCTGCGGCCGAGGTCGACGAGTTCCTGGCGCGCTGGCCCGACAGCTACGTGGCCGACCGCGCCCGCAACGACTGGCTGCTCGAACTCGGCCGCCGCCAGGACTGGGCCACCTTCCTGCGCATCCAGCCGGCCTTTCGCATGAACGACGACCGCGAGGTCAGCTGCCTGGGCGTGCTGGCGCGCCAGCGCACCGGCGTGCCCATGGAGGGCCAGAACGACCTGCGCGAGCAGGCCCGCCAGTTCTGGTGGGCCCAGAAGGACGCCGACAGCGGCTGCGACGCCATGGCCAAAGCGCTGCTGGACGCCGGCGTGCTCACCCAGGGCGATGTCTGGCGCAAGCTGCGTTTCTCGATCGAGGGCGACAAGCCCCGCGCGGTGCAGCAGTCGGCGCGCCTGCTGAGCGATGCGGCGGCCCAGGCCGTCACCCGCCTGATGGGCCAGCCCCAGGCCTTCCTGCAGCCCAAGGGGGCCAGCAGCCTGGTCGAGTCCGGGGACAAGGCGGGCTCGCCGGGAGCCAGCATCGGCCCGCGCGACGGCGGCACCAGCAACGCCAAGGGCAAGAAGGCGCCGGCGACCAAGTCCAAGGCCAAAGCCAAGGACAGCAAAAAGAAGCCCGCCAAGCCGACCCTGGCGCCCATGCCGGTGGCCTTCCCGCCCGAGGTCGAAGGCCCGCTCAACCTGCTGGCCCTGGTGCGCTGGGCGGCCATCGACCCCGATGCCGCCGCGGCCGCGCTGGGCCAGCCGGGCGCGCGCGAGCGCTGGCACCTGCGCGCAGAAGACATGGCCTGGGCCTGGGCGGTGATCGGGCGCTGGTCGGCTGGCAAGCTGCAGGCCGAGGCGCCCGCCCACTACGAACGTGCCTTGGCCGAAGCCGCGTTGGCCGCCGGCACCCGCGCCCGTGGCGACGCCATCCGCGGGGCCGCTGCCTGGTCGCCCGACGTGCTGACCTGGATGGCGCGCGCCGGCCTGCGCTCGGCCACCTCGGGCGACGCCTCGCGCTGGGCCCTGGTCGAGCAGGCCATCGAAGCCATGCCGCCCGAGCTGCAGCAAGACAGCGCCTGGCAGTACTGGAAGGCCAAGTCGCTGCAGGCGCACGCCCGCGCCGGCGGCGGCTCGTCGGCCGCCCACGAAGCCATGCGCCAGCAGGCCCGACAGCTGCTGGCCCGAGTCGCCCACCCCCTGACCTTCTACGGCCAGCTCGCCGCCGAAGAGCTGAACCAGGCGCCGCCCCGTGAGCCCGCCCGCCCCGCGCCTTTGACCGACGCCGAGCAGGCCCAGGCCCGCACCATCCCCGGCATCGACCGCGCCCTGCGCATGATGGCCCTGGGCTGGCGCAGCGAAGGGGTGCGCGAGTGGAACTTCACCCTGAGCTTTGGCAAGCCCGGTGGCCTGAACGACCGCGAGCTGCTGGCCGTGGCCGAAGAGGCCTGCCGCCGCGAGATCTGGGACCGCTGCATCAACACCAGCGACCGCACCCGCACCGAGATCGACCTCAACCAGCGCTACCCCACGCCCTTCCGCCAGGACGTGCTGCGCGCCGCCAGCGAGGTCGGCCTGGATGCCGCCTACATGTACGGCCTGATCCGCCAGGAGTCGCGCTTCATCGTCGCGGCCAAGTCGACGGTGGGGGCCTCGGGCCTGATGCAGGTCATGCCAGCCACGGCCTCGTGGACGGCGCGCAAGCTCAACATCACGTACCGGCCTGACCTCATCACCGATCGCGACACCAACCTGCGCATCGGCGCCGGCTACCTCAAGCTGGTGCTCGACGACTTCCAGGGCGCCCAGGCCCTGGCCGCGGCGGCCTACAACGCCGGCCCGGGCCGCCCCCGCCGCTGGCGCGAAGGCGCGCGGGTGGACGCCGCCGCCTGGGTCGAAAACGTGCCCTTCACCGAAACCCGCGACTAGGTGCTGTTCGGATTCTATCGTGTTTCCCTATTAACCTT
>JASGKM010000050.1:0-209736 GCA_049840615.1 Pseudomonas sp.
ATTGCTAAGGTTAATAGGGAAACACGCATAGAATCCAACAGCACCTCCAGTCGGAGGCGAACTTCGTCTACAATGCATCGTTACTTTCCGGATACCATACCTACGCGGTGCTGTGGACGCCCGGTTCGATGACGTATTACGTCGACGGTGTGGCGATCTGGACCGGCTCGGGTGCGCCGGTGTCGCAGCGTTCGGAATACATGATCCTCAGCTCCGAGGTGAACTCGGGCTCGTGGGCGGGCAACACGCCTGCGGGCGGCTACGGCTCGCTCGCGACGAGCACGACGACGATGCTCGTGGATTATGTCCGCGTGTCGTCGGCCGGGTCTTACAATCTCCGCAGCTCGAACGACTTTTCGACCGCGTCGACGACCGGCTGGCGCGGCGTCGGCGTTTCGGGCGGCGCGGGCGCGGCGACGCTGACCGGCGGCGTGACGGATACGGCGTTCAACGCCGGCACGCAGGGCTCCGCCGCGGCTTCGCAGAAGGTCATGACCGTCGTCGGCAACGCCGCCGCGCCGACCCGCGCGCAGTTGGATTTCGCCCCCGTGACGCTGACGCAGGTCGGCGACTCCATCATCGTCGCGCTCGATTTCCGCCTCGCGACCGACGTCGGCACCGGCGTCGACCGGCGTTTCTACCTTTCGCTTTTCGACGCTTCGAATCCTTCGGCCGGCGCGGGTTATCCTTGCCTATTCGTCGTTGGAAAAGACGTCCTCGGGTTCGTACTTCACGCGCCTGGCCAAAAGCGGGGCGATCGCCGACACCGGCGCGCCGGGATCGGGATGACCTTGTCGGAGGTTTCCCAATACCTCGGGAGTTCCCTGACGGACGTGCGTTCGCTCCAGCTGACGGTGACGAAGACCGCGACGGGCGCGACGCTGACCTTCCTTTTCGAGGATTCGACCGGCGTCCTGCGCACGATCTCGGTGGCGCACGCGTCCTCGTATTCTACCTTCTCCGCGCTGAGCCTGAACACCTGGGGCGTGAACGGCGTCAATTTCAACGTCGACGACGTCACCGTGACCTATGTCGCCGCCGTCCCCGAACCCGCGGCGTATGCGTCCTGCGGCGCGCTCGTCCTGCGTCCGCCGCGATCCTGCGCCGCCGACGCGGTGCGGTTCGTTCGTATTGATCGACGATCGGGAAGATCGACGTCGGAGTGGCGAGCCCACCCGGCGTCTCGGTGAGACGCCCCTACCTCGGAATCACAGGTGGATGGCGAGGGTGCCTCACCGAGGCGCCCGGCGGCGAACTTTTCGGCGACGTCGAACCGGACCGCCGGCCGCATCCGCAAAAAAACGCCGCGATCCGATCGCGGCGTTTTTGTTCGGGAACGAAAATCAGCCCTCGATCTTTTCCTCGAGGAAGCGGATCAGCTCCTCCTCCGTCATGCGCACCTGGGTGAGAGTGTCGCGATCGCGGACGGTGAACTTGTTGTCCGGGGCGATGGCCTCGCCGTCCTTGCCGATGCCGAAGGTCTCGAAATCGACCGTGATGCCGAAGGGCGTGCCGATCTCGTCCATGCGGCGATAGCGGCGGCCGATGGCGGCGCTGTCGGCGTAGGTGACGTTCGAGCAGGGGCTGGAGCTGTCTTGTAGATGTCCTTGGCGATGGCGACGAGTTCCGGCTTGTTCTTGAGCAGCGGGAAAACGGCGGCCTTGATCGGCGCGATGCGCGGGGCGAACTGCAGGACGACGCGGATCTCTTCCTTGCCGCTGTCCTCGTCCTTGACGGTTTCCTCGTCGTAGGCTTCGCAGAGCACGGCGAGCACGGTGCGGTCGACGCCGGCGCTAGGCTCGACGACTTCCGCGAGATATTTCGTCTTCGTCTCCTCGTCGAAATATTCGAGCGGCTTGCCGCTGTGTTCCTGGTGCTGCTTGAGATCGTAATCGCCGCGATGGGCGATGCCCTCGAGTTCCTGCACGCCGAAGGGGAATTCGTACTCGAGGTCGTAGGTGCCCTTCGAGTAAAAGCGCGGTCTTCTTCCGGCACGGTGAGGACGTGGATCTTTGCGCGCGGAATGCCGATGGATTCGTACCAGGCGAGGCGTTCCTCGAGCCACTTGTCGAGCCACTCGGGGCCGGTGCCGGGCTTGATGAAGAACTTGAGTTCCATCTGCTCGAACTCGCGCGAGCGGAAGGTGAAATTGCGCGGGTTGATCTCGTTGCGGAAGGCCTTGCCGATCTGCGCGATGCCGAAGGGCAGCTTCTGGCGCGAGGTCGAGCACGTTGTTGAAGTTGACGAAGATGGCCTGCGCGGTCTCGGGGCGGAGATAGGTGATGGTGTTATCGTTCTCGACGGGGCCGACGTAGGTCTTGAACATCAAGTTGAAGGCGCGCGGCCGGTGAAGCTTGCTGGCCTGCCGGTCATCAGGTCCTGGATGATGCGCGCAGCCGTCTCATCATTTCCAGCTTTGAGGCGACTCTTCGGCCACGACCGTCTGCGGAAAGCTGTCCTGGCGAAGCGCTCGGGCTCGAGCGCGCGGAGGATCTCCTTCTTCTTTTTCAGGCTCGTTTCACTCCAGTAGGCACGACTGGTCGACCCGGTAGCGGCTCTTGCACTAGCTTGCAGTCGACCATCGGGTCGGTGAAATTGGCGACATGTCCCGATGCCTCCCACACGCGCGGATGCATGAGGATCGAGGCGTCGACGCCTTCGACGTCGTCGCGGAATGTCATCGCGCGCCACCATGCGGCTTTCAGGTTGTTGAGCATTTCAACGCCCAGCGGACCGTAATCCCAGCAGCCGTTGAGGCCGCCGTAGATCTCGCTGGACTGGAAGACAAAACCGCGGCGCTTGGCCAGTGAGACGATCTTGTCCATCAGGGTGGGTGTGGCTTCGGGCATGTGTCGTGAAAAGGTATCGCGGCGGAAGTTGGGTGGCGGAAAAAGTGGAAAGCGTAAAGCGCGGGGCGGAGGGCGGTGCCGTACGACCTCCCTTTGCTCCCGCGCCTTGCGCGCCTCGCTCCGCGCGCGCTTCGCGCGCTCAGACGTCGATGACGTCGGTGTCGTCCTTGACGCGTTTGGACGGGCCTCCGTCGCGCCGGGCCCCGCGGGGCGCCGTCGCCGCCGAAGAGCTTCCCGATCAGGAAGCCGACGATGCTGATCCAGAGGGAGGCCCGACATCGCGGCGCCGAAGGTTTCCACGCGGAATCCGGAGAGCCCGAGCGAATGGCCGACGATATAAAGCACGACCGCGTTCGCGATCCAGATGGCCGGGATGAGCAGCAGGCCGAAGCTCGCCACGATCAGCGGCATCGCCACGAGCAGCAGCAGCGGTCGCAGCAGACGTGTTCAGGATGCTCAGCAGCACGACGACCACGGCCAGCGTGAGGCCGTCGGTGCAGCTGATGCCCGAGACGATGCCCGATTTCGCGACGACAAGGATCGCGAGGGCGAGGATCGTGCTGCGGATCAGCCAGGGGAAAGGATTCGTTCTTGGTCATGCGGGAGATGTCGTGCGCGCAGGAGGAAAACGCGAGTCGCGTGTCGTTAAAGACGAACAAATCCGGGCGAAGGCCGGTTGCTTGGCAAATGAGATTTAAGATCATGTTCGACGCTGAAAATCCTCGGTTCGTCGACGTTTGTACCCGGGTGAGGTTACGTCTTCAACTGAAGGTCTCAACAAGCCATGAGTCGACATGTCCCAAATCCCCCCCGGGGGGCGCCTCCGGAGAAGTGTCCGGTCGCGAAGCCTTCACCGCTTTCCTCAACCGCAAGGGGCTTCGCGTGACGGACCAGCGCATGGCGATCTACGACGCGGCCATCGCGATCCCCGAGCATTTCACCGCCGAGGACCTGTTGGACAAGTCCCGCGCGATCGATGACTCCGTCTCCCGCGCCACCGTGTACCGTGCGCTCCCGATCATGGTCGAGGCGGCCGTGATCCGCGAGGTGGACGTGGGCCGCGACCACAAGTATTACATCGCGAACCGCGACGTCGGCGGCGTGAAGATCGAGCTCGTCTGCCTCGACTGCGACTAGATCCTCGAGGACGCCGCGCCGCCCATCATGGACTGGTACGGCAAGGCGCTTTGCTCGAAGCACCACATGGAGCCCGCCACGCAGCGCCTCCAGGTCACCGCGCACTGTCTCGGCTGCGACCGCAAGAGTTCCGCCATCCGCGCCAAGGCGCGCTAAGCGGACCCGGAGGATGAACGGCGGAAGGCGTGATGCCTTCCGCCTTTTTCGTCGGATGATGAAACGACGATCCGTGTAATTTTTTCACAAGGTTCGGGGATAGGGGCGTCTCTCCGAGACGCCCGGTGCCGATCGGCGGACCACGCCGGGCGTCTCGGTGAGACGCCCCTACCTCGTCATGACCCGGAACACGTGGTCCGAATCCGGGCATGAAAAAGGCGGAAGGCTCTTTGCGCCTTCCGCCTTCATCCCTTCGCCTACGTTCAGGCGACCGGCGCGGTATCGAGACCGAACGCGGTGTGGATCGCGCGGACGGCGTCGTCGGCCTTGTCGAGTTCGACCGCGACCGAGATCTTTGATTTCCGAGGGTGGTGATGAGGTCGGGGTTGACGCCGACCTTGGCGAGCGCGCCGAAGAAGGTGCCCGCGACGCCGGCGTTCGAGACATGCCCACGCCGACGATCGAGACCTTGGCCACCTGGTGCGTCGAGCGCACGGTGCCGGCGCCGAGGCCGGCGCAGGGCGTCGCCCACGACCTTTTCGGTCTGCGCGACGGCGTCGTTGCCGACGGAGAAGGTCAGGTTCGCCCTGCCGTCGTGGCCGATGTTCTTGATGATCATGTCGACGTTCAGGCCGTATTCGCCGAGCGCGTCGAAGATGGCCGAGACGGCGGCGGGGTTGTCGGGCAGTTCGGCGACGCTGACGCGGGTCTGCGAGCGGTCGAGGGCGACGCCCGCGATGAGGGCGCCTTCGGAGATCTTGGCGTTGGCTTTCACGATGGTACCGGGTTTGTCGATGAAGGAGGAGCGGACCTCGAAGGTCACGTTGTATTTCTGGGCCCGAACTCGACGGAGCGGGTCTGCATGACCTTCGATCCGGTCGAGGCGAGTTCGAGCATCTCCTCGAAGTTGATCTCGGGAATCTTGCGCGCGTTGAGGACGGAATGCGCGGGTCGGCGGTGTAGACGCCGTCCACGTCGGTGTAGATCTGGCAGAGGTCGGCCTTGAGCGCGGCGGCGAGCGCCACGGCGGAAAGGTCGGAACCGCCGCGACCGAGCGTGGTGGTCTCGCCGGTCGTCCGAGCGGCCCTGGAAGCTCGGCGACGATGACGACCTTGCCCTCTTCGAGCCGGTCGTGGATGTCGCCGCCCGAGATGTCCATGATGCGGGCGCGCGTGTGCGTGCCGTCGGTGAGGACGCCGGCCTGGGCGCCCGTGCGGGAGCAGGCGGGGACGCCGAGCGCCTGGAGCGCCATGGCGGTGAGCGCGATGGTCTCCTGTTCGCCGACGTCGAGGAGCTGGTCCATCTCGCGGCTGTCCGGGAGCGGCTGGAGCGCGTTGGCGCGCGCGACGAGTTCGTTGGTCACGCCCGAACGCGCGGAGACGACGACGACGACCTTGTGTCCCCTGCTGCAGCGTCTCCTTGACGCGGGCGGCGACGTTCCTGATGCGGTCCACGTTGCCGACGGAGGGGATCCGCCGTATTTTTGAACGATGAGGGCCATTTCGAAGTGAAAGGGAGGAAGAGAAGGGGGAGGAGAAGGGGAGAGCGTTGAGCGTAAAGCGTAAAGGGGTGACGGGCGTTTCCGGGCGCCTCGGTGAGACGCCCCTACCCGCTATCCCGGCGCTGAGTTCTCCGGGTTGAAGATGCGGAGGAGCAGGGGCTCCTCGAGCACGGTGTTGAGCGAGCGGAGTTTCGCGACCACGCGTTCCATCACGAGTTCGCTCGTTTCGTACGTCGAGAGCGTGACGGTGCCGGTGCCCTTGCCCTCGTGCTCGTACTGGACGACGCGGGCGATCGAGAGCGACTCCTCGGCGAAGACGCGGTAGACGTCGCGAGCACGCCCGCGCGGTCGGCGAGCGTGAGTCGCAGGTAGAACTTGCCGACGATCTCGTCCATGCGCGCCATGCGCACGCCCTCGCCGAGCTTCTCGAGGAAGCGGATGTCCTCGGAGCGCAGGCCCTGCGCGCCGCCGTCGCGGATGGCGATGAGCGCGTCGACGATGTCGCCGATGACCGCGGAGGCGGTGGCGTCGCGGCCGGCGCCGCGGCCCACGAGGTTTGCGCGCCGACAACGTCGCCCGAGAGCGTGATGCCGTTGAAGCCGCCGTCCACGCGGGCGAGGATCTTGTCGAGCGGGAGCAGCGCCGGGTAGACGCCGAGGGTCATGGTGCCCTTCCTGAAATCGCGGCGGATGACGCCGAGCAGCTTGATCCGGTAGCCGAAATCGCGGGCGCGGCGGATGTCCTCGAGCGACACCTTGCGGATGCCCTCGATGAGCGCGTCGTCCTCGTCGACCCATTTGCCGTGGGCGAGGAAGGCGAGTACGACGGCCTTGTGGAAGGCGTCGATGCCGTCGAGGTCGAGCGACTCGTCGGCCTCGACGTAGCCGAGCTTGCGCGCGTCCTCGAGGACCGCCTCGTACGGCAGGCCGTCCTTCTCCATGCGGGAGAGGATGTAGTTGGTCGTGCCGTTGATGATGCCGCAGATGAGCTCGAAGCGGTTGGCGACGAGGCCTTCGCGGATGGCCTTGATGATGGGGATGCCGCCGGCGACGGAGGCCTCGAAGAAGAAGCGGCCGCCGTGGTCCTTCACGGCCCGGAAGATCTCCTCGCCGTGCTCGCATGAGCGCCTTGTTGGCGGAGACGACGATCTTGCCGGCGCGCAGCGCGCGCATGGTGACCTCGCGGGCGATGCCGGTGCCGCCCATGAGTTCGCAGACGATGTGGACCGCCGGATCGTCCACGACCGCGAAGGGATCCGCGGTGGTTTTTCGGGGGCGACGGCGACGTCGCGCGCCTTGGCGGTGTCGCGCACGGCGACGCGCACGAGCTCGACGTTCACGCCGAGTCGGGCGTTCAGGTCGTCGCGTTGCGACCCGATGTGTTTCCAGACAACCTGGCCGACGGTACCGAAGCCCGACGAGTCCGATACCGATGGTGCGGGTTTGATGGGCGAGTATGGATGCGAGCTCATTTCAAGCTTTGGGTTTTTTGACGAAACGACTTTCTTCGCCGCGCATCAGCCGGCCGATATTCGGTCCGGTGCGTGTAGACGATGAACACGGCGACGAAGAGGCTGAACCAGAAGTGCGGGCCGACGCCCTGGACCGGGCAGGAGCAGCGCGATCGACCGGCAGCGCGAGCGCCATGCCGATCGAGGCGACGGAGACATAGCGCGTGGTGAAGAACAGCAGCGCCCAGACGAGGCCGCCGCAGGCCATGCTTCACCGGCATGGCGCCGAGCAGCGCGCCGATGGTGACCGCCACGCCCTTGCCGCCCTTGAACTTCAGGAAGACCGAGAAACAGTGGCCGACCAGCGCGCCGGAAAAAGCCGGCCAGCTGCATGAGGGTGGGGTCGAACCCGAGTTTGTCATGCTGACTCAGTGGGAGATCCACGCGGAGTAGGCGAAGGGCCAGAACGCCGCGACGAAGCCCTTCAGCGCGTCGAGGAAGAAGACCAGGTTGCCCGCCTTTTTGCCGATGACGCGCTTGACGTTCGTGGCGCCGGGATTGCCCGAACCGGCGTTGAGGATGGTGTTGTCGACGCCGTGGCGCCTGGCGACGATCACGGCGAAGTTCACCGAACCGAGCAGGTAGCCGGCTCCGGCGGCGACGGCGATCGGGAGGATGTCGGAGGTCGCGGGCATGGAAGTCCGCGAAGCAAAACAACTAATCCGGATGTAGGAATACGAAAATGTAAGGACGTTTTACAATCCGCCGGCGATCTTGTCCGACGGATTCCGGGTAGGGGCGTCTCACCGAGAGGCCCGGAGGGTGTCGTCCGGTTGTCGATGCCGGGCGTTCCGGTGGCGAGGCGCCCGCACCTCGACGTCGCGTCCTACCCGACGCAGCAGGGACACTTGAGCACCCAGCGGCCCGGGCGCACCTCGGTGAAGACGGGCGGATTGGCGACCGATTCCGGGTAGCGCGGGCTGTGGTTGCGGTGGCCGAAGGCGCAGCCGGCGGGGGGATCAATGGGCGAAGGGAGGTCGCCCTGCAAGAGTTTGCGCTGTCGGCGTTTGGCGGGATCGGGCACGCGGGATGGCGTCGAGCAACGCTTTGGTGTAGGCGTGCAGTGGCTCGCGGTAGATCTCTTCGGCGGGGGCGAGTTCGACGATCTTGCCGAGGTACATGACGGCGACGCGGTCGCTCATGTGTTTCACGACGCTGAGGTCGTGGGCGATGAAGAGGTAGCTCAGGCCCATGTCGCGCTGGAGATCGAGCAGGAGGTTGAGCACCTGGCTCTGCACCGAGACGTCGAGGGCGGACTGACGGGCTCATCGCAGACGATGAGCTTGGGCTTCAGAGCGATGGCGCGGGCGATGCCGATGCGCTGGCGCTGGCCGCCGGTGAACTCGAAGGGGAAGCGGTCGGCGGAAACCGCGCGCGAGGCCGACTTTGTCGAGCAGTTCGGCGACCCACTTGCGGCGCTCGGAGCGGGTGCCGTCTTTTGGATGATGTAGGGTTCCTCCAGGATGTCACGCACGGTGTGGCGCGGGTTGAGGGACTCGGCCGGGTCCTGGAAGATCATCTGCATGTCACGGCGCATGGGACGCAGGGAGCCCATGTCTGTCGTTTGTGATGTCCTGGCCGTCGAAGGTGATGCTGCCGTCCGTGGGCTTGAGCAGGCGGACGATCGACTTGCCCAGCGTGGTTTTGCCGCAGCCGGATTCGCCGACGAGGCCGACGGTTTCACCTTTGCCGAGGTCGAACGGAGACGCCGTCCACGGCTTTCTACCAGAGCGGCGGGCGGAAGAGGCCCGCCTTGACCGGTTGTTCTTCGGGTTGGCACGAAATCGGTGGATCGCATCGATCAGCGATTCACCTCCCGGAATCCGGCGATGCTGCTGGACCGCTTCGAGCATCTCGGCGAGACGGTCGTGGCAGCGCTGCAGCAGCTCGAAGAGTGTCGGACTGGCGCGCAGGCGGCCGCCGCAGAGACCTTCGTAGAGGAACTCCAGTTCGTGGGAGAGATCGCCGATGGGGCGAATCTCGGCCATCCGTGCGCCGCCCTTGAGGGTGTGCAGGTCGCGTTGCAGCGCTTCCAGCTCGACGCTGTTATCGGGGTTTTCCATCCAGCGGTGCAGGGCACCGGAGGAGCTTTCGAGGATGTCGAAACCTTCCTCGAGGAAGATTTCCACCAGTTCCAGATCGCGGTCTTCAGCCAGCTCGTACTCGCTGTCCTGCACGCCCGAGGCCTCAGGCGCCAGAGCCGCCGGCTCGATGGCTTCCGGCTCGGCTTCCTGCGCCCCGACTATCCCGGCTTCGGCTTGTTCGAGGAACGCCTCCAGGTCAAGGTCTTCCGACGCAGCCTGCTGCTCCGGCTCGACCGGCGCATCGGCATCGGTGCCTTCAGGGGCAGCGGTTTCGAGGTCGAGGCTGTCGAGATCACTCTCTTCCGGGACAAGCGCTTCGACTGCTGCGGCGAGTTCAGCTTCCGGCGCCGCCTCGGTGGGCAGCTCCAGCTCGATCTCGTCTTCGATGACTGGCGGCAGCTCGAGGGCTTCTTCCTGTTCAGCCACGGTTTCCTGCTGTGCAGCCAGAGCCTGCGGCAGGCTCAGGCCGGCAGCCGGGTTCTGGCGGAAGGTGCGGATGGTCTGCACCAGATCGGCTGGGTCGGTCAGCACCTGGCCAGCCTGCAGCTGGTCGAGCTGGGTCGCCAGACGATCGTGGCAGGTGCGCAGCAGGTCGCCCAGCGGCTGGCTGTGCTGGAAGCGATGGTCCAGCAGGCCTTCGTAGAGCGATTCGAGCTCGTGGGAGAGGTCGCCGATCTCACGGATTTCCGCCATGCGCGCACCACCCTTGAGGGTGTGCAGATCGCGTTGCAGGGTCGAAAGTGCGGCGAGCCCTTCGGGCGAGGCCAGCCACTGGTCCAGCGCCTGGCCGGCGTTATCCAGGATGTCGACCGCCTCTTCGAGGAAGATCGCCACCATTTCCTCGTCCAGCGCGCGCGGCGGTTGCTGCGGGGCAGGATGGGCGTGTGGGGTCTCGGCGGTGATGACGTCATCGTCATCATCGTCGGCGGCGCCGCGCGGTGCGCCGTCGTTGTCACCCCGCGCCGACCAGCTCAGGCCGTCGGGCAGGTTGTCGTCGTCCACCGGGCGGCTATCGAGGAGGAACTCCTCGTCCTCGGCCGGGAAGTCGTCGGCGGTCAGGCTTTCCAGGTCAACGAACTCGATGTCCGTGGCGTCCTGCGGATCGTTCGCAGACTCCTCGGGAGCAGCGACCGGAACGTCCAGCAGACGGTGCAGCGCTTCAACCTGTTCCGGGCGAGCGCTGACCTGCAGGGCCGCGGCGACCTGGTCCATCATGCCGATCAGCGCCTCGTGGGCGGTCTCGGCAGCGGAGAAGAAGGCGTCGCCGGTTTCCAGGCGACCCTGGCGCACGGCGCCGTAGACGGCCAGCAGCGCATCGGCGAGCTCCGCCATCTGCGGCAGCTCGGCCATCTGCGCGCCACGGCTGAGGGTTTCCAGCTCGTCGTAGAGGGCGCCCAGTTCGTGGCGCTCCTGCGGGTGCTCGCGCCAGCGGCGCAGCAGGTCCTCGGCGTCGAGCAGGATGTCCATGCCTTCGGCGAGGAACATGCCAATCATCTGCGGGTCGTTGCCGCTGCCTTCGCCGCTTTCACCGCGACGCTTGGCCTCGGCGGCCTCCAGGCGTTCCTGGTGGATCTGCGCGATGCGCGCCAGCAGCTCCGGGCTGCCCTCGATGGGCGCCAGCGGGCGACCTTCGACGAGCTGGTCGAGACCGACGCGGAACAGGCCTTCGGCAGCGTGCAGCAGCTCGGCCTCACGCAGGTCGACCTGCAACAGGTTGGTCTTGAACTCCTTCACCAGCCGCTCCAGCGGCGTGGCAATTTCGGCGATCGGCAGGATACCGGCCATGTGCGCGCTGCCCTTGAGCGTGTGCAGGGCGCGCTGCAGGTCGTCGGTCACCGGCTGCGGCAGCTGCTGCGCGCAATCGGCGAGGAAACCGACCAGGGTTTCCAGATGGGCTTCGGCCTCGTTGCGGAAGATCTCCAGCAACTGCGGATCGAGGCTTTCGTCGAGGCCCTCGTTGGCGGCCTGCGCCGCAATTTCCTCGACGTCCGCCAGTTCAGGGGTGATGTCTTCGACCTGCGGCGCCGACTCGGGCAACCCGCCGCCGGGCGGTGGTACCGGCTGCCCCTTGGCCAGGGCGTGGGCGGTGGCAGCCAGGCGGTCGACATCGTCGCGCTGGCGCTGGGCGCTGGCGGCGTACTCGTCGACCAGTTCGGGCATCAGCGCGACCACATCCTGGATGACCTGCAGCACAGCCGGCGAGGCGACGATGCTACGGTCCAGCACGCGGTTGAGCAGGTTTTCGATGGACCAGGCCAGCTCGCCGATCACCAGCGCACGGACCATCCGGCCACTGCCCTTGAGGGTGTGGAAGGCGCGGCGGATTTCGGTCAGCGAGTCGCGGTCGTCGGTATTGGCCAGCCAGGTCGGCAGGTGTTCACCGATGGTTTCCAGTACTTCGCCGGCTTCTTCGATGAAGACTTCACGCAGCTCTTCGTCGATCGGTTCTTCGTCGGCGGGCGGCGGCAGCAGGCTGGGCGGCACGTCCTGGGCCGGCGGGTTGATCGCCTGCACCGGGGCAGCCATGACTTCGGCCAGGGACAGCGGCTTGGCCGCTGCCTCGGCGACCGGCTCGGGCTCCGCCGGCGGGCTGGGCAGCTCGACTTCCGGCAGGTCCAGGTCGGCGATGTTTTCGTCGCTCCAGGCTTCGGCCTGCAGCGCGGGCGTTTCGGCTTCGGCCAGCGGCTCCAGCGGTTCCAGCTGCAGCGGCGCGTCGAGACTGAGATCGACGCCGGCGTCCAGCGCGGCCGGCTCGCTCAGCTCGCCCAGGGTCCAGTTGTCATCGCTGACCAGCGAGGCTTCGGCTGTGGACGGCGCGTCGGTGACCGGCTGGGCATCGAAGCTCAGGTCGTCCAGGGACTCCAGGGTCGCCAACGGTGCGGCTTCGTGCGCTTCCAGGCTGGCAAAGTTCTCGTCCAGTTCCAGGGACGGCGCAGGCGATTCGGCAGCCGGCTGGCTCAGGTCGATGCTGAACCAGTCTTCCTCGACGGGCTTCTCGCCGGCCGGGGTGAGCGATTCCATGTCCCAGCTCAGCTCGTCCACCGGGGCCGGAGTGGCCTCCAGCGAAGGCTGGCTGGCAAAGTCTTCGAGCAGGTCCGGGGTTGCCGGGGTTTCGCTCGGTGCGGTGGACAGATCCAGGGCTTCCCAGGTCTGTTCGGTATCCGCAGGCTCCATCTGGACCGGTTCGTCGAAGCGCGGTGCCTCGGCCAGCGGAACGGCGTCGTCGAGGCTCCAGCTCAGCTCATCGACCGGCGGTTGTGCGGGGGCTTCTTCCAGCGTTTCGAGGCTGAACTCGATGCTGTCGGCCTTGTGGCTGTCGTCCAGCGACCAGCCTTCATCAGCCAGGGTGGTGTCGGTGATCGCTGCAGCCGGCTCCAGCTCGATGTCCCAGCTGAGGCTTTCCGGCTCCAGGGTGGCGGTCGGCGCGCTCGATTCGGCCGAGACCGCAGAAGCTGCCAACGGCTCAACGTCGTCGAGGGTCCAGGCGCCCAGCTCTGCGGTGGGCTCGGCGGCAGGCAGGCCGGAGTCCAGGTCCAGGGGTTCGAAGGTAAAGCTGGATTCGGCTTCGCTGACAGGCTGCGCTTCGGGCTCCACAGAGAGGTCGAAGTCGGCCAGCAGCGAGGGCTCTTCCGCGGCAGCAGGCTCGGCGGCCGGCGCGAAGGCGAAGCTCTCTTCGCTCTCGATGACGGGTTGCGGCGCGTCGATGTCGGCCAGGCCCAGGATCGGCTCTTCGGCCGGGGCCAGTTCCTCAAGGGGCGCCAGCTCTTCGAGAGCAGCCAGCTGGGCAGGCTGTTCGAAAGACGGCTCCTCTAGCGGAGCGGCCTCGAAGCTGGACGGCTCGAAGCTGTCGGCGATCTCCACCGGCGCGGCCAGTTCCGGCACCTCTTCCACCGGCACGGCTTCGGTCGGCTCGGCCAGCGGCTGGGCGGCCAGCACGTCGATCTCGTCCAGCGGATTGTCCAGCGGAGCGGGCGCGAGGGCACTCGGCTCGGCATCGAGAATCGACGGCCGCGGCTTGAGCGAGTAGCCCAGGCTGTCCAGGCTCTCTTCGGCCACGTCGAGAATCAGATCGCCCTGGGTGTTGTGGTCTTCCGACAGGCGCTCGAGGTAGTACTCGACGCTGGTGATGGCGTCGGCCAGGGTGTCCAGGCTGTGCCAGTCCGGCACGGCCTGGCGCACCAGCAGTTGTTCCTGGATGTAGCGATTGCAGTTTTCCAGCAGTTTCGCCGCACGCTCCTGGGAGATCATCGCCAGACCGCCGCGAACCTGCGTCAGCAGTTCCGGCACGCGGGCCAGGTGTTCGTGGTTCCACTGCGAGGCGATGAACTCGATGATCGCGTCTTTGGCCAATTCCAGGCCGTTCCGCGCTTCCTTGATCACCACCTGGTGGATCTGCTCGACGTCGGTGGTCGGCAGGACGTTCTCTTCGCTGCCCGGCTCTTCGCTCGGGCCGACCATGCCGGCCAGGGTGGCCTCGACATAGAGCAGCGCACCGGCGACATCCATCAGGGTGGCGTCGTTGGGCTGGCGCTGGCCGTGGGCGAGCGCGCTGACCACGTCGATCTGGTCGAGGATAACCTTGCGCGGCTGGCCGAAGCCCAGCACGGCGAGGGTATCGGCGATCTGCTTGAGCGGTGCCAGCAGGCTGCCCAGCTCGTTCACGCCGCTGCGGTCGCTGCGCACAAAGAGATCGAGGCTGTCCTTGACCCGCACCAGCTCCTCGCACAGCGCACCAACGACCGAGCGCATGGCATCGCGGTCGGGGCCGGCGAGACGGGCACGCTCTTCGTCCACCAGGGCCGCGCCCGGCAGGGCGTCGTCCAGGCGGTACTCGTCCTTCACTGCACGCACGCGCGGCGACTGGTCGGAGGCCTTGGCCACGTAGAACAGCAGGTTCTTGATCAGTTCGTCCGGCGCCGGCTGGTTCATGGCGTCGGCGCCCTGGTCGACCAGGCGCTTGAACTCGCGGTCGACCTGGCGCAGCAGGTTACGCACCGAGGTGCCGTTGGCGATGCTGCCGTTGGCCAGGCCTTCGATCATCGCCGAGGCGATCACCCATAGGCGGCCCAGCGGGGCGTCCTTGCACAGGGACTCGAGGCGGGCGAAGACGCGCGCCAGGTAGCCCAGGTTGGTCGGCAGGTCCTGGTTGCGAATGACGCCGACCAGTGCGACCTGCAGCATCTGCCGCAGCTTGCGCAGCAGCGCCGGCAGTTCGGCGGTGCGCAGGCGCGCCAGGGCATCCACCGGCAGCACCGGGGATTCATGGGACAGGTCGGGGGAGAACAGGCTGGTTTCCGACAGCAGCTTCTCGCCGCGAGCGGTGCGCAGGTCGTTGAGCAGCGGCAGCACCACCAGCGGCAGGTCGCGGCGGGCGCTCTGGATGCGTTCCAGGTACGCCGGTAGCTGCAGGATGGCCTGCATCAGCACTTCCAGCGCTTCGCTCTGGCTGGAAGTCTTGCCGTCGATCAGCGCCTGGGTCAGGTATTCCATTTCCTCGGCGAGCAGGGCCGCGCCGTAGAACTCCACCATCTGCAGAGTGCCGCGCACCTGGTGGATATAGGCCAGGCAAAAGCCCATCCGCGTCGGGTCCTGAGGGTTCTCGACGTAGGATTCGAGGGCTTGCCGCGCCTGCTTGAGCGTTTCGGCAATCTCGCCTTTTACCCATTCCAGGGCGACATAATCGTGCCGATCACCCATAGCCACTCCACTCATGTGTCTGTGTCATCCCTTCCGGGTAAAGGCCAGAACGCGCTCATCGGCGACCGGTTCGAGCAGCGGGTGGTGCCAATCGGCGACCTCGCCCACTCCGATCACCAGCAGTCCCCCAGGCGCCAGCCGCTCGGCCAGGCGATTGAGGATTTCCCGCCGCCGCCAGCGGCGGAAATAGATCAGCAGGTTCTGGCAAAAAATCACGTCCATGCCGGACATTGGCGCCTTGGCCAGTTCCAGCACATTCAGCCGCGCGCAACAGACGCGCCCGGCGAGATCGGGTATCACACGGTATCGACCGTCATCCTGCGCGCTGAAGTAGCGCGTGGCCAGTTCCGGGTCGATATCCTCCAGCTTGCGTGCCGCATAGCTCGCCTCGCGCGCCCGGTTCAGGGCATTGAGGCTGATGTCGGTGCCGGTCACGCCGAACAGCGGCGCCAGACCTGCATCTTCCAGTACCTTGGCGGCCACCATGGCGAGGGAGTAAGGCTCCTCGCCACTGGAACAGCCGACGCTCCACAAGGCCAGCGGACGGCTCGGGCCGACCTCTGCGAGGCGCTGGAGCAGGAAGCTCTCCAGCACTTCGAAGGATGCCTTGTGGCGAAAGAAACGGGTTTCCTGAACGGTGAGGCGGTCCAGCAGGTTTGACCACTCGACGGCGCCGCGCGGGCCGTCGGTGACCTGGCGGTAATAGGTGCCATAGTCGGCGATACCCAGCTCGCGCATCCGCGCGCCCAGGCTGGTCTGCAGGAAGGCACGGCGCTGCTCGTTGACCACGACGCCGGTCCGGTCTTCCAACAGTGCCTGCCAGTCGCGGAAGTCCGCGGCCGACATGTCGGCCAACGGCTGCAACGACCAGACGCCACTTGCCTGCATGTCGCGCCCCTCGCTCAAGATTGTCGTGCGCTACCCGGCAAAGAGCAGCGCACCTCCTCTGCTCAGGCCTGTTCGGCGGTGTCCGGCAGTTTGAAGCCGGATACGGAGTGGCGCATCTCGCCGGCCATCTTGGCCAGGTTACCAATGCTGCGCGCCGTAGCGGTGGTACCGGCGGAGGTCTGCGAGGTGATCTCCTGGATCACGTTCATGGTGTTGGAAATGTGGCCGGCGGAGGAAGCCTGCTGACGGGCGGCGTTGGAAATGTTCTGGATCAACGCTGCCAGGGTCTTGGATACCTTCTCGATCTCTTCCAGGGACACACCGGCGTCCTGCGCCAGGCGAGCACCGCGGACCACCTCGGAGGTGGTCTGTTCCATCGAGATCACCGCTTCGTTGGTGTCGGTCTGAATGGTCTTCACCAGCGCTTCGATCTGCTTGGTCGCAGCCGAAGAACGTTCCGCCAGACGCTGTACTTCGTCCGCTACCACGGCGAAGCCGCGGCCCGCGTCGCCCGCCATGGACGCCTGGATCGCGGCGTTCAGTGCAAGGATGTTGGTCTGGTCGGCGATGTCGTTGATCAGGCTTACGATGTCACCGATCTCCTGGGACGATTCACCGAGGCGTTTGATCCGCTTCGAGGTGTCCTGGATCTGCTCACGGATGTTGTCCATGCCGGTGATGGTGTTGTGCACCACTTCGTTGCCCTTGTTGGCGATGGCTACGGAACGTTCCGCTACCGCCGAGGACTCGGAGGCGTTCGCCGATACCTGGTCAATGGACACGGCCATTTCGTTGATCGCGGCGGAGGCGCCGGCGATTTCCTGGGCCTGGTGCTCGGAAGCCTCGGCCAGGTGCATGGCGGTGGCCTGGGTTTCCTGGGCGGCGGCGGCCACCTGCACGGCGGTCAGGTTGATGGTTTCCACCAGCTCGCGGAGCTGGTCGATGGAGTAGTTGATGGAGTCCGCGATCGCACCGGTGAAGTCCTCGGTTACCGTCGCGGCTACCGTCAGGTCACCGTCGGCGAGGTCGGCGATTTCGTCGAGCAGTCGCAGAATCGCCGCCTGGTTACGTTCGTTCTTCTCGGCGGTCTCGGCCAGTCGACGGTTGGTTTCGCGCACCATCACCAGACCGATGAGGATGATCGCGCCCAGGGCGATGATACCCAGCGCGGCGCTGGCGACCTGGTTGAACACGCGGCCTTCGGCCAGGTTCTCGAAGCCGGCGGCGAGGCTGGAAGCCTTGTCCAGCAGGGTCTGCGAGCCACCGAAGATGGTGTTGGCGGCTTCACGGACCTGGAACAGTTCCGGGGAGGTCTCGAGGATTTCGTCCACCGAGCCGGACACGAATTCGAAGAGTTCGGCGATCTCGTTGAGGCGGTCCACCGCTTCGGCGTTGGTCACCTTGGAGATGCTCATCGCCGCGTTGCCTTCCTTCATGCCCTTGAGTACGCGGCCGAAGAGGCTGGCGTCACGGCCGAAGCTGTCGGCGGCCTGCACGGAGTTCTCGTCACCGGCCAGCACCTTGTTCACCGAGCCGAGGATACGTTCGGCCAGCAGCGACTGGCGCTGGGCTACCGCAACCTGGTCGGCCGGAGCGCCGTTTTCCAGCAGGATGTCGACGACCTCTTCGTACTCCACCTGCAGCTGCGGGATGGTTTCGGCGAGGGTCGCGGCTACCTGGTGCAGGGACAGTACGGTCTGTTCGCTGGCGAGGATGGAGTCGGCGTTCTTGCGCAGGGTGTCCCAGTCCTTCTGCACATCCGCCATCTGCGGTTGTACCGAATCCGGGCTCGGCGGCAGGCCGGTGCTCTCGTCACCCTTGGAGAGAATGTTCCAGCGTTTCTCGAAGTCGTTGCGCGCCTCTTTCAGCAGCTTGAACGCCTCCGCCTTGCCCGCCGCGGCTTCCGTGGCGTTCTTGGCGATACGCTGGGACAGCACGCGCAGTTCGCCGGCATGGCCGATGTACTGCTTGTCGTGGTTCGCCTGGGTGTTGAGGTAAGCGAAGTTGGCGAACAGCAAGACGATCGCCACGATCAGGACCACGAAGAGTCCCAGGATCAGCGAGCTGCTGCGCGCACCCGAAAAAAGACTGCCTGCCTTTATATTTTTCATATTCGGCCCCCGCCTGGACCCACCACGATTACGAATTCCATGTCACAACAAGGGCCGGCAACGCCGGCCCAACCGGTCAAACGCTAGCTGGCGACATCCAGGAACCCCGGGTGCTGAGCCAGCGCATGCGGACTGAACACGAGCCAGGGTTGCTCCCGGTGGAAGACGCCATGAATAAAGGGTTGCAGGACCGCTTCGAGGGGCGGCAGCTGCTCGGAGAAGGTGTCCACCGGGAAGTGCTGCATGCCGAACACCTCATCGACGATGAGGCCGGCGAAGACTTCCTGGTGTTCCACGACGAGCACGCGCCGCTGTTTGCGCAGAGGCGAAAGCTCCGCGCCGAGGAAGCCGCACAGGTCCATGATCGGCAACAGGCGGCCGCGCACGTTGGCGACCCCCTTCACCCAGTCACGGACGCCGGGCAGCAGTGTGTAGCGCGGTTCGTGAAGAACCTCGCCGACCTCCCCCATGGGCGCCACGAACAGGCGCCCAGCCATGCGAAAGCCGATACCGTTCCAGCTCTGCACCACCTCGCGCTGGGCGGGCAGACCCGCGGCCAGCTGACGACAGCGCTGATCGATCTGGACGAGAACCTCGAAAGGACTCTGGACTTCCGCCATGCCGGCCCTGGCCTTCTCTAATAATTATGTGCTGTACGTGCGGGCAGGCTGAATCAGCCGGCCAGCACCGAATTGATGGTCTTGAGCAGCGTCTCTTCGTCCACCGGCTTGGTCAGGTAATCGCGAGCGCCCTGGCGCTTGCCCCAGACCTTGTCGGTCTCCTGGTCCTTGGTGGTGACGATGATCACCGGAATCGCGCTGGTTTCCGGGTCCTTGGACAGCTGACGAGTCGCCTGGAAGCCGTTCAGGCCGGGCATGACGATGTCCATCAGGACGACGTCGGGCTTTTCCTGGCGAGCCAGGGCCACGCCATCGGCGCCATTTTCGGCCTTGAGTACCTGATGCGAGTGCTTTTCCAGCATCGCGGTCAGCTTGTACATCTCGGTCGGCGAGTCATCAACAATCAGAATTCGAGCCATTGTGGTCCCCATACGGAATAGGCGTCACCGGCGCTTGCGCCGGACTTCAGGAAGCGTGCTCCACCGGGGTGAAGTCGGGCACATGGGTCTTGATCGCGCCGAGCAGTTCTTCCTTGCTGAAGGGCTTGGTGAGGTACTGATCGGAACCGACGATGCGACCCTTGGCCTTGTCGAACAGGCCGTCCTTGGAGGACAGCATGATCACCGGCGTGGATTTGAATGCACTGTTGTTCTTGATCAGGGCGCAGGTCTGATAGCCATCCAGGCGCGGCATCATGATGTCGACGAAGATGATGCTGGGATGGGTATCGGCGATCTTGGCCAGCGCGTCGAAGCCGTCGATGGCTGTAATGACATCGCAGCCGACTTTCTTCAGCAGGGTTTCAGCCGTGCGACGAATCGTCTTGGAATCGTCGATCACCATTACTTTCAAACCGTCGGAATGCTGTTCCATGTTCGCCCTTACCATCTCGGTGAGTCGTTTTTCCGCTTTTTATTTCAGTGCGCAAGCGCCCTGCCACCGTCGGGCTGCGACCCAATCGTGGGAACCTTTTACCACAATCGTCAGAATCTTTACCACGCCCAGCAAATTCAGGCCATAAGACCCCGAACGCGCAGGCTTTTTCCTTGACCGAGCGCACATCCAGCGCCACCCTGAGCGTCCATTTTCAGCCTTTGTGGCGCGGCCCCGAGTCGCAGCCCCAAGCCGACGAATTCCCCCAGGAGGACATCCCATGAGCGTACGCCTCGGGATCGTGATGGACCCCATCGCGCAGATCAGTTTCAAGAAGGACAGCTCGCTGGCCATGTTGCTGGCCGCCCAGGCCCGTGGCTGGCAGCTCTTCTATATGGAACAGCAGGATCTTTACCAGAAAGAGAACGTCGCCCGCGGCCGCATGCGCCCGCTCAAGGTGTTCTACGATCCGGCCCACTGGTTCGAACTGGAAGAGGAAGTCGACCAGCCGCTGTCGGACCTGGACGTGATCCTGATGCGCAAGGACCCGCCCTTCGACAACGAGTTCGTCTACTCCACCTACCTGCTGGAACAGGCTGAAACCGCCGGTACGCTCATCGTCAACAAGCCGCAGAGCCTGCGTGACTGCAACGAAAAGTACTTCGCCACGCTGTTCCCGCAGTGCGCGCCGCCGACGGTGGTGAGCCGCCGGTCCGACATTCTCCGCGAATTCGCCGCGGAGCATCGTGACATCATTCTCAAACCCCTGGATGGCATGGGCGGATCGATGATCTTCCGCCACCGCGACGGCGACCCGAACCTCTCGGTGATCCTCGAGACCCTGACCCGCCACGGCCAGGAACAAGTCATGGCGCAACGCTACCTCCCGGCCATCAAGGACGGCGACAAGCGCATCCTGATGATCGACGGCGAACCGGTGGAATACTGCCTCGCGCGCATTCCCGCCCAGGGCGAGACCCGCGGCAACCTGGCCGCCGGCGGTCGTGGCGTGGCCCAGCCGCTGACCGAGCGCGACCGCTGGATCGCTGCCCAGGTCGGCCCGGAGCTGCGCAAGCGCGGCCTGCTGTTCGTCGGCCTGGACGTGATCGGCGAGAACCTCACCGAGATCAACGTCACCAGCCCGACCTGCATCCGCGAGATCGATGCGGCCTACGACACACGCATCGGTGAGAGACTGATGGCAGTCATCGACGAAAAGCTCAAGGCGCGCAGTGCGTCATAGACTTTTATAAGCCTCGTCGGCAGACTTCCGCCCCACCCTGGCCTACGCGACCCGCAATGAACGCTGCAACCCACCAAGACTTCCCCGTGTCCTCCGGCGTCCGCCCGGCGGACCGTCTGGGTTTCACCCTGTTCGTTGCGGCGATAGTGCATGTGGCCGTGCTGCTGGGGGTGGGCTTCACCATGCCCATGCCCAGCCAGCTGAGCAAGACGCTGGAAATCACCCTGGCCAGCTTCAAGAGCGACAAGGCACCGGAGAAAGCCGACTACCTTGCCCAGATGAACCAGCAGGGCAGCGGCACCCTGGAACACAAGGCAATCCCCAAGACCACCGAGCAGGCGCCGTTCCAGGACACCGAGGTGAAGAAGGTCTCGCCGCCGGCCACCCCGCGCCAGGCCAAGAGCCCCGAAGCGCCCAAGGCCGCCGTCGCCACCCGCACTCCGCGCCCGGACAAGGTGCAGACCAAGCAGCAGACGCCCAAGGCCGAGACCGTCGCCAAACCGGCGCCGCAGTTCGACTCCAGCCAGCTGTCGGCAGAAATCTCCAGCCTCGAGGCCGACCTCGCCCGTGAGCAGCAGGCGTACGCCAAGCGACCACGCATCCACCGCCTGAGCGCCGCCTCGACCATGCGCGACAAAGGCGCCTGGTACAAGGAAGAGTGGCGCAAGAAGATCGAGCGCATCGGCAACCTCAATTACCCGGACGAAGCCCGTCGGCAGCGCATCTACGGCAACCTGCGTCTGCTGGTGTCGATCAACCGCGACGGCTCCCTCTATGAAGTCCAGGTACTGGAATCCTCCGGCCAGCCCCTGCTCGATCAGGCCGCCCAGCGCATCGTGCGACTGGCCGCGCCCTTCGCGCCCTTCTCGGGTGATCTGAACGACATCGACCGCCTGGAAATCATCCGCACCTGGCGCTTCGAGCGCGGTGACCGCCTGTCCAGCAACTGAAGCCGCGCACCGGATAGCGCCGGCTGATGCTTTCAAGTCTTGTCCCTTTGGCCCCCAGGCCTGAAACTAGCCGGCATGAAAAGCACAGCCGCCAGCTACCTCAAGCACCATTTCCTGATCGCCATGCCGCACATGGCGGATTCCAACTTTGCCCAGACCGTCACCTACCTCGTGGAACACAACGAGCAAGGCGCCATGGGCCTGATCATCAATCGCCCCAGCGGCCTAAGCCTCGCCGATGTGCTCGAACAATTGCGCCCGGATGAATTGCCGCCAGTGCGCTGCCAGGGCGTGACCATCTATACCGGCGGGCCGGTACAGACCGATCGCGGCTTCGTCCTGCACCCTGCCGGGCGCAGCTACCAGGCCACCCTGGAGCTGGGCGAGCTGTCGCTCTCCACCTCGCAGGACGTGCTGTTCGCCATCGCCGACGGCAGCGGGCCCGCGCAGCACCTCATCACCCTCGGCTATGCGGGCTGGGAAGCCGGCCAGCTGGAAGCCGAACTGGCCGACAACGCCTGGCTGACCTGCCCCGCCGACCCTGCGGTACTCTTCGAAGTGCCGGCCGAGCAGCGCCTGTCGGCGGCTGCCGAGCGCCTGGGGGTCAACCTCAGCCTGCTCACCGCCCAGGCCGGGCACGCCTGATGAGCAGCAAACCCCTGCGCCTGCTCCTGGGTTTCGACTACGGCACCAAGCAGATCGGCGTCGCCGTCGGCCAGGCCATCACCGGCCAGGCCCGCGAACTCTGCGTACTCAAGGCGCAGAACGGCGTGCCGGACTGGAACCGCGTGGAAGCCCTGATCAAGGAATGGCAGCCCGACGCCATCGTCGTCGGCCTGCCGCTGAACATGGACGGCACCCCCAGCGACATGAGCGAGCGCGCCGAGAAGTTCGCCCGCCGCCTGCACGGCCGCTACAACCTGCCGGTACACACCCACGACGAACGCCTGACCACCTACGCCGCCAAGGGCGAGCGCCTGGCCCAGGGCCAGACGGGAGGCTACCGCGAGCGCCCGGTGGACGCCCTGGCCGCCGCCCTGCTGCTGGAGGGCTGGCTGGCGGAAAACACCCCTGCTTGACCTGCGGCAGAGGCCATCGGGCCAAAGCCGCTAAGCTTGCCGGACCAGTCCTTCCCGGAACGGTCCGCCCCGATGGCCGCCCGCGCCGGGTGGCCTCGCCAACCGAACCGGAGACGTCATGACCCTGCCCAGCCCCGCCGAACTCATCCCCCGCATGGCTACCGATCTGCGCAACTACCTGGCGCAGCGCGGGATCGACGCCCCTCGCTTCGTCGGCATCCACACCGGGGGCATCTGGGTCGCCCAGGAGCTGCTCAAGGCACTGGGCAGCGACGAAATCCTCGGCATCCTCGACGTTTCCTTCTACCGCGACGATTTCACCCGCAGCGGCCTGCACCCGCAGGTCCGTCCGTCGGAACTGCCCTTCGAGATCGACGGCCAGCATCTGGTCCTGGTGGACGACGTGCTGATGAGCGGCCGGACCATCCGCGCGGCGCTTAACGAGCTGTTCGACTACGGTCGCCCGGCCAGCGTGACCCTGGTCAGCCTGGTGGACCTGAACAAGCGCGAACTGCCAATTCGTCCGGATGTCGTCGGCGAAACCCTGTCATTGGCACCCAACGAGCGGGTAAAATTGCGCGGTCCCGCACCACTTGTCCTCGAGCGCACGCTTCTCAGCACCGCGCCGTAACTCCGCGCGCCCGGACCTCCACCTCCAACTTTCAGGGCCTGCCACATGCCGACCGACGCCAAGCGCCCGCTGCAGCTCAACGACCTGGGCCAGCTGCGCCACTTCCTCTCGCTCGACGGGTTGTCCCGCGAACTGCTGACTGAAATCCTCGATACCGCCGACTCCTTCCTCGAAGTCGGCGCCCGCGCAGTGAAGAAAGTCCCGCTGCTGCGCGGCAAGACTGTGTGCAACGTGTTCTTCGAGAACTCCACGCGCACCCGCACCACCTTCGAACTGGCGGCCCAGCGCCTGTCCGCCGACGTCATCTCGCTGAACGTGTCGACTTCCTCGACCAGCAAGGGCGAGACGCTCACCGACACCCTGCGCAACCTCGAAGCCATGGCCGCCGACATGTTCGTCGTGCGCCACAGCGACTCGGGTGCCGCGCACTTCATCGCCGAGCACGTCAGCCCCAACGTCGCCGTGATCAACGGCGGCGACGGCCGTCACGGCCACCCGACCCAGGGCATGCTCGACATGCTCACCATCCGCCGCCACAAGGGCAGCTTCGAGAACCTCTCGGTGGCCATCGTCGGCGACATCCTGCACTCGCGGGTGGCGCGCTCCGACATGCTGGCGCTGAAGACCCTGGGCTGCCCGGACATCCGCGTCATCGCCCCGCGCACCCTGCTGCCAGTGGGCCTGGAAGAACAGTACGGCGTGAAAGTCTTCACCGACGCCGACGAAGGCCTGAAGGACGTCGACGTGGTGATCATGCTGCGCCTGCAGCGCGAGCGCATGGCCGGCGGCCTGCTGCCCAGCGAGGGCGAGTTCTTCAAGCTCTACGGCCTGACCCAGAAGCGCCTGCAGCTGGCCAAGCCCGACGCCATCGTCATGCACCCCGGCCCGATCAACCGCGGCGTGGAGATCGACTCCGCCGTGGCCGACGGCGAGCAGTCGGTGATCCTCAACCAGGTCACCTACGGCATCGCCATCCGCATGGCCGTGCTGTCCATGGCCATGAGCGGCCAGAACGCCCAACGCCAGCTGGAACAGGAGGACGCGCAATGACCGTCAGTATTCGTGGCGCCCACCTGATCGACCCGGCCAGCGGCCTGGACAAGGTCTGCGACCTGCACATCGAGGCCGGCCGCATTGTCGCCATCGGCGCCGCCCCCGCAGACTTCCACGCCGCCCAGGAAATCGACGCCGCCGGCCTGATCGCCGCGCCCGGCCTGGTCGACCTGAGCGTCGCCCTGCGCGAGCCGGGCTACAGCCGCAAGGGCAGCATCGAGAGCGAAACCCGCGCCGCCGCCGCCGGTGGCGTCACCAGCCTGTGCTTCCCGCCGCAGACCAAGCCGGTGCTGGACACCTCGGCGGTCGCCGAGCTGATCCTCGACCGCGCCCGCGAGGCCGGCAACGCCAAGGTCTTCCCTATCGGCGCGCTGACCAAGGGTCTGGCCGGCGAGCAGCTGTCCGAACTGGTCGCCCTGCGCGACGCCGGCTGCGTGGCCTTCACCAACGGTCTGGCGCCGGTGGCCAGCAACCGCGTGCTGCTGCGCTCGCTGGATTACGCGGCGACCTTCGACCTGACCGTGATCTTCACCTCCCAGGATGCCGAACTGGCTGGCGACGGCATCGCCCACGAAGGCCCGACCGCCAGCTTCCGCGGCCTGGCCGGCATCCCGGAAACAGCCGAAACAGTGGCCCTGGCCCGCAACCTGCTGCTGGTCGAGCAGTCCGGCGTGCGTGCGCATTTCAGCCAGCTGACCAGTGCCCGCGGCGTCGAGATGATCGCCCAGGCCCAGGCGCGTGGCCTTCCGGTCACCGCCGACGTGGCGCTGTACCAGTTGATCCTCACCGACGAGGCGCTGGCGGACTTCTCCAGCCTGTACCACGTGCAGCCGCCGCTGCGCTCGCGCAAGGACCGCGACGCCCTGCGCGAAGCGGTGAAGAGCGGGGTGATCCAGGCCATCGCCAGCCATCACCAGCCCCATGAGCAGGACGCGAAGAACGCACCGTTCGCCGCGACCGACCCGGGCATCAGCAGTGTCGAGCTGCTGCTGCCGCTGGCCATGACCCTGGTGCAGGACGGCCTGCTCGACCTGCCGACCCTGCTCGCACGCCTCTCCAGCGGCCCGGCCGCCGCCCTGCGCCTGCCGGCCGGCAAGCTGGCCGTGGGTGCCGCGGCAGACGTGGTGCTGTTCGAAGCCGAAGGCCAGACCCTGGTGGGCGAGACCTGGCACTCCCGTGGCCAGAACTGCCCGTTCCTCGGCCACTGCCTGCCGGGCGTGGTGCGCTGCACCCTGGTGGATGGGCATATCGTCCACGCGGTGTAACGCCTCATCGCGCCATGAAAAAGCCCGCCGATTGGCGGGCTTTTTTCATTTCACGCGCCGCCCCGTTGCAGGAGCAGGCCGCGAGGTAGGATGGGTGGAGCGGAGCGATACCCATGCCGTCGGTGCCGCGAGCGATGGGTATCGCTTCGCTCCACGCCATCCTACGAAGACGCAGGCGTGCGCGGCTTCGCGCCCTTCTTGTAGGAGCGAGCTTGCTCGCGAACATTCCGGGCACCGAGGCTGGGCGGTTCGCGAGCAGGCTCGCTCCTACGAAAAGCGGTCCAGCGCAGGGCGTCAGATCATCGCCAGCGCCTTGGCCAGATCGGCGCGCAGGTCCTCCACGTCTTCCACGCCCACCGACAGGCGGATCAGCGAATCGCCGATGCCCAGCGCCGCGCGGTTTTCCGCCGGGATGCTGGCGTGGGTCATGATCGCCGGGTGCTCGATCAGGCTTTCCACGCCGCCCAGGCTCTCCGCCAGGGCAAACAGCTGGACGTTCTCCAGGAAGCGCCGCGAGCCGGCGAGGTCGGTGTCCAGGTCCAGCGAAATCATTCCACCGAAGCCCTTCATCTGCGTACGCGCCAGCTCGTGCTGCGGGTGCGATGGCAAGCCAGGGTAATAGACGCGTTTCACCTGCGGCTGCTGTTCCAGCCATTTCGCCAGGTCGAGGGCATTGGCGCAGTGCCGCTCCATGCGCAGCGCCAGGGTCTTCACCCCGCGCAGGGTGAGGAAGGCGTCGAACGGGCCGGCGATGGCGCCCACCGAGTTCTGCAGGAAGCCCAGACGCTCGGCGAGGTCGGGGTTGTCGCCGACGATGGCGATGCCGCCGATCACGTCCGAGTGGCCGTTGAGGTACTTGGTGGTGGAGTGCACGACGATGTCGAAGCCCAGGTCCAGCGGGCGCTGCACGTAGGGGCTGGCGAAGGTGTTGTCGGCCACGCAGAGGATGCCGCGCTCACGGCAGGTGCGGGCGATGGCGGCCAGGTCGGTCAGGCGCAGCAGCGGGTTGCTCGGGGTCTCCACCCAGACCATGCGGGTCTTGTCGGTGAGCGCAGCTTCCAGCGCGCCGGGTTGGGCCAGGTCGGCGAAGTGGAAGTCATGCCCGGCGCTGCGCCGGCGCACTCGCTCGAACAGGCGGAAGGTGCCGCCATACAGATCGTTGCCGGAGACGATGTGCGAGCCGGCGTCGAGCAGCTCCAGCACCGCCGAAATCGCCGCCAGCCCCGAGGCGAAGGCAAAGGCCTTGCTGCCGCCTTCCAGGTCTGCCACGCAGCGCTCCAGCGCCCAGCGTGTGGGGTTGTGCGAGCGGCCGTAATCCAGCCCCTTGTGCACGCCGGGGCTGTCCTGGCGGTAGGTGGAGTTGGCGTAGATCGGCGGCATGATCGCCCCGGTGGACGGGTCCGGCTCCTGCCCGGCGTGGATCACGCGGGTGGCGAAACCGAGGCGGTCGTCGTGCTGGCTCATGCGAGGGTCCTCCGTAGATGGTTGAGCAGGTCGAAACGGGTAATCAGGCCGTGGAAGCCCGAGGCGTCGGCGATGATCGCCACCAGGCCGCGCGCCAGCACGGCTTCCAGCTCGCCCAGGCTGGCGCCGGGGGCGAGGGTTTCCGGGGCGTCGCTCATGGCGCTGGCGACCTCGCGGCGGTAGTGCGCCGGGTCGTCATGCACGCCCATGAGGATGTCGGATTCGTCGATCACGCCGACCAGTCGCGGGCCGTCGAGCACGGGCAGTTGCGAAACATCCGCCAGGCGCATGCGCTGGAAGGCGGTAAGCAGGGTGTCGCCGGGGCCGACGCTGACCACCCGGCCCTCCTCGAAGCGCCGCGCGATGATGTCGCGCAGGTCGCCGTAGCGCTTGCGCTGCAGCAGGCCCTGGTCGGTCATCCACTGGTCGTTGTAGATCTTCGACAGGTAGCGCGTGCCGGTGTCGCAGACCAGGCTGACCACCCGCTTGGGTGTTTTCTGCTCGCGGCAGAAGCGCAGCGCGGCGGCCAGCAGCGTGCCGGTGGATGAACCGGCAGCGATGCCTTCGTTGCGCAGCAGTTCGCGGGCGGTGGCGAAGCTTTCCTCGTCGCTGATCGAGTAGGCGTGGCGCACGCTGGAAAGATCGGCGATCGACGGCACGAAATCCTCGCCGATGCCTTCCACCGCCCAGGAGCCGGGGGTGCCGAGGGCACCGGAGCGCGAGTACTCGGCCATGATCGAACCCACCGGGTCGGCCAGGACCATTTCCAGCTCGGGCTGGACCTTCTGGAAGAAGCGGGTCAGGCCGGTGAGCGTGCCAGCGGAACCGACGCCGACCACCACGGCATCGAGGTCATGGCCGGTCTGCGCCCAGATTTCCGGGCCGGTGCCGGTCTCGTGGGCCAGCGGGTTGGCGGGGTTGTTGAACTGGTCGGCGAAGAAGGCGTTCGGCAGGTCTTTTGCCAGCCGCGCGGCGACGTCCTGGTAGTACTCGGGGTGCCCCTTGCCGACATCGGAGCGGGTGATATGCACCTCGGCGCCCATGGCGCGCAGGTGCAGGACCTTCTCGGTGGACATCTTGTCCGGCACCACCAGCACCACCCGGTAGCCCTTGGCGCGGCCCACCAGCGCCAGGCCCAGGCCGGTGTTGCCGGCGGTGGCTTCGACAATCACGCCGCCGGGCTTGAGCCGGCCGTCACGCTCGGCGGCCTCGATCATGGCGACGCCGATGCGGTCCTTGATGGAGCCGCCGGGGTTCTGCGATTCGAGCTTGAGGAACAGGGTGCAGGGTCCGGTATCGAAGCGCGTGACGCGGACCATGGGGGTATTGCCGATCAGGTCGAGTACGGCGGGGCGGGATTCGTTGCTCATGGCAGCCACTCCTTCTGGGCGCCACGGGGATCGCCCGGCGGCGCCTGCTACTGTCCTCCTGACCTTAGGCGGGAGGCACAGGTCGCGCCAGGCGGCGCGACGAAAGAGAGCGGTGCAGCTTTTCGTAGGAGCGAGCTTGCTCGCGAACGAACCTCGTGCCATGCGGTTCGCGAGCAAGCTCGCTCCTACATAAAGATGGATCGGTGCGGGTTCAGATGCGCTGCGGCCCGTTGCGCTCGGAAATCTGGCTGTTCAGCGTCCAGAAGTCGTACAGCACACCGACCAGGAACAGGCCACCGGTGAACAGGTAGATGATCCCGGTGATCCACTTGCCCATGTACATGCGGTGCACGCCGAACACGCCGAGGAAGGTCAGCAGGATCCAGGCGACGTTGTAGTCGACGCCGCCGGCGCGGTAGCGCTCGTCCGCCGCGTCATCCATGGAAGGGATCAGGAACAGGTCGATGATCCAGCCAATGAAGAACAGGCCCAGGGTGAAGAACCAGATGGTGCCGGTGATCGGACGGCCGTAGTAGAAGCGGTGCGAACCGGTGAAGCCGAAGATCCACAGCAGGTAGCCAATGACCTTGCTGTGGGTATCAGGGTTGGCGGACATGCCTTTCTCCCGTTGCGTTACGTGGCATCCAGCATAAACGAAAAGCCCGCACGGGGCGGGCTTCTCAGGCGCTATCGGCTTGGAAAGCGGAATCAGCGGAAACGGCGGCTGGGATCGTCTTCGCTCATTTCCAGGGTCAGGCCCTGGGTCATGGTGGTCAGGTGGTCGGCGTCGGTCTCCGAGCCCAGCTTGATCATCAGGCGCAGGTCGTTCGCCGAGTCGGCGTAGGCCAATGCATCCTCGTAGGTGATCTCGCCCTGGGTGTAGAGCTGGTACAGCGCCTGGTCGAAGGTCTGCATGCCCTGCTCGGTGGAGCGCTTCATCAGCGGCTTGAGCTCGTGCACTTCGCCCTTGCGGATCAGGTCGGCGGCCAGCGGGGTGTTCAGCAGCACCTCGATCACCGCGCGGCGGCCCTTGCCGTCCGGGGTCGGCACCAGTTGCTGGGCAACGATGGCCTTGAGGTTCAGCGAAAGGTCCATCCACACCTGGCCATGACGGTCGGCCGGGAAGAAGTGGATGATCCGTTCCAGCGCCTGGTTGGCGTTGTTGGCGTGCAGGGTCGCCAGGCACAAGTGGCCGGTTTCGGCGAAGGCCACGGCGTGGTCCATGGTCTCGCGCGAGCGCACCTCGCCGATCATGATCACGTCCGGCGCCTGGCGCAGGGTGTTCTTCAGGGCCACCTCGAAGGTATCGGTATCCAGGCCCACCTCACGCTGGGTGACGATGCAGCCCTGGTGCTGGTGGATGTATTCGATGGGGTCTTCGATGGAGATGATGTGGCCGGTCGAATTCTTGTTGCGGTAGCCAATCATCGCCGCCAGCGAGGTGGACTTACCGGTACCGGTGGCACCGACGAAGATCACCAGGCCGCGCTTGGTCATTGCCAGCTTCTTGAGGATTTCCGGCAGCTTCAGGTCATCGATGGTCGGGATGTTGGTCTCGATGCGGCGCAGCACCATGCCCACCAGGTTGCGCTGATAGAAGGCGCTGACACGGAAGCGACCCACGCCGCGGGCGCTGATGGCGAAGTTGCACTCGTGGTTCTCGGCGAAATCGCGGCGCTGCTGCTCGTTCATCACCGACAGTACGGTCTCGCGGGTCTGCTCCGGCGACAGCGCGGTCTTGGTGACCGGCAGCACCTTGCCGTTGACCTTCATCGAAGGCGGCACACCCGCCGTGATGAACAGGTCGGACGCTCCCTTTTCCACCATCAGGCGCAACAGCTTCTCGAATTCCATGATCTTTCTCGCCGAGTTCACGCTGACTACGACAGGGCTGTCGGATCACGAAGCGGGTGCGTGTGGCGCGCTCCGTGCGCCGGGCCGCGAGGGCCCGGTGGGGTTAGAAGTTTTCCGGGATCTTGGCTTTTTCTTTCGCCGCGTCGCGCGTCACCAGGCCTTTGGCGACCAGGCCCTTGAGGCACATGTCGAGGGTCTGCATGCCCAGCGCACCGCCGGTCTGGATGGCGGAGTACATCTGCGCGACCTTGTCCTCGCGGATCAGGTTACGGATCGCCGGGGTGCCGATCATGATCTCGTGGGCCGCGACACGGCCGCCGCCGATCTTCTTCAGCAGGGTTTGGGAAATCACCGCCTGCAGGGACTCGGAGAGCATGGAACGAACCATGGACTTCTCCTCGGCCGGGAACACGTCGACGATACGGTCGATGGTCTTGGCCGCGGAGGTGGTGTGCAGGGTGCCGAAGACCAGGTGGCCGGTTTCCGCGGCGGTCAGCGCCAGGCGGATGGTCTCCAGGTCGCGCATCTCACCCACCAGGATGATGTCCGGGTCCTCACGCAGTGCCGAACGCAGGGCCTCGTTGAAGCCCAGGGTGTCGCGGTGCACTTCGCGCTGGTTGACCAGACACTTCTTCGACTCGTGGACGAATTCGATCGGGTCTTCGACGGTGAGGATGTGGCTGTACTTGGTGTTGTTCAGGTAGTCGAGCATCGCTGCCAGCGAGGTGGACTTGCCCGAACCGGTCGGGCCGGTCACCAGTACCAGGCCGCGCGGCACGTCGGAGACACGCTTGAAGACTTCGCCCATCCCCAGGTCTTCCATGGTCAGGACCTTGGAGGGAATGGTCCGGAACACGGCGCCGGCGCCGCGGTTCTGGTTGAAGGCGTTGACCCGGAAGCGGGCTACGCCCGGCACTTCGAAGGAGAAGTCGGTCTCCAGGAACTCTTCGTAATCCTTGCGCTGCTTGTCGTTCATGATGTCGTAGATCAGCGCGTGAACCTGCTTGTGCTCGAGCGGCGGCAGGTTGATGCGGCGGACATCGCCGTCGACGCGGATCATCGGCGGCAGGCCGGCCGAGAGGTGCAGGTCCGAAGCGCCCTGCTTGGCGCTGAAGGCGAGCAGCTCGGTAATATCCATGGGACTCCCCAATCAAGAGCAAGCAGGTAGAATGCCGCAGAACACGCAGCAGCCGGGCGGAAAAGCGACGGTAATGTCCACGATAGCAGAGAATATTGCAAAGGTTCGCGTACGAATCCGTGAGGCGGAACAAGCGAAAAATCGCACGCCTGGCTCGGTGCAGTTGCTTGCCGTGAGCAAGACCAAACCCGCCGCCGCCATCCGCGAAGCGTATGCCGAAGGCCTGGCCGATTTTGGCGAGAACTACCTGCAGGAAGCGCTGCTCAAGCAGACCGAGCTGGCCGACCTGCCGCTGACCTGGCATTTCATCGGCCCCATCCAGTCGAACAAGACCCGGCCCATCGCCGAGCACTTCGACTGGGTGCACTCGGTGGACCGCCTGAAAGTCGCCCAGCGCCTCTCCGAGCAGCGCCCGACGAACCTGCCGCCGCTGAACGTGCTGCTGCAGGTGAACGTCAGCGGCGAGGACAGCAAGTCCGGTTGCTCCCCGCAGAGCTGCCCGCCCTCGCCCAGGCGGTGGCGCAACTGCCCCACCTGAAACTGCGCGGCCTGATGGCGATCCCCGAACCCACCGAGGACATTGCCGCGCAGCACGCCGCCTTTGCCCGCCTGCGCGAGCTGATGCAAGCCCTGAACCTCGGCCTGGACACCCTGTCCATGGGCATGAGCCACGACCTTGAAGCCGCCATCGGCGAGGGCGCCACCTGGGTGCGGATCGGTACCGCCCTGTTCGGCGCCCGCGACTACGGCGCCTCGCACTGACGCACTGAATCAATAAAGGAAGAGACTCCATGAGCAGCACCCGCATTGCCTTCATCGGCGCCGGCAACATGGCCGCCAGTCTCATCGGCGGCCTGCGTGCCAAGGGCGTGCCGGCCGGCAATATCCGCGCCAGCGATCCGGGCGCCGAACAGCGCGCGAAGATTGCCGCCGAGCACGGCATCGAAGTGGTCGGCGACAACGCCAGCGCCGTGGCAGGTGCCGACGTGGTGGTCCTGGCGGTCAAGCCGCAGGTCATGAAGGACGTCTGCCTGGCGCTGGCGCCAGCGCTGACCGACAACGCGCTGATCGTCTCCATCGCCGCCGGCATCCCCTGCGCCAGCCTCGAGCGCTGGCTGGGCGAGGTGAACGGCCAGCCGCGTGCCATCGTCCGCTGCATGCCCAACACCCCGGCGCTGGTCGGCCTGGGCGCTAGCGGCCTGTACCCTAACGCCAGCGTCAGCGCTGCCCAGCGTGAGCAGGCGCAGCAACTGCTGAGCGCCGTAGGCATCGCCCTGTGGCTCGACGAGGAGCGGCAGATCGACGCAGTCACTGCCGTCTCCGGCAGCGGCCCGGCCTACTTCTTCCTGCTGATGGAAGCCATGACCGCCGCCGGCGAGAAGCTCGGCCTGTCCCGCGAAGTCGCCGGCCAATTGGCCCGCCAGACCGCCCTGGGCGCCGCGCAGATGGCGACCACCAGCGACGTCGACCCGGCTGAGCTGCGCCGCCGCGTGACCTCGCCCAAGGGCACCACCGAAGCGGCCATCACCACCTTCCAGGCCAATGGCTTCGAGGCCCTGGTGGAAAAGGCCGTTGGCGCCGCCGACCATCGCTCCGCCGAGCTGGCCGAGCAACTGGGCCGCTGATTGCGATGACGCACGCTGCCCGGCGACCAGGGAAGGTCGCACTGCCCCTCAGCTTCGCCCTGCCGCGCAACCTGGTCGCGGCCCCGGCCCACCGGCGCCACGCCGATGGCCTGCCGGGGTTGAATTTGCACGTGACGAAACACACTTACACGCGACCGGCGACGATGAATTCCCTACAGTATGGCGTTACAGCGCCGTCGTTGACCGACCGCCCGATTCGCCCGGCCCTGCGCGCCGGCGCCCAACGTTTACCAAGGACCGCCCAATGACCGGACTTTCCACAGCCGCCATCTATGTGATCCAGACACTTGGCAGCCTGTACCTGCTGATCGTGCTGCTGCGCTTCATCCTGCAGCTGGTCCGCGCCGACTTCTACAACCCGCTCAGCCAGTTCATCGTGCGCGCCACCAAGCCGCTGCTGAACCCGCTGCGCAAGGTCATCCCCGGTTTCGGCGGCATCGACTTCGCCTCGCTGGTGCTGGCGATCCTGGTCCAGCTGGTGCTGATGGTCGTCACGCTGACCCTGATGGGCTATGGCGTGGGCGGCTATATCCTGCAACTGCTGGTGTGGTCGATCATCGCGGTCACCTCGCTGTTCCTGAAGGTGTTCTTCTTCGCCCTGATCATCAGCGTGATCCTCTCCTGGGTCGCCCCGGGCAGCCACAACCCCGGCGCCCAGCTGGTGAACCAGATCTGCGAGCCGTTCCTGGCGCCCTTCCGCAAGCTGCTGCCGAACCTGGGCGGGCTGGATATCTCGCCGATCTTCGCGTTCATCGCGCTGAAGCTGATCGACATGCTGGTGATCGGCAACCTGGCCGCCATGACCGGGATGCCGCAGATCCTCAGCCCCTTCATGTAAACAGGCATGCCGTTCTACCACTGGGACGGCGAGGACCTGATCCTCGACTGCCACCTGCAGCCCAAGGCGAGCCGCGACGAGTTCGCCGGGCTGCACGGTGAACGCCTGAAGATCCGTCTCACCGCGCCGCCGGTCGAGGGCAAGGCCAACGCCCACCTGCTGGCCTTCCTCGGCAAGGCCTTCGGCGTGCCGAAAAGCGCGGTGAAGCTGGAAAGCGGTGAACTCAACCGCCAGAAGCGCGTGCGCATTCCCCGTCCGACGAAGCTTCCGGCAGAACTCGGGATAGCCGCTCGGTAGCCTTGGCCGACCTTACGTGTAGGAATGTGCTGTAGGCCAATTGCTATTCCTACACTCCGTCGCATAATCCACGCCATCCATTCCCCGCGCAGGACGCGCCAGCCCAAGGAACGCCCGGATGAGCATGGAACGTCTCAGTCAGCAGATCGATGCCTACGTCACCTGGAAGCGCGAGCTGGTCCGCGAGATCACCCGCTATCGCAGCTGGCTGGAGCGCGCCCGGCTGAATACCCCGGAAATCGAGAACCGCCTCGAACGCACCCTGCGCCTGCTGCGCGTCGATCACATCACCCTGGCCTTCGTCGGCGAGTACTCGCGTGGCAAGACCGAGCTGATCAACAGCCTGTTCTTCGCGGGATTTGGCCGGCGCATGCTGCCCTCCCAGGCCGGGCGCACCACCATGTGCCCCACCGAACTGTTCTTCGACCCGCGCTCGGAACGCCCCTACATCCGCCTGCTGCCTATCGAGACCCGCGTCGCCGATGCCAGCGTGGCGCAGTTCAAGCGCATCCCCCGGCACTGGGTGAACATTCCGCTGGATACCTCGGACCCGGCCAACATGGCGGAAGCCTTCGCCCAGGTCGCCAAGACCAAGCCGCTGCCAGTGGAACAGGCGATCCAGCTGGGCTTCCACCCGGACATGCTCGAAGCCACCGACAAGCCCGGCATCGTCCTGGTGCCGGCGTGGCGCCACGCGCTGGTCAACTTCGACCATCCGCTGCTGCGCCAGGGTCTGCGCATCCTCGACACCCCTGGCCTCAACGCCCTGGGCAGCGAGCCGGAACTGACCCTGTCGATGCTGCCCAGCGCGCAGTCGATCCTCTTCCTGCTGGCCGCCGATACCGGCGTCACCGCTTCCGACATGGCGATCTGGCAGGACCACGTGCGCCAGCTCGGCGAGGACGGCCACACCAGCCTGTATGCGGTGCTGAACAAGATCGACGTGCTCTGGGACGACCTGGCCGGTGAAGCCTTCGTACAGAACGCCATCCGCCACATCCAGGACACCACCGCGCGCCAGCTGGGCATCGCCCGCGAGGACGTACTGCCGCTGTCGGCCAAGCAGGCGCTGCTGGCCAAGGTGCGCGGCGACCGCGAACTGCTCGGCACGCAGCCAGATGGAATCCCTGGAAGAGCTGCTGTGCGAACGCATCGTCGCGCAGAAGGAGCGCCTGCTGGAGAGCGCCGTGGTCGGCCAGGTGCTGGCGCTGGTCAACAACAGCCAGCACAGCCTGCGCGTGCGCCTGGACAAGGTGAAGGAGCAGCAGGCGCTGCTCAACGATCAACAGCAGGACAGCGGACAGCTGCTGTTCGAGCTGACCGCGCGGACCAAGGACGATCACAACCTGCACCACAAGCGCCTGCTCAGCCTGAAGACCAACCAGCGCCTGCTGCGCCACCAGGGCGAGCAGCTGCGAGAGGCCGTGCGCGCCGAACGCCTGGAACAGCACCTCAAGCGCGTCCATGAAAAGCTGCGCGGCAGCTGGACCACCGTCGGTATCCACCAGGCCATCCTGCAGTTCTTCCGCACCGTGGAAGGCGACCTGGCCGCCATGGAACATGAAGCGGAAACCGCCAACCGCATGGTCGCGGCCATCTATCAGCGGCATAACGAGGAAAACCCGCTCAACGCCCTGGATGCCCCGCAGTTCCGTGTCCAGCGCTATGTGCGCGATCTCGCCAAGCTGCAGGAGAAGGCTGACCGCTTCCGCCTGCACCTGAAAACCCTGCTCACCGAACAACGCCTGCTGACCCGGCGCTTCTTCGCCACCGTCGCCCAGGAAGTCATCGGCCTGCACCAGCGTCTGCGCGAGGAAGCCGAGCAATGGGCGGCCGACGCCCTGATGCCGCTGATGCAGTACAGCCTGGAGCACAAGCAGATGCTGGAAACCCACATGCTGCGCCTGAAGGCCCTCGCCCAGGAAACCCAGCAGGCGCGCCAGCGCTCGCTGCTGCTGGGGCGCTATACCGAAGAACTGGAACAGCAGCTCGCCGAGGCCACCGATATCCTCCGCCAGCTGCGTCGCCCGGCTCCGCTGCAGCGCCAGGCCAAGGTCGTCACCCTGCCCACCTCCCAGCGCGCCTGAAAGCCGCGCCACGCCCGCCCTGCCCCTTCCGAGTGCGCTTGCCGCAGGGGGCAGCGCTCTTTAGACTGGCCGTCCTTTTTTATTCATGAGCTGGGTCGATGCCAACAGTCTTCCCCGAAGATTCCGTCGGTCTGGTCACCCCCCAGACGCTGCAGTTCAACGAACCGCTGCCCCTGGCCTGCGGCGAGACCCTGCCCGAATACCAGCTGGTGATCGAGACCTACGGCGAGCTGAACGCCACGGCAAGCAACGCCGTGCTGATCTGCCATGCACTCTCCGGCCACCACCACGCTGCCGGCTACCACAGCGAAGACGAGCGCAAGCCCGGCTGGTGGGATAGCTGCATCGGCCCGGGCAAGCCCATCGACACCCGCAAGTTCTTCGTCGTGGCGCTGAACAACCTGGGCGGCTGCAATGGCTCCACCGGACCGACCAGCCTCAACCCCGCCACCGGCAAGACCTATGGTGCGGACTTCCCGGTCGTCACCGTGGAAGACTGGGTCAACAGCCAGGCGCGCCTGGCCGACCGTCTCGGCATCCAGAGCTGGGCCGCCATCGTCGGCGGCAGCCTGGGCGGCATGCAGGCGCTGCAGTGGACCATCAGCTACCCCGAGCGCGTGCGCCATTGCCTGTGCATCGCCAGCGCACCCAAGCTGTCGGCGCAGAACATCGCCTTCAATGAAGTCGCGCGCCAGGCGATCCTCTCGGACCCGGAGTTCTTCGGCGGCCACTTCCAGGAGCACGATGTGATTCCCCGGCGCGGCCTTCGCCTGGCGCGCATGGTCGGGCACATCACCTACCTCTCCGATGACGCCATGGGCGCCAAGTTCGGCCGCGACATGAAGTCGGAGAAGCTCAACTACGACCTGCACAGCGTCGAGTTCCAGGTGGAAAGCTACCTGCGCTACCAGGGCGAGGAGTTCTCCACCCGTTTCGATGCCAACACCTACCTGCTGATGACCAAGGCACTGGATTACTTCGATCCGGCCGCCGCCCACGGCGACGACCTGGCGCGTACCCTCGCGGGGGTGAAGGCGGACTTCTGCCTGATGTCCTTCACCACCGACTGGCGCTTCTCTCCGGCGCGTTCGCGGGAGATCGTCGACGCGCTGCTGGCGGCGAAGAAGAACGTCAGCTACCTGGAAATCGATGCACCGCAGGGCCACGACGCCTTCCTGATGCCGATTCCGCGCTACCTGCAAGCCTTTGGCGGTTACATGAACCGCATCATCGTATAAGGATCGCCTTTTAAGGAGTGCTATGCGCGCCGACCTGGAAATCATCCAAGACTGGATCCCCGCCGGCAGCCGCGTGCTCGACCTGGGCTGCGGCGACGGCGAGCTGCTCGCCTGGCTGCGCGACCACAAGCGGGTCGGCGGCTATGGCCTGGAGATCGATTCGGACAAAATCGCCAAATGCATCGAACGTGGCGTGAACGTCATCGAACAGGACCTGGACAAGGGCCTGGGCAATTTCGCCAGCGACAGTTTCGACGTCGTGGTGATGACCCAGTCGCTGCAGGCCCTGCGCTACCCGGACAAGGTGCTGGCGGAGATGCTGCGTGTGGGCAAGACCTGCATCATCACCTTCCCCAATTTCGGTCACTGGCGCTGCCGCTGGTACCTCGCGCGCAATGGCCGCATGCCGGTGTCGGAGTTCCTTCCGTACACTTGGTACAACACGCCGAACATCCACTTCTGCACCTTCCGCGACTTCGAGGCGCTCTGCCACGAGCAGCACGCGAAGGTGCTGGACCGCCTGGCGGTAGACCACGAGCACCAGCATGGCTGGGCCTCGAGAATCTGGCCTAATCTGTTGGGTGAGATCGGCATCTACCGGATCAGCGGCGCTGGCGTGCAAGACCACCGCATCGCCGTCTGATCGCGGCTATCTGATAGAGCCCGGGAGAAACATCATGCGCCGCCTGCTTACCTTCCTCGCCTGCCTGGTCCTTGCCCTGCCCGCCTTCGCCGAACAGGTGAAGCGCCTGGGTGACCTGCAGGTGCACTACAGCGTGTTCAACTCCAGCTTCCTCCAGCCTAATGTCGCGCAAGCGGTGGGTGTGGTGCGCAGCAAGGCCCAGGGCGTGGTCAACATCGTGCCGCTGGACGCCAGCGGCAAACCGGCCAACGCCACCGTCGCCGGCTCCGCCAAGAACCTGATGGGCCAGACCATTCCCCTGACCTTCAAGCGCGTGGTCGAGGAAGGCGCCGTCTACAACCTGGCGCAGTTCCCCATCGAAGGCCGCGAAACTCTGACCTTCTCCATCCAGGTCCAGTCCGGAGGCGAAGCCCCGCAAAGCTTCGACTTCATGCAGGAAATCTTCCCAGACGAATGATCAAGCTCGAACAACTGGTGCTGGCCAGTCACAACGCCGGCAAGCTCAAGGAACTCCAGGCCATGCTCGGAGCCCACGTGAAGGTGCGCTCCATCGGCGAGTTCAGCAATGTGGAGCCGGAAGAGACCGGGCTTTCCTTCGTCGAGAACGCCATCCTCAAGGCCCGTAACGCCGCGCGCATCTCCGGCCTGCCGGCGCTGGCCGACGATTCCGGTCTGGCAGTGGACTTCCTCGGCGGCGCGCCGGGCATCTATTCCGCGCGCTACGCCGACGGCAAGGGCGACGCGGCGAACAACGCCAAGCTGCTGGACGCCCTGAAGGACGTGCCGGACGAACAGCGCGGCGCCCAGTTCGTCAGCGTGCTAGCCCTGGTCCGTCATTCCGACGACCCGCTGCCGATCCTCTGTGAAGGCCTGTGGCATGGCAGCATCCTGCGTGAAGCCCGCGGCGAACACGGCTTCGGTTACGACCCGCTGTTCTGGGTACCCGAAGCCGAGTGCTCCAGCGCCGAACTGCCGCCCGAGCGCAAGAACCAGATCAGCCACCGCGCCCGCGCGATGGCCCTGCTGAAGCAGCGGCTGGGTCTATGAGCCAGGCAGGAAGCCACGGGCTCGACGCAGGGCCGGTGGCTTCCGGTTTCCGCCTGCCGCCGCTGTCCGCGTACGTACACATCCCCTGGTGCGTGCGCAAATGCCCCTATTGCGACTTCAACTCCCACGCTGCCGGCCCGGAACTGCCCGAGGATGCCTACGTCGAGGCGCTGCTGGCGGACCTGGCGGCTGATCGTGGCTACGTCCACGGCCGCAGACTGACCTCGATCTTCTTCGGCGGCGGTACGCCCAGCCTGTTCTCGGCCAGTGCTCTGGGCCGCATCCTGGAAGGTCTGGAGCGGCAAGTCGGGTTCGAGAGCGATATCGAGATCACCCTGGAAGCCAACCCCGGCACCTTCGAGCAGGCCAAATTCGCCGACTACCGAAAGCTGGGCATCAACCGGCTGTCCATCGGCATCCAGAGTTTCCAGGCGGAGAAGCTCAAAGCGCTGGGCCGTATCCATGACGGCGACGAAGCCGTGCGCGCCGCCGAAATGGCCCGTCGCGCCGGCTTTGACAACTTCAACCTGGACCTGATGCACGGCCTGCCCGAGCAGAGCGTCGCCGATGCGCTGAGCGATCTGCGCCAGGCTATGGCACTCGCGCCGACGCACCTGTCCTGGTACCAGCTGACCATGGAGCCGAACACGGTATTCTGGAGCCAGCCGCCGGAGCTGCCCGAGGACGACCAACTGTGGGAAATCCAGGAGGCCGGCCAGGCGCTGCTCGCCGAAGCGGGTTACATCCAGTACGAAACCTCGGCCTATGCCCGTGAGGGCAAGCGCGCACGGCACAACCTGAACTACTGGACCTTCGGCGACTTCCTCGGTATCGGCGCCGGCGCCCACGCCAAGCTGAGCATCCCGCAAGGCCGCATCCTGCGCACCTGGAAGACTCGACTGCCAAAGGACTACCTGAACCCGGAGAAGCCCTTCCAGGCCGGCGAGCGCGACCTTGAGGCGGACGACCTGCCCTTCGAGTTCATGATGAACGCCCTGCGCCTCACCGACGGCGTGCCGGCAGCGACCTTCGCCGAGCGCACTGGCCTGCCGCTGGCCTCCATCGAGGCAGCCTGCCGGCAGGCGCGCCAGGACGGTCTGTTGGTGGAGGACCCGCATCGCCTGGCTCCCACCGAGCGCGGGCAGTTGTTTCTCAACGACCTGCTGCAGCGCTTCCTTCCCTGAGCCCCTGACGCGATCAGCGCCGGGCGACGGCATCCTCGCCCGGCGTGTACACTCCCCGGCGACTCTGAATCCCAAGGAGCCCCAATGGACTTCGCGCTCGACCTGATAGCCAACGTTTCCCGCTGGTGCCGCGGCCACCTGTCCGACATCGCCCTGGCGATCATGGCGACCGTGCTGGTGCTGTTCGGCCCGGCAATCAACGCCTGGGTACAGCAGCGTATCGGCAGCCTGAACTTCGTCTTCCGCACCTTGCTGTTCGTGCTGATCTGCGCCGTGGGCTACGGCCTGGCGATGGTCTTCGTCACCCCGTGGCTGGCCAAGGGCCTGGGTTACTTCAACAACTACACCCTGGCACCCGTCCTGCTGCTAGTGTTCTTCGTGATTGGCATGATCGCCGACCGCAGCTGATCTGCGGGCCTCCGGCGGTTGGCCACCCACCCGCCGGAGGACACATGAAGCCGATCAAGCATCTCTACCTGCACTTCTCCGATGGCCAGCGCCTGGCGCTGCGCTTCCCGCAACAGAGCGACGACCCCGCCGAAGTGGCCCGCGGTATCCGCAAGCAGATGGAATCGCCAGTCATCAGCATCGAGGTGGACGGCGACCTGCTGATCATTCCGCGCACCAGCATCAAGTACTTGCAGATCAGCCCGGCACCGATGCGCATGCCCGAGACTACGGTGCTGGGGGCAGAGCTGATCGAATAGCTGGCCCGCACTTGGGGAGGCAAAGCGGAACGTAGGAGCGGATTCAGCCGCGATCGGGTTGGCACGGTGCAACCAGACAGCACCGCCTTCCAGGCGCTTCGCGGGCATGGCCCGCTCCTACAGGATGCGCAACTGCAGGAGCGGGCCATGCCCGCGATCCGTTGCGCCAGCAACGGCGTTTTATCGCGTACAAACACAAAGGCCGCCTTGCGGCGGCCTCTGCTGGACTCAGTTACCCTCGCGGCGCAACGCCTGCGGGGTGAAGTCACGCGGCCCCAGCGGGACCTTGAAGTCGTACATCGGCTCGTTGTTGTCCAGGCCGTCGACGAAGTAGCGCTTGCCTTCGAAGTCGTACAGCGCTTCCAGAGTGCTGAGCACCATGGGCACGTCGTAGTAGTTGATCGGGTGCACTTCCTGGGCGCGGATCAGCTTGCCGTCAGCGTTGTAGATATCCGAGGCGAGGATCTGCCAGCTGTCCTCGTCCAGGTAGAAGCGGCGCTTGGCGAACGGATGGCCCATGCCCTTGCGCAGGGTCGCCTCGACCACCCAGACGCGGTGCGGCTCGTAGCGCAGCAGCTCGGGGTTGAGGGTCTTGGTCCTGAGGATGTCGGCGTAGGGAATACCCTTCTGGTGCACCGCGTAGCTGTTGTACGGCACGAGCATTTCGCGCTTGCCCAGCAGTTGCCACTCGTAGTGGTCCGGCGCGCCGTTGTAGACGTCCACGGTGTCGGCGGTAGCCAGGCCGTTGGTGTCCGGTTGCAGGGTGTCGTAGGCCAGGCTCGGCAGACGACGCACGCGGCGCTCGCCGCTGTTGAAGCGCCAGGCCTTGCGGATCGACAGTACTTGGTCGATGGTCTCCTGCACCACCAGCGCAGAGCCGGCGAGCTTGGCCGGGGCGACGATGTTGTACTTGTAGTAGAACAGCGTGTTGTTCAGGTCCTGCGGGGTCATGCCCTCGCGGCCGTAGTTGAAGTACACGTAGCGGTCGAGCTTGAGCAGGTTATAGCTGCCGCTGGCGAGTACGGCGGCCTGGTTGGTCACCATGTGAATCTGCTCGCCACGGTAGCGCATGATGTGGTTCCAGATGGCTTCCAGGCCGGTCTTCGGCATCGGGAACGGCACGCCGGCGGCGGCGCCCTGCACACCGTTGCCGTCGGCGATCAGCTCGGCGTTCTCGGCGTTGAAGCGGGTGGCGTCATAGATGCGCTGGGGCAAGGACGCGCTGCGACGACTGGGGAAGACGCGCAGGTAGTAGTCCGGGTTCTCCTGCAGCAGCGCCTGGGTGCCTGGCGTGAGCAGCGCCTGGTACTGCGCCAGGTTCTTGCTGTCGATCTTGTACTGCACGGTATCGGCGGCGTACGGATCGGGATGGTGAATGCCGGGCTGGTAGCCCGCCGGGGCGCTGGTGATGCCGCCGGTCCACGCGGGGATGGTGCCACTGGCGTTGCCGGCCATTTCCGCCCCCATCGGCGTCAGGTCGCGGCCCAGTCGAGCGGCCTCGGTGGCATCGACTTTCGCCTGCGCCGGCAGGGCCCACGCCCCTGCCATCAGCAGTACAGCAAGTTTCTTCAACACAGCAGACTCCTTTGCGACGGACTCCTGTCCATCACTCTTATTTTCGTCCGCGGCGGATGCCGCTTTTTATTCAGGAGGTGAGGGTGGCCTTGGCGGCCTGCCGGGTGGTCCCGGTCTGGTAGGTGCTTTTCCCGTGAAAAAGGCCTGCTGGGCAGGCCTTTTCGGATGGATCAGTCGACGCGCTCGAACTTCAGGTCCCAGACGCCATGCCCGAGTCGCTCCCCGCGACGTTCGAACTTGGTGATCGGGCGCTCTTCCGGGCGCGGCACATAGGTATTATCGGCCGAAAGGTTGCGATAGCCGGGTGCGGCATTCATCACTTCCAGCATGTGCTCGGCATATTGCTCCCAGTCGGTAGCCATGTGCAGCACGCCGCCGACCTTCAGCTTCTGTCGCACCAGCTCGGCCCAGGCCGGCTGCACGATGCGACGCTTGTGGTGACGCGACTTGTGCCACGGGTCCGGGAAGAACAGCAACAGACGGTCGAGGCTGGCATCGGCCACGCAGTCGCGCAGCACTTCGATGGCGTCGCAGCTGTAGACGCGGATATTGGTGAGGTCCTGGGTCAGCATGCCGTTGAGCAGTGCACCAACGCCCGGACGGTGCACTTCCACACCGATGAAGTCCTGCTCCGGCGCAGCGGCGGCCATCTCCAGGGTGGCGTGGCCCATGCCGAAGCCGATCTCGAAGGTACGCGGCGCCTGGCGCCCGAATACCTGGTCGAAGTCCCGCGCGCCGTCGGCCAGCTCCAGACCGTATTTCGGCCAGCCCTGGTCGAGGCCACGCTGCTGGCCCTCGGTCATGCGGCCGGCACGCATCACGAAGCTCTTGATGGCACGCATCGGACGGCTTTCGGCGTCGGGCTGGTTCTCGGGCTGATTCTCGGGAATGTCACTCATGACTCGGACCTTGCGGGTAAATGCACGCGCGGGCCGGCTGCCCCTGGCAAACCGGCCCGCGCGTCGGGATGGAAATACTTAGTTGATCAGACCCGTCATCGGCGACGACGCGCTGGCGTACAGCTTGCGCGGCATGCGGCCGGCCAGGTAAGCCAGGCGGCCGGCGACGATGGCGTGCTTCATGGCCTCGGCCATCATCACCGGGTTCTGCGCGTGAGCGATGGCAGTGTTCATCAGCACGGCCTCGCAACCCAGCTCCATGGCGATGGTGGCGTCGGAGGCGGTGCCCACACCGGCATCCACCAGCACCGGAACGGTGGCTTCTTCGAGGATGATGCGCAGGTTGTACGGGTTGCAGATACCCAGGCCCGAGCCGATCAGGCCGGCCAGCGGCATCACCGCGATGCAGCCGATCTCGGCCAGCTGGCGCGCGATGATCGGGTCGTCACTGGTGTACACCATGACGTCGAAGCCGTCCTTGACCAGCACTTCGGCAGCCTTGAGGGTTTCGACGACATTGGGGAAGAGGGTCTTCTGGTCGGCCAGGACTTCCAGCTTGACCAGGTTGTGGCCATCCAGCAGCTCGCGGGCCAGGCGGCAGGTACGTACGGCCTCGACGGCGTCGTAGCAGCCGGCGGTGTTCGGCAGGATGGTGTAGCGATCCGGCGGAATCACGTCCAGCAGGTTGGGCTCGCCCGGGTTCTGGCCGATGTTGGTACGGCGCACGGCGACAGTGACGATCTCGGCACCCGAGGCTTCGATGGCCACGCGGGTCTCTTCGAGGTCCTTGTACTTGCCGGTGCCGACCAGCAGGCGCGAATTGTAGGTACGGCCAGCCAGGGTGAAGGGCTTGTCGACCGGCAGGGTGGAGTTGGTTTGGCTCATCGGATCACTCCTGAAGGAAAGGCGGGCGGGGCCTGAAAGTCTGGGAGGCGGCTGCTAGCCGCCACCGATGGCATGCACCACTTCCACCTGGTCGCCTTCGCTCAGGGCGGTGGCGGCGTGCTGGCTGCGCGGCACGATGTCCTGGTTGAGCTCGACCGCGACACGCTTGCCGGTGAGGTCGAGACGCTCGAGCAGGTTCGCGACGCTGTGGCCGTCGGGCAGCTCGAAGGGTTCGCCGTTCAACTGAATACGCATGGGCGGGACGGTCGTTGCTGGAGGGGGTCGCATTCTAGCCCGATCACGCCCGATGACCAAGTTACCGGAGCGTCGCACTCGGGCTTTTCTGACGTCCGGGTCAACCCAGGCGGAAGGCCGCAGCCAGCAGCAGCGCCCAACCGATCAGGAAGAACAGCCCGCCGATCGGGGTGATGATACCGACGCCCAGGCCAGCCAGGGTCAGCAGGTAGAGGCTGCCGGAAAACAGCAGGATGCCGACGGTAAAGGCCCAGCCGGCGAGACTGACCAGGGTGCCGCCGACATGCGCCGAGAGCAGCGCCACGCCGAACAACGCCAGGGCGTGCAGCATCTGGTAGTGCACGCCGGTCTGGAACACCGCCAGGTACTCGGGCGTGAGCTTGCTCTTCAGGCCATGGGCGGCAAAGGCGCCAAGGGCGACCCCGGTGAAACCGAAGAAGGCGGCGAGCATCAGGAAAGTACGCAGCATCGGAAAGCTCCAGACAGGTGAGTGCCGCTATAATGGCCCGCTCATCCGCCCAGTCAAAGCCTCGAATGCCCAAGCTGCTCCGCCGCCTGCTGAAGATCACGCTCTGGTTCGTCGCCATCAGCGTCGGGCTGGTCATCGTCCTGCGCTGGGTACCGCCGCCGGGAACCATGGTGATGGTCGAGCGCAAGGTCGAGTCCTGGTTCAACGGACAGCCCATCGACCTGCAGCGCAGCTGGCGCTCCTGGGACGAGCTGCCGGACAGCCTCAAGCTCGCGGTGATCGCCAGTGAGGACCAGAAGTTCGCCGAGCACCACGGCTTCGACCTGCCGGCGATCCAGAAGGCGTTCGCCCACAACGAACAAGGCGGCAAGGTTCGTGGCGGCAGCACCATCAGCCAGCAGGTGGCGAAGAACGTCTTCCTCTGGACCGGCCGCAGCTGGGTGCGCAAGGGCTTCGAGGCCTGGTTCACCCTGCTGATCGAGACTTTCTGGTCCAAGCAGCGGATTCTCGAGGTCTACCTCAACAGCGTGGAATGGGATGCCGGCGTATTCGGCGCCCAGGCCGCTGCCCAGCACCACTTCGGCGTCGACGCCAAGCGCCTGTCTCAGCAGCAGTCCAGCCTGCTGGCCGCGGTACTGCCCAATCCGCGCAAGTGGAGCGCTGGCAAGCCCGGTCCTTACGTGCGCCAGCGCGCCTCGTGGATTCGCCAGCAGATGTGGCAGCTGGGGAGCGAGTACTTGCAGCGGCTGTGATGTGCCGACTGCGGCGCCTGGGATATCGGCCCCGCTCCCCAGCCCTCTCCCTGAAGGGAGAGGGAGCCATCCTCTGCACGATCCCGGCATCAGATCTCCCCTGCGGTATCAGGACAACTCAACACTTGAGATCGACGCCGAACTGTCCCCTCTCCCTTCAGGGAGAGGGTTAGGGAGAGGGGCTTTGTAAGCGCAGAACCAACGGGAATCCGCCCCAATGCATTACGGCGTCTCGCTGACCTTGAGGGTATTGCGCGGCACAACCCGCACCCACTGCAGGTTGCCGTCGCGGTGCAGCAGGGTCATGCCCATCTCCGGATAGACCCAGGCCTCGCCGCCATCCACCTGCAGACGCAGACGCGGGTCGCCCAGGCTCACCGCCAGACGCCCGACCGCCAGGTCTTCCTGCGGCGCCAGCGCCAGCTCGGAGACCGGCTTGTTGCCCAGTTGGCTCATCAGCTCCGCACTCAGCGGCTGGTCCTTGCTGGTCGGCTGCATACCGGTGGCCTTGGCCAGACTGGCATGCTCGGCCTCACTCAGGGCCAGCTCCGCCTCGACGTGCCATGGTCCCTCGTCCGTTACCAGCCTGCCGCGGTAATGCAGTTGCGGGCCGTCCTGGCTGGCAGTCAGCCACAGCTCGCCGGCCTGCTGATTCTGCAGATCATTCAGAGTGAGCTTGTCGTCGGCCAGCGGCTCGAAGACCTTCTCCTTCCAGTCGTTGAACCACTGCGGCGGCTTGGGCGGCGCCGAAGTACGGGCGACCCAGGTGCCCAGGCCGAAAGCCAGCAGGGCGATGACCAGAAAAAACATCCCGTGGACGGGACGCAGGCGCGGCATGGAGTTCTCCAGAGTCAGGAAAACGGACAGAAAAAAACCGCACCAGGGTGCGGTTCGCGACTCACAGGGCGCGTCGAAGCCGGTCAGGCTTCGATGCGGCCCTTGAGCTTGTTCATCGCGTTCTTTTCCAGCTGACGAATCCGCTCGGCGGACACGTTGTACTTGGCCGCCAGGTCGTGCAGGGTCGCCTTCTCCTCGGCCAGCCAACGCTGGTAGAGGATATCGCGGCTGCGCTCGTCCAGGCCTTCCAGCGCCTCGTGCAGGCTGGCGGTGGAGCTGTCGCTCCAGTCCGCTTCCTCCAGCTGGCGCGCCGGGTCGTAGCGATGGTCTTCCAGATAATGCGCCGGGGACTGGTAGGCGCTCTCGTCGTCGGCATCCGCCGCCGGGTCGAAGGCCATGTCCTGCCCGGTGAGACGGCTTTCCATCTCGCGGACTTCGCGGGCCTCGACACCGAGGGTTTCCGCGACGCGGTGCACTTCGTCGTTGCTCAGCCAGGCCAGTTTCTTCTTCTGGCTGCGCAGGTTGAAGAACAGCTTGCGCTGCGCCTTGGTGGTCGCGACTTTCACGATCCGCCAGTTGCGCAGGATGAACTCATGGATTTCCGCCTTGATCCAGTGGACGGCGAACGACACCAGGCGCACACCCATTTCCGGGTTGAAGCGCTTCACGGCCTTCATCAGGCCGACGTTGCCTTCCTGGATCAGATCGGCCTGGGCCAGGCCGTACCCGGAATAACTCCGGGCGATGTGCACAACAAAGCGCAGGTGCGCCAGAACCATTTGCCGTGCCGCTTCCAGATCTTGCTGGTAGAAGAGGCGTTCGGCCAGTTCGCGCTCCTGCTCCGGCGTCAGCAGCGGAATGCTGTTCACCGAGTGCACATAGGCTTCCAGGTTTGCACCGGGAGCCAGGGCATAAACAGGTTGCAGAGAAGTGGTCATGCGAATCCTCCGATTCACGAAACTCGCGCAGTGTAGCACTGCGAAATCTGACTGCAAGCGGGTGTAAAAGTTCCTTTACACCCGCTTAACCCCTGTAAATTCAGGGGGTTTCAGCGCGGCGCCAGCTCACGCAGGTGGCGCGCCACGGCCAGCCAGGCGCCGATCCAGCCCAGCAGCACAGCGCCCACAGTGAGCGACAGGCCGTCGTCGACCGGTACGCCCGCCAGACCGAAATCACTGCCGTACAGCCCGGCCAGGTTGACCACGGAGCTGTTCAGCCAGTCCAGGCCGAAGGCCAGCAGGGCCCAGGACAGGATGCCCGCCCCCAGGCCGTACAACGCGCCCATATAGAGGAAGGGGCGACGCACGTAACCGTCCGTCCCGCCGACCAGCTTGATGACTTCGATTTCGTTACGGCGGTTTTCGATGTGCAGGCGGATGGTGTTGCCGATCACCAGCAGCAGGGTCAGCACCAGCAGGAGCGTCAGGCCGAAGACGAAGCGGTCGCCCAGCTTGAGGATCGCCGACAGCCGCTCGACCCAGACCAGATCCAGCTGCGCCTGTTGTACACCCGGCAGTTCGGACAACCTTTGACGCAAGGCATCCAGCTGGGCCTTGTCGATCTGCTTGGGCGTCACCGAGATCACCGCCGGCAGCGGGTTGTCAGGCAGCTCCTTCAACGCTTCGCCGAGGCCGGACTGCTCCTGCAGTTCTTTCAGCGCGTCGTCGCGACTGATCAGCTGCGCCTCGATCACATCCGGCATTTTCTCGATCTGCTCGCGCAGGTCCTGGCCCTGGGCCTCGCTGGCCTTGAGGTCGAGGAACAGGGAAATCTGGGCGGCGCGCTGCCAGGAGCCGCCAAGGCGCTCGACGTTGTTCAGCAGCAGCGACAGCCCCATGGGCAGGCTCAGGGTGATGCCCATCACCAGGCAGGTGAAGAAGCTGCCGAAAGGGTGGCTGACCAGCCGGTGCAGGCTGTCCATCAGGCTGGCGCGGTGGTTTTCCGCGTAGGCCGAGAGGAGGCACTGTGGTCCTGGTGTTCGTTGTCGTCCGGGCGCTCGCGCGTGTTGCGCGTCGGGGTGCCTTCTTCGTCGCCGCGTGGCAGGTCATTGGCGCTCATCAGGCGTTCTCCTCACGATCGGCGATGATGCGTCCGCGTTGCAGGGTGATCATCCGGTGGCGCATGCGCGCGATCAGCGCCAGGTCGTGGCTGGCGATCAGCACGGTGGTGCCCAGGCGGTTGATGTCTTCGAACACGGACATGATTTCCGAGGCCAGGCGCGGGTCGAGGTTGCCGGTGGGTTCGTCGGCGAGCAGCAGGGCCGGACGGTGCACCACCGCGCGGGCGATGCCGACGCGTTGCTGCTGGCCGGTGGAGAGGTCGGACGGACGGTCCTCGGCCTTTTCCTTCAGGTTCACCCGGTCCAGCGCCGCTTCGACGCGGTAGGCGATGTCCGCCTTGGGCAGGCCGAGGATCTGCATCGGCAGGGCGACGTTCTCGAACACGCTGCGGTCATCGAGCAGCTGGTGGTTCTGGAACACCACGCCGATCTGCCGGCGCAGGAAGGGAATCTGCGCGGTGGAGATGCGCGAGACGTCCTGCCCGCCCAGCAGCAGCTTGCCGGAAGTGGGCCGCTCCATCGCCAGGATCAGGCGCAGCAGGGTGCTCTTGCCCGCACCGGAGTGGCCGGTGACGAACATGATCTCGCCGCGCGGCACGCGGAACGAAATCTCGTGCAGGCCGACATGGCCGTTGGGATAGCGTTTGCCAACCTGCTCGAAACGGATCATGCGATTTCCCGGGTCTCGAAGAGTGCACGGACGAAAGCATCGGCCTCGAAGGTTCGAAGATCGTCGATCCCTTCGCCGACACCGATGTAACGGATCGGCAGGCCGAACTGCTTGGCCAGGGCGAAGATCACCCCGCCCTTGGCGGTGCCGTCCAGTTTGGTCAGGGCCAGGCCGGTGAGTTCCACGGCGTTGTTGAACTGCTTGGCCTGGTTGATAGCGTTCTGCCCGGTGCCGGCATCCAGCACCAGCAGGACTTCATGGGGAGCCGTTTCATCCAGCTTGCCGATCACGCGGCGCACCTTCTTCAGCTCTTCCATCAGGTTGTCCTTGGTGTGCAGGCGACCCGCGGTATCGGCGATCAGCACATCCACGCCACGGGCCTTGGCGGCCTGCACGGCGTCGAAGATCACCGAGGCGGAATCCGCGCCGGTGTGCTGGGCGATCACGGCGATGTTGTTGCGCTCGCCCCAGACCTGCAACTGCTCGACAGCGGCGGCGCGGAAGGTGTCGCCCGCGGCCAGCATGACCTTCTTGCCATCCAGCTGCAGCTTTTTGGCCAGCTTGCCGATGGTGGTGGTCTTGCCGACGCCGTTCACGCCGACCACGAGGATCACGTAGGGCTGCTTGTCGGTGGTGATGGTCAGCGGTTGCTCGACGGGGCGCAGCAGGCTCGCCAGCTCTTCCTGCAGGGCCTTGTACAGCGCTTCGCTGTCGGCCAGTTCCTTGCGCGCCACGCGCTTGGTCAGGTTCTGCACGATGGTGGTGGTGGCCTCGACGCCGACGTCGGCCGTCAGAAGGCGGGTCTCGATCTCGTCCAGCAGGTCGTCGTCGATGGCCTTCTTGCCCAGGAACAGGCTGGCCATGCCTTCGCCAAGACTGGCGCTGGTCTTCGACAGGCCCTGTTTGAGGCGGGCGAAGAAGCCGATCTTGGCCGGCTCACTGGCAACAGGCTTGGCCTGCGGCTCGGGTTCCGGCTGCTGAGCGGGCTCGGGTTCCGGCTGGGCAACCACGACGGGCGCTTCGGCCACGGGGTCGGGCTGAGCCGGTGCGGCGACAGGCGCCTGTTCGACGGGGGCGACCGGCTGGACAACCGGCTGCGCCGTCTCGGCAACCACGGGCTGGGCGACGGGCTGCGGCTCAGGTTGCGGAGCGGGCTGCGCCAGCGGCTCGACCGGCACACTGGCCGGCACCACGTCGACTATCGGCTCGGGCGTCGGCTCCGGTGCCAGCTCGGCGCGCGGGGCGACCGGCTCGGCCTGGGCGGCGGGAGCCTGCTCGGTGGCGGGAACCGGTTCGACGGCAACAGGCTGCTCAGCCTGCAGCTCGGCTTCGGCGGCGGGTTGCTCCTCGGCCTGGGGCTTCTTGCGCCACCAGCCGAACAGACCCTTCTTCTCCCCGGCTGGCGGGGCCTTCTTGTCGTCGTTGGAACCAAACATGTAGGGATCGAATCTCTAGGGGACGTCACGGAAACAGGCAGTAAAAAAGCCTCGAAACAGCTTTGAGAAGCCCTGAACGTGGCCGCCCGGAAAACGGATGGGTATCCTAGCATCTCCTCGCCCGCCGGGGTTAAGAGGCTGGCCGCCAGCCTGCATAGACCCCGCGGACAGCCCGAAAGGTTCAGTCCACGATGAAAACCCTTGCACGCCGCCACGCCGGCCTGCTGCTCGGCTCCCTGTTGCTGCCGCTGATGGCGAGCGCCGCGGAACCACAGCCCACCCACGAATACACCCTGGACAACGGCCTGAAGGTCGTCGTCCGCGAAGACCACCGCGCCCCCGTGGTGGTCTCCCAGCTCTGGTACAAGGTCGGCTCCAGCTACGAGACGCCCGGCCTCACCGGACTCTCCCACGCCCTGGAGCACATGATGTTCAAGGGCAGCCGCAAGCTCGGCCCCGGCCAGGCCTCACTGGTGCTGCGCGACCTCGGCGCGGAGGAGAACGCGTTCACCACCGACGACTACACCGCCTATTACCAGGTGCTGGCACGCGACCGCCTGCCGGTCGCGCTGGAGCTGGAAGCCGACCGCATGGCGCACCTTGCCCTGCCGGCCGACCAGTTCAAGAGCGAGATCGAGGTGATCAAGGAAGAACGCCGCCTGCGCACCGAGGACAAGCCCAGCGCGCTGGCCTTCGAACGTTTCAAGGCCGCCGCCTACCCCGCCAGCGGCTACCGCACGCCGACCATTGGCTGGATGGCCGACCTGCAGCGCATGACCATCGACGACCTGCGCCACTGGTACCAGGCCTGGTACGCGCCGAACAACGCCACCCTGGTGGTGGTCGGTGACGTCACCGGCGACGAGGTGAAGGCCCTGGCCGAGAAGTATTTCGGCGAGATTCCCAAGCGCGACCTGCCCGCCGCGCGCAAACCGCTGGAGCTGGCCGAGCCGGGTGAACGCCGCCTGAAGCTGCACGTGCGCACCCAGTTGCCCAGCCTGATCATGGGCTTCAACGTGCCAACCCTGGGCAGCAGCGACGACTCGAAGCAGATCAACGCCCTGCGCCTGGTCTCGGCGATCCTCGACGGCGGCTACAGCGCACGCCTGGCCTCGCGCCTGGAGCGCGGCGAGGAAATCGTCGCCGGCGCCTCGGCCTCCTACGACGCCTTCTCCCGCGGCGACGGCCTGTTCTTCCTCTCAGCCACGCCCAACGTGCAGACCGGCAAGACCCTCGACCAGGTCGAGGCCGCCCTGTGGAAGCAACTGGAAGACCTCAAGCAGAACCCGCCGAGCAAAGAGGAACTGGAGCGCGTGCGCGCCCAGGTCATTGCCGGGCTGGTCTACGAGCGCGACTCCATCGCCGGGCAGGCCAGCACCATCGGCGAGCTGGAAAGCGTCGGCCTCGGCTGGCGCCTGGCGGACAAGGACCTGGAAGCCATCCAGGCGGTCACCGCCGAGGATATCCAGCAAGCCGCCCGCACCTACTTCACCCGCTCCCGCCTGACCCTCGCCCAGGTCCTGCCGGAAGTCGCCACCGACAAGGAGCCGAGCCATGAGTGAACGCAATGGCCTGCGCTACGGCCTGGTCGGGCTGATCGTCATCGCGCTGATCGCCGGACTGGTGCTGTTCGTTTCCCGCCCCGTTGCCGCGCCCGAAGCGGCCGCACCGGCGCCCGCTCAACCGGCTGCCGCTGAAAACGCTGCGCCCACCGGCCTGCAATCGCTCGCCGAAGCCGCCGGCAAGGCACCCAGCCACCGCAAGCTGAACATCCAGCAATGGCAGACCGCCGAAGGCGCCCGCGTGCTGTTCGTCGAAGCCCACGAGTTGCCGATGTTCGACCTGCGCCTGACCTTCGCCGCCGGCAGCAGCCAGGACGGCGACAGCTACGGCCTGGCCATGCTGACCAACGCCATGCTCAACGAAGGCGTGCCCGGCAAGGACACCAGCGCCATCGCCGCCGGCTTCGACGACCTGGGCGCCAACTTCAGCAACGGTTCCTACCGCGACATGGCCGTAGCCGGCCTGCGCAGCCTGAGCGAGCCGACCAAGCGCGACGCGGCGCTGGCGCTGTTCGACCAGGTGATCGGCCAGCCGACCTTCCCCGAGGACGCCCTGGCGCGCATCAAGAACCAGGTCATGGCCGGCTTCGAGTACCAGAAGCAGAACCCCGGCAAGCTGGCGGGCCTGGAGCTGTTCAAGCGGCTCTACGGCGACCACCCTTACGCCCATTCCAGCGACGGCAACGAAAAGTCGGTACCGAAGATCAGCGTTGCCCAACTGCGCGCCTTCCACCAGAAGGCCTACGCCGCCGGCAACGTGGTCATCGCACTGGTCGGCGACCTGACCCGCGAGCAGGCCGAAGCCATCGCCGGCAGCGTCTCGAAGTCCCTGCCCAAGGGCCCCGCCCTGCCGGCGCCGGGCGAGCCGCAGACGCCCAAGGCCGGCGTCACCCACATCGAGTTCCCGTCCAAGCAGACCCAACTGATGCTGGCGCAACTGGGCATCACCCGTAACGATCCGGACTACGCCGCGCTCTACCTGGGCAACCAGATCCTCGGCGGCGGCGGCTTCGGCACCCGCCTGATGGATCAGGTGCGCGAGAAGCGCGGCCTGACCTACGGCGTCTACTCCGGCTTCACCGGCATGCAGTCGCGCGGGCCGTTCACCATCGGCCTGCAGACCCGCGCCGAAATGAGCGAAGGCACCCTCAAGCTGGTCCAGGACATCGTTCGCGACTACCTCGACAAGGGCCCGACGCAGAAGGAACTGGACGACGCCAAGCGCGAGCTGGCCGGCAGCTTCCCGCTGTCCACCGCCAGCAACGCCGACATCGTCGGCCAGTTGGGCGCCATCGGCTTCTACAACCTGCCGCTGGATTACCTGGAGACCTTCCTCAGCCAGGTCCAGGGCCTGAGCGTGGAGCAGGTGAAGGAAGCGATGCGCCGCCACCTCGACCCGGACGCCTTCGTCATCGTCACCGCCGGCCCCACGGTGCCGCAGCAACCGCTGCCACCCCCCACCGACAAACCCGCCGCGCAACCCGCCGGCGTACCGGAGCACTGATGAGCAAACGACCCGGCGGCGCCCCGCGCGCCGCACAAAAGCCCCACGGCGGCCAGGGCCAGCTGCGCATCATCGGCGGCGAGTGGCGCAGCCGGCGCTTCGCCTTCCCTGACGGTCCGGGCCTGCGTCCGACCCCGGACCGCGTGCGCGAAACGCTGTTCAACTGGCTGGCGGCTTACGTCCCCGGCGCCCGCGTACTCGATCCGTTCGCCGGCAGTGGCGCGCTGTTCCTCGAAGCGCTGTCCCGCGGCGCCAGCTCGGGCCTGGCGCTGGACACCAACGGTGAAGCCGTGGCCGCCCTGCGCAGCACTCTCGACACCTTGAAGTGCGCCAACGGCCAGCTGCTGATGACCGACTCGCTGCGCTACCTCGACGCCCCGGCCTCGCAAGCTTTCGACCTGGTCTTCCTCGACCCGCCCTTCCACCAGGACCTGCTGCAGAACACCTGCCGCCTGCTGGAAGAGCGCGGCTGGCTGGCCAAGGACGCCTGGATCTACACCGAAAGCGAAGCCGTGCCCTCCAGCCTCGGCCTGCCGGGCAACTGGCGACTGCACCGCGAGAAGAAGGCGGGAACGGTGCATTACGCGCTGTGGCAGCGGCAAGGCTGACCGATGTCGGACGCCCTCCGCGAACAACTGCTGGCACTGGACGAGCGCTGTTTCGAACAGCCCGCCAGCGATTGGGCCGGCGACATCGCCCTGCCCGCCGAGCTGGCGCGCTTCTATCGCGAAATCGGCCCGTGCGACTGCACGCTGGAGACGGCAGGCAATCCGTTCTTCATCCCCTCACTCGCGCGAGCCTGGAAACAGCAGGCCGGCTATCGCTGGCACGGCCTGACCGGCGAGCGGCTGACGGGGTGGAGCGATGACTGGATCGTGGTGGCGGACCAGGGCGCCGATCCCTTCATCTTCGAGTGCTCCTCCGGCCGGATCCTCTTCGACCAGCATGGTGGCCCGTGGGACCCCGCACCGATGTTCGATGATCTCTGGCAGATGACTGCCTGCCTCGCCACCTTCGCGCGGGTGTGGCGCGGCGCAGGCGAGGACATCTTCGCGGAGGACTACAGCGTCAACCCGGTCTACCGCCGCGAGCTGATCGGCGAGCTGGCAAAGCTGCTGGGCGACACCCGCCGTGCGGAAGGTCTGGCCGACGAGTTCGGCTGGTAACAAGACTACTGGCTCGCCGGCTCCGCCGCGTCGACGGCCTCGGCTGCATCGACTGCGCTGGCCTCCACGGCCTCCGGTTCAGGCGAGGCGCTTTCCACACCGCGATTGGCATGCCGGCGATCGGGCACGCCCGAGCAATCGGCGCTGCCGGAAAGCTCCCCATCCAGCGCGGCGTGGGTCCAGTTTTCCAGGCGGGTGTACCAGGCCGCGTCCTCGGCGGTCTTCAGCCAGGCGATGGCGTCCGCATCCTGCTGCTGCGCGGCCTTTTCCAGCCAGAGCCGTGCCTGCAGCTTGTTCATGCCTGCGCCGGAGCCGTTCCAGTAGGCCTCGCCGACCTTGAACTGGGCGCGGGCATTACCCTGGGTCGCCGCCTTGCAGAACCACTGGAAGGCCTTTTCCCGGCTGGCGGCGTAGCGATCCTGTAGTGCCGCCTCTTCCTCGGAAGCAGCGTCGTAGGCGCCCTGGGAGTCATCCAGATAGAACCATCCCAGGTTGGTTTCGGCGTCTTCGCTGCCGGCCTTGGCCGCGCGCTCGAACCAGCTACCGGCCTTGACCCGGTCCTTGTCGACGCCCTCGCCGCCCCAGTAGAGGACGCCCATCTCGTTCTGCGCGCCAGCGTCGCCCTGCTCCGCGGCCTTGCGGAACCAGCGCGCCGCTTCGGCCTTGTCCTCCGGGCCGCCATCACCGTCGCGATAGAGCATCGCCAACTGGATCTGCGCGCGAGCCATCCCGGCCTCGGCGGCCTTGCCCCACCATTTGCGCGCGCCGGCGTAGTTCTGCTGGTGATAGAAGTAGGCGCCGAACTCGAACAGGGCCTGCGGCTTACCCGTTGCAGCGGCCTGCTGCAGGCGGGTGAATTCGGCAAACTGTTCTTCGCCGCGCGGATCACTCTGTTCGGCGCCGGTTGCGTCCTCGCTGAAGTCGGAAGAGGCGCCATCAGCCCAGGCGAAGCTGGGCAGCGCTACGGTGAGAGCGGAGAGAAACAGCCAGCGGCTGAACATAGGGGACGATCCTCATGTCGGTTGAATCGGTCGGCCGTCCGGGCCGACTCCTTGATGATACGGGTTCAGAGAGCTCTCAGATCGACTTGCCGACATCGACGGTGCTGGTGCGCACCAGCTCCACGCCATCGACCACCATCTTCCACTGGTTACCGTCCTGGTAGGGCGGCCTGGAGACCTTGAAGTGCGTGTCGAACGGCCCGAACCCCACGGTAAAACCGTCCGCTTCGTAGCGCTTGATCGGCGCTTCGATGGACTTTGAAGTACTGCCCGAAACCCGCTTGTAGGCAACGCGGCCATCCGCCGTGACCAGCAGACTCATCTGCGGCGCGGTCCACAAGCCTACGTAGGAGCGGTGCTCCTGCGGCACCGGCTCGCCGCACGCGGCCAGCCAAACGACCAGGCTCAACGCCGCGATGTTCTTCCACATTCCATCCCCTCCTTTGCGTGGGTTTTCCTGGCGAAGGATGCAGGAGGCATCCAACGTACCGCCGACTTGGCGTTACTATCACAACTCGTCGGCCCCATTCGATCCGTGATGACTATACCCTCCCCGTTCAAACCCGCCTGGTGGCTACCCGGCCCGCACCTGCAAACCCTGTATGGCTCGCTTGCACGCAAGGCGCCCAGCCTTGTGCGCACCCGCGAACGCCTGTGGCTGGAAGATGGCGATTTCATCGACCTCGACTGGCACGGCCCACATGAGGCGGATGCACCGCTGGTGCTGGCGCTGCACGGGCTGACCGGTTCGTCGTCCTCGCACTACATCCTCGGCGTGCAGCAACAGCTGGCGGCGCAGGGCTGGGCCAGTGTCGCGCTGAACTGGCGCGGCTGCTCGGGCGAGTCGAACCTGCTGCCGCGCGGCTATCACTCGGGCGTCAGCGAGGACCTCGCCTCGGTGGTTGCCCACGTCCGCGCCAAGCGACCGATGGCGCCGCTCTACGCAGTAGGCTATTCGCTGGGCGGCAACGTGCTGCTCAAGTACCTGGGCGAAGCCTCGGACAGCTGCCCGCTGGAGGGCGCGGTGGCGGTGTCGGTGCCCTTCCGCCTGGACCAGTGCGCCGACCGCATCGGCATCGGTTTTTCCAGGGTCTACCAGGCGCATTTCATGCGCGAACTGGTGGCCTATGTGCAGACCAAGCGCCAGGCGTTCGCCGCCGGCGGCCACGCGGAGAACCTCGCCGCGCTGGAACGCCTCGGGCCGCTGGATGGCATGCGCACCTTCTGGGACTTCGACGACCGGGTGACTGCACCGCTGCACGGTTTCGCCGATGTGCACGATTACTACCGCCGCGCTTCCAGCCGCTATTACCTGGGCGGCATCCGCGTGCCGACGCTGATCATCCAGTCCAGCGACGATCCGTTCATCCACGCCCACAGCGTGCCGCACCTGGACGAGCTTTCCGCCTCGACACAGATGGAGCTGCTGCCCCATGGCGGCCACGTCGGCTTCATCGGCGGATCGCCTGGGCGGCCGGACTATTATCTGGAGCGCCGCATCCCGCAGTGGCTGCGCGAACGACGAGAAGCCTGACTGCGCTGGATCACCCCGGCAGAATGGGAATGAGGCAGACTGGAACTGCACCAGGAAGGAAACGCCAGAGAGGAGCGCCGCCATGCACGACACGCCGCTGACGATTCTGCAGAACCCGCCGCTGAGCAACGCTCAGTGCGCCGCTATCGCCGCGCTTTACCGCGCCGTGGGCTGGGGCTCTCCTGGCACTACCGCGGAACTGCGCGATCTCTACGAATACTCCAGCTACTTCCTGCTGGCCCTGGACGGTGAGCAGGTGGTCGGCCTGCTGCGCGCGGAAAGCGAAACGGCGCAGACCACCTGGCTGGCGGAAATTGCCGTACTGCCGAGGCTTCAATTGCGTGGAACGGGCCTGGCGCTGATGGCGCGTTTCCTGGCCGATCACCCTGACCGCACGCTCTACACCGATGCTACCGAAGGTGTGGAGGAGTTCTTCCTGCGCCACGGCATCGCCTTGCGCCAGCCTCGGGTGCCGGGGCCGCGCAAGGTGGATGCTTGATCACCTGAGCTCCAGCAAGCGCCCCTCACCCTAACCCTCTCCCGAAGGGAGAGGGGACTGTTCGGTGCAGAATGAAGTCGAGGAGCCAGCCGGCAGGGCCTGCCCCCTCTCCCTCTGGGAGAGGGCTGGGGTGAGGGAAATGGGGCCGCTCAGGAGCAACCCAATCCAAACCCTTCAATCTTCCAGCGGCACGTACAACCGATCGAACACCGCCGCCACCGCCTCGCGGAAGGGGGGTGCGATGTGCCCGCTTTCCAGTGCCAGCACCTGGTAGATGCCGCGCCGCATCAGCGCTTCGCTGAGGTCGCCGGCCACTTCGCGGGTGGTGCAGAGGTAGCGCACCCAGGAGGTGAGGATGATCCAGGCATTGAGGGTCAGGGCTTCGAGCTGGGGTTCGTCCATCTGCAGGATGCCGGCATCGACGAAGCCCCGGTAGATCGCCTTGGCGTTATCCATGGCGCGGCGGGCGAAGGCGCGGTAGCCGGCTGCCAGCTCCGGGTCGGAATCCAGCAGGTGCTCCAGATCGCGGTGCAGGAAGCGGTAGTGCCACATCGCGGCGAGCAGCGCCTCCAGGTAGAAAGTCTTGTCCTCCACCGTCAGCGCGCGCCCCTCGGGCAGGTGCAGGAACTGGTCGACGTGGCTTTCGTACTCGGCGAACAGCTGGGCGATGATCACCTGCTTGTTGCGGTAGTGGTAGTACAGGTTGCCCGGCGAGATGCCCAGGTGCGCGGCGATGTGGTTGGTGGTTACGCTGCGCTCGCCCTGGGCGTTGAACAGCTCAAGGCTGGCCTGGGCGATGCGGTCACGGGTGTTGATGCGTGGTGCCATTGCCAAAACTCATCGAAGCGGATTGCGCGGACGCAAAGGTACACCGATTGCTACTGCCTGACACAACTGTCGGGCTCGCCCAACTTTTCGTTGGCTGGGCCCGGCGGCGCGGAACCGGCATGCTGATTGACACTCTAGAGCAATTGCTCTAAAAAACCAGCGACAGCATAAAAACGCGAAGCATCCGGGTTCCTTGCGTGAATCTCCGGAGAGCTTCCCCACCCGCTTCCGTCAGGAGCCCGTCATGGTTGCCGATATCGCCTACCTGCAGCAGACCCAGCAGCAGATCAGCCAGCTGGAAACCCTTCTCGAACGCCAGCGTCAGGCGTACCGCGCCAACCCGATGCCCGACGCCGGCCAGCGCATCCAGTGGCTGAAAAGCCTCGCCAACCTGCTGGTGACCGAGCAGAAGGCGATCATCGATGCCATCAACAGCGACTTCAGCAACCGCTCCGCCGACGAGACCCTGCTCGCCGAAGTGATGCCGAGCCTGCACGGCGTGCACTACGCGGCCAAGCGCGTGAAGAAGTGGATGAAGCCGTCCCGGCGCAGCGTCGGCATGCAGTTCATGCCGGCTTCGGCCAAGGTCATCTACCAGCCGCTGGGCGTGGTCGGCGTGATCGTGCCGTGGAACTACCCGCTGTTCCTTGCCATCGGCCCGCTGACCGGGGCGCTGGCCGCCGGCAACCGGGTGATGATCAAGATGAGCGAGTCCACCCCGGAGTCCGCCCGCGTGCTGAAGGAGCTGCTGGGCAAGGTATTCCCCGAAGACCTGGTCGCCGTGGTGCAAGGTGAAGTGGATGTCGGCGTGGCCTTCTCCAAGTTGCCCTTCGACCACCTGCTGTTCACCGGCGCCACCAGTGTCGGCAAGCACGTGATGCGCGCCGCTGCCGAGAACCTCACCCCGGTCACCCTGGAGCTGGGCGGCAAGTCGCCGGCGATCATCTCCGCCAGTGTGCCGATGAACGACGCCGCCGAGCGCATCGCCTTCGGCAAGTCGCTCAACGCCGGCCAGACCTGCGTGGCGCCGGACTACGTGCTGGTGCCGCAGAACCGTGTCGACGAGTTCGTCGAGAGCTACCGCCAGGTGGTCCAGGGCTTCTTCCCGAAACTGGAGAACAACCCCGACTACACCGCGATCATCAACGAGCGCCAGCTCTCGCGCCTGAACGGCTACCTGGCCGACGCCCAGGCGCGTGGCGCCACCGTCGTGCCGCTGTTCCCGCAGGCCCAGGGCCGCCGCCTGCCGCAGGCCCTGGTACTGAACGTGACCGACGAAATGAAGATCATGCAGGAAGAGATCTTCGGCCCGCTGCTGCCGGTGATCCCCTACCAGAGCCTCGACCAGGCGCTCAGCTATATCAACGAGCGCGACCGCCCGCTGGCGCTGTACTTCTTCGGCTACGACAAGCGCGAGCAGGACCATGTACTGGCGCAGACCCATTCCGGCGGCGTGTGCCTGAACGACACCTTGCTGCACGTGGCCCAGGACGACATGCCCTTCGGCGGCGTCGGCCCGTCCGGCATGGGCCACTACCACGGCCACGAAGGCTTCCTGACCTTCTCCAAGGCCAAGGGCGTGTTCAGCAAGCCGCGCTTCAATGCGGCGCGGGTGATCTATCCGCCCTACGGTAAATCGCTGCAGAAGCTGGTCTACAAGCTGTTCATCCGCTGACCGGCGACCTATCAGCCCCAGGTGCCCTTTAACTAGGTGAAACAATAAGAATGACAGACACCTCCCTCACCGCGCCGGGCCTCTCCCGGCGCGGCGTGCTCAAGATCGGCCTGCTGGGCGGCGCCTTCCTCGCCACGGCGGGCGTCACTGCCAGCCTCAGCGGTTGCTCCGCCAGCACCCCGGCCAATGGCTTTGCCGTGCTGCGCGATTCCGACCTGCCTTTCCTGCGTGCGCTCATTCCGGTGATGCTGGCCGGCGCCGTGCCCGCCGAACGCATGGCCGAAGCGGTGAAAGGCACGATCCAGAGCCTGGACAACAGCCTCAATCACCTCTCCCCGGAAATGCTCAAGCTCACCGTCCAGTTGTTCGACGTGCTCGCCCTGCCGATCACCCGCGGGCCTCTCACCGGCATCTGGGGCAGCTGGGACAACGCCAGCGCGCAGGACGTGCAGAACTTCCTGAATCGCTGGCAGAACAGCTTCATCTCCCTGCTCAAGATGGGCCACAGCTCGCTGCTGCAACTGGTGATGATGGCCTGGTACAGCCGCCCGGAATCCTGGGGCCACTGCGGCTACCCCGGCCCGCCGAAAATCTGATACCGCCAGAACAACAAGAATTCGCCTGAGAGATTCCCGATGCCCGTACCCGATCTGTTCGCCGAGGGCCTGGCCCGCGGCTGGAAAGTCCACGATGGCTCGCGCCTGGACAAGGACCTGACCCTGGAAGCCGACGTCGTCATCGTCGGCACCGGCGCCGGCGGCGGCACCACTGCCGAAACCCTCAGCGCCGCCGGCTACAAGGTGCTGCTGGTGGAAGAAGGCCCGCTCAAGACCAGCACAGACTTCAAGATGCAGGAAGCCGACGCCTACCCCAGCCTGTACCAGGAAGGCATCGGCCGGATGAGCAAGGACGGCGCCATCACCATCCTCCAGGGCCGTGCCGTGGGTGGCACCACTCTGGTCAACTGGACCTCCAGCTTCCGCACCCCCGAGCCGACCCTGGAACACTGGGCCAAGGAACACGGGGTGAAGGGCCACAGCGTCGCCGAGATGGCGCCCTGGTTCGCCAAGATGGAAGAGCGCCTGGGCGTCGCTCCCTGGATCATGCCGCCCAACGCCAACAACGACGTGATTCGCAACGGCTGCGAGAAGCTCGGCCTGCACTGGAAGGTCATCCCGCGCAACGTCCGTGGCTGCTGGAACATCGGCTACTGCGGGATGGGCTGCCCGACCAACGCCAAGCAGTCGATGCTGGTGACCACCATCCCGGCAACCCTGGAAAAGGGCGGCGAGCTGCTGTTCCTGGCCCGCGCCGACCGCCTGCTGCACGACGGCAACAAGGTCAGCGGCCTGGAATGCTCGGCCATGGACGAGCGCTGCGTCGCTCCCACCGGCCGCAAGATCACCATCAAGGCCCGCCACTACGTGCTCTCCGGCGGCGGCATCAACACCCCGGCGATCCTCCTGCGCTCCAAGGCGCCGGACCCGAACGGCCGCGTCGGCCAGCGCACCTTCCTGCACACGGTGAACTTCAGCGCCGCGCTGTTCGACGAGGTCATCAACCCCTTCTACGGCGCGCCGCAGTCGATCTATTCCGACCATTTCCAGTGGGACGACGGCGCCACCGGGCGCATGTCCTACAAGCTCGAGGTGCCGCCGCTGCAACCGGCGCTCAGCGCCACCCTGCTGGGCCGCTTCGGCGAGGACAACGCGCTGCGCATGGAGCAGCTGCCGCACACCAACGTGATCCTGGCGCTGATGCGCGACGGCTTCCATCCGGACAGCGCAGTGGGCTCGGTCAGCCTGCGCGGCGACGACACCCCGGTGCTCGACTACCAGATGACCGACTACACCTGGGACGGCATCCGCCGCGCCTTCCACACCATGGCCGACATCCAGTTCGCTGCCGGCGCCAAGGCCGTGCTGCCGCTGCATGCCGACGCCGGCTACGTGAAAAGCGCCAAGGAGGCACACGAGCTCATCGATGGCCTGAGCCTGGAGCTCTACCGCACCCGCCTGGGCAGCGCCCACGTGATGGGCGGCTGCGCCATGGGCGAGGACGCAAAGCAGTCGGTGTGCGACAGCCTCGGCCGCCACCACCAGCTGGAGAACCTGTCTATCCACGACGGCTCGCTGTTCCCCACCAGCATCGGCGCCAACCCGCAGCTCTCGGTCTACGGCCTCACCGCACAACTGGCCGATGCCCTGGCCAAGCGCCTGGGCAAGGCCTGAGAAGCCCCCGTAGGGCGCATAACGCGCCAGCGCTATCCGCCGCAGGTGGGCCGACGGATAACCCGTTCCGGGTTATCCGCCCTACAAAACTGAAGCGATTCCCCGACCATCCGCACGAGATGGCTCTTTGTAGGAGCGAGCTTGCTCGCGAACAGCCCCGCTGCGGGCTTGGGTTCGCGAGCAAGCTCGCTCCTACAGGGGGGCCCGCGCAAAAAGCCGCGCACGGGCTCTGCAATGGGCCCTGCGCGTGACCGAGCAGTCCATCCCCGATAAATTCAGGTAGTCCGTTCACAGAAGCACTACCAAGGTCGCTTGGCCCCACGGACATGCTGCGTTACCATCCGCCCGCTATTGCACCAGCCTGCCAACAAGAGCCGACCAGGACGCCGCGATGAATCGAGTGTTGTACCCGGGTACCTTCGACCCCATCACCAAAGGCCATGCCGATCTGGTCGAACGCGCCTCGCGACTGTTCGACCAGGTGATCATTGCCGTCGCCGCCAGCCCCAAGAAGAATCCCCTGTTCCCGCTGGAACAACGCGTAGAGCTGGCCCGCCAGGTCACCTCGCACCTGCCCAACGTGGAAGTCGTCGGTTTCTCGACGCTGCTCGCCCATTTCGCCAAGGAACAGAATGCCAACATCCTGCTGCGCGGCCTGCGCGCGGTGTCGGACTTCGAATACGAGTTCCAGCTGGCCAACATGAACCGCCAGCTCGCACCCGACCTGGAAAGCATGTTCCTCACGCCGTCGGAGAAGTACTCCTTCATCTCCTCGACCCTGGTGCGCGAGATCGCGGCGCTGGGCGGCGACATCACCAAATTCGTCCATCCCGCGGTGGCCAGCGCCCTGGCCGAGCGCTTCAAGCGCTGAGCCGCATGCCGCCAAGGATGGCGGTAGCCCCTCCTCTGATCCCGCTTCGCGTGCACTACGCGCGCCGATACGGCACAATTTCACCATTGTGCTAATGATCGCCATGGCTGCCGCCGTGGTTGGAGTTGTTTCGATGTCCCTGAAAATCACTGACGATTGCATCAACTGCGACGTCTGCGAACCCGAGTGCCCCAATGCCGCGATATCCCAGGGCGAGGAGATCTACGTCATCGACCCGAACCTGTGCACCGAGTGCGTCGGTCACTATGACGAACCGCAGTGCCAGCAGGTCTGCCCGGTCGACTGCATTCCCCTCGACGAAGCTCACGTCGAAAGCAAGGATGAGCTGATGGAGAAGTACAAGAAGCTCACCGGCAAAGCCTGACTTCGCGCGTTTCGACACTTTTTCATTGAGTTCTCACAAACCTGCGGCGCTGTGGATTGTCTATCCTCCACCTTCGCCCCGTTTGGTTTTCCAGCCGGCAACGCCGGCGGTTCGTGAGATGCCATGTCCCTGTTGAATTCCCGTACCCGCGCCTCCCTGCTCGGCTTCTGCAGCCTACTGCTGCTTAGCTCCGCCCTGCATGCCGCGGAACATCCGGCCCAGGCCAGCGTCGCCAGCGCGCACCCATCGGCTACCGTGGCCGGCCTGGAGACCCTCGCCGACGGCGGTAACGCCTTCGATGCAGCCGTCGCCATCGCTGCCGCGCTGGCGGTAGTCGAGCCTTACGGCTCCGGTCTGGGCGGCGGCGGTTTCTTCCTGCTGCGCAAGGCCGGCAGCCCGCCGACCTACCACTTCATCGACGCCCGCGAGCGCGCCCCGCTGGCCGCCCACGCGCGGATGTACGAGCGTAATGGCAAGGTCGATCCGCAGTTGTCGCTCAACGGTCCGCTGGCCGCCGGCATCCCCGGCCTGCCCGCCGCCCTGGCGGACATCACCAGCCGCTACGGCCGCAAGACTCTGGCAAACAACCTCGTGCCGGCGATCCGCCTGGCCACCGACGGCGTCTCCATCGACCGCATCTACATCGACCGGGCGTCCTGGCGCCTGGACGCCATGCGTGATGACCGCGAGACCGCGCGCATCTTCCTCGACCAGGGCAACCTGCCCGAGGAATACAGCCTGATGCGCCAGCCACAGCTGGCCAACACCCTGGAAAAACTGGCGCGCTACGGCCGCATCGGCTTCTACGAAGGCGAAACCGCACAGAAACTGGTCGAGGGCGTTCGCGCCGCCGGCGGCGTCTGGAGCCTGGAGGACCTTGCCAGCTACCGCACCGTTGAGCGCCAGGCGCTGCGCTACCCGCTGGCCGACGGCCGCGAACTGATCAGCGCCCCGCCGCCCTCCGCCGGCGGCGTCGCCCTGGCGCAGAGCCTGGGGATGCTGCAGCAATTGCCCTGGCAGAAGGCCGAGCCCGTGCAGCGCGCGCACTATGTGGTGGAGGCCCTGCGCCGCGCCTACCGCGACCGCGGCCTGTTGGGCGACCCGGACCGCGTCGCCAACCCGGTCAACCAGTTGCTCGCACCGGACTACCTGAAACGCCTGGCCGCCGGTATCGACCCGCAGCGCGCCACGCCCAGCTCCAGCCTGCCACCGGCACCGGCCTGGCGCGAAGGCGACCACACCACCCACTTCGTGGTCATGGACGCCGATGGCAACGCGGTCGCCGCCACGCTGTCGGTCAACCTGCCCTTCGGCGCGGCCTTCACCGTGCCCGGCACCGGTGTGCTGCTCAATGACGAGATGGACGACTTCGCCACCGACGTCAGCGGCGCCAACGCCTACCAGCTGGCCGGCAGCCAGGCCAACGCGGTGGCCGCCGGCAAGCGCCCGCTGTCGAGCATGAGCCCGAGCTTCATCGAAAGCCCCACCGAGCTGGCCGCCTTCGGCACCCCCGGCGGCAGCCGGATTCCCAGCATGGTGCTGCTGGCGATGCTGGATTACCTGGACGGCAAGCCGGTGCAGCGCTGGGTGTCCTCGCCGCGCTACCACCACCAGTTCCTGCCCGATGTGATCGAGCACGAGCCACGCGCCTTCACCGCTGCCGAAATGGCCGACCTGCAACGCCGTGGCTACACGCTCAAGGACGTGGGTCGCGCCTACGGCAACCAGCAGGTGCTGCTGTGGAACAAGAAGTCCGGCGAAGTGCAGTCCGCCAGCGACCCGCGCGGTATCGGCCTGGCGACCGAACTGGCGGCGCCGCTGCGCTGATCAGGGAAGGATGAGGCCGGGCGTCTCGTCCTCGCCCGGCTCGAACAAGCCGTGCTCGGTGCCCAGCTGCAGCACATTGCGCAGGCTCTGGATGATGCGGCTGACGTAACCCAGGTCGTTCATCAGCGAACTCATCTGCAGACCATCCAGTTCGTGGCGGCGCACGGCGGCGAACAGCCGCTGACGGAAGGCGCTGTCGAACTCGGCGGCGCTTTCATCAAGCAGCTGCAGACGCGCCTGCAAGGCCTCCTCCGGCAGTTCACCGCCGATCAGCGAGCCCACTGATCGCACTTCCCGCAACATGGCGATCAGGTGATGGCGCAGCTCGACATAGGTGTCACGCAGCGCGGATGGATCGCCTTGCAGGGCCTGGCCGAGGTTCTTCTGCAGGTGCTTGGCATCCTTCACCGCATCTACCAGTTGTAGCGCCACTACCTGGCAGGACAGCCAGAAGCGCTGGTGCTCTTCGTCCAGCGGCACTTCCAGGCGCCCCATGAAGCTCAGCAAGTCGCCATAGACGCCCTTGATATGGCGCTGATAGAGCACCTCCGCGCTCAATGCATGGCGGTCCGGAGCGGCGCGCAGTTCGGCTTCGTCCACACGGGGCTGGGTAAGCATGTCCACCGGCAGATAGAGGGCATGGCAGATCACCTCGATGCTCAACCGCCCCAGGTGACGCAGCTCCTGGAGTACCGCGCTGGCAGCGGCATCGGCCGAATCCAGCGCGCGCTCGTTGAGGTAACGTGCGTGAGTACGCTCGATGGTCGGCATCGCCGGCGCCATGTCGGTGATCAGCACCGCGGGCTCTTCGACTTCCGGCAGCCAACGGACCAGCGCATTGGCCAACGCGCCCTGGATCGGCCAGAACAGCGCGACGCCCATGCCGTTGAACAGGGTGTGGAACAGCGCCAGCTGAATCATCGGGTTGTCCGCCAGCCCCAGCGGCGTCACCAGCCAATGCACCAGCCAGGTCAGTGGCGACAACAGCAGGAAGGCCAGCACACCGGTGACCACGTTGAACACCACATGGGCCAGCGCCAATCGCTGCCCGCTGCGGTTGCCGCCCAGGGAGCCGACGAAGGCCGTGGTCACGCTGCTACCGATGTTGGAGCCGATGGCGATGGCCAGGCTCTGGCCCAGCTCCAACTGACCGCCGGCCAGGGCGGCAAGGGTAAGCATCAGAGTCGCGTGGCTGGACTGCAGCACCACCGTGATGAGCAGGCCGAAGGTCACGAACAGCAGCGCGCCGAGCAGACCCTCCGAGCGCAGTTCGCTCATGTCCATGGCATCGCCGAAGCTGCCGAAACCTTCCTTGATCTGGTCAATGCCCAGGAAGATGAAGGCGATGCCCAGCAGAATGCGCCCGGCGGCCTTGCTCTTGGTTCCGTTGAAACCCAGCAGGATGCCGAACACCAGCAATGGCAGCGCCAGCGGACTCAGGCTGAGGTTCTGCCCGGCCAGCGCCAGCAGCCAGATGCCGCTGGTGGCGCCGAGGTTGGCGCCGAAGAGGATCGCGATGCCACCGGCCAGCTGGATCAGCCCGGTGCTGATGAAGGCGATGGTGAGCAGGGAAACCAGGGTCGAGGATTGCAGCAGGAAGGTGCCGAAGAGACCGAACAGCAGGCTCTTGCCGCGAGTCGCGGTGCTCTTCTCCAGCCAGCGCTCGAGCTGGCTGCCGGCCAGGTCGCGCAGGCCCTCTTCCAGGCACTGCATGCCGAACAGGAACAGCGCCAGGCCCGCCCCCAACTGCAGCAGACCGGCGCTGGACCAGAAGGTGTAGCCCAGGATGACCGCGACCAGCAGCAGAAGCAGCGGACGCAAGTGCTTCTTCAGGCCGCTCAGGTTCATGGGCTACCTACGGGACTTGCCCGGCAAGCCGGGCTGGCGAGGCGGCCGCGCCGCCCCGGAACAGGACGATGGATCAGTCCTTCTTGTAGCCGCTGGTGGTGCAGCCCAGGCAGCGCACGAAGGCAGCCTTGCCCGGATCGACGACCAGCGCCTGGCCCGCTTCCTTGACATTGCCACCAGCCGCACTGAACGGCAGGGTCACCACGAAGGCAGCGGTACCCACCACCGTGGCGGCAATCAGCAACGGGCGTGCGATCAGCAGGTCGCCAATCATCGAGTAGAACGGCGGGGCGCCGACAACATAGGTCGGATCGCCGCTGACGTTGCTCACTTCTTCCTGAGCAACGGCCGGCAACACCGAGAATGCACAGACCAGGGCCATTGCAGTGGCGGCGGTGCGGAACACGTTCATGGAGGGAAGTCCTTTTTTGTGTAGTTGGGCAGGCAGACTGCCATAACTATAACAGCGCTCCATGACTTGTCGCGTGACAGCCTTCAATCGCCGAAGAATGCGTATTCAGGCTTTTTCGGCACGAAAGGTCGATAGAAAGCCAGCATGCGGCGCAGGTCGGCCGACTCGTCGCCGGTTGGCCAGAACGGCTCGCCGATGACGATGCGCCGTCCGGGGTAATCCAGCGCCGCCAGGACGATGGGTACGCCCGCACCACGGGCGATGTGGTAGAAGCCCATTTTCCAGCGCTCGACCTTCTTGCGCGTGCCCTCCGGTGAGAGGATCAGCATCATCTCGCGGTTGTCGCGGAAGGCCTGGATCGCCTGGTCCACGGTGTTGAGCTTGAGGTGGCGCTGGATCGGAATGCCACCCCAGCGGCGCATCAGGCCACCGAAGGGTGCGCGGAAAATGGTGTGCTTGCCGAACCAGCGGGCATTCAGGCGCAACACGAACTTGACCGCGAGAAACAGGACGAAGTCCCAGTTGGAGGTGTGGTGCGCGCCGATTACCACGAACTTGTCGAGTGGGGGCAGCGCACCTTCGATACGCCAGCCGGCCACGCGCAGCATGCTGTGGCCGAGCGCCTCGGCGAACGGGTTGCGGGGCAGATAGTTGCCAGACATGAATCACCTGAAGGCCCCTCTTGGGGGACCCTTGTTGTTATGGCGGAGGGTGGATCGGGCAAGCAGGGCGGCAGCTTAGCGGCCGCCCCAGGGCCTCAGCGTTGGCAGCGCGGACAGTAGACGCTGGCGCGCTGGCCGAGGCGCACTTCGCGCAGGATCGAACCGCAGACCTTGCACGGCTCGCCGCCGCGCCCGTAGGCGAAGAGTTCCTGCTGGAAGTACCCGGGTTGGCCGTCGCCGCCGACGAAATCGCGCAGCGTGGTGCCGCCGCGTTCGATGGCGATGGCGAGGATGCGCTTGATCTCCTGGGCGAGCTTCACGTAGCGCGCCCGCGAAATGGTTCCGGCCTCGCGGCGCGGGTCGATTCCGGCAGCAAACAGCGCCTCGGTGGCGTAGATGTTGCCCACACCGACTACCACGGCGTTATCCATGATGAAGGGCTTTACCGCCATGCTGCGGTTGCGCGACAGCTGAAACAGGCGTTCGCCTTCGAAGGCGTCGGTCAGCGGCTCCGGGCCGAGATGGCGCAGCAGTTCGTGCTCCAGCGGCGTCAGGCTCCAGAGCAGCGCGCCGAAGCGGCGCGGGTCGGTGTAGCGCAACGCCATGCCCGATTCCAGCTCGATATCCACATGCTCGTGGCGCGCCGCCGGCGTGCCGCATTCCACCAGTCGCAAACTGCCAGACATGCCCAGGTGACTGATCAGCGTCCCCACCTCGGCATTGAGCAGCAGGTACTTGGCGCGCCGCTCCACCTGCACGATACGTTGCCCCGACAGGCGAACGTCCAGGTCCTCGGGAATCGGCCAGCGCAACCGGCGCTCGCGCACGATCACTCGGCTGACGCGCTGGCCTTCGAGGTGAGGCGCAATGCCCCGGCGGGTAGTTTCGACTTCAGGTAATTCGGGCATGGATCACGACTGCATGGGAGCTTTTCTGTAGGAGCGAGCTTGCTCGCGAACGTGCTGGCCGGCAACACCTGTGTCGAGGCGGTTCGCGAGCAAGCTCGCTCCTGCAATCTGAGAGATCAGTCCAGTGCGCGAGCCAGCTGGATCAGGTCTGCGCGCCAAGGCGCCGCCTTGGGCAGCGCCAGGAAGGACTCGTTGAGGAGGCTTTCCCGCGCGTCATAGGTGAAGGGCTCACCGCGTACGTCCAGCACTTCGCCGCCAGCGCCTTCCAGTACGCCCTGGGCCGCTGCGGTGTCCCACTGGCTGGTCGGCGCCAGGCGCGGGTAACAGTCGGCCGAGCCTTCGGCCAGCAGGCAGAACTTCAGCGAACTGCCGATGCTGGCCAGGTTCAGGTCACCGAAGCGCTGCGCCAGGCCGGCCAGCAGGCTTTCCTGCTGCGGGCTGGAGTGGCGCTTGCTGGCCACCACGGTGAAGACGTCTTCCGGGCTGGTGCGCACCTCGATGGCTTCGGGCTCGCCGTCGCGGTCCTCGCGCCACGCGCCCAGCCCAGTGCCGCCGTAATAGCAGCGGCCGCTGGCGGGGATGCCGACCACGCCGAAGACCACGCGACCGTGCTCGATGAGCGCGACGTTGACGGTGAACTCGTCACTGCCGGAGATGAATTCCTTGGTGCCGTCCAACGGGTCCACCAGCCACCAGCGGGTCCACTGGGCGCGCTGCTCCAGCGGGATGTCGCAATCTTCCTCGGACAGCACCGGCACGTCCGGCGCCAACGCGCGCAAGCCGTCGGCCAGCAGGCGATGGGCGGCCAGGTCAGCGGCGGTCACCGGCGACTCGTCGGCCTTGCTCTGGACATCCAGGTCGCCCTGCCAGAACGGCAGGATCACATCGCCTGCCTTGTGCACCAGGTCAATCACGGCGGGCAGGAAAGCATTCATCACGGCTGGAATTCCCCTCGTTGAGTCAGCAGGTCGCGCACCAGGTAGAGCGCGGCCAGGGCCCGTCCTTCACTGAACTGGGCATTCTGCGCAAGGCTGGAGAGCTCGCGCAGGTTGATCTTGTCCACGCCCATCGGCTCGGGCTCGTCGCCGGGCAGCGACTCTTCGTAGAGGTCGCGGGCGAGCACCACCTGGATGCGCTGGCTCATGTAGCCGGGAGACAGCGACAGCTCGGTGATGTACTCGAGCTGGCGGGCGCCATAGCCGGCCTCTTCCTTCAGCTCGCGGTTGGCGGCGTCGAGGATGTCCTCGCCCGGCTCCACTAGCCCCTTGGGCAGCGACAGCTGATATTCGTCGACCCCGGCGCAATATTCCTCGACCAGCACGGCATGCTCGGCGTCGAGCATGGCGATCACCATCACCGCGCCGTAACCCTGCCCCTTGCCCACCAGGCGCTCATAGGTACGCTCGACGCCATTGGAGAACTGCAGCTGCAGCTCCTCGACGGCGAAGAGCCGGCTTCTGGCAACGATCTCTCGGGCGAGGACCGTGGGTTTCTGACGCATGGGGCGACTCCTGGGGGTGGCCGGGTCGGCTATGATAACCCGCCTTTTCCGATTCTCCGTGTCAGATATCGCGCCGATTCCGTCCACCGGCGGCACAATTGCGACACCCTTTTGCGAAAGCCCAGCATGCCACGCCTGCCCTGGAACCAGATCGATACCGTCCTGCTCGACATGGACGGCACCCTGCTCGATCTGCATTTCGACAACCACTTCTGGCTCGAACACCTGCCCCAACGCTACGCCGAGCACCATGGCATTAGCCGCGCCCAGGCCGACGCCGAGCTGCTGCCGTTGTTCCGCGACAACGCCGGCCAGCTCAACTGGTATTGCCTGGACTTCTGGAGTCGCGAGCTGAAGCTGTCGATCATGGACCTCAAGCGCGAGATCGCCGACCTCATCGCCCTGCGTCCGGATGCCGACCTGTTTCTTGCGGAGCTGCGCCGCCACGGCAAGCGCACGGTGCTGATCACCAACGCCCACCGCGATTCGCTGTCGCTGAAGATGCAGCGGGTAGAGCTGTCGCCCTGGTTCGACCGGCTGATCAGCTCCCATGACTACGGCTTCCCCAAGGAAGACCAGCAGTTCTGGCAGGCGCTGCGGGCGGACGTCGGTTTCGATCCGGCGCGCAGCCTGTTCATCGACGACAGCCTGCCGATCCTGCGCGCCGCCCGGACCTTTGGCGTCGCCCAGCTGCTGGCGGTGCGCCAGCCGGACAGTCGCCAGGGACCGAAGGACACCGAGGAGTTCGCCGCCCAGGAAGATTACCGGGCATTGATCCAGGGGCTCTAGAAAGAAAGAGCCCGGCGCAGGGCCGGGCTCGTGGACTTCATTCCGGAATCCGCAGCACCTGGCCGGGATAGATCTTGTCCGGATGGCTGAGCATCGGCTTGTTCGCCTCGAAAATCTTGTTGTAGAGATTGGCGTTGCCGTACTCCGCCTTGGCGATGGCGCTGAGCGTGTCGCCTTTCTTCACCGTGACGAAACGCGCCTCCGCAGCCGGCGTGGCAACGGTGATGTGATCCTCGACACCCGATACGCCAGCGACGTTGCCCAACGCGAGCAGGATCTTCTCCTTCTCCTCCTGGCTGGCCACTTCACCGGTGGCAATCACCTTGTCGCCCTCGACGCTGACCTGGATGTTCGGGTTACCCAGGCCCACCTTGGCGATGTGGTCCTTGAGCGATTCGGCGGCCTGCGCCTCCTGGCCCACAATGCTTTCCCACAGCTTCTCGCCGGCTTCCTTCACAAACGCAAAAATGCCCATTTCCAACCTCCCTACGGTTACAGTGACAGGCGGCCGGCATTGGGCAGACCGCGCGCCCCTGGAGTCTAGACGGCGACTTCCGCAGCGCCTGACGGAAAAGTCCTAATCCCGCTACGACCCGACAGAACGCCCCGGAGCCTTCCCGCCGATGGACATCAAGCAGCTGAAATTCCTCTGCGCCCTGGACGAGACGCGGCACTTCGGCCAGGCGGCGGCGCGCTGCCATGTCACTCAGCCAACCCTGTCCATGCGACTGCGCAGCCTGGAGGAAGAACTGGGCCTGGAGCTGGTACGCCGCGGGCAGCGCTTTGAGGGCTTTACCGAAGCCGGCGAGCGCGTGCTGGCCTGGGCGCGCAGCCTGCTGGCGGCCCATGACGGACTCTACGCCGAAGCGGCCGCCTGCCGCGGCCAGCTGGTCGGCACCCTGCGCCTGGGCCTGGTGCCGCTGGCGGGGTTCGACCCCATGCAACTGATCGAACTGTTTGCCCAGCGCCACCCGGAACTGCGCTTCCAGCTGTTCGCCCTGAGTTCGGAGAAAATCCTCGAAGGCCTTGGCCGCAATCAGCTGGACCTCGGCCTTTCCTACCTCGACCGCCTCGACCGCGAACACTTCGAAAGCCTCGAACTGGCCGCCACGCGCATGGGCCTGCTGCACGACCGGCGACACTTCCAGATCGACCGTCCGACCCTGAGCTGGGACACCCTGGCAGAGCTGCCACTGGGCCTGCTGTCGGCCGGGATGCACTTTCGCCAGTCCATCGACCACGGCTTCCGCAGCCGTGGCCTGACGCCCCAGGCACGTTTGGAGACCGACGCCGTGCACCAGCTGGTGCAGGCCGTGGAGCGCGGTCTGTGCTGCGCGATCATGCCGCTGGGCAGCGGGCTGGACGCCCAGGGCGAGCACTTCGTCCTCACCCCGATAGAGGACGCACGCACGCTGTCGCCGCTGGGCCTGATTCTGCGCCGCAGCGAGCCGCGCTCGGCCCTCGCCGAAGCCTGTTTCCACGAAGCGGCGGCCCTGCTGGGTGGCGATCCTACCGACCGATAAACCGCATCTATCACAACATCGACAGCAGCCATTAGACGCTGCCCCGGCATCGGCATAGGCTGGTCGCATTACTAGAACCACAGGGCTCAGCCCATGCCTTGCCAGATCCCCCGCCCGGCCTCCGCCGAGGTCCGGGAAACCGTCGCGTGCTCAGACGGTTACGCCTACGCCGAACTCACCCCCGACGGCGCCGCCGGTCGCGCCGTGCTGGCCGACGAGATCGCCCTGGCCATTGCCTACAACGGGATCAGCCAGGCGGTGATGATGGTTTCGCCCGGCGACCTGGAAGACTTCGTCCACGGTTTCAGCCTTGGCGCCGGCCTCATCGAGTCCATCGACGATATCTATGACGTTCGTCTGACTGCCCACGGCGACGCCATCGCCGCCGAGGTGCAGGTCAGCAATCGTGCTTTCTGGGCCCTCAAGGACCAGCGTCGGCAACTGGCCGGCAATACCGGTTGCGGCCTGTGCGGCGTCGAGGCGCTGGATCAGGCGCTGCCCGACCTGCCGGTGCTGTCCCCGCACCGCTACCGCCCGCCGCGCATCTCGAACACCTTCGTGAACGGGTCAACGCCGTCCAGGAGATCGGCCGCCGCAGCGGCGCCCTGCATGCCGCCCTGTTTGTCGATGGCGCTGGCGAGATTCGCCTGTGTCGCGAGGACATCGGCCGCCATAACGCCCTCGACAAGCTGATCGGCGCGCTCAAGCGCCAGCGTCTGGAGCTGGCGGGCGGCTTCGCCGTGGTCACCAGCCGCTGCAGCCTGGAACTTATCCACAAGGCCGTACGCGCCGGGCTCCCGACCCTGGTCAGCCTCTCCGCACCGACCGCACTCACCGTGCAGTGGGCCCGCGAGCACAACCTGAACCTGATCCACCTGCCACACCGCAGCGCGCCGTGCATCTACAGTCCGGCCCCGCCAGCCGCCTGAACGCCCGCTTTCGAAGATAAAGAGACCCCATGAGCCTGCAGCAAGAGAATCCCGCGCTACCAACCCTACAAGGGCGCAGCCGCCGGTTGGGGCGCGCTCATCAGCGTCACGCGCTTCTGGCTGGACAGCAAGCAGCCGTTCAAGAACCTGCGCGCCCTGCTCAAGACCAACCAGAACGGCGGCTTCGACTGCCCCGGTTGCGCCTGGGGTGACTCACCGGAAGACGGCCGCGTGAAGTTCTGCGAGAACGGCGCCAAGGCGGTGAACTGGGAAGCGACCAAGCGTCGTGTAGACCCGGCCTTCTTCGCCCGCCACAGCGTCAGCTCGCTGCGCGAGCAGAGCGACTACTGGCTCGAGTACCAGGGCCGCCTGACCGAACCGATGCGCTACGACCCGGCCACCGACCGCTACCAGCCGATTGCCTGGGACGACGCCTTCGCCCTGATCGCCCAACACCTGAATGCCCTGCAAAGCCCCGACCAGGCGGAGTTCTACACCTCCGGCCGGGCCAGCAACGAAGCCGCCTTCCTCTATCAGCTGTTCGTTCGCGCCTTCGGCACCAACAACTTCCCCGACTGCTCGAACATGTGCCACGAAGCCAGCGGCGTCGCCCTGGGCCAGAGCGTCGGCGTCGGCAAGGGCAGCGTGACCTTCGACGACTTCGAGCACGCCGACGCTATCTTCGTCTTCGGCCAGAACCCCGGCACCAACCACCCGCGCATGCTCGAACCGCTGCGCGAAGCAGTGAAGCGTGGCGCCCAGGTCGTGGCGTTCAACCCACTGAAAGAGCGCGGCCTGGAGCGCTTCCAGCACCCGCAGCACGCGCTGGAAATGCTCACCAACGGCTCCGAGCCGCTCAACACTGCATTCTTCCGTCCGGCGCTGGGCGGCGACATGGCCGCCGTGCGCGGCATGGCCAAGTTCCTCCTGCAATGGGAACGCGAAGCCCAGGCCAAGGGCGAGCCGGCGGTATTCGATCATGCCTTCATCGCCGAACATACCCAGGGTGTCGACGCCTACCTGGCCGAGGTTGACGACACCCGCTGGGACCACATCGTCCAGCAGTCGGGCCTGAGCCTTGAGGAGATCGAGCAGGCCGCGATCATGTACCGCCGCGCCGAACGGGTGATCGTCTGTTGGGCCATGGGCATCACCCAGCACCATCACTCGGTGCCGACCATTCAGGAACTGGTCAGCCTGCAACTGCTGCGCGGCAACGTCGGCCGTCCCGGCGCCGGCCTGTGCCCGGTGCGCGGTCATAGCAACGTGCAGGGCGACCGCACCATGGGCATCAACGACCGCCCGCCGGTCGCGTTGCTGGATGCCATCGAGCGTCGCTTCCAGTTCAAGGTGCCGCGCGAGAACGGGCACAACACCGTCGAGGCAATCAACGCCATGCTCGATGGCAAGTCCAAGGTGTTCATCGGTCTGGGTGGCAACTTTGCCCAGGCGACCCCGGACAGTCCGCGAACCCACAGTGCCCTGCAAAGCTGCGCGCTGACCGTGCAGATCAGCACCAAGCTCAACCGCAGCCACCTTACCGTAGGCGGCGACGCGCTGATCCTGCCGTGCCTGGGCCGCACCGACATCGACCGCCAGGCCGAAGGCCCGCAGGCGGTGACCGTGGAAGACTCGTTCAGCATGATCCACGCCTCCTTCGGCCAGCTGGAGCCTTCGTCGAAGCAGATGCGCTCCGAGCCCGCCATCATTGCCGGCATCGCCAAGGCCACCCTGGGCAACCACCCGGTGGACTGGGACGCGATGATCGCCAACTACGACCGCATCCGCGACCTGATCGCCGACACCATTCCCGGCTTCACCGACTTCAACCGTCGCGTGGCCAATCCCGGCGGATTCCACCTGGGCAACTCGGCCGGTTCCCGGCGCTGGAACACGGCCAGCGGCAAGGCCAACTTCCACCGCCATCCGCTGCCGGCGGATCTGGTCCACGCGAAGATCCGCGAGACTGGCCAGGAGCCGCACCTGATCCTGCAGACGCTGCGTTCCCACGACCAGTACAACACCACCATTTACGGCCTGGACGATCGCTACCGCGGCGTGCGCGGCCATCGTGAAGTGGTGTTCGCCAACGAAGCGGACATCCGCCGCCTGGGCTTCGAACCCGGCGAGAAGGTGGACATGGTGTCGCTCTGGTCCGATGGCGTGGACCGTCGTGTCAGCGGGTTCACCCTGCTGGCCTACGACATTCCGGCTGGACAGGCCGCCGCCTACTACCCGGAGACCAACCCGCTGGTGCCGCTGGACAGCCACGGCGTGGCAGCCACACGCCGACCTCGAAGTTCGTCGCCATCCGCTTCGAGAAGGCGCGGCCGAGTCTGCGTATCGCGTGACCTTCACGGCGCTCCGCTCGGTGCGCCGTCCAATCCCGTTCGCGAGCAAGCTCGCTCCTACAGATAGCCGCTGCTCTTTGTAGGAGCGAGCTTGCTCGCGAAGCTTTTCCTCGGGCGCACTCTCGCCACGTCCTGCGAAAAATCCGCAAGACACACACTGAGCGGGAAGAAGCTGAAGGAGAAACTCGGAAGGGCCAGGGCACTTTTCGTGAAAAGCCATCATTTCAATGGCATTTTGTGAGAAATTCACGTGAAAAATGGAACCCTGGAATAACACTCAGACCGCCCAAAATCGAAAAAGTTCTGACCATAAATCAAATACTTGCAATATTTGATGAAAGTCGTGTTACTCGTCGGAACCCCCTTGTCAGAGCCTTCGCACGAACCGAGGATCGCCTCCAACATCCCCACAGAGAGATCCTCTCGATGAAGTACTCCTCGATGCTCCTGTTGTCCCTTGCGCTGGTAGGTGGCACCGCCTTCGCGGACGGCGACACCCGTGCCGGCGTCGGTCGCGCCCTGGGCGGGGTATTGGGCACTGCAGTCGGCCAGGCGGTCGGCGGCAGCACCGGCGCCGCCATCGGTGGTGGCCTCGGCGGTGCAGCTGGCGGCGCCATGGGCGCACGCCGCGGCAACAAGACGGAAGCCGCGATCGGCGGCGGCCTGGGTGCAGCTGGCGGCCAGGTGCTGGGCAACAAGATGGGCGGCACCACCGGTGGCCTGATCGGCGCAGCCCTGGGCGGCGGCGCGGGCGGCGCACTGGGTAACCACTATGCCGATAGCAACCGTGACGACGATGACGATTACGATGGCCGCCGCGGTTACCGTCATGCGCGCTATGACGATCGTCGCTACGACCGCCACTGGCACGACAACGGTCGCCACCGTGGCTGGTACAAGAACAAGCACCACCGTCGCCACTGGGATTGATCCGCGGCATAGCTAACCGCGATCAGTCCACGGAAACGACGACTGACAGCCGGGCCTGATTGCCCGGCTGTTTTGTGTGCGGGACAATTCTCCCGATAATTCTTACTTTCAGGTTCGCAACATGCGTAAGACTCTTTCTGTTCTGGCGCTGGCCCTGCTGGCCAGCCACGCCGTGGCCGATGACACCAAGACCGCCATCGGTGGCGGCATCGGCGGCGCACTGGGCAACGTGGTCGGTGGCGCCCTGGGCGGCTCCACCGGTGCGGCCATCGGTGCCGGCGTAGGCGGTGCGGCTGGCGGCGCGATGGGCGCGAAGAATGGCAACAAGACCGAGGCAGCCATCGGTGGCGGCCTGGGTGCAGCCGGCGGCTCGGTCATCGGCAACAAGGTCGGTGGCTCCACCGGCGGCGCCATTGGCGCGGGCCTGGGCGGTGCAGCCGGCGGCGCGCTGGGTAACCACCTGGCCGACGACAACGATGATGACCACCACAGCAGCAACAAGAGTCATCACAAGGGCAAAGGCCACTACAAGCACAAACACAAGCATCACGACGACTGACGGATGCCGTGTGAAAAAGCCCGCCTATTGGCGGGCTTTTTCGTTCAGCATCGAAGAGTCAGGCGCCGTTCGGCAGGCAGGACAGTAAGGCCCCAAGCTCTGCGGGTGGGCGCCGCTCGATGCGCCGGTACTCGCCACCATCCTCGGTGCGCGCAAGCCAACCGCCATCCACCAGCGCCCGTCGCAGCAGCAGGTGGTCGCCCAGGCTCTCCTGGGCACGCAACCGTTCGTTGAGCTCGCGCTCGCTCCAGCGCTGGCGCGCAGGCAGTCGCGACCACAGCACCCAGAGGCAGGCCTCGCGATGGCTGTGCTTCTTCGGCCAGCGTTGCAGGCAGCCGGTCTCATCGAAATAGCGCCGCCATTGCTCGACGCGGCGAAAATCCACCACGGCCTCGGGCTCGACTTCGCGAGTCAATCTCGCCTCGGCCTGATGGCTGGCGCGCAGCGCCTGGTAGTTGCGGAAGCCCACCGCGCGGGCGAGCAGATTGAGCAGTTCGACATGACCGGGGCGCTCGGGCGCTTCGTCGAGCTGGCGCGCCAGTGATTTCGCCAGGGCGGAGATGTCAGGTGCGTGATAGGGCAAGCGTTGCCTGGACACAGTGCAATCCTCGTTGCGTGCCAAGACCTCGCGCTGGAGGTTATCGGGGGTCGCCGTATTCCGATGCGGCACTGGGAAAGTGTGTCGGATCGTCAAAAGTGCGGGGAACCGCGCGGCAGGTTTAGCGCTCTCCATACGGAGGCGGCGACGCCTGGGTGAACTGCCGACCGGCGGCCAGCATAGGCCGGACGCGTCATCCGGGACAAGCCCCGTGTCATCCCGCGAGGCTGGTATAGGCTTGGCGGGGAGGGATCACTGCCGACAAGGAGTTACTCGTGAAAGCTCTTGCTGCCACCGGACTGCTGCTGACGCTCTGCGCCGCGCAGACCGCGCACGCCGGGGACTGGCAGGTCTGCCAGCTGGAAGTGGAGATTACCGGAGCGCTCAAGCTGCCCGTGCGCGGCCTGGAGGGTCGGGTGGAGTCGGCCAAGGCACGGTCGGCGGGGACCGAATGCCCGCGCCCCGGCGAGGTCATCGCCTTCGAGCCGGAAAGCGCCGACTGGCAAAGCCGTATCCCGCGCCAACACTGGCCTGCGGCGGGGCAAAGGGTGTGGATGCGCTACCAGTACCTGGACGGCATCTGCAAGGGCGACGGCAACAGCCGGCCGTGCCGGATCGAGCACTACCCGATGGGCTGGTGACGCGCCGTCAGACGCGTACCAGAACCTCCATCGCTTCGCGCAGCGGCGGCGGAATCGACACCGGCCGGTTGCTCGCCCGGTCCACGAACACGTGCACGAACTTGCCTGCCGCGCAGGCCAGCTCTTCGCCCTCGCGGAAGACCGCCAGTTCGTACTGCACCGAGCTGTTGCCCAGCTTGCCCACCCGCAGTCCGACCTCGATGCGCTCGGGGAAAGCCACTGGTGCGAAGTAGTCGCAGCTCGAACTGACCACGAAGCCCACCACGTCGCCGTCATGAATATCCAGGCCGCCGCGCTCGATCAGGTAGGTGTTCACCGCCGTGTCGAAGAAGCCGTAATAGGTCACGTTGTTCACGTGGCCGTAGATGTCGTTGTCGTGCCAGCGGGTGGTGATCGGCTGGAAGTGCGCGTAGTCGGCGCGGCTGGGGTGCTGTTCGCTCATCGTTCTCTCAATAGGCGGCGCGGTAGATGGCCAGCGCGTCGCTCTCGCTGACTTCGCGGGGATTATTCACCAGCAGGCGCTGCTGCAACATGGCATCAGCAGCCAGGCGCGGCAGGCTGTCTTCCGGCACACCGGCATCACGCAGGCGCGACGGCAGGCCGCTGCGCGGGCTGAGGTCAGCCAGCTCGGCGATGAACTGCTCGGTGCGGTCGGCATCGCTGCGCAGGCGCTCGCCCAGCAGCAGGGGCGCCAGTTCGGCGTAGAGCGCACCAGCGTTTGGCGCATTGAAGCGGATCACTTCGGGCAGCACCAGCGCATTGCTCAGGCCGTGGGGAATATGAAAGTGCCCACCCAGCGGGTAGGCCAACGCGTGCACGGCGGCCACCGGGGCGTTGGCGAAGGCCTGCCCGGCCAGGCAGGCGCCCAGCAGCATGGCCTGCCGCGCTTCGCGGTTGCGGCCGTTGTGCACCGCCTCGTCGAGGTTCAATGCCAGCAGGCGCAGGGCCTCGCGGGCCAGCAGGTCGGACAGCGGGTTCTTCTTCAGCTTGCTGGTGTAGGCCTCGATGGCATGGACCATGGCGTCGATGCCGGTGGCCGCGGTGACCGCCGGCGGCAAGCCGAGGGTGAGGTCGGCGTCGAGCACGGCCAGGTCCGGCAGCAGGTGCGGGCTGACTACGCCCATCTTGGTGGTCTCGCCGGTGGTGACGATGGCAATGGGCGTGACTTCCGAGCCGGTGCCGGCGGTGGTCGGCACCTGGATCAGCGGCAGGCGCGGGCCTCGGGCGTTGCCGACGCCGAAGACATCCTTCAGACCTTGTGTCGCCAGTGGGTGAGCCAGCAGCGCGACCAGCTTGGCGACATCCATCGAGCTGCCGCCGCCAAAGCCGATCACCAGTTGCGCGGCCATCCGGCGCGCCTGATCCGAGGCTTCCAGCACGATGCTTTCCGGCGGGTCGGCCAGCACCTGATCGAAGACTTCCACCGCCACGCCAGCCGCAGCGAAGCCCGGCAGCACGCCGTCGAGCATGTTCAGGCGGGTGATGCCGGGGTCGGTGACGATGAGCACGCGCTGGGCGCCGCGCTCGCGGCAGAGTTCGCCCAGGCGGGCGGCGGAACCGACTTTCGCAGAGGATCTGCGCCGTGGTGGCAAAGCTGAAAGGCTGCATGACGGTCCCCGGTCTTATCGTTGTAGGGCGGAAAATCCGTAGGCCGCTACTCGGCGGCCAGCCTGGGGAGCATAGCAATGCAACGCCAACTTATGGAACCTAGTACCGCCAGGCGAAACAGTTATTCGCCGAATGAATGGGAGGGTACGTTTCATCCGGGAGTCTAGGAGCGGACTTTGTCCGCGATTGATCTCCGGCAGCGCCGAGCAAGCCGGTTGCACATCGCGAACGAAGCCCGCGCCTGGGAAACCAGCCACGCAGAAACGAAAAAGGCCGGCATTGCGCCGGCCTTTTCTTCATCGAGGACAGGTCAGACAGCGACCGGCGCCTTGATGTGCGGGTGGGCTTCATAGCCGACCAGTTCGAAGTCCTCGAAGCGGAAGTCGAACAGGTCCTTCACCTCGGGGTTGATCTTCATGGTGGGCAGCGGCAGCGGCTGACGGGTCAGCTGCAGGTCGGTCTGCTCCAGGTGGTTGGCGTACAGGTGGCAGTCGCCACCGGTCCAGATGAATTCGCCCGGCTGCAGACCGGCGACCTGCGCGACCATCAGGGTCAGCAGCGCATAGCTGGCGATGTTGAAGGGCACGCCGAGGAAGATGTCGGCCGAACGCTGGTACAGCTGACAGCTGAGCTTGCCGTCGGCCACATAGAACTGGAACAGCGCATGGCAGGGTGGCAGGGCCATCTCGTCGATCAGCGCGGGGTTCCACGCGGAGACGATCAGCCGGCGCGAATCCGGGTTGTTCTTCAGCATCGTCATGAGGTTGGCGATCTGGTCGATGTGGCGGCCGTCCGGCGCCGGCCAGGAGCGCCACTGGTAGCCGTAGACCGGGCCCAGGTCGCCGTTCTCGTCGGCCCATTCGTCCCAGATCGAGACGCCGTTTTCCTTCAGGTAGGCGATGTTGGTCGAACCTTTGAGGAACCACAGCAGCTCATGGACGATCGATTTGAGGTGGCACTTCTTGGTGGTCACCAGCGGGAAGCCTTCGGCGAGGTCGAAGCGCATCTGGTGGCCGAACACGCTGTAAGTGCCGGTGCCAGTGCGATCGCTCTTGAAGGTGCCGTGTTCGCGCACGTGGCGCATGAGGTCGAGGTACTGTTTCATCGCTGCGGTTTCACCCAAAAGCCGGTCGGTGAGGCTCTGCGGCGCGGCTCCGGGGTGGGCCGCCGGCAGGACCAATCGCCCGGCAGAATCTGAACAAGCGGCAATACTAAGGGCCTGGGCACGCTATCGCCAGTCCGACCGACGGAGCGGCTGCGTGGCCGATGGAAGCACCCAGCGTCACGATTCAAGCGGCGACAGACCGCACTCCCAACCGTTCGCCTGTTGCAAGAGAGGTCTTCATGTCCGAGGCACAACTGCCCGCCTTCCCCCTTTCACGTCGCCGCCTGCTGGCGGTGGCCTGCGCCAGCGCCGCCCTCGGCGGCGTGCTGCTCAGCCCTGCCGCACGGACCTGGGCCGCGCTGACGCCCCAGGCGGGGACGCAGTTGGACGAGTTCATGACCCTGTCCCAGCGCCTCACCGGACGCAGCAACCTCGACCCGCGCATCGGCCAGCGTCTGTTCCAGGCCCTGGCGCAGCGCGACACCGCGCTCAAGCAGAGCCTGGACGAACTGTTCGACCGCCTGGGCGACGCCCCGGACAGCTGGAACGAGCGCCAGCAGTGGCTGGCCCGGCAGATCCTCGGCGGCTGGTACCTGGGGCAGATCGGCGATGATACCAGCGCCACGGTGGTCACCTACGAGCAGGCGCTGATGTTCCGCGCGGTCGACGACGTACTGGTCGTCCGCAGCTACTGCCCGAACAAACCCGGATTCTGGGCGGCGCAGCCGACCGAGCGGGGGGCATGAGCATGGCCGAGACGCAACGTGCGGATTTCGTGGTGGTCGGCTCCGGCGTGGCCGGCGCCCTGGTGGCCCATCAGCTGGCCCTGGCCGGCAAGGACGTACTGATTCTCGAGGCAGGCCCGCGCATGGGCCGCTGGGAAATCGTCGAGCGTTTCCGCAACCAGGCGGACAAGTCCGACAACCAGGCGCCCTACCCCTCCACACCCTTTGCGCCACACCCGCAGTTCAAGCCGGACAACCACTACCTGATCCAGAAAGGCGAACACCCCTACGACGTGCAGTACATCCGCGCCGTGGGTGGCACTACCTGGCACTGGGCAGCATCCGCTTGGCGCTTCCTGCCCAACGATTTCAAGCTGAAGAGCCTCTACGGCGTGGGCCGCGACTGGCCCATCGAGTACTCGGAGCTGGAGCCCTGGTACCAGCGCGCCGAAGAGGAGCTGGGTGTCTGGGGCCCTGGCGACGAGGAACTCGACTCGCCCCGCAGCCAGCCCTACCCGATGCCGCCACTGCCGCTGTCGTGGAACGAGCAGCGGATCAAGACCCTACTCAATGCCAACGGCTACCGCGTGGTCACCGAACCGGTGGCGCGTAACAGCCGCCCCTACGACGGCCGGCCGACCTGCTGCGGCAACAACAACTGCATGCCGATCTGCCCCATCGGCGCCATGTACAACGGCATCGTCCACGTCGAGAAGGCCGAGGCCGCTGGCGCGCGCCTGATCGAAAACGCCGTGGTGTTCAAACTGGAGAAAGGCGACGGCGGCAAGATAATCGCGGCGCTGTACAAGGACCCGCAGGGTCATGAAGTCCGCGTCGAAGGTGACTCCTTCATCCTCGCCGCCAACGGCATCGAGACGCCCAAGCTGATGCTGATGTCCGAGGTCGGCAACAGCTCGGACATGGTCGGCCGCAACCTCATGGACCACCCCGGCACCGCCGTGCAGTTCTATGCCGACGAGAAGCTCTGGCCGGGGCGCGGGCCGCAGGAGATGACCTCCATGGTGGGCTTCCGCGACGGCGCGTTCCGCAGCGAATACGCGTCGAAGAAGATCCACCTGTCCAATCTCTCGCGCACCGACCAGGTAGCCACCGAGCTGATTCGCCACGGGCCGCTGCTGCTGGGTCATGACCTGGAAGCGAAGATCCGCGACCGTGCCGCACGCTTCGTGCGCTTCGACAGCTTCCACGAAATCCTTCCGCACCCGGAGAACCGCATCGTGCCCAGCGCCACCGAGCGCGACGCCGCCGGCATCCCCAAGCCCGAATTCACCTACGCGATGGACGACTACGTGCGCAAGAGCGCGGTACACACCCGCGAGGTCTACGCCCATGCGGCCAAGCTGCTCAATGGCGAGGAAGTGAAGTTCGACGACAGCTTCGCCAACAACAACCACATCACCGGCACTGTGCTGATGGGCGCAGACCCGAAGGACTCGGTGGTGGACGCCCAGTGCCGCAGCCACGACCATCCCAACCTGTTCATCGCCAGCAGCGGCGTGATGCCCACCGTCGGCTCGGTGAACTGCACCCTGACCATCGCCGCCCTGGCCCTGCGCCTGGCCGAGCACCTGAAGCGGGAGGCCAAGGCATGAAGCGCCTCCTGTTGCTCGCCCTGCTGGCCACACCACTGGCCTCCCACGCCGCCAAGGCCCTCGACCCCGCGCCGGCGGAGCTGCTGCAACGCGGCGAATACCTGGCCCGCGCCGGCGACTGTGCGGCCTGCCATACCGCACCGGGCGGCAAACCCTTCGCCGGCGGACTGCCGCTGGCCACACCGCTGGGCGCGGTGTACTCCACCAACATCACCCCCGACCCGAAGACCGGTATCGGCAGCTACAGCTACGACGACTTCGCCCGCGCCGTGCGCGAAGGCGTGGCCAAGGGCGGCACGCGGCTCTACCCGGCGATGCCCTACACCGCCTACGCGAAGATCAACGATGAGGACATGAAGGCGCTCTACGCCTGGTTCCTCGAAGGCGGCGTGCAGGCCGTGGCACAGCCCAACCAGGATTCCGACATTGCCTGGCCGCTGGACATGCGCTGGCCGCTGGCAATCTGGAACCTGCTGTTCCATGACGACTCGGTCTACCAGAACAACCCGAAGCAGAGCACGGCCTGGAACCGGGGCGCCTACCTGGTCCAGGGGCTGGCTCACTGCGGCACCTGCCACACGCCGCGCGGCATGGCGTTCCAGGAGAAGGCCACGGACGAGCGCACCGCCGGTTTCCTCGCAGGCGCCGCGCTGGGTGGCTGGTACGCCTTCAACATCACGCCTGATACCCACAGCGGCATCGGCGGCTGGAGCGACGCAGAGATCGTCCAGTACCTCAAGACCGGCCGCGTGCCGGGCAAGGCACAGGCCGCCGGGCCCATGGCGGAGGCGGTGGAACACAGCTTCCAGTACATGACCGACGCCGATCTGCAGGCCATCGCCAGCTACCTGCGCAGTGTGCCGGAGGTCAGCGATGGCGAACGCAAGGCGCGCTTCGCCTGGGGCCAGCCAGCGGACGACGTGGTTACCCTGCGCGGCCAGGACTTCGCGGCGCAAAAGAAAGACGACGGCGCACGTCTCTACCTGGGCAACTGCGCCAGCTGCCACTCGTGGAGCGGTGAAGGGGTGAAGGACGGCTACTACCCGATGCTGCTGAAGAACAGCGCCGTCGGCGCCCTGCAGCCGGACAATCTGGTGCAGGTGGTGCTCGGCGGCGTGCACCGCAAGGTGGGCAACGAAGACGTCTTCATGCCCGGCTTTGCCGGCACGCTGAACGACGAGCAGATCGCCACCCTGGTGAACTACCTCACCGCGAAGTTTGGCAATCCCGACGTGAAAGTCGACAGCGCAAGAGTCGCCGAGATTCGCCAACCCTGATGCCCCATGGCGGCAGGCTGCCAGCCTCCCAAGGACGGCAGCCTGTCTGCGTTGACAGCCCCTACCGGCTCGCGGAAGCTCCATTACCCACGGAGTCGCTGCGGAAAATGGATGTCCATGCCTCACAAGACCAAGAAGCCTCGCCCCGCCGCTCCCGCCGCCACGCAGCCCACCGGGTTTCGTCGCACCTGGCTCGCCGCCGTCGCCGGGGTATTGCTCCTGGCCACTATCGGAGCCTGGATCTGGGTCGAGCAGGACAGCGGCGTCCAACTCCCCAGCGGCCATCCGCCGATCCAGGCCAGCACGCCCAAGACTTCCGCGCCGACACCGGCAGCGCAGCCCGCGCAACTGGTCGATGAATCCACCTGCGCCGGCTGCCACTCATCGCAACTCAAGGACTGGCAGGGCTCCCATCACCAGCAGGCAATGAAGCCGGCCACCGAAGGCAACGTGCTGGGAGACTTTGCCGAGGTCACCTTCAAGGGCGAAACGGAGACCACCCGCTTTTTCCGCAAGGGCGACGAATACTGGGTCAACACCCCCGGCGCCGATGGCAAGCCGGCGGACTTCAAGGTCGCCTACACCTTCGGCTTCGAGCCACTGCAGCAATATCTGATCGACTATCCCGGCGGCCGCCTGCAAGCCCTCGGGGTTGCCTGGGATAGCCGCAAGCACCAGTGGTTCCAGCTCATGCCCGGCCAGCGCATCGACTTCAAGGACGAGCTGCACTGGACGCGCCCGGCGCAGAACGGCAACTTCATGTGCATCGAGTGCCACACCACCGGCTTCAAGCGCAATTACGATGCGCAGACCGACAGCTTCGCCAGCCACTGGAACAGCCTCGGCGTCGGTTGCCAGGCCTGCCATGGGCCGGCGTCGAAGCATCTGGAATGGGCGCAGAAGCCCGACCGCAACGCCGCCAAGGGCTTCGATGTGCCGCTGCAGAACGCCAGCCAGAGCACCATCGTCGAAACCTGCGCACGCTGCCACGCCCGCCGCGCGCCACTGGGCGACGGCTACCAGAATCAGCACCGCTTCATGGACGACTACCTGCCCAGCACCCTGACCCGTGAGCTCTACGAGATCGACGGCAAGATCAAGGACGAGGTCTTCGAGTGGGGCTCCTTCACCCAGAGCAAGATGTTCGCCAAGGGCGTGCAGTGCACCGACTGCCACAACCCCCACAGTGGCGAGCTGAAGGCGCCAGGCAATGGCGTCTGCCTGCAATGCCACAACACCGCCGGCAAACCGGTACGTCCGCAGATCGACGGCAAAGGCCTGCAGGCTAAGAACTACGACTCGCCCGAGCACACCCATCACCAACCCGGTACGCCCGGTGCGCAGTGCACCTCCTGCCACATGCCGGGGCGCTACTACATGGTCAACGACTACCGCCACGACCACGGTTTTACGCTGCCCAACCCCGCGCACGCGCGGCGTATCGGCGCACCGGATGCCTGCCTGGCCTGCCACAAGGACACCCCGGCGAAGAAGATCAGCGAGCAGTTCCGCCAGTGGTACGCCAGTGAACTGCCGGTCAAGGCCAACGCCTCCAGCAACCCCGTACCGCGCTATGACGACACCCTGTGGAAATCCCGCGGCGGCAAGCCCGGAGCCTCCCGCGCGCTGCACCTGCTGCTGGCCTCGCCCGAGCTGCCGGGCATCCGTCGCGCGACCCTACTGGCCGAACTGCCCAACTATCCCAGCCAGCGCTCGCTGGAGCTGGCGGCACTCGCCCTGAAGGATGCCGATCCGCAGGTGCGTACCGCGGCCGTCAACGTACTCCTCCCGCTCGCCAATGGTCCGCAGCAGGCCATGGTGCTGCCGAAGCTGTTGGCGCCGCTGCTATCCGATCCTGTTCGCGCCGTTCGTATAGCCGCTGCCTGGCAACTGGCGCAGCTGCCGCCACAGGTACGCCCTGGCCTCGACGCCGCGCTGGACAAGGGCCTGAGCGAATACGAAGAGGTGCAGAACGACCTGAGCGAACGCGCCGAGGCGAATCTCAACCTCGCCATGCTCTACCAGCGCACCAACCGGCCGGAAAAGGTGGAGCCCGCCCTGCGCGCCGCCATCACGCGCAATCCGGCATTCCTGCCTGCCACCGTTACCCTGTTCCAATGGCTGGAGGCCAACGGTCGCCAGGAAGACGCTCGCCGGCTGCTCGACGAAGCCCTGCGCCAGAACCCCGCGTCCGGGCTGCTGCATCACGTCAACGGCCTCGCCCTGATCCGCCAGGGACAACACCCGCAGGCCCTGAAAGAACTGCGCGAAGCGACACGCCTGAGCCCGGAGGACGATCAGTTCCGCTATGTGCTGGCCATCGCCCTGCATGACGGCGGAGATACTGACGGCGCCTGCCACGAACTGGAGGAACTGCTGCAGAAGCACCCGGCCAACCGCGCGGCGCGCCTGGTGCTGATCGATTACCTGCGCGAATCCGGGCAATTCCAGAAGGTGCAGCAGTTCACGGCGGAGCTGGAGCAACAGAACCCGGACGATCCCTCGCTCAAGCGCGAGTGACAGTTCCAACGACAGATTACTCGGACAACAGGAAGGTCAGGCGACAGACATTTCCGACGACAGGAGGGAACCGCGGAATATTCCGATGCTCTGAGTGGCGCGCAATCACTCAAGGAACCATCATGCGTCGCCGTTTTGTCCCTGCTGTCGTAGCCCTTACCCTGCTCCCCCTCACCTGTGCCATGGCCGAAGACCGAGACTTCTGGCGCGGCGTCCTGACCTCCGGCGCCACCACCGCCTCGAGCTACCTGACCAGCCGTGACGACCACAAGCTGATCGGTCCGGCCCAGGACGACGCCGCCAGCTTCATCGCTACCGACGGCGCCATCCGTGGCCCCTATCTGGAAGCCACGCTGCAGCAGATGCGCAGCGCCGATCCGGCACTGGCGCAAGCCAGCGATGCCGAGCTGGCCTCGGCGATCCTTGCCGCCCAGCGCTGATCGAAAACGGTGGGCGCGGGCGACCGCTCGCGCACACCGTCGCAGGAAAGTTGGAACTCCCGCCAGCCGCCGCGCCTCTCAGCTGTACACGGACCTTCCGGAGGTGTACCCGATGCGTACCGCGAAACTGGCCACTGCCTTTGCCCTGATCGCCCTGCCCGTTGCCTCGGCCATGGCCGACGGCGGCTTCTGGCGCGACGTCATCTCGTCCGGCGCCACCACCGCGTCGACCTACCTGACCTTCAAGCACGACAAGCTGATCGTCGCCGCCCAGGACGATGCGAGCGCCTTCGTCGCCAGTGACGGCGCGATCCGCGGCCCTTACCTGGAAGCCGCCCTCACCCGCCTGCGCAGCGACGACGCCGCACTGCAGGACCGCAGCGACATGGAGCTGGCCAACGCCATCCTGACCCGCCCCGATGACGCATCCGCCCAGTGACACCCACCGGCGAGGCCCGTGGCGCTCGCCACGGGCTCGCGAACCAGCCCTGCTGCGGCGCGCCATGAAGCCCATCGTGGACGCATGCCACTGCTGTCTGCGCGTCGAAATTGGCGTTAACCCGTAGGAGCAACTGTCTTCTTCAGGTCAGTCCGTGCCTGTGATTCCCCCTCACCCCAGCCCTCTCCCTCTGGGAGAGGGGGCAGACTGTGCCGGCTGAGGCGATGGTTTCATCCTGCGCCGAACGGTCCCCTCTCCCTGAGGGAGAGGGTCAGGGTGAGGGCGCCCCTGCGCCGAGGTCATCCCGTAGGAGCGGACTCCGTCCGCGATGTCCCATCGGCCGCTCCGTCGACGAGCCTGGCGCGGCAGCGAGCCGATCGCGGACGGAGTCCGCTCCTACGCATTCATCGAGATCGGTAGTAACCCGTAGCCTGTAGGGCGCATAACGCGCCAGCGTTATCCGCCGCAAGATGTTCGGCGGTCACCCCGTTCCGAGTTATGCCCCCTACGCCATTACCCAGCTTTCGCACTGTCGGGAAAAACCGTTCGCGAGCAAGCTCGCTCCTGTACGAAAAACGAAAAAGCCGCCCGAAGGCGGCTTTTTCCATTCAGCGCACGGGTTACTCGCGGTAGTCATCCACCGGCACGCACGCGCAGAACAGGTTGCGGTCGCCGTAGACGTTGTCCACGCGGTTCACCGCCGGCCAGTACTTGAAGGCGCGGGTCGTGCTCGGTCGGAGTGACCGCTTCGGCAATCTGATACGGACGGTCCCAAAGCCCGGTGACGTCCGCCAGCGTGTGCGGCGCACGCTTGAGCGGGTTGTCCTCGGCCGGCCACTCGCCGGTCTCGACCTTGGCGATCTCCGCGCGGATCGACAGCATGGCCTCGATGAAGCGATCCAGCTCGTGCTTGGACTCGCTCTCGGTGGGCTCCACCATCAGGCGTTCCCGGCACCGGGAAGGACATGGTCGGCGCGTGGAAGCCGTAGTCCATCAGGCGCTTGGCCACGTCTTCCTCGCTGATCCCGGTCTGCGCCTTGAGCGGGCGCAGGTCGAGGATGCATTCGTGGGCAACGCGCTCGTTACGGCCACGGTAGAGCACCGGGAAAGCGCCATCGAGCTGCTGGGCCAGGTAGTTGGCATTGAGGATCGCCACTTCCGTGGCGTCGGCCAGCTGCGGGCCCATCATGGCGATGTACATCCAGCTGATCGGCAGGATGCTGGCGCTGCCCCAGGGCGCGGCGCTTACCGCTCCGTAAGCGGGTTCGGCCTTCGATGCGGATCACCGGGTGGTTGGCGACGAAGGGCGCGAGGTGCTCCTTCACGCCGATCGGGCCCATGCCCGGGCCGCCACCGCCGTGGGGGATGCAGAAGGTCTTGTGCAGGTTCATGTGCGACACATCGGCGCCGATATCCGCCGGGCGCGCGAGGCCGACCTGGGCATTGAGGTTGGCGCCGTCCATGTAGACCTGGCCGCCGTGGCTGTGGATAACCTCGCAGATTTCGCGGATGCCTTCCTCGTACACGCCGTGGGTCGACGGGTAGGTGATCATCAGGCAGGAGAGCTGCTCGCCGGCTTCGGCCGCCTTGCGCTTCAGGTCTTCCAGATCGACGTTACCGCCCTTGTCGCACTCGACGATGACCACGCGCATGCTCGCCATGATCGCCGAGGCCGGGTTGGTGCCATGGGCCGAGGACGGGATCAGGCAGATGTTGCGGTGCGCGTCGCCACGGCTCTCGTGGTACTTGCGGATCGCCAGAAGCCCCGCGTACTCGCCCTGGGCGCCGGAGTTGGGCTGCATGCAGATGGCGTCGAAGCCGGTGATCGCGCAGAGCCAGCTTTCCAGCTCCTCGATCATCAGGCGATAGCCTTCGGCCTGCTCGCGCGGCACGAAGGGGTGCAGGGTGGCGAATTCCGGCCAGGTGATCGGGATCATCTCGCTGGTGGCGTTGAGCTTCATGGTGCAGGAGCCCAGCGGGATCATCGACTGGTTCAGCGCCAGGTCCTTGCCTTCGAGCTGGCGCAGGTAGCGCAGCATCTCGGTTTCGCTGTGGTGACGGTTGAAGACCGGGTGGGTCAGGTACGTCGCTGCTGCGTTGCAGGGCGGCGGGAATACCGTCGGCGACCTGGCCGGCGTCGAGCTGCGCGACGTCCAGACCGTGGCCGGCACCCAGCAGGATGTCGAACAGGCCGCGCGAGGGTCTCGGCGCTGGTGGTTTCGTCCAGGCTCACGCCCAGGCGATCCTCACCGACGATGCGCAGGTTCACGCGGGCGGCGCGGGCGCGCTCGACGATGGCTTGCTGCTGGGCGCCGACATCCAGGGTCAGGGTGTCGAAGAAGTGCTGGTTGACCGGCTTCAGGCCCTTGGCGGTGAGGCCGGCGGCCAGCAGCGAGGTCAGGCGGTGCACGCGCTGGGCGATGCGTTTGAGGCCCTGCGGGCCGTGGTACACGGCGTACAGGCTGGCAATGTTGGCCAGCAGCACCTGCGAGGTGCAGACGTTGGAGTTGGCCTTCTCGCGGCGGATGTGTTGCTCGCGGGTCTGCAACGCCATGCGTAGCGCGGTGTTGCCACGGGCGTCCTTGGACACGCCGATGATGCGGCCCGGCATGGCGCGCTTGTAGTCGTCGCGGCAGGCGAAGAACGCCGCGTGCGGGCCGCCGTAGCCCATGGGCACACCGAAGCGCTGGGCGCTGCCCAGCACCACGTCGGCGCCCAGTTCGCCCGGCGGGGTCAGCAGCAGCAGCGCGAGCAGGTCGCTGGCCACGCAGGCGATGGCCTGCTGGGCGTGCAGCGCATCGATCACCGAACGCAGGTCGCGGATTTCGCCACGGGTGTCCGGGTATTGCAGCAGCGCGCCGAACACCGTGTGCTGGCCGAGGTTGTCCAGCTCATCAACTACCACGTCGAAACCGAAGGCTTCGGCGCGGGTCTGCACCACGGAAATGGTTTGCGGGTGGCAATGGGCGTCGACGAAGAACAGATTGCTCTTGGCCTTGGCCACGCGCTTGGCCAGGGCCATGGCCTCGGCGGCGGCGGTGGCCTCGTCCAGCAGCGAGGCGCTGGCGAGGTCGAGGCCGGTGAGGTCGATGGTCATCTGCTGGAAGTTCAGCAGGGACTCGAGACGGCCCTGGGCGATCTCCGGCTGGTACGGGGTGTAGGCGGTGTACCAGCCCGGGTTCTCCAGCACGTTGCGCAGGATCACGGTCGGGGTCAGGGTGCCGTAGTAGCCGGTGCCGATCAGGCTGGTCCACAGCTCGTTCTTCTGCGCATACCCCTTCAGCTTGGCCAGCGCACCCTGCTCGTCGAGGGCGACCGGCAGGTCCAGCGCGCGGTTCAGGCGGATCGCCGGCGGCACGGTCTGCACGATCAGGTCGTCACGGCTGGCGATGCCCAGAGTCTCGAGCATGGCTTGCTGCTCGGCGGCGTCGGGGCCCAGGTGACGGGCGAGGAAGGCATCAGGCTGGTGCAGCTGGGAAAGCGAAGGGGTGTTCGACATGGCCACGGTCTCGAAAGGGTCGTTCCCTAAAAAGAACAGGCCCCGACGAGTCGAGGCCTGTGTTTACAGCAGTGTCTTACGCGTCGGCGTCGCTGGCAGCGCGGTAGCCGGCGGCGTCGAGGAGCTTGTCCAGCTCGGCCGGGTTGCTCGGCTTGAGCTTGAAGAACCAGGAACCGTACGGGTCGTTGTTCACTTCTTCGGGGGTGTCTGCCAGCACGTCGTTGACGGCGATGACTTCGCCGCCCACCGGGGCGTAGATGTCCGAGGCGGCTTTCACCGACTCGACGACACCGGCTTCCTGGCCTGCAGCAAGGGTCTTGCCCACTTCCGGCAGCTCGACGAAGACCACGTCGCCCAGGGCTTCCTGGGCATGATCGGAGATGCCCACGGTCACAGTACCGTCGGCTTCCAGGCGCGCCCACTCGTGGCTGGCGGCGTAACGCAGGTCGGCGGGGATATTGCTCATCTTGTTGTTCCTCGGGGACTGGGCGACGGGCGGCGGTACCGCCCTCTTCTAAGTTAGATCATGCAATTTAGATCAGGGCTTTGCCATGACGCACGAAATTCGGCTGAACGACGCGAACCGGGTACCACTTGCCGCGGATTTCCACTTCGGCGCGGTCGCCAGTGGCCGCCGGTACGCGGGCCAGGGCGATGGATTTGCCGAGCGTCGGGGAGAAACTGCCGCTGGTGATCTCGCCTTCGCCGATACCAGCGACGCGGACCACCTGGTGGGCGCGCAGTACACCGCGCTCCTCCAGCACCAGGCCGACCAGCTTGGGCGCATCACCGGCAGCCTTCTGCGCCTGCAGCGCCGCGCGACCGATGAAGTCGCGGCCTTCGGGTTCCCAGGCGATGGTCCAGCCCATGTTGGCGGCCAACGGGGTGACGTCTTCGTCCATGTCCTGGCCGTAGAGGTTCATCCCGGCTTCCAGGCGCAGGGTGTCACGCGCGCCCAGGCCCGCCGGGGCGATACCGGCGCCGACCAGGTCGTTGAGGAAGCCTTGCGCCTCGACGGCCGGCAGCATGATTTCCAGGCCGTCCTCGCCGGTGTAGCCGGTGCGGGCGATGAACCAGTCACCGTCGGCCTTGCCCTGGAAGGGCTTGAGTTCGCGGATCAGCGCGGCGCGCGAGGGCGTGACCAGATCGGCGGCCTTTTCGCGGGCGTTCGGGCCCTGCACGGCCAGCATCGCGAGGTCCGCGCGCTCGGTCAGGGTGACGTCGAAGCCTTCGGTATGCGCCTGCATCCAGGCCATGTCCTTGTCGCGGGTGGAGGCGTTGACCACCACGCGGTAACCGTACACGCCGAGGTAGACGATCAGGTCGTCGACCACCCCGCCGCGTTCGTTGAGCATGCCGCTGTACAGCGCCTTGCCCGGAACCTGAAGTCGTTCGACGTCGTTGGCCAGGAGTCGCTGCAGGTATTCCTTGGCCTGCGGACCGGTGACGTCGACCACAGTCATGTGGGAAACGTCGAACACGCCGCAATCACGACGTACCTGGTGGTGCTCTTCGACTTGCGAACCGTAGTGCAACGGCATGTCCCAACCGCCGAAATCGACGATCTTGGCGCCGAGGGCGACGTGCAAATCATAGAGCGGCGTGCGCTGTCCCATGGGTGTTCTCCTTCCGGGCGAGGCGGGTGCGGAGCGCGAGTACGGCCCGCACGAAACGCGCGCATTGTAGTCGCATGGCAGGACTCTGGACAGCTTGTCCGACGGCCGATTCTCAGGGCCGCGCAGAACCGCCCGGTCGTGCGGAGCGACGGATCAGGCCGATCACCGGGAACAGCCCCACCAGCACCAGCGTCACCGCCGGCAGCGCGGCGCGCGCCCACTCGCCCTCACTGGTCATCTCGAAGACGCGCACGGCCAGGGTGTCCCAGCCCGAAACGGGCGCATGAGCAACGTCGCCGGCATCTCCTTGAGCACGTCGACGAACACCAGTAACGCGGCGCTCAGCGCACCCGGCACCAGCAGCGGCAGGTAGACACGGAAGAACAGCCCGGCGCCGCCGACACCCAGGCTGCGGGAAGCTTCCGGAAGCGACGGGCGAATTCTCGCCAATGCCCCCTCCAGCGGGTTGTAGGCCACCGCCATGAAGCGGATCAGGTAGGCCACCAGCAACGCCCCGATGCTACCCAGCAACAGCGGCTTGCCCGCGCCGCCCAAGGCGCTGGAGAGCGGGATCACCGCGTGATTATCCAGCCAGCTGAAGGCCAGCATGATCGCCACCGCCAGCACCGAACCGGGCAGCGCATAGCCAAGATTGGAAATGCCCACCGCCGAGCGTACCGCCGGCGTCGGCGAAACGCGTCGGGCAAAGGCCAGCAGCAGCGCCACGGCGACCGTCAGCACAGCCGCGAAGCCGCCCAGGTAGAGACTGTGCAGGATCAGGCCCCAGTAGCGCTCGTCGAGGTCGAAGCGTCCCTTCTGCCAGACCCAGACCAGCAGTTGCAGCACCGGGATGACAAAGGCGCAGGCAAACACCAGCAGGCACCAGGCACTGGCGGCAAAGGCCTTCCAGCCATGCAGTCGGTACAGCGCCGCACCACGCGGACGTTCGTTGGGCACGCCGCTACGGCCACGGCTGTAGCGCTCGCCCAGCAGCACCAGCATGACGAACAGCAACAGCAGGCTGGCCAGCTGGGTGGCGCTGGAGAGGCTGTAGAAGCCGTACCAGGTCTTGTAGACGGCGGTGGTGAAGGTATCGAAGTTGAACACCGAGACGGTGCCGAAATCCGCCAGGGTCTCCATGATTGCCAGCGCCAGCCCGGCGCCGATGGCCGGCCGCGCCATGGGCAGGGCGACGCGCCAGAAGGCCGCCAGCGGCGACAGCCCGAGCACCCGCGCCGCCTCCATCAGTCCGCGCCCCTGGGCGAGGAAGGCGGTACGCGCGAGCAGGTAGACGTAGGGATAGAAGACCAGCACCAGCACCGTGATGACCCCGCCGGTAGAGCGCACGCGGGGCAGGCGCAGGCCGCTGCCGAACCACTTCACGCAGCAGTGTCTGCACGGGGCCGGAGAGATCCAGCAGGCCGACGAAGACGAACGCCAGCACATAGGCCGGCACCGCGAAGGGCAGCATCAGCGCCCAGTCCAGCCAACGTCGGCCGGGGAACTCGCAAAGGCTGGTGAGCCAGGCGAGGCTGACGCCCAGCACAGTCACGCCGAGCCCACGCCAGCCACCAGCATCAGCGGTATTTCCCAACAGCCGGGCCATCTGGGTTTCCCACAGGTGCGACCAGATCTCGCGGTCGATCTCGGCCCAGCTCAGCAGCAGAACGCTGATGGGCAGCAGGACCAGGGCGGCGACAACGAAAGTAATGGGGTACCAGCGGTGGGTACGCATGCGTTGCGATTCCAGGAAATCAGCAGGTGCTCGTGGGAAATACCGCCTAATAGCTGACGGAAACTTCCCTCATTGAAATCGAATTCGCCTGATCCTCACGGGGCAGGGATAAAGCGCAAGGTAGCGCGGTCGAATCGGCCACTTTGCCATTCCAACCTGCCAAGGAAAGAGCCCATGTCCTCCCCTCGCACCCTCTGCGGGCTGCTGCTCCTGACACTGAGCGGCACTGTTCTGGCCGACGAACCCACTCCCATGGAATCCTGCCTGCAGATGGCAATGACGCTGCTGGCGGAAAACCCGCAATGGCAGGAGCGCTGGCAACAAACCTGGGTGGAGCCGTCGTCGATCCGCGAAGAAGCCTACGACGGCGAGGTGAAAGGCCAGCATGCCAGCAAACGCCTGACCGCTCAGCTGCGCCGCGGCGACCAGTCCGACGGCCAGTTCATCTGCCTGCTGGCGGAGAACGGCAAGGCGCTCGCCGTCGACCACCTGGACGACGCCGACACCCCGTAAGGCGCCAGCCCGTTCTTCAGTTCCAGCCGGCGCGGTCCATCAGCTTGATCGCCTCGGCCTGGCGCTTGCCGGCAACTTCAACCGGGATGCTGTCGGCCTTGAACTCACCCCAGGCGGCCACTTCCTGCGACGGCGCCACCTTCGGATTGGCCGGGAACTCCTGGTTGATGCCGGCGAACAGCGCCTGGGCATCCGCACCGGTCATCCATTCCACCAGCTTCTTGGCCTGTTCCGGGTGCGGCGCGTACTTGGTCAGGCCGATGCCCGACAGGTTGACGTGCACGCCCCGGTCGCCCTGGTTCGGCCAGAACAGCTTCACCGGCAGTTGCGGATTGTCCTTGTGCATGCGGCCGTAGTAGTAGGTGTTGACGATGCCGACGTCGCACTGGCCGGCGGCAATGGCCTGCAGCAGCGCGTTGTCGTCGGAGAACACGTCGGTGGCGAGGTTGTTCACCCAACCCTGGAGAATCTGCTCGGTCTTGTCGGCGCCATGGGTCTCGATCAGGGTCGCGGTCAGCGACTGGTTGTAGACCTTCTTCGCAGTGCGCAGGCACAGACGGCCTTCCCACTTCGTATCGGCGAGCTCTTCGTAGGTCGACAGTTCCTCGGGCTTCACCCGCTGGGTCGAGTAGGCGATGGTCCGCGCGCGCAGCGACAGGCCGGTCCAGCTCATCGGTGCCGGAGCGGTACTGCGGCGGGATGTTCTGATCCATGATCGGCCGAATCGAAGGGCTGCAGGATGCCCATCTTCTCGGCCTGCCAGAGGTTGCCGGCGTCCACGGTGAGCAGCAGGTCGGCCGCGCGGTGTTCGCGCCTTCGGCCTTGATCCGCGCCATCAGCGGCGCTTCCTTGTCGGTGATGAACTTGATCTTCACCCCGGTCTTTTCGGTATAGGCGTCGAACACCGGCTTGATCAGCTCGTCGATGCGCGAGGAATAGACCACCACCTCGTCGGCAGCCTGGGCGGTACCAGCGACGGCGGCCAGCAGGAGGGTGGCGAGAAGACCTTTGCGCGCGAGCATGAGCTTGTCCTTTGCGGGGAAAATATCCCGCAAATGATAAGGAACCTCATTTGCTACTGAGCCGTGCGTTTGTGTCGGGGTGTTTCGGGAGTTTTTTCCCTGGGTGCGGAGCAGCCCTTCCCCCGCCCTCTCCCTGAAGGGAGAGGGAGCCGTTCGGCGTGAGATGAGATCAAAAAGTCAGCCGGCGAGCACCGTCGTATCGACCAACTCCGATCAGTCCCCTCTCCCTTCAGGGAGAGGGTTAGGGAGAGGGCAGGCGCCGCTCGGACTACCCCGTCAAACCCGCGCCAGATTCGGCAAATCCCCGGAGAGCCCCAACGCCTGGCGCACAAATACGCCCTTGGCCTCATGGTGCTTGTCCACCAGCCGCAGCCCGGCGTTACGCAGCCAGCGCACTGCCAACGGGTCGGCCTGGAACAGGCGCTGGAAACCTTCCATCGCGGCCATCATCGCCAGGTTGTGCGGCATACGCCGACGTTCGAAGCGGCTCAGCACGCGTTCCTCGGCAATATTCTCGCCACGGGCGTGGGCGTGTTCGATCACTTCGGCAAGCACCGCGGCATCCAGGAAGCCCAGGTTCACGCCTTGTCCGGCCAGCGGATGGATGGTGTGCGCGGCGTCGCCAATCAGTACCAGGCCCGGCTCCACGTAGCGCTTGGCGTGGCGCTGGCGCAACGGGATGCACAGGCGGCGGTCGGCATGTTCGATGGCCCCCAGGCGATGCTCGAAGGCGAGGCCCAGGGCCTTGCGGAAGCCGTCGTCGTCCAGCGCCATGAGCTTCTCGGCCTGCTCCGGGGTGGTCGACCAGACGATCGAGCACCAGTGCGCATCGCCTTCTTTTGCCAGCGGCAGGAAGGCCAGCGGGCCGTCGTCGGTGAAACGCTGCCAGGCGGTAGCCTGGTGCGGCTTCTCGCAGCGCACGCTGGTGACGATGGCGTGGTGCAGGTAATCCCACTCGCGGGTGGCGCAGCCGGCCAGGCGGCGCACCGCGGAGTTGGCGCCGTCGGCGGCGACCACCAGCGGCGCGCGGACTTCGCGGCCGTCGGAGAGAGTCAGCAGCCAGTCGTCACCGGAGTGGCGCAGCTGTTCTAGGCGCGCGTTGGGCAGCAGGCCGAGGGCGGAGTCATGCAGGCGCTCCAGCAGGGCATCCTGCACCACACGGTTCTCGACGATGTGGCCGAGCATCTCGGCATGCACGCTGGCAGCGCTGAAGTGGATCTGCCCGGTGCCCGAGCCGTCCCACACCTGCATCTCGCGGTAGGGCTCGGCGCGACGTGCGGCGATGCCGTCCCAGGCGTGCAGGCGCTGGAGGATGCGCCGGCTGGCCTCGGACAGCGCACTGACGCGCGGCTCGAAGGGGGACTCGCGGTCGAACGGCTTGACGCTCAGCGGCGAGCCGTCCAGCAACAGGATATCCAGCCCGCTGCCTTCCAGGGCCAGGGCCAGCGCGCTGCCAACCATTCCCGCCCCGACGATAACCAGATCCGCGTGCATTTGCGTTCCTTCTTCGCCCGCCTGCCGCATCAAATTCAAGCGGCCTGCCGCGCGCGCGGCTTGAGCCGGACGTACAGGGTCTTCTGCACCCGCGCCACCAGGGTGCCTTCGCCATCACGCACTTCGGCGTGCAGGCGCGGCAGGTACTTCGCGCCGTTGGCGGTTTGCTCGCGGATGTCATCGAGCAGTTGCTGGTCAATGCGGAAATCGGCATACACCGGCCCTTTGCCGGGGCTGACGAATTCGATATTGGCGGCCTTGTCCCAGACGATGTACTCGCGCCCCAGGTTCTCCATCAGCATCAGCATGAAGAAGGGGTCGGTCATCGCTGTACAGGCTGCCGCCGAACTGGGTTCCGACGTAGTTACGGTTGCAACAGGTTCAGGCCCATCTTCACGCGGACTTCGCGAAAGTCTGCGCTGATGTGGCGCACCCGCATCCCGGCACCGAGGTAGGGCGGGTAGAGGTTCAGGCCGAAACGCAGCAGGCGGGCGCGGCGGGAGCTCTCGCGTGGTTCCATCGACTCAGACCGGTCGTGCGCCCAGGCCCATGGCCTGGCGAGCGAACCAGCGCTTGGCCGGCGGCAGCAGGTCGAGGCCGAGCAGGCCGATGTTGCGGCCGGTGGCCAGCAACGGCTGGGCATTGGAGAACAGGCGGGTAACGCGATCGGAGAAACCGACGGTCATCTGCTGGTCCAGGCGCTGGCCGTCCAGGTAGCGCTGCAGCACGGCGAAATCACCCGGCGCGGCCTCTTCCTGCAACAGCCGATCACCCAGGGCCTTGGCATCGCGCAGCGACAGGTTGAAGCCCTGCCCGGCAATCGGATGCAGGCTGTGGGCAGCATTGCCCAGCACGACCAGGTGCGGGCGAATCTGCTCGTCGGCCTCGGTCAGGCTCAGCGGGTAGCCATAACGCACGCCAACTTGGCGCAAGGTGCCCAGGCGGTAACCGAAGGCCTCCTGCAATTCGGCGAGGAAGGCCGCGTCAGGCAACTCGCGCAGGCGCTCGGCATCGTGGCCATTGCGGGTCCAGACCAGCGCGCAGCGGTTTTCCGGCAGCGGCAGCAGGGCCAGCGGACCGTTCTCGGTGAAACGCTCGAAGGCCTGCCCGCGATGGGCTTCGGACGGGCTGATATTGGCGATCAGCGCGGTCTGCCCGTAGGACGAGGAGCGCACATTGATGCCCAGTTGCTCACGCAGACCGGAGCGGCCGCCGTCGGCCAGCACGGCAAGGTCGCAGTCCAGCTGCGAGTCGTCGTCCAGGGTCAGACGGTAGCCGTCGCCCAGTGCGTCCATCCGCCGTACTTCGGCGGGACAGCGCCAGCTCACCACTTCCGGGTCCAGCGCATGCCACAGGCACTGGCCGAGCCAGGCGTTTTCCACGACGTAGCCGAGGGCGGGAACGCCCTCTTCCACTGCCGTCAGGCGTGCGGCGCCGAAGCGGCCGCGGTCGGAGACGTGGATCTGGGTGATCGGTTCGGCGCGCTGGGAAATCTGCTGCCAGAGCCCCAGGCGTTCATAGATCTGCCGGCTACCGAAGGACAGCGCCGAGGAGCGCGCGTCATAGCTGGGCTGGTAGGCATCGCCGGGGGCGAAGGGCTCGACCAGCACGATCTGCCAGCCGCGCTCGCGGGCGCCGGCCTGGAGAATCAGCGCAAGGCTTGCGCCGACGAGTCCGCCACCGATGATGGCCAGTTGCGTACGTTGCATGTCAGGCGGCCTGGGCCTTGGCCTCGGCCATCAACGCTTCGATCTCGGCAACGGTTTTCGGCACGCCGTTGGTCAGCACCTCACAACCGGTCTTGGTCACCACGACATCGTCCTCGATGCGTACGCCAATGCCGCGCCACTTCTTCGGCACGTCGGTCGTTGTCCGGGGAGATATAGATGCCGGGCTCGACGGTCATCGCCATGCCCGGTTCGAGCACACGCCACTCGCCGCCGACGCGGTATTCGCCGACATCGTGCACGTCCATGCCCAGCCAGTGGCCAGCACGGTGCATGTAGAAGGCCTTGTAGGCTTCGCGCTCGATCAGCTCGTCGACGTCACCCTTGAGCAGGCCCAGCTCCACCAGGCCGGCGGTGATGACGCGAACGGTCGCCTCGTGGGCTTCGTTCCAGTGACGGCCCGGGGCGATGTAGTCGAAGGCCGCCATGTTGGCGTCCAGCACCAGCTGGTAGATGGCCTTCTGCTCGGGGCTGAAGGTGCCGCTGGCAGGGAAGGTACGGGTGATGTCGCTGGCGTAGCAGTCGATCTCGCAGCCGGCGTCGATCAGGATCAGGTCGCCGTCCTTGATCTGCGCATCGTTCTCCCGGTAGTGCAGGATGCAGGCATTGCGGCCGGTGGCGACAATCGAGCCGTAGGCCGGCATCTTCGCGCCGCCCAGGCGGAAGGCGTACTCCAGTTCGGCTTCCAGGTGGAACTCGTAGCAGACCCGGACGGCAGGCCTGCATGGCGCGGATATGCGCGCCGGCGGAAATCTCCGCGGCGTAACGCATCACCTTCACCTCGCCGGCGCTCTTGTACAGGCGCAGATCGTGCAGCAGGTGGTCGAGGGCCACGAACTCGTTCGGCGGCTGCGCACCCTGGCGCGCCTTGGAGCGGATCACGTTGATCCAGTCCATCAGCCGGCGATCGAACTCCTGGTTGGCGCCCAGCGCGTAATACACGCGGTCGCGGCCTTCGATGAGGCCGGGGAGAATGTCGTCGATATCACCAATGGGGAAGGCATCGTCGGCGCCAAAGGTACCGATGGCGCCGTCCTGGCCGGCGCGCAGACCGTCCCAGAGTTCACGCTCCGGATCGCGCTCGCGGCAGAACAGCACGTACTCGCCGTGCTCGCGGCCGGGGATCAGCGCCATCACCGCTTCCGGCTCGGGGAAGCCGGTGAGGTACTGGAAGTCGCTGTCCTGGCGATAGACGTGCTCGACGTCGCGGTTGCGGATGTACATCGGCGCCGCCGGGAGAATGGCGATGCTGTTGGGTTCCATCTGCGCCATCAGCGCCTTGCGACGACGGGCGTATTCCGACTTGGCGATACGGATCATGCGCGACCTCAATGCAGGGAGGGTTTCTCGGCCGGTGCCGGCACCTTGCCGAATTCGGAGAACAGCAACAGCGGGGCAACGCGCAGGTATTCCTGCACTTCCATGTAGTCGGCCTCGCCGTCTTCGGATTCTTCCAGCTGGCCGCCGACCTGGGCGATGGCGGCGATGTCCTGCAGCACTTCGTCGGCTTCGTCCGATAGGCTGGGGGAACGCAGCGCCAGGCCGAAGCCGGCGAGGAAGCCCTGGCACCACTGGCCCAGAGCGGTGGCGCGCTCCAGCAACGGCTCGTCGTCGTTGGGCAGCATCAGCACCACGGCCATCTCGCCCTGGCTGAAGTCCTGCTGGACCATGCCCAGCAGGCCGCCCAGGGCCGCGCCAAGGCGTTCGCCCGGCTCGCCACCGAGCAGTTCACCGGCGGCCTGCAGCCATTCGCCCTGGTCGAAACCAGACCCGGCGCAGACGCGACCGAGCAGGTGGCCGTGCAGTTCGGCGGGGGAAATGGGCAGGGCAGCCTCGGCGAGCAGGGCGGCGAAAGCGGTGTAGGCGGAGCTGGAAGTGGACATGATCGAACCCGGGTGACGGCTAGGCGCCATCAGGCGCCACGCATAGAATATGGTCCGTTATCCTAGCACCGGCGCACACCGCAAGACCATGTGACGACGCGTCGGGCAGCCGTGCGTTGACCCACCCCCACGGCAGTCCTATATAGTTCTCGATTACTTAAGCAACTCCCAAGCGAGAGCCCATGGAAGACGCCGACCTGCACGCGCTGATCGCCAAGTTCGACCTGCTGCTCCAGCGCCTGGAACAGCTCAAGGCCGAGAACCGGCTGCTGCGGGCGAACGAGAAAAGCTGGCGGGAAGAACGCGCCCATCTGATCGAGAAGAACGATTTGGCTCGGCAGAAGGTCGAAGCGATGATTTTGCGTCTTAAAGCCCTGGAGCAGGACTCATGAGCCAGTCGAATACCCTGAACGTCCAAATCCTCGACAAGGAGTACTGCATCGCCTGCCCTCCGGACGAGCGCGTCAACCTGGAAAGCGCTGCGCGCTACCTGGACAGCAAGATGCGCGAGATCCGTTCCAGCGGCAAAGTGATCGGTGCCGACCGCGTCGCGGTGATGGCCGCCCTGAACATCACCCACGACCTGCTGCACAAGCAGGAGCGCGTGGAGCACGACAGCAGCTCCACCCGCGAACGAGTGCGCGAGCTGCTCGAGCGTGTGGATCGCGCCCTGACAACCGACACCCTTACCACTGATAAGGAACAGGGTGAAGTCTGACCAGGGAAATTTCCTTGGGGTATAATTGCCTCGCTCCCTGGTGTGTTGGCCAGTCGGTGATGTCCCTGAGCCGATAATTGCAACAACGGGGGTTGCCAGTTGGGCTGGTGTGCATGTCCGCACGACGGAAAGCCTTAAAGCCTACTGCAACCACCACCTTGAACTCTCGGGTTCAAGGGCTAACCCGACAGCGGCATGTCCGGGGAGCTTTACCCTTCCATGATCCATTCCGACGGTCTCTCCCGCCCTGCCCTGCGCCGCCAGCTGCGCCAGGCCAGACGCGCGCTCACGCCCCTTCAGCAACGCCTCGCCGCCCAGGCCCTGTATCGCCAGGTCGCGCAGCATCCGCTGTTCCGCCGGGCGAAGCATATTGCCCTGTACCTGCCGGCTGACGGCGAAATCGACCCGCGCCCGTTGATGAAGGCTGCGCAGAAGCGTGGCAAGGCGACCTACCTGCCGGTGCTCTCCGACTGGCCGCGCACGCACATGACCTTCCAGCAGGTGGGCATTGGCGAGCGCTGGGTACGCAACCGCTTCAACATCGCCGAACCGCAGGCCGACCGCCGGCGCCAGCGTCCGGCCTGGGCGCTGGACCTGCTGCTGCTACCACTGGTCGGTTTTGATCCACAAGGCGGCCGCCTGGGGATGGGCAAGGGGTTCTACGACCGAACCCTGGCCTACCTGGGAATGCGCAAAAATTGGCAGAAACCGACGCTATTGGGCCTGGCGCACGAGTGCCAGAAGGTCGATAGGCTGGAGCTGGCGAGCTGGGATGTGCCGCTGATGGGCATTGTGACGGACGGCGGCTGGTATGGCCGTCTCGCGACGGAATCGCGTTCCTTGCGATAGCCGTGGCGATGGCAGCGCTGATGCCAGATGGCTGGATCAGGGCTGTTGGGTGACCTGCACCGGGGCGTTGCCCTGGCGTTGTTCCCACAGGCTCTGGGTGTAACCGGTAGTGACGACACCCAGACCGAAAAGTATTACCAACACCCACAAAAGATCAGGCTTGCGTTTCATCGATTGCCTCCCCCTTCCAGGCAAACTGTCAACGATGGCCGGCGGTGGTTTTTTTATCCGTCCGGCGGGCCAAGCGAAAACGGCGGCATTCTCCGACAATGAAAAGCTTCTCGCAATTCTGACGCCAACCAATCGTCGGAGGATCGCCGCCCTCAAAACATCCGGCACTTTCAGGCAATGTTCATGCCTGATTCCTACATGTTCCGCCGGCAATTCCGAGTTGGCGATTTGCCAGCTTGTCGCAGGGTAAAAACGCCTACCATTACTCCCCAAGGTATCGCGCCCCCTTCAACAACCCGCCACGCACAAGGAGACCCCCGCGGATGGCACGCGCTTACTGGCTGATGAAATCCGAGCCCGACGAACTCTCGATCCACGACCTGCAGCGCCTGAAGACTGCGCGCTGGGACGGCGTGCGCAATTACCAGGCACGCAACTTCATGCGCAGCATGCAACCGGGTGACCTGTTCTTCTTCTATCACTCCAGCTGCCCCGAACCGGGCATCGCCGGCATCGCGCAGATAGATGGCGAGCCCTACCCCGACCCGACCGCGCTCGACCCGAAAAGCCACTACCACGACCCCAAGGCCAGCAACGAGAAGAACCCCTGGACTGCCCGTGACGTGAGCTTCGTCGAAGCCTTCCGCTCGGTGCTGCCACTGGGAACTCTCAAGGCGCAGGCCGGGCTGGAAGAGCTGCCACTGGTGCAGAAAGGCAGCCGCCTGTCGGTCATGCCGGTCACCGCCGAACAGTGGGCGATCGTCGTCGGCCTGGCGCACAAATAGAAGCACTGTGCTATTAGGCTACTGAAGCCCCCGGAATTCGCCGCATGCACCGCCTTCAGTCCTCGATTAGCTACCTACCTTGGGCTCGGCGGCCTGCTCTGCGTGCTCCTGCTCGCCAGCGCCTGGCTGGGAGGGGAGCTGGCGAGCAGCGAACGGCAGCGCGTACAGGAGCGACTGACCTACCAGGGGCGCAGCCTGGCGCACCAGCTGGAAGCCAACCTCCACGAGCAGGTCCAGGGCCTGGACCTGCTCGCCCAGCTGTGGACCCACCACGGCCGCATGCCCCGTGCGGAATGGGAATTGGACGCGCGTTTCTACGTGCGCAGCTTCCCCGGCTACCAGTCGATCCAGTGGTCCGGCCCGGACTTGCGCATCCGCTGGCTGGAGCCGCTGCAAGGCAACGAGGCAGCGCTCAATTTCCAGCTTTCCGCGCAGCACCCCAACTACGCCACGGCGATGTCCGCCCGCGACAGCGGCAAGCCTCGCCTGAGCGACAGCGTAGAGCTGGTACAGGGCGGACGCGGCTTCGTGCTCTACACGCCGGTGTATATCCGCGATGCGGACAATCAGCTGCGCTTCGACGGCTTCATGCAGGGTGTCTTCCGCGTTGGCCCACTGATGGACAACCTGCTCAGGCAGGCCGACAACCACCTGTTCAGCGTGCGCCTGCTGGAGCACGGCAGGCCGATCTACGTGCGCGACCAGCCCGCCGGCAATGCCGAGCAGACCCTGCGGGTGCCGCTGCGCCTGCTGAACAATCGCAGCTTCGAACTGGAGCTCAGCCCCACCTCGGCGCTGGTGCAATCACTGTCCACGCCCTTGCCGATGGTGGTTCTCGGCTCAGGCGTAGCCATCAGCCTGCTGCTGGTGGCGGCGCTCTTCCTCGCCCGGGAGAACGCCCGCCGCGCCACGGCGCTGAGCGCCAGCAACGAGTTACTCAACCAGGAAGCGGAGCAACGCCAGTCGGTGGAAGCGCACCTGCGTGACAGTCGCGAGCGCCTGCAACTGGCGCTGGACCTCACCGATTCCAGCCGCGATGCGCTGTTCATCTTCGACCTGCAACAGCGCGAGCTGCTGCACATGAACCGCGCCACCTACAACGGCCTGGGCTACAGCGCCGAGGAATTCCGCCACCTGCTGCGCGATGACCCGGAACGGCTGATCCCCGGCTTCCACGCCTGGATCCAGCTGGTGCAGCAGGCGCACCGGCTGAACCTGTCGATGATCTTCCAGCGCGAAATGCAGCGCCGCGACGGCAGCCTGCAACCGGCGGAGATCAACACCCAGCTGATCCACCAGGGCGACCGCGAGTACCTGATCGCCGTGGCCCGCGACAACAGCGAGCGCCTGCAACTCGAAGCCCAATTGCACAAGCTCTCGCAGCAGGACGGCCTCACCGGCCTGTTCAACCGCCGCTACTTCGACCGCCAGCTGCAGAGCGAATGGCGCCGCCTGCGCCGGGCCGACGCGCCGCTGGCGGTACTGATGCTCGATGTCGACCACTTCAAGCGCTTCAACGACTGCCTCGGCCACCTGGCCGGCGACGACGCGCTGAGGCGCCTCGCCAGCTGCCTGCAGGAATGCCTGCAACGCGAAGGCGATGTGGCTTGCCGCTATGGCGGCGAGGAGTTCGTCATCATCCTCACCGACACCGGACTGGAAGGCGCCAGCCATGTGGCTGCACGCGTCCACCAGCGCGTGGCCGAGATGGGCATCACGCACCCAGCCGCGGAGCTGGGACGATTGACGGTGAGTATCGGCCTGGCCATCGCCACGCCGGGGCAGGATGCCGAGCCGGACCAGCTGATCGCCCAGGCTGACCAGGCGCTGTACGCGGCCAAGCACAAGGGACGCAACCAGACCTGCGTGTGGCCGGTGGATAGCGCCGAGCACACGCTCTACTGACCCCTCAAGCCTGGCAAGGACACCCCATTGTAGGAGCGGGCCATGCCCGCGATGGTGGACAGGGTCCACCTTTCCTTTCGCACCGGGCTTCCAGGTCCAGACACCGCGAGCCCGGCTCACGGATCGCGCGCATGGCGCGCTCCTACAGGGGATGCGCGTCAGGCCATCTGCCCGATGGTCCGGCGGAAGCGCCACAAGGCACCGGCGAAGAACGCCGCGCCGATCCCAACGATGGCCAGCAACTGCGGCCAGACGATGGACAGGTCCGCACCGCGGTAGAGGATCGCCTGGGCCAGGCTGACGAAGTGCGTCGTCGGCGCCGCCAGCATGATGTTCTGCACCAGCTCCGGCATGCTTTCGCGTGGCGTGGTGCCGCCGGAGAGAATCTGCAGCGGCATCAGGGTGAGGATCACCAGCAGCCCCAACTGGGGCATCGAGCGCGCCACGGTGCCAAGGAAAATGCCCATGGACGTCGTAGCGAACAGGTGCAACGCCGCCCCCAGCAGGAACAATCCCACCGAGCCGCTGATCGGCACGTCCAGCCAGCCGCGCACCACCAGCTGCAGCGAGATGGCCGCCGCCACCAGCACCACGGTGCCCATCGACCAGACCTTGGCCATCATGATTTCGAAGGCGGTCAGCGGCATCACCAGCAGGTGCTCCACCGTGCCGTGCTCGCGCTCGCGGATCAGCGCGGCGCCAGTGAGGATGATCGACAGCATGGTGATCTGGTTGATCACCTCCATCACCGCGCCGAACCAGGCCTGGGTCAGGTTCGGGTTGAACTCCATGCGCACCGCCAGCTCCGCCGGCATCGACGCCTCGGCGCGGTAGCGGCTGACGAATTCGCGCACTTCGGTGCCGACGATGTTCTGGATGTAGCCGGCGCCGGAGAAGGCCTGGCTGGTCTGCGTCGCATCGACGTTGACCTGGATCGCCGGTTGCCGCCCGGCCAGCACGTCGCGCTGGAAGTCCGGCGGGATGTCCAGCGTGAAGGTGTACAGGCCGACGTCCATGCCACGGTCCATCTCGGCATGGCCAATCATCTGCGGAACACGAAAATAGGGTGGCTGGAAGGCGTTGATGATCCGCGTGGAGAGTTGCGACTGGTCCTCGTCGACGATGGCGATGGGCGCGTGGTGCAGCGTCTCCGGCACGCCGGTGGCCGAGCTGTAGACACCCAGGGTGAAGGCCCAGGCGATCAGGATCAGCATCGCGTAGTCGCGCCCCAGACTGCGGAATTCCTTGATGCCGAGGTTGAAGATGTTCGCCAGCTTCTTCATGGCTCAGTCCTCCTGCTTCTTCAGGCAGGCCACGCTGAGCAGCGTCAGCACCACGATCATCGCCAGCAGCGGCAGGTAGTAGCTCCACAGGTCGGGGGAAACCCAGCGCCTTGGAGAAGGCGCCGCGGCTGATGATGAGAAAGTGCGAGGTTGGGTAGAGCTTGCCGATGAAGGCCGCCGCTCCCTCCAGCGACGACACCGGATGGATCAGCCCGGAGAACTGGGATGGCCGGAATCATGGTGGCGATGGCGGTGCCGAACACGGCAGCGATCTGGCTCTTCATGAAGGTCGAGAGCAGCAGGCCGAGCCCGGTGCTGGTCACCACGTAGAGGAAAGCGCCGACCAGCAGCGCGAGGAAGCTGCCCTTGAGCGGCACCTGGAACAGCAGCACGGCCATGGCCAGCATCAGCACGAAGTTGACCATGCCCATGCCGATGTAGGGCAACTGCTTGCCGAGCAGGAACTCCAGGCGCGTGACCGGCGTGACATAGAGGTTGGTAATCCAACCCAGCTCCTTCTCGCGCACCACGCCCAGGGCGGTGAGCATCGCCGGAATCATGATCAGCAGCAGCGGGATCACCGCTGGCACCATGGCTTTCAGGCTCTCCACGTCCGGGTTGTAGCGGTAGCGTACCTCGGTGCTGGCCGCCGCACTGGCAGCGGCGCTGCCGTTTTGCCGGGCGAGGTCGGCCAGGTAGCTGGCGTGCAGGCCCTGCACGTAACCGAGCACGGTATTGGCGCGGGTCGGCATGGCGCCGTCGATCCACACGCCGATGGCGGGATCGGCGCCGCGCTTGAGGTCGCGGCCGAAGTTCGGCGGGATTTCCACCGCCAGGCTGATGTCGCCGCTGCGCAGGCGGCGCTCCAGGTCGTCGGGGTCCTGGATCACCGGTTTTTCGATGAAGTAGCGCGAACCGGCGATGTTCAGCGCATAGGACTGGCTGGTGGTGGTCTGGTCGCGGTCGAGTACCGCGTAGGTGAGGTCTTCGACGTCCATGTTGATGCCGTAGCCGATGATGAACATCAGCAGCGCGGTGCCCACCAGAGCCAGCGTCAGGCGGATCGGGTCGCGGCGCAACTCCATGGCCTCGCGGCGCGCGTAGCTGAACAAGCGCAGCCAGCTGAAACGGTCGCTGCCCTTGTACCGGGTCGCTTCGGCAGGTGCATGCGTTGCAGGCGCGCTGTCGGGCACCGGCGCACTGCCGGCGGCCTCTTCCAGGTAGGCGATGAAGGTGGCCTCCAGGGTCGGCAAGCCACGCTTGTCGATCAGGCCCTGCGGGGTGTCGCTGTCGAGTACCTTGCCGGCGTGCATCAGCGAGATGCGGTCGCAGCGCTCGGCCTCGTTCATGAAGTGGGTGGAGATGAAGATGGTCACGCCGTCGTTGCGCGACAGCTCCACCATCAGCTCCCAGAAGCCGTCGCGGGCCACCGGGTCGACACCCGAGGTGGGCTCGTCGAGGATCAGGATTTCCGGTTTGTGGATCACCGCCACGGCCAGCGACAGACGCTGGCGAATGCCCAGCGGCAGGCTGTCGGGCAGCTCATCCCTGACCTTGCCAAGGTCGAAGCGCTTGAGCATTTCCTCGACGCGCGGGCCGATCTCGTCGGCCGGCAGGTGGAAGAGTTTCGCGTGCAGTTCCAGGTTCTGCAGCACCGTCAATTCGGCGTACAGCGAGAAGGCCTGGGACATGTAGCCGACGCGCCGGCGAGTCTCCATGTCATTGGCGTTGACCGGCTGGCCGAACAGCGCGCAGGTACCTTCGCTGGCCGGCAGCAGGCCGGTGAGCATCTTCATGGTGGTGGACTTGCCGCAGCCGTTGGAACCGAGGAAGCCGAAGATTTCCCCGCGCTCGATGCGGAAGCTGACGTGGTCGACCGCGACGAAATCGCCGAAGCGGCAGGTCAGCCCCTCGGCCTCGATGGCGATCTGCGGCGCGCCGTCATGCTGCGGACGGGGTGGAATCACCAGCTTGTGATGCCCGGCGCGCTTGGCCTCGGGCAGCAGCGCGATGAAAGCCTCTTCGAGGTTCGGCGTCGCCGTCTTTTCGCGCAACTCGGCGGGCGTACCGGTGGCGAGCACCTTGCCCTCGTCCATCGCCACCAGATGGTCGAAACGCTCGGCCTCTTCCATGTAGGCCGTGGCCGACCAGCACGCTCATACCTTCGCGCCCGGCACGGATGCGCCCGATCAGTTCCCAGAACTGGTTGCGCGAAAGCGGGTCGACGCCGGTGGTGGGCTCGTCGAGGATCAACAGGTCGGGGTCATGGATCAGCGCGCAGCACAGCCCGAGCTTCTGCTTCATGCCGCCGGACAGCTTGCCCGCCGGGCGCTCGGCGAAGGGCGCCAACCCTGTGCTGTGCAGCAGGTCGGCGATGCGCCGCTCACGCTCGGCCTTGTCGTGGCCGAACAGGCGACCGAAGAAATCGACGTTTTCGAACACCGAGAGCGTCGGGTAGAGGTTCTTGCCCAGCCCCTGGGGCATGTAGGCGATGCGCGGGCACACAGCGCGGCGGTGGCGCACGTCGCGCATGTCGCCGCCCAGCACCTGGATTTCACCCTCCTGCATCTTCCGCGCGCCGGCCAGCAGCGCCAGCAGGCTGGACTTGCCAACGCCGTCCGGGCCGATCAGGCCGACCATGCGGTTGGCCGGGATCTCCAGGGTGACGTCGTCCACTGCGCGGGTCTGCCCATAGCGCAGCGAGACGCCAGCCAGACGGGCCACGCAGTCGGCGGCGTTCATTGCGGGACCTTGATCTGCAGGTCAGCCGGCCATTCCACCTGCGGGTCGAGGCGCATATAGGCCATGCCCGGCACGCCGGTCTTCACGTAGGTGATGTATTTCTCCAGCAGGCCCGGATCGAGGCGCGCCTTGACGCGGAACATCAGCTTCTCGCGCTCGTTGGCGGTCTCCACGGTCTTGGGCGTGAACTGCGCGACGCTGGCAACGTAGGACACCTTGGCCGGGATCACGTACTCGGGCACGGCGTCGATCACCAGGTGCACTTCCTGGCCCAGTTCGACCTTGCCCGCCTGGCCCGAGGGCAGGAAGAAGGTCATGTAGACGTCGGCCAGATCGACCATATTGAGCAGCTTGCCGCCGGCGGAAAGCACTTCGCCCGGCTGCGCCACGCGATACTGCACGCGGCCGTTGCGCGGGGCCTTGAGGTCGCTGTCGTCGATGTCCGCCTGCAGGCGCACGGTGCTGGCGGTGGCGGCCTCGATGGCCGACTGCGCCTCGATCACCTGGGAGCTGGCGGCGGCGATGCTGGCCTGCGCCGAGATGACCTGCGAGCGCGACGCGGCCAGCGCGGCCTGGGCGCTCTGCAGCGCGGCGCGGTCGTCGTCGAGCTGTTGCTGTGGCAAGGCGTTGCGCTTCACCAGTTGTTCGGTACGGGTGAAGCGTTTCTGGGCAGCGGTCAGCTCGGCCTGGCGCTGGGCGACCATGGCCTCAGCGGTGGCCTTCTCGCTATGGCGCTGGGCAACCAGCGACTCTGCAGTGAGCTTGGCGTTCTGCGCCCTCCGCACCTCGGCCTCGGCCTGTGTCAGCTGAGCCTTGAGCACCTGGGTATCCATGCGCGCGACGACCTGTCCGGCGGTGACGAAGTCGCCCTCGTCCACCAGGATTTCTGCCACACGGCCCGCCAGTTTGGTGGCGACGTCGACCTCGGTGGCCTCGATGCGCCCGTTGCCGCTGGCGAAGCCTTCGCCCAGGCCGGTCGGCTTGAACGTCTGCCAGGCCAGCGCGGCGAGCACGGCCGCGACGACCACGAAGAGTCCGCGGGTGCGCCAGCTTTTTGCGTTTCCTGTCATCCGAATATCCCCTTGTCCAGGCGCTCGAATTCGAGCGAATCATGAGGGGATATTCGGTGACCGGTAGCTAATGGGGTTTGATTCAGGTCAGGCGTGCGCAGGAAATTTCCTACGCGCCTTGCGAGACGGGGCTTTCAGCCCGGCGTTGCGGCGAGCGGCCGCAGCCGGGAAAGAGGATCGACCGCCGTGGGCAGATGAGTCGCGCTCATGCAGCCGACGCCGGATGGGCTCAGGGCTGGACGATCAGGTTGTTGAACAGCAGGTCGTCCACCAGGGGTTTTCCCTCTTCCTGCTGGAGGGCGGTCTGCACCTGCTTGAGGGCTTCCTGGCGCAGCTTCTCCTTGCCGTCGACGCTGCCAAGGGAGTCGTCGGTCTGCTGGGCGAAGAGCATCACCAGCTGGTTGCGGATCAGCGGCTCGTGGTGTTCGACCTTCTCGGAGGCCTCCTTGCCGGTGACCTTCAGCGCGATATCGGCCTTGAAGTACTTCAGGCGCGGACCGCTGCCGTAGTTGCCCACCAGCGCGGGAGTGAGGTCGACGAATACAGGCTTGTTGGCGTCTTCCGGCTTGGCTTCTTCGGATTCGGAAGCCATGACGAAGGTACTGAAGGAAAAGGCCAGCAACAGGGCGAGGAAAGCTCTCAAGGCGATGTCTCCGGATTCGATGGGCAAAGGATAGCCACACTCGCGCCGCCGCCCAAGCTATATCGGGGCATAAGCCCAGGCCATGGTGATTTGCCCTCCCGCCTCACGCTCCTACACTGCGCCGATACCCAGAGTGGAGTACTCCCCATGAAAGCCGTGCTGTGCAAAGCCTTCGGCCCCGCCGAAACCCTGGTGCTGGAAGAGGTCGCCAGCCCCGAGCCGAAGAAGAACGAAGTCCTGCTGCAGGTACATGCCGCCGGGGTGAATTTCCCCGACACGCTGATCATCGAGGGCAAGTACCAGTTCAAGCCGCCCTTCCCGTTCTCTCCGGGTGGCGAGGCAGCCGGCGTGGTCGGCGCCGTGGGTGAAAAAGTCAGCCACGTGAAACCCGGCGACCGCGTGATGGCGCTGACCGGCTGGGGCAGCTTCGCCGAGGAAGTGGCGGTGCCCGGCTACAGCGTGATGCCGATCCCCGAGGGCATGGACTTCGCCAGCGCCGCCGCCTTCGGCATGACCTACGGCACCTCGATGCACGCGCTCAAGCAGCGCGCCAACCTGCAGCCGGGCGAGACCCTGCTGGTGCTCGGCGCCTCCGGCGGCGTTGGCCTGGCCGCAGTTGAAATCGGCAAGGCCATGGGCGCCAAGGTCATCGCCGCCGCCAGCAGCGAAGCCAAGCTGGAAGTGGCCAAGGCCGCCGGCGCCGACGTGCTGATCAACTACAGCGAAGGCAGCCTGAAGGACAAGCTCAAGGAAATTACCGGCGGCCAGGGCGTGGATGTGATCTACGACCCGGTGGGCGGCGATCTGTTCGAGGAAGCCTTCCGCTCCATCGCCTGGAACGGCCGCATGCTGGTGGTCGGCTTCGCCAGCGGCACCATCCCTTCGCTGCCGGCCAACCTCACCCTGCTCAAGGGCGCCTCGCTGGTCGGCGTGTTCTGGGGCTCCTTCGCCCAGCGCCAGCCGCAGGACAACGCCGCCAACTTCCAGCAGCTGTTCGCCTGGTTTGCCGAGGGCAAGATCAAGCCGCTGGTGTCGCAGACCTACCCGCTGGAGCAGGCCGCCGACGCGATCAATCACCTGGGCCAGCGCAAGGCCGTGGGCAAGGTGGTGGTGACCGTTCGCTGATCGCTGCCCGCGACATGAAAAAGCCCCGCATCAGCGGGGCTTTTTCATTCCGGCACACACCTGTAGGAGCGCGCCATGCGCGCGATCGCGGGCGTGGCCCGCTCCTACAGGGAGACTCCGGGTTCAGGAATACAGCGCCTTGAACTGCTCGCGCAGTACGTTCTTCTGCACCTTGCCCATCACGTTGCGCGGCAGCGCGTCGACCACCATCACGCGCTTGGGCTGCTTGAAGCGCGCCAGCTTGCCGTCCAGCGCGGCCAGTACCTGCGCCTCGCTCGGCGCCTGGCCCTGGCTGGCCACCAGCACGGCGGTGACGCCTTCGCCGAAGTCCGGATGCGGCACGCCGATCACCGCCGACTCGGCCACGCCCGGCAGGGTGTCGAGGATCTCCTCCAGCTCCTTGGGGTACACGTTGAAGCCGCCGCTGATGATCATGTCCTTGTTGCGGCCGACGATCTGCACATAGCCACGGTCGTCGACGAAGCCGATGTCGCCGGTCATGAAGTAGCCGTCCGCGCGCAGCTCCTCGGCGGTCTTTTCCGGCATCCGCCAGTAACCCTGGAACACGTTCGGCCCGCGCACTTCGATCATCCCCGGCTCGCCCTGCGGCAGCAGCATCGGCTCGGCCTGGGCCGGGTCGGTGATGCGCAGCTCGACGCCGGGCAGCGGGAAGCCGACGGTGCCGGCGATACGTTCGCCGTCCAGCGGGTTGGAGGTGTTCATGCCGGTCTCGGTCATGCCGTAGCGCTCGAGGATGGCCATGCCGGTGCGCTCGGAGAACGCCTTGTGGGTCTCGGCGGTAAGCGGTGCGGAGCCGGAGATGAACAGGCGCATGTGCGCCACCGCCTCACGGCTCAGGCCAGGCTGGTCGAGCAGGCGCGTGTAGAAGGTCGGCACACCCATGAGCAGGTTCACCTGGGGCAGCAGGCGGAGCATCTGCGCGGCGTCGAACTTGCTCAGGAAGAGCATCGAGCCGCCCGCCATCAGCAGGCTGTTGCAGGCCACGAACAGGCCGTGGATGTGGAAGATCGGCAGCGCGTGGAGCAGCCAGTCCTCGCCGGTGATCTGCCAGGCGTCCACCAGCGCGCGGGCGTTGGACACCAGGTTGCCGTGGCTGATCATCGCGCCCTTGGAGCGCCCGGTGGTGCCGGAGGTGTAGAGGATCGCGGCGAGATCGGAAGCGGCACGCTCGACATCGGCGAAGCGCCCTGGCTTGCCCTGCACGGCGTCCATCAGCGAGCCGTCTCCCTGGTCGCCCAGGGTTGCCACGCGGGCTACGCCACTGGCTTCGGCCAGTTCACGGGCCTGGGATTCGAAGGCCGGCGCGCAGACGAACAGCGAAGGTTCGGCGTCGTCGAGGAAGTAGCGCAGCTCGTCACCGGTGTAGCCACTGTTGAGCGGCAGGTAGACCGCGCCGACGCGCAGCACGGCGAGGTAGAGCATCACCGTCTCGGGGCTCTTGTCGACCTGCACGGCCACCCGGTCGCCCGGCTGCACGCCAAGCTCCACCAGCGCATGGGCGAACTGCGAAGTGCTGCGCAGCATGTCGGCGTAGCTGTAGCCGCCACCCAGGGGTGTGCGGATGAAAGGTTTGGACAGGTCGCTGGGCAGGTGTTTGCCGACTTCGGCGAAAAGGCTCTGGTTCATGGTGAGGTCCTAGCGTTTTGTTTTCGCCGTCAGGGTGGCCAACTTGCGCACCTCGGGTGAGGCCGCGACCGCGCCCTGGTTGGCGTAGGCTTCGTGGTTCTTTTCGATCTGGCGCAGTTCGTAGCGGTAGTTGACCATCAGCCCGGCGGCCTGGCGCAGGCCGCTGGCGGACAGGTCGCCGCGCCAGTTCAGGCGCTCCAGGCGGGCGCCGTTGCCCAGGTGGAAGCGCGCCACCGGGTCCAGCGGCAGGCCGGCACCGTTCCTGGCGTGCAGAAAGTACTCGGCGGCCAGCGCCAGCATGGGTTCTTCAGTGCGCGGCGGTGGCGGCGCGTCAGGCTTGAGCGCCTTGAGCAGCTCGGTAGCCGCCGCGCCCAGTTGCGGGTCATCGCCCAGGCCGTCGAGCCAGCGGCGGAAGCCAGGCACCGGCGACAGGGTGACGTACTGGCGCAGACTCGGGATCTCCCGCGCCAACTCCTCAACCACCTGTTTGATCAGGAAGTTGCCGAAGGAGATGCCGCGCAGGCCGTCCTGGCAATTGCTGATGGAATAGAACACAGCGGTGTCGGGTTCTTCCGCCGGCTGCTCATCGGGCTTGGCCTCCAGAATGTCGGCAATCGCACCGGGCATGGCGCGGGTCAGCGCCACCTCGACGAAGATCAGCGGCTCGTCGGCCAGTGCCGGGTGGAAGAAGGCGAAGCAGCGACGGTCGGCCGGCTGCAGGCGGCTGCGCAGGTCGTCCCAGTCCTTGATGGCGTGGACGGCCTCGTACTGGATGATCTTTTCCAGGATCGACGCCGGCGTCGACCAGTCGATGCGTCGCAGCACCAGAAATCCACGGTTGAACCAGGACGCCAGCAGGTGCTGCAGGTCGTGGTCCACCGCCGCCAGCTCGGGCCGGCCCTTGAGCTCACCGAGCAATCGGCGGCGCATGGCGATCAGCTCGGCGGTGCCGCCCGGCGCCTGGTTGAGGCGTCGGAACAGCTCCTGGCGCGGCGGTTCGCTGGCCTCGAACAGCTTCGTGGTGTTGGCCGACGACGGATCGTCGAGATAGCGTTGGCAGGCTTCGGCCAGTGCCTCATGGGGTGGGGCGAAGTCCTTGAGCAGCGTGTCGAAGAAGGCCTTCTGCTGCTCCTCCGGGCAGTCGCGGTAGGCACACAGTACCTGCCGCGCCAGCGCCACGCCGGACGCCTCACCGTGGCCGGAAATCAGTTTGCGACAGGCCTGCGCCAGCGCCTGGGCATTGGCCGGCGCCGGCTCGCGCGACTCGAGCAATTGCCGGCCGCGCTCGCTGATGCTCTGCAGCAGTTCCTGGAAGAAGCTGATATTCATGCGTCCCCCTCGCTTGTGGATAAATCAGTCGCCCTTGAGCATGGGCGGCGGGCAGCGCTGATACCAGCGCGAGGCCTGCTCATAGGCGTGGGCCAGTTGCAGCACGGCCATGTCGGCCTGGTGCCTGCCGATGATCTGCAGGCCCATGGGCAGCCCCTGCTCATTGAAGCCCACCGGCACGTTGGCCGCCGGGCAACCGGACAGGGTGGCCGGGATCACCACCTCCATCCAGCGGTGGTAGGTGTCCATGGTCTTGCCGGCGATCTCTTTCGGCCAGTCCCAGGTCTTGTCGAACGGGAACACCTGGGCGCTGGGCAGCAGCAGGTAGTCATAGCGTTCGAACAGCTTGCTGATAGCGCGGTACCAGTCGCTGCGCGCGGCGGAGGCGCGGAACACATCCATGGCGGAGAGCTTCAGGCCGTTCTCCACTTCCCAGATGGCCTCGGGCTTGAGCAGCTCGCGCTTGGCCGGGTCGGTATAGGCCGCGCCCAGAGAGCCGGCGACCATCCAGTGGCGCAGGGTGCGCCAGGTGTCCCAGAGACGCTCGGCGGAGAAGCCCAGGGCCGTGTCTTCGACCTGGCAGCCGATGGCCTCGAAGTCGGCGAAGGACTGGCGACAAAGCTCCAGCACGCCCTTCTCCATCGCCAGGTGTCCACCCAGGTCGCCCAGCCAGCCCAGGCGTGCGCCCTTGAAATCACGCTCCAGCTTGCCGGCGAACTGCTCGCCGCTCTCGGCGATGGACAGCGGCGCGCGGGCATCGCCGCCAGCCTGCACCGACAGCAGCAGCGCCACGTCGCGCACGCTGCGGCCCATCGGGCCTTCGTAGCCGAGCTGGTCGATGAACAGGTCGGCGCTGTCGTCGAAGGGCACACGGCCCTGAGACGGGCGGAAGCCGACGATATTGTTGAAGGCCGCCGGGTTACGCAGCGAGCCCATCATGTCGCTGCCGTCGGCCACCGGGACCATCTGCAGCGCCAGGGCCGCCGCCGCGCCACCGCTGCTGCCGCCGGCGGTGCGTTCGGGCGCGTAGGCGCAGCCGGTGGCACCGAAGATCGGGTTGTAGCTGTGCGAGCCGAGGCCGAATTCGGGGGTGTTGGTCTTGCCGATCAAAATGGCGCCCGCGGCGCGGATGCGCTCGACCATGATGCCGTCGCGCTCGGGCAGATAGTCGCGGAACAGCGGCGAGCCGAGGGTGGTGCGGATGCCCTGGGTCAGCGACAGGTCCTTCACCGCGTGGGGCAGGCCGTGCATCCAGCCGCGGTATTCGCCACGCGCCAGTTCGGCATCGCGCTGGTCGGCTTCGGCCAGCAGGAGGTCGTCGGGTTGCTGGCTGATGATGGCGTTGACCGCCGGGTTGAAGCGCTCGATCTGCTCGAGGTGCGCTTGCATCACCTCGCGGCAGGACACCTCGCGCAGGCGGATGCGCTGGGCCAGTTCGTGGGCCTGGAGCTGGACGAGTTCGTTGTTGTGCTTGTACTGGCTCATGGAGCGCGGCCTTCTTTCATCAGGCTTCCGGCAGGTGGGAAGCATCGGTCGGGTTCAGCGACCCCACCCGCAGGCGGGGCTTGTTGCGTTCTTCAGGCCGAGCGATGCCGCTGCGCCGAGCTGGCGCACGCGCGCATCGCCGTGCCGTGTTCCTGTCGGGCGGGGATCAGCGCATCAGGTTGGTCCAGATACGGTCGGCCAGGCGGATCGCGCCTTCGCCGCAGGTCTTGCTGAACACCACCTTGGTGCCCTCGGGGATGTGCAGTTCCGGCGCATCCTTCAGGCTGGCATCGAGGAAGGGCTCCACGCCCTTGATCGGGCTCTGGTGCTTGAGGAAGTTCTGGGTCAGCGCGGAGTTTTCCGGCTGGCTGAGGAAGGCGATGAACTTCTTCGCGTTCTCCGGGTGCTTGGCGCCGGCCGGGATCACCAGGTTGTCCACCCAGGCCATCACGCCCTCTTTCGGGTAGAGGTACTTCAGGCTGGATTTCATCTCACGCGCACGCATCGACGAGCCGCCCCAGAACATCGACATGTCGACTTCGCCCGAGGCCAGGTTCTCGCGGATCGAGCCGGCCTTGGAGCTGTAGGTCTTCACGAAGGGTTTCTGGTTCTTCAGCAGGGTCAGCACCTGTTGCATCTGCTTGGGGTCCTCGCTGCACAGCGGGATGCCCAGGTAGAGGCTGGCGGTGTCGATCACCTCGCTGGCCGAGTCGAACATGTTGATCTTGCCCTGCAGCTCCTTGGGCGGGGTGAACAGCACCGAATAGCTGTCAGCCGGGCCGCTGTACTTGGCGCTGTCCAGCACCACGCTGGTGGTGCCCCAGATGAAGGGCACGGCGTAGGCGCCTTCCGGGTCCCAGGCGGGCTTCTTCAGGTTGTCCTCGACGTTGGCGTAGTACGGCTGGCTGGCCGGGTCGAAGCGCTCCAGCAGCTTTTCCTGGATCAGGATCGGCACGAAAGCGTGGGAGGGAATCGCCACGTCGTAGCCTGCGCCGCCCTGCTTGAGCTTGGCCAGCAGGGTTTCGTTGGAATCGTAGGAATCCACGGTCACCTTGATGCCGCTTTCCTTCTCGAACTTCTCCAGTATCTGCGGGGTGAAGTAACCACTCCAGCTCACCACGTTCAGTTGCTCGGCGGCTTGCGCGCCGCTCATGTAAACAGAAGCAGCCATGCCCAGCGTCAGCGAGGCCCCTACAGCAGCGATCAGTTTGCTCATCTTCTACTCCGGTATGTGGGCTCAGGCCTTCTTCTTGCCGAGCAGGAACGACAGGGTTACGAACAGCACGGAAACGCCGAGGATCAGGGTCGACACCGCGTTCACATCGGGCGTCACGCCCATGCGCAGCAGGCCGAAGATGAAGATCGGCAAGGTGGTGGTGCCGGCCTGGGAGACCATCATCGAGATCACGAAGTTATCCAGCGAGACGATGAAGGCCAGCATCAGCCCGGAGAAGATCCCCGGCATCAGCAGCGGCAGGGTGACCTTGCGGAAAGTCCGCCAGGGCCCGGCGTAGAGGTCGGCGGCGGCCTGTTCCAGGGACAGGTCCATGTCGTTGAGGCGGGCACGGATTGGCAGGTAGGCGAACGGGATGCAGAACACCGTGTGGGCGATGATCAGGTTGCCGTAACCCAGCGACAGGCCGAGGGTAGAGAACAGCGCCAGGGTGGCGACGCCGACCACGATCTCCGGCAACACCAGCGGCAGCATGATCGCTCCCATGGACAGGCGCAGGCCCTTGAACTTGGCGCCGCGCGAGGTGCCCAGCGCGGCCAGGGTGGCGATCGCCGTGGCAATCACGCTGGCGCACACGGCGATCAGCAGGCTGTTGCCGGCGGCCTGGCGCAGCGCCTGGTTGGCGAAGGCGGCGCGGTACCAGTCGAGGCTGAAGCCGGTCCACACGGTGGCGGACTGGTTGGCGTTGAACGAGAGCACCACCAGCACCACGATGGGCGCGTAGAGGTACAGGTAGAACAGGAAGCTCAGGACGCCGAAGCCACGGAAGTCCTGTACGCCAAGGCGGCGCTTGGTCAGCAGCGAGAGCATTATTCACCTCCCCGGGCGATGCGCAGGCGTTCGGCGCGCATCGCATAGAACATCAGCACCAGCATCACCGCGCCCATCAGCACCAGCGACAGCGCCGCGCCGAAGGGCCAGTTCCGCGAGTCGCTGAACTGCCGGAAGATCAGGTTGCCGAGCATCATCTTGGTGCCGCCGCCCAGCAGCTCGGGGGCGATCATCGCGCCCAGGCACGGGACGAAGGTGAGGATGGCGCCGGCCAGGATGCCCGGACGGGCAATCGGCAGGACTACCTTGCGCAGGGTGCGGATGCGCCCGGCGTAGAGGTCCTGCGCGGCTTCGAGCAGGCGCATATCCATCTTCTCGAGGGTGGCGTAGATCGGCAGCACGACGAAGGGCGCATAGGTGTAGACCAGGCCCAGCAGCACCGCGCCGTCGGTGTAGAGCAGGTTCAGCGGCTGGTTGATCACGCCCAGGCTCATCAGCGTGCCGTTGACCACACCGGTGCCGCGCAGCAGCAGGATCCAGGCGTAGGTGCGGATCAGCAGGTTGGCCCAGAACGGCACGGTGATCAGGAAGATCAGCAGGCCGCGACGGTGCGCCGGCTGCATCGCCAGCCACACCGCCACCGGGAAGCCCACCAGCAGGGTGATGACTGTGGTCGCCGCGGCGATGCCGATGGAGCGCAGCGCGATCACCATGTACGAGTCGGCGAAGGCCAGGCTGTCGTCGAGCTGGCGCTCGAACAGCAGCGAGACGTAGGCGTCCACGCTGAAGTGCGGGTTCACCCCACCGTAGGGGTTGGCCTGCATCAGCGAGTAACCGACCACGATGAAGATCGGCACGATCAGGAACAGCCCGATGGAGACCAGTGCGGGCGATACGCCGAGGAAGCTGCGCAGCGCCTGGCGCCGCTCCAGCGCATTGCCGGAGGTTGTGGATAACCGGTTCATGCTCACCTCCGCTCAGTCCACCAGGACGCTGGCGCTGCCTTTTTCGAACAGCAGCCCGGCGCGTTGCCCGGCCACCAGGCGGCCCCGCTGGCCAGCACTGTTCGGCGCACGCACGGTCAGCTTGCTGCCGTCCTGAAGCTCGACCTGATACTGCAGGTCGGTGCCCAGGTAGATCTGCTGGACGACGCTGCAGGGCGTGGCGGACGGCGCGTCCTCGGCCACCAGTTGCAGGCGCTCCGGACGGATCGACAGGGTGACCTCGGCGCCGACCTTCAGGCCTTCGCGGCTGCCGGCCTCGATCAGCTGGTCGCCGGCAATCCGGTAGTACGCGCGCTCGCCGTCGAAGTTCTCGACGCGAGCCGGGAGGAAGTTGGTCTCGCCGATGAAATCGGCGACGAAGCGGTTGCGCGGGTGTTCGTAGATGTCGTCGGGACGGCCGACCTGCTGCACCTCGCCCTCGGAGAGCACGGCGATGCGGTCGGACATGGTCAGGGCTTCTTCCTGGTCATGGGTGACGAAGATGAAGGTGATGCCGGTCTTGGACTGGATCGCCTTGAGCTCTTCGCGCATGGCCTGGCGCAGCTTGAGGTCGAGCGCGGACAGCGGCTCGTCGAGCAGCAGCACCTTGGGATGCGGCGCCAACGCGCGGGCCAGGGCTACACGCTGCTGCTGGCCGCCGGAGAGCTGGGTCGGCTTGCGCTGGGCGAAGCGCTCCATCTGCACCAGGGCGAGCATCTCGCGGACGCGCTCGGCGACCTGTGCCTTGCTCATGCGCTGGCCCATCGGGTGGGATTCCAGGCCGAAGGCGAGGTTCTCGGCGATGGTCATGTGCGGGAACAGCGCGTAGTGCTGGAACACCGTGTTGACCGGGCGCTCGAACGGCGGGCGGTCGGCGATGTTCTCGCCGTAGAGCTGGATTTCCCCGGAGGTGGGGAACTCGAAGCCGGCGATCATCCGCAGCAGGGTGGTCTTGCCGCAACCCGAGGGGCCGAGCAGGGTGAAGAATTCGTTGTCGCGGATGTCCAGGTCGACGCATTTCAGTGCGACGGGACCGCTCGCCGGGTCGCCGTAGACCTTGCGCACGGAGCGGATGGAGACCGCCGCCGTCTGCAGGCTGTGCAGGGCACTCATGGTGAAACCTCCGTACCTTCCCTTCCGCCACCAGCAGGCGGTCGGGGGATCTTGTAGTTGTTCTGGCAGGACTAGAGACGCTGGATCGCAGCTCTGGCCTTGGGTCAGGCCCAAGTTGTGGTGTTGTTGAGGCGGATATTCGAAGAAAGGTGGTTGAGCGGAAAGCTCAATTTTCTTACATTCGATATTAAATAATTTAACAGCTAAAAAGCTGATACCCCCCGAGGCCACACCATGTCCATCCAGCGCCTTCCGCCGCTCAATGCCGTTCGCGCCTTCGAGGCCGCCGCGCGGCTGGGCAGCTACGTCGCTGCCTCGAAAGACCTGCATGTGACGCAGCCAGCGATTGGCCGTCACGTGAAGCTGCTGGAGGACTGGCTGGGCGTGCAGCTGTTCGAGCGCACCCCGCGCGGGGTAAGCCTGACGCCGGCCGGGCAGCGTTACTACGCGAAGATATCCACAGCCCTGCAGCAGATCGCCGACGCCGGCCATGAGCTGGCTCCCGGCGGCACCGCGCGCTGGCTGAAGATCCTGGTGGTGCCGGCCTTCGCCAAGCGCTGGCTGATGCCGCGCCTGGAAACCCTGCGCCAGCAGCGGCCGGGCCTGAAGGTGGCGGTGGAACCCAACCCGACTTTCACCGAAGTGGACGGTAAAAGCGCCGATCTGGGGATTGTCTACGGGCTTCCCGGCGTCTATCCGCAGTGTCACAGCACACTGGTGCGGCCGGCGGTTTTCCCGGTGTGCTCACCCTCCTACCTCGAACAGCATGGTCCGCTGACCAGCGTGCACGAGCTGGCACAGCACAAGCTGATCCACGTCGATGACGGCGAATGGTGGAACCTCTGGCTGTCCACCATCGGGCTGGACCTGCGGGTGAACTCCGACGTGCTCTACGTCAGTAACGACCACGCGTTGTCCATGGCCGAGGCCGGACACGGCATCGCCCTGGCCAACCTGGTGCTGGTGAAACATCAATTGGCAGCCGGCACTCTGGTGCGGCCGCTGCCCGAGGAAGTGCCGCTGGAAAGCTACCAGCTGCTGCTGCCCACCGGCGCGGTGAGCGCCGACGTGGCCTGGTTCGAGGACTGGATTCGTGCGGCGCTGCAGGAAGAGTTCTCCACCGGCATATCCGCATGAAGTTCATCGCACAGCTGGACTTGTAGGAGCAAGCTTGCTCGCGAACCCGCTCAGCTTCGGCGTGCCCGGTAACTCCGTTTCGCGAGCAAGCTCGCTCCTACGAAGAGCTGCTCGGGGCTCGAATCAGCCCCGCGGCGCGTAGGCGAAGACGTCGGCGCGCATCTGATGCGGGTCCATCCCCGCTGCCACCAGCGCATCCAGCGTGCCGTAGACCATCGCCGGCGAGCCGCTGGCGTAGACGCGCAAGCCGGACAGCTCGGCGAAGTCCTCGCACACCGCTTCGTGCAACAGGCCGCAGCGCCCCTGCCAACCGCACAGGTCGCTGACGATCTTGTGCAGATGCAGGTTGGGCACACTTTCCCACTGCTCCCAGTGCGGCAAATCGTAGAAATCTTCCGGGCGCCGCACGCCCCAGTACAGGTGGACCGGGTGGGCGAAGCCGGTGGCGCGGCAGAACTCGATCAGGCTATGCATCTGCGCCATGCCGGTACCCGCGGCGATCAACACCAGTGGGCCGTCCGGCAGGTCAGCCAGGTGCGCATCACCGAAGGGCATCTGCACACGGGCGAAGCGGTCGCGCTGCAACTGGGTCAGCAGGTCGATGGCGCTGTTCTCGCGGGCCAGGATATGCAGTTCCAGGTCACGCCCTTCCTGCGGCGCGGAGGCCAGGGAGAAGGCCGCTGGGTCGCTGCCCTCGCGCTCGATCAACACATACTGCCCGGCGTGATAGCGCGGCGGTTTGCCGGCCGGAGCACGCAGACGCACGCGCCAGACGTCACCACCGACCGGCTCGCAGAAGGTCAGTTGGCAGGAAAGCTTGCGCAGCGGAAGCTCGCCGGGGGCCAGGACGCCGTCCCAGTGCAGCACGCAGTCTTCCAGCGGCTCAGCCAGGCAGGTGAAGAGCTCGCCGTGGTCGCGCACCTCGCCCTCCTGGCGCACACGTCCTTCCACCAGCAGCGCCGCGCAGATATGGCAGTTACCGTTGCGGCAGCTCTGCGGGCACTCGTAGCCCAGGCGCCGGGCACCGTCGAGGATACGTTCTCCGGGTTTCAGCTCGAGCTGGGCGCCGGAGGGTTGCAAGGTCACTTTCAAGCGTCGTTCTCGTTCTTCTGAATTCGTCGGAGCAACCGATCCATTCTGGATACTCCGCGCCAGCACTTCCCCCTCACCCCAACCCTCTCCCTCAGGGAGAGGGGGTAGATCGTGCCGGCTGACGCCATGACGTCTTCCTGCACCGAACGGTCCCCTCTCCCGCTTGCGGGAGAGGGTTAGGGTGAGGGGCTCTTGATCTCGCTTGTTCGCGAGCAAGCGCGCTCCTGCACAGTCGCGCAGGCCTCAATCGATACCCAGGCTCGCCCAGATTTCGTCGACGCGGCGGGTCACCGCCGGGTCCTTCTCGATCACCCGGCCCCATTCGCGGCTGGTCTCGCCCGGCCACTTGTGGGTCGCGTCCAGGCCCATCTTCGAGCCAAGGCCCGAGATCGGCGAGGCGAAGTCCAGGTAGTCGATCGGCGTGTTGTCGATCATCACCGTGTCGCGCTTGGGGTCCATGCGCGTGGTGATGGCCCAGATCACGTCGTTCCAGTCGCGGGCGTTGATGTCGTCGTCGGTGACGATAACGAACTTGGTGTACATGAACTGTCGCAGGAACGACCAGACGCCGAGCATTACGCGCTTGGCGTGGCCGGGGTACTGCTTCTTCATGGTCACCACCGCCATGCGGTAGGAGCAGCCCTCGGGCGGCAGGTAGAAGTCGGTGATCTCGGGGAACTGCTTCTGCAGGATCGGCACGAAGACTTCGTTCAGCGCCACGCCGAGAATCGCCGGCTCGTCCGGCGGGCGGCCGGTGTAGGTACTGTGGTAGATCGGTTTCTGCCGGCGGGTGATGCGCTCGACGGTGAACACCGGGAAGCGGTCCACTTCGTTGTAGTAACCGGTGTGATCGCCGTAAGGGCCTTCATCGGCCATCTCGCCGGGGTGGATCACTCCTTCAAGGACGATCTCGGCGCTGGCCGGCACCTGCAGGTCATTGCCGATGCACTTGACCAGCTCGGTCTTGTGCCCGCGCAGCAAGCCGGCGAAGGCGTATTCGGAGAGGTTGTCCGGCACCGGGGTCACGGCGCCGAGGATGGTCGCCGGGTCCGCACCCAGGGCCACAGCCACCGGATAAGGCTGGCCGGGATGCTTCTGGCACCACTCGCGGAAGTCCAGCGCGCCGCCACGGTGGCTGAGCCAGCGCATGATGACCTTGTTGCGGCCGATCACCTGCTGGCGGTAGATGCCCAGGTTCTGCCGTTCCTTGTTCGGTCCGCGGGTAACCGTCAGGCCCCAGGTGATCAGCGGCGCGACGTCGCCGGGCCAGCAGGTCTGCACCGGCAGCTTCGACAGATCAACAGCCTCGCCCTCTTCGATCACTTCCTGGCACGGCGCGTCCTTGAGGACCTTGGGCGCCATGTTGATGACCTTCTTGAAGATTGGCAGCTTGGACCAGGCGTCCTTCAGCCCCTTGGGCGGCTCGGGTTCCTTGAGGAAAGCCAGCAGCTTGCCGATCTCGCGCAGTTCGGAGACGTCCTCGGCGCCCATGCCCAGGGCGACGCGCTCGGGCGTACCGAACAGGTTGCCGAGCACGGGCATGTCGAAGCCGGTGGGCTTTTCGAACAGCAGGGCCGGGCCCTTGGCGCGCAGGGTGCGGTCGCACACCTCGGTCATTTCCAGCACCGGGGATACCGGCGCCTGGATGCGCTTGAGCTGTCCGCGCTGCTCCAGGGCAGCGATGAACTCGCGCAGGTCGCGATACTGCATGAGGATCTCGATGGCGGCAGGATGATGCGACAGTCTACCGCGCAACGCCGCCGCGCAGAAACACGAAGGCCGGGTTTCCCCGGCCTTGTGTGGTTCGAGAGGCGCTTACTTGCTGCGCTTCATCGAATCGAAGAACTCGTCGTTGGTCTTGGTCTGCTTGAGCTTGTCGAGCAGGAATTCGACCGCGGCGATCTCGTCCATCGGGTGCAGGATCTTGCGCAGGATCCACATGCGCTGCAGCTCTTCCTCACCGGTGAGCAGCTCTTCGCGGCGGGTGCCCGAGCGATTGATGTTGATAGCCGGGAACACGCGTTTTTCCGAGATGCGACGGTCGAGGATCAGTTCCGAGTTACCGGTACCCTTGAATTCCTCGTAGATCACTTCGTCCATCTTCGAGCCGGTTTCGATCAGCGCGGTGGCGAGGATGGTCAGCGAACCGCCTTCCTCGATGTTGCGCGCGGCGCCGAAGAAGCGCTTGGGCTTTTCCAGGGCGTGGGCGTCGACACCACCGGTGAGCACCTTGCCGGAGCTGGGGATCACGGTGTTGTAGGCACGGGCCAGACGGGTGATGGAGTCGAGCAGGATGATCACGTCCTTCTTGTGCTCGACCAGGCGCTTGGCCTTCTCGATCACCATCTCGGCGACCTGCACGTGGCGGGTCGGCGGTTCGTCGAAGGTGGAAGCGACCACTTCGCCGCGCACGGTGCGCTGCATCTCGGTCACTTCTTCCGGGCGCTCGTCGATCAGCAGGACGATCAGGTGGCACTCGGGATTGTTGCGGGTGATGTTCGAGGCAATGTTCTGCAGCATGATGGTCTTGCCCGCTTTCGGCGGGGCGACGATCAGGCCGCGCTGGCCCTTGCCGATCGGCGAGCAGAGGTCGATCACACGGCCGGTGAGGTCCTCGGTGGAGCCGTTGCCGGCTTCCATGGTCAGGCGCTTGGTCGGGAACAGCGGCGTCAGGTTCTCGAAGAGAATCTTGTTCTTCGCGTTCTCCGGACGATCGAAGTTGATCGAGTCGACTTTCAGCAGGGCGAAGTAACGCTCGCCTTCCTTCGGCGGACGAATCTTGCCGATGATGGTATCGCCCGTGCGCAGGTTGAAGCGACGGATCTGGCTGGGCGAGACGTAGATGTCGTCCGGGCCGGCCAGGTACGAGGAATCGGCGGAGCGCAGGAAGCCGAAGCCATCCTGGAGAATCTCCAGCACGCCGTCACCGGAGATTTCCTCGCCGCTTTTCGCGTGCTTTTTCAGCAGGGCGAAGATGATGTCCTGCTTGCGCGAACGAGCCATGTTTTCCAGGCCCATGGCATCGGACATTTCCAGCAATTCGGCAATCGGCTTTTGCTTGAGTTCGGTCAGATTCATAGAAGGGACGTAAATACGCTGAAAGGGGAAAAGGGAACAAGCGTGATGCTTGAAGAGCCGCGCCGTAGATGACGGACAGGATCGCTTGGAATTCGAATGGGAAGTGCGTCGGCGACGGCTTGCAGGGGACAACGAAATAATCGTTGTGCGCCCGAATTTAACACCCGAGTTTCGGAGCGTCTAGGGGCAATAACGAAAAAACCCCGCGTATTGGCGGGGTTTTTCAGGACTTCTCGACTTAGATGTTGCTGTCGAGGAAGGCAGCCAGCTGCGACTTGGACAGTGCGCCGACCTTGGTCGCTTCGACGTTGCCGCCCTTGAACAGCATCAGGGTCGGAATGCCACGCACGCCGTACTTCGGCGGGGTGTCCTGGTTTTCGTCGATGTTCAGCTTGCAGACTTTCAGCTTGCCCTGATAGTCCTTGGCGATCTCGTCGAGTACCGGCGCGATCATCTTGCACGGACCGCACCATTCGGCCCAGTAGTCGACCAGCACGGGACCGTCGGACTTCAGTACGTCCTGCTCGAAGCTGGCATCGGTAACATTGACGATATGTTCGCTCATGTATTCTCTCCGTCAATCGGATGCGAAAAAGTGTCCGCCATCATATCCCGCCTCGGCCCTCACCGAAAGGCGCAGCCGATTGAGTGTATCTATCGCTGCCGCGGCGACTTCTGATCGGTGACAACCCCTTCATTGGCACTACCTGCCTAAAATGGCAGGATGTCTCCCGTATTTATCCGGACCCGCCCCTATGCCCCATACCCCTGCCAAGACCTTTCCGATGATCGCGGCCATTGACCTTGGCTCGAACAGTTTCCACATGGTTTTGGCGAAGGCCGATCACGGCGAGATCCGCATCCTCGAGCGGTTGGGCGAGAAGGTCCAGCTGGCCGCAGGCATCGGCGAAGACCGCATGCTCACCGAGGAAGCGATGCAGCGCGGCTACGACTGCCTGAAGCAGTTCGCCCAGTTCATCAACGGTATGCCGCCGGGTTCGGTGCGCGTCGTGGGCACCAACGCCCTGCGCGAAGCACGCAACCGTGCCGAATTCATCCGCGTCGCCGACCAGATCCTCGGCCACCCGGTGGAAGTCATCTCCGGTCGTGAAGAAGCACGCCTGATCTACCTCGGCGTTTCCCACACCCTGCCGGACAACCCCGGCAAGCGCCTGGTGGTCGACATCGGCGGCGGCAGCACCGAGTTCATCATCGGCCAGCAGTTCGAATCGCAACTGCGCGAGAGCCTGCAGATGGGCTGCGTGAGCTTTACCCAACGCTACTTCAAAGACGGCAAGATCACTCCGGCGCGCTACGCCCAGGCCTATACCTCGGCCCGCCTGGAACTGATGAGCATCGAAAACAGCCTGCGCCGCCTGGGCTGGGACGAAGCCGTCGGCGCCTCGGGAACCATCCGCGCGATCTGCCTGGCGATCCAGGCCGGCGGCCACGGCAATGGCGAGATCAACCCTGACGGCCTGGCCTGGCTCAAGCGCAAGATGTTCAAGCTGGGCGAGGTCGAGAAGCTCGACATCGACGGCATCAAACCGGACCGCCGGCCAATCTTCCCGGCCGGCATGGCGATCCTCGAGGCGCTGTTCGACGCCCTCGAACTGACCCGCATGACCCACTCCGAAGGCGCCCTGCGCGAAGGCGTGCTCTACGACCTGCTGGGCCGTCACCACCACGAGGACGTCCGTGAACGCACCATCGGCGCCCTGATGGAGCGCTACCACGTCGATCCCGAGCAGGCCGCGCGCGTCGAGGCCAAGGCGCTGGAATCGCTGGACCAGGTTGCCAAGGCCTGGGACCTCAACGACGAAGGCCACCGCGAGCTGCTGATGTGGGCCGCGCGCGTGCATGAGCTGGGTCTGGACATCGCCCACTACCACTACCACAAGCACGGCGCCTACCTGCTGGAGCACTCGGACCTGGCCGGCTTCTCACGCCTGGATCAGCTGACCCTGGCGCTGCTGGTGCGCGGCCACCGCCGCAATATCCCGGTGGACAAGTTCAACGAGCTGGGCGACGAGGGCGACAAGCTGATCCGCCTGTGCATCGTGCTGCGCTTCGCCATCCTCTTCCACCACATCCGTGGCACCCAGGAAATGCCGGCCGTGGCCCTGAAGGCCTCCGGCAAGTCGCTGGACGTGCGCTTCCCGGACGGCTGGCTGGCGGCCAACCCGCTGACCCAGGCAGATTTCGAGCAGGAAGCCGAATGGCTCAAGCGCGTGGGCTATTCGCTCAGCGTGAGCTGATCGATCCCCGCGACAGACAAAGGCCCCGACGCGCAAACGCCGGGGCCTTTTCGTTTCGCCCACCCAATCGCGGACAGAGTCCGCTCCTACGGCGCCAATGCCCGCTCCGAGCCATCACGCCGCGTAGGAGCGGACTTCGTCCGCGATCGCCCACCGCCCGCACAACGATTTCCGGACGCGCATAAAAAAGCCCCGCCGCAAGCGACAGGGCTTTCGATACCACCCGGAGGGATCAGCGAACGCTGATCACCGGCGTGCACAGGCGCTCCAGCAGCGTCGCCTGGGCGTTGCGTGCGTTCTGGTTGCCGCTGGGGCTTTGGCGCACGTAGCTGCCGTCGGACTGCAGCACCCACGCCTGGGTGTTGTCGGTCAGGTAGGACTCCAGCTCCTTCTTCACGCGCAGCACGAGCTTCTTGCCTTCCACCGGGAAGCAGGTCTCCACGCGCATGTCGAGGTTGCGTTCCATCCAGTCGGCGCTGGAGAGATAGAGCTTCTCCTCGCCACCGTTGAGGAAGTAGTAGATCCGGCTGTGCTCCAGGAAGCGGCCGATGATCGAGCGCACCTGGATATTGTGCGATACACCCGGCACGCCCGGACGCAGGCAGCACATGCCGCGCACCACCAGGTCGATCTTCACGCCGGCCTGGCTGGCCTTGTACAGCGCGCGGATGACCTTGGCGTCGGTCAGCGAGTTGACCTTGGCCATGATGTGCGCCGGCTTGCCCTCGGCCGCCTGGGCCGCCTCGCGGTTGATCATCTCCAGCAGGTTCTTCTTCAGGGTGAAGGGCGCGTGCAGGAGCTTCTTCATGCGCAGGGTCTTGCCCATGCCGATCAGCTGGTTGAACAGCTTGTGCAGGTCCTCGCAGAGCGCCACGTCGGCGGTCAGCAGGCTGTAGTCGGTGTACAGACGGGCGTTGCCGGCGTGGTAGTTGCCGGTGCCCAGGTGCGCGTAGCGGCGCAGCTCGCCGTCCTCGCGACGCAGGATGAGCATCATCTTGGCGTGGGTCTTGAAGCCGACCACGCCGTAGATCACAACCGCACCGGCCTGCTGCAGGCGGCTGGCCAGCTGCAGGTTGGATTCCTCATCGAAACGCGCCCGCAGCTCGATCACCACGGTCACTTCCTTGCCGTTACGCGCGGCCTCCACCAGCGCGTCGACGATTTCGGAGTTGGCGCCGGAGCGGTATAGCGTCTGCTTGATCGCCAGCACGCTGGGGTCCTTGGCGGCCTGGCGCAGCAGGTCGACCACCGGGGTGAAGGACTCGAACGGGTGCATCAGCAGCACGTCGAGCTTGCCCAGCACGTTGAACAGGTTTTCCTTCTTCTGCAGCAGTTTGGGAATCGCCGGAGTGAACGGCGGCGATTGCAGTTCAGGATGGCTGGCGAGACCGGTGACGCTGAACAGGCGGGTCAGGTTGACCGGCCCGCTGACGCGGTACAGCTCGGTCTCGGACAAGCCGAACTGCTTGAGCAGGTAGTTGGACAGATGCGTCGGGCAGGTATCCACCACTTCCAGGCGCACAGCGTCGCCGTAACGGCGCGAGAACAGCTCGCCACGCAGCGCGCGGGCCAGGTCCTCGACGTCCTCGGCGTCCACCGAGAGGTCGGCGTTACGGGTCAGGCGGAACTGGTAGCAACCCTTCACCTTCATGCCGTGGAACAGGTCGTCGGCATGGGCGTGGATCATCGACGAGAGGAACACGTAGTTGTCGCCAGGACCGGCGACTTCTTCCGGCAGGCGGATGATCCGCGGCAGCGAGCGCGGCGCCGGGATGATCGCCAGACCTGAATCGCGACCGAAGGCATCCAGGCCTTCCAGCTCGACCATGAAGTTCAGGCTCTTGTTCACCAGCAACGGGAACGGGTGGGTCGGGTCGAGGCCGATCGGGGTGACGATGGGCGCAATCTCGTCGCGGAAGAAGCGACGGACCCAGGCCTTGATCTTCGGCGTCCAGTAGCGGCGGCGGATGAAGCGGATGTCGTGCTTGGCCAGCTCAGGCAACAGGATGTCGTTGAGAATGCTGTACTGGCGGGCGACCTGCTCGTGCACCTGTTCGCTGATGCGCGCCAGTGCCTGGTGCGGCAACAGGCCGTCGGCGCCGGCCTGTTCGCGGGCGAAGGTGATCTGCTTCTTCAGGCCGGCGACGCGGATCTCAAAGAACTCGTCCAGGTTGCTGGAGAAGATCAGCAGGAACTTCAGGCGCTCCAGCAGCGGGTAGGACTCATCCAGCGCCTGTTCCAGCACGCGGATGTTGAACTGCAGCTGCGAGAGTTCGCGATGAATGTAGAGGGCACTGTCGTCCACGTTGATCGCCGGCACCGCCGGTTCGACGGGCGGTGGCGTCGCCTCGACGACCTCTTCCACGACGACTTCGGTGATTTCAGCGGTGGTGTCAGCTTCGATAACTTCGGTTTCGCTAATGCCTTCGGTATTCATCGCTCGTCTCATCGACGGGGTCAGCCCCCGCTTTTCAATTGTTGTGCTGCGCGCTTGGCGAAGTAGGTCAGGATGCCATCTGCGCCAGCGCGTTTGAAGGCCAACAGCGATTCGAGGATCACCGCCTCGCTGAGCCAGCCGTTGTTGATTGCGGCCATGTGCATCGCGTACTCGCCGCTGACCTGGTAGACAAAGGTCGGCGCGCGGAATTCGTCCTTGGCGCGGCGAACGATGTCGAGATACGGCATGCCCGGCTTGACCATGATCATGTCGGCGCCTTCGGCGAGGTCAGCGTAGATCTCGTGCAGCGCCTCGTCGCTGTTGGCCGGGTCCATCTGGTAGGTGGCCTTGTTGCCCTTGCCCAGGTTGGCGGCGGAGCCGACGGCATCGCGGAACGGGCCGTAGTAGGCGCTGGCGTACTTGGCCGAGTAGGCCATGATGCGGGTGTTGATGTGACCGGTGGACTCCAGGGCCTCGCGGATCGCACCGATACGGCCGTCCATCATGTCCGAGGGAGCCACGACCTGGGCGCCGGCTTCGGCGTGGGAAAGTGCCTGTTCGACCAGCACATCAACGGAAATGTCGTTCAGGACGTAGCCGTCTTCGTCGAGGATACCGTCCTGGCCGTGCGTGGTGAACGGGTCCAGCGCCACGTCGGTGATGATGCCCAGTTCCGGGAAGCGCTCGCACAGGGCGCGGGTGGCGCGCTGGGCAATGCCGTCGGGATTGAAGGCTTCGGCGCCATCGAGGGATTTCTTCTCCAGCGGCGTCACCGGGAACAACGCCAGCGCCGGGATGCCCAGCTCCACCAGCTCTTCGGCTTCCTTGAGCAGCAGGTCGATGGACATGCGCTCCACACCCGGCATCGAGGGCACCGCTTCCCGTGGTTCTTGCCGTCGAGGACGAACACCGGAAGGATCAGGTCGTTGGTGGTCAGGACGTTCTCGCGCACCAGACGGCGGGAAAAATCGTCACGACACCGTCTGCGACGCAGACGAGTGAAGGGGAAGGCACGATCGGCGGGAATGAAGCTCACAGCGTACTCCAGGGCCTGATGCAGCAGGCACAGTCTGACAGTTATAGCCCTGAATTATGACCGATTGGTAACAACCGGTAACAGTGACCCTTGGCCGCGGCATCCTGCCGCAGCGGCACAGCACCGCTCTGCACCTGTACGGACTTGTTCCAGGTCAGTTGTGCGGGCTGGGGTGCCTTCCCTGCGGGCGACAACCGAGTTAGGCTTCGCGTTCATTTCGCTGCGTTGCCTCGATAATGCTCCAACAATTCCTGCAGGATTTCGGCTACTTCGCGCTGTTTCTCGGCACGTTCTTCGAGGGTGAGACCATTCTGGTCCTGGCCGGCTTCCTGGCATTCCGCGGCTACATGCAGCTGGAGTACGTCATCGCGGTGGCTTTCTTCGGCAGTTACGCGGGTGACCAGCTCTGGTATTTCCTCGGCCGTCGCCACGGTCGCAAGCTGCTCGCGCGCAAACCGAGCTGGCAGAAGATGGGCGACAAGGCGCTGGAGCATGTGCGCAAGCATCCCGACCTGTGGGTGCTGAGCTTCCGCTTCGTCTACGGCCTGCGCACCGTGATGCCGGTGGCCATCGGCCTTTCCGGCTATCCGCCGGCGCGCTACCTGCTGCTCAACGGCATCGGTGCCATCGTCTGGGCAACCGTGCTGGGCAGCGCCGCCTTCTACTTCGGCAGCGTGCTCGAAGGCGTGCTGGGCAACATCAAGAAGTACGAACTCATGGTCCTTGGCGGCCTGGTGGTGATCGGCCTGCTGTTCTGGCTGCGCCGCCGCTTCAAGGCCAGCAAGACCGACTGACGGCGCCGGCCGATCAGGCCGCCTGCGGCAGGCGTTCGGCGCGCCGCAGGCCCAGCAGACCGATCAGGCTGAGCAGCGAGTAGACTGCCAGCGCCCAGGGCGCCCACTGCGGCAACGCGATGCCTCCCCACAGCGCCAGCGCCGCCACTGCCGGCACGTTCAGCACCAACCGCAGCAGCTCCAGACGCAGCGCCCGATGGCGGTTTTCCAGCCAGCATCCGATGGCGTAGAGCCCGAAAGCCATCCAGCTCCAGCCAATCACCAGCGGCAGTACCTGCCAGTGCTCCCCAACGCCCAGCAACCAGGTGCCGACCACCACGTAAGTGGCGAACTGCAGCCCGGCGTACCACTGCCGGCCGCGCGTCAGCGGCACGTCGAACTTGCGGAAGGCCGCCAGGTCCGGCCTGGCCATGGGGTAGTGCTGGGCAACGTCCTCGGGGCGCCAGCCGGTGCGCATGAACCAGATGCGCAGCTTGTCCCAGGTGCTGCTGGCGCGGCGCGCATCGTTCCACAGGTGCGCATATACCTGCAGGTTGGCCCACAGCGGGTTCCAGCTGGCCAGCGGCACAGTCACGCCGAACACCACTGGCTCCTCGTCCAGCTCCTCCTGGAAGGTGCCGAATAGACGGTCCCAAATAATGAACACACCGCCATAGTTACGATCCATGTAGACAGGGTTCTGCGCATGGTGGACGCGGTGATTGGACGGGGTGATGAAGATCCATCGAACCAGCCCAGCTTGGGAATGTGCCGGGTGTGCACCCAGAACTGGTAGAGCAGGTTCAGCGCGCCGACGGTGAGGAACACCAGCGGCGGCACCCCGGCAATCGCCATGGGCAGGTAGAAGATCCAGCCGAAGATGAAGCCGGTGCTGGTCTGCCGCAGCGCGGTGGAGAGGTTGTAGTCCTCGCTCTGGTGATGCACCGAGTGCGCAGCCCAGAGCACATTGCGCTCGGTGGCCCAGGCGGTGGTTCCAGTAGTAGCAGAAGTCGTAGAAGACGAAGGCGAATACCCAGACCCAGAGGTTCTGCGTGGACATCTCGAAGAGCGCCAGGTGCTGCCAGGCGATGGCGTAGGTGAGCACCGCCAGGCCCTTGGTCAGCAGGCCGCTGGTGGTGGACAGCACGCCGGCGCTGAGGCTGTTCAGCGCATCGCTGAGGCGATAGGTGCGCAACCCGCGCCAGCGGTCAGCGAGCAGTTCGATCGCAATCAGCAGGAAAAAGAAGGGCACGGCGAAGAGGATGTAGTTCATGGTGCGACCGAATCGTTATGCTTATGAGGAAGGATCCTAGACCCTTGCCCGCCGCCGGCCACGGCCGTCGGCGACAGCCCGGGCGGCATATCGCGACAGCCCCGGCCCCCTCGTACAGGAGCAGTTCATGAAGAAAGTTGCCGTTATCCTCTCCGGCTGTGGCGTCTACGACGGCGCGGAAATCCACGAGAGCGTGATCACTCTCCTGCGCCTGTCCCAGCGCGGTGCCCAGGTACAGTGCTTCGCGCCGATATCGAGCAACACCATGTGCTGAATCACCTGACCGGCGAGGAGATGGCGGAGAAGCGCAACGTGCTGGTGGAATCCGCGCGCATCGCCCGTGGCGAGGTGAAGGACGTGCGTGAGGCCAAGGTCGAGGACTTCGACGCCCTGATCGTCCCCGGCGGCTTCGGCGCGGCCAAGAATCTCAGTGACTTCGCCTTCAAGGGCGACCAGTGCGAAGTGCAGCCGGACGTACTGGCCCTGGCCAAGGCCTTCGCCGCGGCGAAGAAGCCGTCGGCTTGATCTGCATCGCCCCGGCCATGGCCGCGCGCATTTACGGCGCTGGCGTGGAATGCACCATCGGCACCGACGAGGGTACTGCCCAGGCACTGACCAACATGGGCGCCAAGCACATCGACTGCGCCGTGGAAGACATCGTCGAGGACAAGGACCACAAGCTGGTCACCACCCCGGCGTACATGCTCGCGCAGTCCATCGCCGAGGCCGCTAGCGGCATCAACAAGGCGGTCGACCGGGTGCTCGAGCTGGCCTGAAGCCATTGAGCGTCGAATGTTCGCGAGCAAGCTCGCTCCTACGAAGAGCGGATGCCACCTGTAGGAGCGAGCTTGCTCGCGAACCGATGCCGCACCGACCCATCCTTTGAAACGAAAACGCCCGGCATTTCCGGGCGTTTTCGTTTCAGGCCGGATCAGCCCTTGCGGCTCTCGGCCTCGCGCAGCAGGCGCGTCAGCAGCCGGTCCAGGCCGTTGGCAAAGGCCTGGCGGTCCTTGTCGCCGTAGGGCGCCTGCCCTCCTCCCACTTGGCCCTGCTCACGCAGGTCGGTGAACAGGTTGCGCACAGCCAGGCGCTCGCCCATGTTCTTCTCGTCGAACTCACGACCACGCGGGTCCAGCGCATCGACGCCCTTCTTCACCAGCCGGTCGGCCAGCGGCACGTCGCTGCAGATCACCAGATCACCGGGCTCAGCCTGCTCCACCAGGTAATCGTCGGCAGCGTCCATTCCGCTGGGCACGACGATCAGGCTGACACAGGCGAACGGCGGCTTGGCCACGGGCTGGCCGGCGACCATCACCACCTCCAGCTTGCGCTTAAGGGCGAACTTCGCCACCAGCTCCTTGGCCGCGCGCGGGCAGGCGTCGGCATCGATCCAGATACGCATCGGGGGAAAACCTTCCTTCGAAAAGCACGACGGCCAGTATCGCACTGGCCGTCGGGTATAGCTCGGCTATCGCCTCAGGACGAGGCGATCTCGGCGGCCTTGCGGCGCTCGGAGAAGTAGCTGCGCCCGTAGAGCACAGCAACCGCCAGCAGCGCCACGGCCTGGGCCGACAGCGAATAGGCGTCGGCCTTGATGCCGAGCCAGTCGAAGTCGAAGAACGGTACCGGGCGGGTGCCGATCACGCCGGCTTCCTGCAGGGCGACCACGCCATGGCCGGCGAAGACCACCGACAGGGCGCAGAGCAGCGCGGCGTTGACGGTGAAGAACAGCTTCAGCGGCAGTTTCGCCGAGCCACGCAGGATCACGAAGGCGATGCCGATCAGGATCACCACCGCAGTGCCCGCGCCGGCGATCACCGCGTTGTGACCGGCCGGGCCGGCCTGCAGCCAGAGGGTCTCGTAGAACAGGATGACCTCGAACAGCTCGCGGTAGACCGAGAAGAACGCCAGCACCGCGAAGCCGAAGCGACCGCCGCCGCCCACCAGGCTGCTGCGGATGTAGTCCTGCCAGGCGGCAGCATGGCGGCGATCGTGCATCCACACGCCGAGCCAGAGCACCATCACGCAGGCGAACAGCGAGGTGAAGCCTTCCATCAGCTCGCGCTGGGCACCGCCGATGTCGATGACGTAGGCCGCAACCGCCCAGGTGGCGAAGCCGGCGACGAAGGCCAGACCCCAGCCGACATGGACGCCACGCACGGCCTTCTCCTGCCCGGTGTTGCGCAGGAAGGCGAGGATCGCGGCGAGTACCAGGATCGCTTCCACGCCTTCGCGCAGGAGGATCAACAGGGCCGAGACGAAGCTGATGGAGAAGCTCAGCGAGTCGCCGCTCAGGGCCTTGGCGGCGTCCGCCAGCTTGGCCTTGGCCAGTTCCAGCTGCTGCGCCACTTCGGCTTCCGGCAGGCCATCACGCAGCGCCTGACGGTAGGCCATCAGTTGCTTCTCGGTGGCCTTGCGCAGGTCGGCGTCGACGTTGTCCAGCGAGCTTTCCACCAGCTCGAAGCCTTCCAGGTACGCGGCCACGGACAAGTCATAGGCCTGGTCGTGGTCACCGGAACGGTACACGGCGAAGCTCTTGTCCAACGTCGCGGAGGTGTAGTCGATCTGCTGCGCCGGGCCGCGGTGCTCCAGCGGCGGATGAGCCCGCAGCGCACGGAAGCTCTCGGCCGCGGCTTCGCCGTCATGCTCGGCGACATCCGCCGGAGTCTGGGTCGACAGCGTTGCCAGCGGGTAGGCGTGGGTCGGGTCGGGCTTGGCCTGACCGGCGCTGAGGCTGGCCACATAGGAAGCCAGGTCCCAGCGCTGGCGCTCGTCGAGCTGGTCGGCGAAGGCCGGCATGTCGGTGCCGGCAACGCCCAGACCGATGACGTTGCGCAGGTCATACAGGCTCAGCTGGTCCAGGCGCGCGCGGTCAGTCAGGTTGGCCGGCGGCGGCTCAAGGCCGATGCCCGCCGGGCCGTCGCCCTTGCCGGCATCGCCATGGCAGATCGAGCACTGCTGGGCGTAGACCTCGGCGCCACGGACCGAGTCCGGGGTGATCGCGGGGGTCTGCACCACCTGGTAGATATCGGCGACGCGCGCCTCCAGGTGACGGGCCTGCTGGGCCACTTGCTTGCCCGGCTGACGCTGCTCGATGGCCTGTTTGAGGCCGGCAGCGTCTTTTCCAGGTCAGCTCGCTCGGGGCGTGCCGGCAGGGTCAGGATCAGCGAATGGAGATTGCCGACGAATTCCAGCTGCTCCTTGTACTCGCTGTCGTTGATCACCTTGCCGTCGGCGACGGTGGCGGGATAGTCAGCGGCGAGATAACTGAGCAGATGCAGGGCTTGAGCAGGGTCGACAGCCGTGTCGGCGTGAGCTCCAAGGCTGAAAAGGCCGACCAGCGGCAACAGCCAGACGAATAGTTTGGAGGGGCGCATACGGAAAGTTAAATGAGAATGAAAGAGGTTAAATTGTCACCTCAGGTTTCCGTCTATGCAAGGAGAACGTCCCGCGCAATTGCGCCCGGAGTGACCACAAGGCCACCCCGAGCCTCTGGCGAAAAGCCCGCAAACGCCCTCAGACCGGGGCGCGGCGGACCGTGGCGAGCAGCGCGGCGGCGCCCACGAACAGAGTGGCGAAGGTTCGATTCATGATCCGCTGCTGGCGCTGCGAGCGCAGCGCGCGCAGCACACGGGCGGCCAGACCGGTGTAGCCGGCCATGACGATCAGGTCCACGGTGATCATGGTGGCGCCCATGATCACGTACTGGATCGCCATGGGTTGGTGCGGATCGACGAACTGCGGCAGCACCGCGAGCATGAAGATGACCGCCTTGGGGTTGCTGGCGTTGACCAGGAAGCCACGCAGCACCAGGGTCAGCGGCCGGCCGATGGGGCGCTCGCCGCTGGCTGCCATGACCTGCGGAGCGGCAGTCCACTGGCGATAGGCCAGATAGACCAGGTAGACCACGCCGAACCATTTGATCGCGCTGAACGCCACGGCGGACGTCGACAACAGTGCGCCGACGCCGGCAGCGACGATCGCGATCTGCAGCGCCAGGCCGATCTGCAGGCCCAGGGCATTCCAGTAGCCTCGCCAGAAGCCGTATTGCAGCCCGCAAGACATCGAGGCGATGGCCCCGGCGCCGGGCGACAGGCTGATCACCCAGCAGGCGATGAAGAAGGCGAACCAGGTACTGGCGAGCATGGCGGACCTCACGGCGCCCAGGCAGGCGCAATAATTTGTTACGGAGGCTCAGTGTGCCCTAGTCCCGCGCCGCCGCCCAGCATCGCCGACGAAGGTCGAACGAACCTGTAGGAGCGCGCCATGCGCGCGATCGCGGGCATGGCCCGCTCCTACAAAGAAAAAAGCCCGGCGCTGGGCCGGGCTTTGTGTTTCACGACAGATCGATCAGCTCGGAATGTCCTTGCGCAGCTTCACCGGCTCCTCGCCGCGCTTGCGCGCGAGAGCGCCGCGCAGGCGGATGTTGATTGCCTCCACCGCCAGCGAGAAGGCCATGGCGAAGTACACGTAGCCCTTGGGCACGTGGATTTCGAAGGCTTCGGCGATCAGCACGGTACCGACCACGATGAGGAACGACAGCGCCAGCATCTTCAGCGACGGGTGCTTCTCGATGAAGGCACTGATGGTGCCGGCCGAAGCATCATCACGCCGACCGAGATGACGATGGCCGCGACCATCACCGGCACGTGCTGCACCAGGCCCACGGCGGTGATCACCGAGTCCAGGGAGAAGACGATGTCGATGATCGCGATCTGGATGATGATGCCCATGAAGCCGCGCGACTTGCCGCCGCTCTGCTCGCCTTCCTCGGCGCCTTCCAGGCTGTGGAAGATTTCCATGGTGCTCTTGAACAGCAGGAACAGCCCGCCGAAGAACAGGATCAGGTCGCGTCCCGGAGATGCCGTGCTCGAACACCGTGAACAGATCGGCGGTCAGGCGCATCACCCAGGTGATCGAGAGCAGCAGCAGGATCCGCGTACCCATGGCCAGGGCCAGGCCGAAGAAGCGCGCCTTGGGTTGCTGCTCCGGCGGCAGGCGGCCGACCAGGATCGAGATGAAGATGATGTTGTCGATACCCAGGACGATTTCCAGGGCAGTCAGGGTCAGAAAGGCAACCCAGATTTCAGGGCTAGTGAGCCATTCCATAGTGGGGGAGTCCGTCAGGGCTAGGGGTCAGGGAGTGGTGGGGAAGTTCGGCCCGCGCCAACGGCGAATGGCCTTCTGGAAGAACAGGTTGTTCGGCACCTGCAGCAGTGCGCCCGGCGCGCCGTCCTCGCCCGCTTCCTCCAGGGTGGTGTACAGCAGGTTGATCGCCACGACCCGGCCTTTCACACCGGGTTTGTCCGCAGACTCGATGACTTCCACCCGGTCGCCCAGGCGGAACGGGCCCATGGTGAAGATCATCAGTGCGCAGAACAGGTTGGAAAGCACGCTCCAGATAGCGAAGAAGGCCACCGCCGCAACGGCGGCGAAGCCGGTCAGCGCAGCCCAGAGCACGTCGGCGGAGACGCCCAGGCGCTCCAGTACCAGCATCACCGCCGAGCCCATGATCAGCCAGCGCAACCCGCCGCGCAGCGGCAGCAACAGCTCCGGCGGCATCGGGTAGCGCTCGCCGAGACGGCTGACAGCGCGGGTGACGATGCGCTGCACCAGCCACGCCAGCAGCAGGACGAGAATGATCTGCCCGCCACGCAGCAGCGGTTCGCTCCACGCCACCAGCAGATTCACATCATCCATCACTCGCTGGCCTCGAGCTGGCGCTGCAGCTCTTCGAGGGTTTCCAGGGCCATCAGCCAGGACTCTTCCAGCTCGCTTTCGCGCCCTTTCAGGGTCGCCTGACGGGCCAGCAGGTCACGCAGCTCGTCCTTGCGCGAAGCCTCGTAGAGCGCGCTGTCGCCCAGGCGCTGTTCCAGCTCGGCGAGCTGTTCGTGGACCTTGCCCAACTCCTTCTCCAGCTTGTCCGCCTCGCGCTTGTGCGGGGCGAGCTGCTGGCGCAAGGCGGCGGCAGCCTGGCGCTGGGCGCGCTTGTCGGTCTTGTCGCCAGCGGGAGCGGCGGGCGAAGAAGGCGTCTGTCGCGCGCGGAAGTCCACCAGCCAGCGGGCGTAGTCTTCGAGGTCGCCGTCGAACTCCCGGATGTGCCCGTCGGCCACCAGCAGGAATTCGTCGGTCGTGCTCTTGAGCAAGTGACGGTCGTGCGAGACCACCACTACGGCGCCGGAAAACTCCTGAAGCGCCAGGGTCAGCGCCAGGCGCATTTCCAGGTCCAGGTGGTTGGTCGGTTCGTCGAGCAGCAGCAGGTTGGGCTTCTGCCAGGCGATCAGCGCCAGGGCCAGACGCGCTTTCTCGCCACCGGAGAAATTCAGCACCGGTTCGTCGCAGCGCTCGCCGCGGAAATCGAAGCCGCCGAGGAAGTCGCGCAGGGTCTGCTCGCGCTCGGCCGGGGCGATACGCGCCAGGTGCAGCAACGGGCTGGCCTTGAGGTCCAGCGAGTCGAGCTGATGCTGGGCGAAGTAGCCGATTGCGAGGTTCTCGCCACGGGCAAGCTCGCCGGACAGCAGCGACAGTTCGCCGGAGAGGGTCTTGATCAGCGTGGACTTGCCGGCGCCGTTGGGGCCGAGCAGGCCGATGCGCGCACCGGGCACCAGTTGCAGCTTGACCTTCTCCAGCACGGTCTTCTCTCCATAGCCCAGGCGAGCTTCGGAGAGGTTCAACAGCGGGCTGGAAATCTTGTCGGACTCGCGGAAGGCGAAGTCGAACGGTGAATCGACGTGGGCCGGGGCGAGCTCTTCCAGGCGCTCCAGCTCCTTGATCCGGCTCTGCGCCTGGCGGGCCTTGGTGGCCTGGGCGCGGAAGCGGGCGATGTACTTTTCCATGTGGGCGCGTTGCGCCTGCTGCTTCTCGTACGCCTGTTGCTGCTGGGCCAGGCGCTCGGCGCGGGTACGCTCGAAGGCCGAGTAGCCGCCGCGGTACAGGGTCGAGCTTGCGCTGTTCGAGGTGCAGCGATATTGTCCACCACGGCGTCGAGGAAATCGCGGTCGTGGGAGATCAGCAGCAGCGTGCCCGGATAGCCCTTGAGCCACTCTTCCAGCCAGAGGATGGCGTCGAGGTCCAGGTGGTTGGTCGGCTCGTCGAGCAGCAGCAGTTCGGACGGGCACATCAGCGCCTGCGCCAGGTTCAGGCGCATCCGCCAGCCACCGGAGAAGTCGCCGACACGGCGGTCCATCTGCTCGGGCGTGAAGCCCAGGCCCGCCAGCAGCTTGCGCGCGCGGGCGTCGGCGGTGTATCCGTCGGCGCTGTCCAGCTCGCTGTGCAGGCGCGCCAGGGCGGTGCCGTCATGGGCGTCTTCCGCCGCGGCGAGGTCCGCCTGAATCTTGCGCAGGTGCACGTCGCCGTCGAGCACGTAGTCGACGGCGAGGCGGTCGAGGGTATCGACTTCCTGGCGCATGTGCGCGATGCGCCAGTCCGCGGGCAGGTAGCAGTCGCCGGCGTCCTGGCCGAGCTGGCCGCGCAGCAGGGCGAACAGGCTCGACTTGCCGGCGCCGTTGGCGCCGATCAGGCCGACTTTCTGTCCGGCGTGCAGGGTGAGTTCGGCACCTTCCAGCAAGCGCTGGGGGCCACGCTGTAGCGTAAGATTTTGTAGTCGAATCATGGCGGCGGAGTTTATCAGCTTCGCCTGGCAATCGCTGTGGGTGCTCTATGTCTGATGATGTCTGGTCGTATGCACTGAAACTCTACGCCCGCCCTGGGGTTGAACCGGCTTGTCTGGCTCTGCAGGAGGCCGGTGCGGATGTCTGCTTGTTGCTCGCTGCGGCCGGGCTGGGCAGCACTGGCGTGGCCTTCGCGGCATCGCGAATGAGCGAGCTGGAAAGCACGGCGCGGGGATGGCGCGAAGAGGTAGTCGTGCCGTTGCGTTCGCTGCGTCAGCGCTGGCGAGAATCGGCGAAGCAGGATGCAGACCTGGCGCCACTGCGCGAGCGGATCAAGCAGCTCGAGCTGGAAGCGGAAAAGGTGCTGCTGGAAAGACTGGAGACGGTGGCGATGGTTTGGCCACGGGGTGAAGCGGAAGACCTGGCGCGCTGGCTGGAAACTGCGGCAGGTGAAGCGGGCGGCTTGCGCCGCGATGCGCTGGAAACCCTGCGCACCGCGGCGAGCCTCTCCTGAGCCTTAGGAAGCGCTGGAGGAGGTGCTGCTGGCCGGAACAGCCGGTGCCGGAGTGGCGCTGGCAGCCGAAGTAGCGGCCGGAGCACTCGGCTGGGCGGCCGGTGCGCTCGGGGCAGCCGGAGCAGCCGGTTTGGCAGCGACGGCAGGCTTGGCCGCAGCGGGTTTGGCTGCAGGCTTGGCGGCCGGTTTTGCGGCAGGCTTGGCAGCCGCTTTCACGGCCGGCTTGGCAGCCGGTTTCGCGGCGGGCTTGGCAGCCGGTTGGCAGCAGCAGCGGGCTTAGCGGCAGCAGGTTTCGCGGCAGCGGCGGGCTTGGCAGCAACTGGCTTGGCGGCCGGTTTCGCGGCGGGTTTGGCAGCCGCTTTCGCAGCAGGCTTGGCTGCCGGTTTTGCGGCGGGCTTCGCAGCCGGTTTAGCGGCAGCCTTGGCAGCAGCGGGTTTAGCAGCAGCCTTGGCGGCGGGCTTGGCGGCGGCTTTCGCAGCGGGCTTCGCAGCCGGTTTAGCGGCAGGCTTGGCAGCGGCGGGTTTGGCAGCTGCAGTCTTGGCGGCCGGCTTGGCTGCAGGTTTTGCAGCGGACTTCGCAGCCGGTTTAGCGGCAGGCTTGGCAGCGGGTTTCGCAGCCGGCTTGGCAGCAGCTTTCGCGGCAACAGGTTTGGCAGCGGCAACCTTGGCGGCCGGCTTCGCAGCAGGCTTGGCGGCAGGTTTGGCGGCGGCTTTCACGGCGGGCTTGGCAGCCGGTTTGGCAGCGGGTTTAGCGGCCGGCTTGGCAGCAGCCTTGGCAACCGGTTTGGCAGCGGCAGCAGCCGGCTTGCGGGTCGCGAGGGATTTGCCAGCGGCTTCCTTCACCTTGGTCACGCCCTGAGCGAGCTTCAGGCTCTCCTGCACATCGCGCTTGAGGTTGGCGATGTAGGCACGGGTTTCCGTCTGGCGGGTCTTCAGAACATCCAGCACACCGTCGAGCTCAGCGATGCTCGATTTGGCCTTGGCCTGCGCCTTCGCCTTGCCGGCCTTGGTCGCGTCCTGCAGCTTGGTGCGTGCGTTGTGCAGCTTCTCCTGAGCCTTGCCGCGTTGTTTCTCGAGCTTGGCGAGCAGCTTTCGGAATCGACGAGCGCCTGTTTGCAGGCACCTTCGAGGTGTTCGATCAGACTGTTGGACAACTGGTGCAGCAGGTGCAGAGGGGTAGTGACGGGTTTCTTGTTGGCCGACATGACGTGCCTCCTGGCGGACGTGGTTGCGCCCATACTAGCCCCGCTGATGGCCTCTCGCCAATGTCCCTATTGCGCTGCAGGCCGCAGCAGGCATTGGCTTCAGAGGTTTTCAGCAGTGCGCGAAGGCGCGTTTTTTCTCTCACTCAATGACGCTGCCTCACGCACTTGGTTCCGTTGGCGCCATCGGCCTGACCGCGCAAACGCCCGTGGCACGTGCGTTTGACGATGAAAAATAAATTTTCAGGGCTGGTCGGAAATGCCCGGCGCAGAGCCTTTCGCGCAACACGCGGCGGTACCGACGAAGGCGGACTGGCAGGCTTTCGCGGCGCGCCAGCACGGCGCGAAAATCGCGATCACGACACGGTGGAAATGCTCTCGCGAGCAGGCGTTCTCAGTCGCCGCTGCAGCCGATTTTCAGCCTTGATTCATTCCCCGAAAAAGACCGCGAGAACCCAGGGGAAAGCTGCCGAACGGCGAGAAATTTTCAGCGTTGCGGGATCAAAGTGCGAGGCTCGAACATCACGGACAGAGTCCACTGCTGCGCTCTTGGGTAGGGGCAACTGTCTATTACTCGGTACCTGCTCTCCAGCAGTTTCGTAGGGCGGATAACGCTGGCGCGTTATGCGCCCTACCTTCTGTTCGCGAGCAAGCTCGCTCCTACAGGATTAGCGTGAAGGGATATCCCTGAGCTCGCCGATTCGCTCTTTGTAGGAGCGGGCCATGCCCGCGATAGGCATGCACGGCACGGACTCAATACGAAAACGAAAACGGCGCGAGTGCTTCAAGCGCTCGCGCCGTTTCGAATGCCCCTTCACTCAAGCCGTAACGGCTTTCTGCTCGTGGGCGTTGTGCAGTACTTCGATCAGGCAGTCTTCCAGTTCGAAGCGTTCGTGCAGCTGCTGGCGCAGGCTTTTCAGTTCGCTCGTCAGGCAGGTGCCTTCGCGGCAATCACCGTTGTCGCAGCGGTCGTTGAAGTTCAGCGCATTGGCGGTGATGGTTTCGAGGCGGGGGTAGATCTGCTTGGCCAATTCCAGGCCGCGCGTATCACCGAAGGCCTGCGCTTCGTTCATCAGCTGTTCGTAGACTTCGAAGTGGCCCGCCGACACGTAGTCGAGCAGCAGCTGGCAGAAGCTCTGCAGATTCTCGGCATTGGTCTTCGGCGCCTGGACACCGTCCAGGGAGTCGAATGCCCGGACCAATTCATGTCGATCCCGCAACCAGCGGTCGATCAGCTGGTGTACGCCTCCCCAACGTTCCTGGGCATTACGGCAGCTCTCGAGCATGTTGTCCTCACTTCCCTTTTCGCCGTCCCGGCAAAGTCCGCCCCGGGACAATATTCTGTCGAATCTCGACATCCGCGATGTGTGAAGCTTGTTCGGCGGCGGCTTTCCGACGGAGTGGAAAACCAGAGTATGCCCGCCCGTTATCGCCTTCAAGACACCGGCAACGGGAAAATTCATACGAGCGTTTAATCGACAGACCGCGATGCCTCTGGCCTGCGCCGATGCGGCGCAGGCCATGGCGAATTGAGATGCGACGCTCAGCCGCGGCGGCGGAAGAACTGCACGATGGCGAACAGGGCGAAGCCGATGAAAGCCAGCAGGCTCCACTCCGGAATGCTCAGGCCGAGCAGGGTCCAGGACACTTCGGCGCAATCGGCCGAGCCGTGGAACATGGTCCAGATGATGTCGGCATAGGGCATGCTTTCCATCATGTACTCCAGCGGCGGCAGGCAGGACGGCAACTGGTCCGGCGGCAGCGTCTGCAGCCACACCTGGCGTCCCGCGGTGCCGGCACCGCCCAGGGCACAGAGCAGGATCAGCAGCGAATAGACGCGCGGCGCACGGCCGTGCAGCGCGGCGATCAGCGAAAACAGACCGCAGCCGGCGAAGAAGATGCGCTGCAGGATGCACAGCGGGCAGGGCTCCAGCCCGACCATGTACTGCAGGTAGAAACCCGTGCCAAGCATGGCGACACAGGCGAGGAAGGCAAGGAAGAACAGGGACCGAGGGCTGGCCAGGTTCATGGCGGCTCCGCTGAAAAGCGCTGTTGCAGGAAAGGCCGCTACGGTAGTGGAAACACGGCGATCAGTTCAAGGCGAGTGTCTAGACTGGCCGTGGCACTCATCCGGGAATTCCTGCCATGCGTCGTCATCTCCTACTTTGCTCGCTGCTTTCCCTGACAGCCGCGCCAGCCATTGCCGCCACCGATCTCAGCCAGATCCAGCTCCCTGAAGGCTTCCATATCAGCCTGCTCACCGACCAGGTGCCCGGCGCGCGCGCCATCGCCTGGGGCGAAAACGGCACCCTGTTCGTCGGCAGTCGCTCCTCCGACAAGGTCTACGCGGTGAAGCCCGATGGCCAGGTAAAGGCGCTCGCCGATGGCCTGCAGATGCCCGTTGGCGTGACCTTTCACAAGGGGGACCTGTACGTATCTTCGATCAACCGCATCGTCGTGCTGCGCGACATCGAGGCGCACCTCGACGCCCCTCCCAAGGCAGAGGAACTGCCGGCGCAATTTCCGAAGGAGACCGCACACGGCTGGAAATTCATCGCCTTCGGCCCGGACGACAAGCTCTATGTACCGGTTGGCGCACCGTGCAACATCTGCCGCCCGGACCGTGAGCAATACGCCAACCTGCAGCGCATGAACGCCGACGGCAGCGCGCGGGAGGTGGTCGCCTACGGCATCCGCAACACCGTCGGCTTCACCTGGCATCCGCAGACGAAGCAACTGTGGTTCACCGACAACGGGCGCGACATGCTCGGCGACGACAAGCCCGACGACGAGCTGAACAAGGTCAGCAAAGTGGGCGAGGACTTCGGCTATCCCGACTGCCACCAGGGCGACATCGCCGATCCCGAGGAAGGCAGGAAACCCTGCTCCGCATTCACCGCGCCAGTCGCCAAACTGGGCCCGCACGTCGCCGCGCTGGGACTGCGCTTCTACACCGGTGAGCAGTTCCCTGCCGAGTACCGCAACAACCTGTTCATTGCCGAGCACGGTTCGTGGAACCGTACGCAGAAGATCGGCTACCGCGTGGCGCGCATCGAGCTCAACGAGGACGGCACGCTGAAGCGCCAGAGCGTGTTCGCCGAAGGCTGGCTCGACAAGGATGGCGGGGTCAACGGAAGGCCGGCAGATGTACTGGTCGCCCCGGACGGCTCGCTGCTGGTCAGCGACGACCTGAACGGCGCGATCTACCGCATCCGCTACGGTAAACCCTGAAAACGAACACGGCGCCCAAGGGCGCCGTGTTCACTTGCATCGACAGGATCAGGCGCGCGTCGCAACCGGCAGCGAAACCGGCGGAGCCAGCAGGCCAAGGCCTTCCTGGAACAGCAGGTTGCTGCGTTCGACTTCACCCAGCTGCGCCAGCAGACGCGCCAGTTCGGCGCAGGTTTCCGCATTGCGCTGGCGAGCCAGACTGGCCTCCAGATACTCGCGCGCCTTGCCCCACAGCTTGTTCTGCAGGCTCAGCCGGCCGAGCGTCAGCAGCAGTTCGGGATCGTCGCCATGCTGCTTCAGCCAGCCTTCGGCGGTCTTCAGCTGGTGCGCGCCATCGCGGCCACGGGCGCGGCCATAGAGGTGCACCAGACGGCTGTCGTAGCCTTCCTTGAGCGCCTTGCGCAGCACTTCCTCGGCCTCTTCCGGTGCGCCCAGGCGCAGCAATTGCTCGGCGTAGGCAGCCACCAGCGGCGGCTGCGCGCGAAGGTTGGAGGGCACGTTCTGCCAGCGCTGGGTCAACGGCTGTAAGCTGCTTTCGCCCTGGCCGATGCCCTGCTCGCCCGCCTCCCCCAGCGCGGCCATCCAGGTACGGCGCTCCAGGTCAGCCAGCTCGGCGTTCTGCAGCACGCGCTCCTTGCGCAGCTCGGGCAGCAGCACGCACAGCGCCTGCCATTCGTGGAGGCTGACATAGAGCTGCTGGAGCAGGCGCAGCACGGTCGGATGACGCGGGTGATCCTGGTGCAGCTTGTCCAGCACCACGCGGGCGCGGGTGAAGTCGCCACGGTTGATCAGCAATTGGGCACGGGTCAGGCCCACCGCCAGTTCGGCGCCAGGCTCGCGCTCCTGGGCGCGGTCCAGCAGCTCATCGCACTCCTCGGTCTTGCCCAGCTCGTTGGCCGCGCGAGCAGCCCCCAGGTAATGCGGCAGCGGGCGGTCGCTCAGCTCGGCGGCACGACGCAGGTGACGCAGCGCCTGCGCCCAGTGACCTTCGGCGAGATCGCGCTGGCCGTGTTCCTCGGCCAGTTGCGAGCGGCGGCGACGGTTGAAGCGCGACCAGGGATTCACCACGCGGCCAGAGACGCCGAGCAGGCGCAGCACCAGGCGCACGGCGAGGTAGACCACCCAGAGCACCACCAGCAGCGCAAGGAAGGTCCACAGGCTGGATTCGTAGCGGAAGCTCTTGTAGGCGATCAGCACATAGCCGGACTGCTCGGCGACGGCCAGCCCGACCAGGGTGGCCGCCAGGACCACGGCGAGGATCAGGACGTAGAGGCGGCTCATGGCTGGGTCCCCGCGTCGGGCGCCACCGCCTCCTGCTGCTGCACCGCGCTTTCGCGGCGCGACAGGTAAGCCTGCAGCGAACTGAGGGCAGGGCCGAGGTCCGGCGTCTGCACGGTGACAGCCTGGCCGCTCAGCTCATCCAGGCGCGCGACCAGCGCACGACTGTCGGCGAGGTCGGCGTTGAAGAAGTCGCCGACGATCTGCTTGGCCTGCTTCAGCGCCTGTTCGTAGACGTCCTGCTTGCCGTTCAGCGCGGCCCACTGAGCCTGCTCCAGGGCGAGGCTCAGGGCCAGGCGCACGCGGTCCAGCTGCTGGCCGGAGAGCAGCGGGCGGATGTCCTGCCCGGCGTTGAAATCGATGCGCACGTAGCGCGAGATGCGCTCCCACCACTGGTCCCAGGTGCTGCTGCCATCGCCCCAGGCGGTGCTAGGCCCGGTAGCTCCCTCGGAGGGTTTGAACGCCGGGTTCAGCGGCTGCAGCTGCGCAGCCTGGTCGCGCAGCGCGCCCAGTTGCAGGAACAGCCCGGTGCGGTCAGGACGGGGCAGCGCGCGCAGCGCCTCGAGGCTCTTGGCCAGCTGCGCACGCGCGGCGAAGGCGCCCGGATCGTTATTCACACGAAGGATATCGTCCGCGCCCTGGACCAACTCGGTGGCGCTGTCGATGTCCTGCAATGCGGAAAGACGCAGTGCGGCCAGGCGCAGCAAATGCTCGGATTCAGCCAGACGCCATTGTTGGCGACTCTGACCCAGCACCTGCTTGACCTGCTTGGCCAGCTGCTGCTGGTCGCCCTGCAGCTCCACCACCAGACGGCGGCGGGCTTCGAGCTCATCGGCGTTGGGCAGGGTGTCCAGGCGCTTGTTCAAGTCGGCGTTGGCATTCTGCACGCCTTGCGCCTGGGCGCGGGCATCTTCCAGTTGCGCGGCGCGCTGCTGCTCGGCGCCCTTGAGCTGCTGGACCTGCCAGACGCCCCAGCCACCCGCAGCGAGGCCGGCGGCGCCGACCAGCAAGGCCAGCAGCGCGATGCCCGTACCGCCCTTGCGCGGGGCCGGCGCGGCGGCCGGGCTGGACGATGTTGGTGAAGTCTCTTGGGGAGTGACGGCTTCGCTCACAGATCCATCCTTCGCTCAGAAATTGTTCTATTCGGCGCTTCTCAGCGCCTCCATCAGTGCCACAGCGCTGGCGCCCCGACAATCGATCACCCGCTGCGCACCCATCTCCCGCGCCTGCTCAGCCACACGCGGGCTGGGCACGAACAGCGGCATCGCACTCACCTGCGGCCAATCCTCCGCCGCGAGCTGTTGCAGGTGCTCCAGCCCCTGCCCACTACTGACCGCAATGGCGTTCAAACGCTCCGACTGAATTCGCCGCAGCAGCTCGCCTTCAGCGTATGCCGGCATTTCGCGCCGGTAGAGTTCCAGATAGTCGACCACCACGCCTTGGCCGCGCAGGCGCTCGGCAAGGAATTCTCGGCCACTCTCACCGCGCATGATCAGCACCTTCGGATCATGCACCTGCAGGGCCTGCTCGAACGCCGGCAGGGCCAGCAGGGCCTCGCTGTCGTCGCCATCCTGCGGGCAGACCACATCCAGACCGTAGTCTTCGAGGATAGCCGCCGTGGCGGCGCCGACGGTGAACCAGCGCTGAGTCAGCGGCGGTTGCGGCCAGTAGCGGTCAAGCCGCTCCAGGCCCAGGCGCGCCGCGGGCTTGCTGACCACGATAACCGCGCAGTAGCGGTCCAGGTCAAGGATCAGGCTGCGCTCGACGGGGGTCTCTTCACGCGGCGTGATCGCCAGCAAGGGCAGGCAGTCGCCGTGGATGCCGTGCTCGGCGAGGGTGGCGGCGAGCGCCGCGCAATCCTCTTCAGGACGGGTCAGCAGCAGCCGCCAGCGGCTCACGGGTGACCGGCCTCGCCGTAGACCGCGTTGAGGATTTCCTGGGCGCCCTGGCCCAGCAGGTCTTCCGCGACTTTCACGCCGAGGGTCTCGGCCTCGGCGAAGGGCGCGCGGGCTTCAGCGCGCAGCAGTTCGGTGCCGTCGGGCTGGCCGACCAGGCCGCGCAGCCACAGTTGGTCGCCTTCAAGAATGGCGTAGCAGGCGATGGGCACCTGGCAGCCGCCGTTCAGGCGCTTGTTCAGCGCACGCTCGGCAGTGACACGCAAGGCGGTCTCGCGATGATGCAGCGGCTGCAGCAGGGCGTGGATTTCCGCGTCGGCAGTACGGCACTCGATGCCCACCGCGCCCTGGCCACCAGCCGGCAGGCTGGCTTCGACGCTGATGGAGGAGCGGATGCGGTCTTCAAAACCAAGGCGAATCAGCCCGGCGGCAGCGAGGATGATGGCGTCGTACTCGCCGGCATCGAGCTTGGCCAGGCGGGTGTTGACGTTACCGCGCAGGAAGCGGATCTGCAGGTCGGGACGACTGGCCAGCAGCTGGGCCTGGCGGCGCAGGCTGGAGGTGCCGACCACGCTGCCGGCAGGCAGGTCGTCGAGGCTCGCGTAGCTGTTGGAGACGAAGGCGTCGCGCGGGTCTTCACGTTCGCAGATGCAGTACAGGCCCAGACCTTCGGGGAAGTCCATCGGCACATCCTTCATGGAGTGCACCGCGATGTCTGCTTCGTTCTCCAGCAGGGCGGTTTCCAGCTCCTTGACGAACAGGCCCTTGCCGCCGATTTTCGCCAGCGGCGCGTCCAGCAGCTTGTCGCCGCGGCTGGTCATCGGCAGGAGGGTCACGGTCAGGCCGGGGTGGGCCTGTTCCAGGCGGGCCTTGACGTATTCGGCCTGCCAGAGTGCCAGGGCGCTCTGGCGCGTGGCGATACGGATTTCGCGAGACATGGGCATTTCCAGGCAAAGGAAGCGTGCAAGAAAGTGCCCGCATGATAACAGCTCACGCAAACGAAAAGCCCGGGGGCCGCCCCCCGGGCTTCAAGCGCTGCGGCACTGTGTCGCTACAGGTTGTGCATCAGTCGCCGCACACCGGCGACATGGCGGCGGCTGACGGTCAGCGCATCGCCATTGAGTCCTTTCAGGTAAAGCTGGAAGTGCCCCAGCGGGGTGCGCTGCAGGCGCTCGATACGCTCGCGGGAGACCAGCGCGTTGCGGTGGATACGCACGAAGCGGTCACCGAACTCGTCTTCCAGCGCCTTCAGCGGCTCGTCCAGCAGCACTTCGCCGCCGGCGTGGCGCAGGGTCACGTACTTGTGGTCGGCGATGAAGAAGATCACGTCTTCCAGCGGAATCAGTTCGATACCCTTGCGGGTCCGCGCGCTGATGTGGCTGCGCGGGCCGGGGCCGCCGGCCGCCGGGGGCTTGGTCAGCGCCGCCAGCTGCACACGGTTGGGCCGCGAGGCCTTCTTCAGGGCGTCGGCCAGGTCCTCGCTGCGGACCGGTTTGACCAGGTAGCCAACCGCACTGACCTGGAACGCCTCCAGGGCGAATTCATCATGGGCGGTACAGAAAATCACCGCCGGCGGGGCTTCGCGCTCGCACAGCTTGGCCGCCACCTGAAGCCCGTCCAGGCCGGGCATGCGGATATCCAGCAGGACGATATCCGGCTTCAGGCTGTCGATCAGCGTCAGCGCTTCTTCGCCGTTGCTGGCGGATGGCTCGAGGACGCGATAGCCGTCCAGTTGCCCCACCAGCCGGGCCAGGCGCTCTCGCGCCAGGGGTTCGTCATCGACGATCAGGACATTCATAAGCTCAGGCTTCCTGCATGAGACGCGCACATGGATAGCGTAGACAGGTGAAGTGCCGTCCGTCACGGCGCTCGACGCTGAGACTAGCTTTTGGCCCGAAAAGTGCCGCAAGTCGCGCTGCAATATTCTGCAGGGCCTGCTTGGTCCCCTTCGTGGGCAGCGTCTCGGTCGATTCGTCGTACGGGTTGCTCACACAGAGCTGGAACACACCGTCACGGTAGTCCGCCTCAACTTTCACCAGCCCGCCTTCGATGCGCGGCTGGATGCCATAAATCAATGAGTTCTCGAGCAATGGCTGCAGCGTCAGCTGGGGAATCGGTACGCCATCGGGCACGCCGCTCACCTGCCAGTCCATCTGCAACCGGTCGCCAAGACGGAACTGCTCAATGGAAAGATAGCGTCTGGCCAGCTCAAGTTCCTCTCCCCAGGAAATTAATGTTCCAGGTTTGGCCAGGCTGGCGCGAAAAAGGTCCGAAAGATTCAGCACCGCCAGCTCGGCCTTGCCCGGATCGATCTCGATCAGGCTGGCGATGCTGTTCAGGCTGTTGAACAGGAAATGCGGACGGATACGTGCCTGCAGCGATTCGATCCGCGCCCGCAGCTCAGCCTGTTCCTGCCGTCGCCATTGGCTCTGGAGATAAAAATAGCGTAGCAACAGCGTGGACATGATGAGTGCAATCAGCGCATGCCGCAGGTAGAGATTGACCTCGCCGGTGCGCGACATGGGTCCGCCGAGGGAGAAATAGTCCGCCACGGCGGTGCAGCCCAGGGTCAGCAGGACCACCAGCGCGCAGCTGAGCAGACCGGAGAACCACGCCGGCCAGCGCGCCATGAATGGCCGCAGCTGGCACAACAGGCCGGCCGAGAGCAGCACGATCCACTGCACGAACAACGAGGAAAGCGCCAGGCGCACCCAGTTGAAGCTGGGCGTCATCGGCTCGGCGAGCACCAGCACGAGCACCAGCAACTCGGCGAGCAGCACCAGGCTGAACAGCGCTTCGGGCTGGCAGAGTTCGGGGATGAAGAAATCTTCGTTGGGCGCCGGCTTGTCGCCGGTCTTCGTCAGTCTGGGCATCGACGCAGTTTCCGTAAGCGCCTGCACGGCGGCAAGCACCGCGTGCGACCAAAAGCCTGGAATTGTCGGGCAGCGCAAAGATCGGCCACGGGCCCTGCGACGATTCACCGCCACTGCCCTGCCCCAACCCGCCAAAGCGCCGCCGGTTTTGTCCTTCAGCCTGCTATTATCGTCGCACTTTGCCCTTCATGCAGGCCGCGCGCCGCGCCTGCCCGTTTCAGCGAGAGATATCCATGAGCGTAGAGAAGACCAACCAGTCCTGGGGCGGCCGCTTCAGCGAGCCCGTCGATGCCTTTGTCGCCCGCTTCACCGCTTCCGTCGACTTCGACAAGCGCCTCTACCGCCACGACATCATGGGCTCCATGGCCCACGCGACCATGCTGGCCAAGGTCGGTGTGCTGACCGACGCCGAGCGCGACACCATCATCGATGGCCTGAAGCAGATCCAGAGCGAGATCGAGGCCGGCACCTTCGACTGGCGCGTCGACCTGGAAGACGTGCACATGAACATCGAAGCGCGCCTGACTGACCGCATCGGTATCACCGGCAAGAAACTGCACACCGGCCGTTCGCGCAACGACCAGGTGGCCACCGACATCCGCCTGTGGCTGCGCGACGAGATCGACCTGATCCTTGCCGAAATCACCCGCCTGCAGCAGGGCCTGCTGGGCCTGGCGGAAGCCGAAGCCGACACCATCATGCCCGGCTTCACCCACCTGCAGACTGCGCAGCCGGTGACCTTCGGCCACCACCTGCTGGCCTGGTTCGAAATGCTCAGCCGCGACTACGAGCGCCTGGTGGATTGCCGCAAGCGCGCCAACCGCATGCCCCTGGGCAGCGCTGCGCTGGCGGGCACCACCTACCCGATCGACCGGACCATCACCTGCGAACTGCTGGGATTCGAAGCGATCTCCGGCAACTCGCTGGACGGCGTGTCCGATCGTGACTTCGCCATCGAATTCTGCGCCGCCGCCGCCGTGGCGATGATGCACCTGTCGCGCTTCTCCGAAGAGCTGGTGCTCTGGACCAGCGCCCAGTTCCAGTTCATCGACCTGCCTGACCGCTTCTGCACCGGCTCCTCGATCATGCCGCAGAAGAAAAACCCGGACGTGCCGGAGCTGGTGCGTGGCAAGTCCGGCCGCGTGTTCGGCCACCTCGCCGGCCTGCTGACCCTGATGAAAGGCCAGCCGCTGGCGTACAACAAGGACAACCAGGAAGACAAGGAGCCGCTGTTCGACGCTGCCGACACGCTGCGCGACAGCCTGCGTGCCTTCGCCGACATGGTCCCGGCGATCAAGCCCAAGCGCGAGATCATGCGCGAAGCGGCCCGCCGTGGCTTCTCCACCGCCACTGACCTCGCCGACTACCTGGTGCGTCGCGGCCTGCCGTTCCGTGATTGCCACGAGATTGTCGGCCACGCGGTGAAGTACGGCGTGGACAGCGGCAAGGACCTGGCCGAGATGAGCCTGGACGAGCTGCGCCAGTTCAGCGACCAGATCGACGATGACGTGTTCGCCGTGCTGACCCTGGAAGGTTCGGTCAACGCCCGCGACCATATCGGCGGCACCGCACCGAACCAGGTCCGCGCCGCCGTCGCGCGCGGCAAGGAACTGCTGGCCGCGCGGTAAGCGCGTCGATCCATGTACTACTGGAACCAGGACAACTTCGAAGGATTGGACAGGCTCGCCGATGAACTGGCGAGCCTGCCTGGCCTGCAGGCGCTGGCGGATTACGCCCGCGCCCGCAGTCGAGGCCTGCGTCGAGAGGCGTTTGCCGCCCTCGAAGGGTTCCTGCGCAATGCCCCCGCCCCCGACTCCCCGCCAGCCCGCGAGCTGAGCCTGCAGATACTCACGCTGCACAGCCAGACCCGCGAAGCCCACCAGTTTCTCGCCCAACCGCTGCTCGCGCGCTTTCTGTTCCCGACGCTGCAAAGCTGGATCGACGACGAACCGACGGCGCACGCGCCGTTGCGCTGGCTGGGGCTGCTGCAAAACGATGGCGATCTTCTACGCCGGGCGCTGGCGGCCGCCCCGGATGATGTCGCTGTTCGCTACCGATTGATCGATTTCGCCCTGGGCGCGGCGGACTACGCCATGCATCATCTCGATGAAGGATGCTTCATCGGCGAGCCGGCCGACGCGCGGGCGGCGCTTGAAACGGCGGCGCAGCTGGTCGAGGAAGCACCGGACGCCAGCCCCTTCGGGCGCCACACCGAGGAAGCGGCGCAACTTACCGCCATGCTGGACGACTGGCTGACCTTTTCGGCAGCACCCGAGGGCGCCTTCGTCGACTGGTGCATCGAGCGGCAGCGACCCTACGCGTGGGCAAAGAAGTACTACTACTCGCCCTGAACGCTCAGGTCCGCCCCAGATAGCCCAGCTGCGCTGGCGTCAATTGCAGCATGCGCGCGGCCTTGTGATCCTTGAGCCTGGGCAGCTCCTCTTCAGGCAGACGCGCCGCGCTGGCGGCCAGATTGACGATCAGCGCCTCACGACTGAAAACACCATTGTCGATGGCGTAGGCCGCTGCGATCAGGTTGCGCAGCTCCAGCGGCAACCGCCAGCGGGTGCGCAAGGCGGAGCCGAAGCTCGCACCGTGCTCCTTCAGAGCCTTGTCCACATCGGCCTCGCTAAGCTCGCCACCCGCACTGTGCCAGTCCTGCAGGCTACGCAGCAGCGCAAGGTCGCCCAGGCAATGCAGCAAACCGGCGGTAAAACAGCGGTCGGCATCGGCACCAAGGGACTCGGCCAGTGCAAAGGCGGCGTCGGCGGTATGCCGGAAAGCTCCCAGAAGCGCTCGGCACGCTCCTTGAGCAGAGGGTCGGCCAGGGTCGCGGCGCGCTGCAGCGCCACTGCCAGCATCAGATTCAGCGCCTGCGCCACGCCCAGACGCGAAAGCGCCTGCATCAGCGTCTGGCAGGGCATGCCGACATGCCGCGCGGCACTGTTGGCGGCGGAGATCAGGCAGGCGGTGATCTGCGGATCATGGCCGAACTCCTGATCGAGCATCTCCAGGTTGATATCGCTGGCCTCCATGCAGCGATTCACCGCCGCACCCACCTCCCCCATCAGCGGCGCACCCTCGGTGGCGTCGCGTTCGGTCTGCAGGAAACGCTCCAGCGACAGGCTCTGCTCCAGGGTCGGCAGCTCGCAAACGACGTTTTCTCCGGCGCCAGCAGCAGGGAGCGCAGGCGTTCGCGCAGATTCTCGGCGTTGAAGGGTTTGACCAGGTACGCCGTGGGTGCCAGCGGCAAGGCGGCGCGCACGCTGGCGGCGTCGGCCTTGGAGCTGATCAGGATGAACGGCTGGGCGACCGGCCCGCGGCGGCGCATGCGCACGTGGCGAAGCAATTCCAGACCATCGCTGCCAGGCAGCTCGCGCTCGGCCAGGATCAGGGCGAAGGGATAGCGACGACAGGCCTCGATGGCCGTATCACCGTCTTCGCAGTACTCGACGCTTGCGTCGCAACGCACGCTCAGCACCAGTTGGCCGAGCAGCTCGCGGCTCCAGGGATCGCTGGCAGCGACCAGCACGCCGGGAGAAACGTCATGAATCACACCTCGCTCGGGACTTATGCCGTCGCGGGCGGAAACAACCGATCCAGAGCCTTCCCTGCCGAGTGCCCGGTCCTTCGGATGCCGCCGGCCAACGGCCTTCGGATACAGCGCAGCGTAGTCCAAAGCCCACAAGCTTTCCCATGCGCGCCATCAACTTCGGCGGACATTTCGCACAAAACGAGTGCGCACAAAAATGCCCACAAAAAGAAAGGCCCGCTTGCGCGGGCCTTTCTTTTGAACCGTTAGAGCGATGAGGCTCAGGCCAGTTCGTCGAAGCACTCAGCCAGGATGGCCAGGCCTTTTTCCAGTTGCGCGTCCGGAATGGTGACGGGCATCAGGAAGCGGATCACGTTGTAGTAGGTACCGCACGAGAGCAGGATCAGACCTTTCTCACGGGCACGAACCACGATCTTGCTGACCAGTTCAGCGGCCGGCTTGTTGTGATCGCCGCCTTCGAACAGCTCGATGGCAATCATCGAACCCAGGCCACGAACGTCGCCGATGACCTTGTGCTTGGCCTGGATGTCGCGCAGACCAGCCTTCAGGCTCTCGCCAACAGCTTGCGAACGCTCCAGCAGCTTCTCTTCGTCGAACACTTTCAGCACGGCCAGGGCCGCGGCGCAAGCGATCGGGCTACCAGCGTAGGTGCCGCCCAGACCGCCCGGAGCGATGGCGTCCATGATTTCGGCTTTACCGGAAACACCGGAGATCGGGAAACCACCGCCAACGGACTTGGCGAAGGTGGTCAGGTCCGGAACGATGCCCAGTTGCTCGGTGGCGAAGAAGGTGCCGGTACGGCCAGCGCCGGTCTGTACTTCGTCAGCGATCAGCAGGATGCCGTGCTCGTCGCACAGGGCGCGCAGGCGCTGCATGAAGGCCTTGGAGTTGACGTAGAAGCCACCTTCGCCCTGAACCGGCTCGATGATGATGGCAGCGATGTCACGCGGCTGAGCGTCGTTCTTGAAGATGCGCTCGATGCTGGCGATGGACTCGTCTTCGCTCGACGCCGTGCAGTTCGCACCGGAGCCAGGGCGCGGAAGATGCCGCCCGGCATCAGGCCCATGCCAGCGGAGTACGGAACGACCTTGCCGGTCAGGCCCAGGGTCATCATGGTACGGCCGTGGTAGGCGCCGGTGAAGGCGATCACGCCAGCGCGGCCGGTGGCGGCACGGGCGATCTTGACGGCGTTCTCAACGGCTTCGGAGCCGGAGGTGACCAGCAGGGTCTTCTTCGGGAAGTTGCCCGGAACGCGCTTGGCGATTTCTTCGGCCAGCTCGATGTAGGGCTCGTACGCCAGCACCTGGAAGCAGGTGTGGGTCAGCTTGGTCAGTTGCTCCTGAACGGCGGCAACCACTTTCGGGTGCAGGTGGCCGGTGTTCAGTACGGCAATGCCGCCGGCGAAGTCGATGTACTCACGACCTTCGACGTCCCACACGGTGGAGTTTTCGGCGCGCTCGGCGACGACCGGGTGGATCTGGCCTACACCGCGCGGTACGGCGGCCTGACGACGTTGCAGCAGGGATTCGTTGGTTTTGCTCATAGCTTCCTCAGTGGCCGCTCATCGGGCGACCGGATCAAAGGATGAAAGCGGGGAGAAGCCACACACGACAGCATACGATGATCGACTGTCGTGGAACTTGCGGCCCGCCAGACGGGTTGTCCGGTGCTACCACCGGAAAACGCCGACGCGAAGGTGGCTGTCAGCTCTTGCCTGCCACCCCGCGCCCACGGAAAAAACGGATCAGATACCGCCGAGGCAGAGGTATTTGACTTCGAGGTAGTCCTCGATGCCGTACTTCGAACCTTCGCGACCCAGGCCCGAGGCCTTGATGCCGCCGAACGGCGCGACTTCGTTGGAGATCAGGCCGGTGTTGATACCCACCATGCCGTATTCCAGCTGCTCGGCAACGCGGAATACGCGGGCCAGGTCGCGGGCGTAGAAGTACGAAGCCAGGCCGAACTCGGTGTCGTTGGACATGGCGATGACTTCGGCCTCGTCCTTGAAGCGGAACACCGGCGCCAGCGGGCCGAAGGTTTCGTCCTTGGAGACCAGGGCAGACTTCGGTACGTCGACCAGGATGGTCGGCTCGAAGAAGGTGCCGCCCAGGCTGTGCGGCTTGCCGCCGGTGAGGACTTTGGCGCCCTTGGAAACGGCGTCGGCGATGTGCTCTTCGACCTTGGCAACCGCCTTGGAATCGATCAGCGGGCCGGTGGTAACGCCCTGCTCCAGGCCGTTGCCGATGTTCAGCTTGGCCACAGCGACCTTCAGTTTCTCGACGAAGGCGTCGTATACGCCGTCCTGTACGTACAGGCGGTTGGCGCAGACGCAGGTCTGGCCGTTGTTGCGGTACTTGGAGATCAGCGCGCCTTCGACGGCGGCGTCCAGGTCGGCATCGTCGAACACGATGAACGGAGCGTTGCCGCCCAGTTCCAGGGACACTTTCTTGATGTCCTTGGCGCATTCGGCCATCAGCTGGCGACCGATCTCGGTGGAGCCGGTGAAGGTCAGCTTGCGCACGATCGGGTTGCTGGTCAGCTCACCGCCGACTTCGCCGGCGCTGCCGGTGACGACGCTGAACACGCCCTTCGGAATACCGGCGCGCTCGGCCAGCTCGGCCAGGGCCAGGGCGGAGTACGGGGTCTGCGAGGCGGGCTTGAGCACCATGGTGCAGCCAGCGGCCAGGGCCGGACCGGCTTTACGGGTGATCATCGCCGACGGGAAGTTCCACGGGGTGATGGCCGCGGTCACACCGATCGGCTGCTTGATCACGATGATGCGCTTGTCGGGCTGGTGGCCCGGAATGGTGTCGCCGTAGATGCGCTTGGCTTCTTCGCCGAACCACTCGAGGAAGGAGGCGGCGTAGGCGATCTCGCCCTTGGCTTCAGCCAGCGGCTTGCCCTGCTCGATGGTCATCAGGCGAGCCAGGTCGTCCTGGTTGGCGATCATCAGGTCGAACCACTTGCGCAGCTTGTTGGCGCGTTCCTTGGCAGTCAGCGCACGCCAGGCCGGCAGGGCCTTGTCGGCGGCTTCGATGGCACGACGAGTTTCGTCGGCGCCCATCTTCGGCACGGTGCCGATGATCTCGTTGGTGGCCGGGTTGTTCACGTTGATGGTCTTGCCGTTGTCGGCGTCGACCCAGGAACCGTCAATGTAAGCCTGTTGGCGGAACAGCTTGGCATCATTGAGTTGCATGACCTGTCTCCTTTCGAGGAAAGCCTGTGGACGGCGGGTCTGCCTCGAGTCCCCGCCTGCCTTGTTGTCTGGATGGGAGAGACCGCAGTCTCTGCCGTTCATTCGCCCCGGCCGATCAGTATCGACGCCGGAGACGAATGTCGCCTCAACGTGGAGGCGACGCCAGGCGAACGGCTCTTAGTTCGCTCGGCATGCGGACACGAAAAAACGCAGGCCGGGGTCATTGCCCGGTCTGGTCGAACTCGTTCACGCACAGGTTCCCAGGCTCGGCCCAGGAGTACGACTGCCCTACAACCTTCCGGTACGCTGATCGACGGAAGCCGCACGGAGACCTGTCACAAGGGACATGCGGTGGGTGCAACGGAAGACTGTCATCCCGCAGGCTGATGGCCGGCTGGTGTGATGCCAATTCTCCGGTCTCCTGTTGTTGTGATGGGGAGGTGTTTGAAATCTCAAACGAATCCTAGGGCCCTCGACTGCAAAGGGCAATAGCTCGTTCGACAAAACCAACGAAGGTATCAGGTTGCAGGGGGTTTTCGGAGGAATTCTACCGACAGGCGGCTGTTTTCGTTCGATATCATGAACGAGCGTACCTGCATTGGACGCCTGCACGGGAGATGCGTATGATTGCCGCCTGCCGCGCCAGCCGCGGCATACGCACCAGTAGCTCAGCTGGATAGAGTACTGCCCTCCGAAGGCAGGGGTCGTGGGTTCGAATCCCGCCTGGTGCGCCATCTACCTTGTTTCGAGCTGCCCCGGGCAGTCTGCGAGACCGCCTCAAAGGCCCGCTCCGAGCGGGCCTTTTTGTTTCTGGCGGTAAAGCCTTGCACCGCTGCGCCCGCCCCACCATGGGGGCCGGTAACCCCGGCGACCTCGGAACGAGGATTGCCCTCGACGCCCGACGATTCCGCTTCGCCACCCAAGGCTGTATAAGCCTTGCGCCATCGCGCGAGAAAAGGACAAACCGCCCATGCTCCGGCTTCTGCTGCCCGCCCTGCTCCTGACCCTTGCCGGGTGCGCCACCAAGCCTCCGGCGCATCCCGAGAATCTCTGCGAGATCTTTCGTGAAAAGCCCGCCTGGCACGAAGCGGCGCTGAAGGTGCAGAAGCGCTGGGGCGGGACCGTCCAGGTACCGATGGCGATGATGTACCAGGAGTCTTCCTTCAAGCACGACGCCCTGCCGCCGCGTTACTACTTCCTCGGTTTCATTCCCTGGGGCCGGGTCAGTTCCGCCTACGGCTACGCCCAGGCCAAGGACGAGACGTGGGCGGATTACAAGAAGGAAGCGGGAGGCTGGGGCGCCGACCGTGACGACTTCGCCGACGCGCTGGACTTCATGGGCTGGTACATGAACAAGACCTACAGCGTGAATCGCGTCTCGAAGTGGGATGCCTATGGCCAGTACCTGAACTACCACGAGGGCTGGGGCGGCTACCGCAATCACAGCTACGACGCCAAGCCGTGGCTGAAGGCGACTTCACAGAAAGTCCAGGCGCGCGCCTCGCTGTACGGTGCCCAATACAAGAGCTGCGAACAGGAACTGTCGAGCGGCGGCGTGGCTCCAGCAGCCGCTGATCGCTGAAGAGCGCGCGGGCGTTCAGCGCCCCATGATCCGCTGGTACTCGTCGCGGTATTCCTCGTACGGCAGGTTGCGCTGCTGCAACTCCATCAGGCGCTGCTCCTTGGTCAGCGGCCGTGAGACATGGGCGACGGTTTCCGCCGCGGTCGGCGCGACCGGTTGCGGAACGGCCTCAGGTGGCTGCGCTGGCGTGGTGGCAGGACGTGGCGCCGGCAGGCTGCGCGAGGGACGGGCGACCAGCAGGGCGCCGGTGATTTCCTCGACTATCTGCTCGGATACCGCGCTGACCTCGGAAGAACTCATGGAGCTGAACAGGTCGCCATCGGCTTCGCTCTCGTAGCGTCGGGAGGCGAGCAACTGGCCGGTCAGGCCATCGTGGTAGCGCACAGTCGAGGTGACCCATTCCTCGCCATCGTTGCTGGAACGGTTGTTCGCGCTATGACCGGCGCCAACTTCGATCACCACCAGGGTGGACAGGGTATCGGTAGCGCGGGGTTCGCCGTCCTGCTCGGTCAGCTGGTAGTCCGCCGAGTCCGCCTCATCACGCAACGCCTCGCGCCAGCTGGCCTTCAGTGCACCCCAGCGCGGGTTGGCCGCCACCGTGGCGTCTGGCTGGAAATTCACCACCATGACGTGGCGGGTATCGCGGTACAGGGAAATGGGCGCGGTGCGGTCATCCCGGCGGACGTCCGAAGAGCATCCGCAGAGCAGGGAAACGGCCAGGGCGAGCGTGACGTAGCGCATGGTGCTTTCTCTTTATTGTCTGGCCAGCATTCTGCCAGCTGATCATGACGCCCGGATATCGTCCGAAGGTCAGCCCTCTACCAGTCCTCGTCGTCCAGGCCCGGCTGGTATTCCTCCGCGTCCTCGTCGTCGTCCTCATGATCGCCGGGCTGGTCCACGAAGAACGCCGCATCCTCCTCCAGCAGGCCATCGAGGTCATCGTCGAGGTCCAGCAGGTGATCGTGTTCGGGCTCGTGGAGGTCGAGGTCTTCGTCAGTCATGGCCGGTCTTTCGTGGGGGGGAAACAGGGAAGGGAATCACAGTATAAGTCGCGCCGCGGGAGGATGACGCTGCCGTGACGGCGGACGGCGCTTTCCGGCCTTGCCGGATCGCGTTTCGTCCACGATTCTCTATGAACCACGGGCATTGCGCCGTGAACGACGAACAGGGGGTAGGAATGAAGACTGTGGCTCAGCTGTTGAACGCCAAGGCGGACCAGCAGGTTTACACCATCGCCCCGGATGCGCTGGTGATCGATGCACTGCGCCTGATGGCGGAGAAGAACCTCGGCGGCCTGCCGGTGGTGGAAGCCAACCAGTTGGTCGGCTTCTTCAGTGAGCGCGATTACGCCCGGCGCCTGGCGCTCAAGGGGCGCAATTCGGAAGACACGCCGATCAGCGCGGTGATGACCGCGCCGGTGATCACCGTGGACACTCACCTGAACGTCGACAAGTGCATGGGCATCATGACCGAGCGCCATCTGCGCCACCTGCCGGTGGTGGAGAACGGCGAGCTGCTCGGGCTGCTGTCCATCGGCGACCTGGTGAAGGCCGCCATCGCCGAACAGGCCGAGCTGATCCAGCAACTGGAACAGTACATCCGCGGCGAGTGATCGCCCCGGCGGTCGTTCAGCGCGCGGCCGCCGTCTCCACTTTGCCACTGTGCATGTCGACGATGCTCAGGCATCCGTCGGCATAACCGCTGCCCGTGTCGATATAGTGGGTGTTGCCCAGCGGCCGCACGGCACTTTGCGCGGTATGGCCGACGTACAGGCGTTCCAGCCCGGCGATGACCGTGGCGTCTTCCTTCTCGATCCGCGTGCGCGCCCACATGGCCAGGCCAACGGCATTGCGCCGGGCGGTCTCGCCCAGCTCGCCGGCCAGCGCGGCAACGCCGCTGTCCCAGTCGGGAAAGGCCGGCGAGACCGGCGCCTCGGCATGCACGATGCCGGCGCGCCGGCCCTCGCCCAGTTCGACTTCGATCACCAGCGGCAACTGCTGCAACCGCCGGGCGATGCGCTCGCGGGTTACCGGCGTGAGCTTGTACAACCAGGTGCCGCCATTGCGGAAGTGCAGGTCACGGTCATCGCCGGCCAGCACCACGTCGATCACCAGTTGCTCGTGGTTGCCACGCACCGAGGCGAACCAGGGCTTGGCCAGCCAGTCGAGCACCTGCGGCGAATACGGCCCGCGATCCACCAGGTCGCCGGCAGCGAACAGGCGGTCAGCGGCCGGATCGAATCCGACCTGGTCGAGCAGACGCTGCAGCAATTCGAAATGGCCGTGCACATCCCCCACGACGAAATCGCGGCCGCGCAGGTTGCGCGGGAAACGTTGCAGGGGTTGCTCCGGCAAGAGCGTGTTCATTGCCAACTCCAGGGCTTTCAAGAGACCAGCTTACCAGCTGCACATTGCGTTCCAGCGGCACTGCGACGAAAGCCGTGCCGCTCTGCTGACCCACTGCTGCCCAGGCAGCGAAGACCCAGCATGGAGTGCTGCCCCAGCAGCACAGCGGCCGCACTTCCCAATGAAAACTCTTTCCTATCAATAGCTTATCCATAGGCAAGAAAGCGGTACGGATGTTGCGATGTCCCCAGCAGCCTTTCGGCCTTCATCACGCGTGAGCCAGCACAAGAGCAACGCAATAACAGCTTGATGCCTTGCGGCGACGACCGAGCACCACAGAGCCAGCCGTCTTTTCGCCGCCCCCTGGGGACACCATGTTCAAACGCAGCACCCTTTCCCTTGCCGTCCTGGCGAGCCTGGCCAGCGTCGTCGTCCACGCAGCCGACGGCGATACGCCCAACACCGAAGAAACCAGCGCCGCGCCGACGCTCGGCAAGGTGGTGGTCACCGCGCAGAAGCGCGAAGAGTCAGTACAGGAAGTACCGGCGCCAATTACCGTACTGAGCGGCGAGAAGATCCGCGACGCCTCCCTGCAATCGGCCAGCGAAGTCACGCGCTACACCCCCAACGCCTCCGCCGGCACCACCGACGGGCACGGTCGCCCGCGCTGGTGGATTCGCGGCCTGGGCACCGGTGACCAGGGCGCCAACACGGTCAGCCCGATCGGCATCTATGTCGACGACGTGTACATCGCCAACATCAGCGCCACTGGCTTCCCGCTGTTCGACCAGGAGCGCGTGGAAGTGCTGCGCGGCCCGCAGGGCACGCTGTGGGGCAAGAACACCACCGGTGGCGCGATCAACTTCATCTCGCGCAAGCCGACCTTCAGCCCCGAGGGCTACTTCAAGGTCGACATGGGCAATTACGCCAATCGCATCGTCGAGGGCGCGGTGAGCGACGCGCTGGTGGACGACAAGCTCGCCGGGCGCCTGTCCTTCCACCACCAGGGCCGCGACGGCTACACCGAGAACGAGAATGACGGCAACGACCAGGGCGCGCTGGAAGACGACGCCGTGCGCCTGCAACTCGCCGCGCGGGTGAACGACAACCTCGACGCCAACCTCAATGTCCACGCCCGCCACTACCACGACACCGCCAGCTACAACACGGTGAGCTATGGCACCCGCCCGGACGGCACCAACCAGTTCGGCTATTCCATCGACCCGAAGCTGGGCAAGGCCAACTTCAACGCCAAGTACCAGGCCGAGATCGACCAGGCCGGCAGCAACCTCAACCTGGTCTGGCAGCTGGGCGACCTGGAGCTGACCTCCATCACCGCCTTCGAGCACTTCACCCGCGATGGCTGGACCGACAGCGACAACACCCCGCTCGAATTGCAGCGCAGCTACAGCTACGCCGACAGCCAGCAGTGGTCGCAGGAACTGCGCCTGGCCTCACCGCGCAGCGACCGGCTGAACTGGGTGCTGGGCTTCCACTACTTCAACGAAGACCTGGAATCGAAGAACGCCAACGCGGCGCTGCCCAACGTCTACGTCCCCAGCTACTACAACAACGTCAGCTACGACCAGAAGACCGAGAGCTACGCCATCTTCGGCAGCACCACCTACAACTTCACCGACGACTTCAACGTCACCGCCGGCCTGCGCTGGACCCGCGAGACCAAGGACATCGACCTGGAGCGCCTGGTCAACCGTGGCACCGCCAGCTTCGGCGACGGCCACTGGTGGCAGCCGGGCAACGTCGACTCGCCGCTGATCGTCAATGCCACCCAGGACGAGAGCAACACCTGGAGCGACTACAGCTGGGACCTGACGCCGGAGTACCGGATTTCCGACAACGCCCGCGCCTACTTCCGCTATGCCCGCGGCTTCCGCTCCGGCGGCTACAACGCCGGTGTCACCAGCCAGGCCACCGTGGCCAAGGTCGATCCGGAATACCTCACCTCCTACGAGCTGGGCCTGAAGTCGGAGTGGTTCGACGGTCGCCTGAACGCCAACGCCAGCGTCTTCTACTACGACTACAAGGACATCCAGCTCAACATCGTCACCGCAGTGAACAACCAGACCGTTTCGCGCCTGGCCAACGGCGCCCAGGGCGAAGCCTACGGCGCCGAGTTCGAGCTCGAAGCCATCCCGGTGCAGAACCTCCACGTCAACTTCGGCCTCGGCCTGCTGCACACCGAGTTCACCGACTACACCTCGGGCAATGACGACTACTCCGGCAACCACTTCGTCCGCGCGCCCAGCGTCTCGGCGGTGATCGGCGCCGACTACCGCATCCCGCTGAACGTCGGCGGCGCGGTGGTGCTGGGCACCGACTGGAACACCCGCAGTCGCCAGTACTTCTTCACTAACGACCAGAGCGCCAACATGCGCACCGGTGGCTACACCCTGGGCAACGCGCGGGTGACTTACGAACTGCCCGGCGAGACCACGCGCATCACCGCCTACGTGAACAACCTCACCGACAAGGAATACCGCAACCACACCCTGCCCACCGGCTACCAGACGGCGGCCGTCATGTACGGCGACCCGCGCACCTTCGGCGTCTCGGTCACCACCGACTTCTGAGCGAGGTAATCTCCATGAACCTTCTGCATCGCGCGTTGCGCCGGTTGCTACCAGCCGCCGCCGTGCTGTTCGCCGGCCACGCCCTGGCCGCCGAGCAACCGACCACCCTGCGCATCGCCACGGTGGCCTACGCCAACGCGGGCCAGATCACCTTCAACGGCCCCGCCTCGGTGATCGACCGCGACAAGTGGCTGGAACAGCAACTGGCCCAGCGCAACATCAAGCTCGAGTGGGTGCCCGCCACCACCGGCTCGGTGGGCACCTTCGTCAATGAAGAATTCGCCAACCGGCGCATCGACTTCGCCTTCTACGGCGACCTGCCATCGATCATCGCCAACGCCTCGGGCGTGCAGACCCAGTTGATCGTCCCCGGCGGCATCGGCAACAACGTCTACCTGGTGGTGCCGCCGGGCTCCACGGCCAAATCCATCGCCGACCTCAAGGGCCAGCGCATCGCCCTGCACCGTGGCCGGCCGTGGGAGCTGTCGTTCGCCAAGCTGCTGGAAGCCAATCACCTGGGCTTCGAGGACTTCCGCATCTTCAACCTCAACCCGCAGGCCGGCGCCGCCGCGCTGAGCGCCGGGCGGGTGGATGCGTTCTTCACCCTGAGCGATGCCTTCCTGCTGGAAGACAAGCAGGTCGGCCGCATCATCTGGTCGAGCAAGGAGGCTCCGGCGGACTGGAAGATGCGCGCCGAAGTCTGGGGCGCACGGGCGTTCGTCAAGGACCACCCCGACCTCACCCAACTGGTGGCGGACGCCTACCTGAAGGCCGCCTGGTGGGTCTCCCAGGACGCCAACCAGGCGGCGTACCAGGCAGCACAATCGCGCTCGGGCGTACCGGTGAGCGTGCTGCAACGCGAGGTCTCCGGCGAGCCGTGGCCCGCGCACTTCTCCCCGCTCTACGACAACGCCCTGCGCCAGCACTACAGCGACGGCATCGCCTACAGCCTGAAGGCAAAACTGATCCGCAACGAGGTGAAGGTGGATGATCTGCTGGAACCGAGGTTCGTCGAGCAGGGGCTGAAGAACCTGCAACTCCAGGGCTACTGGAAAGAACAAGGGAAAGCGCTCGCCAGCCAACCCTGATCTGTCCGCAATTACGCTAAAACAATAAAGCCCCGATATCGGGGCTTTATTGTTTTAGCCATCACTTCCCGGAGCAACTGTTCATAACAAGTAGCTGCCCCAGCACCACTGTGAAAGCAGTTGCTGCAGCAACAGCAGAAAAACAGCTTAAAACGGCCATAAACCGCTCTAAAACGCATGGCACAGTGCTTGCTCAGGCTCACTCATGATTTATTTAAAGCCCCGAGTGACTGCCATGAAACCTGCAATAGAGTTCCATTTGAAACCGCTGGTCATTGCCTTATCCAGCACACTTTTATTCAGCTCGGAATTTGCACTTTCCGACGATTCCAAATCCACCACCGGTATTACGCTGAGTACCGTTACCGTCGAGGGGCAAAGCCAGGAAGCCCAGGTCGGCGACGCCCGCAAGGAAGTCGCCCCGGCGTCCAAAGGCACCCTCACAAAATCCCAGTTGGAAAAGTTTGTCGGCCTCGACAGTGCCGTCACCGCGCGCGCTCAAGTACCTGCCCGGTGTACACGTCAGCGGCGGCGACAACAGCGGTATCACCGAAGGCGGATTGAACATCCGCGGCTTCTCTCAGGACCAGATCGGCTTCGTCCGCGACGGCATTCCGCTCAATCGACCCGCAGTTCCTCACGCCCCACGCCGACTTCATGGGCGACCCGGAAAACTACGAATCGGTGTCGGTGCTCTATGGCTCCTCCTCGATCAACGCCCCGACCCTGACTGCCAGCGGCGGCAGCGTGCTGATCAAGTCCGTTGCACCAGACGAAGGAAAGCGGCCTGCTGGTGAAGCAGAACGTCGGCAGCGACAACCTGTTCCGTACCTTCGCACGAGTGAACACCGGCGAAGTGAACGGCTTCTCCGCCTGGCTCTCGGCCTCGCGCACGACTGCCGACCTCTGGGACAACAGCGGCGGCAACTGTCCTCCAACCGCTATGAAGGCAACCTGCAATACGAGTGGGACGGCAACCGCATCAACGGCATTTTCTCCAGCTTCCTGATGCGCACCAACAGCTACAACCACCCGACGCTGGCCGAATACCGCGCCAACCAATACGACCAGGGCTACCCGCGGGACATCTACCCGACCAAGGGCAACGGCACCAATGGCGTGCCCGACGTCACCGTCCCCGGCCAGAGCGCAGCCGCCTCACGCGCCGACTTCAAGATCCAGACCTACGCGCTCAATGGCCTGTTTCAACCTCTCCGACAAGGTCCAGCTCAAGGTCGACCCATACTTCGTCCGCGTCACCGATGGCACCGCCGCCGTCGCTGTGGTGCCGGTCAACGAAAACAACGTCAACGCCGACCTCAATGGCGACGGCGACACCCTCGACCCATTGGTGACCGGCGCGCTGAGCGTCTACCCGACGCCAGTACCACATCGGCTTCACCAACACCCTGGACTTCCTGGTCAATGACGACCACACCCTGCAGTTGGGCCTGTGGACCGACTATACCCACGCCCGCAACCAGTTCCCGGTGGTCGAAATCAAGGGCAACGGCAAGCCCGCGGCATCGACGGCAGCGCACAAGCTGCGCGACGGCAATGGCAACGCCATCTACTTCACCGACCAGCGCAACGAGATCACCACCCAGAAGCTCTGGCTGCAGGACACCTGGGACATCACCTCGCAACTGGTGCTCACCGGCGGCCTGGCCTGGCAGCACACCGAAAACAAGGGCGACGACCGCCTCAGCGGCTACACCGGCAGCGCCGACTACAACCGCTTCCTGCCCAGCCTGAGCCTGAGTTATCAGCTCGACCCGCAGCAGCAGCTCTACTACAACACCACCTCGAACATGCGCACCCCGGCGGTCGCCTCGGTCTACGGGCGTGCGGACGGCGGCGACAAGCAGAAGCCGGAAGTCACCTGGAACCAGGAAATCGGCTGGCGCTACAGCACCGATGACCTGCTGCTCAGCGCCGCGCTGTTCTACGACAAGTTCAAGGACCGCCAGGCGGCCTTCGAGGAAGTCTCCGGCGTCACCTCCTACTTCAACGCCGGCGACGTCACCACCAAGGGCCTTGAGCTGTCGCTCAACGGCCTGCTGCCGGCGAACTTCAACTACTTCGCCTCCTGGACCTACCTGCGCTCCACCCAGGACGACGACTACAGCGCCGGCGGCGCCAGCCTCGACACCAAGGGCAACCAGCTCTACGACACCCCACGCAACCTGTTCAGCGCCGGCATCGGCTACGACAACCAGACCTTCTACGCCAACTTCCTCGGCCGCCACACCGGCAGCTTCTACGGCGACCTGGCCAACAACGAGAAGATCGGCGGCTACACCGTGTTCGACGCCAACCTGGGCTACCGCCTCAAGGACCTGGGCAGCGCGCTGAAGGAAACCACCCTGACGCTCAACCTCAACAACGTCTTCGACAAGCACTACCTGTCGGGCGTGAACTCGGGGACGGTCTCCGCCGACCCGGCCGACGGCGACTTCTACGGCGCGCCGAAATACTTCAAGGGCGCCCCGCGCGCCCTGGTCGCCGGCATCTCCGTCGGTTTCTGATCACCCTGCACGCGCCCGGTGCGGGAGCGCCGGGCCGGGAGGCGACATGACCACTCCTCGCTACGACCACATCATCGTCGGCGGCGGCAGCGCCGGCAGCGTTCTCGCCAGCCGGCTGAGCGCCGATCCAAAGCGCCACGTCCTGCTCATCGAAGCCGGCCCGGATACCCCACCCCACGCCACGCCGGCGGAAATCCTCGACGGCCACAATCCCTTCCGCCTGCGCCTGGAACTGCGCGACCGCTACTTCTGGCCGGACCTGAGCGTGCGCCACGGCGCGCAGCCCGAAGGCGTCGAACGCCCCGAACGCTACCTCGAACAGGCCCGTGTGCTCGGCGGTGGCTCCAGCGTCAACGTGCTGGTGGCCGAACCGCGGCCTGCCGCGCGACTACGACCAGTGGGCAGCGCTGGGCGCAGAAGGCTGGGGCTGGAACGACGTGCTGCCCTACTTCCGCAAGCTCGAACGCGACATCGACTACGCCGGCCCGCTGCACGGGCATGACGGCCCGATCCCGATCAGCCGCGTCTCCACCCGTGACTGGACGCCCTTCACCCGCTCCGTGGTCTCGGCGTTGCAAGCCGAAGGCCTGCGCGATATCGGCGATCAGAACGGCGAGTTCGACGACGGCTACTTCGCCCCGGCGGTGAACCTGGAGCACGGTCAGCGCGTCTCCGCCGCCCGTGGCTACCTCGACGAACAGGTACGCGCACGGCCGAACCTGACGCTATGGACCGACAGCCAGGTGCTCGCCCTGCAACGCGAAGGCACGCGCATCACCGGCGTCGAACTGCTGCGCGATGGCGAGCGCGTCACCGTCCGAGCCGGAGAAGTCATCCTCGCAGCCGGCGCGCTGCAATCGCCGGCCTTCCTGTTGCGCAGCGGCATCGGCCCGGCCAGCCAGTTGCAGGAGCTGGGCATCGAGGTGATCGCCGACCGCCCCGGCGTCGGCGGTAACCTGTGGGAGCACAGCTCGCTGGGCACCCTGGCCACTCTGAGCGACACCGCGCGCTCGGACGCCGTGCTGGCGCGGCCCGGCACCTCGCACCAACTGGGTATCCGGGTGTCTTCGGGCGTCGATCCGGACACGCCTTCGGACCTCTACCTGGCCATTGGCGCGGACGCCGAGCGCGGCGTCGCCCATGCGCTGTTCTGGATCAACAAGCCCAGCTCCAGTGGCCGTCTGACCCTGCGCGACCGCGATCCGACGAGTCCGCCGCAGGTCGATTTCAACCTGCTCTCCGACCCACGCGACCTGCAGCGCGCCCACGTGGCGCTGCGCACCATCCAGCGTCTATTCAAGCACCCGGTCCTGGCGCGCTATGAGCTGCAACTGGCGCTCACGCCCTTCGCGGCGCCGCAACCAGGCGGGCCGACACTGGAAAACCTGCTGGCCGACGACACCGCACTGGAAACCTACCTGCGCCAGCACATCGGCGGCGTCTGGCACCCCAGCGGCACCTGCCGCATCGGCGTTGCCGATGATCCGCAGGCCGTGGTCGACGGCGCCGGCCGCGTGTACGGCGCCGAAGGCCTGCGCGTCGCCGACGCCTCGATCATCCCGGTCATCCCCACCGCCAACACCAACCTGCCGACCCTGATGCTCGCCGAGAAGATCGCCGACGCCATCCTGGCCGGCGCTTGAGGAAGCTGCCATGTCCCGTCATGAACTGTTGATCGATGGCCGCCCGCAGGCGGCAACGCACTATGACCGGGTGATCGATCCGGCCACCGAAGAGCGGGTCGGCGAAGCCGCCCGTGCGAGCCTGGAGCAGGTCGACCAGGCGGCGGAAGCGGCACACCGCGCCTTCCCCGGCTGGGCAGCCGATCTCGACCTGCGCCGCCAGAGTCTCGCCCGAGCCGCCGAAAGGGTGCGCGAACACGCTCAGGCGCTGGCCGAGCTGATCACCCGCGAACAGGGCCGCCCGCTGCGCTCGACGCTGGAGGAAGTGGCAGGCGTCGCCGCCACCTTCGAGCATCACGCGCATCTCGACCTGCCCGCCGACACGTCGCTGCGCGACGACGACGAGCGCCTGGTGCGCATCACCCGCAAGCCCCTCGGCGTGGTCGCCGCGATCACCCCCTGGAACGTCCCGCTGATCCTGCTGGTGCTGAAGATCGCCCCAGCCCTGCACGCGGGCAACACCGTGGTGGCCAAGCCGTCGGAGCACACGCCGCTGTCCACACTGCTGCTGGCGCGACTGCTGGGCGATGTGTTCCCCGCCGGCGTGCTCAATGTGGTCGCCGGTGCCGGCGATGTCGGTGAACAACTGATCCGTCATCCGCTAGTGCGTCACGTGACCTTCACCGGCAGCGTCGCCACCGGCAAGCGCCTGTACGCCCATGCGGCGGACGATCTCAAACGCCTGACCCTGGAGCTGGGCGGCAACGATGCAGCGCTGGTGCTGGAGGATGCCGACCTCGACGCCATCGTCGAACCGCTGTTCTGGGGCGCCTTCTGGAACAGCGGCCAGGTGTGCTTCGCGATCAAGCGCCTGTACGTGCACGACAGTCTGTTCGAGCCGCTGCTGGCGAAACTCGCCGAACGCGCGCAACGCACCCGCCTCGGCCACGGGCTTGATCCACAGACGGAACTGGGGCCGCTGACCAACGCGCAGCAACTGGAGCGGGTCATCGCCCTGCTGGAAGACGCCAAGGCTCACGGTGCGCAAATCCATAGCGGCGGCGCAAAGCTCGACGGAGCCGGCTACTTCTATCCGCCAACCCTGGTCAGTGGCGTCGGCGCGGGCGTCGCCCTGGTTGACGAAGAACAAGTTCGGCCCGGTGTTGCCGGTGATTCCGTTCCACGACGTGGAAGACGCTATCGCCCAGGCCAACGCCAGCCACTACGGCCTCGGCGCGTCGGTATGGACCCGAGACCTGGCGCGCGGCGAAGCCATCGCCGGGCGACTGCAAGCGGGCCTTGCCTGGGTCAACCAGCACGGCCACATCCAGCCCGGCGCGCCAAAGGGTGGGCACAAGTGGAGCGGCCTCGGCTACGAGGGCGGCCAGCGCGGATACGAAGCCTTCAGCGAACTCCAGGTCCTGAACATTTCGCGGCGCTGAGGCGCGGCTTACTTGGATCAAAGCCCCCTCACCCTAACCCTCTCCCGCGAGCGGGAGAGGGGACCGTTCGGCGCAGGATGGAACTACCGCGCCAGCCGGCACGGACTGCCCCTCTCCAGAGGGAGAGGGCTGGGGTGAGGGGAACGCGCCTGCACAGGCCTCCAAAAAAACAGTCATTCCAACCAAACCCCTGAAGAGGATTCCCCGATGCGTGCCGGAAGCTGGCCCTCGATCCTGCTCACCCTGGCCTTCGCCGTGATCATCGCGGCCTGCCACGGCAAGACCATCCTGCTGGTCGCCGACATCGCCAACGCCTACTCGGTCAGCCCTTCGCGGGCCAGCTGGGTGGTGTCGGCGGTGGCGGTGGTCGCCGCCCTTGCCTCCCCCTTGATCAACTGGATAGTGGCGCGGGTCGGCGAACGCCGCGCCATCGTCTTCGGGCTGTTGCTGGCAGCTGCCTGCAGCTACCTGGCCAGCCGCACTGAAGACTTCACCACCCTGATCACCCTGCGCGTGATCGAAGGTACCGGCTACATCAGCGTGGTGCTCTCCGCACTGGCACTGCTGGTGCACACCACCGAAGGCCGCCGACGCACCACGGCACTGGCGTTCTGGTCAGTGGCCTCGCCGCTGGGCGGCGCCATCGCCATCTTCGCCGTGGCGCCCTATGTCGGCGGCCAGCACGGCGAATGGCGCACGGCATTCAGTGGCCACGCGCTGATCCTGCTATTGCTTCTGCTGGCCACGCCGCTGCTGCCTTCGGTGAACCTCGCGACCCGCAGCGAACGCCATTCACTACGCCAGACCCTGCGCCTGTATGCCGAACCCTCGGTACTGCGCCTGGCACTGGCCGTGGGCGCGCCGCTGACCGTCGCGTTGGGTCTGGTGACCATCACCCCGGACTACTTCATCCACAGCCTCGGCGTCGCACCCTCGACCATCGGCGTGATTTCCACCATCGGCATCCTCTCCAGCGTGCTGGCCGGGCTGCTGGCTGGCTTCGTGCTCAACCTGCGCTTCCTCGGACCATTGGCCGTAGTCGGCGGTGCGCTGATCGGCGTGGTGCTGGAAGTCGTGGTGTTCCTTCCCGGTATCGCGCCGAGTACGGCCATCGTGGCGAAGATCGCCCAGGGCTTCTTCGGCAGCTTCGTGGTCGCCTGGGTCTTCACCAGCATCCCGCGCATGAGCCGAGGCGGCGACGTGATGGGTGCCGGCGGCGTCGCCGAACAGGCGCTGTACCTGTCGATGTTCCTCGGCCCGGTACTGCTGTTCCCGCTGTTCAGCCTGCCCTCGCGCCTGCCGTTCTTTGCAGTGCTGATCGTCGCCAGCCTGCTGCCGCTGTTCCTGCTGCCCCTGGGGCTGCGCTGGCGGGCACCGGAACCACCGGTCACCGCCTGAACAAAGCGAGACCTTCACGAACCTTCCTACAAAGACGTCGGCGGTCTATCCGGTATCTGTAGGAGCGAGCTTGCTCGCGAACCGAGTCCGCAGCGGGGTTTGTTCGCGAGCAAGAACTGGGCGTCCCCTCGCTCCCACGAAGAGCCCGCCAATTCGCGGCCATGAAAAAGCCCTCGCAAGAGGGCTTTTTCATGCCGGGCGGAAACTCAGGCAGCCGCTTCCAGCAGCTTCTGGCCCTGCTCCCAGAGGCCAGTCATCTTCCACTGCTGTTCCAGCACGCCGGGGCCGAATTCCTGGGAGCCGCCGAGGCCTTCGGCGAGGCCCTGGAAGTAGGCGCCTTCCTCGATCAGCAGGATCAGCTTGGAGGCCTTGATCAGGTCTTCGCCCCAGAAGGTCGCGCCACCGTTGGCTTCGAGGATGGCCGGGGTGTGCGGGTTCTCGGCGAGCTTGTCGAGGATGAACAGCGGCTCGGGCTGGCGGCGGTCGATGTAGATCGGCAGCTCGCGGGCCAGGGTCACGCGCTGCGAGGCGGCATAGCGGATCGGCAGCACGCGGTGGGCGCTGGCCCAGCCGCCGAGGTAGGCCGTGTGCACGTGGATCACCACGTTCACCTCCGGGCGCGCCTGGAAGATCGCCGCGTAACGCTTGCCATTGCCGCCGGCACCACGGCCGCTGAGCGGGGTCGCGCCGGGAATGCTTTCGTCGAGGATCACCTCGCCGTCATAGGTCGCGACCACCGCGCGGATTTCCTGGTCGTCGGCCCAGGGATTCGGCGCGTGGACGGCGATCACCCGGTCACTGTCGGGCACCCGCACGTAGGCCTGGTAGGTATTGGTGGCGGTGAGGGTACGGCTTTCCTTGAGCACGCGGAAAGCCTTGGCGAAGTCGCGACGGACCTGTTCGAGCTGGCTGGCGAGTTTAGGGTCGAGGGTGGACATGGAATGCCTCCTGGCAGTCGGGGATGGGCGAACCGCGTGGCGGTGTTCCAGTGACTGAGCAGGACTTGTGCCATTCGAAAATATTCAACTAAATCAGCAAATTACGAACAACAAGGACGACCAGGAAGGCTCAAGCAACCCGAATGCTGGCGAAATTGCTGCCCGCCCAGCATCCCCTGCTGCCCCACTGCTGCTGTACAGACAAACGCCCTGCTGCCAGAACAGCACGCCAGTCTGAAAGCCTTGCCCTGCAAGGCCTGCAGCCTTTGGGCACAGCCCTTGCTCAAGACCTTGCACGAGCAGCGCAACGCTGCCCACGCCAAGCAAAGGAGCAAGCCCATGAGCACCGAATTCTTCTGGCGACTGCCGCTGGGCAGCGACGGTCCCTATCTCGCCTCGGACAAGAACAACCGCGGCAGCCACATCGAGCGCCCCGGCAACATCGCCCCGGGCCGCCTGCCCAACGGCGAGCCGGATGGCTTCACCTATATCGACTACATCGCCCAGGTGGCCAAGGCCGCCGAGATCGCCGGCTTCGAGGGCGCGTTGCTGCCCACCGGCCCGGAGCCGTGGATCGCCGCCGCCGCCCTGGCCCGCGAGACCCGCCGGATCAAATTCCTGATCGCCTTCCAGGCCGCCTGGACCCTGCCGGCCTACGCCGCGCAGCAGGCAGCGATCCTCCAGCACCTGTCCCGCGACCGTCTGGAGTGGAACATCATCACCGGCGGCAACCCCGCCAGCCAGCGCGCCAACGGCGACTTCCTCGAGCACGACAAGCGCTACCAGCGTACCGGCGAGTTCCTCGACATCATCGACGGCCTGTGGAAGAACGAGCAGTTCTCCTACCAGGGCGATATCTACCAGCTGGAGAACGGCTCGCTGCCCATCGCGCTGCGCAATGTGCGCAAACCCGGCGTGTACTTCTCCGGCTTCTCCGACCCCGCGCTGGACGTCGCGGCGAAACACGCCGACGTCTACCTGAACTGGGCCGAGCCCATCGACAAGCTCAAGCCGCACCTGGAGCGCGTGCGCGAGCTGGCCGACAAGCAGGGCCGCGAGATCCGTTTCGGGATCCGCATCGACCTGTTCGCCCGCGAGACCGAAGAGGCCGCCTGGAGTGAGCTGCGCCGCCAGTACGAGCGCATCGACGCGCGCACCAGCGCCTTCATCAAGAACTTCGCCACCGGTTCGGATTCCGTCGGTGCCGCACGGCAGACCGCCTACCACCAGAACGTCGAGCGCTTCGACGACCTGATCCTCGGCCCCAACCTCTGGGCCGGCTTCGGCAAGGCCAAACCGGGACCGACCATAGGTCTCGTCGGCAGCCACGAGAACGTCGCCGAACGCCTCGCCGAATACCGCGACGCCGGTTTCTCCACCTTCATCCTCGCCGGCAATCCGCACCTGGAAGAAGCCCTGCGCATCGGCCAGGAAGTGTTGCCGCTGGTGCAGGGCAAACGCGCCGACGTCCACGAACTCAAGGCCCGCGCCTGACCCACAAGGAGCTGCACATGTCCCGTCCCCTCGATACCCTCTGGTACACCCGTTGCCCGGTTCCCACGGGCCTTGGCATCGCCGTGCAGAAAGGCTGGCTGGAAGAGTCCCTGGCCGAGCAGGGCACGCAGATCAAATCGCTGCGCGAGTCTTCCGACCAGGCGGTGCGCGAATCGCACTTCGACCACACGCTGCAGAACTCGGTACGCCATGGCGGCAATATCCCGGCCATCTGGGCCCGCGCCAGCGGCCGCGAGACCCGCGTGATCGGCCTGTCCTGGGCCGATGAAGCACAACTGATCCTGACCACCGCCGAGAGCGGCATCCGCAGCGTGCGCGATCTCAAGGGCCGGCGCTTCGGCCTGCCGGACTGGAGCGGCGCGCAGATTGACTTCACCCGCGCCCAGGCCATCCGCGGCCTGGAAAACGCCCTGCGCCTGGAAGGCCTGGAAGTGCGCGACCTGGAGCTGGTGGACTTCGGCCTGAAGGGCACCTTCAGCGACGAGGCGCCGGGCAACATCGTCGGCATCACCGGCCACGGCGGCAGTCGCCGGCGCAGCCAGAACCCCGAACTGGTCGGCCTGCTGCGTGGCGAAGTGGACGCGATCTTTCTCAAGGGTGCCCACGCCGTGCAACTGGCGCAACAGTTCGGCCTGCACACGGTGATCGACACCGGCGCCCATCCGGAGCCGCTGATCCGCTCCAACAACGGCACGCCGCGCACCCTCAGCGTCGACCTCAACCTGCTGGAGCAACACCCCGACGCCGCCACCGCGATCCTCGCCTCGGTGCTGCGCGCCGAGGACTGGGCGCACCAGCACCCGGACGACACCCGCCGCTACCTGGCGCGGGAAACCAACAGCAGCGAATTCTGGGTCGCCACCGCCTATGGCGAAGACGCCCACCTGCGCCTGCGCACCAACCTCGACGAAGGCTCGATCCTCGCCCTGCAGGACTTCACCGACTTCCTGCAGCGCTGGAACTTCATCCCGGCGCGCTTCGACGTGCGCGAATGGATCGACCCGCGCCCGCTGGAAGCCCTGCGCAGCCGCCTCGCACAAAAGGCTGGCTGATCAACGTCGCGAGGGCGATTCCCTCTGTTCCCCGACCTGGCCCCCGCGCGACGGCGCGGGGGCTTTCACCCCTGACGGACACCCATGAGCACACCGCTGGAAACCCTCTGGTACACCCACAGCCCCGTTCCCACGGGCCTCGGCATCGCCGTCGAATCCGGGCGCCTGGCCCAGGCCTTCCGCCCGTTCGGCACGCGCATCCAGTCGCTGCGCGAATCGTCCGAGCGCGAAGTGCGCGAGGCGCATTTCGACCATCACCTGCCCTACTCCGTGCGTCACGGCGGCAACATCCCGGCCATCTGGGCCCGCGCCAGTGGCGCACGCACGCGGGTGGTCGGGCTGTCGTGGAGCGACGAGGTGCAGCTCATCGTCAGCGCCCCGGACAGCGGCGTGCGCAGCATCCGCGATCTGCGCCACCGGCGCTTCGGCCTGCCGAAGTGGGCCAACGTGCAGATCGACTTCACCCGCGCCCAGGGCCTGCGTGGCCTGGAAAACGCCCTGCGCCTGGAGGGCCTGGAAGTGCGCGACGTCGAGCTGGTGGACTACCCCTACGGCGGCACCTTCAGCGACGACCCGGTACGCCATGTGTTCGGCGCCCAGGTGGCGCTCAAGGGCAACCGCGTGGTGCAGCGCAACAACGAGCTGATCGGCCTGCTGCGCGGCGACATCGATGCGATCTTCCTCAAGGGCGCCCACGGCCTGCAGCTGGCCCATGAGTTCGGCCTGCACGTGGTGATGGATGTCGGCTCGCATCCCGAGCCGCTGGTGCGCTCCAACATCGGCACGCCACGCACCCTGACCGTCGACCAGCAATTGCTGGACGAGCACTTCGATGCCGCCGTACGGGTGCTCGACACCGTGCTGCGCGCCGAGCAATGGGCCTGGGCACACCCGGAAGAAACCCGTCGCTTCCTTGCCCGCGAGCTGAACACCAGCGAATTCTGGGTGGCCAGCGCCTATGGCGAAGACGCGCACCTGCGTCTGCAAACCAACCTCGCCGAGCGTTCGATCAATGCGTTGCGCGACCTGACGGCGTTCCTCCAGCGCTGGGAATTCATCGGCGCCAACTTCAGCGTCGACGACTGGATCGACCCGCGCCCGCTGGAAGCCCTGCTGGGGAAGATCGATGTCGCCATCTAGCGCGGCGCGGCCCGGCGCCTTCCTGCTCAACTTCATGCTGCTGGCGGCCTTCAGCGGCGCCACCATCGGCATGGCGAAGATCGTCACCACGCTCTACGCCATCAGCATCGGTGCCAACGCCATGCAGATCGGCATCATCTCGGCCATGGAAGCCCTCGGCATGGTGATCCTCACCCTGCCGGCCGGCTTCGTCATCGCGCGCTTCGGCGCGCGCCGGGTGTACTTTCTCGCCAGCCTCGGGCCGATGCTGCTGAACCTGGCCATCCCGCTGTTCGGCGGCTGGTTGTGGCTGGCCGCCGCGCGCCTGCTGATCGGCCTGTGCATCCCGTTCCGTATCGTCGCCATGAACAGTGCCTTCCTGCGTCAGCTCAAGCGCATCGGCAACGACAAGGCCGGCTGGTATCGCGGCTCGCTGACCCTCGGCATGGGCCTGCTCGGGCCGCTGCTGGGCAACTGGCTGAGCGGAACGGCAAGCTTCACCTGGGGCTTTGCCGCCATCGGCCTGTGCTTCGGCCTGATGGCCTTCTACAGCCTCGGCTTCTGGGAAGGCGAGGCGCCCAGTGAAGACATCCCCGTGGCCGCCGCCACCGGCGGATTGCTGCAGCAGGTCGGCGTCATGCTGGCCAACGTCGAGATCGCCGAGAGCTGCCTGGTCGAACTGCTCAGCGCCGCCACCAGTGCGCTGTTCGGCACCTTCATCCTGCTGCTGGCGATGGAAGTCGCAGGCCTTTCGCAAGGCCAGGCGGTGAGCCTGGTGATGATCCAGGGCCTGGCCTCGGTGCTCGGCCTGTTCGGCTTCGGCTACCTGATCGAGCGCAGCGGCCGCAAGCTGGCCTATGTCGGCAGTCTCGGCTCGGCGCTTACCGCCCTGCTGCTGCTCGGCATTGCCCGCGAATACTGGCTGCTGGCCCTGGGCGGCGTGCTGCTCAGCGCGGCGGCGGCGCTGATCCACCTGGTGAACATGGCCCAGCTGGGCGAGCACGCCATGGACAAGAGCAAGATTTCCGGGCTGTTCAACCTGGCGTCCATGTCCGGCGGTTTCTCCGGCGCGCTGCTCGGCGGAGCGATCAGCCACTTCGTCGGGCTGGGCAACCTGTTTCTCTGCTGGATTCCCCTGGTGCTGCTGGCCGCGCTGTTCTGCTGGCAACGCAAGCTGCGCCGGCAAACTGCCGAGCCGTTGCTCGGCCAGGAGGGCTGACCGATGACTCGCACACTGGACCGCCTGAGCTGGTTCGCCTCTCCGCTGCTCCTGCTGCTGGCCTGGTTCGTCGCCGCCCGCGCCGGCTGGTTCCCCCGCAACTGCTGGTGCCGCCGGCGGAAGTCTGGGCCAGTTTCCGTGACCTGCTGGCCAGCGGTGAACTGCGCGAGCACGTGGTGAACAGCCTGTCGCGCCTGGCCATCGGTTTCACCTTCGGTGCGCTGGGCGGCCTGATTTTCGGCACCGCGATGGCGCTGTCGAAGACCGTGGAAGCCTACTGCGCGCCGCTGTTCCATACCCTGCGTCAGGTGCCTTCGATCGCGCTGATCCCGATGTTCATCCTGTTCTTCGGTGTGGAAGAAACCTTCAAGGTGCTGATCGTCACCAAGGCCGCCTTCTTCCCTGTGGCGCTGGCCGCCAGCGAAGGGGTGAAGGGCATCCCGCGCGGCTACTTCGAAGTCGCCAGCGTGTACCGCCTGCCGCTCTGGAGCCTGCTGCGCGACGTCGCCTTCCCTGCGGCGGCGCCGCCCATCGTCACCGGCCTGCGCATCAGCCTGAGCCGCGCCTGGATGGTGCTGGTGGCCGCCGAACTGCTCGCCGCCGACAGCGGCCTGGGGCAGATGATCGAGCTGAGCCGGCAGATGCTGCGCATCGACATCGTGATGGTCGGCGTGGTGGTCACCGGGGCCATCGGCTTCGTCCTCGATTTCGCCTTCCGCCTGCTGGAGAAGCGCCTGCTGCGCTGGAGACCGACGCCATGATCCGTACGCTCAAATCGCTGCGTGGGCTGCTGCTGCCGGCCCTGCTGATCGCCGCCTGGCACTGGCAATCGCAACAGGGCGCCAGCGCTGCCTATGCGTTCGTTCCGCTGGAGCGCATCGGTGCCGGCTTCGCCGAGCTGATCCGCACCGGCGAGCTGTGGCTGAGCGTCGCCGCCAGCCTGCAACGCACCTGCCTCGGCCTGCTGCTGGGCGTGCTCGCAGGCTTCGCACTGGGCGCCGGCATGGCCCTGTCGAAGCCCCTGGAGCGGCTGTTCGCGCCGCTGTACCACACGATCCGTCAGGTACCAATCCTTGGCCTGATCCCGCTGATCGCCCTGTGGTTCGGCAGCGGCGAGCCGTCCAAGGTGCTGATCGTCAGTCTTGCCGCCTTCTACCCGATGACGCTGAACGCCTTCGAGGGCTTCCGCGACGTGGAGAAGCGCTACCGCGAGGTCGGCCGGCTGTATGCCTTCAGCCCCTGGCAGCAGTTCCGCGAAGTGCTGCTGCCCGGCGCGCTGCCCAGCCTGAGCAACGGCGTGCTGCACGCGCTGGCCTTCGCCTGGGTCAGCTCGGTGGGCTGCGAGCTGTTCCTCTCCACCGGCATGGGCCTGGGCAACCTGATGATGAACGCCGAGACCGGCTCGCGCATGGAGGTCGTGGTGATCGGCGTACTCAGCATCGGCCTGCTCGGCTACGCCATGAACCAGCTGTTCGCCCGACTCGCGCGCCACCTGCTGCGCTGGCGCAACCTGCGCTAGGGCTTTCTCCCATTCGGCCTACCTGCCATGAGTGCTTCGATCATGAACGCGATCCTCGACCCCGCCATCCTTCCCGCCCAGCAGGCGCAATCGGGCGCGCTGGCCATCCAGGGCCTGAGCAAGGCCTATTCCATCGACGGCCGCAGCCTGCCGGTACTGGAAAACATCAACCTGGACGTGCGCCCCGGCGAATTCGTCAGCATCGTCGGCGCCAGCGGCTGCGGCAAATCCTCGCTGCTGCGGCTGATCGTCGGCCTGGAGAACGACTACAACGGGCGCATCCTGCTCGACGGGCAAACGGTAACCGGCACCGGCCTGGAGCGCGGCATCGTGTTCCAGGACCACCGCCTGTTCCCCTGGAAGACCGTGGAAGAGAACGTCGCCCTGGCGCTGAAGCAGCAGAAACTCAGCCGCGCCGAGAAGCGCGAGCTCGTGGCCGATCACCTGGAGCTGGTGGGCCTGAGCGGCTTCGAGCAGGCCTACCCGCACCAGCTTTCCGGCGGCATGGCGCAGCGCGCCGCCATCGCCCGCGCGCTGATCACCCGGCCCAAGGTGCTGTTGCTGGACGAACCCTTCGGCGCCCTCGACGCCCTCACCCGCGTACGCCTGCAGCATGAGTTGCAGCGCATCTGGGTACAGCAGCGCAGCACCATGATCATGGTCACCCATGACGTGGAAGAGGCGCTGTACCTGGGCGACCGGGTGGTGGTGATGGACGCGCGACCGGGACGGATTCGCCACGAGGTGCGGGTCGACCTGCCGCATCCGCGCGAGCGTGGCGCACCGCTACTGACGAAGTTGAAGGAAGAGTTGCTGGCGGAACTGATGCACGGCTGATGATCGCGTAGGGCGCATAACCCGGAACGGGTTATGCGCCATCGGCCATCGGCCATCGGGAGAGCGTCAACGTAGGATGGCGTGGAGCGCAGCGATACCCATCAATTTGCGCCACCGTTGACGATGGGTATCGCAAGCTCCACCCATCCTACGTCCGTATTTCGCCGGTAACCTCGGAGCTGGCAGCGGACAGCGCCGCCGGAAAGTCCGGGTGATACCCCGCGCCAATCTCCTCCAGCACGCCAGCCTTGCGCAGCTTGCCCAGCACCCGCGCATTGGCCTCGCACAGCCGCACTTCGATGCCCCGCCGCTGTAGTTGTTCGATCACTTCCTGCAGTGTCTGCAGGCCGGTGATGTCCATGAACGGCACGTGGCGCAGGCGGATGATCAGCACCTTCGGGTCGGTGTGGGTCTTGGCCAGCGCGCGCTCGAAGGTTTCCGCCGCGCCGAAGAACAGCGGCCCCTCGATGCTGTAGACCAGCACGCCGGGCGGCAGCTCGCCGAGGCCGCGGCCGCGCAGCTCCACCTCCAGTTCCGGGCCGTCGTCGGCATGTACCTCCACCGACGACGCCATGCGCCGCAGGAAGTGCAGCATGGCCAGGATCACGCCGATGTTCACCGCGATCACCAGGTCGCTGAACACGGTCAGCAGGAAGGTCACCAGCAGGATGGCCACGTCGGCGCGCGGCGCACGCTTGAGCATGAACAGGAAGTGCCGCGCTTCGCTCATGTTCCAGGCCACCACGAAGAGGATCGCCGCCAGCGCACAGAGCGGGATGTTCGAAGCCAGCGGCGCGAGGAACAGCAGGATCAGCACCAGGGTCGCGGCATGGGTGACGCCGGCCAGCGGGCTGTTGCCACCGTTGCGGATGTTGGTCGCGGTGCGGGCGATGGCGCCGGTGGCGGCGATGCCACCGAACAGCGGCGTGACCAGGTTGGCGATGCCCTGGCCGATCAGCTCCTGGTTGGAATCGTGGCGGGTGCCGGCCATGCCGTCGGCGACCACCGCCGAGAGCAGCGACTCGATAGCGCCGAGCATGGCAATGGCGAAGGCCGGGCCGATCAGCTCCAGCACGCGCGGCAGGGTCACCTCCGGCAGGCTGAAGCTGGGCAGTCCCTGCGGGATGCCGCCAAAGGCGCTGCCGATGGTGGCCACACCGTCGAAATGGAACAGCGACTGGATGGCCGTCACCACCACCATCGCCACCAGCGGGCCGGGCACCCGGCGCAGCGCAGCGATGCGCGGCGTGAACAGCACCAGCGCCAGGCTCAGCAATGCCAGCAGCGTCGTCGCGATGTGCAGGTGTGGCAGCGCCTGGATCAGGTGCCAGAGCTTCTGGTGGAAGTGCTCGCCGGTCACCGCCGGCAGGCCGAAGAAGTCCTTCCACTGACCGACCCAGATGATCACCCCGATCCCGGCGGTGAAGCCGACGATCACCGGCGCGGGGATGAAGCGGATGATGCTGCCCAGGCGGCTGACGCCCAGCAGCACGAGAATCGCCCCGGCCATCAGCGTGGCGATCTGCAGGCCGTCCACACCGTACTTGGCGGTGACCCCGGCGAGGATGACGATGAAGGCACCGGTCGGCCCGGCGATCTGCACGCGGCTGCCGCCCAGCAGCGAGACCAGGGCGCCGGCGAAGATCGCCGTGTAGATGCCCTGCTCTGGCTTCACCCCGCTGGCAATGGCGAAGGCCATGGCCAACGGCAGGGCGACCACCCCGACGATGACGCCCGCCACCAGGTTGCGCGTCCAGTGCTCGCGGCCGAAGAGTCCGGCCTTCCAGGCTTCTCGCAGGGCGATCATCACAGTCTCCGACGGGATATCGATGCTGGATGCTAGCAGGACCGGCGGCGGAACGAACTGGCGCAGGTCATGAGTGTGGCGTGCTGTCGCAGGCAGAACAGAGTGAACAGAATATTGCACAACCCTGATGGCACGCAGGGTCCAGCTGGGTTCTCATCCCCCTGTTCATGGGCGTCCATGACCTGAATCAAGGCGATCGATTTGCCAGAGAACCGGAAAATCGGCACAATGTGTTCATTATGTTGAACATCAAGGCTTTACCTCTCCCCACTTCCCGCCTGGTTTCGCGCGAGCGTCACTGGACCGGCGACCTCTAGCTCCTCCCTTCGGCTGCTACCTGAGCGTGGCGCCAAGCGCGGCCAACACTCAACAGTGATTGCCGCCCGAGTCGGCGCCACCGACCCCGAACCGAAACCGCCGCAAGGATGCTCTTAGCGAGACTGCGCGCGGCTGCCCGTGGGAGGGCTTTACCATGCGTTCCTGGATTTACCTGTTTGCCGCCATCGGCTTCGAAGTCGTTGGCACCACCTCGATGAAATTCACCCACACGCTGTTCCCGATTGCCGGGCTGCTGCTGATGTACCTGATGATCGGCCTGTCGTACTACTTCCTGTCGCTGGCCATCAAGCGCGTACCGGTTGGCGTGGCTTATGCCCTGTGGGAAGGCATCGGCATCGTACTGATCACCCTGGTCAGCGCCTTCTTCCTCGGCGAGCACCTGAGCCTGGACAAGGCCCTGGGCCTGGCCGTGATGATCGCCGGCATCCTGCTGGTGAAATCCGGTACCCGTACCGGCCAGCGTGAAGCGAGCCGCGAACTGAATGGGGAGGCCGTGACATGCTGAACCATGACCTGATTCCGATGGCCTGGCTGGGCCTGGCCATCGTCCTGGAAGTGATCGCCAACCTGCTGCTGAAGTATTCCGATGGCTTCCGCAAGCGCCTGATCGGCGCGGCCTCGATCCTCTGTGTACTGGGCGCGTTCACCGCGCTGGCGCAGGCGGTACGCGGCATCGAGCTGTCGGTGGCCTACGCCATCTGGGGCGGCTTCGGCATCCTTGCCACCGTCGCCATGGGTTGGGCCCTGTTCGGCCAGCGTCTGGTCTGGCGCGGCTGGGTCGGCCTGGCGATGCTGGTGCTGGGCATGGGCCTGCTGAAGCTAGCGTGACCGGCGAATGAAACGAAAAAGGCGGAGCTGGGCTCCGCCTTTTTTATTGCCTGAGAGAGGGGTGCCGTGCGGTTCGCGGGCATGGCCCGCTCCTACAAAAGCCTTGCCGCTGCATCCCTGAAGGAGCGGGCCACGCCCGCGATCGGCGCCCGCAGGACGCCCTTCGATCCGTCAGGCCAGCAGGCTCACCACCGCAAAACGATTGAGACAGGCCTGCGCCACCACCGTCTCCTACAAAAGCCTTGCCGCTGCATCCCTGTAGGAGCGGGCCACGCCCGCGATCGGCGTCCGCAGGACGCCCTTCGATCCATCAGGCCGGCAGGCTCACCACCGCAAAACGATTGAGACAGGCCTGCGCCACCACCGTCTCCGACAGAAGCCTTGCCGCTGCATCCCTGTAGGAGCGGGCCACGCCCGCGATCGGCGTCCGCAGGACGCCCTTCGATCCATCAGGCCGGCAGGCTCACCACCGCAAAACGATTGAGACAGGCCTGCGCCACCACCGTCTCCGACAGAAGCCTTTCCGCTGCATCCCTGTAGGAGCGGGCCACGCCCGCGATCGGCGCCCGCAGGACGCCCTTCGATCCATCAGGCCAGAACGTAGGGCGCATAACCTGGGACAGGTTATCCGCCGCCACCCGCTCGGCGGATAACGCTGGCGCGTTATGCGCCCTACGAAAGACCCAAGCGAATCAGGCCAGCAGGCTCACCACCGCGAAGCGGCTGAGATTGGCCTGGGCCACCACCGTCTGTGCGGCAGCGCTGTAGTGCGTAGCGCTACGCCCCATGCGGTCGAGCATGGAGGCGGCAAAGTGGTGTGCCCATTCGCGCTCGTCCTCACTGGCATGGCGGTCGAGGAAGTCGCGGATGTCGTCCTGGCGATGGCGCAGTTGATCACGCAGGCCGCCGATGCGATCCAGCGCCGAGACGACCGAGTCGAGCAGCTGTCGCTGCTCGCGGAAGGCATCGGTCTTGATCTCGGTAGGGAACGCCAGCAGCCCTTCTTCCTGGCTTTTCAGCCGGGTGTTCTTGCCCTTGGCGAACAGCTTGCCCTCGCCCTGCACCGCCAGCTGACCCTTGAGCTGCTGCCAGTCGGCCTCGGGCGCGGAGAACTTCAACGCACCGTCGCTATCGAGTTCGGCGCGGATGCCGGCCTGGCCCAGCGTGGCGTTGAAGCGACGCAGTACCTGCTCGGTGCTCATGCCGTCGTCCAGTACCACCGCAGCCGGCTCGGCGAGCTGGCGGCCGGCGCTGAACAGCAGGGTTTCCTTGCCCGAACGCTGGATGTCCTGCACCGACTCCAGGCCTTCCAGGCTGAAGCGACTGCGCACCGGTTCGTTGAGGCGCAGGCGGAAGTTGGCGTCGAGGCTGCCGTCCGAGCGCTGGGCGCGCTGCTCCAGCAGCTCGTTGACCTGCCGGGTGGCCTGGCGCACGCCTTCGCGGTCCTGGGACTGCGGCGCGCTGAGTTCGCGGCTGAGGTTGAGCTTGAGGCCGCCGAGGCGGTCCTGCAGGTCGCCCAGGTAGCTGTCGGCCGACTGCATGGAGGACAACTGCTGGTTGAGCTGCAGGTTGAAGCTGCCGCTCTTCTGCGCACCGCGCGCCATCTGTGCAGCGTTCTCGCCTTTTTCCTCGCCTTTGCGCAGGGCGTTCTGCCGCTCACCCGTGGAGGGCAGGATGACGTCGCGGCGGGCGCTGGGATCGAAGACGGCAGCGGCCGGCAGTTGCTTGATGACCTTCATGGTGACCTCTGCACCGGATGTGCTTCCGCCCGGCACTGGGGGCCGGGCGGAGGCGGAATAAAAAGTAGGGGAACCGGGCGCTGCGCCGCCGATTGGCGTCCAGACCTCCTTGCGGTGCGGCCCGGCTCCCCTACGAAGAAACTTACAGGCGGCTGAACAGCGACAGGTCGTTGAGCTTCAGGTAGGTCTTCTGCGTGGCCTGCAGCGCCAGCTGGTAGGTGTTCAGGTCGATGCTCGCGCCGGCATAGTCCAGCTGCGACAGTTCGCCGTTGATCTTCTGGTTCACCAGCGAGACTTCCTCGTTGCTCGAGTTGAGCATGGTCAGGGTGTTCTGCCGGCCGCCCAGCTCGGTGATGGCGCCGAGCACTCCGTCGTGGGCGCTGTCGAGGCTGTCGATGGTCGCCGCGATCTGCGCATGTACCGCAGGGTCGGCAACATCCAGCGCCGGGTCCTTGAGCATCTTCACCGTGGCATGCAGCTGGTTGAGGAAGTCCATGTTGTTGCCGAACACGCCCAGCGCGGTGACGTTCTCTTCCACCTGAACGCCGTTGGCCACGGCCGCCTGGCGCGACTTGTCGTTGCCGGTGGCGACGTAGGTATCGGTCAGCGGTTCGTAGGTCACCGCGGCGGTGTCGCTCAGGGTGCCGGAGAACAGGTAGCGGCCTTCCTCGTCACGCACGTTGACGAAACTGACGAGGGTCTTCTCGATGTTCTCCAGCTCCCCGGCCATGGCGTTGAGATCGCCGCCGGTGTTGGAGCCGTTTGCCGCCCAGAGCAGCAGGTCGCGCACGTTGAGCATCGCATCCGAGGTCGCCTGCAGGTTGGTTTCCTGGGTCGACAGGTTGCCCGAGACGTTGCCGATGTTGGTGCGGTATTGCGCCAGGCTCGCTTCCTCGCGCTGGATGCGCAGCATGCGCACGCTGGCGATGGGGTCGTCGGAAGGCTGGAGGATGCGCTGCCCGCTGGACATCTGCTGCATCAGCTTGCCCAGGGCCGCCGAGTTGCTGTTCATCGAACCGCCCATCAGCGCGGTGATCTGTGCATTGGTAATGCGCATGCTGCTTTCCTTCGCAATGGCCCTTAGAAGGCCGCGAGCATCGAGTCGAACAGCTCCTTGGCGGTGCTGATGACTTTCATGTTGGCCTGGTAGGCCTGCTGGTAGGTGATCAGGTTGACCGCCTCTTCATCCAGGCTCACCGCGCTGACGCTGTCGCGGCTGGCCTGCGCCTGGCTGGCCACGGTGGTGGCGGTCTTCTGGTCGGCCTGGTTCTGCCGGCTGGCGCTGGCCACCTTGCCGAGCAGGCCGGCAAAGGCGTCGTTGAGGGTTACCTGGCTGCCGTCGAGGGTGATCGACTGGCCCTTGAGATCGAGCAGCGCCAGCAGGTTCACGTTGTTGCCGGACTCCCCCGCGGTGTCCGACAGCGCCAGCTCCTCGGGCTTGAGGTCGTTGACGCTGAGCATCGCCGTGGTGCTGCCGGCGTTGTAGGTGAGCAGCGCCTGGCCGGGGTTACCGTTGAGATCGAAACCATTGGCGAGGGTGTCGTTGACCATCTGCGCGAACTGCCCCGCCATCTCGTGCAGGGCGGTCTGGTTCGGCCGCAGGGTGTCGTACTCGGTGTCGTACAGCGCACCGAGGGAACCACCCATGCCGTCCTGGGCCAGCGGGAAGCTGGTGCCGGCGAAGGTCAGCGCGATTGCCTGCTCGCCGCTGGCGGTACGGCTGATCGCCAGCTGGCCGGCTGAGTTGCCGGCCACCAGCGGCTGGCCGTTGGCGAGGGAAACGGTCAGCGAGCCATCGGCTACTTCGTTGACGCGAATGGAGGCGTACTTGGAGAGGTCCTGCACCAGGCTTTCGCGGTGGTCGCGCAGCGCCGTGGTGTCGCCGCCGGACGAACCGACCTCGACGATCTGCTTGTTCAACGCAGCGAGGTTGGACGTCAGGCCGTTGATCTCGCCGACCATGGAACCGCGCTGTTCCTGCAGGGCGCGCAGCTGGCTGTCGATGTTGCCGGACAAGCCGTTGAAGCGCTGGGCGAGGTTCTTCGTCTCGTTGACGATCTGCTGGCGCAGGGCGACCGAGCCGGGGGTGGCGGTGGCCTCGCTGAGTGCGGCGAAGAAGTTGTCCAGGCCAACACTGATGCTCGAACCTTCTCCGCCCATCAGGCCTTCCAGCGCGGACAGGTACTGCTGGCCGCTGTCGTAGTAGCTCTGCTCGGTGGTGGCGCGCCACAGCTGCTGGTTCTGGAAATCGTTGGCCATGCGCCGGATGCTGGTCACCGTCACACCGCCGCCGACGTTCAGGCCACCCTCGCCGGCCAGCGAGGCGAGCACCGGGCTCAGCCGGCTGAAACCGGGGGTGTTGGCGTTGGCGACGTTCTGGCCGGAGGTGGCCAGGGCGATCTGCGCCGCGCGCAGGCCGCTGTAGCCGATCTGGCTCAACATACTCAAGAGGCATTCTCCTTCGACTCAAGGCGGATCGGCTGGGCAAACGCCGCCGAGGCCGGTCGGGAAACAAATTCGGGCTGTTGTTCCTGATAGGCGACGGAATCGGCGTAGCGCTTAAATCCTTCCTGCGGCGCATGCTTCAGGCCGCTCTCCGGTGACAGTCCGCTGCCGGGTATCCGTGCCGGCGCCTGGGCCTCGCGCACCCGGCGCAGCACACCGAGGGTGTAGTCACGGGTCTCGTCGTAAGGAATGCTGCGCACCCAGTCGGCCATGCCGATCTGTCCGCTGCGCGGGTCGCCGTTGTTCTTCAGCCACTCGTCCACCTTGCCGGGGCCGGCGTTGTAGGCGGCCAGGGCGAGCACGTGCTGGCCGTCGTAGCGGTCGAGCATCTTGCCCAGGTAGGCGCTGCCCAGCGCCTTGTTGTAGGCCGGGTCGCTGGTCAGGAGCTGCTCGTCGTAAGGCAGGCCGAGCTCGCCGGCTACTTCACGCGCGGTATCGGGCATCAGCTGCATCAGGCCACGTGCGCCCTTGGGCGAAACAGCGGCAGCGTTGCCGCCGGATTCCTGGCCGATCACGCTGTCCACCAGGGTGCGGAATCCAGCGCTGCCCTGCTGCCAGGCATGGGCGAGGCGGTCGACACCGCGCTGCCAGGTGTCCACCAGCGGGTTGCGGCTGGATACCGAAGGGCGGCGCAAGGCTTCGCCACCATCGGCGAGCGCTACAGGTTGCGACGTATCGGTAGGCTCAGCGGAAAGCTGGCGCACCAGCAGGTCGGCGATGCCGGTCTGCTTGCGCGAGGCCAGGTGCTCGGCCAGCGCTTCGTCGTAAAAGTCGCGCATCGTATCGAGGTCGCGGCTGCGCAGCGGGCTGCCGGCAGAGAGCACGTCGCCAGCCTTGCGCATCTGCTTGAGGATCTGCTGCAGGAACATCGCCTCGAACTGTTCGGAGGCCGCCTGCAACTGCTCGCGGCGGATCTGCTCGGGCGGCTCGCCCGGCTGGCCGCTGGGAACGATGGGGCGATTGAGCGAGGTGATGCTCATCAGATCACCACCAGCTCGGCGTTCAGTGCGCCGGCCTGCTCCAGCGCCTGGAGGATGCTCATCACGTCGTCCGGCGTGGCGCCCAGGCTGTTCACCGTGTTGATGATGCTTTCCAGGCTGGTGCCCTCGGGCCACTTGAACATCGGCTTCTTGTCCTGGCTGACCGACACGTCCGACTGCGGCGTGACCGCCGTGGTGCCGTTGGAGAAGGCCCCCGGCTGGCTGACCTGGGGGTTCTCGCTGATGGTCACGGTGAGCGTGCCGTGGGCCACCGCGGCGGCTTTCACGCGCACGCCCTGGCCAACCACCACGGTGCCGGTGCGGCTGTTGAACACCACCTTGGGCCGGGTGCGGCCTTCCTGCACTTCCATGCCTTCGAGCATGGCCATGAAGCTGGTGCGCTGGGCGCTGCTGACCGGCGCACGCACCGACACCTTGGTGCCATCCAGCGCGGTGGCGGTGCCGGAGCCGAAGCGCTCGTTGACCGCATTCATCACCTGGGTGGCGGTCTGGAAGCTCGGCTTGCGCACGTTGAGCATCACGTCCGGGCGCTGGGTGAAGTCGCTGGGGATCATCCGTTCGATGGTCGCGCCGTTGGGAATCAGGCCGCTGTTGGCGCTGTTGATCGACACGCTGGAACCGCTCTGACCCTGGGCGTGCAGGCCGCCGACCACCAAGTTGCCCTGGGCCAGCGCATAGACCTCGCCATCCACACCCTGCAACGGCGTCATCAGCAGCAGGCCGCCGCGCAGGCTCTTGGCGTCGCCCAGCGAGGACACCGTGACGTCGATGGTCTGCCCGGCGCTGTAGGACGGCGGCACGCTGGCGGTGACGCTCACGGCGGCGACGTTCTTCAGTTTCGGGTCAACGTTCGGCGGCAGGTTCACGCCGAACTGCTTGAGCATGTTGGCCACCGACTGGTTGGTGAACTTCACCTGGTTCTTGTCGCCGGTGCCATCCAGGCCGACCACCAGGCCATAGCCGATCAGCTGGTTCTCGCGCACGCCTTCGATGTCCACGAGGTCGAGCAGCGGGATGGCCAGCGCCTCGGCCTGCCAGAACAGGCAGGCCGTCGCCAGCAGGCGGGAAAGAGTTCTACGCATGGAGGGCTCGCCTGCTTACATCGGGAACAGCGGATGGGTAAAGAAGCGCGTCAGCCAGCCGGCCGAGTTGCTGTCGTTGAGCACGCCGCGCCCGGCGTAGGAAATCTTCGCGTTGGCGACGTTCTGCGAGGACACCTGGTTGGAACGGTTGATGTCGTCGATGCGCACAAGGCCGGTGAGACGGATGAACTCGTCGCCCTGGTTCAGGCGCAGGGATTTCTCGCCTTTCACCAGCAGCACGCCACCGGGCAGCACCTTGTGCACGGTCACGGCAATGGAGCCAGTCAGGGTGTTCTGCTGCGAGCTTTTCGCCGAGCCGTCGAAGTCGCGGTTGGCCGTGGCGGAGGTTTCCAGGCCGCCGTATTCCCTGGTCAGGATGGTCGGCACCGGCACGTCCAGGCTGGATTTCTTGCCGAAGCTGGTGCCCGCGCTCTTGCTCGACTGGGTGGACTCGCTGAGCACCACGGTGACGATGTCGCCGACGCCGATGGCGCGCTTGTCGCGCAGCAGCGAACCGCCGTAGCCGGAACGGAACAGGCCGCCACTGGTGGTCGGCGGCTGGCTGTAGTCCAGCTCCGGGGGCTGATAGGTCGAGGAGTCCTCGTCCGGCAGCATCTCCTCGAAGCTCTGGCAGCCGGCGAGCAGTGCCAGGGCGAGCAGCAGGGCAAGGCGCGTCATCGTCAGACCGTCTGGTTGAGGAACTGCTGCATGCCCGACGCGGCGTCGAGCACCTTGGCGTTGGCTTCGTAGGCGCGCTGGATGGCGATCATGTTCACCATCGCTTCGACCACCTGCACGTTGGAGCCTTCCAGTACGCCCTGCTTGAGGGTGCCCAGGCCTTCCTCGCCCGGCGTGCCTTCCTGCGGCTCGCCGCTGGCGGCGGTTTCCTTGTAGAGGTTGCCGCCGATGGCTTCCAGGCCCGCCGGGTTGGTGAAGTTGACCAGGGTGATCTGGCCCAGCTCGGTGGGCAGGGTCTCGCCCGGCAGCACGGCGGTTACGATGCCGTCGCTGCCCACGGTGAAGCGGCTGGCGCCGGCCGGCACTTCGATGTTCGGCGTCAGCGGCAGGCCCTGGGCGTTGACCACGATGCCTTCGTTGTTCAGTTGCAGCTGGCCGTTCTCGGTGTAGTAGGTGTCGCCGTTAGGCGCCTCGACCTGGAAGAAGCCGCTGCCGACGATGGCCAGGTCCATGGGCTGGCCGGTGGTCTGCATGCTGCCTTCGGTGAACACCTTCTGCGTGCCGACGACGCGCACGCCGCTGCCCAGCTGGATGCCCGAGGGCACGGTGTTGACCTGGTCAGCCTGGGCGCCGGGTTGCAGCTGCACCTGGTAGAACAGGTCCTCGAACACCGCACGGTCGCTCTTGAAGCCGACGGTGTTGACGTTGGCCAGGTTGTTGGCCACGGTGGACATTGCGGTGTCCTGGGCCGCCAGGCCGGTCTTGCTGACCCAAAGTGCCGAACTCATGTTGTGCTCCTGTCTGCGCGCCGCGCGTTAGCCGCCACGGATCATGCGGTCGCCGGCCTCGGCGAGATCCGAGGCGGCCTTCATCATCTTCACCTGGGTCTCGAACCGCCGGTTCAGGCTCATGGTGCCCACCAACTGGTCGATGGCCGAGACGTTGCTCTGCTCCAGGTGTCCGGAGACCAGGCGCACGTCCTCGCTGGGCGCGACGTTCTGGCCGTCCTTGCTCACCAGCAGGCCCTGGGCGTTCTTCACCAGCGACGCAGCCGGGGCATCCACCAGTTTGAGGCGGTCGACGTCGGTCATCATGAAATCGCCGCGCGGCATCACCGAAATGGTGCCGTCGCTGCCGATGGCGATGGCGTCGTACTCGGGCAGGGTGATCGGGCCGCCTTCGCCGAGCACGGCGCGGCCGTTGATCATCAGCTGGCGGTCGGCGTCGATCTCCAGGTTGCCCTGGCGCGTGTACGCCTCGCCGTTGCCACTCTGCACGGCGAGCAGGCCCTGACCCTGGATGGCGACGTCAAGGTCGCGCCCGGTGGCCATCAGGGTGCCGGCGCTCATGTCCACGCCACTGCTTTCGATGCGCGCGAGGTGGCGGCTGTCGTAGCCGGCGCCGCTCACGTCCACGGCCGTGGCGTGCTCCAGATCGGCGCGAAAGCCGGGCGTGTTGACGTTGGCGAGGTTATTCGCACGCACGTCCAGCGCCGCCATGCTGCGGCTGGCGGCGGTCATTGCGGTGTAGCCGAGGCGATCCATGACGAGTCCTTAGATGGCCGAGAACAGGACCTGGGTGAGTTCCTTGTCGGTGGTCATCACCTTGGTGTTCGCCTGGTAGTTGCGCTGGCCTTCCATGAGGCCCACCAGTTGCTGGGTGATGTCGACGTTGGAACCTTCCAGGTTGCCGGCCGAGAGCGAGCCGAACTGGCCGATGCCGGGCACGCCGATCAGCGGGGCGCCGGACGCGGAGGTCTCGGTCCAGGCGGTGCCGCTCTGGTTCTGCAGGCCGCCGGTGTTGATGAAGTTCGCCAGGGCGACCTGGCCCTGCAGCATGCGCTGGCCGTTGCTGTAGTTGACGTAGACCTTGCCGTCGTTCTCCACCGCGATGCCGGTCTGCTCGCCGGCGGCGTAGCCGGTGGTGCGGTTGGTGGTGACGACGAAGTCCGAGCCGTACTGGCTGGTGCCGGTGTAGTCGAGCGCGATGTTCATCGGATCAACGCCCGGCAGGGTGAAGCTCACCGGCACGGAAGCGATCGGCGAGGACAGCGAGCCGTCCGGGGCGAAGGTCAGCGACTGGGTGGCACCGACGGCATTGCCGTCCACCGCGTAATGCGCGTCCCAGGTGTTGGTGCCGGTCAGCACGAAGTACTGGGTCAGGGTGTGTTCCTTGCCCTGGGAGTCGTAGATCTTGCTGGTGTAGGTGGAGTTGTAGGTCTCCACCTTCTGCGGATCGAACGGCGCGACGCTCGGCACCTTCTCGTTGGAGTCGAGGTTGGCGACGAACTCCAGCTTGTCGGTGGCCTTGGCCGGCAGGTTGGCGGTCTTCACCTGCAGGTCGGAGACGGTGCCCACCAGCAGGTTGCCGGCGGCGTCGGTCGGGTAGCCCTGCAGGCGCTGGCCGGTGGCGTTGATCAGGTAGTTGGCGTTGTCCTGGCTGAACACGCCGGCGCGGGTGTACTGGGTGTCGCCGTTGCCGCTCTTGACCACGAAGAAGCCACCGCCGGAGATGGCCAGGTCCAGTGCGCGGTTGGTCGACACCAGCGAACCGCCCTGGCTGATGCTCTGGGTGGTGCCGGCGACTTCCACGCCCATGCCCTTGCTGTCGGCGTAGACGCTGCCGAACTCGGTGCGCGAGGACTTGAAGCCGACGGTACCGGAGTTGGCGATGTTGTTGCTGATGGTATCCAGCTGCTGGGTGACCGCGTTCAGGCCGGTCAGGGCGATGTTGAAGCTCATGGCGTTAGCTCATCCTAGGAGGGGGGAACAGGCGCTCAGGCGGCCTGGCCCTGACTGAATTCGACGATCTTGTAGAAGGGCACCGAGCCTGCGCCCTCGACTTCCAGCACCGGGCCGTCGGCGCTGACGCGAACGTTGTGCACCAGGCCGGAAACCTCGATGCCCGGCATCTCGCCGCTCTCGGTCTTGACCGCCAGGCTGTACTTGCCGGGCTTCAGGCCGAGCGCTTCGGGGTCCACGGTGAAGGGCACGGAGCCGGCTTCCTGCGGGCCGAGGGTGATGTCGGTGCGCACGCCGTTGGCGTCGGTGAGCTGCAGCACGGTGGTGGCCGAGGCGTGCTCCAGGGTGATCTGCCCGCTGACTTTGTCGCCGTCCAGCTGCAGGCTGTCGGCGCTGACCTTCACTTCCTGGCCGACCAGGCCGGCAGCGGTGAGGGTCTGCAGGTTGTCCATCAGCACCAGGTTGTTCTGCTGCAGGGTGGTCATGTTCTGCATGCTCTTCACCTGCGCCATGGCCGAGTACTGGTTGATGAACTCGGTGCTGTCCACCGGCTTGGTCGGGTCCTGGTACTGCACCTGGGCGACCAGCAGGGTGATGAAGCTGTTCTCCATGTCGGTCAGCTCGCCGAGGTTGACCGCCTGCTTGGGCGTGTCCGACGAGGTGCTGCTGGTGCCGGTGGAACTGGTGTCGTTGTTGACCGTGCTCATCAGGCGTCTCCCAGTTTCAGCAGGCTGGACTGCATGCTCTTCACGCGGTTGAGCACCTCCACGCCGGTCTCGAAGCTGCGGGTGGCGGACATCATGTCGGTCATCTCTTCGATCTCGTTGACGTCGGGGTAGTAGACGTAGCCGGTGGCATCGGCCAGCGGGCTGCCGGGCTCGTAGCGGCGTTGCGGCGAGCGGCCGGAGGTCACCACGTCGAGCACCTGCACGTGGGCGCCACCCATGCCGGCACCGCGGGTGAGCTGGTCGTTCTCGTAGACGGCGGCGAACATCGGCTTGCGCGCCTGGTACACGGTGTCCGGGCTGTTGGCGGCGGAGTCGGCGTTGGCCAGGTTGCTGGCCACGGTGTTCAGGCGCACGGTCTGTGCGTTCATCGACGAGCCGGCGATGCGGTAGATGGAATCGAATGCCATGGCGTCAGCGTCCCTCGATGGCCTGCTTGAGGCCGCGGAATTTCATGGTCAGGAAGGTCAGGCTGGTCTGGAAATCCATCGCGTTGCGCGAGAACTCCGCCTGCTCGGTGGACAGCTCCACGCTGTTGCCGTCCTGCGAGGGCTGGTTGGGGATGCGGTATTTCAGGTCCGGGCGCGCGGCACTGCTGCTGGAGCCAGCGCTGGCCAGCAGGACGCTGGAGGTGTCCTGGCGCCGCATCTCGGCGGCGAAGTCGATGTCCCGTGCCTTGAAGCCGGGGGTGTCTTCGTTGGCCAGGTTGGAGGCCAGGATTTCGCTGCGTTGCATGTGCAGCGAGAGGGCTCTCTCGTGGATACCCAGGGTGTCGTCAAACCGTATACTCATTCGCGCAACCCGCTCTCGTCGTTCGGCCATCTTTCGGCGTGCGCAGCGACAGAGCACAAAGCATGCCCACCCCGGAATATCGCTTCATGTCGTTGATTTACAAGGCTTTACGCGAAGATCAAAACAGCGCGTGCAACGCGGCTTTTCCGCTTTCGACGCACCGCGCGACAGGATGCGGAAAGGCCCTTTCCGCCTGCTTCCTCCTGCTGCTTCCCACCCTTGCGCAGGCCCAGGATGCACGTGCGCAACTCGACACCGCCGCGCAGCAGCAGGTCGCCGCCGAGCTGAAGGAAGCGGCGCGCAAAGCCGGCTGGAAAGGCATGACCTTCACGGTGAGCAACAACCTGCCCAACAGCCTGAACAAGCTCACCGCCTGCCCCGGCGGCCCGCAGCTGCGCGCGCTCGAAACACCCGCTGCGGTGACAGCGCGACGACGCTTCGAAGCCTCCTGCGCGGGGCAATCCGGCTGGCCGGTGACCTTCATCAGCCAACCCACCGTGTACCTGCCGACCGTGGTCGCCGGCGGCGAGATCGCGCGAGGCCAGACGCTCGACGCAGCGCAACTCAAGCTCGCGCCGGTGGAACTCGGCAAGAGCTCGCGGGGCTACTTCACCGACATCGCCGAGGTGGCCGGCAAGACGGCCCGCCGCCGCATCCGCGCCGACCAGCCGCTGACGCCGGCGCTGCTCGATGGCGCGATGCTGGTGCGTCGCGGCCAGCAGGTGAAGATCGTCGCCAGCCAGGACGGCATCCAGGCCAGCGCCGTCGGCGAGGCACTGGCCAACGGCAAGCAGGACGAAGTGATCCGCGTAAGGAACTTGCGCAGTCAGAAGATCATCGAGGCGAAGGTGATGGCGTCAGGAGAGGTGAGCAGCCTCTTCTGATGCAACGACACGTGCTGCGGCAATGCTGACCAGACATTTCCGCGCTCGGATCGGCCCTCACCCTAGCCCTCTCCCAGGGGGAGAGGGGACCGTCCGCTGCAGGACGAAACCATAGCGTCAGCCGGCACAATCCGCCCCCTCTCCCTCCGGGAGAGGGTTGGGGTGAGGGGAAACACAAGCCCCGTAGGGCGCAAACGCGCCAGCGTTATCCGCCGTTCAGGACCACGGCCGGCGCCTCAGGTCCACCAGTAGCGCACAAAGTGGAAGAACACCGGCGCGGCGAAGCACACTGAATCCAGGCGGTCGAGCATGCCGCCATGGCCTTCGATCATGTGGCCCCAGTCCTTCACCCCACGGTCACGCTTGATCGCCGACATCACCAGCCCACCGAAGAAGCCGAGGATGTTGATCATCAGGGCGATCAGCAGCGCCTGCCAGAAGGTGAAGGGCGTGATCCACCACAGCGCGCCACCGATCAGCGTGGCTAGCGTCACGCCGCCGACGAAGCCTTCCAGGGTCTTGGACGGCGACAGGTTCGGCGCGATCTTGCGCTTGCCCATGAGCTTGCCACAGACGTACTGGAGCACGTCGGACAGCTGCACGACGATCACCAGGAAGGCGATCAGCAGCAGGTTGCGCCCTTCGTAGCCGGCAATCTCCAGGGTCAGCAGCGCCGGCACGTAGGAGATGCAGAACACCGCCAGCATCAACGCCCACTGCACCTTCGAGGCACGTTCGAGGAAGTGCTTGGAGTCGCCCCCCAGCGAGGCGAGGATCGGCAGCAGCAGGAACACGTAGACCGGGATGAAGATGGAGAACAGCCCGTACCAGCCGATGCCGATCAGCAGGTACTGCATCGGCAACACGAAGTAGAACGCCGCCACCAGCGCCGGATAGTCGCTGCGCCGGGTCGGCATCAGGGTGAGGAATTCGCGCAGGGCGTAGAACGAAACCCCGTAGAACAGCAGGATCACCGCCCAGTAGCCAAGGGCAAAGGCGCAGCCGATCACCGCGACCATCACCCACCAGGCGTTGATCCGCGCGTTGAGGTTGTCGATTACCGCATGCGGCCCGGGCGGCGCCCGCCAGCGCAGCACCGCACCGACCAGCGAAGCGAGGACGAGGATGGCGCCGATGCCACCGAAGAGCAGCCAGGTCTGGTTCATCTCAACGGCCCTCCGGTGCGGCGAGTTTCAGCAGCGCCTCGCGGGCGCGTTCGAGGAAGGCTTCCTTGGCCTCGCCCTCCTGTACCGTCAACGGTGCGCCAAAGCTCAGGGTGCACAGCAGCGGCAGCGGCAACGCGCGGCCCTTGGGCATTACGCGGTTGAGGTTATCCAGCCACACCGGCACCAGTTCCACCTGCGGATGGGCCTTGGACAGGTGGAAGATGCCGCTCTTGAACGGCAGCAGGCGCACTTCCTCGTCCAGGTTGCGGGTGCCTTCGGGGAACAGGATCAGCGAGTCGCCATCGGTCAGGGCGCGTTCCACCGGCTCCAGCGGGTTGCCGCCCTCGGCGCCGCGCGTGCGGTCGATCAGCACGCCATGGAACACGCGGTTGATGATGAAGCCACGCAAGCCGCCCTTGCCCCAGTAGTCCATGCCTGCCACCGGCCGCGTGCGCGAGCGCAGCTCCGGCGGCAGCGAGGCCCAGAGCAGGACGAAGTCACCATGACTGCTGTGATTGGCGTAGTAGATGCGCTGCGCCGGGATCGGCGTGGTGCCGATCCACAGGCTGCGCAGACCGGTCACCGCACGGGCGCCGGCAATGATGGCGTAGGCGCAGAGTCGTTCCAGCATTGCGGGTACGTTCCTCAGGATTGGAAGGTCAGGGTGATCAGGCACAGCAACGCGATGAGCCACTGTGCGGCGCAGAGCATTACCTGCCAGCGCAGCAACTTGAGCGCGCCACGGCTGCGCTCGACCCAGGAGCGACCGGATAGCTCGGCGGGCACACCGACGTAGGTGGCCAGCGCATCGTCCAACTGGTGGGTTTTTTCCGGCAACGCATCACCGGCACTGGCCATGGCCTCGAACAGGTCGGCGTCCAGCGCCACGCGCATGGCGTAGAACTTCTGCACCAGTCCGAGCAGCACCAACAGCGCCATGCTCAGGCTGAATGCCAGTGTGGCGCTGGCCATCAGCACGCCGTAGAAACCCAGCGCCAGAGCCAGCACCGTCAGTGCTGATGACAGGCCGTTGAGGCTGCTGCCACGGCGCAACAGGCTGGCCACCAGAATCAGGCTTGGATCAACCGACATGCATCACCTCCTGTGAAAGCTTCGGCTGGCCGGCGACCTGCGCCAGCACCGCCAGTTGTTCGGCCTTGAGCACCACCTGTGGACGCGCGAGGCGAATCTGCGCCAGCGCATCATCGAGCGTGGCCGCACGGCCGGATATCAGCAGCCACGCCGCCACCAGCGTGGCGCTGCGCGAGTAGCCCAGTGCGCAACAGACCAGCAACGGGCCTTCGGCGTGCATTCGCTGGATCAGCTCCGCGCCTTGCCGGCACTGTTCGGCACTCGGCGCTACCAGGTCGAGCAGCGGCAGGCATTCGTAGCGACGGGTCAGCGCGGTGCAGGGCAGCTCGGCGCACAGGTCGAGGATCGACAGGCTCGGCAGATGCCGGGGCTTGTACCAGTCCGGCAGGCGCCCGAGCCAGAGACCCGGCAGCACTTCGTCCGGTTGCGGATGGCGCCGCGTCCACCAGCAGGCGTTGAGCCACGCGCCCAGCCAGTAGGGCGCCAGCAGCCAGGAGACCGCCACGGAATGGCGACCGTCCAGGCGCTTCTGGAATCCCACCGTGCCAATGCCCAGATAGCAGAGCGCGACCAGTGCCAGGGATATCGCCGGCCAGCACAACCAGAGCCACGGGCCGCCGCCGGCCAGGGCCAGCACCAGACAGAGCAGCGTCCCGCCCGCATAGAGTGCCGCCAGCCGACGCCGCTGCGGATCAGCGCTGAGGCTCCACGCCTGAAGCGGCGAGCGGACCTCCCGCGGCCACAGCCAGACGCAGAGGAAGCCCAGCAGCGCACCGGTTGGCACGTCGATGAAATGGTGTTGCCAGGTGGTCAGCACCGACAGGCCGATCAGCGCGAACCAGCCGTGCAGCAACCAGCGCCATGCGCCGCTGGCGTAGCGGCCGTAGGCGACCCAGAGGATCACCAGCAGGGCGATATGCAGCGAGGGCGCCTGGTTGAAGGGCTTGTCGAAACCCATCAACAGGTCGAACAGCACGCCGAAGAAACCCTCCTGCATCGGTCGTTCGAAGCTGAAACGCAGCGGGAACAGCAGGAAGCAGGCTACCGCGACGACCTGCGCGGTAAGCAGACGCAGGGCGTGGCAGTCCAGCCCGCGCCTGGTACGCGGCAGCAGGAAGGACAGCCCGTACAGCAGGTCGATGGACCAGTACGGAATGATCGTCCACGGCCACAGGGGCGTGCTGTGCTCCCAGTCGAACACCAGCACCCCGACCGATTCGCGCTGCGCCGCCACCCAGTTGGCAAAACCGTAGCTGAGGAAGAAGAAGGGCCCGAGGAACAGCAGCCAGACCACCGCGCGCCGCAGGACTCCGGGATCGCGCGCCGGCATCGACGCCATCAATTGCGCTCCCGGCGAGCCAGGGAGACGGTGAAGATGCCGTCCTCGTCGATGCGCTGGGCGAGCTTGCGGAAGCCGGCAGCGGCCACCAGCTGGTCCATCTCCAGTTGCGTGCGGCGGCGCATCACCCAGGCCTGCCCGGCACGGTGGCTGGTCAGGGCGCGGGCAATCAACTCCAGTTGCGGGTGCCAGGGCTGGCCGGTGTAGATCAGGTAGCCGCCCTCTTCCACCGCCTCGCCAAGGCCAGCCAGCGAGCCGCTGACCATGGCGTTGTCGGCGAACAGCTCATAGAGACCGGAGACCACCGCCAGCGTCGGTTTCGGCTCCACGGCGGCAAGGTCGGCACCATCGAAGGCGTCACCCTGTACGAAACGGGCGCGCTCCTTCAGGCCCAGACGCTCGATCAGCGCCGAGCCTTCGCGCACGTTCAGCTCGCTGTAGTCGCGCAGCAGCACGCTTTCGGGCAGCGCCTCGAGGCCTTGCAGCGCTTCGAGGATATAGCGCCCATGGCCGGCGGCAATGTCGAGGATGCGCACCTCGCGGCCCTGCTCGCGCAGGCTGGCCATGGCCAGGCGCAGCAGTTCCTCGATGTTGACCTTGCGCTGGCGGATACCGCGCCAGCCGGCGGACTCCAGGTAGGTACGGTCGATCATCCGGCCTACCGGCCCTGCGCCGGCGGGCTGGTTACGGTAGACGTAGTCCAGCGTGCTGCCGGAATCGAAGCCGGTCTGGAAGCCGAGGTTGATGCCATCGGAAAGCAGGCGGCCGAGGCGCATGTTGGCGCGCGTGGCGCGCCAGTAGAGATCGCGGACCGACCAGTTGGGCAATGGCGTCGCCAGGGCTTCCGCCTCGGCGCAGGTGTAGCCGAAGCGGTCGGCGTCGCGCAGGTCTGCCCGCTCGGGTTCGCGGGCAAAACACTCGAGGATGAAGCGCCGCGCGCGGGTGGTCGCCTGCTCGCGATTCAGCTCGCCGAGGGTGTCGTGGAAGAAGCCGGGGAGGATGTGCAACTCCTTGCGCGCCGTGCCGAGGTTGTCGAAGAACCGTTGCTGCGGCTTGCGGTGCACCACGAAGTCGGAGCCGGAGATCAGCAGTTGCGTCGGCACCTGGATCGCCTGGGCGTCGGCCACCACGCGGTCGGCCGCTTCATACAGGCCCAGCAGCACGTTCACCGAGATGGCTTTGGCGATCAGCGGGTCGCTGTCGTAGGAGGCGATGCGCTCGGGGTCGTGGCTGAGGAATTTCGCCTTCACGTAGCTGTTGACGAAGAAATTGCCGCGCCACCAGCGCGCCAGCTTCAGGCCCGGCCGGGCGAAGGGCACGTAGAGCTTGACCTTGAACGCCGGCGAGGCGAGCACCAGGCTGCGGATCGGCGGCGCGTAGTCGTGCACCCAGGTGGAGACGACCACCGCGCCGACACTCTGCGCCACCACCGCCATCTCGCTGACGGCGATGCCGTGGGTCGAGGCGATGTGCTCGACGAAGGTCTGCACGTCGCGCACGCTGGTGCCGAAACTCGGGCTGTCGCCGCGCGCGCCGGGTGACTGGCCGTGGCCGCGGGCATCCCAGGCGAAGACATCGAAGCCGGGCAGGTCGAGCTCGTCGGCGAGGTGGCCGATGCGCCCGGAATGCTCATGGCCGCGATGGAACAGCAACACCGCGCGGCGCGGCTCGTCGCTGCCGGCAGCAGCCGGCCAGTGGCGGTAGAACAGCTCGACGCCGTCATGGGTAACGAAGTGGTGATTCGAAGACTCGCGCATAACTTCCTCTGTTCGATGGCTTGCGGGACTGTCCGGTCCCGGTCCTGACATGGCGGCCGTGGCTCAGCCGGCCTGTTGTTCCCTCTGCTCGGCCAGCCCCTGGCGCACCCGATTGACGATAGTCAGCACCAGCAGCAGTGCCAGCAGCACCAGCAACGGATCGAGCCAGTTCAGCGGCAACAGTCCGCTGGCCACACCGGCGCCGAAGACACCGAAGCACAGCGCGCGGTCACTCTTGCCCATGGGGCCGTCATAGCGCCGTGAAGCACCCACCATCACCCCGAGCACGCCGGCGTACTCGCTGATGACTGCCAGCAGGACCACCAGCACCACCAGCGCCGGGGTCACGCCCGGCAGCAGGGCGAACGGCAGGTACAGCGCGCTGTCGGCTATCACGTCAGTCAGTTCATTGAGATAGGCGCCCAGCTTCGACTGCTGGCCGAACTCGCGGGCGAGCATCCCGTCCATGGCGTTGAGCGCCATGCGCAGGAACATCCACAGGGGGATCAGCAGGAATACCCAGGCATGGGGGGCGAGCAATGCGACAGCCAGGGCGACCAGCAGCGATGCCCCGCAGGCGGCCAGCGTCACCTGGTTGGCGGTGACCCCACGTTCATAAAGGCGGGTGACCAGGGGACGGAGCAGGTTCTGGAAACGGGACTTGAGCTGGTAGACGGAGATCATGCAGGTCCTTCTCGTGATTCGTGACGATGGTTCGACAACGCCATCCACAGCCCTGTGGACCCGAGGAGCTTAGCCGCACCACCGGGGGCAGGACTGTAAGACAAGTCTCAACAACTTAGATGATCGATCCTAACTACAAGGACACAGTGGCGTCGGATCTCGAAACGCATCGACCGCCTGCCAGCTCTCCGACAGAATCTCCGCGCCAAATTTTTTTCATCCGCCCTTAATCCTTCCCTGCGAGCTGTCGCCTTACCCCTTCAGCAGGCACAACGCCGGCTTCATTCAGCTCATACAGGAAGTCCACCATGGCCTTGTCGATTCAAACCAACTATTCCTCCCTGATCACCCAGACCAACCTGGGCAAGACCAACAGCCTGCTGGCCACCAACCAGCAGCGCCTGGGCACCGGCCTGCGCATCAACTCCGCCGCCGACGACGCCGCCGGCCTGCAGATCGCTACCCGCCTGAACGCGCAATCGCGCGGTATGGACGTGGCCATGCGCAACACCAGCGACGCCATCTCCCTGATGCAGACCGCCGACGGCGCCTTCAGCGAGCTGACCGACATCACCCAGCGCATGAAGGACCTGGCCACCCAAGCCGCCAACGGCACCAACACCACCGACGACGGCAAGGCCCTGTCCGCCGAGTTCAACGAGCTGGGCAAGGAACTGAAGAACATCATCGCCAACACCAAGTTCGGCGGCGATGCGCTGTTCGGCGTCGATGGCGCCAGCGGCAAGTTCGGCACCGCCAACGGCGTGACCTTCCAGATCGGTTCGGACAAGGCCGAGACCCTGAACGTCGACGTCACCACCGAACTGAAAGCCGTGACCGACGCTTTCGGCGCCCTGACCACCCAGTTCGCCGCCACCAGCGCTGACGGCACCGAGCTGGAAACCGTCGCTGGCGCCAACGGCTCCATCGACCTGGCCAACGATGCCCTGGACGCCATCGGCAGCCTGCGCGCGCAGTTCGGTGCGAACATCAACCGCCTGCAGCACACCTCCAACAACCTGGCCAACATGAAGGACAACACCGACCTGTCCAAAGGCCGCATCATGGACGCCGACTTCGCCGTCGAAAGCGCCAACATGAGCAAGAACTCCATGCTGATGCAGTCCGGCATCTCCATGCTCAAGCAAGCTGGCCAGATGCCCAGCATGATCATGGGCCTGCTGGGCTAAGCCCCGGCCAGCGCGAGGTGCCCCCCGCCTCGCGCGCCCTGATCCGCCAACGCCCCGCCCCGGCGGGGCGTTGTGCTGTCTGCGGGTACGCTGACAGACGGCGTTGCGACCACCGGTCGCGGCGCAGCCCCTCTGCGTCAGTGGTTTCAAGGCTTGTGTGAAAATTGCAAGCACGAGTGTGCAAAATTCAGAACTTGCACCCACTTTTTTCTGACGTCAAAATAATGCCTCTGCCTCCATGGACAAATGGAGTTTCCCCGCGACCGTCAAGGGAGCGGCTCGCAAGGGCAAGATGAACACACTCACTTCCACGCCAACGGACAGTCGGCCGATCGCCTGCCTGACCCTCCGCACCGGGCGTTCCGATGGCGTCGCGCAGTTCTACCCCGCGCTCTATCAACTCGACCTCGACCGTGACGGCCAGGTGGAGCGTATCGACCTGGGCTTTTCCGGCAGCCGCGTGCTCGAACGCCTGCTGCAGAGTCCGGGAGACGTGGTGGCGCGCGATGAACTGCTGACCCATGCATGGTCCGATCGGGTGGTCGGCCAGGGCAGCCTGAACCAGCAGATCTATACCCTGCGCCAGGTGCTGGCAGACGAGAAGCAGCGGCAGATCATCCAGACGCTGCCGCGCCGCGGCTACATGTTCAACCCGCAGTACCTGATCGACCAGGCCAGCGAGCCGGACGCAGAGGTCGCCGACGCCACCCCGGAAGTCATCCCGCTGGGCGGCGTCGCTCCCGTCTCCGGGCTGCGACCGCCGAATCTACGGCGCCTGAAACTCGCCGCCGCCAGCCTCTGCATCCTTGGACTACTGGTCCTTTCCGGCGCCTTCTACTACACCCAGGTTCGCAGTCCGGTCCTCACCGCCGAACAGAACCTCGGCTCCCTGCAGATCACCTACGTCGAAGACAACGAACAGGACCTGCAACGGCTGATCAGCAACACCCGCCCCCTGGCCCACCAATTGGCCGACCTGGCCAGCCGACCCATCGGCCTCATGCTGCACATGACCTCGGGCTTCTATGAACTGGTCTGCGTGCAACCCGAAGGTACTTCCAACTGGCTGCTGATCCACGAGAGCCAGGTCGCCCGGATTCCCCAGGAGCAGCTGCGCAAGTGCCTGAACTGAACCTACGCCGCCAGGTCGGCGCGGCCCGCCGCTGCCTGGTGATCTCGTTGTTCGGCGTCATTTGTCTGGCCCTGGCGCTGGGCATGCTGTGGAAGCACGCCCACAGCACCTCGGCCATCGATGGCCGCTACGCCTCCTCCGGGCAGGTGGTGCTGGGCAACGGCAAGGTGCTGGAGATCGCCCAGACCACCATGTTCCACGAGGGGCGCTTCTACTCGATGATCCAGCAGGACGCCAACATCCTCGAAGTCTCCGGCCTGGTCGGCAGCGACCTGGGCGGGCGTTTCCAGCTGCAGGTGGAGGAGAACAGCATCAGCAACCTGCAGGCCGACAGCGGCCTGGACAGCGAGCTGATCTTCAACCTGCTGTACGGCCGCCAGCGCGGCGCCCGCATCACCCTAGAACCGCTGGGCGGCTGCCTCTACGGCGTGGAGACGCGCCAGGTGTTCTGTCCGCGCCATCTGCGCAACCGCTGAGCCCGTTCACAACTTCAACGTCGGCTCCGCCGTAGCCGCGGGAGCTGTCGCCTCGACTGCCGCTGACGCAGGCGCCTCCGCTTTCTGCGGCTGCGGCTGCGGCTGCGGCTGCGGCTGCGGCTGCGGCTGCGGCTCGACGAGTTTCGCGCCCGACTCCGAGTAGTGCACCTGGACATAACTCTCGCCGAAGATTTCCCGGTACAGGCTCTCCGCGCGCTGGGTCAGCAGGAGTATCTCGATGTGCCGGTTGGCGCCGTTCTCCGGGTCTTCCGGGCGCAGCGGCATGACGTCGGCCTGGGCCGCCACCTGCAGCACGTGCGCGGCCGGCAGGCCACTGTCGACCATCACGTTGCGCGCGCGCAGGGCGCGGTCGCCGGAGAGGTTCCAGTTGTTGTAGCCATCGGGACGACGGTACTGCACGGCGTCGGTATGGCCACTCAGGATCAGCTTGTTCTGCACCTTCGCCAGCACACCGGACAGCGCGCCGAGCAGCGTCTGGAAATGCGGGTCGAGGGCGGCCTGGCCACGGGCGAACATGAAGCGCTGCTGGTCGTCCTTGATCAGGATGCGCAGCCCCTGCGGCACCACGGTCACTTCGATGTTGGCCAGGGCGTCGACCTTGCCGGACACCTCGCGGATCAGCTTTCGGCCAGCTCGCGCAGGTCTTCATTGCTGTCGTACTGGCGACCATCGCCGTCCTGCTGCACGTTCGAATCCTTCGCCTGCTCGCCCCGATTGCCTTGCTTACCCGAGTCGAGCGCCAGCTGCGGCGCGGGTTTTTCCGGCGTCTTGATCGGCTGCGGCATGCCGTCCAGCTCGACGGGCGTGCGACTGGCGCCATCGAACACCCCGGCACCTCCATCGACCACCGGGTTGGCATCCTGGTCGCCCACCGCCACCGGCTGCGGCTCGGTCTGCGGGTGAACGATCCACAGCACCATGAACAGCGCCATCATCGCCAGGGTGAAGTCGGCGAAGGCCACCTTCCAGGCGCCGCCATGTTCATCATCGTGGCCCTTCTTGCTGCGGCGCTTGATGATGACTTCGCTGTGCTTGTCGGCACGTTTCTTCATGCTGCGTCCCGCTCTTCCTCATAGCGGGTGACCCAGGTCTCCAGCTGCTTGAAGGCCGGCTTCACGTCCTGCTCGATCAGCTTGCGACCGGCGTCCACGGCCAGCAGCGTGGGCTTGCCGGCGACGTGGGCAACCAGCGTGGTGCGCACGCATTCCAGCGCCGACAACTCGGTCTTCACGCGCTGCGACATGGCGTTGGACAGCGGGTCCATCAGGCAGTAGCAGACGAAGATGCCGAAGAAGGTGCCCACCAGCGCAGCGGCCACGTGGGCGCCGATCTCGGCCACCGAGCCGCCGATGTTGCCCATGGTGATGATGATGCCGAGGATCGCCGCGAGGATGCCGAAACCGGGCATCGCCTCGCCGACCTTGTGCAGCGACTTGGACGGCTGCAGCAGGGCGTGCTCCATGGCATCCAGCTCCTGTTCGAGGAAGCCTTCGAGCTCATGGGCGCTGATCTTGCCCATGGCCATCAGGCGGAAGTTGTCGGCGATGAAGGCCATCAGGTTCTTTTCCTGCAGGATCAGCGGGTAGCGGGCGAACAGGTCGCTCTGCTCCGGCTCCTCGATGTGCGCGTCGAGCACCTTCAGGCCACCGACGTCGACCATCTCCAGCAGTTCGTAGAGCAGCATCAGCAGCTGGCGCTGGAACTCTTCGCCGCGACGCTTGAAGACGA
>JASGKM010000051.1:0-279573 GCA_049840615.1 Pseudomonas sp.
TGTGGCGCCGTTCGTTACGTATTGCTAAGGTTAATAGGGAAACACGATAGAATCCGAACAGCACCTCCCGAATCCGCCCACTACGACATCCGCGAGCCGCACGCACAGGTGATCGGCTCCGATGCGCAAGCCGTCGAAGTCGCCCACCAGGTCGCTGCCTTCCTGCTCGAAGGCGCTGCCGAACGCGACCGTAACCGCGAAGTCCCGCCCGAGGTCGTCGAGGTCTATTCCAACAGCGGCCTGTGGGGTATCACCGTGCCGCGCGAGTTCGGTGGCGCCGAGGTGTCCTACGCCACGCTGGCGGAAGTCATCGCCATCGTTTCCGCCGCCGACCCGTCGCTCGGACAGATTCCGCAGAACCACTACTGCCTGCTGGAAGACATCCGCCTGCAGGGTAGCGACGAACAGAAGCGCTTCTTCTTCGATCTCGCGCTCAAGGGCAACCGCTTCGCCAACGCACTGTCGGAAACCGGCGGCAAGAACGTCCAGGACATCCAGACCCGCCTGCGCCACGACGGCGACAGCGTGCTGATCGATGGCCGCAAGGGCTACTGCACCGGCTCGCTCTACGCCCACTGGATCGGCGTGCTCGGCCTGGACGAGAGAACAATGCGCAACTGGCCTTTGTCCCGCGTGGCACGCCGGGGCTGGTGATCGTCGATGACTGGGCCAGCATTGGCCAGCGCACTACCTCCAGCGGCACCGTGCTGGTGGAAGGCCTGCGCGTGCCGGCGTTCAACGTCTTCCCCACGCACCGCTCCTACGACGTGCCGACCCTGGCCGGCCCGTTCGCGCAGATCACCACCGCCGCCATCGACGCCGGCATCGCCCGCGCAGCCCTGCGCGACACCATCGCCTTCGTCCGCGAGCAGGCGCGTCCGTGGATCGACGCCGGCGTGGCGAAGGCCAGCGAAGACCCCCTGACCATCATCCAGGTCGGCGAACTGGGCATCCGCATCGAAGCCGCCGACGCTCTGCTGGAGCGCGCCGGCAAGGTGATGGACGCCGCCCGCCCGGCGCCGGACGAAGACAGCGTGGCCCGCGCCTCGGTCGCCGTGGCCAAGGCCAAGGTGCTGACCACCGAAGTCGCCATCGACGCCACCAACAAGCTGTTCGAGCTGGGCGGCACCCGCTCCACCCTCGCCCGCCACGGCTTCGACCGCCACTGGCGCAACGCCCGCGTGCACACCCTGCACGACCCGGTGCGCTGGAAGTACCACCTGGTCGGCAACTGGCTGCTCAACGACAAGCGCCCGCCGCGCCACGACTGGAACTGAGGCCATCGCCATGAGCAAGCAGATTCGCCTCAACGCCTTCGCCATGAACTGCGTCGGCCACCTCTCGCCCGGCCTCTGGCGCCACCCGCGCGACCAGCAGGCTGCGCGCTACACCGACATCCACTACTGGATCGAACTGGCGAAAACCCTCGAGCGCGGCAAGATCGACGGCCTGTTCCTCGCCGATGTGCTGGGCGTCTACGACGTCTACCACGGCAACGCCGACGCGGCGCTCAGCGCCGGCGCACAGGTGCCGGCCAACGACCCTCTGCAACTGGTCCCGGCCATGGCCGCGGCCACCCAGCACCTGGGTTTCGGCATCACCGCCTCGGTGTCCTTCGAGCACCCGTTCCCCTTCGCCCGGCGCCTTTCGACGCTGGACCACCTGACCGGTGGCCGCGCCGGCTGGAACATCGTCACCTCCTATCTGAGCAGCGGCGCGCGCAACCTGGGCCTGAAGCAGCAGCTCAACCACCAGCAGCGCTATGCCCTGGCCGAGGAATACCTGGAGGTCTGCTACAAGCTCTGGGAAGCCAGCTGGGACGATGACGCGGTGGTCGCCGACCGCGCCAGCGGCGTCTACGCCGACCCGCGCAAGGTGCACCCCATCGAGCACAAGGGCGAACACTTCGAGGTGCCCGGCTTCCACCTCAGCCAGCCATCGCCGCAGCGCACCCCGGTGCTGTACCAGGCCGGTGCGTCCAGCCGTGGCAAGACGTTCGCCGCCGGCAATGCCGAGTGCGTGTTCGTCGCCGCGCCGACGAAAAATATCCTCCGCGACCAGGTGGCCGACCTGCGCCGCCTCGCCGTGGAAGCCGGCCGCCAGGCCAGCGACGTGCTGGTGCTGAACCAGCTCACGGTGATCGTCGCACCGACGGACGAAGAGGCCCTGGCCAAGCTGGAGGACTACCGTCAGTACAGCGACCGCGAAGGCGCCCTGGCGCTGGTCTCCGGCTGGACCGGCATCGACTTCGGCGAGTACGCACCGGACCAGGTGTTGCGCCACGTACAGAGCGACGCCATCCAGTCCGCAGTGGATGCCTTCAGCGCTGCCGACCCACAGCGCCAGTGGACCGCCGCCGAGATCGCCGACTACTGCGCCCTGGGCGGTGACGGCCCGCTGCTGGTGGGCTCGCCGCAGACCGTGGCGGACCAGTTGCAGGCCTGGGTCGAGGAAACCGACGTCGACGGCTTCAACCTCTCCAGCCTGGTGGCGCCGGAAACCTTCGTCGACATCGTCGACCTGCTGGTACCGGAGTTGCAGGCACGCGGCCTGTTCAAGCGCGAGTACGAGCAGGGCACCCTGCGCCACAAGCTGTTCGGCCAGGGCGACCGTCTCGGCGCCTCGCACCGCGCCGCGAAGCTCCGAAGAGGCGTTGAATGATGGACGGCTGGTTCCGCAACCTCGACTGGCACGACCTCGCCCAGGCCTGCCTGGACACCCTGGCCATGCTCGGCGGCGCGCTGGCCTTCACCGTGCTGCTGGGCCTGCCGCTGGGCGTACTGCTGTACCTCACCGGCAAGCGCCAGCTACACGAAAAACCCGGTCTGTACCGCGCGCTTTCCGTGGTGGTGAACATGCTGCGTTCGCTGCCGTTCATCATTCTGCTGATCGTGCTGATCCCGGTCACCACGCTGGTCACCGGCACCTCGCTGGGCGTGCCCGGCGCCATCCCACCGCTGGTGGTGGGCTGCACGCCGTTCTTCGCCCGCCTGGTGGAAACCGCCCTGCGCGAAGTCGACCGCGGCCTGGTAGAAGCCACCCAGGCGATGGGCGCCAGCACCTGGCAGATCATCTGGCACACCCTGCTGCCGGAAGCGCGCACCGGGCTGATCGCCGCCGTGACCGTCACCGCCATCGTGCTGGTGGACTACACGGCGATGTCCGGCGTGATCGGCGGGGGCGGCCTCGGCGACCTGGCCATCCGCTTCGGTTACCAGCGCTTCCAGACCGACGTAATGATCATCACCGTCGCCCTGCTGATCCTGCTGGTGCAGGCCCTGCAGATGAGCGGCGACCGACTTGTAGCGCGCTACACCCGACGCTGAATTCCCCGCCCACTCCCTCTCCGGGAGCGGCATCCAGAACACCCGCCGGCAGCCGGGCCCCGCTGCCATCAAGGCCCCACGTCCACACCACGACGGCCCGCCCACTACTGATACTTTCTAAACCATCCATGGAGCAACACCCATGAAAAAGGCCATCGCCATTCTGGCGGCCGTCGTCGCCTTCTCTGCCCACGCAGGGGAGAAACTCGTTGTTGGCGCCACCCCGGTACCACACGCGGAAATTCTCGAGTTCGTCAAACCGGAACTGGCCAAGGAAGGCGTCGACCTGGACATCAAGGTCTTCACCGACTTCATCCAGCCCAACCTGCAGCTCGCGCAGAAGAACCTCGACGCCAACTACTACCAGTACCGCCCGTTCCTCGATGACTTCAACAAGACCCGCCACACCGACCTGGTGCCGGTGGTGGGCATCCACATCGAGCCGTTCGGTGCCTACTCCACCAAGTACAAGTCCCTCGCCGAGCTGCCCGATGGCGCGAGCGTGGCCATCCCCAACGACCCGGTGAACACCGGCCGCGCCCTGGTGCTGCTGGCCGAGAGTGGGTCTGATCAAGCTCAAGGACCCGACCAATCCGCAGTCCACCGAGCGCGACATCACCGACAACCCCAAGCACCTGAAGATCCGTGAACTCGAAGGCGCCCTGCTGGCCCGCGCGGTGAAGCAGGTGGACCTGGCCTTCATCTTCGCCAACTACGCCCTGGAAGCCGGCATCGACACCAAGAGCGCGCTGATCGTCGAGAAAGGCAAGGACCTCTACGCCGAGTTCCTCGTCGCCCGTCCGGACAACATCCAGGACCCGGGTATCCAGAAGCTGGCCAAGGTGCTGAATTCGCCGGAAGTCCGCCAGTTCATCCTGACCCGCTACAAGGGCGAGATTGCCCCGGCGTTCTGATCGAGGCCCAGGCGCGGGTAGCCCCTCTCCCCCGCCCTCTCCCGCAAGCGGGAGAGGAAGCCAAAAGCCCGCCGGCTGGCACATCTGTTTCAACGCGCACGGACAGTCCCCTCTCCCTTCAGGGAGAGGGGTTAGGGAGAGGGAACTCCCAGCTTCACAACCACAGGAAACCGCATGACCAACGAATCCGCACCCAAGGACCTTCGTGACCAGGCGCCCCGGCAACTCCCGGCGCGCCGCATCCTCAATGACGCCCAGGCCATCGAAGCCGCCCACGAAGTGGCTCGCCTGGCGAAACCCGGCGCCGCCGCCCGCGACCGCGAGCGCGCCCTGCCCTGGAGTGAGCTGGAGCACTTCACGGCCCTGGGCCTGGGCGGCATCAGCATCCCCCGCGAGTACGGCGGCGCCCAGGTCTCCTACGCCACCGTGGCCGAAGTCTTCCGCGTGATCTGCGCCGCCGACCCCGCGCTGGGGCAGATTCCGCAGAACCAGTTCGGCCTGCTCAACGTCATCGACAGCGTCGCCAGCGACGCGCAGAAGCGCGTGCTGTTCGGCGGCGTACTCAACGGTCGGCGCATCGGCAATGCCGGCCCCGAGCGCAACACCCGCAACACCCTCGAACTCAAGGCACGGCTGGTTCGCGACGGCGAGCAGTTCCGCGTCAGCGGCGAGAAGTTCTATTCCACCGGCGCACTGTTCGCCCATTGGGTCGCGGTGAAGGCCATCGACGAGGAAGGTCGCGCGGTCATGGGCTTCGTCGAGCGCGGCGTGGAAGGCCTGCGCATCGTCGACGACTGGTCCGGCTTCGGCCAGCGCACCACCGCCAGCGGCACCGTGCTGCTGGACAACGCCCCCGTCGCCGGGTCGCTGGTGATCCACAATGGTCGCCTTGCCGACGTGCCGAACATCCAGGGCGCCGTCTCGCAACTGATCCAGGCCGCCATCGACGCGGGCATCGCGGCGAACGCCCTGGAAGATGCCATCGACTTCATCCGCACGCGCACCCGCCCCTTCATCGATGCGAACGTCGAGCAGGCCAGCGAAGAGCCCTTCACCATCGCCGAGATCGGTCGCCTGCAGGTCGAACTGCACGCCGCCGAAGCGCTGCTGGAACGTGCCGGTCATGTGCTCGACGAAGTCAGCGCGCGGCCCATCGACGACGAGTCCGCCGCCCGTGCCTCCATCGCCGTGGCCGAGGCCAAGGTGCTGACCACTGAGATCAGCCTGGCCGCCAGCGAGAAGCTCTTCGAACTGGCCGGCAGCCGCGCCACCCTCGCCGAATTCAACCTCGACCGCCACTGGCGCAACGCCCGCGTGCACACCCTGCACGATCCGGTGCGCTGGAAGGTCCAGGCGGTCGGCGCCTACCACCTCAATGGCGCCCGTCCGGCGCGACATTCCTGGATCTGAGGAGCGCCGATGAACAGCCTCGTACTGAACAATCCCAAGCCGGTCGCTCCCGTCCACCTCATCCGCAGCGACGACGAAGCCCTCGACGTCGCCCGCGCCCTGGCTGCCGACTTCCGCGAAGGCGCCATCGCCCGCGACCGCGAGCGCCGCCTGCCCTGGGACGAACTGGAGCGTTTCAGCCGCTCCGGCCTGTGGGGCATCACCGTGCCGCGCGAGCACGGTGGCGCGGGCGTTTCCCGCGTCACGGTGGCCCGCGTCGTCGCGATCATCTCGGCCGCCGACGGCTCGCTGGGGCAGATTCCGCAGAATCATTTCTACGCCGTCGAACTATTGCGGGTGAACGGCAGCGAAGAGCAGAAGGCCCGCCTGTTCGCCGAGGTCCTGGCCGGTGTGCGCTTCGGCAATGCGCTGGCGGAAATCGGCACGCGCACCGCCCATGACCGCACCACTCGCCTCAAGCGCGAAGACGGCCAACTGCGCATCCATGGCCGCAAGTTCTACAGCACCGGCGCGCTCTATGCGCAGCGCATTCCGACTCTGGTGATCGATGACGACGGCTTCCAGCAGTTCGCCTTCATCGCCCGCAATGCCCAGGGCGTGGAAGTGATCGACGACTGGTCCGGCTTCGGCCAGCGCACCACCGGCAGCGGCAGCGTGGTGTTCAACGGCGCGCCGGTGGACGAGCGCGACATCGTGCCGTTCCAGAGCGCCTTCGAGCGCCCGACCACAGTCGGCCCGTTCGCGCAGATTCTTCACGCCGCCATCGACGTCGGCATCGCCCGCGGCGCCTACGAGGATGCGCTGGTGTTCCTGCGCGAGAAGGCGCGGCCATGGATCGACGCCGGCGTCGACAAGGCCAGCGACGATCCGCTGGCGATCAACGAAGTGGGTCGCCTGGCGATCCGCCTGCACGCCGCCGAGGCGCTGCTGGATCGCTCCGGCCGCGTGCTCGATGCCGCCACCGCCGAGCCGACGGCCGAAAGCGTTGCCGCTGCGTCCATTGCCGTGGCCGAGGCGCGGGCGATCACCACCGAAGTCTCACTGCTGGCCGGCAGCAAGCTGATCGAACTGGGCGGCAGCCGCGCCAGCCTCGCCGAGCTGGGCTTGGACCGCCACTGGCGCAACGCCCGCGTGCACACCCTGCACGACCCGGTGCGCTGGAAGTACTTCGCGGTGGGCAACTACTACCTGAACGGCCAGCTGCCGCCGCGCCGGGGGACGCTGTGATGCCCCGCACCGAAGCCGCTTTTGGTAGGAGCGAGCTTGCTCGCGAACAGCCCGAGCGCACGTCGGTTCGCGAGCAAGCTCGCTCCTACAAGGACACAGTCAGCGATGCCGGGCGCATAACGCCCACGGCGTTATCCGCCAACGCGGCGGATAACCCGTTCCGGGTTATTCGCCCTACAGGTGCCGCCGAGCAATTGCCGAGCCGCCCATGTCAGGAACTCCCATGAGCCAGAAGCAGATTCTCCTCAACGCCTTCAGCATGAATTGCGTCGGCCACATCAACCACGGCCTGTGGACCCATCCGCGCGACCGCTCGACGGACTTCAACAAGCTCAGCCACTGGACCGACCTCGCCCGCCTGCTGGAGAAGGGCCTGTTCGACGGCCTGTTCCTCGCCGACATCCTCGGCGTCTACGACGTCTACCAGAACGGCATCGAGCTCACCGCGAAAGAAGCCATCCAGCTGCCGGTGAATGATCCGCTGATGCTGGTCTCGGCCATGGCCGGCGCTACCCGGCACCTGGGCTTCGGCGTCACAGCCAACCTCACCTACGAGGCGCCCTACCCGTTCGCCCGACGGCTCTCGACGCTGGATCACCTGAGCGACGGCCGCATCGGCTGGAACATCGTCACCGGCTACCTGGAAAGCACTGCCCGCGCCATGGGCCAGGAGCGGCAGATCGACCACGACCGCCGCTACGACCGCGCCGATGAATACCTGGAAGTGCTCTACAAGCTCTGGGAGGGCAGCTGGGAAGACGACGCGGTGCTCGCCGACCGCCAGCGCCGCCTCTATGCGCAGCCGGGCAAGGTGCACAAGATCCGTCACCACGGCGAGTTCTTCGACGTCGAGGGTTACCACCTCAGCCAGCCATCACCGCAGCGCACGCCACTGTTGTTCCAGGCCGGTGCGTCGAATCGCGGTCTGGCCTTCGCCGCGCGCCACGCCGAGTGCGTGTTCGTCTCGGCGCAGACCCGCGAGGCCACCCGCGTGCTGGTGGAGCGCATCCGCCAGGCGGCGGTCGATGCGGGACGCCGGGCGGACGACATCAAGGTGTTCATGGGCATCAACGTCATCGTCGCACCGACCGCAGCCGAGGCCCGTGACAAGCTCGCCGAGTACCGCCGCTTCGCCAGCGCCGAGGCCGGGCTTGCGCACTTCGCCAGCACCACCGGTATCGACTTCTCGCGCTATGCGCTGGACGAGCCGATCCGTTACGAGAAGACCAACGCCATCGAGTCCGCGACCAAGGCGCTTACCGTCGCCCGCACCGACGCCACCGTGCGCCAGCTGCTCGAACAGCTCGCCCTCGGCGGGCGCTACACCACGCTGGTGGGCAACCCGCAGCAGGTGGCCGACGAGTTGCTGGGCTGGATCAACGAGGCGGGCCTCGACGGCTTCAACCTCACCCGTACGGTTGAACCGGAAAGCTATGCCGACTTCATCGAGCTGGTGGTGCCCGAACTGCAGAACCGCGGCGCCTACAAGACCGCCTACACGGACGGCACCCTGCGGGAAAAACTCTTCGGCGCCGGCCGCGCCCGACTGCCCGCGCGGCACGTCGGCGCGAGCTTCCGCCAGGCAACCGCCACTGGAGCGACTCCAGCCTTCTCTCTTTAAGGGCCATCAGGCTCTAAACCTATAAGGATTCGTTGCCATGCATGCACGCTTTAAACTTTCCCTCGGCCTGTCGCTGAGCCTCCTTGCCGCCGGCCTCGCCCAGGCCGCCGACACCCTGCGCCTGGGCACCACCGCCGCCTTCGCACCGCCGCTGGAAGTGGCGGTGGAGGAAGCCGCCCAGCAGGGGCTGAAGGTCGAACTGGTGGAGTTCACCGACTGGAACGCGCCGAACATCACCCTCGACCACGGCGACATCGACGCCAACTACTTCCAGCACACGCCCTTCCTGGAGAACGCCAACCGCGAAGGAGGTCTGCACCTGAAGGCGTTCGCGCCGGGAATCATCAACAACGTCGGCCTGTACTCGACCCGCTACAAGGCCATCGCCGACCTGCCCGATGGTGCCAAGGTCGCCATCGCCAACGACCCGATCAATGGCGGTCGCGGCCTGCAGCTGCTGCAGAAAGCCGGGCTGCTCAAGCTCAAGGATGGCGTGGGCTACAAGGCGACACTGGACGATATCGTGGCCAACCCGAAGAACCTCCAGATCATCGAGCTGGAGGCCGTGCAGCTGGTGCGCGCGCTGGATGACGTCGACCTCGCCCAGGGTTACCCGCATTACATCCGCCTGGCCGGGACCATCGATCCGAACAGCGCGCTGCTGTTCGACGGCATCGAGAACCGCGAGTACGTCATCCAGTTCGTCACCCGCGATGATTTCAAGGACCCGGATGGCCGGCTGAAGCAATTTGTCGATCTCTACCAGCACTCACCGCAGGTCCGCGCCGCGCTGGACAAGGCCCACGGCTCGCTCTACCAGCCGGGCTGGCAGTAACTCCCCGGCGCCGGAACAACGCCGGCGACACGACTCACCTGTAGGAGCGCCCCATGGGCGCGATCGCGGGCATGGCCCGCTCCTACAGAGGTGCACCCAGACTAAAAGTACAGGCCCCCACCATGGTCAGCTTCAACCGCAATCTCGAACTCGCCACCCAGCACATCGCCCTGCGCGGGCTGGGCAAGACCTACGCCGGGCACCACGGCCCGGTGGAAGCACTGAGCGCTATCGACCTCTCCGTCCGCCGTGGCGAAGTATTCGGCATCATCGGCCGCAGCGGCGCCGGCAAGAGCTCGCTGATCCGCACCCTCAACCGCCTGGAGCAACCCAGCGTCGGCCAGGTGCTGATCGACGGCGAGGACATCGGCGCCTTCGACGCCCAGCAACTGGTCGGCCTGCGCCGACGCGTCGGCATGATCTTCCAGCACTTCAACCTGATGTCGGCCAAGACCGTGGCGCAGAACATCGCCCTGCCCCTGCGCGTGGCTGGCGTGCCCAAGGCGCGCATCGCCGAGCGAGTCGACGAACTGCTGCAGCTCGTCGGGCTGGAAGACAAGCGCCACGCCTACCCGGCGCAGCTTTCCGGCGGGCAGAAGCAGCGCGTGGGCATTGCCCGCGCGCTGGTGCACCAGCCGGAAATCCTGCTCTGCGACGAAGCCACTTCGGCGCTGGACCCTGAAAGCACCCAGGCCATCCTCGCGCTGTTGCGCGACATCAACCGGCGGCTGGGCCTGACCATCGTGTTGATCACCCACGAGATGGCGGTGATCCGCGAGATATGCGACCGCGTGGTGGTACTCGAGCGCGGACGCATCGTCGAGCAGGGCGATGTCTGGGAAGTCTTCGGCAATCCGCAGCACGAGGTCAGCCGCACCCTGCTCGGCTCGCTGCAGCAACACCTGCCGCCAGACCTTCTGGCGCGACTGGAGCATCCCTCGGACAACGAAGTCATCCTCGACCTGCACTACACCGGTGTGCGCGAACAGGAGCCTGACCTGCTCGCCATCGCCCAAGCCCTGGGCAGCCGCGTCAGCCTGCTGCACGGTGGCATCGAACGCATCCAGGGCCGCGCCCTCGGCCGCCTGTTGCTGAGCGTCGCCGTACCCGCCGCCAGCGCCCCGCAACTGCTCGAACGTGCCCGCGATGTCGCCGATCGCCTGGAGGTGCTCACCCATGCCTGATCGATTGCTGCAAGGCCTGCTCGATACCCTGCTGATGATCGGCGCATCCTCGGCCATCGTCCTGCTGGTGGGCATTCCGCTGGCTCTGGTGCTGGTCACCACCGGCCCCGGAGGGATTTTCCAGGCGCGCCTGCTCAACCAGGGCCTGGGCAGCGTGGTCAACGTGCTGCGCTCGATTCCGTTCCTGATCCTGATGGTCGCGCTGATTCCCTTCACCCGGCTGATCGTCGGCACCAGCTATGGCGTGTGGGCCGCGGTGGTGCCGCTGACCATCGCCGCCACGCCGTTCTTCGCGCGTATCGCCGAAGTCAGTCTGCGCGAGGTCGATCACGGCCTGATCGAGGCCGCGCAGGCGATGGGCTGCCAGCCCCGGCACATCATCTGGAACGTGCTGCTGCCCGAGGCGCGGCCGGGCATAGTCGCCGGCTTCACCATCACCCTGGTGACCATGATCAACTCCTCGGCCATGGCCGGCGCCATCGGTGCCGGTGGCCTGGGCGACCTCGCCTACCGCTATGGCTACCAGCGCTTCGATACCCAGGTGATGCTCACCGTGATCATCCTGCTGGTAGCGCTGGTGACGTTGATCCAGTTCGGCGGCGACCGCCTGGCGCGCTGGCTCAACAAACGCCTGTGACGTTCGTCGGCTGAATCCGCCATGGCCTTACTCCCACGCGGGTTGCGTCTAACCTGACAACACACCCGCCCCTCCGTGCCCAGGCACAGCTCGTGGATGCGTGGCGTCCCTGTGCTCATTGCGGAGGCGTTCGTCATGGCCAACCCCCTTTCCATCCTGGGTATCGTGCATACCGCCATCAGCCTGGTGCCGCTGGTTGCGGGGTTGTGGGCGTTCTACCAGGCGGGGCGCATCGACCCGCGCAGCCCGGTCGGCCGCTGGTATGTCTACGGGATGATCCTCGGCGTGCTGACGGCCTTCGGCCTGTCCAGCACCGGTGGATTCAACGCCGGCCATGCCATCGGCATCCTTTGCCTGATTGCCATTGCAGTGGGCAGCTACGCGCAACGGATCGGCGCGCTGGGCGGCCTGGGCGAGTACCTGGAAACGGCAGCCATGAGCTTCAGCTTCTTCCTGATGATGATCCCCACGTTCAACGAATCCCTGTCGCGCCTGCCGCCGTCCAATCCCATCGGCCATGGCCCGGACTCGCCGCCAGTGCAGACGGCCGTGATGATCGCCTTGCTGGTCTTCATCATCGGCGTGCTCTACCAGTTCTACCGCATCCACCGCCGCCGCATGCCACCGGCACGCCCGGCGCACTGAGCGTCTATGCTGGCGGCTTCCCCCATCGGAGCGCCGCCATGACCGTCCGCCGCATCGTCGCCAACCTCGCCACCGGCAAGCCTGCCGACGTCGCGCGCTTCTACCGCGAGCTGTTCGACCTGGACGTGGTGATGGACCACGGCTGGCTGATCACCCTGGCCAGCAGCGCCAGCGCGCTGGCACAAATGAGCCTGGCCAGCGAAGGCGGTTCCGGTGCGCCGGTGCCGGACCTGTCCATCGAGGTGGACAATCTCGATGAGGTGCACGATCGCGCCCTCGCGGCCGGCCACGAGATCACTTACGCCCTGACTATCGAACCCTGGGGCGTTCGGCGCTTCTTCCTGCGTGACCCGTTGGGAACGCTGCTGAATGTGCTGGAACACCACTAACCGCTGACCGCTCGTCACTGCCGTCATTGCCCGTCCTTCTTTCCCGGCAAACCGTCCGGAGCAACCTAAACTGAATCTGGGCGTCGCCAAGCAGGTCCGCCCAGCGCCGGATGGAATCGGTTCCCGCCACCGAGGCAGAATCCTGAATGCTCCCTGCAGCCCGACGCCCGAAACAGCCCCTGCGTTGAGCCCCGCCCTGCCAGAACCTGGTATCGGCCCCGCTCCAGGTGCTTCCCGCCTTACCCAGGAACCCCCTCGGGAGACTCGCATGAGTATTCGCAATTCCAAGGAACCAGCCGAAGGCGCAGGCCAGCCCAAACCGCAGCGCCCCTTCGCACACCCACAAGACCAGCTGTCGCAGCTCTATGACCTGCCGCCCGGCCAGCTACCGGATGCGCTGGGTGCTGCGCCGAGTCAGGCCTCCGCCTATTCATCCAGCGCCACGGACTACGCCCTGAAACAGCAACAGAGCGCGCAGCACACCCTGGACCAGCTCGACGAACTGGATGAAGCCCTGCAACGCGAGGCAAGCCGGCCAACCCCGCCTGCCACCGGCACGCCGGGTGGCGCGACCGCCGGCCCGCTCAGCCAGGCCGATCAGTTGCTACAGGCGGCTGTCTCGCCAGAGGCCAGTGACACCGAGAACGTACTGCAGGATGTGCAGAGCACCCTGGACTCTCTCGCCGGCATGGCCCAGGGCCTGTCGCAGCAACGCCTGGACTCCATCAAGGAGCGCGAGACGCTGGACGCGCGCCAGGAGCAGGCCGATGAGCGCGAGCGCCTGCTCAACGAGCGCGAAGACGCCTTGCACCAATGGGAGCAGCGATTGCAGCAGGAAAAGGTGGCGCTGGCCCGGCTCGGCGAGCAGCAGGCCGCCACTCTCGCCGAACGCAGCGCCACCCTGCAGGCACTGGCGGAGACCGTCGACAGCCGCGACCGCGCCACCAGCAAGCGCTGCGAGGTGCTGCAGACGGAGCAGGAGCAGCTGGAACGCAAGCTGGCGCAGATGCGCATTCGCCACGCCGATCTGGACGGCCGCGAGACGCTGCTGCAGCAGAAGGACAACGAGCTGACCGAACGCTTCAAGCAACTGGTGGACGCCAAGGAGCGCTTTGGCGCCATCGTCCGCAGCTTCAACGAAACGGTACGCTTCAACACCGCGCTGAGCGCCATCAACCGCACCGTGGGTGGGCGGTCGGACGGTCACTGACTCAGCCGCCCGATGCCGGGGCCCATCGGCCCCGGCGGCACTATCTCAACGATTGAGGAAGGCCAGCAGGTCCTCGTTCACCTGGTCGGCCATGGTCGTGCACATGCCATGCGGGCCACCCTTGTAGACCTTCAGTTCGCCCTTCTGCACCAGCTCCACCGAGCGCCGGCCAGCCGCGTCGATAGGGACGATCTGGTCATCGTCGCCATGGAGGATCAGCGCTGGCACGTCGATCTTCTTCAAGTCCTCGGTGTAGTCCACTTCGGAGAACTCATGGATGCACAGGTAATGCCCCAGGTGCCCGCCGGTCATGCCCTGCAACCAGAAGTTGTCGATCACGCCCTGGGATTTCTTCGCATTCGGCCGGTTGTAGCCGTAGAACGGCAGCGCGAGGTCCTTGTAGAACTGTGAGCGGTCTTCCTTCACGCCCTTGCGGATGCCGTCGAACACATCGATCGGCAAACCACCGGGGTTGGCCGCGGTCTTGAGCATCAGCGGCGGTACCGCACCGATCAGCACGGCGCCCGCCAGTCGTCTGGTGCCATGGCGGCCGATGTAGTGCGCCACCTCGCCGCCACCGGTGGAGTGCCCCACCAGCGTCGCGCCCTTGAGGTCCAACGCGTCGATCACCGCCGCCAGGTCGTCGGCGTAGGTGTCCATGTCATTGCCGTTGGCCGGCTGGCCTGAGCGGCCATGGCCGCGCCGGTCATGGGCGATGACACGGTAGCCCTTCTGCACCAGGAAGAGCATCTGCGCATCCCAGGCATCTGCGTTGAGCGGCCAGCCGTGGGAGAACACCACCGGCTGCCCGCTGCCCCAATCCTTGTAGAAGATATCAGTGCCATCTTTCGCTTTGACGAAGCTCATTTAGGTCGTTTCCTTCAGGGAGTGGTTGAAAAGAAACGCCGCAACTCCAGCGACTTCGAACCGCTCTACGGCGGCCTTGAGCATAGCCAGCGCGGTGACACCGGCGCCCGCTCCCGGCAGCTTTCCGACGAGCGACGGCTCAGCCGATGCCCGCCGCGAACAACCCGCCGAGCCAGTCGGAGAACACCCGCAGGCGCCGCGACATCTGCCGGCGCACCGGGTGCAGCACGCTGACCGGCAGCGGTGGCGGCTGCCAGGTGCGCAGCACTTCCACCAGCTCACCGCTGGCCAGACCCTCGCGCAGGTGATAGCGCGGCGCCTGGATCAGGCCGAAGCCGGCGCGGCAGGCGGCGATGTAGGCGTCGGCGTTGTTCACCGCGATGCGGCTGGGAAGCCGCTGGGTACGCAGCTGGCCGTCGAAGCGGAACTCCAGGTCGAAGATGCGCCCGCTGGAGGCCGACTGGTAATTGACCGCCAGATGTCCTTCGAGCCGATCCGGATGCTCGGGCAGGCCGAACTCCTGCACGTAAGCGCGGCTTACGCAGGTCAGTTGCTCCAGCTCGGCGATGCGTCGACCGACCAGGCTGGAATCCGGCAGTTCACCGGCGCGCAGCACGCAGTCCACGCCCTCGCGCACCAGATCCACCTGGCGGTCATTCAGGCTCAGTTCCAGCTCGATCTGCGGGTAACGCCGGCAGAACTCCGGCAACGCCGGGATCACCACCAGCCGCCCCAGCGAACTGGGCAGGTCGATGCGCAGCTTGCCGCGCGGGTTGTCGGGCGAGTCGGAGAAGCAGTTCTCCGCCTCCTCCAGATCCTCCAGCAGGCGCACGCAACGCTCGTAGTAGGCCTGGCCGTCTGGCGTGACGCTGACCTGCCGCGTGGTGCGGCGCAGCAGTTGCACGCCCAGGTGCGTCTCCAGTTGCTGGATCAGCTGGGTCACGCTGGCGCGCGGCATCTGCAGGCTGTCCGCCGCCTTGCCGAAGGCCTTGAGTTCGACGATGCGGGTATAGACCTGCATGGCCTGCAAGCGGTCCATGGCGTACTCCGATTATTCATCCAGGCCGAATAGTTAAACCGCAATCCGCGGGTTTATCCATGCCTGACAAACAACAAGAATGGACCTGCCCCTTTCCTCACCCCGGAGAATCCTGCATGAAGACCCGCCGCCTGGGCTCGCAAGGCCCCGTCGTCTCCGCCATCGGCCTCGGCTGCATGGGCATGTCCGACTTCTACACCACCGGCAGCGATGAAGCCGAATCCATCGCCACCCTGCACCGCGCGCTGGAGCTGGGCGTCACCCTGCTCGACAGCGCCGACATCTATGGCCCGCACACCAACGAGGAACTGCTTGGCCGCGCCCTGAAGGGCAAGCGCGAGCAGGTTTTCCTCGCCACCAAGTTCGGTATCGTACGCACCCCGGATCAGCCGCAGGTACGCGGCGCCAACGGCAGCCCGGAGTACATCCGCCAAGCCGTGGAAGGCAGCCTGAAGCGCCTGGGTACCGACCACATCGACCTCTACTACCAGCACCGAGTCGACCCCAAGGTGCCGATCGAGGAAACCGTCGGCGCCATGGCCGAGCTGGTGAAGGCCGGCAAGGTGCGCTACCTCGGCCTGAGCGAAGCCTCGGCAGAAACGCTGGAGCGTGCGCATAAAGTCCACCCGATCACCGCGCTGCAGAGCGAGTACTCACTGTGGACCCGCGACCCGGAAGAGAACGGCGTACTGGCCGCCTGCGAACGTCTGGGCGTCGGCTTCGTGCCCTACAGTCCGCTGGGCCGTGGCTTCCTCACCGGCGCGCTGAAGAGCCCGGATGATTTCGCCGAGGATGATTACCGCCGCTCCAGTCCGCGCTTCACCGGGGACAACTTTGCGAAGAACCTGCGTCTGGTGGACAAGGTCGCCGAGTTGGCCGCCGCTCGCGGAGTGAAGCCTTCGCAACTGGCACTGGCCTGGGTGCTGGCCCAGGGCGAGCACCTGGTGCCGATCCCCGGCACCAAGCAGCGCAAGTACCTGGAGGAGAACGTCGCCGCCGTGGACCTGGCGCTGACCCAGGCAGAATTGCTCGAACTGGACGCGATCTTCCCGGCCGGGGTCGCCGCTGGCGGGCGTTACAGCGAACAGGTAATGGCGCTGATCCAGTAAAAGCTCTGCAACGGGACTCCAGTGGACGCTCGCAGCGGTTATGCTGGCGGGGTCCACTGGAGGCTCCATGCGATTCGTTCCCGCTGCACTGCTCGTCCTTTCCATCTTCCCCCTCGCCGCCCACGCGGATGAGGAATGTCAGGTGACAGCCGTGTTCAGCGGCGACCAGCTGACCTGCCAGCGCGCGGACGGCGGCGATACCACCATCCACCTGCGCGGCATCACCGCCCCGGAACTGGAGCAACCCTTCGGCCAGCGCTCCCGCGCGGCTCTGGTGCAACTCGCCCTGGGCAAGAGCGCCACCCTCAAGCACGCCGAGCAGTTACCCGATGGCAGCCTGCGTGCGGCAGTCTGGGTCACCCCGGCAGAATGCCCGAACTGCGGTCACACACTGGATATCGGTCGCGCACAACTGAGCATCGGCCTCGCGCGCTGGCGGCAGAGCGACGCGCAGACGCCTGAGGAAGTCGGCCAGTACCAGTTCGAGGAACACGAGGCCAAGGCGCGCCGCACCAATCTCTGGCGCAAGCCCTGAGCTCAATTGCTGACGTAGTGCTGCAGGATGCGTCGGTCCTCGCCATCCTCGACCAGCTGTTTCAGCGTCTGCGCGTAGCGACGGACGAAGTTCTCGTCCTGGGTGCGCTTGCTGAAGGCGACTTCCGCCGACTCCGCTGAGACCACCACGCCGGTGGGCTCGATGCGCTTGGCCAGGCCCAGTTGCTGCAGCTCGTACTGGCCGCTGTGTTCGTCGGCAATGATGCCGTCAATACGCCCCTTGTCGACCATGTGCCAGAGGTTGCTGCGGCTGGGGTTGAGGAACACCGTCGCGGCGTAGTCCGGGTCGGCCATCAGCTGGCGGTAAGGTTCACCGTAGGAGACGTCGATCTGCGCGCCGAGGCGGAAATCGCTGCCGGGCAGGTCGGAAAGCTGCTGCAGGCTGTCGCGCTGGGCCAGACCGCGACGGACAAAGAGGATGTTGCGCGAGGGTGGCAGCACGGTTCCGGAGAACCAGGCATAGGCCTCGCGCTCGGGCTTGCGGAAGGCACCGGGCAGCACGTCGAGGCGACCGAGCTCGAGCTCCTTGAGCGCCCGCGCCCAGGGCAACTTGACCATCCGCACTTGGCAACCCAGGCGTTCCAGCACCTCACGGTTCAAATCGACGTACAGGCCACCGATGCTGCCGTCGGGCAGCTGCATGCTGAAGGGCGGGTCGTCATCCCAGCGCAAGGTCTTCTCGCAGGCGGCCAGCGGCACACTGGCCAGCGCCAGGCCCAACAGGACCAGGCGCCTCAGGCGTGCACGCGGGGACAACGGCAGGCGATGGGCTTGCGACGGCAAGATCACGACTCACAGCAGGAGAAGACGGATGACCGGAGTGTATTGAACCCGACGCCTGCATGACCAGAGGTGATCGGGTTCGCACGTTGGTTCCGTTTCGTATTGGCCCGGGTGTCGGGGCAATCAGTCTAAGACCCTGTATTCGAGGCCCCGGTCGGAGTCTGCCGCATCAGCCGACTACGAATACCAAACAGGATTAATCCTACTCAGAAACACGACTTTGCCTGCGTATGCTCGCCTTGTATCAAGAAGGAGCCTACCCGGCTGCCGATGAACAGCAAGCAACGCTTCCGCCAACTCCCCGGCTCACCGTAAACCCCGGCGCCGACAAAGCGGGACTTCGTCGTCCTGTGCAGGAAACCAGACATGAAACTCCTACAGACTCTCGGCCTATCACTGTGCATCGCCGGAACCCTCGTCACGCCCAGTTGGGCAAGCAACGATGAGCAACAGATCATCTCCCTTGAGCAACAATGGCTGGACGCCAGCATCCGTGGCGACAAGGCATTCGTCCAAACGCTGCTGGACGCGGCCTACGTCAACGTGAACCTGCGTGGCCAGATCCGCAGCAAATCCGATGTGCTCGCTGCTCCACCCGTGCCCGCCCAGGCGAGCCAGCACCTGAGCAATCTGGAGGTTCGTCTGCACGGCGATACGGCGGTCGTGACTGGCGTCAATACCTATCGCGCCAATGCGGCCGCCTCCCCGCTTCAAGTGACCTTCAGCGATGTATACATCAGGAGGGACGGCACATGGCGCCTGATCTCCGCCCAGGAAACCCTCCGCAATCCACTGCCCCAGTAACCTGCAGCGCTGGGGCCAGACCCCATCAGTTCCAACCGTAGCGCCGGGCGAACCAGCCCTTCACTGCCTGGGTCAGCGCCATATAGCCCAGCAGGATCGCCACCAGCCAAGGCCAGTAGCCCAGCGGCAGTGCCTCCATGCGGAAGGAATGCGCCAGCGGCCCCATGGGCAGGAAGATCGCCACTGCGATGATCACCAGGGTCATGCCCAGCAACGGCCAGGCAGCGCGGCTCTGCAGGAACGGTATGCGTCGGGTGCGGATCATGTGCACCACCAGCAGTTGCGAGATCAGGCCTTCGACGAACCAACCGGACTGGAACAGCGTCTGCTGCGCTGGTGAATGGGCACCGAACACGTGCCAGAGCACGAGGAAGGTGGCGATGTCGAAGATCGAGCTGATCGGTCCGAAGAACACCATGAAGCGCCCCAGCCCGTCCGGGTTCCACTGCTGCGGCTTGCGCAGCAGTTCGTCGTCGACATGGTCGAAGGGAATGGCGATCTGCGACAGATCGTAGAGCAGGTTCTGCACCAGCAGTTGCAGCGGCAGCATCGGCAGGAAGGGAATGAAGGCGCTGGCCACCAGCACGCTGAACACGTTGCCGAAGTTTGAGCTGGCCGTCATGCGGATGTACTTGAGCATGTTGGCGAAGGTACGGCGCCCTTCGATCACGCCCTCCTCCAGGACCATCAGGCTCTTTTCCAGAAGGATCAGGTCGGCGGCTTCCTTGGCGATGTCCACCGCCGAATCCACCGAGATGCCAATGTCCGCCGTACGCAGCGCCGGGGCGTCGTTGATGCCGTCGCCGAGGAAGCCGACTACGTGGCCGCGCTCACGCAGCACGCGCACCAGGCGCTCCTTGTGGCTGGGAGTGAGCTTGGCGAACAGCGTGGTGCGCTCGGTCAGTTCGCCCAGTGCTTCATCATTCATTTCGTCCAGCTGCGGTCCGAGGAGCACGCCCTCGACCACCAGCCCGACATCGCGGCAGACCTTCAGGCTCACCCGGTCGTTGTCCGCCGGTCAGTACCTTCACGGCCACGCCGTTCTCCGCCAGTGCCCGCAGCGCCGGGGCGGTGGTTTCCTTGGGCGGGTCGAGGAAGGCAATGTAGCCGGCCAGACACAAGTCGCTCTCGTCCGCCACGCCATAGGTATCACGGGTTGGCGGCAGCTCGCGGGTAGCCACGGCGACCACCCGCAGGCCTTCCTGGTTGAGCTCGTCGGCGACCGCGCGGATGTGCTCCAGGCGTGCCCCGGTGAGAGGCTCGACGCCTTCGGAGGTTTCGACCGTGGCGCAGACCGACAGCACTTCCTCCAGCGCGCCCTTGCAGATCAGCAGGTGGTTGTCCTCGCGTTCGCTGACCACCACCGACATGCGTCGGCGGGCGAAATCGAAGGGAATTTCGTCGAGCTTGCGGAAGCGACTGTCCACCTTCAGCGCATGGCGCAGCTCGACGTGTTCGAGCACGGCGACGTCCAGCAGGTTCTTCAGCCCGGTCTGGTAATGGCTGTTGAGGAAGGCCAGTTGCAGCACGCGGTCCTGCACCTGGCCGAAGGCGTCGGTGTGGCGCTCGAGGACGATGCGGTCCTGGGTCAGCGTGCCGGTCTTGTCGGTGCAGAGGATGTCCATGGCGCCGAAGTTCTGGATGGCGTCCAGGCGTTTGACGATCACCTTGCGCCGACTGAGTACCACCGCCCCCTTGGCCAGGGTCGAGGTGACGATCATCGGGAGCATTTCCGGGGTCAGGCCGACGGCGATGGACAGCGCGAACAGCGCAGCCTCCAGCCAGTCGCCCTTGGTGAAACCGTTGATCAGCAGGACCACCGGCGCCATCACCAGCATGAAGCGAATCAGCAGCCAGCTGACGCGGTTGACGCCGGTCTGAAAGGCCGTCGGCGTAGGATCGCTGGCGATCACCCGCTCAGCGAGGGAGCCGAAATAGGTGCGCGTGCCGGTGCCGATCACTACCGCCAGGGCAGAGCCGCTGACCACCGTGGTGCCCATGAAGCACAGGCTGTCGCGCTCCAGCGGGTTGCTCTGGCGGGCGTCGCGCAGCTGGGCGAACTTCTCCACCGGCAGGGATTCGCCGGTCAGTGCAGCCTGGCCGACGAAAAGGTCCTTGGCACTGAGCAGGCGCACGTCCGCCGGCACCATGTCGCCCGCCGACAGCCACAGCACATCGCCGGGCACCAGCTCGCGGATCGGCACTTCCACCCGCAGCGCAGGACCGTCGCCTTCGGCACTGCGGAACACCGTGGCCGTGTTGCTGACCATCGCCTTGAGCTTCTCGGCGGCGCGGTTGGAGCGCTTCTCCTGGATGAAGCGCAGCAGCGTGGAAACGCCCACCATGCTGCCGATCACCACCGCGGCCTCGACGTCCTCGGTGAACCAGGAAATGGTCGCCAGTACGGTGAGCAGCAGGTTGAAGGGATTGCAGTAGCAGTACCACAGGTGCATCCAGGCGCCGATGGGGCGGTCCTGGTCCACTTCGTTGAGACCGTCGCGCTGGCGCCGCTCGCTCGCCTGGGTCTCGTTGAGACCTTCGCGCCGGCTCTCCAGACGCTCCAGTACCGAAGCCGGTTCCAGTGCGGACCACTCCAGCAGGGCCGCTGTCAGCGCGTTGGGCGCCTGCCTTCCAGCGGCAGCGCCACGCAGCAGGTCGCGCGCGGCCAGCCGACGCAGTTGGCGGGCCGGGAAGCCCTTGTTGATGAATTCGAGCAGGTGGGTCCTGATCTGGTCCAGGCGCATGATGACTCTCCCCTTGTGCGCCACATCGTCCGGCGGCGGGGGCAGTCTGTGCTGGCTACCTTAAGGGGCCATGAAGGCTGGCAGAGTGCCAAGGGGAAGCGAATCGGCAGCGTGAATCACCGCTGCCGACCGCACTCAGAAATCGCGTTTGTAGAAGATGTCCAGCGAGCTGGCCAGTCCGCTGGCCGCCTCCAGGTAGACCTTCTTGCTGAGCAGATAGCGCAGCGCGATGGTGTTGGCCGGCTCGAACACACCCACGCCATAGCGCAGGCTCAGGCGGTCGGACAGCTGGCCGCTGGCAACCACGCTGGTGCTGTTGCCGGTGCCTTCGGTATCCAGCTGGAAATCCTGGATGCCCAGACGCTGGGCGACTTCGCCAGTCAGCGGCGCACTGCCGGCCAGACCAAGCGCCAGAGCTGCCTCGCCGAGCATGTTGTTGTCTTCACCGCTGGACATCGGGCGGCCCAGCACCAGGTACGACAACGCCTGCTGCTGGCTCATGGCGGGCTCGGAGAACACCTCGCTGCGCGGCTGTTCGGCATTGCCGGTCAGACGCAGGCCGGCAACCACGTCGTCGACCTTGCGGATCGCCTCGACATCGAGGAACGGCTGGTCGATGGGCCCGGCGAACAGCAGGCGAGCACGGCGGATGGTCAGCTTCTGGCCATAGGCGCGGTAGCGGCCGTTGTTCAGGCGCAGCTCGCCGCGGGTGTCCATGTTGTCGCCGATGTGAACCTGTCCGGCCAGCTCGGCATTCAGGCCGAATCCACTGAAGGTCAGCTTGTCGCTGCCAACCCTGACGTCGATGTCCATGTTCAGCGCCAGGGCGCTTTTCGGCTCCTGCTTCGCGCCGACGATCACGGTGTCGTCGGAGACCTTGACCGTGGACGGCGGCAACTGGCGGATGGTGATGGCGCCGCGCGGCACCTGCACCGAGCCGGAAACCGCGAGCCTTTCGGCCGCCATCTGCACGGTGAGATCCGGCTCGACTTCCAGGTTGGCGTAGGGCTCGACGGTCACCGGCAGGCGGCTGCCGCGCAGCTTCACGTCGACATCCAGCCCGCTGGCCCAGGCGATGCGTCCGGACAGGCTGCCATTGCCGGTCTTTCCTGCCTTCCAGTCGCCGCTCAGATCGACCTGCTCACCGGCAATCCGCGCGGTGACCTGCAGTTGCTCGAAGCGGGTCGGCAGATCACCGCCGGAGATTTCGCCGTCGTTCAGGCGCAGCTCACCGTCCACCCGTGGCGCCAGCAGGCCACCGGAAATCTGCCCGCTGCCGTTGAGGTGGCCCTTCAGGGTTTCCACCATGGGCGCAAAGGGCCGCGCCACGGAAATGTCCAGGCCATTGAGGCTGAAGGTGCCGTTCACCGGTTTGGCTTTCGGCCGCGGGTCGAGCTGGACCTGGGCTTGCAGGCTGCCGAGTTTTTCACCGAGGAATTGCAGGCTGGTGTCGATGCGCCGGGGCGTCAGGCGGCTCTCCAGTTGCAGGCGCTGGTAGGGGAAGTCGACCCACTCCTCCTGCTCCTTGATGCGCAGGGTGCCGTTGTTGGCATTGATCAGGATGGAGCCGTTGGGGCCGCTGGCGGGCAGGTCGAGCTGCACGTCGCCGTCGAGCTTGCCCTTCCAGGCGAAGTCCTCGGGCAGCCAGCGCGCCAGGCTGTCCAGCGGGAACTCGCGCAGGTGCATGCGCAGGCGCGGGTCGGGCATCAGCCGCTGGTCTTCCATGCACAGGCTGGCTGGGCCGGAAGCCCAGCAATGGGCGCCGAGGTTGATGCGCCCGTCCGCCAGGCGCTCCAGGCGCGCCGGCTGTTGCAGGCGCCAGTCCTGGCCGCCGCTCTGGATCTCACCCCTGGCAAGGAGCCCGCGCCAGTCCTTGCCGTTCCAGTCGCCGTCCAGGCCGAGGTCGAGAAGCACCGGTTTGCCTTGCAGGTTCAGGGCGAGCTGCTGTCGCTTGAGATCGCCGCTGCCATCCAGCTTGAGCACGCCGAAATCCGTATCGCCGCTACGCAACCCCTGGGCCGTCAGGTTTATCCGACCACGCTGGGCCGCATCCAGGGAGGCGCTCAGGTCCAGCGCGCGCAGGCCCTGGTCGGCGTAGGCGACGCGCTGACCGTCAAGCTTCAGCTGCCCCTGCGGCGCCTGTAACGTACCAGCCAGATCCAGGCGGCCACTGATCTGGCCGAACAGCTGCGGCCACAACTGGCCGAGGCGATTCAAGGCAATGTCGAGCCGACCGGAGAGCTGCTGGTCAAGCGCGGCTTGCCCGCTGATGCGGTTGTCCCCCAACTGCAGCGCCAGGCCATCGACCTTCCACGCCTGTCCCGCCGCCGTGGCGTTCGCCTTGAAGCTGGCCGGCTGACCGCGCAGACGGCCCTGCAGGTCGAGGTTGGCGTCGAGGTTCAGCGTCTCGCCCTTGAGCGCGCCCTTGCTGCGCAGCGGCCCGCCGAGGCGGCCGGGCATCTCTTCGAGCCAGTACGCCGGGTCGAGATCGGACAGGTCGAGCGCCGCGTCCCAGGTCACCGCGTCGGCGAATCCAACCTTCAGGTGTCCTTCGGCCCTGCCCTGCCCCGCCACCAGCTTCAGCGACGGCAGGAAAACTTCCGAGAGGTTGCCCGACACCGGGCTGGTCAGGGTGAAATCGCCAGCCGGCCCCTTGAAGGCACCGTCGAAATTGCCCAGGTAGGCGCCGTCGCTGTAGCTCACTTCGGCCTTGAACGTGTGCACGCTTACCGGCGGCTCGTCGATTTCCGAGTACAGGCGACGCCAGGGGAAGTCCAGCCAGTCGAGCTGGGCGTTGGCGGCGAAGGCGTCCTTCCAGTCGAGGCGACCGGTCAGCGCCACGCGCTGGTCCTTGGCGGCGCTCAGGTCGAGCGCAGCGATGTCCGCGCCCTCGGCGTCGACGCGACCACGCAGGGTCAGCACCACCGGGCTTTCCTCGGCAGGCAGTACGGCGGCGCCGGCCAGTTGATAGCCATCCTTGAGGTTACCGCTGGCGTTCAGGCGCAACTGGTTCAGCGTCAGGGTGTCGGGCAGCGAGGCATCGGCCTTGAAGCCGTCGGCCGTCACCAGTGCAGTGGCCGGCAGGTTTTCAGCCAGTGGCTGCAGGTCGCCGTCCAGGTTGCCGTTCAGGTAACCACTGCTCTGCGCCTGCAATTTGAGGTGCCCCATCAGCTCGCCCTTGGCCTGCACTTGCAAGGTCCAGGGCTTCTCACCCGGCGCAGGCAGCCCAAGGGTGCCCTCCGCCTCCAGCGGCCAGCCCTGGGTCGGCTTCAGCAGGCCCTTGAGCGATAGGCTCAGGCCATCGCGCGCAAGTTTCACCGAGTCGATGTGCAGCCCTTCATGGTCCCAATGCGCCGCCAACTGGGCATCGCGCAGCTGTTCCTGGCCGTCGAGCAGGAAGCGGCCGATACGGATATCGCCCAGCTCCAGCGACAGGGGCAGGCTCAGATCGGGCAATTCGATGGGGCCGGACGACTCGCTCGGTTCGCTCGGCGGCAGGGTCAGCAGCACTTCGTTCGCCACGACCTTGTGCAGACACAGGGTCATGCGCAGCAGGCACGCAGGTGACCAGTCGATCTGCGGCTGGTCGAGCAGCAGATGGGTCGCACCGTCGGTCCATTCCAAACGCTTGGCGCTGAAGCCGCCCGCGAGGCGACCGTCGAATTCATCGACGCTCAGGCCCGGCACCCAACTCAGTACGGCGCGACTGCCCGCTGGTGTACCGAGCAAGGCGGCCACGGCGATGGCCAGCAGCAGGATCAGCCCAAACAGGCCGCCCAGGCTCCAGCGCAGCGCGCGCATCCAGCCCGCGCGGCTCATAGTTCAGGCCCCATGGAGAAGTGCAGGCGGATGCCGCCGTCCTCGTCCAGGCCGTCGGCGAGGTCCAGCCGCAGCGGACCGACCGGGGAAATCCAGCGGATACCGATACCGACACCGGTCTTGATCGAGGGGAAGTCCAGCGAGTTGAACGAGTTGCCCTGGTCGACGAAGGCGGCAATACGCCAGCGCTCGGCGATGGGGTACTGGTATTCGACGCTGCCGGCGACCATGTAGCGGCCACCGATGCGGTCGCCGTCGGAGTTCTTTGGCGACAGCGTCTGGTAGTCGTAGCCACGCACGCTCTGGTCGCCGCCGGCGAAGAAGCGCAGCGACGGCGGGATCGCGCTGTAGTCGTTGGTGGCGATGCCGCCGACCTGGATACGTCCGAGCAAGCGCTGCCCTCCCCAGAAACTGGTCACGCCCTTGGCCATGGCATTGATATGGGCCACGTCGGCGTCCGCCAGCAGCCCTTCCTTGGCGCCCTTCACTTCAAACTGCAGACGGTAGCCCTTGCCGGGGTCGATCTTGTTGTCGGCCTCGAGGATCGAATAACCGATACCCGGCATCAGGAAGCTGCTCAGGCCTGAGTCGTCACCCAGCTTGTACTCCTCGCGCTGCCAGTTCAGCGAGACAACCCGCTGCCAGCCGCTGTCGAGCTTGTGGTGCCACTCGCCGCCGAGGGTCAGCAGCTTGCTCTCGGTGTCCACCAGGTCTTCGTACTGGTAGCCGCTGGTGAAGCGCAGCTTGTCGGTGAGCGGCGGGTCCAGCGGTATTTCGTACCAGGCGCCGACGTTCTGACGGGGCGCGGAAACCTCCGCCTCGAAGCCCAGGCTGTGGCCCTGCGGGTTGACCCAGTGACGGGTCCAGGTGGCCCGGGCGCGGGGGCCCACGTCAGTCGAGAAACCCAGACCGAGGCCCATGGTCCGCGGCTTGCGCGCTTCCAGATGGACGTGTACCGGCACCACCTCGCCATCGGCGTTGGTCGGCGCGGCATCGACCCGCACGCCATCGAAGTAGCCGCTGGACTGTAGCGCCTGGTTGAGATCGGCGATCTGCTCCGAGTCGTAGTCAGCGCCCTCCTTGAACGGCACCATGCGCTGCAGCAGGTCTTCGTCGAAGGGGAAATCGCCGGCGAAATCCACTTTGCCCAGGCGGTAGCGCGGCCCACTGGCGTACACCAGTTCGATGTCCGCCACACCGGCTTCGGGGTCGATGCGCAACTGCTGCTGAGTGAACTGGCCACGGAAGAAACCGAAGCGCGAAGCCTGGTTCTGGATCAGCCTCTTGGCGTCTTCATAGGCACCGTGGTTGAGCTGTGCACCGGGCTTCAGGGCGTCGCCGCCAGGCACCCGGAAGCTCTTGAGCTGGGCTGCCGGGCCTTCGACGCGCACGGTGACATTGCGCAGGTGAATGGGCTCGCCGGGCCGGACATTGATGCGCAGGGTGGGCACCTTGTCATTGGTCACCCGGCCACGGATGCGCGCCTGGTAATAACCCAAAGCCTGGGCGGCCTTCTGCGCCTGCTCCACGGCATTGCGCCGGAATCTTTGCAGGGCCGCCTGATCACGCTCGCCAAGGCTGCCCACATAGGCCTCGATATTGGCCTTGAGCGCAGCATTGGCGGGGGTGACACGAACGTCGAGATGGGCTTCGGCCGCCAGGACCCTCTGCAAGCAGAAGGCCATTACCAGCAGCAGCCCAAGCAATCCTTGGACAACTCTCATGGCGCGAAATGCTAGCACGGGTTTTCCCCGTATTGCCTTCCTTCAAGCCGTAGGAAGCATCTGAGGATTCACAGCGCCGACTATCCCGCAGACGCTTTCACCGCCTCGCGCCCATGGGTGGGATGGAACAACACATGCTCGCGGATCGGCCCCAGCGCCACCTCGCCCAGCTCCTGATAACCGTGTCGCCGGTAGAACTCCAGGTAGCGAGCATTGCCCGTATCCAGCACCAGCCCCTGGGAACCGCCGTCCTCGGCGCACCAGGCATGCAGCGCGTCCAGCAACTGTTCGCCCAGATGCTTGCCCTGGACTCCGGATGCACACCGATCAGTGGCAGGATGTGGTAAGGCCCCGGCGGCAGACAGCCGAGCACGGCGGCGTGGTAGTCCAGGTAGCGCCGGGTGCAACCCAGGCCGGTGGTGAGCAGCATGCGCATACGCCAGAACCAGCTCTCGGTGACGTCCAGGCGACGTTGCGGTGGAACCACCAGCGCCACTCCCACCAGTCGATCCTCCACCAGCAGGCCGATCGCCGGCAGCTCCTCGAGGAAGTGCTGGTTGACCAGCTCGCGGACGGTCGCCCGCACGCGCTGGTCGAATCCGGCGCGGTCGGACTCGAACAGGTAGGCGAAAGTGGGTTCGTGGCGGTAGGCGTGATAAAGCAGCGAGCGGACTTCACGGCTGTAGTTGCCGTCCAGCAGACGGACTTCGGCGAGGGTATCAGGCATGCGGACGCCTCTTCGTGTGAGTTCTTCTTATGGTTATGAGTCCAGCCACAAAACCCTAGCAGCGCCTCGCCGGGGTCGCCAGGGTCGGCGAACCTGGGCTAGCATCGTGCTTTTGCCAGGGCGCCCAGGATGAAAATCGTCTCCTTCAATATCAACGGCTTGCGCGCACGTCCCCACCAGCTCCCGGCGATCATCGAACGCCACCAGCCGGACGTGATCGGCCTGCAGGAAACCAAGGTCGCCGACGAGCAGTTCCCCCGCGAGGAGATCGAAGCCCTCGGCTACCACGTGCACTACCACGGGCAGAAAGGCCACTACGGCGTCGCCCTGCTCTCCCGCCAGGAGCCGCTGGAGCTGCAACGCGGCTTCCCCAACGACGGCGAGGACGCCCAGCGCCGATTCATCTGGGGCACCTTCAAGGATGCCGACGGCCAGCCGATCACCGTGATGAACGGTTACTTCCCCCAGGGCGAGAGCCGCGACCATCCGGTGAAATTCCCCGCCAAGCAACGCTTCTACGCCGACCTGCAGGATCTACTGGAAACCCGCTTCCAGCCCGAGCAGCCGCTGGTCGTGATGGGCGACATCAACATCTCGCCGGAAGACTGCGACATCGGCATCGGCGAAGAGAACCGCAAGCGCTGGCTGAAGACCGGCAAGTGCAGTTTCCTGCCGGAAGAGCGCGAATGGCTGGCACGCCTGAAGGGTTGGGGCCTGGTGGACAGCTTCCGCCTGCAGAACCCCAGCGTGGACGACCGCTTCAGCTGGTTCGACTACCGCAGCCGTGGCTTCGAGGACACCCCCAAGCGCGGTCTGCGCATCGACGTGATACTCGCCTCCGAGGCACTGCGCGGCCGCATCGCCGAGACCGGCGTGGACTATGACATCCGCGGCATGGAAAAGCCCTCGGACCACGCGCCGATCTGGCTACAGCTGAAGTAATCGCCCTGAACGAAAAAGCCCGGCCAATGCCGGGCTTTTTCAATTTGTGGTGAGAACTAGGCTTCTTCCGCAGCGGGTTCCGACCGTTTTGCTGATGGCGCTGTAGGTCGTATTGAAGCGCACGGTCTCGTTGAAACCCTTGACGATGGCACCGAAGCGCTCCTTGGCATCGAGGAGTTGCTTCGAAGCGATCGGCCAGCTCCGAGCTCTGGCGCTGCAGACCGGCCTCGCGGTCGTCGAGCTCCTGTCCCCGCGCGCGCAACTGGGTCTGCTGGCGATCGATGCTCTGCTGTTCCTGGCTCAGGACCTCGGCGCGCTTGGTGGTAGCACGGTCGCGACTGTCGACAGTTTCCGCCAGGGCCTGCAAAGCGCTACTGCGTTCGGCAAGGACAGCGGCATTGTGTTCGGCGACGCGTTCGATACCTTGCTTCTCTTCTTGCAGGCGTTGCTCCAGCTGGCTCAGTCGCTCCTCCCGTTCGGCCAGTTGACGCTCACGCTCCAGCGTCGCCAGGCGGCGCTCATCGAGCGCATCGCGCATCTTCACCATTTCCAGCTTCTGCTGCGACAGGCCGTGCGCCATGCCGGCCAGCGAGTCGAGGGTGGACTGTACATCGTGCAGGACGCCATCAGAGTTCAAGAAGAGCCGAAGATTGGCGCATGGTCAAGGCGAGTTCCACGGATACCTTGGTATTTGCGGCTTCGGTGATGGCAGGTTGGGCTTGAGCACGTTCATGTGAAGGCGTTCCTCGTGGGAAAAGTGGGGGACTGGCTGGCTCTGGTACGATCAGGGGTATCGGCGGCCGGGTTACGGTCAGCGTCCGGAGCCGACAGGGGGAGCTGAAGCGAATCAAGGAGCATCTCGGCCGCTGCGGAGTCGGACACCTCCAGCGATTGCCGCCGCTGGCACCTGCGGATCAATGGCAACGGCGCCGGTTGGCTCCGTCGACACCAATCCCGAACAGACCGAGGCAAGGTCATCGAGATCCCTTTCGAGGCTCTCGAAAGCCTGGAGGGATTGCACACCCTCGGGCGGAACAGCTGCCGCGGCGGCACTGCTACTGGATCGAGATGTACCCCACCGGGATGTCGGGGTGAGCGCCGCTCTCGGTCGCCAGGGCCAGAGGAGCCCGGAAACCGGAAAGCTCCTCTCCGATGTCCGGAGAAAGAATTGTGGGTTCCTGCTCGGCCAGCTGAGGAGCGGTCTTGGCTGACAAGCCATCCTCCTGGCGTCCTTGCGAACTGCTTCGCTTCTCAGATTCATGAAACGTCCTACCCTGAGAGTGGTCAGCCACACCGCCTCCGAGCACCCACGCTACAAGTCGAGTGCAGGCGGGAGCCTCGGTGGCGGCGATGCCCCTTTGCAATCAGGAGACGGTCACGGCCGACGGGAAAAGCCGATGGGTTGCCCCGTACTTCCGGGGTTCAGGGAAGTCCCAGGACAGGTTGCAGGGGGACCCGTTACTACAAGAGCCACTCTGAATGTCAGTGAATTCCTGCATGGACAAAGGAAAACTACGCAAGCCCGCTGGGTCAACTCCGCTCGTCCCCTGAGCTCTGCTGCTCCCGGAGGCAGAGAGCGCTACAGGGGGCGAAACGGCGACTGAGAGCAGACCAATCTCCTCGCTGATGCTGAACAGCTCTTCCAGGGTAGTGGCCGACAATTTTCCGCATCAGCTGTCTTTTATGCTGGCCAATGCTGGCCCCCGACAGCGCCAGGACCTCCGCCAGCGAAGCCACCGAACGCCCCCGGCGCAGTCCATGCAGCACGGCGACCAGGTGGGTGGGAGAACCAGAGCCGACTCCAGTCGGGGGTCTCTAACCAGTGGCAAGCGATCATGCTCGGGAGGACACCGCCACCCGCGAGCACAGCGTCGACAGCCGGCCGATCAAGGTCGGGCGGTCGTCCATAGAGAAAGCCCGAAAAGTCCAATGCGGAATCGCTCGCTGGATGTTCAGTGGCGAACCGAGGCTGGAGCAGACCAGCACAGGAGTGGAAGGCTTCGTCGGCCATCCCGTCGAAGCGTCCGGTGACCAGCTCCATGCCATGAATGTCGGGCAACTCCAGAGTCACCAGCAGCAGATCACAGTTGCTGTCATCCAGGCCGCTCAAGGCTTGGCGAGCATCTGAAGTGCACGTCACACTGATGGCCATGGTCCTGCAAAAACCGGCGGATCGTGGAACGCGCGCCGCGACGGCTCGATGAGTACTATGCGAGCCATGTTCCTCCTTGCAACGAAGACCTCGCGGGCTCCGTGCCACATGGCGTATTGAAAGGATCCACCGCGGCGATGAGCCCACAGAAATGTCATTGAACGGCTACCCCAACGGACACGCCGCTGACGCAACAGACGAAGCCCGACAACACCATGTCTCGGCATCCCCTGTTGTGCCAGCCCCCACTGCGGCAGATACTTTGGCGCCGCCGCCGGCGTGCCGTCCTCCGGTCACTCGGTGACCGTTTTGGAAATAGCGGACAAGGTGCTGTTGAACTGCACCGTCTCGTAAACTCTGCACGATGGTGCTGAACTTGTCCTTGGCGCTTTGCCAGATTTTCTTGAGCCGAAACGCCCAGCTCCTCGCTCTTGCGCTTGAGGGTGCTCTCTCGCTCATCCAGCTCGCTGGCACGAGTACGCAGGTTGCCAACCTGCTCATCGATGCGCTGTTGCTCCAGCTGGATCGACTCGGCGCGGTTTGATGGTGGCTGTGCTCGCGCAGGTGAACACTTCGAGCCAGCTCCTTGACGCCTTCGCTGCGTTCTGCCAGCAGACGGTTGTTCTCGGCGGCCATGCGATCCAGATTGGTCTTGGCTTCCTTCAGGTGATTCTCCAGTTGCCGCAGCCGCTCTTCCTTGTCATTGGTCTGGCGCTCGCGCTCCTGCAACTGGTTGTTCCACTACCTCCAGCTCTTCCTGCAGTCGACCAGCCGCCTGCTTCTGCTGGGTCAGCCCCTGGGCCATGCCCGCGAGAGACTTCTAAGGGTGCTTTGCACGTCGGACAGCACATCGTCCGGGTCGGCTTCGAGCTGGGGCACGCTCAGCGTGGCCGCAACTTCCTGCAACTCCACCGACGTGATGGGGGCAGTTGCAGCCTGGGCGTCAGCCTCGATTGACTCATCGCGCATTTCGGTCATTTCAGTTTCCTTCTGGATAAAGATTCCCTGAAGCGTCGACACTTCAGGAATGTTGCCGCCAGCCTGCTGAACGCCGGCAGCCAAGAGAGCGAAATCACTTTGCGCCGAGCTTGCTGCTGCAACCGGCTCGACTGGCACCACCGAAGTCGATTCGTGCACAGCATTGCCTGCTGCCAGCAAAACCAGCGCATCCTCGAGACTCGCAATCATCGGTTCGAAACCGAACTCGTCGGCGATGGCTATTTCCGGTGCCGGCGCTCTCACCTGCACGTCCACCTGGGTTCGTTCGGGTGCGTGATCCGGCTCGGCGGGTTGCCAGTGCATGACGACTGCGGGGCTTTCCAATTCCGGCTGTGCCGCGGCTTCCGGCTGCAATTGCTCGGCAGTCTCTTCGGAGATGAGCGAGCCCACGCTCCCCTTCTGCAGTCGATCGTCAATCTCTACGGCAAGCTCCCGCTCTACGGGAGCCTGTGCTCGAACGACCGGCTTCCTGCCGATACGCACCTGCCTGACGGCAATGGCCGGAGCCGTCGGTTTCGGAACTTCCAGAACGCCCTCAGACTCGGTCTCAATGCTGATTTCGCTCTCCGCCACGACCTCCGGAGCATCTGCTTCCGGTTCCTGTGTGGTGCCCGATATCTGCGGCGGCAGCTGCTCAACAGGCTCTTCGATCACTGGCAACTGGACGACAATTTCCGGGGCGGCCATGCTCTGTTGAACAGAGCCGGCTGCCACACCCGCAGCAGCTCACAGGCTCGGGCTCCATCTCGGTAATTGCCACTGGCGCTTCCACTTCCGGCACTTCGATAAGAGTCACTTCCTGCATAGGCAGATCGACGACACTTTCCACATAAGGCTCCACCGGAATGACGGCTTCGGGCGGTGAGGTATCCGCCGACTCGATGCTTTCCAGGGATTTCTGCTCAACCTGTACGGCAACGGACTCAGACCTATCCTTCAGGACAGGGCGTTCAGCCACCTCTGCGGTCGCCACGATTCGAGGCTCATCCATGACAACCGGTGGTTCATGCATCGAGCTCGAGTCGGCAATCTGCTCCAAGGGAGCCGATGCAGCCTCGCGGCTTTCCTGTGCTTCGGGAGTGCCTTCCCTCAGGAACTCCTGATCCACGGACTCCGACGAAACACTGCCGGCCATGCCAGGCGAGTGCAGTCCGTCGCTCCCGGCACTGGTCCCCGTCGCAGAGGGTTCATCGACGTCGAAACCCTCGGCTTCCGGCGGTTGGTGCTCGTCGGCGTCGACTCTCGATTGCCGGGCGAAATTCGTGAAGTCGAGAATCATCTCGCTGGCCAGCTCGAACCCCAAGTCCTCGATCCTGGCGGGAACATCCTCATCCTCCTCCGGGTGTCTCAGGACAGTGGCGGCAGGCGTGCGCAACCAGCATTCCGGCTCTGGACAGCATGTGCAGCCAGGAGCGCAGCGGCTGAAGGGGCAGCAGGACGCCCTGGAAGGTCAATGCAGGAGGTGCCGGCAGGCTCAGTGTTCGGCGCCGCCACGGTCGTCCCCAGGAGACGGCGGATGCGACATGCAAGGCCAGCGCGGTCGGTTTGACGCGATGCTTGGGGCCAGCCGGGCTGGCGCGCTATGGAGTTGGGTCATGGTCACTTTCCGGCGGGAATGTTGAAACGGCGCAAGTTTCGCTTGGCCGGAAATTGGGTGTTATCAGGCTTCCCTGATGAGCCCAGGGATTTTTCCTATCACTTTGGTCACTGCCTTTTTGTCAGCAACTCGCGACAACATCCGCTCAGTCGTGGCGATAGTGGTGCGGGGGTTTTCCGGTCAGCCGATGGGCGAAAAAACGCTGCCCGAACTCTACGAGATCCAGCACCATCGCCAGAATGAACAGCGGAGCCAGCAGCATGAGAAACACGGGCGCGTCCACCAGCGCCCTGCCCGGAGCGATGACCAGAGTGCCGGCCATCATCACCACCAGAAGAATGAGCACCAGCTTCATCAGGGTCGACGCAAAATCGAGAGCTTCACCCACGTCTATCTCCGGCACGATTGATTCGAGCGGTCTGTATAACGGTCGGCCAGAGGCGCGGAAATCGGATATTTCCCATAGGCCATCAGCCATGTCCGAAGACAGTGGAGCCGCTCTTCCTGGCCGCAAAGCGTCATATCGATGCAATGATTCCGACTTACTCTGCCGCGCCAACGATGTCTCAAACGGAAGTGGCCCCATGCAGTACAAGTCGAGCCCCAGCGATGCCCAACCCTGGCCCATCACCATCGCCTGGCTCACCATCGCGTTCATCTGTTACGCGTTCCCCTGGTCTGCTTTCGCGGCGCTGCCGTCCTCCCAGGGCGGCGAGCCGGTACTGCGCATCCAGGGTTCCAACACCATTGGCGCGCACCTGCTGCCGGAACTGGTGAAAGGCCTGCTGATCAGCGAGGGCTACAGCGACGTCAGCGCCAAACCTGGCAAGGCGGAGAACGAGCAACGCATCATCGGGCGCACTCAGGACGGCAAGGAAGCCATCGTCGACCTGGCCGCCCACGGCTCCAGCACTGGTTTCGTCGCTCTGAAGGACAACACTGCCGAGCTCGCAGCCGCCTCGCGCCCGATCAAGGATGCCGAAGTGGCAGGTCTGTCAGCATCGGGCAACCTTCGCAGCGCCAAGGCCGAGCAGGTGATCGGCATCGATGGCCTGGCAATCATCGTCAACGCGGCCAACCCGCTGGATGAGCTGACCACCGACACACTGGCGAAAGTCTTCTCCGGGGAGGTGAAGACCTGGGAGGAGATCGGCGGCAGCGGCGGTGCAATCCGCGTGTACTCCCGCGACGACAACTCGGGCACCTTCGATACCTTCAAGGAGCTGGTCCTCGCCAGCCACGGCAAGGCGTTGGCCAGTGGCGTGCAGCGCTTCGAGTCGAGCGACCAGTTGTCTGCCGAGGTGAGCAAGGACGTGCAGGGCATCGGCTTTGTCGGCCTGTCGTCGATCCAGAGGTCCAAAGCCCTGCGCATCGCCGATGGCGATTCCCAGGCCATGCCGCCATCCGCCACCCTGATCGCGACCGAGGACTATCCCCTCTCCCGCCGCCTGTTCCTTTATATGAAGCCAGAGGAAAGCAATCGCTGGGCGCGCGCCCTGCTGCAATATGCCCAGGGCGACAAGGGCCAGGCACTGGTCAGCGCCAACGGCTTCGTCGGCCAGCGTGTGCAGGCGGTGAAGATGGCGCCGCGCGCCAGTATGCCGGAGAACTACCAGGCCCTGGCGCGTGACGCCGAGCGGCTGTCGGTGAACTTCCGCTTCCGCGAAGGCAGCGCCACCCTGGATAACAAGGCCCAGCGTGATATCGACCGCCTGCTGGCGTACCTGCAGCAGAACGGCAAGATGAACAAGCAGGCCGTTCTGGTCGGCTTCGGCGATCCGAAGCAGGACCCGGCCCGCGCCGAGCTGCTCTCCAAGTTGCGTGCCATGGCCGTTCGCCGCGAGTTGGCGAAGGAAGGCGTGATGTTCCGCGAAATCAGCGGCTTGGGCGATGCCCTGCCAGTGGCCGCCAACAACGACAACGACGGGCGAGTGAAGAACCGCCGCGTTGAAGTGTGGGTTTACTGAGGCACACCAGCCTGCTCCCAGGCTTGTGTGCGGGCGCTGGCCGGCCAGGTTGCGGCGGGTTGGCCGGTGCCGCCAGACCGCCTTCGCGGGTTCGGCTGCGTTGGCGGATCGTTGATTCGACATAGAGGAAAGCCTGGCGAGAGCGCCAGGCCTTTCCATCGTCGACATTGCCGTGTCAGGGGTTGGCCGGGGCCAGCAGCGCCTGCACCGACGGATCGAAATAGGCAACGCTCAGCACATAGTCCTGGCCCATCAGCTTGCCTTCACCAAACCACAGCATGTCGTTCTGGGTCAGGCGCAGGTTGTTGCCGTCGAATTCGAAGAGGCTGCCATCGTTGCCGCGGAATACCATGGCACCGCCGTCCAGGCGCAGCATGTCGAAGCGTACGCCCTTGGGCATCTGAGCCTTGACGCGCTCCAGGTACAGCGGCGACAGACGGGTGAACAGTTGCATGACCTGCTTGCGGTACTCGCCCAGGCTCAAGCCGGGCTGTTTCTGCAGCTGGCTGGCGATCAGCGCGAAGAGGTCGGCATCGGCGCGGGCCACTGCCAGCTTCACCGGCAGTACCTGGCCGAGGGCGGCGGTATCGAGCTGCTGCACAATGCGGGTCGCGGGTTTGCTGGCGGGCTTGCCCTTGGCCTTGATGTTGTCGGCCGGTGCTTTCTCGGCGACCACGACGTCCTTCATGTATTCGCTGGTGTCCGGCGCGAGCATCACGCTGGTGGCCAGGTAGGCGGCGCAGGCGGTGGTCTGGGCGGTCTTGTCGCCATTGACCAGCAGGGACAGTGGATGGCCACTCTTCGGCAGCCTGGCGGGGTCGATACTGTGCTGGCCCAGGAAGGTGTTGACCTGGCCCTGGGTCAGTTCGCCACGGGCCAGGCCGCAGACCTGTGCGGTGATCTGCGGGTCGCGCTTGCCATCGAAGGTCGGCACCAGGGAGAGCACGGCGTTGCGGATGATCGGCAGTGCCGGCAGGTTCAGGCGGACGGCGTTAGCCGCGGCAGTGTTGCTCGCTTCGGTCTTGGCGACGCTGGCGGGCTGTACGGCAGCGGGTGCGTGCTCCTGCTGGCAGCCGGCCAGGACGGCCGAGCCGATCAGGAGCGCGGCAATCAGGGGTTTGACTTGCATGGAAATTACCTCGGAACGTGCGTGTCCCACCGACAGCGCTGTGCGCGGTCCCTCGGCGCCTCTATCCATGGGGTGCGGGTGGGAGGTCGGCGGCGACAGCCTTGTGCTGTCGCCGCCGAGCAGGGTTATTGCTGAGTGCTCTGGATGGCGATGGTGGTGCGGCGGTTGGGGGCCAGGCAGTCGATGACCGCGGCCGATTTCGGCCCCGGGCAGCTCACCAGCGGCTCGGCGCTGCCGCGGCCATCGACGGTGATGATCGAGCCCGGTATGCCGCGTTTCACCAGGTAATCCCGTACTGCGTTGGCTCGGCGCAACGACAAGGCATTGTTGCTGTCGGCACTGCCGATACGGTCGGTGTAGCCGACGATGTCGATGGACTGCAGCTGGACCTGACCCGTCTTCGCCACTACGTCGTTCAGGGCGTCGATGCCCAGCGGGCGCAGGGTGGAACTGCCAAAGCCAAAGGTGGCGTCAGCGGACAGGGTGATGTGCTGCACCTGCTTGTTGTCCGGCTGCTGCTCGACCACGGCCGGAGCCATGCAATCGGTGGGCAGGAAGTGGAAGGACTGGGCAATCATGTCCTTGTCGAACAGCACCTTGTACTGGCAGACCTTGTCCGGCTGGCCGTTGGGCTGACGGAACTTGAGGATGTAGTCCCACTCGCGGACGAAGAACATGCCTTCGCTGAATTGCGGATGGCCGATCAGTTCCATCACCTGTTTCTTGGTCATGCCCGGACCGATCTTGCCCAGGTTTTCCAGGTTGACGTAGTAGCCCTCGGGCATGGAGGCGCTGTTGATGGCCGGGAAGATTGGAGCGCTGGTCTTGCCGGCATCGTCGACCTTGCTGACGGTGCCGCAGGCGCTGATCTGGGCGAGCGCAACGGCGGTAGCCGCCAGGCGCAGGCTGCTGCGGATGTGTTGTTTGTTCATGGTGAAAACCTCTGGATTCTGTCTGGAAGGACCGGCAGCGCCGGGCCCCTTAGTCACTGTCTACGGGCGCTTTACCAGCTGGTAACCCACGCCAACCGAAACGCCGAACTCACCTTGCGTATCCGTGTTGGCGGAGAGCTTGGTAACCCACTTTGCCGTTGTCGGAGATGCGCGACACACCCACCGCCAGCGCTTGCTGGCCGCGGTAGTTGCCGGCACCGACAGAAGCCATGCTGGCTCCCGGTGCGTAGGGTTGCGGCAGGGTGGCGGCCGCCAGGGCACCGGCGATACCGGCGCTGAGGGTGTCGTCCTGCTTGTTCAGGTCGTGCTTGAGGTCACTGTAGACATTGTTGATGCTGTTGCTGATGTCGCTGGTGGCCTTGTTCAACTGGCGCAGGTTCACCGCATCGGTGTCCGCGAAGCGTCAGCGACGTGGGTAATCTGCCGCTCGGCGCCGGCACTGCCGACCGACACGCTGTTGGCGCGATCGGTGGTGGAGTTGGCGCCGATGGCGACCGAGTTGTTGTGCGTGGCCTGGGCATTGCTGCCGATTGCCGTGCTGTTGTCGGCCGAGGCCACGGCACCGGCGCCGCCAGCGGTGGAGTCCTTGCCGGTGGGCTTGGGCTTGGGCAGGTTGCTGGTGTTGTTCACCTGGAACATGCCTTCGGTACCATTCTTGATGTGGGTGACATCATCGGTGACGTTGGCAATGTCGGTGTTGACCTTGTTGATCGAATTGTCGGTGTAGCTGTTGGCACCGGCGACCGCCCCGTCGAGCTGACGCAGGTTGACCGCATCGGTGGCTTGCTTGCCGTCGGCAACGTTGGTGATGGTGCGGGTTTCGCCGTTGGCGGCGTTACCTACCGAGACCACGCCAGCGGTGGTGTTCTGCTCACCGGAGTACTTGCCAACGTACGAGTCCGCACCACGACCGTCATCGCTGGTGCCCGAACCCAGGGCTACGTTGCGGTCGCTGGTGGTGGTCGCGCCGTCGCCCAGGGCCAGGGAGCTGTTGCCGCCGGCCTTGGCACCGTCACCCATGGCGACCGAGCTGCTGCCGTTGGCCACCGCGTTCGGGCCGATAGCGATGGAGTCGGTACCGTTGGCTTGCGAATCAGCCTTGTCCGACTTCACGTGGAAGTACTTCACGCCGGTGTTGTAGATGTTGGCGGTAGCGTCGTTGAGTTGCTGCACGTTCACCGCGTCACTGCCGTCAATGCCATACGCGACGTTGGTGATGGTGGTGCCACCGGTGTGAGTGGTGCTGTCGTACTTGTCACCCTTCATCACGACCTTGCTGTAGTTGATGCTGCCGTCAGCGTTGGTTTCGTACTTGATGACGGAGTTGTCCAGCTTGTCGAAGTTGACGTTCAAGCCATCGATGGCCTGGTTGGTGGCATACAGCTGCGAACCGTTCACCGCATCGGTGCTGTCCGCGTTCAGGCGGCCAGCGGCGACGTTGGTGAGGGTGCGTTCCTTGCCGACATCACCGATGGACACGGTGCTGGTCGGGTTGGCGCCGGCGAAGCTGTAGTCGTTGCCTGCGATGGTGGTACCGGTGGTCGCAACAGCGGCAGCAGTGACGGAGTCCTGGCCCAGGGCCACGGAACCCTTCTGGTCCGCCTTGCTGTTCATGCCCAGGGCCAGAGCGCCCTCGGCCGATGCCAGAGCGTCGTAACCCACGGCAGTCGCGCCCTTGCCCGAAGCGGTGGAATCGCTGTCGGCCAGACCGGTGTCGTTGGTACGCACATACTTCACGCCACGACCGTGGTTCTCGATGTAGGTGGTCGAGGTATCGCCGGCGATGTCGAACAGTTGGGAACCATTGATCGCGTCGGTGCTGGTGGACGAGACATCGCCTGCCGCCACGTTGGTGATCTTGGTGCCGTCTTCGCCCGCCAGGGTGATGGTGCTGTAGTCCTGGGTGCCGTCGGCCTTGGTGTCGTACTTGACGCTGCCGGCATCGACGACGCTGATGGTGTTGCTCAGGTTGTCGATAGCCTGGTTGGAAGCGAACAGCTGCGAGCCGTTCACCGCATCGGTGCTATCCGCGCTCAGGCGGCCAGCGGCGACGTTGGTGAGGGTGCGTTCGTTGCCGGCACTGCCCACGGAAACGGTGCTGGTCGGCGCATTACCGGCGAAGTTGTAGGTGGTGCCGGCAATGGTCGCGGACTTGGTGGCTACCGTTGCGGCGGTGGTCGAACCGGCACCGAGGGCTACGTCGTTCTTGTTCGACGACACCGCGCCCATGCCGATGGCCACGGAGTCCAGGCCGGTAGCCTGGAATCAGCGCCGGTGGAGTTGGCGTGGAAGTACTTGGTGCCGCTGCTGTAGATGTTGTTGACCGTATCACCCAGGTTGGTGACGTTCTGGTTGGTCTGGCTCAACTGGGAGTAGTTCACCGCGTCGCTCGGCGCAGAACCATCGGCGACGTTGGTGATCTTGGTGCCGCCCGTCTTGGTGGTGCTGTTATAGGTATCTCCACCCAGCTTGACGGTGTTCTTGGTGCTGTCGGTGTAGGTCACGGCATTGTCGCCGACATACTTGGTCAGCGGCTACCACGCTGGCCGCATCGCTGTCCGCCGAACCGTCCGCCACGATTTCGTGATCTTCTTGCCACCACCGTTGATGCCAGTCGTGGTCACGCTCGGGCCGCCGGTGATGGTCATGCCGGTGCCGTCGATCTTGGTGTTGCCGCCAATGGTGGTAGAAGTGAACACCGGCGCATCGGTCGTGGTGATGTTGAGGTTGCCCGAAGCATCCACATCGGTCTTCAGGTTGGCACCGGTGTAGGTACCTGGGGGTGGTGTGCCGCTGCCCTTGACGGTCAGGGTGTCGCCCAGCTTCTTGGTGGTGCTGCCGGTGTTGCCAGCGAAGGTCAGCGGAGTGTTGCCCAGGTCATCGAGCTGCTGCTTGTTCACCGCATCGCTGGCCGCAGTGCCGGCAGCGACGTTGGTGATCTTGGTGCCGCCCGTTTTGGTGGTGCTGTTATAGGTTCTTGCCGCCCAGAGTGATTGCGTTGTAGTTCGGCGAGCCGTCGGCGTTCTTGTCGTACTTCACCGAGCCGGCATCCAGGGTATTGATCGCCGAGTTGGTCGCGAAGAGTTGCGAGCCGTTCACCGCATCAGTACTGGTCGCACTCAGACGGCCAGCGGCGACGTTGGTGAGGGTACGCTCCTTGCCGACGTCACCGATGGACACGGTGCTGGTCGGTGCCGCGCCGGCGAAGGTGTAGGGCTTGCCCGCAATGGTCGCGCCAGCGGTGGCGACGGTGCCGGCCGTGACCGAACCTGCGCCCAGCGCCACGTCGTTCTTGTTCGACGACACCGCGCCCATGCCGATGGCCACCGAGTCGACACCGGTCGCCTTGGAATCAATGCCGGTGGAGTTGGCGTGGAAGTACTTGGTACCGGAGGTATAGATGTTCGACCGTGTCGCCGAGGTTAGTAACGCTCTGGTTGGTCTGGCTCAACTGGGAGTAGTTCACCGCGTCGCTCGGCGCAGAACCGTCGGCGACATTGGTGATCTTGGTGCCGCCCGTGTGGGTGGTGTTGTTGTAGGTGTCGCCCGACAGGGTAATGCCATTGTGGGTGCTGTTATCGTACATCACCGCATTCGCCGTCGAATCGCTGGTGATGCGCTTGAGCTGCGCCACGTTCACCGCATCGGTGTCGGCGCTGCCGGCAGCCAGACCGGTGATCTGGCGAGTACCGCCTCCAGCGGCGTTGCCAATACTCACCGCACCCTTGGTACTTACCCAGGCCGCACTGGTGTTGGTCGAGGCCTTGCCTGTAGTGGGGTCGTAACCTGCGATACCAGCGGCAGTATTGGCAACCGAGCCACTGCCCAAGGCGACGCCCGAGTCGACACTGGTATTGGAGTTACTGCCAAGGGAAAGGCCATTTGGGGCATTCTTGACACTGGCATTTACCCCAAGTGCGGTACCGCCTACCGAGTTAACGATAATGGACTGACTACCGATGGCCGTGCCAGCAGTCGACGCGGCGTCGATCATGACGTATGAACCGGCATTACCACCAATAGCGACGCCGGCGCTGGCATCGTTGACGATATCATTCCCGATACCAACACCATTAACATTGGTGACCCGTACCTGGCTTCCTATCGCTGTGCCGTCTTGGCCGCCGACAAATGAATTGCCCCCTACAGCCGTACCGTTTTGCGCGACCTCACTGACCTTCGTGATATTCACGGTGGCGTTAGGGCCGTAGGCCACGCCACTGCCTGTAATTATCTGACCGCCATCGAGCGCGCCCGCACTGGCGTCACCCATCACGGCGAATGTGCCCATGGTCATTGCAGCGGCAAACGCGGCGTGCCGCCCCATCGAGGTCTTCTTGGCGGATTTCGCCATTTCCGACGCCACGACCCAGCGGCCGAGCGTCGCATTCCAAACTACGCGATAAATCTTGTTCACAAAAATCTCCTAGCGGCTCGTCGAGCCGGGTTCAATTCCCCAAGCGGTGAGCCGCGGGATCAGGGGCGCAGCAAAGCGACACCGGCCCCCGGAACGGGGTGGCGCACAGGAGCTGCGGAAAGGAAAAGCGCGGGCGATGAAGGCGCTGCGCGAAAAGGGGAGTCGGCGAGAAACCGCACAAGGGCGGAGGGTTGCTCGGCCGCAGTGGTAGCGACGCCCAGCAGCGGCACGGATGGCCTGTGCCTGACGCTTGCAGGGATACGCGCCCAGGCTCACGAATCGGCCGCAGAACGGGACAGCCGCGCCTGCCTCAGTTCGATTCGCTAAAAGGGCATCGAAGAAGCAGCGAGCCTGTTGCGGGTTGCCCTGGACTTCGCTGGACAGCGCTTGCTGGAAGAGATCCTGCTGAGCACTTTGGCGGAGTGCGGCAACGCTGCCTGCAGAGACGGCGGACGGACTGCAGAGCGCCGGCGAAGATACTCGGGAAAGCCTTTCCGAAAGACTTGTAACTTTTCGGAAAGATATAGGCTTTCCTGTTCTTTACAGGTTTGTGTATGAGCGGTGTTGTGCAGAGGTTTCATGGCGGTTCAGCACGGTTTATTTGACACCGCCAACGTTAAAGAAGCCCCCCTGCCTTATTAATCAGGACACTCTTGGACCGTCTGTAGGAAATATCCTGTAATCCTGGGATCAGGTTTGACTCGTTCTGGCCGGGAATACGGGTTTTGGATGACCCATCAGCAGTCTGTGAGGGTCTGAGAGCGGCTCTGAAACGGGGGTTCAGCCTTGATAGGTTGAGCTCTCCATCAGCCCAGGGAGTGCTTTTGGGGAATACGGTCACTCATTCGTACATAAGAAAAAGAAGGGTCTCGCAGCAAGCCTCGGATCGTGACTCCTCCGACCGCTTTGGCATGCGGTGCTGCTCTGCCACGTGAGCACGAATATCGACTGTTCGATGGGGCGCGAGAGCGCAAGGCGCAGGCGATGGGCATGCCGGCTGGCGGCCAGGAGCCCGTGGAAGTGGCGCGCCACTTGCGAGAGCAGATCAAGGTTGTGCGCAAGCAAACCTTCGAGTGGGTGCCACGGGACCATGTCCCATTGGTCCCTGGGGAGCGTCAGCCTATCGATGGGGTTCGTTTCTTCCATTGCGGCGCGAAGATGCTGACACCGCACCTGGTACCACTTTCCCGCCAGGTGGTGGAGGTTCTGCAGCAATTGAAAGCGGCCGCTCCAGATCATGACCTGGAGTTGCCCAATAGCCAGCGGCAACACCGCCCGCTCAGTGAGAACACGCTGAACAGTGCGTTGCGGCGAATGGGCTTCGATACCCGCACCCAGGTCTGCGGCCATGGCTTCCGTACCATGGCGTGTTCGGCACTGTTGGAGTCAGGGCTGTGGTCGCGCGATGCAGTGGAGCGACAGATGAGCCATCAGGAGCGCAACGGCGTACGCGCAGCTTACATACACAGAGCCCAGCACCTGGAGGAGCGCCGCCTGATGATGCAGTGGTGGGCGGACTTCCTGGATGCGAATCGAGAGCGGCCTGTCACGCCGTACGATTTTGCCCGGCAATCCCATTCGCCACGCCGGGGGCAACGCCATGCCCCCGGCTGACGCCAGTCTCTGCCCCAGGTGGGGCAGATCCAACATGCTGGTTGGCCTGGACCCTGCTCAGGCTTGCCGTTCGACCTTGGCCCTGGCCTGCTTCGCCAGGTGCTGGCCGAGCTCCTGAAGCACTGAATGCCAGTCGCCGAGCTGTTTCTGGCGGAGGATACGAACCGAGTCATACCAGGGGCTGCGCCGGCTGTCGTCGCGCCAGATATAGGAGCCGACCTTGTCCAGCATCAGCAAGGTCGGAGCTCCCAGCGCACCCGCCAGATGGGCGGTGGACGTGCAGGTGCTGACCACGATGTCGACAGCCTTCAACAATTCCGCGGTGTGGGCAAAATCTTTCAGGGCAGCGCTCTGGTCGATGATGGGCAGGCCATTGTCCGCAAGCTCCCTCACCACGGGAGCTACCTCGGGGTTCACCGAGTGGAAGAGCACGCCTTCCTGATCCAACAGCTTCAGCAGGAGGGGCTGAGGCAGCGAACGGACATCGTTGCGCACCTGATTGGGGTTGCCGGTCCAGACCAATGCAACCTGCAATCGCGGGTCCTGCTTGAATCGACGCTTCCACTTGCTGACGCCCTGCGGCGACGCCTCCAGGTAGGGCGCCCCGGAGATATCCGCTTCGGTGATGGAAAAGGGTGCACAGGCACTCATCAACGGCAGGTGGTAGTCGGTGCTCCGTAACTGGTCGACGTCGAGTTCGACGTCTTCGGGAATGAGCGGGCGGAACAGCTTTTCCAGCGAGCCGAAGCAGCCGAACACAAGCTTCCCTCCCAGTTCTCGCACCTCCCGGGCGAATCGCGGCAGGAAGCGGATGAGCAGGATGGCATCGCCATAGCCCTGCTCCAGCCAGATGCCCAGGAACTTTCCGGCCAGCGATTCGCCGCGCCAACGCGGCACACCGAGCAGCTGTTCGCGAGCCTTGAGCTGCGCCCCCAACTGCGGAACAACGCCAAAGCGTGCATCCATGTTGGTCCAGCCGATGGGCCAGTGTCCCAAGCGCAGTTCCAGCTCCGCCATGGACATCCGCAAGTGCTCGTCGGTGGGTCGATGGGCGAGGTACTCGCGAGCTGTCGCCAGGGCCTCCTGGAAGCGGCAGCAGTCGGTCAGGGCTATGACCAGGTTGGTTGCCGCGTGGGTATGGTTGGGTTGAATCGCCAATGCCCGGCGCGCCGCATCAACCGCCACCTCGGGCTGGTACTGCCGACTCAGGGCGATGCTCAGATTGGAACAAGCATCGGCGCAGGCGGGTTGCCACTCGAGCCGCTGCCGGCAGATGCGCTCCGCGTCAGCCCAGCGGCCGACTGCCAGGCAGGCGGCGGACAGGCAGACGGCGAACGCTTCCCGGGACTGCGGTGACAGCTCCCAGGCCCGCACCAGCGCCGGATGGGCCGCGGCGGATTTCAGGTCCCCCATCAACAAAGTGCGCCCCAGGTGGAACCAACCATGCCCCTGCTCCGGAAAACGCTCGGTAGCACGGCGCGCCAGAGTCAACGCGATGGGTTGAAGAAGGGCACCGTCGGCCAGGTGGTCAAGCACTGCCATGGTTTCATCCATCGACAACTGGTTGAACGCCTCGAGCAACCGGGCAAACAACCACCAGGACTCCTGACCGTTCGCTGAATGAGCACACAGTTCATGGGCGCGCTTTACCAGATCAGCCAACTCGAGCAGCGCAGGGCTATCCATCGACTCCGTCATTGTCATCCCTTTCCCGGTCTCGCTTACTTCTTCGCGGTGCTCAGCAGCTGCGCGACGTCCGGCTGGAAGTAGGCCACCTGCACACGGTAGTCCTGGCCGAGCAGTTGCCCCTTGCCATACCAGTGCACGCCGTTCTGGGTCAGGACCAGACCTTTGTCGGTGGAAAAGTCGAAATGCAGGCCAATGTCGCTGGTGAAGTCCAGTCGGCCATTGTCGAAGCCCAACACCTTGTAACCGCTATTGACCGGGGGCATTTTAGCCGGGACGCGGGCGAGGTAACTGGGAGCCAGGCGGCTGAACAGATCGCGGGCCCGTTCACGGTACTGCTCCACGCTCAGGCCCGGCGTGCGCTGCAGGTTCCCGGCAATAAGCGCGAAGACATCGGCGTTGGCGCGCGCCTGGGCCACCTTGATCGGCAGGACGCTGGCCAGGGCCTGGTCGTCCAGTTGCTGCGCCGTCATCTCGCCGGGCTTGTCTTTGGCGGCGGGGGCCGGCTTCAGGAAGTCCTTGGCCTCGACAGCCATCAGTACATCAGTCGCCTGGTAGGCTGCACAGGCGGTGGCCTGAGCCGCGCGGTCACCGTTGACCAGCAACGCGCTGGCATCCCGGCTCTGGCGGGGAATACGGGTACTGTCCACTCCCATTGCCGCCAATTGAGCGTTTACCTGTTCCTGGGAGATCTGGCCACGGGCCATGCCACAGATCTGCGGCATGAACTGCTCGGTGCGTCGGCCCTGGAAGGTGGGGGACAACGACCTGACCGCGTCTTCGATGAACGGCAGTGCAGGCAGGCTGACCCAGTTCTGCGGAGTGGCGGCCTTGGCCTGTGATTGCTGCGCAGGAAATTCGCATCCGGCGAGGCCGGCGCCAATGAGCAGAGCAGCGACCAGAGTCTTGAGTTTCATGATTTCACCTCTTGAACTATGAGTGGGCGGGGCGTCGGAACGGCCCATGGACGTTCGATGGCGCCATGCTATGGCCTTTGTGACACCCACACGCTCGTCCTACCCTGAGAGGCATGTAGGAAAGTTCCTAACCGTTTTTCGGGTAACCCGTCGGTGATGAACTAAACTTCTGCGGTGCAAAAGCGCTCCGCCAAGGATGGCGATGTAGGAACTTGTTACGTTCCTTCGCTTGTCTCTGCCGGGCGCTCTGATATTTTTCCGCCAGTGACGCCGGGCCCCTCTGACGGTTGCCAACCGCCATGTCGGAGTCACTTTTCGACAACGACACTAAGGGAGGGGCCACATGACAGCTCTGCACGCCTTTTTGACCGAACCATTCCTCGGAACCGCTACCTGGTTCTGGCTGGCCTTCCTGGCCATCGTGATTCTTCTGCTCGTACTCGACCTGGGCGTCCTGCAACGCGATCACCATGAGATCGGCGTGCGCGAGAGCCTGATGCTTTCCGCCGGCTACTTCGCCTGCGGCCTGGCCTTCGGTGGCTGGGTCTGGTACGAGTTCGGCGCCACCAGCGCGGTGGAGTACTACACCGGTTTCCTCGTCGAGCAGTCGCTGTCCATGGACAACGTGTTCGTCATGGCGATGATCTTCGGCTTCTTCGGCATTCCCCGCCGCTACCAGCACCAGGTCCTGTTCTGGGGCATCCTCGGCGCCATCGTGATGCGCGCGCTGATGATCGGCCTGGGCGCAGCGCTGGTGAAGGAATTCGAGTGGATCATGTACGTATTCGGCGCCTTCCTGCTGTTCAGCGGTGTGAAGATGCTGCTGGCCAAGCATGAAGCCGAGCCGGACCTGGCCAACAACCCGGTGCTGAAGTTCCTGCGCAGGCACATCCGCATGACCGACACACTCCACGAGCACCACTTCTTCGTAAGGAAGCCGGACGCGTCGGGCAAGCTGGTGCGCTACGCCACCCCGCTGTTCCTGGCGCTGATCCTGATCGAACTGGCCGACCTGGTGTTCGCCGTGGACAGCGTGCCGGCGATCTTCGCCATCACCCAGGACCCGTTCATCGTCTACACCTCGAACATCTTCGCCATCCTCGGCCTGCGCGCCCTGTACTTCTCGCTGGCGGCGATGATCCACCGCTTCGTCTACCTGAAGTACGCCCTGGCGCTGGTGCTGGTGTTCATCGGCACGAAGATTTTCCTGCATGGATTCATCGGCAAGGTTCCCGCGGCCCTGTCCCTTGGCGTAACCTTCGGACTTTTGGCGGGTGGCATACTGCTATCCTTGCTCAAGACCCGCAGAACCAGCGAGGAGCCGCTGGAAATCGTCAGCCAGGAGAGCATCCATGCAAGCGCTGGAGGTGAGGATCGAAGCCGTTGAGTTTCGCGGCCGGGCCTATTGGCAGGTCCGACTCGGTCGTCGCGCGCTGCGCTTCCCCCATGAAGCTGCCGCGCGCGCCTTCGCCGCCCAGCTGCACACACGGCGGGAATGGTTGATCGAGCAGCGAACCATGACTGACGGGCCGGAGCCCTCACCTTCGCAATGAATGAACAAGGCCAGCGCAAGCTGGCCTTGTTCTGTGCGAGCCGAGCGTGACCAGCGCTTGAAAGCGAGCGCAGGAGCGGACTTTGTCCGCGATAGGTTTCGGCAGCTCGGAGCCGGCCTGATGCACATCGCGGACGGAGTCCGCTCCTACAAAAAGCACCATGCTCCCGGAATGAAAAAGGCCCGCATCAGCAGGCCTTTTTCATTGGACTTGCGATCAACGGCTGCTGCGCAGCGCGTCCTTGGGCACGTATTTGCCGATCTCGTACTTGCCGATGGCTGCGCGGTGCACTTCGTCCGGGCCGTCGGCCAGGCGCAGGGTGCGCTGCATCGCGTACCAGTAGGCCAGCGGGAAATCGTTGGAGACACCAGCACCGCCGTGCATCTGGATGGCACGGTCGATCACCTGCAGGGCGACGTTGGGCGCGACCACCTTGATCTGGGCGATCTCGCTCTGGGCGAACTTGTTGCCGGCCTTGTCCATCATGTAGGCGGCATTGAGGGTCAGCAGGCGGGCCTGGTTGATCTCGATACGCGAGTTGGCGATGTGGTCGATGTTGCCACCCAGACGTGCCAGCGGCTTGCCGAAGGCGGTGCGGCTCACGGAGCGTTTGCACATCAGTTCCAGCGCGCGCTCGGCCATGCCGATGGAGCGCATGCAGTGGTGGATACGACCTGGGCCGAGGCGACCCTGGGCGATCTCGAAGCCGCGGCCCTCGCCGAGCAGCACGTTCTCATAGGGAACGCGGACGTTCTCGAAGAGCACTTCGGCGTGGCCGTGCGGGGCATCGTCGTAGCCGAACACTGGCAGCGGACGGAGGATTTTCACACCGGGGGCGTCGGTAGGCACCAGGATCATCGAGTGCTGCTGGTGGCGCGGCGCGTCCGGGTTGGTCAGGCCCATGAAGATCATGATCTTGCAGCGCGGGTCGCAGGCGCCGGAGGTCCACCATTTGCGGCCGTTGATGACCCACTCGTCACCATCACGCACAGCGTTGGCTTCCATGTTGGTGGCATCGGACGAAGCCACGCCCGGCTCGGTCATGGCGAAGGCCGAACGAATCTCGCCACGCAGCAGCGGCTCCAGCCAGGTGCGCTTGTGCTCTTCGGAGCCGTAGCGCACCAGCACTTCCATGTTGCCGGTGTCGGGAGCAGCGCAGTTGAACGGCTCGGAGCCGATCAGCGAGCGGCCCATGATCTCGGCCAGCGGTGCGTATTCCATGTTGGTCAGGCCAGCGCCCAGCTCGGACTCGGGCAGGAACAGGTTCCACAGGCCTTCGGCTTTCGCCTTGACCTTGAGGTCTTCCATGATTTGCGTGGGCTGCCAGCGGTCACCCTGGGCCACTTGCTCCTCGAACACCTTCTCGGCGGGATAGACGTTGGCTTCCATGAACGCGGTAAGGCGCTCACGCAGGTCCTGAACCTTGGCGGAATAAGCGAAATCCATGGGGGCTAACCTTCTGGCGGCGGTTGTTTGTGTGGTGATGATGCTAGAACAGCCAAGGGCATTTACCCAGCCTATTATCCGAATCAATGAACATTCATAACCCGTATGGACCTGAGCGCAGGTTCGGGTATGATCGGGCCAAAACAATGACAAGCGGGAGCCCTGGAATGAACCTCAGCAAGGTCGATCTGAACCTGTTCATCGTCTTCGACGCGATCTATACCGAAGCCAACCTGACCCGCGCCGGACAGATTGTCGGCATTACCCAGCCCGCCGTTTCCAACGCCCTCGCCCGCCTTCGCGAAACCTTCAACGACCCGCTGTTCGTGCGCACCGCCCAGGGCATGGTGCCCACGCCCATGGCGCAGAACATCATCGGCCCGGTGCGCAACGCGCTGCAGCTGCTGCGAGTCTCGGTGCAGGAAAGCCGCACCTTCACGCCGACCCAGGCGAGCAAGACCTACCGCATCAGCATGACCGACCTCACCGAGGCCATCGTCCTGCCGCCGCTGTTCCAGCGCCTGCGCCGCCTGGCGCCGAACGTGCACATCGAGAGCTTCCTTTCCAAGCGCCGCGAAACCACCAAGGAACTGGCCGCCGGCCGCCTGGACTTCGCCGTGGATGCGCCGTTGAACACCGACCCGCAGGTGCGCCACGTCAAGCTGATGGAAGACCGCTACGTCTGCGCCATGCGCCAGGGCCACCCGCTGGCCAAGGACAAGGTGACGTTGGAGGAATACCTGTCGGTGGCGCATATCCAGATTTCCAGCCGCCGCAGTGGCCTGGGCTATGTGGACCTGTCGCTGGGCAAGATGGGCCTGCAACGCAAGATCGCCCTGCGCTCACAGCACTACCTGATGGCCTCCACCGTGGTGCAGCAGACCGACATGGTGGTCACCGTGCCCGAGCGCTTCGCCCGCCATCACGGCCTGCATTTCGTCGACCTGCCGGTGAACGACGTGCCCAAGCTGGAAACCCACCTGTACTGGCACGAGAGCACCGACCAGGACCCCGCCAACCGCTGGATGCGCGAGCAGATCATCGAGCTGTGCCAGCAGGTGACGGCGCGGGAAGCCCGCGAGGCGGCAGAGCGCGCCTGATGCTCCAGACACGATGCCCATTGATGGGCATCGCTTCGCTCCACGCCATCGCCCGCCTTTCCCCGGACGCCATCGGCCACGGTCAACCTTGTAGGAGCGGGCCATGCGCGCGATCGCGGGCATGGCCCGCTCCTACAGTACCGCCAGCGCGTCTCCGTCCAGACCGTAAGCCACCCGCAAACCCCGACCTGCCGAAGTGCCTGTCCAACGAACAGGCCGGGGTCTGCCGGCGAACCTTTTACAGACTCCGCGCGATCACCAGCCGCTGCACGTCGCTGGTGCCTTCGTAGATCTGGCATACACGAACGTCGCGGTAGATGCGCTCCACCGGGTAGTCCTGCAGATAGCCATAGCCACCGAGCGTCTGGATCGCTGCGGAACACACGCGTTCGGCCATTTCCGAGGCGAACAGCTTGGCCATGGACGCTTCGGTCAGGCACGGCAGGCCGGCTTCGCGCAGGCTGGCGGCGTGGTGAACCATCTGCCGGGCCACGGCTATCTCGGTGGCCATATCGCTCAGCCGAAAAGCCACGGCCTGGTGCTGGATGATCGGCTTGCCGAAGGTCTCGCGCTCGTGGGCATAGTCGCGGGCATATTCGAACGCCGCGCGGGCCATGCCGACCGCTTGCGAGGCGATGCCGATACGCCCGCCTTCCAGGTTCGCCAGGGCGATGGCGTACCCCTGCCCCTCCTCGCCCAATCGATAACTCGCCGGGATACGCACGTCATCGAAGGCGATCTGGCAGGTATCGGACGCGTGCTGGCCGAGCTTGTCCTCGACGCGTACCACGCGGTATCCGGGCGTGTCGGTGGGCACGATGAAGGCGCTGATACCCTTCTTGCCGGCCGCAGCGTCGGTGACCGCAAAGACGATCACCAGGCCGGCATGTTGGCCGGAAGTGATGAACTGCTTGCTGCCGTTCAGCACGTAATGGTCGCCATCACGGCGCGCGCGGGTCTTGAGGAAGCTGGCATCGGAGCCGGCCTGCGGTTCGGTCAGCGCGAAGGCGCCGATCATCTCGCCACGGGCCAGGGGCACCAGGAACTGGCGCTTCTGCTCGTCGTTGCCGAACTTGGCGATGGGCATGCAGCCCACCGAGTTGTGCACGCTCATGATGGTCGAACAGGCGCCATCGCCGGCGGCGATCTCTTCCAGGGCCATGGCGTAGGCCAGGTGGCCGGTCTGTGCGCCGCCCCACTGCTCCGCCACCAGCATGCCGAGGAAGCCGAGGTCGGCCATTTCCTTGATGGCCTCGGCCGGGAAGCGATGTTCGCGGTCCCAGTCGGCGGCGAAGGGCTTCAGCCGCTCCTGGGCAAACTGGCGGGCAACGTCGCGAATCTGGAGGTCTTCTTCGCTGGGAATCATGATTCGCTCCTTAGGCCAGGCGTTCGACCGCGATGGCCGTGGCTTCGCCGCCACCGATGCACACCGAGGCCACGCCGCGCTTGAGGTCGTACTGCTTTAGGGCCGACAGCAGGGTCACGATCACCCGCGCGCCGGACGCACCAATCGGGTGGCCGAGGGCGCAGGCGCCGCCGTGAATGTTGAGCTTGTCGTGGGGGATATCCAGGTCGCGCATGGCGGCCATGGCGACCACGGCGAAAGCCTCGTTAACCTCGAACAGATCGACGTCACCGATCGCCCAGCCGGTGCGTTGCATCAGGCGCTCAACCGCGCCCACCGGGGCGGTCGGGAACAGGCTCGGCGCATCGGCGAAGGACGAATGGCCACGGATCGCCGCCAGCGGCGTGAGGCCGCGCTTCTCGGCCTCGGACAGACGCATCAGCACCAGCGCGGCAGCGCCGTCGGAGATGGAGCTGGCATTGGCCGCCGTCACGCTGCCGCCTTCGCGGAAGGCCGGCTTCAGGGTCGGAATCTTGTCCAGCTTCGCCTTCGGCGGCTGCTCGTCCTCGCTGATGGAGCGCAGTTCCTTGCCGGCCTTGACCGTCACCGGGACGATCTCGTCGACAAAGCGACCTTCGCTCATGGCCTTCTGCGCGCGGGTCAGCGAGGTGATCGCATAGGCATCCTGCTGCTCGCGGGTGAAGCCGTATTTCTCGGCGCAATCCTCGGCAAAGGTGCCCATCAGGCGGCCCTTGTCGTAGGCGTCTTCGAGGCCGTCGAGGAACATGTGGTCGAGCACACGGCCATGCCCCATGCGGAAGCCGCTGCGGGCGCGCTCCAGCAGGTACGGCGCGTTGGACATGCTCTCCATGCCGCCCGCCAGGGCGACGCGGGCGCTGCCGGCGAGGATGGCGTCGTGGGCCATCATCGCGGCCTTCATACCCGAGCCGCACATCTTGTTCACCGTGGAGCACGGCGTGCCTCGCGCCAGACCAGCACCGAGCACCGCCTGGCGCGCGGGCGCCTGGCCCTGGCCAGCGGCGAGCACGCAACCAAGCACGGCTTCATCCACTTCTTCCGCACCCAGACGGGCGCGCTCGACGGCCGCGCGGATCGCGGCTGCACCGAGGGTGGCAGCGGTAACGTCCTTGAAGTCGCCAAGGAAGCCGCCCATGGGAGTACGGGTGGCACTGACGATGACGATGGGATCGTTCATGGCAATTCTCCTGCTTACTTCGCGGCCATGCGGATGGCGCCGTCGAGGCGGATCACCTCGCCGTTGAGCATGCTGTTCTCGATGATGTGGCGGGCCAGCGCGGCGTATTCGTCCGGGCGGCCGAGGCGCGGCGGGAACGGTACGCTGGCGCCGAGAGAGTCGCGCACTTCCTGGGGCATGGCCGCCATCATCGGCGTCTCGAAGATGCCGGGGGCGATGGTCATTACGCGGATGCCCGAGCGCGCCAGTTCACGGGCGATGGGCAGGGTCATGCCGACCACTGCGCTCTTGGAGGCGGAGTACGCGGCCTGGCCGATCTGCCCGTCGAAGGCGGCCACCGAGGCGGTATTGATAATGATGCCGCGTTCGCCGCCGGCGTCCGGCTCGTTCTTCGCCATGGCTTCGGCGGCCAGGCGCAGCATATTGAAGGTGCCGATCAGGTTGATGTTGATGGTACGAGTGAAGCTCTCCAGCCCGTGCACGCCATTGCGGCCGAGGACTTTCTCCGCCGGGGCAACGCCCGCGCAGTTGGCCAGGCCATGCAGTGCGCCGAAAGCATCCAGCGCAAGCTGCACGGCGGCCTTTCCGTCGGCTTCGCTGCACACGTCGGTGCGGATGAAGCGCGCGTTGGCCTCGCCCAGTTCGGCCGCCTGGGCCGCGCCGGCTTCGGCATTGACGTCGGCCAGTACTACCTTCGCGCCGGCGCTTACCAGCAGCTTCGCGGTGGCCGCGCCGAGGCCGGAACCGCCGCCAGTGATGAGGAATACCTTGTTCTGGATCTGCATGAAATCTCTCCGCTGGACTTAGTGAGCCGCCGTTTTCTCGGCCGCTTCGCGTTGCTTGGCGATCTCCTGGTTGCGCAGGAGGAAGCGCTGGATCTTGCCGCTGGGGGTCTTGGGCAGTTCGTCGACGAACTCCACTTCCCGCGGGTAGCTGTGCGCCGACAGTCGCTTGCGCACGTACTGTTGTAGTTCCTCGGCCAGCTCCGCGCCCGGCCGGTAGGACGAACAGAGCACCACGAAGGCCTTCACCAGCTCGGTGCGCTCCGGGTCCGGCTTGCCGATCACCGCTGCCTCGATCACCGCCGGGTGCTCGATCAGCGAGCTCTCCACGTCGAACGGGCCGACACGGTAGCCGGAGGTGGTGATCAGGTCGTCGGCGCGGCCGACAAAGCTGATGCTGCCGTCGGCGTTCAGCTCCACGGTGTCGCCGCTCAGGTAGTAGTCGCCGACGAAGGACTTGGTCTCCATGCCCTGGTAGCCGGCAAACCACATCAGCGGCGACTGGCGACGGTCCATGGCCAGTACGCCGGGCTGGCCGGCGGGCAGTTCGTTGCCCTGCTCGTCCAGCACCACCACGCGATGGCCGGGGATGGAGTACCCGGCAGCGCCCATGTGCACCGGGTGCTGCAGTTCGTGGTGATTGGCCAGTACCATGCCCAGCTCGGTCTGGCCGTAGTGGTCGTGGATGGTCACGCCCAGCTCGCTGGCGAACCAGCGGATGACTTCCGGAGTCAGCGGCTCACCGGCGCTGCTCACCGCGCGCAGGCGTCCCTTGAGCGGTTTGGACACCGCCTCGCCAGCCGCGATCAGCAGGCGGTACGCGGTCGGCGAGCCGGCCAGGTTGGTGATGCCGTACTTGCGCACGATGCGGCAGGTGCTCTCCACCGTGAACGCGCCTTCGTAGAAGGTGATCGGGTGCCCCATGGCCAGCGGCCCGGTGACGCCGTAGTAGAGGCCGTAGGCCCAGCCCGGATCGGCGAGGTTCCAGAACGAGTCCTCCTCACGCAGCCCCACCGCATCGCGCATGTAACCGACGAAGGCGACGATGGCCTTCAGCGGCACGGCCAGCGGCTTGGCCAGCCCGGTGGTGCCGGAGGTGAACATCAGCAGGAAGGTGTCCTCGCCGCTGCGCAGTACCGGTTCGAAGTCCGGCGAGTGGCGTTCCAGTTCGGCCCAGAAGCTGTAGTCGCCATGGCGGATGCCCTGCCCCTTCGGCCCGCCGACAGTCACCCGCATGGGCGCGTCAGGCACCTCGTCGAGCTTGCCGCGGTTGGCGCCGTCGGTGACCACTACCTTGCTGCCGGCCAGCTTCACCCGGTGCTCGATCGCCTTCGGCCCGAAGGCGGTGAACAGCGGTTGATAGACCGCACCCAGGCGCCAGGTGCCGAGGACGGCGATCAGCAGTTCCGGGGTGCGCGGCAGCATGCCGGAGACCACGTCGCCGGGGCGCACGCCGAGGCTGTGCAGGAAGCTGGCGAAGCGGCCGGAGAGTTCCTTGAGCTGGGTAAAGGTGTAGGAGGCGCTGTCGCCATCCTTGCCTTCCCAGAACAGCGCGATGCGGCCGGGAATGGCATGGCGGTCGCAGCATTCGATGCAGGCATTGAGGGCGTCTAGGTTGCCGGCCAGGACGGCATCAGCGGTGGTGCGGTAGTCGAACTCGGCCGTGGCGGCGGTATGGGAACGCATCACTGGGGACTCCCGGGTTGTTCTTGTTGGAGTTCCCTGATGTTCCCGCCACACGGGAATGCGGGCAATGTCGAAAGCCGCCAATCTGGATGAGCGGATTGGACAGCGGTTGTGCTATGGGGTAGTTCGGTACGGGGGCCGCCCCTCTCCCTAACCCTCTCCCTGAAGGGAGAGGGGACTGTTCGGAGCGCTCTGATAACACTGTGTTTGCCAGCGGACCACGCACGCCGCATCACGCCGAATGGCTCCCTCTCCCTTCAGGGAGAGGGCTGGGGAGAGGGAAAAGCCCGAGCACCAACAGCAAGCATCAAACCCTGAACTGATCCATCAACCCCTGCTGATGGTTCGCCAGCTTGTTCAACGACTGGCTGACCTGCGCCGACTCCTGCGCCTGGCTGGACAGCGATTCGGTGACGTCGCGGATGCCCGCCACGTTGCGGTTGATCTCCTCGGCCACCGCGCTCTGTTCCTCGGCGGCGCTGGCGATCTGCAGGTTCATGTCGGTGATCACACCCACCGCATCGCCGATGCGCTTGAGCGCCGCCACGGCCTGTTCGACCTGACTCACGCTGCTCTGCGCCTGACGGTGGCTGTTGCTCATGGCGCCCACCACGTCGCGGGTGCCGTTCTGCAGGCCTTCGATGACCTGGCGGATTTCCTCCACTGAATCCTGGGTGCGCTTGGCGAGGTTGCGCACCTCGTCGGCGACCACCGCGAAGCCGCGGCCGGCTTCACCGGCACGGGCCGCTTCGATGGCGGCGTTGAGCGCCAGCAGGTTGGTCTGCTCGGCGATGCCGCGGATCACTTCCAGCACCGAACCGATCTGCTCGCTGCTGGCCGCCAACCCTTCGACCTGGCTCATGGCACTGCTCATGTCACTGGCCAGCTCATCGATCAGGCGGGTGGTGTTGTCGATCACGCTGAGGCCGTCGCGGGTCGCACCGTCTGCGCCACGGGCGGCATCGGCGGCCATGGCGGCACTGTTGGCGACGTCATGGGCGGTGGCGCTCATTTCCTGCGAGGCGGTGGCCACCTGGTCGACTTCGCGGAACTGCTGCTGCATACCGGCGCTGGTCTGGCTGGCGATCTCCGAAGACTGGTCGGCCGTGGCGCGGGCGTCCTGCACCGAGGATTTCACGTCACGGATGATCGGCTGCAGCTTGTCGAGGAAGCGGTTGAACCAGCCAGCCAGCTCGCCCAGTTCGTCCTTGCCGGCATAGTCCAGGCGCTTGGTCAGGTCGCCCTCGCCGCTGGCGATGTTGCGCAGCATGGCGGCGACGTTGAGGATCGGGCGGGTCACGCCGCGGGCGGTGAGCCACACCAGCAGCAGGCCGATAATGGCGGCGATCAGGCCGAAGAGGGTCTGCCACAGCGCACCGCTGGAGTTGCGCTCATCCAGCTGCTTTTGCAGCTCCAGCGCCGGAGCCAACAGCACATCCTGCGGTACGTCGAGGACCACGGCCCAGGGCTTGGTGGCATCCGGGATCGGCAGCAGCGGTTCCAGCACGCGCAGTTGGCCGCCCTGCTCCAGCACCTGCGGACGGCCGCCGGCCTGCAGCGACAGCAGTTCGGCAGCCTGGTCGGGGATGGCCTTGGCCAGCGGCTGGCCCAGCAGCCCTTCGTCGCTGCTGTAACCGGCGAGCAGGCCGGCCGGGCTGACGATGCTGACGCTGCCGGCACCGTCGTAGAGCTGACGGTCACCATCGGTGGCCAGTTGTTGCAAACGGCTCAGGCTGATGTCGATGCCGATTACGGCGATGACCTTGCCCTGGTCGATCAACGGGAAGGTCACGGTGGTCATCAGCACCTTGGTGCCCGAGGCGCTGTCGAAATAGGGGTTGAGCACACAGGCCTTGCGGGTCTGCAGCGGGCACAGCTGCCAGGTGTTGAACGGGCTGCCGTCGAGCATGGCCGAGGTGTCGGCGATCATGTCTTCGGTGACGGCCAGGCCGGTCATTTCACCGGAGGCCTTCTGCGCCCAGTAGGCGCCGAAACGGCCCTTCTCGTTGCTGCCAGCGTCGGCCTGGTCATGGAAGGCGGCATCCTGCCCGTCCAGCGCATCGGGCTCGAAGACCACGTAGAGGCTGAGCAGATTCGGATTGCTCTTCAGGCCGTCGCGCACCAGCAGGTTGAGGTCCTTGCGCACGGCGGCAGTGTCCGCACCGTGCTTGGTGGACTGGTCACGCAGCTGGGCGACCTGGCGGGAGAACTGGTTGCCGAAGTGGTAAACGTCGGTGAAGAAGCGCTGGATGATTTCCGCCTGCTGCTCGCTGCGTGCCTGCATCCGCGACTTGGCGGCGTCCTTGAGCATGTCCGCGTTGGCCGCCTTGATCAGCTGCGCATCATGGTTCATCCGGAACAGCGAGAGGCCGACCAGCAGGCAGACGATGCAGAGCAGGCAGAGGCCGGTCAGCAGCGTGATCTTCCACTGGATCGAGAGGCGGGACAGGGGCATGGAGTGGCGTCCTTGGGAGAGAGCGGTTCTGTGTTGTTGTATCGGCTACAAAGGCGGCCACTTGAGCCACGCCCTTAAATGTCAGGGCTCCTGGCGGATCAGCGCGCGGTATTGCCCCGGCGTGGAGCCGGTCCATTTGCGGAAGGCCTTGTAGAAGGCGCTGGTGTCGGCAAAACCTAGTTCCTCGGCGAGGTCGGCGAAGTTGCCGTCGCCACTGTCCAGCCGCGCGATGGCGAGGTCGCGGCGCAGGTGGTCCTTGAGCGCCTGGTAGGACTGCCCCTCGGCGGCCAGCTTGCGACGCAGGGTCGAGGGCGCCATGTAGAAGTGACTGGCCAATGCGTCGAGGTCAGGCCAGCGTTCGAACTTGAGGCTGCGCAGGTAGGCCTTGGTGCGCGCGGCGAGACTCTGCGGGTCGCGGTAGCGCACCAGGATGTTGGCCGGCGCACCATTGAGAAAGCGGCGCAGCTCGCGCTCGTCGCGGCGCACCGGCAGATCGAGCACCTCGGCGTTGAACAACAGGCGCGACTGGCGACGGCTGAAGTTGAGGTTCTCGGTGAACATCACCCGGTAATCGGCGATGAAGTCCGGCTGCGGGCAGCGCAGTTCAATGGCCAGAATGGGAATCCTTCGCCCCACCAGCCAGCAGGCCAGCCCATGCAGCATCAGCCACAGGGTGAAGTAGCAGAAGGCGCGTGGCGCCGGGCCTTCGAGCTCGTCGAGGACAATCGCGGCAACGCCGTCCTGGCGGATCAGGCGCGGAGTGAAGTCGTCGAACACCAGCGCCATGAAGCGCAGCGCGGCGTTCATCGCGGTTTCCAGGGTCGGCTCACGAACCGCCGCTGCCGTCATGAAGTTGAAACTGCCGGACTTCATCCGCCGGGCGTTCATGCCGAAGAACTCGTCGTCCATCTCCTTGGCCAGGCGCAGCCAGAGCCGCGCGTAGGCCTGGCTGGAAACCCGCGAGTAGGGTTTGCCGAACAGCTCGGGGGCGATGCCAGCGGCCGCCAATAACGGCCCGTCGTCGCGGCCGGCACGACGAAACTCGGCCAGCGCTTCGCTGACCAGACGGATGGAGATGGTGCCCTTCTCTACACCCATGGCGCCCCGATTCCGGGTACGCGCGCCAGGGCGCAGGAGTGCGGCGAACGATCAGCCACGCTTGGCGCGCACCTCTTCGATGCTGATCTCGCGCATGCGGAACTTCTGGATCTTGCCGGTCACCGTCATCGGGAACTCGTCGCAGAAGCGGAAGTGGCGCGGCACCTTAAAGTGGGCGATGGCGTTCTTGCAGAAGGTGCGCAGCTCGTCTTCGGCGACGCTGTGGCCGGGGTGGAACTTGACCCAGGCCACCAGCTCCTCGCCGTACTTCTCGTCGGGAATGCCGATCACCTGGGCGTCGGCCACGGCGTGGTGGGTGTAGAGGAATTCCTCGATCTCGCGTGGATAGATGTTCTCGCCGCCACGGATGATCATGTCCTTGCTGCGCCCGACGATGCGCACGTTGCCGGCTTCGTCCATCTCGGCGAGGTCGCCGGTGAGCATCCAGCGCGCCGGGCTGATGGCCTCGGAAGTCGCCTGCGGGTTGTTCCAGTAGCCGAGCATCACGCTATAGCCACGGGTACACAGCTCACCGATGGTGCCGCGCGGGACGATGCGGCCGTCGGCGTCGATGATCTTGCTTTCCAGGTGCGGCTGGGTGCGGCCGACGGTGGTGACGCGGGTTTCCAGGTCATCCTCCGGGCCGGTCTGCAGGGACACCGGGCTGGTCTCGGTCATGCCGTAGGCGATCTGCACTTCGGCCATGTGCATCTCGTCGATGACCCGGCGCATCACTTCGATCGGGCAGGTGGCGCCGGCCATGATGCCGGTGCGCAGGCTCGACAGGTCGAAGTCGCGGCGAGTCGGGTGGTCCAGTTCGGCGATGAACATGGTGGGTACGCCGTACAGCGCGGTGGCTTTTTCTTCCGCCACTGCCGCCAGGGTCGCCTCGGGTTCGAAGCTGGGCGCGGGGTAGATCATGGTGGAACCGTGGGTCAGGCAGCCGAGGTTGCCCATCACCATGCCGAAGCAGTGATAGAGCGGCACCGGGATCACCAGGCGGTCGTGCTCGGTGAGGCCGAGGCTGTCCCCGACCATCAGGCCGTTGTTGAGGATGTTGTAGTGGCTGAGCGTGGCGCCCTTGGGGAAGCCGGTGGTGCCGGAGGTGTACTGGATGTTGATCGGCTCGTCGAACTGCAGCAGCGCCTGGCGCTCGGCGAGTTCGGCAGCGGCTATGCCCTGCCCCAGCGGCGCCAGCTGGCTCCAGCGCAGGAAGCCGGCAGGCGCGGTATCGGACAGGCTGATCACCCCGCGCAGCTCTGGCAGGCGGTCGCTGGACAGCTCGCCCGGACGCCCCAGGCCCAGCTCGGGCAGCAGGTCGGCGAGCATGCCGTGGTAATCGGAGGTCTTGAAGGCATCGGCGCACACCAGCCAGCGGCAGCCGGACTGCTTGAGCGCGTATTCGAGCTCGTTCACCCGGTAGGCCGGGTTGATGTTGACCAGCACGGCGCCAACCTTGGCGCTGGCGAACTGGGTGATACACCACTGCGCGCAGTTGGGCGCCCAGATCCCCAGGCGGTCGCCGGGGCGCAAGCCGAGGGCGAGGAAAGCACGGGCGATGCCATTGACCACCTCGGCCAGTTCGGCCCAGGTGTAGCGCAGCTGCTGGTGGCGCACGACCAGGGCCTCGCGCGCGGCGAAACGTTCGGCGGTGGCGTCGAAGGCAGCGCCGACCGTCATGGCCAGCAGGGGTTTGTCCTGCGGGCCGCGGGTGTAACTCAGGTGGTTCATGGCTTTCCCTTGTTGTGCTTGTTCTGGGATCAACGCTGAACGATCGGCCCGGGCAGCGGTGCACGGCACCGGGGACCAACCTGCCGCGCCGGACTGACTGACCGGTCGCGGGCTGCAGAGCATGTTTACGTTAACGTAAAGGTAAACGCAACCCCGACCATCGACAGTGCATTGAGCCGGGCCTCTGCGCTCATTTCAGAATAGCTACTCACGAACCGTGCCATCCGGCCTGAAAGCCATATACGGCAAGGCTTTGAGAAGATTTCCGGACTTGCCCCGAGAACGCTTTCCGGTTGCATTTCGCAACAGCTCGGGCAAGCTGCCGCGCCGCGACCGCCAGCACGATTCACGGCCTCTGTGCAGCGGGCGGCACCACGTCTCAACCTGTCGCAATCTGAGACGTCCCGCGCTACGTGCGCTATGGCGGACCTTGCATTAGAATTCGCCGAAAATACCTACATGGATGTAGATAAATTCCCACTCACGCTTGCGAATCCCGTCCATGACTAGTCGTCGTTCGATACTGAGCCTGCTGTTTGCCTGCGCCGCTGTTGTCTGTTCATCGAACACCTTCGCTGCCTCCCCTGCCAAGGCGGCTTCCCCCAGGGAGCTGGTGCTCGCTTCCGGCAGCGCCCTGGTGGTCGACCTGGAAAACGGCAAGACCCTCTACTCCAGCAATCCCAACCTGGTGGTGCCCATCGCCTCGGTGACCAAGCTGATGACCGCCATGGTCACCCTGGACGCCAAGCTGCCGATGAACGAGCTGATCCCCGTCGACATCTCCGAGACCGCCGAAATGAAGGGCGTGTTCTCCCGCGTCCACCTGGGCAGCATGATCAGCCGCCAGAACATGCTGCTGCTGGCCCTGATGTCCTCGGAAAACCGTGCTGCCGCGAGCCTCGCCCATAACTATCCGGGCGGCTCCAAGGCCTTTGTCGCGGCCATGAACGCCAAGGCGAAATCCCTCGGCATGACCAGCACCCATTACGTCGAGCCCACCGGCCTTTCGATCCACAACGTCTCCGACGCCAACGACCTGATCCGCCTGGCCAAGGCCGCCTATACCTACCCGCAGATCCGCCAGCTGAGCACCACCGCCACCAGCGACGCGCGCTTCAGCAAGCCCAGCTACTCGCTGAGCTTCTTCAACACCAACCCGCTGGTGCGCAGCGGCAAGTGGGATATCCGCCTGACCAAGACCGGCTTCACCAACGACGCCGGCCATTGCCTGGTGATGGTCACCATGATGAACGGCCGCCCCGTCGCCCTGGCCTTGCTCGATGCCTTCGGCAAGCGCACTCATGTGGCTGACGCCGCCCGTATCCGCCGCTGGGTGGAAACCGGCGTCGCCTCGCCGGTGCCCGCCGTCGCCCTGCAGTACAAGGCCCAGCGCAGCCAGGCCCGTGCGACCGGCATGACCGCCACCGCCGAGTAAGCTTCACCCCGCGCTGGCGGAGCCCGCTCCGCCAGCCACCCTCTCCTGCTTTCCCTCTCCTTCCTCGTCTCGCTCTGTCGCTTCAGCCCTGCTGGATGGCGCTTCCGCCACTTATATGCCAACCGTCATTCAATGCTAGTATGATGGCCGTAATATTCCTGAAGTACTGGAGCCCGCGATGACCGAACTCACACTGACCCGTGAACAGAAGATTGCCGCCTGGGAAGCGGTGGCCGCGCAGATGCGCCAGCGCCTGGCCGAGCCCGGCGTGGTTTCGCTGCAGGAGCTGCGCGGCAAGACGCCCCAGGAATTCTTCGATGGCATCGGCGCGGGTGAGCTGCCTGCCCCGCCGATCAACGCGCTGATCGGCTTCGTTCCGCTGGAATGGAGTCAGGGCCGCTTCGTCTTCCAGGGCACCCCGGACATGCGCCACTACAACCCGCTGGGCACCGTGCACGGAGGCTACGCAGCCACGTTGCTGGACTCGGCCATGGGCTGCGCGGTGCACACCATGCTCGAACCCGGCCTGGGCTACACCACCACCGACCTGCGCATCAGCTACATCCGTGCGCTGACCCGCGACACCGGGCCGATTCGCGCCGAGGGCAGCATCGTGCATGTCGGCCGCTCCACCGCCCTGGCCGAGGGCCGCCTCTACGACGTGGATGGCCGCCTGTACGCCACCGGCTCCACAACCTGCCTGATCCTCGGGCGCTGAACCACGCCCTTCACCCAGGAGACTGACCATGACTTCCGTCGTCATCGCGGGTTATGCCCGCTCCCCCTTCCACTTCGCCAGGAAAGGCGCGCTGATCGACGTGCGCCCAGATGACCTCGCTGCTCAGACGGTGAAGGCACTGGTACAGCGCAGCGGGTTGGACGCCAACCTGATCGAGGATCTGATCATGGGTTGCGCCTACCCCGAGGCCGAACAGGGCATGAACCTGGCGCGCATCACCGGCTTCCTCGCCGGACTGCCGGAAACGGTGGCCGGCGCCACGGTGAACCGTTTCTGCGGCTCGTCCATGACCTCCATCCACTTCGCCGCCGGACAGATTCAACTGGGCGCAGGCGATGCCTTCATCTGCGCGGGCGTGGAATCCATGACCCGCGTGCCCATGGGCGGTTTCAATCTCTCGCCCAACCCGCGCCTGCTGGCTGAATTCCCCCAGGCCTACATGCCCATGGGACAGACGGCCGAAATCGTCGCCGAGCGCTTCGGCATCTCGCGCGCGGACCAGGAAGCCATGGCCGTGGACTCCCACGCCAAGGCCGCCCGCGCCCGCGAGCAGGGCCTGCTGGCAGCGGAGATCGTGCCCATCGACACGCCCAACGGCGTGGTCAATGAGGATGGCTGCATCCGCCCCGGCACCAGCCTGGAGGCGCTGGCGCAGCTCAAGCCGGCCTTTGGCGGCAGCGTCACTGCCGGCACCGCCTCGCCGCTCACCGATGGCGCGGCGGCCGTGCTGGTGTGCAGCGAAGACTTCGCCCGCGCCCATGGGCTGGACATCCTGGCGCGGGTGAAAGCCGTCGCCGTGGTTGGCTGCCCGCCGGAAATCATGGGCATGGGCCCGCTCTACGCGACCCGCAAACTGCTGGACCGCAGCGGGCTGCGGATGGCCGACATCGATCTGGTGGAGATCAACGAGGCTTTCTCCAGCCAGGCGTTGGCCTGCCTGCGCGGCCTGGAGCTGGATAGCGACCGGGTCAACCTGCACGGCGGCGCCCTGGCCATCGGCCATCCGCTGGGCGCTACTGGCGCACGCATCACCGGCAAGGCAGCGGCGCTGCTGAAGGAAACCGGCGGGCGCTATGCCATCGCGACCCAGTGCATTGGCGGCGGGCAAGGTGTGGCGACATTGCTCGAAGCCGTGCAATGAGGCTTTTCCCTGTAGGAGCTCGTCCTGCGCGCGAATCGCGCGCACGGCCCGCTCCTACAGGGGAGGTTCGGAGGTAGGCACAGATAATCGCGGACGGAGTCCGCTCCTACGCAGATGCGAGGACCTGTGTGGGAGCGGACTCCGTCCGCGATTGCCTTCAGCGCATGCCCTATCTGCCCTGAATCACCTTCCCTCGCCCGCCCTGCGTTAGAATGTTACCCAGCATTCCATGATCCGCAGGAGACCGGTCATGCGTTACTCCGAAGACCACAAGGCCCAGACCCGCGAACGCATCATCAACGAGGCGGCGCAGCGCTTCCGCAGCGAAGGCGTCGACGCCACCGGCCTGCAGACCCTGATGAAGGCGCTGGGCCTGACCCACGGCGGCTTCTACGCGCACTTCAAGTCCAAGGACGAGCTGGTGGAGATCGCCCTGCAGCAGGCCGCCGCGCAGTTGCGCCCGGTAGTCGATCAGCAGTTCGAGAAGCAAGACCCGCTGCCCGGCTTCATCGACCAGTACCTCTCCCCCGGTCACCGCAATGCACCCGGCAAGGGTTGCCCGCTGCCGACCATCTCGGCGGAACTGGGAGCGCGCGGCCACGCCAGCGCCACCACCGACGCCATCGTCCAGGCGCGCATCGACGCCATCGAGAAGGCGCTGCCCAGCGAGCATGCCGAGGACGAAAGCGTCGCCCTCCTCGCCACCCTCATCGGCGCGCTGGTGCTGTCGCGCAGCGTGGCCAATCCGCAGTTGTCCGACCGCATCCTGGACAGCACCCGGCGGCATTTGAAGCGGGAGATCGGCGCGGATACGGAGTGAGCCCGCAATTGCCGGAGTATCCGACAGCATGGGTATCGCTACGCTCCACCCATCCTACGCCAGCGTCGGAAGCTCCCTGTAGGAGCGGGCCATGCCCGCGATCACGCGCAAGGCGCGGTCCTGCAAAAGCCGCGCATAAAAAAGCCCCGGCACAAGGCCGGGGCAAGCTTTTCGCCACTCAATTGCTCGGTTATTCCACCGCGACGCCATAACGCTGCGCCGGAGCGCTGCGCGACAGGTTCGGCGCCATCTTCAGGCGCGCGGCGGTAAAGGCTTCGAACTCCTCCGCATCCGGCAGCGCCGGCAGGGTCACCACTTCGCCCTGGGCCAGGCCGGCCAGTGCGGCGTCGACCATGTGGTTCACGTCCATCAGCATCTCCGCGGGCAGCGCGGAGATGTCGGTGCCAGCACGATCCCAGATTTCGGTACGGGTAGCGCCCGGCAGCACGGCCTGTATGCGCAGCCCTTGCGGGGCCAGTTCCTGCTGCATGGATTGGGTCAGGTTGAGCACGAAGGCCTTCGTGGCGCTGTAGCTGCCGTTGAACAACTCCGGCGCCAGCGCCAGCACCGAGGCCACGTTGATGATGGTGCCGCGGCCGCGCCCGGCGAAGGCCTTGGCGGCAGCGCCGGCCAGGCGCGCGGTGGCGATCACGTTCAGCTCGATCATGCTTTCCAGGCGGTCCAGGTCGGTTTCCAGCAGGGTGCCGTTGATCGCTACGCCGGCATTGTTCAGCAGCAGGCTGATGCTGGCGTCTTCGGCCAGGCGGGCCTCGATGCGGGCGCGGTCGTCACGGCGGGTCAGGTCCGCCTTGAGCACATCCACCGAAACGCCGTACTCCTCGCCCAGGCGCGCGGCCAGGGCCTCCAGGCGTTGCTGGTCGCGGGCCACCAGCAGCAGGTCGTAGCCCTGGGCAGCCAGGCGTTGCGCGTAGGTGGCGCCGATGCCGGAAGAAGCGCCAGTGATCAGTGCGCGGCCCAGTTCGGATTTGGCATTCATGGTTCTTTCTCCAGTGGGGCGACTCGCCCGCATGCAAGGGATGTGAGGGCCCGCAGGCCGTCTGGAATGTCCGGCGCTTTGAATGTCGCCCGTCATCTGAAGTTGAATATTATGCTCATAATATTATCTGTCAACACCCTCCGCACGGGGGTGACGAATGGCAGGGATATCGGCAGAACTCACGCACGCCGCGGTCGACAGCCTTCCGGCGATTTAGATTGCCCATTCTAGAGCGCTCGCGAGAACCTGCCGGGCGTCTCCGCACAAGAACAAACCAGGAGCCACCTCTGCACCTTTCTGCCTGTCTCAACACCGGCGATGCCGGAGGAGGACACATGCGATTGCGCTGCTTTTTCCTGGGCTGTGTTTGGGATGAAGGGAATCTGACCGAGGTCGGCCATGTGCCGATGGTTTGCCAACGCTGTATGCGCTGCGGTGCGCAGCGTTATCTGAGCCCCGAGCCGGACGTCTGAGGTCGGCCGCAAAAAAAGCCCGGAGCACGCAGGTGCTCCGGGCATCGGGGTGTTGCTGGCTGAAGATCAGTTGGCCACGAAGGCCTGGCTGGTGGTGATCGCCATGTCGCCGCCGGGAAGCTTCAGATCGCCGATGCGTTCCAGGCTGTCGGCATCGAAGATCGCCACGTCGTTCAGGGTGCCGGTCAGGTACAGCTTGTTGCCGGCCTTGTTGGTCGACAGGCAGTAGTAGGAGTGGTCCAGGTTCGCCGCCTTGACCAGCTTCTGCTCCTTGATGTCGTACTTGGCCAGGCGGTTCAGCACGCCGTAGACGATGTTGCGGTCCTTGGCCGAGCGGATGCCGCTGAAGTACACCTCGGTGACCGGGCCGAAGTCGACGGTCTCGGTCTTGCCGGTGGCCAGGTCGATGTTGAAGAAGCCGTAGAGGAAGTCGGCCGTGGCCATGTCCTGCTTGGCGTCCTTGAACTTCGCCGTGGTGTAGAGCAGCGAGAAGTCACGCGGGTAGGTCTGCTGGTTCCACACGTAGAGCACATCTGGCGGCGCGTAGTTGGGGCGCTTCCAGTTTCGGCTGGGAATCACCACGTCGAACTTGCCGGTCTTCACGTCCACCTTGTAGATGTCCGGGCCCGCCACGTAGAGGGTGCCGTCGTCGCCACTCTGCATGATGGTCAGCTGGCGCGGCGCCGGGAAGGTGCGCACCGGCTTGGCACCCATGCCATCGGCGACGGAATACACCTGCAGGCGCGGCTGCTGCACCTCGTAGTGCTCGGCGAGGATCAGCGTCGGGTTGGCGATGGCGTAGATCTCCTTGCCGTCATGGCTGACGGTCATGGAGAACATCGAGCGCGCATTCTCGCCAGGCTTCTGCGCGATGGTGGCGTGGAACACCGGTTTGCAGTCATCGAGCTGGATACCGTAGATGTCCGCATAGTGGTTGCTGAGGATGTAGGCGACCTTGCGGTCCGGCGACAGCTGGGTCATGCCCGGGCCGTAGGCGCCGGGGATGGTGCAGGTCTTGAACAGCTTGTCGGTCTGCATGTCGATGACGTGCAGGTTGTTCGGGTAGTTGGTGCTGATCAGGTACTCGTGGCCACTTTCCAGCGCTTTGCCCGTATCGGCGCCGGCATCGGCGGCGACGGCTTGCAGCGCGCAGGCCAGCGAGAGGCCGCCGAGCGCGGCGGCGAATGCTTTTCTGGACATGCAGGTTTTCCTCTTGTTCTTCTGACTGCTCATTTGTCGTCCGGGAATACGGTGCCGAGGTTGCGCCAGTTCTCGGCCGAAGCCTGCGCATCCTTGTTCCAGTCGGGTAGGTGCTCATCATGTCCGGCACCTGGGCCGGCCACCAGCAAGGGTCGGAGCAGCCGTAGAGGTCCGCTTCCATCGGCTGGCAGAGCGAGGACACGCCGCCGAACACGTCGACTTCCCAACCCGGGTCGGTGGTCGCCGCGCAACCGGCCACGGAGTTCATCGCCACCACGTCCTCGATGCGATCCTCGGCGGCGGCCTGTTCGAGCTTCTGTGCTTTGGTGTTGATCGCTTTCAGATGTTTCATGTCAGTGCGCCTTCCGCGGAGTGATGTGGCGGTCGATGAAGCTGGGGTTGGAAGCCATGATCCGGCTGTAGACCTCGATGCCGAAATCGACCCAGTCCCGCATCAGTTCGCAGTAGTGGTAGGTGGGGTGCGCCGGGTCGCCATAGCGCGCGTAGCTCTCGTGGTAGCAGCCGCCGGAGCAGAGGTTGCGGATATGGCAGCTGGCGCAGCCGGTGTCGGTGCGGTCCAGGCGCTGCGACAGGAAGTCGTTCAGCTCGGCCTGCTTCACCCCTTCATGAACGTTGCCGAAGGTCGGCAGCGACGACCCGGTGAAGCGGTGGCACAGGTTCAGTTCGCCCTTGTGGTCCACCGCCAGCATCTTCAGGCCGGCACCGCACGGCAGGGCCTTCTTCTGCCCTTCGTGGATGTCGGTGATCAGCTGGTGCAGGTTGGAGAAGCCGATGTTGCGCCCTTCCAGCGCCTCGTCCAGGTAGCGGCGACCGAGGGCCTTCATGCCGGCGAAGACCTCCTTCAGCTCGTCCCCGGTGAGGTTGTAGCTGCTGATATCGCCCGAGGTGACCGGGGCGAAGCCGACTTCGGCGAAGCCCATCTCGTTGAACAGGTGGTTCCAGATGGTCTCGACGTCGGTGACGCCGGTGGTCAGCGTCACCCGCGCGCCGACCGGCCGTGCGGTGTAGCGCGACAGCAACATGTCGGCCTTGCGCCGCACCACGTCATAGGTGCCCTGCCCGCCCACGGTAATGCGGTTGTGGTCGTGCACCGTCTTCGGCCCGTCGATGCTGATGGACAGCCCGAAGCGATGGGCGTTGAGCCAGTCGACGATCTCCTCGGTGAGCAGCGTGGCGTTGGTGGTCATGACGAAGTCCACCGTCTTGCCCAGCTCGCCGAAACGGCGCTCGCAATACCGCGACCATGTGCTCGATCAGCGGGCGATTGGACAGCGGTTCGCCGCCGAAGAACACCATGGTGTAGCGCTGTCTCGTCGGGGGACTCTTGGATCAGCATTTCCATCGAGGCTTCGGCGGTTTCCGCGCCCATCTTCTTGCCGGCGGAGGGCTTGTCCAGGTCTTCCTTGTAGCAATAGGTGCAGGTCAGGTTGCAGCCGGTGTTGACGTTGAGCACCACGGTGTTGAGCGCGGTGCGGTCAACCTTCTTGATGCCGATTTCAGGGGTCAGCGGCGAGCCATCGCTGACCAGCTCCAGCGCGATCAGCTCGCGCAGGGTCTCGTCGATTTCCTCGGCGCCGAAGCGTCCGCCAAGACGTTGGGTCAGCTCGTCCGGCGAGCAGGCATGCCCGCGCAGCGCGTCGATGATCCCGCCGGTCAGCTCGTCGCTGGCGAACAGCGAGGAGCTGGGGATGTGGAACAACAGGCGGTCGGCGTCGACCTGCACTTCATGCAGGTTGCGCTCGACCAGATTCAAGATGGCGCCCATGGCGACCTCCCGGAACTTTCTTGTTATGCCCGCCCGCAGGCGGGCCACACGCGTTCAGTTCATCCGATCCCGTTCATCACGGAATCGGCGGGTTGTTCCAACGCTGCACGGTGACGATCATGTGCCCTTCGCCCTTGTGCGACTGGCCAGCGTCGTCCACTGCGGCGATCACCTTCAGGTTGCCGGCGTTGTTGGTCATCATCTTGCGCGCCGGGTTCGGGCCGGCGTCGCCCGGTGTGAAGATGCCGCTGTCGGCGTCCATCACCCCGGCGTACTTCACGTCCTCGTCTTCCTTGGCGCGGTCATCGAACGGCTCGACCGACCACTGTGCGGGGAACACACCGATTCAGAACGGCTTGCCGTCGGCACCCTTGCCCCGGCCTCGGCGTCGAAGCTGCCCTGGACCTTGGGCGTGGAGCCACCATCTGCCGCCGATGCGGGGAATGGAGAGCTCCGGCACCACCTTCACTCCGGCAATGTCCTTGTACACGGCGAGGCTGCCACCCTTGGCGGTGCCCACGGTGACATCGCGTTCGCCCACGGCGGCAGCGGCATCGGCCTTGACCTTGACGGTCACGCGCTCCGGTGTCTCGGACGCCGCCGACGACTTCCACGCCCTTGCCGAACGACGGCTTGCCCTTGAGCCCGGTGCCGACGACGCTGACCTCGGTCTCCGCACCGGCCTTCAGGTAGGCGGGCTGCACGCCCAGCACGTGGCTGGTACCGTCCTTCGCCGCGACGAAGTCCAGGCCGCGCTCATCGTGGCCTTGTCGACGTACAGGCCCTGCATCTGGCCGTTGAGGGCGGCGAATACCTGACGCATGGTCACGTCGCCGACTTTCACCGCACCGCGCCATTCATAGCCGTTGTAGAGCACCGCGCTACCCTCGCCGTCGAACGGCGAGCCGTCGGCATACTTGCCGGTCACGCTGACCTTGAAGGCGTCGTCGCCATCCTTCGCCACCTTCATGCTGCCGGCCACATCACCCTTGCCCGGCATGTGCCCGGCGAAGCTCCAGTCACCCGCCAGCGTCTCGGCCTTGGGCCGGTTCTTCTGCCAGTCGCTCCAGGCCTTGTTGCTTTCCGGCGGGAAGCGTTCGCCCAGCTCCGGGACCATCTCTTTCTTCGCCAGGTCGACGAGTCGCGGTCGCGGGCCAGGGCCTGGTATTCCAGCGACGGCCGACGGGCCGAGGTGGAAGTTCACCAGCTTCTCCCACTCCGCCGCCGGGCGACGTTGCAGGGCGATGCGCGCACCCGAGTGGCAACGGGCGCGCATCTGCTCGAAGTTGGTATCGAATTTCTCGACGGTGTTCAGCCGGCGCTCAAGGGCGTAACACACGCCTTCGGTCTCACTGCGGCACCAGGCCCTGCTTGTCGGCGAGGAACTTGACCACCGCACGACGCTCCTCGTCGGTGATCTTCAGGCCGTCCTCACCTGCATGCGGCCAATACTCATCGGCCAGCCATCCGGGGGTCTTGCGCTGGTGGCTGTTCATCGGCTGAGGAATTGTTGCCTTCGGGCGTATGGCACGCCTTGACACTCGCATTGATGATCGCCTCGCCTTCGGGTGCGGCCTGGGCCATCTGGTGCAGCGCAAGGGCCAGTGCAGCCGGGTTGGGACCGCGGATGGTCCGAAGTCGTGTCATCTTCAAGGTCAGGCCTCCTCGGTATTCTTGTTGGTTATTCACGCCCACCGATGGGCTAAAGCGAGCTTGTTGAAAGCGGTTTTGCAGGTTGTGTGCCACTACTGCGCAAACCCCGCCGAATCAGGCCTTCGGCGGTATTTGCAGGCACTCCCGGTGGATGCCACCGGGGTTGCAACGTCACATTTCGCGATTGCTGTCTAACTCTGAGACAAGGCCTGTGAGACAGCCTCCGAAGCTCGGTGTGTCCGGCTTGCGCAAAGCGCCACCACCGGGAGCATCAGGGCGCCGAACAGCATGCTGATCAGGCCGACCCAGACCAGCGAGAGGAACGGGAAGCGCGCCACCGCCGCGCTCTCGATGTCGTCGCCAGGTTCCTTGAGCAGACGCGCCGAGGCCGGCACCCAGATCTGCAGATCACCACTCCAGCCGCGGACGATCAACCGATGCAACACATCCTTAAGAGCAGTCCGAGGCGAAGCGCGCGTAGTGGTAGTCGAGGATTTCGCAGAGCTGGCGCACCGGCCCCTGGTAGGCCGGCGGGTTGCCGCGGCTGTCCTGGAACAGCGCGTGGCCGGCCAATGTGCGCTCGCCATCGCGCAGCTCGACCTTGGCCACCGCGTGGTAGCCGGAGAAATGCGGCCGGCTGGAGTCCGGCGAGACGCGGCATCTGCATGCCGCCGATCACCGCGTGCCACTGCTGGAGGCGGCCCCGGCGGATGCTGATCTGCTGGTAGCTGTTGAGTGCCGTGGCGGCCAGCCCCACCAGCGCGATTACCGCGCCGCCGTGTACGAACGCAAACCGCCGCTGTAAGCGCAGGTTGTCCATCCTCATCGGCTGCGCCAGAGACTCTGCACGCCCCAGAGCACGCAACTGCCCATCAGGAAAGCGCCGCCCAACAGCGCCGCGTCCAGCCACGGCAGCACGCGCACGATGTTCTGCGAGAGCATGCCGTCGCCGTTGTAGCCGGCGCTCAACCAGCCGCCGCGCCAACCGGTCCAGAGCATCACGGCGGCCATCAGCACAGTCGCCAGCAGCGCCAGCCGGGGTCGCCCGCAACGGCGCAGAAAGCTGTAGCCGCCCATCAGGCCAATCGCCGCCAGCAGCGGTACTACCCAGTGAGCCAGGCCGTAGCCGTTGACGTCCCACTGGTCGAAGGCGCGGCGCAGGCTGTCCATCTCGGCGGTGGTGGCCCAGGCGGTCAGGGTTTCGAAGAAGGGTTTCAGCTCGCTCGGCCGCTCCATCCCCAGCCATTCGTAGAGGTGCGCCTGGAGCAGCGCACCAAGGGCCAGCAGGCCGGTGCCGGCGAACAGGTAGATGGCCACATCCAGCGTCCAGTCCGAGGCCCCACGCCGACGCCCTGCCCGCTTGCGCAAGCGCCACCCCGACAGCAGATAAACGCTCGCGAAGGCCAGCAGGAGGAATGCCAGGGCCAGATGGCTAAGCCAGGAGGTGGTGCCGATGTAGCGGTGCGAGCTGGCCAGCACCGTGCTGCGGGTTACCGCCATGGCGCCGCAGGCCATGGCTGCCGCCAACAGGCTGAGCGCTGGTAGCAGCCGAGCGTAGGCGCCGTCCGCGCGCCAGCGACGGGCGCCGTGCAACACCGCACCGAGCAGCGCCCAGATGATGAACGCCGAGGTCTGCACCGGGTCCCAGTGCCACAGCTGGCCGTAGGTGAAATCTTCCATGGCCCAGGCCATGCCCACGCCGATGCCGGCGCTGAGGATCAGCCAGGCGCGGCGGCTGTAGCGCGGCATCACCCAGGCATAGGCGTGCCCGCCTCGTCCCAGCGCTTCGAGGGCGGCGCCGGCGGGCGCCAGCACCCATGCGTAGGCGCAGAGAATCAGCGGCGCATGCAGCGACATCCAGAAGGTCTGCAGGTGGGCATTCATGCCCTGGCTCGGCTGGGCTGCAAGCCACTCTGCCGGCGTCGCGCTGAAGGGGCCGAGCCACGCGGCAGTCGCCACATACCAGGCGGCGATCAGAGCCATGCCGCGCCCCGCCCAGCCGGGCAGCCGAGCGCCCCTCAGGGCTATCGCCATGCAGAAGGTGCCCAGCAGCAGAACCGTCCCTTCGTCGCCACCCCAGAGGTTGGAGAACTTCAGGTACGCCGGCAACGCCGCACTGCTGTAGAGCCAGGCGTAGCGCAGCTGGAAGTGGTCAGCCACCAGGTGCAGCGCCAGAGCCAGGCAGGCGCCACCGAGCGCACCAACGGCAACCGACCATGCCGGTTCGCGCCACTTGTCTTGCACAGCGCCCAGGGCAATCAGAACCGCCACTGCCCAGAGCAAGGCGTTTCCGACGCCGGGCAACAGCCATAGCAAAAGGCAGGTCAGCGCGGCAGCCAACGGCCCCACCCTCCACGGCAACGACAGGTGCATCCTCTTCAAGCCAGGCCTCCTTGTGCAGCGCCGACGCGGCGCCGGGCGAAACAGCAGGCGCTTCACGTTGCGTGCCAGAGGGAAAAATCCTTGTGAATCAGCAATCTGATCAAAGGCAACAGGCGATAGCGCGTGGCAGATCGCGACAGCTGTAGCAGCCTGAGACAGTCCTACCCGTTATAGACGATGGTCTAATGGCACTGCGCCACTCACCGTCAGTGATCGCGAGAAAGGCGCCAGCCAGACACCTCACCGTCCAGGGACTGTCCGGAACAGGTGCCCATCCGCGCCAGCGGGGCGCTTGCCGGTGATGGCCAGTGGATATCCGTGGCAGGCCGATTATGCTTTTCAATGACCTTGCGGCGTGCCGCAGGGCTGCCTGTATGCACGCTTTGCGCAATCCGTACGACCTGACATCAGCCCTGGGCTCGAGTGCGGTAACGGTATTGAGGGACTCCGGCCCAACACAAGAACAAAACGGAGACGAACATGGCACAGACATACAGCCCGTCCGCGGGCAACGCGCCTTCCACCGGAGTGACGAAGGAGGAGCGCAAGGTCATCTTTGCCTCCTCGCTGGGCACCGTTTTCGAGTGGTACGACTTTTACCTCTACGGCTCCCTGGCGGCGATCATCGCCAAGCACTTCTTCGCCGGGGTCAACGAAACCACCGCCTTCATCTTCGCCCTGCTGGCCTTCGCCGCCGGTTTCGCGGTGCGGCCCTTCGGCGCCATCGTATTCGGCCGCCTGGGCGACATGATCGGGCGCAAGCACACCTTCCTCATCACCATCGTCATCATGGGCGTGTCCACGGCCGTGGTCGGCCTGCTACCGGCCTACTCCACCATCGGCGTCGCAGCGCCGATCATCCTCATCACCCTGCGACTGTTGCAGGGCCTGGCGCTGGGCGGCGAATACGGCGGCGCGGCGACCTACGTGGCGGAACACGCGCCCAAGGGCAAGCGCGGCTTCTTCACCTCGTGGATCCAGACCACCGCAACACTCGGCCTGTTCCTCGTCGCTGCTGGTGATCATGGCGTGCCGCACCGTGCTCGGCACCGAGGCGTTCGAGGTCTGGGGCTGGCGGATTCCATTCCTGCTGTCGATCCTGCTGCTGATGATCTCGGTGTACATCCGCCTGCAACTGGCCGAGTCGCCGGTGTTCATGAAGATGAAGGAAGAAGGCAAGGCGTCGAAGGCGCCGCTGACCGAATCCTTCGGCCGCTGGGACAACCTCAAGGTGGTGATCATGTCTCTGCTCGGCGGCACCGCCGGCCAGGCCGTGGTCTGGTACACCGGGCAGTTCTACGCGCTGTTCTTCCTCTTGCAGACCCTGAAGATCGACCCGCAGACCGCCAACCTGCTGATCGCCGGCTCGCTGCTGCTGGGCACGCCGTTCTTCGTCGTTCTTCGGCAGCCTGTCCGACCGCATCGGCCGCAAGAAGATCATCATGACCGGCTGCATCCTTGCCGCCCTCACCTACTTCCCGATCTTCCACGGCCTGACCCAGTACGGTAACCCGGACGTCGTTCGCCGCCCAGGAGAAGAACCCGGTAACGGTGGTGGCCGACCCGAACGCCTGCGCCTTCCAGTTCGACCCGGTGGGCAAGGCCAAATTCGTCAGCTCCTGCGACATGGCGAAGAGCCTGCTGGCCAAGCGCGCGATCCCCTATGAAAACCTCAAGGCCGAATCGGGCGCCGTCGCCCAGGTGCACATCGGCGACAAGGTCATCGCCATGCTTCGAAGGGGCCGGCATGCCGGCGGCGGAATTCAAGGTGCAGTCCGAAGTTTTCACCGCGCAGCTGGCTGCCTCGCTCAAGGAAGCCGGTTATCCCGAAAAGGCCGACCCGGCGAAGATCAACCACCTGATGATGCTGGTGCTGCTGACCATCCTGGTGATCTACGTGACCATGGTCTACGGGCCGATTGCCGCGTGGCTGGTCGAGCTGTTCCCGACGCGCATCCGCTACACCTCCATGTCGCTGCCCTATCACATCGGCAACGGCTGGTTCGGCGGTTTCCTGCCGACCGTCGCCTTCGCCATGGTGGCCGCCACTGGGGACATCTACTACGGCCTCTGGTACCCCATCGTCATCGCGGTGATGACGGCGATCCTGGGCATCTTCTTCCTGCCAGAGACCAAGGATCGGGATATCACTCACTGAGGCGTTATCGTGATGCCGGAGAGCCCCTCTCCCCAGCCCTCTCCCTGAAGGGAGAGGGGGTTTCCGTGCCATGCAGACCACCGATGTTTTCCTGCACCTGAGTTGCCAACTGATGGTGAACTACAGCCCTGCACCAAACCAGTCCCCTCTCCCTTCAGGGAGAGGGTTAGGAAGAGGGCGCGCCCAGCACCGAACCTCCCTGTGCAAGCACTGCCAGCGTCTCAGCCGCTGTCGCAATGTGCGACAGCGGCTTTTCTTCAGCGCCGCTCATGAATAAATTAATTTGTTTAAATTCAGTTACTTAAATAGATAACCCTGCTTTGGCACAGCCGTTGCGATGCTCCGCCTCAACGTTCCTGAAACAGACAACAAGAGGCCACCGCAATGCTCGCTTCCCTGCCCATCAAGCCCGAATCCCGCGCCTTCCTGCAGCGCGCCCCGAAGATGCTGATCGGTGCCGACTGGACCTCCGCCAGCGACGGCGCCCTGATGGACCTGCGCAACCCGGCCACCGGCGAAGTCCTCTGCCAGGTGCCAGCTGGCACCGCCGCCGATGTCGACCGCGCGGTGCGCGCCGCGCGCCAAGCCTTCGATGACTCCGCCTGGAGCCGCACCCGTCCGCGCGAGCGGCAGAACCTGCTGTGGAAGCTCGCCGACCTGATGGAGCGCGATGCTGACCTGCTGGCCGAGCTGGAGTGCCTGAACAACGGCAAGAGCGCCGCCGTTGCCCGCGTGATGGACGTGCGAACTGGCCATCGACTTCCTGCGCTACATGGCCGGCTATGCCACCAAGATCGAAGGCACCACCGTGGACGTGTCCATGCCGCTGATGCCCGATGGCGAATTCCACGGCTACATCCGCCGCGAAGCGGTCGGCGTGGTGGGCGCCATCGTCGCCTGGAACTTCCCGCTGCTGCTGGCCTGCTGGAAACTCGGCCCGGCGCTGGCCACCGGTTGCTCGGTGGTGCTCAAGCCCGCCGACGAAACCCCGCTGTCTGCGCTCAAGCTCGCCGAGCTGGTACTCGAAGCGGGCTACCCGGCCGGCGTGTTCAACGTCGTCACTGGCGCCGGCATCACCGCGGGTGCCGCCCTCTCCCACCATCCGCTGGTGGACAAGCTGACCTTCACCGGCTCGACCCCGGTGGGCAAGGAAATCGGCAAGGCGGCGATGGACAACATGACCCGCGTGACCCTGGAGCTGGGCGGCAAATCGCCGACCATCGTCATGGCCGACGCCGACCTGGCCACCGCCGCCGCCGGCGCCGCCCAGGCGATCTTCTTCAACCAGGGCCAGGTCTGCTGCGCCGGCTCGCGCCTGTACGTGCAGCGCAAGCACTTCGACAACGTGATCGCCGACATCTCCGGCATCGCCAACGGCATGAAGCTGGGCAACGGCCTGGACCCGAGCATCGACATGGGCCCGCTGATCTCCGCCAAGCAGCAGAAGCGCGTGTTCGATTACATCGAACTGGGTCGCGACAAGGGCGCCACCATCGCCTGCGGCGGCGAGCAGTTCGGCCCCGGCTACTTCGTCAAACCCACGGTGATCGTCGACGTCGACCAGAAGAACCCGCTGGTGCAGGAAGAGATCTTCGGCCCGGTACTGGTCGCCATGCCCTTCGACGACATCGAGGACGCCCTGCGCCTGGCCAACGACAGCCCCTACGGCCTGGGCGCGAGCATCTGGTCCAACGACCTGGCGGCAGTGCACCGCATGGTGCCGCGCATCAAGTCCGGCTCGGTGTGGGTCAACTGCCACAGCGCGCTCGACCCGGCGCTGCCCTTCGGCGGCTTCAAGATGTCCGGCGTGGGCCGCGAGATGGGCGCTGCCGCCATCGAGCACTACACCGAGCTGAAGTCGGTGCTGATCCGCCTGTAAGTGATCCATCCCCCGGCGCAGGGAGTGGCGTCTCTGCGTGAAAGGAAACATCGCAGCTGACCTGCAGGAGCGCGCCATGCGCGCGATCGCGGGCATGGCCCGCTCCTACAACTGGGCTTCGACATCGAACCTGAGGCCAACCTGTCTACCTCGCCCGCGCGGTCCCCCTGCGCGGGTCTTGCATCCCCCGGTCGCGGCAGCGCACGGGGGATTTTTTTGCGCTCAATCCCGCTCCGGCGCCGTCAGTTTCGTAGGGCGCATAACCTGGAACAGGTTATCCGCCAGACGCGCCACCGGCGGATAACGCTGGCGCGTTATGCGCCCTGCCTTCTGTTCGCGAGCAAGCTCGCTCCTACAGGGTTGGCGTGGAGGGATATCCCTGAGCTTTTGTAGGAGCGGACTTTGTCCGCGATAGCCTCCGGTGCGATGCGGACTCATCGCGGACAAAGTCCGCTCCTACGAAAGGGAAAACCGCCTACCTCGCCCGCGCATCCCCTGCGCGGGTCTTGGATCCCCCGGCCATGACAGTGGCCGGGGGATTTTCTTCATCCTCAGTCTCAGCTAAGTCTTGCCCCGTAGCCTTCTCCCCGTGCCCTTCAACAGCAGCCAAGGAGATGCGCCTGCCGATGAACCAATCAACTACTGCCACCTGGCTCAACAAGGTCCCCGAGGTCACCCTGGCGTTCTGGGTGATCAAGATCATGTCCACCACGGTGGGCGAAACCTTCGCCGACTTCCTCGCCGTCGATGCTGGTCTGGGCCAGGGTGCCACCAGTATCGGCATGGCCCTGCTGCTGGCGGCTGCGCTGTTCGGCCAGCTCCGTACCCGCGCCTACACACCCTGGATCTACTGGCTCAGCGTGGTGCTGGTGAGCATCGTCGGCACGCAGATCACCGACCTGCTCACCGATGTGCTCGGCGTCAGCCTGTACCTGAGCACGGCGGTGTTTTCCCTGCTGCTGGCGACCACCTTCGCCGTCTGGTACGCAGTGGAGCGCAACCTGTCCATCCAGCAGATCGTCACCCCGCGCCGTGAGTGGTTCTACTGGGCCACCGTACTCTGCACCTTCGCCCTCGGCACCGCCGCCGGCGACCTCGCCACCGAGGCCCTCGGCCTGGGCTTCAGCGTCGGTGTCTTCGTCTTCGCCGGCCTGATCGGCGCCGCCGGCCTGGCCTGGAAGCTGGGCGGCAATGCCGTGGCCTGCTTCTGGATCAGCTACATCCTCACCCGCCCCTTCGGCGCCTCCCTGGGCGACCTGCTGACCCAGGCCAAGACCTACGGCGGCCTGGGCATGGGTGCCACCTGGACCAGCGCGCTGTTCCTCAGCGTGATCCTGCTGCTGGTCGCCGTGGCCCAATTCAGCGCAGGCAGCCGCCACCGCGTCATCGACTGACCTATCCACAACCCAACGAGAATCCCCATGACACCCCTCAAGACCCTCGTTCGCAAGACCGCCATCGCTGCCGCCATCGCCCTGCTTGGCCTGGCCACCGCCTGCTCCAAGCCCGCCGACGCACCGAAAACCCAGGCCAGCAGCCAGCTCGGCGTCGGCCATCAGAGCGCCTCGAAACTGGGCGACCTTTCGGAATTCCAGGGCATCGCCCAGGATGTCTCCGGGCTGGTTGCCCAGGGCGACCTGGCCCTGGCCAAAGTACGCATCAAGGACCTGGAACTCGCCTGGGATGATGCCGAAGCCGGCATCAAGCCCCGCGCTGCTGCCGACTGGCACGTCCTCGACGACGCCATCGACCGCTCGCTCTCCGCTCTGCGCGCCAGCAACCCGCAACAGGGCGACTGCAAGCTGGCGATGGATGCGCTGCTGAAAACCTTCGCCACGCTGCAAGGCAAAGGTTGAGTGCGGCGCGCGAATCCCATCGCGAAAAGCCGAAGCGGATGCTTCAATCCGAACGCGGCCCGCCATCAAGGCAGGCCGCGCTCGCCTGCCTCGGGAGGATAAATGCGGGTACTGCTGGTCGAAGATGATGCCATGATCGGCGAGGCCATCGAGGCGGCGCTGAACGACGTCGGCTACGCCGTCGACTGGGTGCGCGACGGCCTCGCAGCCCTGTCTGCGCTCACCTGCCAGCACTATGACCAGGTGCTGCTCGACCTCGGGCTGCCGGACAAGGACGGGCTCGACGTGCTGGCCAGCCTCCGCGCCCAGGACAACCAGGTGCCATTGTTGATCATCACCGCCCGCGACAGCCTCGACGACCGCCTGCGCGGCCTCGACGGCGGCGCCGATGATTACCTGCTCAAGCCATTCGAGCTGGCCGAGCTGCTGGCGCGCATGCGCGCGGTGATGCGTCGCAAGGGTGGCAGCGGCAACCCGCTGCTGGGCAATGGCGTAGTCTGGTTGGACCCGACCCTCAAGCAGGCCAGCACCGCCGACCACCACGAAGTCGCACTGACCAATCGCGAGTTTGCCTTGCTGCAGGCACTATTGATCCGCCCTGGCGCCATTCTCTCGCGCAGCGAGCTGGAAGACCGCCTCTTATGGCTGGGGGAACGAGGTGGAAAGCAATGCCATCGAGTTTCTGATCCATTCGCTACGGCGCAAACTGGGCAGCCACGTCATCAAGAACGTCAGGGGAATGGGATGGATGGTCTCAAAAGGCGCCTGAGCGAATCGCTGCAGCTACGCCTGTCCGCCGCCCTGGCAGCGGCCATCCTGGTGGTGGCGCTGGTCGCCGGGGTACTCGCCTTCGCCTCGGCCTTCGATGAAGCGCTGGAGTTGCAGGACAATACCTTGCGGCAGGTCGCCGCCCTGTTCGATCGGCAACAGATGACATTGCATTACCCGGACGGGAACATCCCCAACCAGGATGACGACGAGGAATCCCGCGTCGTCGTCCAGTACCTGAGCGACGGCAGCAAAGCGCTTGGTGACAGCGACGAGCGCATTCCTCTGCCACTGCCGACCCTGTTGGCTGACGGCCTGTCAACGCAACAGGTCCACGGTGAAACCTTCCGTGTTCTGGTCAGGACGACCGCCAGCGGTGAACGTATCGCCGTCGCGCAGGAAACCGGCAGCCGCGACAGGGACGCCCGCGAGAGCGCCTGGCGCAGCCTGCTGCCCTTGCTGATCCTGTTCCCGGTCCTGCTGCTGGTGGTCGCAGACCTGGTGCGCAAGATGTTCCGCCCCATCGCCAGGCTGGCCCTGGAGATCGATCAGCGCGAAGACCAGCAGTTGCACCCCATCGACGAATCACCGCTGCCCAGCGAGGTGCGCCCCTTCGTACGGGCCATCAACCGCCTGCTGGGACGTGTCGGCAGCGCCATGGAGGCCCAGCGCCGCTTCGTTGCCGACGCGGCCCACGAACTGCGCTCCCCCCTCACCGCGCTGTCGCTGCAGAGCGAGCGCCTCGGCGCCGCTGACATGTCCGCCACCGCGCGTGAGCGCCTGGGCCTGCTGCAGCGCGGGATCGAGCGCAGCAAGAACCTCGTCGACCAGTTGCTCACCCTGGCTCGCGTGCAGTCATCGCCCCTGCATCCGGTAACACCGGTCTCCGTGCATCACGTCTATCGAGGCGTGCTGGAAGACTTGCTGCCACTGGCCCGGGACAAGGACATCGACATCGGTCTGGAGCCCGGCGACGACCTGACCCTGGAAGTGAACGAGCTCGACCTGTTCACGCTGCTGAAGAACCTGGTCGACAACGCCATTCGCTACACCCCGCCCGGTGGCCGCATCGACCTGGCCGTCTCGGAAGAGCCCGGCATCGCCCTGCTGCAGGTCAGCGACAACGGGCCGGGCATCGCTGAAGACGAGCGCGAGCGGGTCTTCGCCCCTTTCTACCGGACGCTGGGCAACGAGCAGCCCGGCTCCGGGCTGGGCCTCTCCATTGTCCGGGTCATCGCAGAACGCCTGGGCGCACAGATTCAGCTGGAACCTGGCGATGCCGCCGCGAACCGCGGCCTGCGCGTCTCGGTGCGCATCCCGACACGCTGAACCCTCAGTCGCGCTCCGGCGCCCCCAGCGGGAACAGCGGCCGATGCGGTCGCGCTTCCTCCACCGCACGAGCGAAAGAAGGGCGCGCCAGCAGACGGGAACGATAGGCGCGCAGCGTCGGGTACTGGTCGCCGATGGGGTGGGTCCAGTCAGCGTAGAACAGCGACGGAGCCGCAGCGCAGTCGGCGAGGCTGAAGCTATCCCCCGCTGCCCAGGTGCGCCCCGCGAGTTCTTCTTCGAGCCAGGCGTAGGCCAGTTCGAGTTTGCTCACCGCGTGGGCCAGGCCTTCTGCCCGCTTGGTTGCCTCGCCGCTCATGGCCCCCAGCACGGCGTGCTGCACCGGGGTCATCACGTGCCAGTCGAAGAAGCGGTCGAGGAAGCGCACATCCAGCGCCTTGAGCGGGTCGTCCGGCAGCAGGCGCACCGGGCCGGGATGCCTCAGGTGCAGGTACTCGATGACGATGCTGGTCTCGGCGACGCTGTGCTCACCGTCCAGCAACACCGGGAATTTCGCCAGCGGCCACAGGCGCAGCCAGTGCGCGCCATTGTCCGGCTGATCCGGGCCGAGGGCGCGGAACTCGAAAGGCGTGGCGTTCTCGTAGAGGGCGATCAGCACCTTCTGCGTGTAGGAAGAAAACGGATGGCCGAACAGGACGAGGGACATGGCGGATCACCTGGGGCAGACGAAAGTACTCAGCCTAGCCCCGAATGACCGCGCCAGGGATTGCTCAGCAGGGCTGCGCCTGCCCCTCGACCGAGCGCGGCGGCGCGAAGCGGCTGGCGAGAGCGAGCATCACCAGGCACACCAGCGCCATGCCGATCCACGCCGGCGCCAGGCTGGCCATGGATTGCCGAGCCAGCCCCGCCAGCAGCGGGAACAGCGCCGCGATCAGGTAGCCCACGCCCTGCACGAAGCCCACCAGCGCACCGGCTTCGGCGGGGCTGCGGGCGCGGTCCATGGCAACGATCAGCGACAGTGGGAACAGCGCGCCGATGCCCAACCCGAGCCCGATCATCGCCACCAGTACCAGCTGCTGCGGCCACATCACCAGCGTGACCAGACCGCCAAGCAGCAACAAGATGGCCAGCAGCAACGCCGGGCGACGATCCGGCAGGCGGTCGATGAAGGCGGACACCAGCAGGCCGGCGACCACTTCCGTCAACGTCAGCCCGCCCAGCAAGGCGCCTGCCTGTGCCGGCGTCCACCCCAGAGAGGTGTAGTACGGCGGCAACCAGGCCAGCACCAGCACGTACGCACCCGTGCCCAGGCCGAAGAACAGCGCCAGCCACGCCCCGCGCCGGGCGATCCCGGACAAGGCCGGCGCTGCCGAACTGACGGGCGCCCCGCCCTTCGCGGTTCGCATCCAGACCGGCAGCGCCAGTACGGCGGGCAGCGCCCAGAACGCCAGCGCCGGCAGCTCGCCCCAGGCTTTCGCCAGCCAGGGTGACGCGACACTGGCCAGCACCGCGCCGCCCATGATCGCCGTGGAATAGGCCCCCATCGCTCCACCGACCCGCGCGCCGAAGCGCTGGCGGATGAATACCGGCAGCAACGCCTGGCAGGCGGCAATGCCCAGGCCCGCAAGCACTGCACCACCGAGTAGCCCGACCGGCCCTGGCAGCAGGCGCAGCGCGCAGGCCAGGGCGATCAGCAGCAAGCCGAACGCGACGCCACCGCGCACGCCGAAACAGCGCAGCAGTTGGGCGGCGCCCAGCGCACCCAGCCCCATCAGCAGCACCGGCAAGCTGGTGAGCAGACTCGCGAGGCTGTCGGACAGCTCCGCCGACGCCTGCAACGCATCCAGCAGCGGGCCAATGGAGGCCAGCGCCGGGCGCAGGTTGAGGCCGGCCAGCACGGCGGCGAGCAGGCAGGCGGCAAGAGAGACGGTTCGAGACATGGCAAGCATCCTTCCAGTGGGTCACCAGCACTTGATCGCGAAGACGGCGCAGGCGAATATCTCTACATCAAGACAAATCCAATGTATCTCGACATCAAGATAAAAAGGAAGCCCCCATGGACAGAGCCGCATTCGCCGTCGAGCAATGGCGCCAGCAACTGCCCGAGCTGGATACCGACGGTATGCTCCTGCTCGGCCGCCTGGGCGAGGCCGCGCAAGTGATCGCCCGCGACCACCTCAACCCGCTGTTCGCCGAGTACGGCCTGCAGCCGGGCGAGTTCGACGTGCTCGCCACCCTGCGCCGCAGCGGCCCGCCCTTCCGCCTCACGCCCACGGTGCTCTACGAAGCGGCGATGATCTCCTCCGGCAGCATGACCAACCGCCTCGACCGTCTGGAAAAACAGGGCCTGGTGCAGCGCCTGCCCAACCCGGAGGACGGCCGCGGTTCGCTGGTTGGCCTCAGCGATGCCGGCCTGGCGCTGATCGATCAGGCCGTCGGCGCCCACGCCGACAACCAGCGCCGGGTACTCTCCGGACTGAGCGCCAGCGAGCAGAAGAAGCTCGCCGGCCTGCTGGAAAAACTCCTCGCCAGCCTGTCCGAAGACGATCGTTGAGCGGCTGCCCGCCGGTGGCACCGGCGGGCCTGCGCAGACAGGAACCATCGCCCCGGAGCGGCTCCTGGCCAGCACCCCGCCGGCCGGCCATGTCGCTTTTGATCATGCCCACGGCGATTTCGAGCAACTCGCCACGCACCCACTGCCTTAGCTTGAGTCCCGCGTGAAGCGCAGCGCGCTGCGTCACCACGCCCGACCTAACAATTTCAAGAAAAGGCCGACAGATGAGTGCTCCCCGTGCAAAAGGCGCCAATGGCGATCTGGTGCAGGGCTTCAAGCCCCGCCACGTAACCATGCTCTCCATCGCGGGGATCATCGGCGCGGGGCTGTTCGTCGGCTCCGGCCACGCGATCGCCGCCGCCGGCCCCGCCGCCATAGTCGCCTACGCCCTCTCCGGGCTGCTGGTGGTGCTGGTGATGCGCATGCTCGGCGAGATGGCCGTGGCCAGCCCTGACACCGGCTCCTTCTCCGCCTACGCCGACCAGGCCATCGGCCGCTGGGCCGGTTTCACCATCGGCTGGCTGTACTGGTGGTTCTGGGTGCTGGTGATTCCCATCGAGGCCATCGCCGCCGGAGTCATCCTCAACGAGCTGGTTCCCGCAGGTCGAGACCTGGGTCTTTGCCTTGTCGATGACGCTGCTGCTCACCGTTACCAACCTGTTCAGCGTCGCCAAGTACGGCGAGTTCGAATTCTGGTTCGCCATGCTCAAGGTAGTCGCCATCGTCGCCTTCATCGGCCTTGGCGCGGCGGCGCTGCTGGGCCTGCTGCCGGGGCGCGAGGTGAGCGGCCTGCACAAGCTGATGGGCGAGCACGGCGGCTTCATGCCCAACGGCTGGACAGCCATCTTCAGCGCGCTGATCACTACCCTGTTCAGCTTCATCGGCACCGAGGCGGTGACCATCGCCGCGGCCGAATCCAGCGACCCCAGCCGCAACATCGCCAAGGCCACGCGCTCGGTGATCTGGCGCATCAGCGTGTTCTACCTGCTGTCGATCCTGGTGATCATCTCGGTGGTGCCGTGGGACGACCCGCGCCTGGTGGAGATCGGTTCCTACCAGCGCACCCTGGAACTGCTGAACATCCCAAACGCGCAATTGCTGATGGACCTGGTAGTGCTGGTCGCCGTGGCCAGTTGCCTGAACTCCTCGGTGTACATCGCCTCGCGGATGATCTATTCGCTGAGCCGCCGCCACGACGCGCCGGCCTTCATCCAGCGCACCTCCGCTGCCGGGGTGCCGCGCGCGGCGGTGATCGCCAGCACGCTGATCGGCATGTTCACCACCCTGCTGAACTTCTTTGCGCCGGGCCGGCTGTTCGAATTCCTGCTGGCCAGCTCCGGCTCCATCGCCCTGCTCGTCTACCTCGCCATCGCCGTGTCGCAGCTGCGCATGCGCGGCATCCTGCGCCGGCGCAACCACGAGCTGGCATTTCGCATGTGGCTGTTCCCCTGGCTGACCTGGCTGGTGATCGGGATCATCAGCTTCATCCTCGCGGTGATGTTCATCATGCCGACGCACCGCATCGAGGTGAGTTCGACCCTGGCGCTGACGCTCATCATCATCCTGCTCAGCCAGACCAGCCGGCGCACCTCGCACCAGCAACAGGCCGCCATCGGCCGACGCGCCGTACGCGGCTGAGCCTGCCGCCCACACGCAAACGAGGTGCCGATTGGTCGAACGCCGCCAGTTCAGTGGGGCCATGCAGGGCCGCAACCTGCGCTATCTCGAGGGTGACCCCCAGGAGCCCGGCCGCCCCGCACGGGTGGGCTTCCTGCTGCTCGAACACTTCTCCCTGCCGGCCTTCACCCAGGCGCTGGATACGCTGGTCACCGCCAACCTGATCCGCGTGCAATCGTTCGCTACCGAGACGTTCAGCCTCGACGGCGAGTCCGTCACCAGCGACCTGGGCCTGGTGATCTGCCCCGATGCAGCACTCACCTCAACGCCGCTCGCCGAGCTGGACCTGCTGGTGGTCTGCGGCGGCCTGCGCACACCGCTGCGTGCGATGCCCGAGCTGACGCGCCTGCTACAGACGGCCGCCGACAGGGGCACCGCCCTCGCCGGCCTGTGGAACGGTGCCTGGTTTCTCGGCCAGGCCGGTCTGCTGGACGGCTACTGCTGCGCCATCCACCCCGAGAACCGCGCAGCGCTGGCGGAGATCGCGCGGCACAGCGAGGTCACCAGCGAGAGCTACCAGGCCGACCGCGACCGCCTGACCGCCGCCAGCCCCACCGGCGCCTTCAACCTGGTGCTGGAGTGGATCAACGCCCGCCACGGCCGCGAGCTGGTGGACGCCATCGTCGACATCCTCGCCTTCGAAGAATCGCGCTTCCGTCGCACCCGCCCGGCGCTGCACGAAAAGCTCAGCGAACCGCTGCGCGAGGCGATCAACCTGATGAGCGCGAACATCGAGGAGCCGCTGAGCCAGGACCAGCTGTCGAGCTACGTCGGGCGCTCCAAGCGACAGATCGAGCGGTTGTTCCAGGAGCAGCTGGGCACCACGCCAGTGCGCTATTACCTGGAGCTGCGCATCACCGAAAGCCGTCGCCTACTGCAGCATTCCAGCCTGCCAATGTACGAGGTCGGGCTGGCCTGCGGCTTTGTCTCGCCCAGTCATTTCAGCAAGTGCTACACGTCCTTCTACGGCTACTCGCCATCCAAGGAAGCGCGCTACGGCTGCGTGAAAGCCCAACGAACCCTGTAGGAGCGCGCCATGCGCGCGAATCGCGGGCATGGCCCGCTCCTACAGGGGACGGTGGTAGCAGTCGCGTAGGGCGCATAACCCGGAACGGGTTATCCGCCGAACTGGCGGATAACGCCAAAGGCGTTATGCGCCCTACAGCGACCGCTGCGAGCTGTCATGGAGCGATCAAGGGCCGGAGCGGCCGATTGACACCCGCTACCCGAATCCCTACCGTTGCCCCGCTGCCCCACATGGGCAGACGGGATTGGCGTTCCGTTCAAGAGAAGGTGCATGAACCTAGGTTCAGCTCCTCGCATGGTTGCACCCGCGTTATGGGGGGACCGTGCAGGGCATCTTCGGATGCGCCGTTTTCTCTTGACGGTACGCCAACCTGTGCGGTCCGCCCACCCTGATTGGCGTCGGGGCGCGGTCACTCAAATCTCAAGAGATGCAATCCATGACCTTCACCGCCCCTGCCCTGCTCCACCTGAACGACGACATCACCGCACTGTCATTGCGGGACGCCGCCGATGGCCGCCATCACGCACTGCGCCACATGCTCAGCTTCCTGTCCGGCATTGCCGATCATGGGAATCCTTCTTCGGAGGTGCTGGCCGGCGTCTTCTCTTGCCTGCAATACCTCGCCGACGATTCTGCCCGTCTCTACGCCGCTGCCGACAGAACACGGTCGTAGGATGGCGTGGAGCGCAGCGATACCCATCGGGTTCTCGCGCGACAGCATGGGTATCGCTGCGCTCCACCCATCCTGCAAGGCCGCCGTCCGAGAGCGCGCGCTACGGGCGCCACGAACCTTGTAGGAGCGCGCCATGCGCGCGAATCGCGGGCATGGCCCGCTCCTGCAGGGAGACACCTGCGCCGGCCATAAAAAAACCGCGCCCTGGGCGCGGTTTTTCATACAGCGTGAAGCGTCGAACCGATCAGCCCAGCGGCGGCGTGCTCGGCGGCACCAGACGCTTGGAGCCGGTGGCCTCGAAGGCGGCGGCGAAGGTCAGCAGCGCGGAGTCGTCATAGGCGCGACCGGCGAAGGTCAGGCCCACCGGCATGCCGATGTCGGCCATCACGCCCATCGGCACGGTGACGGTCGGCACGCCCAGGTGACGGATCGCCAGGTTGCCGTTGGCGACCCAGATGCCGTTGCTCCAGGCGATGTCAGCCGATTCCGGGTTCACGTCGGCGTCCGCCGGGCCGACGTCGGCCACGGTGGGGAACAGCACGGCGTCCAGCTTCAGGCCGTCCATCCAGTCTTCCAGGTCGAGCTTGCGGGTCTTTTCCAGGCCACGCAGGCCGTCGGGCAGGCTCTCGATCTGGTCCCAGGTCTTCAGACCGCGCTTGGCCATGTTGACGTACTCGTCCATGCCGGCTACCAGGTCGTCCTCGCGGTTGGGCAGGGTGCCCGGATCGTGCGGGAATATCTGCGGACCGTCGACGTCAGCCAGCTTGTTCAGCTTGGGGTCGCCGTTGGCGCGGAGGAAATCGTCGAAGCCCCAGCCGGACAGTTCCCACAGCTCGTCATGCATGAACTGCTCGGTGACGAAGCCACGATTGAATACGGTCGGTGCGCCAGGACGGTCACCCTCGCAGTTGGAGACCAGCGGGAAGTCCACTTCGACGACTTCGGCGCCGGCGGCTTCCAGGGCCTTGCGGGCCTGTTCCCAGAGGTCGATGACCGAGGCGCGGGTGTTGATGCGCTGGCCGGTCGGACCGCCGATGCCGGGCTTCTCGCCGGCGCCGGCCAGTTCATCCTTGTTGATGAACATGCGCGGCACGCCCAGGCGCTTGCCTTTGAGCGCTTCGGGGCCGGCGGCGAGGTCCAGGTAGGACGACGGGCGCACGTCGCTCACGGCCGGGATCGGCACCCACGGCTGCAGGCGCCAGAGGTCGCCGCGCTTGTCGGTATCTTCGGCGACGACTACGTCGAGCACTTCCAGCAGGTCAGCCATGGTGCGCGCGTAGGGCACGACGACGTCCATGGTGGGGGTCAGCGGCCAGTTGCCGCGTACCGAGATCACGCCACGGGACGGGGTGTAGGCGCACAAGCCGTTGTTCGAGGCCGGGCCGCGACCGCTGGACCAGGTTTCTTCCGCCAGGCCGAAGGCCGAGAAGCTCGCGGCGGTCGCGGTGCCGGCACCGTTGGAGGAGCCGGAGGCGAAGGGCGCGGTGAGGAACTTGCGGTTGTACGGGCTTTCCGCACGGCCGTAGACGCCGCGCTGCATGCCACCGTTGGCCATGGGCGGCATGTTGGTCTTGCCCAGGCAGATGGCGCCGCCGGCGCGCAGGCGCTCGACGGTGAAGGCGTCGCGGTAGGCGACCAGGTCCTTGAAGGCGGGGCTGCCGGAGGCGGCGGTCAGGCCCTTCACCAGGTAGCTGTCCTTGGCGGTGTAGGGGATGCCGTCCAGCGGGCCGAGGGTCTCGCCACGGGCGCGGCGGGCATCGGAGGCTTCGGCTTCCTTCAGGGCCTCGGTGTTGCGCACGACCACGGCGTTGAGCTGGGTCGGGCCATCGTAGGCATCGATGCGCGCAAGGTAAGCCTTGACCAGTTCGACCGCGGTGGTGCGGCCCGACTCCAGGGCTTCACGCAGCTGCGCAATGGAAACTTCGGTTACCTCGATCATGCTTTCACCGTCGGCTGAAGGTTGGTGGGAAGGGGCAGGTCTGCGTCGCGACGGACCCAGACGGCGCAAGTCGGAAAATGCGTGTTCATCTCGATTCTCTTGTACTTCTGTTACGCGACGGGAGTGAGTTTACCGTCGGCCGGCGGCGGCGTTCAGCGCCCGGCGGACAAACCGGATGCGCATCCTGGGCACGGAGGGGCGAATACAGCCGCCAGGGCGCACACACTGGCATGCCCGATCAGAATACACAACAGTCGTAAATTAAAAACGCCCATCGAGTGGGGGCTCGATGGGCGATATGCGGGCGCTGGGGGGAGCGCCCCTGGAGAGTGAATCAGCGAAAGCCCGATGGCAGACACTGACGCAGGCTATTCGCCGCCTGCCGGCGCTGGGCAGGTCGCTGGGGGAGCGGCCGGCCGAAGACGGACCAGATCATCAACTGTGCTGCGAGCACTGGTAGGCGGCGTCCAGCAGCTCGCCTTTGTCCTGCCAGGCGCTGCGCTGGTAGGCGCTGAAGCGGTTGCCGCCAGCGATCGGGGTCACCTGCACGATTCCGCTGGCCTGCAGCGGATCGGCACTGCCGGTGAGCAACTGGCGGGTAGCGCCGCTGTCGCTGACGAAGGTGGCGGTGCCGGGGTAAGCCTGCCGTCGACACAGCTCAGATAAGCGTTGCCGTCCTGAGCGGTCGTGCCGCCGAGGCTGTCCCAGCTGAGTTGGGTTTCGGAGGTCGCCGCGCAACCGGTCAGGCTCGCCACGGCCAGCAACAGCGGACCGAGGGCGATGCGGGCAGCCAGGCGATTGGGTGTTGGGCGCGGAGTGTTCATCGGTTCTGTCCCTTGCTCGGTTCAACAAGCTCTTGGGACAGATAGTCGGCCGCGCCCGGCCTGCGCACCACTCGATTGCATCGATAGTGAGACTCGACGGAATTGATGGTTGCACGCCGCTGCGCAGGAAGTTCGAACCCTCCCCGCCCGGCCGGGTCGCAAATCAGGAAGCCCTCGTGTTTCCAACCCCGGAGGACATGCCATGAGCTACGACTGGGACCTGATCGAACGCCTGCTTCTGCGCGCCCAGGAATGCGCCGACCAACCCTACAAGGCCCGCGAGTGCGGCGAGGAAGTAGCCGAACAGCACCGCCTGCAAGGCGAGCCGCTGAACAGCAGCGTGGATCATCTGAAAAGGGTTGCCGGTGACCTGGAGGGTGATCTGCTCAGGAACGGCTACATCCGCCAGCGTCCGCGCGAGCATGGCGGAACCGGCAACAACTTCGAGCTGACCGACCGCGGCAATGAATTGCTCACCCTGATCAGCCGCAGCTTCCCGGACCACCTGGTGTTCCGCCAACTGCTCGACGAACAGGGCGAAACCGCCCTGTTGCCGGAATCCTTCGACTTGCTGGCCGAACGCGCCACCCGCGACCGGGTGAACGACCGGCCGGAACGCTGAGCGATCAGGCGGCGGGGATCAGGCGCGAGCCAGCTCCATCACCATCTCGTGCCACGCCATGCCGCCGTGGTCGGACGCCGACGGCTTCACGTAGCAATAGCCCATGCGCTCGTAGAGCGGCACGTGGCGGTCCTTGCACATCAGGTGGATGGTGCGCTTGCCCAAGCCGGTCATGCGCTCGATGAACGTGCGCATCAGCAGCGAGGCGTAACCCTTGCCCTGCTGCGCCGGGTCGATCACTACCGACATGATCACCACGTTGGGCGCGGCTGCGTCATGGCCGACGAGTTCCTTGAACGCCTCGTCGGACATCACCACCTCAAACGCGCAACCGCTGTTGATGAAGCCGATGATCTCGCCGTCCAGCTCCATGATCAGGAAGCCTTCCGGGTACTGAGCGATGCGCGTGGCGATCTTCTCGCGGGTGGCCGCTTCATCGCCTTCATAGGCGGTGGTTTCGATCTCGAAGCAGCGGTCGGTGTTGGCGGGGGTGGCGGTGCGGAAGGTCGGGGCAGTCATGGAGGATTCCTGGCAGAACGAAACAGGACGGCATGGTAATGAAACCCGGCCGCCCCGTCTCGCCGCCCTGCCCTGCGGCCGGTTCAGTCCTGCGGCAGCCTTGCGACCACCTTGATCTCGAAATCGAAGCCGTACAGCCAGGTCACGCCCACTGCCGTCACCGTTGGATACGGGGCGGCGCCCCAATAGTCGGCGGCAACCTGCCAGGCGCGCTCGAAATTCGCCTGGGGATCGACCATGAAGATCGTCACGTCCATCACGTCCTCGAAGGTGCAGCCGGCTGAGGCCAGGATCGCATTGAGGTTAGCGAAGGCGCGGCGCACCTGGGCATCGAGCCCCGGCTCGGGCGATCCGTCCTCGCGGCTGCCCACCTGGCCCGAGACAAACAGCAGGCCGTTGCTGCGGATGGCCGGGGAATACCGGTTGCGTTCATAAAGGGCCTGGCGGCCGGCGGGGAATACCACGTCACGAGTCGTCATCTGCTTGCTCCATCGAGGGGGTTCAACGATGGAGGCAGGTTACGGGGCATGGCGACGGCGATAATCGGGCAACACTGGTCAGCATTGTTTGTAGAATCCAAACAATCAGCCCTTTCTCAGCGCCCTTTTCAGGGACCAGCCGGAGCCGCCATGGACCGTTTCGATGCGATGCAAGCCTTCGCCCGCGTGGTGGAAACCGGCAGCTTCACCAAGGCCGCCGACACCTTGCATATGAGCCGCACCAGCGTCACCCAGCTGATCCAGCAACTGGAAGCGCGGCTGCGCGTGCGCCTGCTCAACCGCACCACGCGCAAGTTGAACCTCACCGCTGATGGCGCTGCGTACTACGAGCGCGTGGTACGCCTGCTGGCGGACATGGATGACGCCGAGACCAGCCTCTCCAGCGCTGCCGCCGTGCCGCGCGGCCGCCTGCGGGTGGACGTGCCCAGCCCGCTGGCACGCCTGCTGCTGATCCCCGCCCTGCCCGACTTTCACGAACGCTATCCGGACATCCAGATCGACCTGGGCGTCAGCGATCGCATGGTCGACCTGATCGACGAGAACGTCGACTGCGTGGTGCGTGGCGGCGAGCTCACCGACCTGTCACTGATGGCTCGCAAGGTTGGCGACCTGGCCCTGGGCGTCTTCGCAGCGCCCGCCTACCTGCGGCGCGTCGGCGTGCCCCGGCATCCGCGCGACCTGGAGAACGACGAGCAACGTATCGTCGGCTATCTCTGGGCGCGCACCGGCAAACCGCTTTCCTATGCCCTGGAGAAGGATGGCGAGAGCGTGCAGGTCCACGGTCGACCGGTGCTGACGGTGGACGATGGCAACGCCTACCTGGCCGCCGGGATTGCCGGCATGGGCGTGCTCTGGTTGCCGCGCTACATGGCACTGGAAGCCCTGGCGCGCGGCGAGCTGGTGGAGCTGTTCGGCGACTGGAGCATGCAGAGCATGCCGCTGTACCTGGCCTTCCCACCCAATCGCCACGTCAGTGCCAAGCTGCGGGTGTTCATCGACTGGGTCGTCGAGCTGATGGCCCGCCACGCGCCGGTGGCCCAGCCCCAGCTCTAGACAGCGCAGCTTCAACCCAGACGCATGGACAACTCCACGTCGTCGGCGAAGGGAATCGACAGGTAGCGCCCGCCCGGCAGTCTCACTTCGGCGAGGTACTCGGGGGAGTAATCGGCGTTGTCCGCGATGATCATCGCACCGGGTCGCAGGTGGCTTTCCACCAGGGCGAGAATGTCCGGGTAGAGGGACTTGGCGCCATCGAGCAGGAGCAGGTCGATGCGTTCGGGCAGATCGCGGGCCAGGGTCTGCAGCGCATCGCCCTGGCGGATCTCCACCAGGGCGGCGACACCGCCGGCCACCAGGTTGGCCTGCGCCCGCGCCACTTTCGAAGGTTCGAACTCGCTGGTGATCAACCGGCCACCGCCGTTGTCGCGCAGTGCTGCCGCCAGATGCAGGGTGGAGATACCGAACGAGGTGCCGAACTCGACGATGTGCTTCGCGCCGATGCTGCGCGCCAGCATGTACAGCAGCGTGCCGGTCTCCCGCGAGACGGGCAGCGGCTGGTCCTTGAGCTGGCCATAGAGTTCGCGGTACTGCGTCTTGCTCTGCATCAGGCGTGTCAGCGCGGCCTGGTCGAGGTTGGCGAAGGCCGGGCTGGACTGCGGAGAAGCCGCGTCGGCCTCCTCGAACAGGTGTTGCAGCAGGGGTGCCAAGGGGGCGGAAGTGAGGGTCGTCATGGTGGGTTTCCCGTGTGGAATTTGAGTGCGAAACAGCGCCCGACTAGAATGCGATCTTTTCGTCAGGTTTTACTATTCGCATTGCCGGAGCCAGCCATGAGCGAACGTCGCAGCCCGCGTATTTCCACACGCAAGGAGCCAAAACAGGCCCGTTCCAATGACCTGGTGACGGCCATTCTCGACGCCGCTGTTCAGGTTCTGGAGAAGGAAGGCGCCCGGCGTTTCACCACCGCACGGGTCGCCGAGCGTGCCGGGGTCAGTGTGGGCTCGCTGTACCAGTACTTCCCGAACAAGGCCGCGATCCTGTTCCGTCTGCAGAGCGATGAGTGGCGACAAACCACCGAGATGCTGCGCGGCCTGCTGGTCGATGAAAGCCAGCCGCCGCTGCAACGCCTGCGCAATCTGGTGCATGCCTTCATCCGCTCCGAGTGCGAGGAAGCGCGCATGCGCATCGCCCTGAGCGATGCTGCTCCGCTCTACCGCGATGCGCCGGAAGCCCGGGAGGCCAAGGCCGCCGGCGAAGGTATTTTCCAGGCCTTCATCGCCGAAGTCCTTCCGCTCGCCTGCGAAACGCAACGCGCGCTCGCCCGCGAACTGATCACCACGACGCTCGGCTCGGTCGGCAAGCAGTTCTCGGAAAGCCCGCGCAGCTCGGAAGAGATCGAGGCCTTCAGCGGAGCCATGGCGGATATGTTCTGCGCCTACCTGGAAAGTCTCTTGAAGTGACGACTCAGGCCCTGCATTCCACCAGCAACACCTCGGCCCTCGCACCCGGCATCATCGCCTGCAACCCGGCGACCAGTTGATCGCCCGCCTCGCGCAGGGCCTCCAGCGGCATCTCCGGCAGGCTTTCGAGGATGAACCACATCTGCTGCGCGTCGGCGTCCAGGCGGGTGCGCACGCCTTGCCGCCAGTTCCAGCGGCGGCAGGTGACGCCCTCTTCGTCGCGCCAGATGACTTCGCCGGCGTCGGGAGACTCATGGGCCGGTGCGCCGTCCTTCATCGTGTCGAAGGTTTCGTTGCCCTCGGCAATCGTCAGGCGGGGCGTGCCGACGTAGGCGGCGAGATTTTCCCCGCCGACAGGAATCGCGAACTGCACGCTGATGGCGTTGTACAGGTCCACCACCGGATCGATGCTCGGCAGGCTGCCGTCACGCAGCGCGCGCTTGCGCAGCGCCTCCGCCGAACAGGGCGTGCGCTGGGGCTTGGCGCCGAAGCGGCGGAACACTTCGGCCCAGGCCGCCAGGTGCGCATCCGCCCAGGCCGGCTCGCTCGCCGCCAGTGCCGCACAGGCTCGCTGCAGCGCCTGCTCCGCCACCTCCGGATGGAGGATTGGCGCGGCTTCCAGCGTGATGCTCAGGGCACGAAAGCCGGGAGCAATGGCGGCGATGGCGGGATCGATGTGAGGAGCGACGGGTTGCATGGCGATTTCCTGGGTGTGCGGCGAAACAGGGTGATTCGGACTCTCGGGTTGGCCGCCTCAACGGCGGACGAAATTGCGCTTGTTGTAGTCGCCCCAGGCGACGGAAAGGGTATTGAGCAGGCAAAGCAAGGCGGTCCATCTGGACTTCATTGGAATAGCTCCGGAAACAGTGGGAATGGGGCACGAACAGCGCGCCCGACCCGCACAGTTGTACCGGCATGGCCCGCTGGCTGCCATGAAATCCCCGAATGAACAATTAGCCCTGCTTATGCAGAACCACACAAATCAGCTTCGCTAATCCCGCCAGGCTTTAGCTGAACTGAACTGTCGGGTCGCAAAAAACGTGCATTGAAGTGCGCCCTTGGCAGCGGTGAGATGACCGGCGGATAACCCGCCGCCAACTCCCATCGACCACAACGAGAAAGAGGTTCGCGCCCCATGCGCACGCTGATCAAAGTCCTGGCCCTGGCTTCCACCACCCTCCTTGGCGCGCCCTTCGCCGCGACCGCTGCCGATGCGCCCAAAGCTGAAAGCCCGGCCTTCGTGGTGCACAAGCTGACAGACTTCCTACTACGCCATCGGCGAGCCGAACTACTACCAGAAGAACTATTCGTACCTGCTGGTGGGGTCGAACCAGGCGCTGATGTTCGATTCCGGCGCCAACCAGAAGGAGAACATCACCCAGGTCGCCCGCCAGATCACCGACAAGCCGCTCTCGGTACTGCCCTCGCACCTGCACTTCGACCACCTGGGCGGGCTGCACAACTTCCAGAGCATCTACCTGGTGGATACGCCCTTCACCGCCAGATTCCGCCGCGCCGACGGCCTCTACCAGGTGCCCGAACCGGTCTACCTGGGCAACATCGACCACATGACCCTGGCGCCCTTCAAGGTCTCGCGACTGGTGAAGCCCGATGAGGTGATCGACCTGGGTGGCCTGAAGCTGCGCCTGCTGAGCATGCCCGGCCACACGCCGGACGAAGTGGCACTGTTTGATGAGGCGCACAACATCCTGCTCTCCGGCGACCACCTGTATCCGTCCTGGCTGCTGGCGGGGAACCTCAAGGACTATGTCGCTTCACTGGACAACACCCTGAAGGTGATCAACCCACAGACCACCCTCTACGGCGCCCACGCCGACGAGGACCCAAGCAAGGTGCCGGCAATGACCTACTGCCGACGTCGTAGCGGTTCGCGACAAGATGCAGCAGATCCAGGCCGGCCGCGCGAAGGGCGAAGCCTTCAGCGACCCGGAGCTGATCAGGAGTCGGAGCTGTATAAGGTGGAGAAGGACATCAGCATCCTGACCGACATCCAGTTCACCGATGGGCGCGGTTACGGGTACTGAAACCCGCGCTCAGTCCGCCTTGTAGCGGAGCGAGCTTGCTCGCGACCGGGGTGAGCCTGATGGAAGACGACGGCAGGCGATGTTCGCGAGCAAGCTCGCTCCTACAGGCTCACCCAACCCGCAGCGCTCCCGGGCTGCGAACTATCACCCACCGACAGCAACCACTCGATGAATGCCCGGACCTCCAGGCATTCGCGTTTGGCCTCTGGGCAGACCACGTGGTGGTTGTACGCACCACTGCAGATCGGCAACGGGCGCACCGGCCGCCCTCGTCGAGGTCGCGCTGCGATACTGTTTCGTCGCTGAGTGCCACGCCGAAGCCATCACACGCACCTAGGACCATGCCAAAGTCCTCGAAATGGATGTCCTCGGCCCCCCTCGATGGTGGCCAGCCTCGGCCAGCCATTGCTGCCACTGGCTGCCGTCGTCCTCATGCAACAGCCGGTGCCGCGCCAGGTCGGCGGCCTCTGCGATGGCCAGCGGCCCGCGCAGGTACTGCGGGCTGCACACCGGCGTCATACGGATGCCATGAGCAGGGCGCCACCAGACCCCCGGCCACGGCGGCGTACCGTAGATCACCGCCACGTCGGCGCGGCGCCAGTCCACCTGCGGCGGTACTGCCCGGCGCGGTGATCACGCTGACCGGGACCGAACGCGACTCCTCCATGAAGCGCAGCAGCGGCCGGGTCAGCCACTCCACGCCCTCGGCTGGCGGGATCGACAGGCAGATGTCCACCCGTTCCTCTTCCGGCCTGACGCCCGCCTGCAACGCCTGGACGGCATCGGTGATCTCACCCATGGCACGGGCCACGCGCTGCTGCAGCTCCCTCCCACTGGCGGTCAGCACCAGCTGGCGGCCGCGCTTTTCGAACAGCTCCACCCCGAGGCTGGCCTGCAGTGCCTTCACCTGCTGGCTGACCGCGCCCGTGGTGACGTGCAGTTCGACGGCGGCCGCCGCCAGGCTGCCCAGGCGGGCCACGCTTTCGAACACCCTGAAACTGTGCAGCGGCGAAGGGCCATCTCTTTTCGAAATCCGGTGAAAACCAAGGCGGACGGTTATAGCAGGCCCGGCCCCGGCAGGGGAGCACCGCCATCAACCCACAGCACTGGCCCGCAATTTGCGATGACCTGTGTACAGATGGCCGGCAAGAACCTTTCGGAGCTTTGCATGCAGCCAACTGGTGCTTTATGGATCAAACATGCACACATTTCGTGCAAGTCACACCGAGTCAGGATTTCATGCAGAACGCTGATTGCAGAGCTATCGAGCCTGATAAAACACATAACCGACCGGTCAGATTCCGGACCATCGGACATAAACATGTATACAAAACAGTGGATATTTCCCACGGACTTTGTCTACAGTGGCCGCACAACAAAAACAAGCAAGTATCAGCCATGAATGATCGTTCAGCTGTCGCGTCCACCGAGGAGCACGCCCGGAAGACGAGAACCTCGGAATCGGCGCCAACCTGGCGTACGGCCTGCAACACGTTCTGACCATGTACGGCGGTATCGTCGCCGTGCCCCTGATCCTCGGCCAGGCGGCCGGGCTCTCCGGCAGCGAGATCGGCCTGCTGATCGCCGCCTCGCTCTTTGCCGGTGGCCTCGCCACCCTGCTGCAGACCCTCGGCATCCCCTTCTTCGGCTCGCAGATGCCGCTGGTGCAGGGCGTCTCCTTCGCCGGCGTCGCCACCATGATCGCCATCCTCGGTGGCGGCTATGAGGGCGGCGGCCTGAACGCCGTGCTCGGTGCGGTAATGGCAGCCTGGTTCATCGGCTTCCTGATCACGCCGATCTTCTCGCGCATCACCGAGTTCTTCCCGCCACTGGTCACCGGCATCGTCATCACCACCATCGGCCTCACGCTGATGCCGGTGGCAGCGCGCTGGGCCATGGGCGGCAACCCCAAGGCGCCGGACTTCGGCAGCATGGCCAACATCGGCCTCGCCGCCCTCACCCTGGTGATCGTCCTGCTGCTGAGCAAACTGGGCAGCGCGTCCATCTCGCGCCTGTCGATCCTGCTGGCCATGGTGATCGGTACCCTGATCGCCGCCGCCTTAGGCATGACCGACTTCTCCCGCGTGGCCGAAGGCCCGATGGTGGCCTTCCCGGCGATCTTCCAGTTCGGCATGCCGACCTTCCACATCGCCGCCATCCTGTCGATGCTGATCGTGATCATGGTGACCCTGGTGGAAACCTCCGCAGACATCCTCGCCGTCGGTGAGATCATCGGTACCAAGGTCGACTCCAAGCGCCTGGGCAACGGTCTGCGCGCGGACATGGCATCGAGCATCCTGGCGCCGATCTTCGGCTCCTTCACCCAGAGCGCCTTCGCCCAGAACGTCGGCCTGGTGGCCGTGACCGGCGTGAAGAGCCGCTATGTCGTCGCCACCGGCGGCCTGATCCTGGTGACCCTCGGCCTGCTGCCGGTGATGGGCCGGGTGATCGCCGCGGTCCCTCCCTCCGTGCTCGGCGGTGCCGGCGTGGTGCTGTTCGGCACCGTGGCGGCCAGCGGTATCCGCACCCTGTCCAAGGTGGACTACCGCAACAACATGAACCTGATCATCGTCGCCACCTCCATCGGCTTCGGCATGATCCCGATTGCCGCTCCCAGCTTCTACGAGCACTTCCCCAGCTGGTTCGCCACCATCTTCCACTCGGGCATCAGCTCGGCGGCGATCATGGCCATCGGTCTCAACCTGCTGTTCAACCACCTCAAGACCGGCAACTCCAACCAACAGTCGGTGTTCGTCGCTGCCGAGGAACGCACCCTGCGCTACCGCGACATCGCCGCGCTGAACGAAGGCGACTACTTCCAGAACGGCAAGCTGTACGATGCCGAAGGCAACGAGGTCCAGGTGGTTGGCGACGACCACGACCACGACGAGCACCACGCGCCCGCCGCTAGAACGGTGAAGCGCGAGACGGTGAACAGCAGCGCCTGACGATCGGTCCGGTGCCCATGAAGAAGGCCCCTTGCGGGGCCTTTTTCGTTCTCGCCGTCCTGAGGCCGGTTCAGTGCAGCGCCACCGCCGAGTCTTCTTCGGCCGAGGCCACCACCATCGCCACCGGATCAGCATGGGGCGGTACGGTATCCGCTTCGGCCTGGGGCGGTGCGCTCACCTCCAGCATCAGTGACGCGGAAGGCCCGCCTCCCGGTGGCGGATTGACTACCACCACGGTCAGGACGCCGCCAACGGCCACATCCTCGGGCAACAGCTGGAAGGCCAGGCGCGAGCTGTCGGCCAGCGACGTCTCGCGCTCCCGTCCATTCACCTGCACCCGTGCTCCCCGGCTGAAACCCTTTCCGCGCAGGGTGACGTAGAGCGACTGGGCGTCGAGAACCGGCGGCTGCGCTTCGGTGATAACCGCCAGGGGGTTTTCCAGTGGATCCTTGCGCCGCGCGTCACCGGCAGGATGGCGGGTGCGGAACAGCGCATCGAAGAGGACGGCGAACTTGTCGGTGCCCTGCTTGGACGCCATCCCCACCAGAGCGGCCATGGCCATCAGCCCGTAGAGGTTGACGCTGGCCGGGTCGCTGGCGGCGTTCAGAGTCAGGGACACCGCCCGCACGATCAGGTAGAGCAGCAGCGCCAATGCCATGCCGATGCACGGCTTGAGCAGGTACCACCAGATCCAGCTGGCCATGAAGCGGTCATTACCAACGAAGTCGCCGAAGGACTTCGCCACGTGGACGAAACTGCCCAGCGCGCCGGCAACCATGACCATCACCAGCAACCGTGCATCCGGGCCAGGGCACCAACCGATCAGGCACTGCACACCCGGGTCGCCGACCGCGCCGGCGGGTGGGAATTTCGGATAGGACTGCGGCCACAGGCTGACCAGGGCGACCGCCAGGACCAGGGCGAAGAGCATCAGCCCGGCGCCCATCAGGGTGATCTGCAACGCGTTGGCGCGTCGTCTTTTGCTGCGTGTCTCCATCATGCGCTCCGGGCAGAAGGCCAGCGGGGAAAACGCCCTGCCGCGAAGGGCGTTTGCCGCCTTCGCACGACGGACAGAGAAATTCACGTTAGCGCAGCGCAAAGCCGCTGCAAGAGGCCCTGGTGAATTTTTAACCGCTGTCTCGCCGGCGTTACGTAACGCCACCGAAACAGCGCCCGCCAGGCCCCGCGCTCAGGCCACTTCGGCCTCAGGCAGGGGCGCGTCCAGTAGTCCGATAAATGCCCGCAGCGCCGGCGTGTCAGTGCCGCGCCGCCAGAACAGCCAGGTCGTCGCATCGGCATGCTGCGGCGCCAGCCGGTGAATCGCCACGTTGCGACCGCCGGCCAGGCTCTCGAACATCGCCTGCGGAATGATCGCCACGCCGCCACCCGCCGCGATGCAGGCGAGCATGCCGTGGTAGGACTCCATCTCGACGATCTTGCCCGGCACCACGCGGTGCTCGGCGAACCAGCCTTCCAGGCGCTTGCGGTAGGAGCAGGTATCGCGGAAGGCGAATACCGTCTCCCCCGCCACGTCCCGCGCGTCATGCACCGGCGCATGGTGCCTGGCGCTCATCAGCACCAGCTCCTCGCGGTACACCGGCTGGCCGTCCAGTTGCGGGTGGTTGGCCGGGCCGTCGGCGAAGGCGGCGATGAAACGGCCGGAGAGCACGCCGTCGATCATCTCGCCCGAAGGGCCGGTGGAAAGGTCCAGCTGCACCTTCGGACACTGCTGGTGATAACGCGCGAGCATCTCCGGGATGCGCACCGCCGCCGTGCTCTCCATCGATCCCAGGGAGAAGCCGCCATGGGGCTCGGCGCCCACCGCCACCTGCCGGGCTTCCTCCACCAGATCGAGGATGCGCTCGGCGTAATCAAGGAAGCTGCGGCCGGTAGGCGACAGACGGAGGCGCAGCTTTTCGCGCAGGAACAGCTCGGTACCCAGCTCCGCTTCCAGCTGCTTGATCCGCGTGGTCAGGTTCGAAGGCACGCGGTGCAGACGGGCCGCGGCGGCGGTGATGCTGCCCTCGTGGGCGACAGCGCGGACGATTTCCAGCTGGGTCAGGTCCATCATTCTCTCCGAGAGAAAGAGTCTTTCTTGATTATTCATTTTACATGAACGATTGCGCATCTTAATTTCTACGCCATCCCGGAGCCACCCCGCCCGGACGAACGACCGGCCTTGCACCCTTACACAGAACAAGCAGGACTCACCATGAACCAGATCGCCGCCATCCCCGCTGCCATCTCCCGCAGCCCCGCCACCGGCCAGGAACTGGCCCGCTACACCTTCGAAGACGCCGCCCAGCTGGAAACCTCGCTGGCCCGCACCGATGCCGCGTTCCGCCAATGGCGCGACACCAGCATCGCCGAACGTGTCGCCGTACTGCGCAAGATGGCCGAAGTACTGCGCGCCAACGTCGAGCCGATGGCCCGCATGGAAGCCCAGGAAATGGGCATGCCGGTCACCCAGGCCCGTGGCGAAATCAACAAGTGCGCCAACCTCTGCGAGTGGTACGCCGACAACGGCCCGGCCATGCTCGAAGACGAGAAGACCAGCATCGAAGGCGCGTACATCTCCTACCTGCCGCTGGGCCCGGTCCTGGCCGTGATGCCGTGGAACTTCCCCACCTGGCAGGTCATGCGTGGCGCGGTGAGCATCATCCTGGGCGGCAACACCTACGTGCTCAAGCACGCGCCCAACGTCATGGGCTGCGCCTATCAGCTGCGCGACGCCTGGCTGCAGGCCGGCCTGCCGGAAGGCGTGTTCGAGGTGCTGAACGTCGAGCCGCCGCTGGTCTCCAAGGCCATCGCCGATGACCGCATCGCCTCCATCGCCGTGACCGGCAGTGTCGGCGCCGGCGCCGCCATCGCCTCCCAGGCCGGTGCCGCGCTGAAGAAATGCGTGCTGGAGCTGGGCGGTTCCGACGCCTTCATCGTGCTCGCCGACGCCGACCTCGATGCCGCCGTGAAAGCCGCCGTCGCCAGCCGCTTCGGCAACTGCGGCCAGGTGTGCATCGCCGCCAAGCGCATGATCCTCGAAGAATCCATCGCCCCGGCCTTCACCGAGAAGCTGCTGGCCGCGGTCAAGGCACTGAAGATCGGCGACCCGCTGGCAGACGACACCTTCGTCGGCCCGATGGCCCGCTTCGACCTGCGTGACGAACTGGACGGCCAGGTACAACAGGCCATCGCCGACGGCGCCACCCTGCTGCTGGGCGGCCACAAGCTCGAAGGCGAAGGCAACTACTACGCGCCGACCGTGCTGGCCAACGTGAAGCCGGGCAATACCGCATTCAAGAAGGAAATCTTCGGCCCCGTCGCTTCGCTGATCGTCGCCCGCGACGCCGAGCACGCCCTGGAACTGGCCAACGACAGCGAGTTCGGCCTCTCCGGCGCGATCTGGACTGCCGACAAGGCCAAGGCCCAGCACATGGCCCGTCGTCTGGTCAGCGGTGGCGTGTTCATCAACGGCTTCTCCGCTTCCGATCCCCGCGTACCGATCGGCGGCGTGAAGAAGAGCGGCTTCGGTCGCGAGCTGTCGCACTTCGGCCTGCGCGAGTTCACCAACCCGCAGACCGTGTGGATCGACCGCAAGTAAGCGCCCCATTAAAAAAGGCCCCTTCGAGGGGCCTTTTTTTATTGCTCGTGCAAACCTCGCACGGTGCTCGAACTGTAGGAGCGCGCCATGCGCGCGATCGCGGGCATGGCCCGCTCCTACAACGGGACTCAGGGCTTGGCCGCGTCCTTCTTCAACTGCAGACCGTAGGGCGCATAACCTGGAACAGGTTATCCGCCGGTTCATCCTGCGGCGGATAACGCTTGCGCGTTATGCGCCCTACAAGAACTTGAGGCGCGCCTGCAGGTTGATTCAGGGCTTGGCCGCGTCCTTCTTCAACTGCAGCAGCTCCCGGGTGCTATGCCGCAGGTTCTCGGCCAGGCTGCCCTGTTCATTGAAGCAGTCCTCGACCAGCCAGCCCCCGGCCGTGCGATGCAACAACAGGCCAAGGTCGCGATCCTCCCCCGTCAGGGCATCCTTGAGCACCACCCGCGCCTTGATGCGTTCGTCGTCCACCGTGGTGAACGCCAGCGACCTCACCTTGATGTCGCCCCAGTCCTGGCAATCGCACAGCGGGTCGCCACCCAGGTAACCCAGCTCACCATCGGCAGCGTCCTGATCGGCCTTCATCAACGCGATCAGCGAGGCGTCGTAGACGTCCTCCTCCTTCAGCGTCTTGTTCGGCACGCCCGGACCATCCGGCGAGTAGCTGGCATACAACTGGCGCAGGAAGCGCTCCGCACTGGCGGTATCGGTCGCCGACGTCGAAGCCGCGAGCGAGGTATCGAAGAGCGTCAGCAGGATCAGCGACAAGGCAAAGGCGGATCGCAGGAAGGCCATGGGATTCTCCATCGGGCAGCCGTGCATCATCGCCCAGCGCAGCCTCGAAAATCCGTGATGTGGTTAAAGCTGCGGGCGGTAGCCCTGGGACAGCAGCCACCCCTGGAAGGCCCGGCGGCGCTCCGGCGGCAGGTCCGCCAGCACCTGCGCCTCCGGCTCCGCGCGCAGCCGCCGCAGCCAGGGCGCCAGCTCCAGGCCATCCAGATGCCAGATGCCCAACGGCTGGTCGGCGCTGACCACGACTTCCGCTTCGTCGACGAACTCGCCATTCAGCACGGGGGCGCGCTCGATACGCAGGCTGGCGAAGTCGGCCGGCATGTGGCTCGGCTGCTGGTCCGGCCAGGCGCGGCGCGCTTGCCAGAACGGCTGAGCGGCCCATTGTGTTTCGCTGGCATAGAAGTCGCGGCCGACGCGGGCGAAGCGCAGGAACAGCTGCTCCACCCGTCGCTGATGGAAACGCCGGGCCAATTCCGCCCGCTCCGGCGCGCGCAGCAGCGTATTGATCACCAGCGGCGCCTGCAAGGCCGAGGACAGCGACTGGAAAATGCCATTGCCGGACAGCGGGTCCACCGCCATCGCCGCATCGCCCACGCGAATCCAGGTATCGCCACAGGCCTCCAGGCTGAGGATCGCCGTGCTGCTGCGGGCGTGCAGGTCCAGCTCCCGCTCCTCGGCGGCACCGAAGAACTCCCGCACCAGCTTCGACGCGCTGCGGCGCTCGCGGCAGTAGTCCAGCAACTGCTCGCGAGGCGGCAGTTGGCTGCTCGCGACGTCCAGGGTGAGCTGCCAGTAGCAGCGCCCATCCTCCAGCCGCGCCATCCACGCCCAGCCATCGGCCAGGCTCTCCACCGCCGTTGCCAGCGGGCCAGGCTCGCCCTGCCAGCGGTTGAGCAGGCTGAGGGTTTCCGGGCCGCGCCGGGCTTTCATTCCCTTCTGGTTCAGCGGCGCCTGCCGACCTCGGGCCTCGACCAGAAATGCGCCCTGCACTTCCCGACCGTTTTCGAGTTTCACTCGCCAGCCGGGGCCGTCTTCCGCCACGCCCAGCACCTGGGCTTCGATCAGTTCGACGCCGGCTTGCCTCAGGTCCTCGCGCAGTCCTGCATCGAAGCGCGGGCGGTCGAGAACGCATTCGATGTTCTGCGCGCTTTCCACACCATTCCACTGCACACGCCGTTGCGAAGGCGGCGCGGCGCATGTCAGCGCATGCTTCAGGCCGGCATTGCGCAGGCCTTCCAGTACGCGCTGGGAGACGCCTTCGACGGCGGCGAAGCGGCGCCATTCGCTGATCACGATGACCGGATGACCCAGGCGGCGCAGGCCGAGGGCGACGGCGGCTCCGGCCGGGCCGGCGCCGAGGATCAGGATCGGGAGTTTATTCATGCTCCGAATACCCTCTCCCTAACCCTCTCCCTGAAGGGAGAGGGGACTGTCCGGAGCGGTTGGGAAGATTGGCGTTCGGCCGAGCATTGCTGAGCAACAGGAAAACTGCGTACTTCCAGCAGCGCCGAACAGCTCCCTCTCCCTTCAGGGAGAGGGCTGGGGAGAGGGAACTGTGCTCGACCTCCACTCACAAACTCACCTTCCGCTCGATCCCGCGAAAAGCCGCGCGCTCGCGCATCAACTCGACGAGCTGCACATTGGACAGTTCCGGCCGCTCCGCGAGCAAAGCCGCCAGATGGCCGCTGAAGGCCGCGCAGCCCAGGCTCGCCCCCGAGCGCCCACTCACCTTCACAGAGGCACCGAAATCCGCCTGCGGGCTATCCAGCCAGGACCATTCACCGTCGCCGCAACGCGCATCGCCCGTCACCCGGATCACCCCCGGATAGCTCGCCGGAAACACCGGTTCGCCCCGCGCCGGGCTGGACGCGCAAACCAGCACGCCGGCGTCGACCAGCTCCGTCACGGCCTCACGCAGGATCGGTCGATCCTGGCGCACGCCCAGGCTCAGGTTGATCACCCGCACGCCCTGCCCGCCCAGCCAATGCAGCGCGGCGGCTATTTGCAGCGGGCTGGTCACGCCACGCTCATCGAAGACCTGGGCGACGAACAGACGGGCATCGCGCGCCTGGGAAAGAATGGCTTCGCAGACGACGCTGCCGTGGCCCAGAGCATCCGCCAGCGACTCGCCCTGGGCGTGGCCGTCGTCGGTAAGGAAGAAGCGCCGCGCACCGCTTACGCTCGCGGACTGCGACTCGGCAAAACCACTGTCGACCACCCCAACCCGCAGCTCAGGCCTCATGACGCTGCACCGGCTGAGCCTCGCGCACCCGCATCTGCCCATCCTGCAATTCCAGGTGCAGCTCGGCGGCGGCCAGGGTCGAGGTGCGGTGGCTGATCAGCAGGCGCGTGCGCCCGGCGAACAACTGGTCGATGGCCGCGATGACCTCGCGCTCGGTGCTCTCGTCCACCTGCGACGTAGCCTCGTCGAGCACCAGAATCAGTGGGTCCTGCAACAGCGCGCGGGCGATGGCGATGCGTTGCTTCTGCCCGCCGGAAAGCTGCTGGCCGCGCTCGCCCAGCGGGCTGTCGAGGCCCTCGGGCAGACTGGCGATCAGGCTGCCGAGCTGCGCCGCGCGGGCGGCCTTCTCGATGGCCTCACGGCTCGACTCGGGCGCGCTATAGGCCAGGTTGTCGGCCAGGCTGCCACGGAACAGCACGATGTCCTGGCTGACCACCGCCACGCGCCGACGCAGGGCTTGCAGGTCAAGTTCGCGCAGGTCCACGCCGTCCAGCAGGATGCGCCCCTGATCGGGGTCGTAGAAACGTTGCAGCAGGTCGATCAGCGTGCTCTTGCCAACGCCCGAAGGGCCGCTCAGCGCGACCTTGAGGCCGGCGGGAATCACTGCCTGCACAGCTTGCAGAACCGGCTGCGCGCGGCCCGGCCAGGCGTAATGCAGGTTTTCCAGGCGCAGCTCGCCCACCGACGGCATCGGCCGCGGCGTGGCGGGTGAAACGATGGTGGCGTCCTCACCGCGCAACTCCATCACCCGGCCAAGGCTGACGGTCATGCGCTGCAACGCGACGTACAGGCCGAGCAGGCTCTGCACTGGCCCGATGGCCATGCCCAGGTAGGTGGAAAAGGCGATCAGCGAACCCAGTTGCCAGGTGCCCTGCACCACCCAGTAGCCGCCGACCAGGAAGGCACAAGCGCGGGACAGCGACATCAGCGTGCCGGGCACCGCCTGGGTGAAGAACTCGGTGAGCTGCAGGCGCAGCAACTGGCCCAGATAGCCCTGCCCCAGGCCTTCCAGTCGCCCGGCCTCGCGGTTCTGCTGGCCGGCGGACTGGATGAACTTCATCGCCGGCAACGTCTCGACGAAGAACGACGAAAGGTCCGCCGAACGCTCGCGCAAACCGCGCGCCTCGCGCTCCACCTTGCGCCGCATCCAGCGTAGCCAGAGGACGTCCAGCGGGATCAGCAGCGCCACCAGCAGCGAGAGTTTCCACGACAGGGTGAGCAACAGCACCAGCGCGCCGACCAGGCCGATCACGCTGGACACCGCAGAGAACAGCGAATCCACGGCGAAGCGCTGGATCTCGGCGACATCGCCATCGAGCCGGGACATCAGGTCGCCGATGCGACGGCGGCCGAAAAAGCTCGGCGACAGGGTCTGCAAGTGTCGGTACAGCGCGTCGCGCAGGGAAAACAGGATGCGCCCGGACAGGCGCGTGTGCAGGTAGCGGTTCAGTCCGGACAACGCCGTGCCGACCAGGCCGACGACGATCATCGCTCCAGCCACCATCACCAGTACCGGGAAGTCCTTCGCCAGCAGGCCGTCGTCGATCAGCGTCTTGGTCAGCCACGGCTGCGCGAGCACCAGCAGCGAGGCGCAGAACGACAACCCGAGGAGACCGGCAATGGCCGCCTTGTGCGGGCGCACGAAGCCGTACAACCAGCGCAGCGAGGCCTTGAGCGCCTGCGGATCGTCGCTCTCGATCAGGCGGGTGAAGAACATCAGCCCACCTTGAGTTGCTTGAGCTTGCGGTACAGCGTGGCGCGACTGATACCCAGCGCGTCGGCAGCAGCGGAGACGTTGCCCTGGTGGCGCTCCAGCGCCTGGCGGATCAGCTCCAGTTCGTTCTCGCGGATGCTGCCGCTGGGCGCGCGCTCGCCGGCACTGAGTTCGTCCAGGGTGCTGTCGGGCAGGTGGTCCAGACTCAGCTCCTCCTCGCCCTCCTCGCGCATGGCCAGCGCCGTGCGCAGAACCATCTCCAGCTGGCGGATGTTGCCCGGCCAGTGGTACTCGCGCAGCAGGCCGAGCAGTTCGGCGGAAAGTTTCACCCTGGGCGCACCGAGGCGGGCCAGCAGGCCGGTAGCCAGTTCGGCGAGGTCGTCGCGCTCGCGCAGCGCCGGCAGCTTCACGCTGATGCCGTTGACGCGGTAATAGAGGTCTTCGCGGAAGTGCTTTTCTTCCACCAGTCGCTTGAGGTCGCGGTGGGTGGCGCAGATCAGCGCGACGTCGATGTCCTGCTCCTCGCCGGCCCCCAAGGGCGCCACCTTGCGCTCCTGCAGCACGCGCAGCAGGCGCGCTTGCAGGGCCAGCGGCATATCGCCGATCTCGTCGAGGAACAGCGTGCCGCCGTGGGCCTGCTGCAGCCGACCGACCATGCCACCACGCCGCGAGCCGGTGAAGGCGCCGTCGCGGTAGCCGAACAGCTCGGACTCGATCAGCCCTTCGGGAATCGCCGCGCAGTTCACCGCGACAAAGGGTTTGTCGCTGCGCGCGCTGGCCTGGTGCAGGGCGCGGGCCACCACTTCCTTGCCGCTGCCGGTTTCACCCAGCAGCAGCACCGGCAGTTCGTTCACCAACCCCTGGCGCGCCATGCGCAGGGCACGGGCGTAGCGCGGGTGGCTGCCGGCCAGGGCTTCGAGTTCGGGGCCGGCGGCCGGGCGTGGCGCGCGGGCGCTGACCGGCACCGCGTGGCTGCGCAGCGGCGCCTGGAGCGTCTTGTAGAACAGCTCGCCCTTCGGCGTTTGCAGGCTACCGACGCCGCCCTGGTAAAGGCGGCCGAGCAGTTGGTCGCCGCGCACGCCGAGAAGGTCTTCGCTGCGTCGGCCCACCAGGCTTTCACGGTGGGCACCGAGCAGTTGGCAGGCCTGACCGCTGACGGCGAGCACCTTGCCGTCCAGCCCCAGCGCCAGCAGGCCCTGCCAGGCGGAATCCAGGTACTGGCGGCGATAATGGAAGGCGATCACCACCTGCCCCGGATGGCTGACGGCGAACAGTCGCGCCTCGATCTGGAACACCGCGAGACTGAGCAGCGAGAGGCTTTCACGCGGGCCGGAAAGCGGCCCTTCGCGGGTCATGTCGAGCACGCCAAGCAGCGTGCCCTGTGGCCCTTCGATGGGCACCGAGGTGCAGGAGAATCGGCTCAGGCGGTCGAGGAAGTGCTCGCCGCAGTCGATCTGCGTGGCGCGCTTCTCCACCAGCGCGGTGCCCAGGGCATTGGTGCCGCGCGAGGCTTCGCTCCAGCAGGCGCCCTGAACGATGTCGGCCAGGCCCTTGCTCTGCATGCGCTCGCGGGCGCCCTCGACGGAGAGGATGGTGGCGTCGGCGTTGGCCAGGATGATCACGCCGTCATGGCCCTGGCGTTGGTGCAGGTAGTCGAGTTCGGGGATGGCGGCGTCGAGCAGCAGGCGGTTGCCGGCCAGCAGCACGTCGGGTTTCACCCGCGTGTCGAGGCCGTGCTCGGTGCCGCTGGCGCAGTCCAGGCCATGGCCCAGGCTGCGACGCCAGGAGGCGTCGATCTCCTCACGGAGCACGCCACTGGGCACTTCGCCCTCCTGTTGCAGGTGTTCACGGGCCAGGTGGGCTTCGCGCAGCAGGTCGCTGCTTATTGTTCTTGTCGTCATGCATCGCTCCGGTAGGTTCCGCGCCCTCTTTGAGGGCACGGAACTCGCAGGCTGGTCAGGGCTGTGTACACCCGCCGGCGGCGTCCGTAAAGGGGAAGCCCCTGGTGGGAAAGGTTAGATGCGAGCACAAGGCAATTCCCGCGCCATCCACCTTTCCTACGCCGCCTGCGGGGTGTGTTGACAGTGACCCCAGGCAGGTTTACGTTAACGTAAAGGTAAACGACCGAGCAAGAAGATTCCCATGCCCACGACCTACACCATCTCCGAGCTGGCCCGCGAACTGGACGTCACCACCCGCGCCATCCGCTTCTACGAGGAACAGGGCATGCTCAGCCCCGAGCGCCGTGGCCAGGAGCGCATCTACAGCGCCAAGGACCTGGTGGCCCTGAAGCTGATCCTGCGCGGCAAGCGCATCGGCTTCTCGCTGGCCGAGTGCAAGGAGCTGATCGACCTCTACGACCCCAGCAGCGGCAACACCAAGCAGCTGCAGACCTTCCTCGACAAGATCACCGCGCGCCGCGCGCAGCTGGAACAGCAACTGCTCGACATCGAGCAGATGAAACTGGAACTGGACACGGCCGAGGAACGCTGCCTGGCGGCCATGGCCGAGACCGACAAACCCCGCAAGCAGCGCGTCCCGGTTTAAGACAATCTCCCGGACCTCGCGAGCTAGAGGCAGGCAAGGCGAAAGGCGCCGAGAACGCGGAGTTTACGCTTGTAAATGAGCAGTTCTCGGCGGCTTTCAACGCAGCATGACCGACGCGCAGCAGGTCCATTCACCCATCCGATTACAAGTACAACAGGTGATTCCATGAGCTACCCCTCCCTCAACTTCGGCCTCGGCGAAACCATCGACATGCTGCGCGAGCAGGTGCAGGGCTTCGTCGCCAGCGAACTCGCCCCGCGTGCCGCGCAGATCGATTCCGACAACCTGTTCCCCGCGGACATGTGGAAGAAGTTTGGCGACATGGGCCTGCTCGGCATCACCGTCGCGGAGGAATACGGCGGCGCCAACATGGGTTACCTGGCCCACGTCATCGCCATCGAGGAAATCAGCCGTGGCTCGGCGTCGGTCGGCCTGTCCTACGGCGCGCACTCCAACCTGTGCGTCAACCAGATCAAGCGCAACGGCAACGCCGAGCAGAAAGCCAAGTACCTGCCCAAGCTGATCAGCGGCGAGCACATCGGCGCCCTGGCCATGAGCGAGCCCAACGCCGGCTCCGACGTGGTGTCGATGAAGCTGCGCGCCGAGAAGCGCGGCGACCGCTTCGTGCTGAATGGCAGCAAGACCTGGATCACCAACGGCCCGGACGCCAACACCTACGTGATCTACGCCAAGACCGAGCCGGAGAAAGGCGCCCACGGCATCACCGCGTTCATCGTCGAGCGCGACTGGAAAGGCTTCAGCCGTGGCAGCAAGTTCGACAAGCTGGGCATGCGCGGCTCGAACACCTGCGAGCTGTTCTTCGATGACGTGGAAGTGCCGGAAGAGAACGTGCTGGGCGCCGTCAACGGCGGCGTGAAGGTGCTGATGAGCGGCCTGGACTACGAGCGCGTGGTGCTGGCTGGCGGCCCGATCGGCATCATGCAGGCCTGCATGGACGTGATCGTCCCTTACATCCACGACCGCAAGCAGTTCGGCCAGAGCATCGGCGAGTTCCAGCTGATCCAGGGCAAGGTCGCCGACATGTACACCCAGCTCAACGCCAGCCGCGCCTACCTGTACGCGGTAGCCCAGGCCTGCGACCGTGGCGAGACCACCCGCAAGGACGCCGCCGGGGTGATCCTCTACACCGCCGAGCGCGCCACTCAAATGGCCCTGGACGCCATCCAGATCCTTGGCGGCAACGGCTACATCAACGAGTTCCCCACCGGCCGCCTGCTGCGCGACGCCAAGCTCTACGAGATCGGCGCCGGCACCAGCGAAATCCGCCGCATGCTGATCGGCCGCGAGCTGTTCAACGAGACCCGCTAAGCCCAACTCGCCGATTCGTAGGATGGGTGGAGCGAAGCGATACCCATCGGCTCGACCTGCGATGGGTATCGCAGGCTCCACCCATCCTACCTGCCCTTCGCACGTGGAGACGCCATGACCATCCTCGGCACCCAACTCAACACCCGTTCTCCGGAGTACGCCGCCAACGCCGCGACCATGCTGGAGAACGTCCAGGACCTGCGCGCCGTCCTCGGCCGCGTCCATGAAGGCGGCGGCGCCGCCGCCCAGGCCAAGCACACTGCGCGCGGCAAGCTGCTGGTGCGCGAGCGCATCAACCGCCTGCTCGACGCCGGCTCGCCCTTCCTCGAAGTCTCCGCCCTCGCCGCCCATGACGTGTACGGCGAAGACGTCGCCGCCGCCGGCGTGGTCGCCGGCATCGGCCGGGTGGAGGGCGTGGAATGCATGATCGTCGGCAACGACGCCACGGTAAAAGGTGGCAGCTACTACCCGCTGACCGTGAAGAAGCACCTGCGCGCCCAGACCATCGCCCAGCAGAACCGCCTGCCGTGCATCTACCTGGTGGACTCGGGCGGCGCCAACCTGCCGCGCCAGGACGAAGTCTTCCCCGACCGCGAGCACTTCGGCCGGATCTTCTTCAACCAGGCCAACATGAGCGCCCAGGGCATCCCGCAGATCGCCGTGGTGATGGGCTCCTGCACTGCCGGCGGCGCCTACGTGCCGGCAATGAGCGACGAGACCATCATGGTGCGCAACCAGGCCACCATCTTCCTCGCCGGCCCGCCGCTGGTGAAAGCCGCCACCGGTGAGGTGGTCAGCGCCGAGGACCTGGGCGGCGCCGACGTGCACTGCAAGACCTCCGGCGTGGCCGACCACTACGCCGAGGACGACGAGCACGCGCTGGCCATCGCCCGCCGCTGCATCGCCAACCTCAACTGGACCAAGCAGGGCAAGCTCAACACCCGCGCCCCACGCGCCCCGCTGTATGCCAGCGACGAGCTGTACGGGGTGATCCCGGTGGACAGCAAGCAGCCCTTCGACGTGCGCGAGATCATCGCGCGTCTGGTCGACGGCAGCGAATTCGACGAGTTCAAGGCGCTGTTCGGCACCACCCTGGTGTGCGGCTTCGCCCACCTACACGGCTACCCGGTGGCGATCCTCGCCAACAACGGCATCCTCTTCGCCGAGGCCGCGCAGAAAGGCGCGCACTTCATCGAACTGGCCTGCCAGCGCGGCATCCCGCTGGTGTTCCTGCAGAACATCACCGGCTTCATGGTCGGCCAGAAGTACGAGGCCGGCGGCATCGCCAAGCACGGCGCCAAGCTGGTTACCGCCGTGGCCTGCGCCCAGGTGCCGAAGTTCACCGTGATCATCGGCGGCAGCTTCGGCGCCGGTAACTACGGCATGTGCGGCCGCGCCTACGATCCGCGCTTCCTGTGGATGTGGCCCAACGCGCGAATCGGCGTGATGGGCGGCGAGCAGGCCGCCGGCGTACTGGCCCAGGTCAAGCGCGAGCAGGCCGAACGCGCAGGCTCTGCGCTGTCCGCCGAGGAAGAGGCGAAGATCAAGGCGCCGATCCTCGAACAGTACGAGCGCCAGGGTCATCCCTACTACTCCAGCGCCCGCCTGTGGGACGACGGCGTGATCGACCCGGCGCAGACCCGCGACGTGCTCGGCCTCGCCCTCTCCGCCTCGCTCAACGCGCCTGTCGAAGCGACCCGCTTCGGCGTCTTCCGCATGTAATGCTCTTCTCCCCTCTCCCTCTGGGAGAGGGGCCGGGGGTGAGGGACGACCCACCTGCCCAACTTGAGAATGGTCACATGACAGAATTCCAGACTTTCGCTTTCGAGAGCATCGAGCTCGACATCGACCCGCGCGGCGTCGCCAATCTCTGGCTGAGCCGCCCGGAGAAAAACAACGCCTTCAACGCCCAGACCATCGCCGAGCTGATCCAGGCGCTGGCCGCCGTGGCCAGCGACGACCGCGTGCGCCTCGTCGTGCTGCGCGGCCGTGGCCGCCACTTCTGCGGCGGAGCGGACCTTTCGTGGATGCAGGAATCCGTGCAGCTGGACTACCAGGGCAACCTGAACGACGCCCAGCAACTCGCCGAACTGCTCTACAACCTGCATCAACTGCAAAAGCCGACCCTGGCCATCGTCCAGGGTGCGGCCTTCGGCGGCGGTGTGGGGCTGGTCTCCTGCTGCGACATGGCGCTGGCCGCCGAGGACGCGCAGTTCTGCCTGTCCGAAGTGCGCATCGGCCTGATCCCGGCCACCATCGGCCCCTTCGTCAGCAAGGCCATCGGCCAGCGCGCCGCCACCCGCTACGCCATGACCGCCGAGCGTTTCAGCGGCATCCGCGCCCGCGAACTGGGCCTGGTGGACGAAACCTACCCGGCGGCCGAACTGGACGACGAGGCCGAGGCCTGGATCGCCAACCTGCTGAACAACAGTCCGGCGGCCCTGGTGGCCTGCAAGGCGCTGTTCCATGAAATCGGCGCCGGTGAACTGACCCCGGAACGCCGCCGCTACACCGAAGCCGCCATCGCCCGCATCCGCATCAGCCCCGAGGGGCAGGAAGGCCTGCGCGCCTTCCTGGAGAAACGCAAACCGGCCTGGCAGGAGCAAGTCTGATGAAGAAGATCGATACCCTGCTGGTGGCCAACCGCGGCGAGATCGCCTGCCGCGTGATGCGCACCGCCAAGGCCCTGGGCCTGACCACCGTGGCCGTGCACAGCGCCACCGACCGCAACGCGCGCCACGTCGAGGAGGCGGACATCGCCATCGACCTGGGCGGCGCCAAGCCCGCTGAAAGCTACCTGCGCGCCGACGCCGTGCTGGCCGCCGCGAAAGCCGCCGGCGCCCAGGCCATCCACCCCGGCTACGGCTTCCTCTCGGAGAACGCCGGTTTCGCCCGCGCCTGCGAAGAGGCCGGTCTGGTCTTCCTCGGCCCGCCGGCCAGCGCCATCGACGCCATGGGCAGCAAGTCCGCGGCCAAGGCGCTGATGGAAACCGCCGGCGTACCGCTGGTACCCGGCTACCACGGCGAGGCCCAGGACTACGCCACCTTCCAGCGTGAAGCCGAGCGCATCGGCTACCCGGTGCTGCTCAAAGCCGCCGCCGGTGGCGGTGGCAAGGGCATGAAGGTGGTCGAGCGTGAGAGCGAACTGGCCGAGGCGCTGGAATCCGCACAGCGTGAAGCGCAGTCCGGTTTCGGCGACTCGCGCATGCTGGTGGAGAAGTACCTGACCAAGCCGCGCCACGTGGAAATCCAGGTGTTCGCCGACCAGCACGGCCACTGCCTGTACCTCAACGAGCGCGACTGCTCGATCCAGCGGCGTCACCAGAAAGTCGTGGAAGAAGCGCCGGCCCCCGGCCTCTCCGCCGAACTGCGCGCCGCCATGGGCGAGTCCGCCGTGCGTGCCGCCCAGGCCATCGGCTACGTCGGCGCTGGCACCGTCGAATTCCTCTACGACGAAGGCAGCGGCCAGTTCTTCTTCATGGAAATGAACACCCGCCTGCAGGTGGAGCATCCGGTCACCGAAGCCATCACCGGCCTCGACCTGGTGGCCTGGCAGATTCGCGTCGCCCGTGGCGAGCCGCTGCCGATCACCCAGGAACAGGTGCCGCTGAACGGCCACGCCATCGAAGTGCGCCTGTATGCCGAAGACCCCGAGGGCGGTTTCCTGCCCGCCAGTGGCCACCTCGCGCTGTACCGCGAACCCGCCGCCGGCCCCGGCCGCCGTACCGACAGCGGCATCCGCGAAGGCGACGACATCTCGCCGTTCTACGACCCGATGCTGGCCAAGCTGATCGCCTGGGGCGAGAACCGCGAGGAAGCACGCCAACGCCTGCTGTCGATGCTCAGCGAAACTGCCGTGGGCGGCTTCAAGACCAACCTGGCGTTCCTGCGTCGTGTGCTGGCCCACCCGGCCTTCGCCGAGGGCGAACTGGACACCGGCTTCATCGGCCGTTACCAGGACGCCTTGCTGCCCGCCCCTACCGCGTTGCCTGAACGCTTCTGGCAGCTGGCTGCGGAGGCCTGGGTGCAGAGCGAAACCGCCCGTGTGCGCGGTGACGACGCTCACTCCCCGTGGTCCGCCCAGAGCGGCTGGCGCAGCGGCCTGCCGGGGAAACCGACCTGCACCTGCTGGCCAAGGGCGAATCGCAAGTGGTGCGCCTGCGCCATGCCGACGGCCAGCGCATTGCCCACCTCGACGGCCAGTACCTGGACGTGAAGGACGGCGAGATTCGCCGCCGCCACCAGGTGATCCGCCGCGGCGACAGCCTCTACCTGGAGTGGAACGGCGAGCTGGTCGGCGTGCAGCGTTTCGACCCCATCGCCGAGGCCGAAGCCGCGCATTCGCACCAGGGTGGCCTGGGCGCACCCATGAACGGCAGCATCGTGCGCATCCTGGTCGAGCCCGGCCAGAGCGTCGAAGCCGGCGCAGCGCTGGTGGTGCTCGAAGCCATGAAGATGGAACACAGCATTCGCGCGCCGCACGCCGGCGTGGTGAAATCGCTGTATTGCAGCGAAGGCGAGCTGGTGTCCGAAGGGACGGCGCTGGTGGAACTGGAAGAGACGCCGGCCTAACGCCGATGTCGTCCTTGTAGGAGCGAGCTTGCTCGCGAACCCGCTTCACTCCGGTAAATCAGGGTGCAATGCGTTCGCGAGCAAGCTCGCTCCTACAAAGAGCAATAGCCTTCGCCCGAATCCACAGAGGACATTTCATGACCCTGCCAAAATCCGTCCGCCTGGTCGAAGTCGGCCCGCGCGACGGCCTGCAGAACGAGAAACAACCCATCGCCGTGGCCGACAAGGTACGCCTGGTGGACGACCTCACCGCCGCCGGCCTCTCCTACATCGAAGTCGGCAGCTTCGTGTCGCCCAAGTGGGTACCGCAGATGGCCGGCTCGGCCGAAGTCTTCGCCGGCATCCAGCAGAAGGCCGGCGTCACCTATGCCGCCCTGGCGCCGAACCTGAAAGGCTTCGAAGCCGCGCTGGAATCGAAGGTCAAGGAAGTCGCGGTGTTCGCCGCCGCCTCCGAAGCCTTCTCGCAGAAGAACATCAACTGCTCGATCAAGGAGAGCCTGGAACGCTTCGTCCCGGTGATGGAAGCGGCCCGCCAGCACGGCGTGCGCGTGCGCGGCTATGTATCGTGCGTGCTCGGCTGCCCCTATCAGGGTGAAGTGGACGCAGAGCAGGTCGCCGCCGTTGCCGAAGAGTTGCACGCCATGGGCTGCTACGAAGTTTCTCTCGGCGACACCATCGGTGTCGGCACGGCGGGCGCCACCCGGCACCTGTTCGAAGTCGTCGGCCAACGCGTGCCGCGCGCGCAACTGGCCGGGCACTTCCACGACACCTACGGCCAGGCCACGGCGAACATCTACGCCAGCCTCCTGGAAGGCATCGCGGTGTTCGACAGCTCGGTCGCCGGTCTCGGCGGTTGCCCCTACGCCAAGGGCGCCACCGGCAACGTCGCTACCGAAGACGTGCTCTACCTGCTCAACGGCCTGGGCATCCACACCGGCATCGACCTGGACCAACTGATCGACGCCGGCCAGCGTATCTGCGCGGTACTCGACAAGCCCAATGGCTCGCGGGTGGCCAAGGCACAGCTGTCCAAGCGCTGAAGGCCCATCCCTGTAGGAGCGCGCCATGCGCGCGATCGCGGGCATGGCCCGCTCCTACAGGGAGAGATCGGCGCTGATCCCACCCCCGCCCTTCCCCTCACTTCTCCTCCGCCAGTAAAGTGCGCCCTCTGCCCTCCCCGCGCACGGCCTGCCCATGACCGACACCCACAGCCTCAAGGACTACCCCAGCGTCCGCCAACTGGCGATCCGCTCGCTGTTCGAGATTTTCGAGCAGTTCAGCGAAGGCACAGTGATCGTCGACCGCGAGGCGCGCATCGTCTGGATCAACCAGCGCTATGCGCAGCGCTTCGGCCTGGACAGCGCCGAGCAGGCCGTCGGCCGCCCGGTGGAACAGGTAATCCCCGGCAGCCTGATGCGCGAAGTGGTCAGCAGCGGCCGGCCAATGCTGCTGGACATCCTCGACATGACCAAGGACCCGCTGGTGGTCATGCGCGTGCCGATCCGCGACGACGCGGGCGAGGTCATCGGTGGCATCGGGTTTGCCCTGTTCGATGAGCTGCGTGCGCTGTCGCCGCTGCTCACCCGCTACCAGCGCATGCAGGCCGAGCTGGCCTCGACCCGCTCGCTGCTGCAGGCGCGCCAGGCGAAGTACAGCTTCGGGCATTTCATCGGCACCAGCGTCGCCAGCCTGGAAGTGAAGCGCCGCGCGCGTCGGGGCGCCGCCAGCGAGGCACCGATCCTGCTGCTGGGCGAGACCGGCACCGGCAAGGAATTGCTTGCCCACGCCATTCATGCCTCTTCTCCGCGCGCCGACAAGCCCTTTGTCAGCCTCAACGCCGCCGCCATTCCCGAGACCCTGCTGGAAGCCGAGTTCTTCGGCACCGCGCCGGGCGCCTTCACCGGCGCCGACCGCAAGGGCCGCGCGGGCAAGCTGCAGATCGCCCAGGGCGGCACGCTGTTCCTCGACGAAATCGGCGACATGCCGCTACCCCTGCAAAGCAAACTGCTGCGGGTGCTCCAGGAGAAGGAGTTCGAACCGGTCGGCTCGAACGAAGTCCTGCGCAGCGACATCCGCCTGATCGCCGCCACCTCCATCGACCTCGACGCCGCCGTGCGCGAGGGCCGTTTCCGCGCCGACCTGTTCTACCGCATCAACGTCCTGCCGATCGAGATTCCGCCGCTGCGTGAACGCCTGGAGGATTTGCCGGCACTGTGCGAAGCCATCCTCGACGGCCTGCGCGACGACCGCCAGACGCTTTATGAATTGAACGCCGATGGCCTCGCCCTGCTCGCCCGGCATGCCTGGCCGGGCAACGTGCGCGAACTGCGCAACCTGCTGGAACGCACTGTGCTGCTGGGTGATCGCCCGCAGATCGACGCCGCCGCGCTGCGTTCGGCACTGGGCGAGTTGCAGCCACTGCCCGCCGCCTCGACGACACCGGGAACCCGTCTGGCCGAGGGGCAGGACTTCTACGCAGCGCGGGATGCCTTCGAGCGCGAGCTGATTGCCAATACCCTGGCCGAGCATGCCGGCAACGTCGATGCGGCCGCACAACGCCTGGGCCTGGGGCGCTCGACCCTCTACAAGAAAATGGCAGCACTGGGCCTTCAGTCCTGAAAAAGAGACAAGTCTCAATAAAGAGACAAGCGCTCTAAACCACTTATAAAAGGCATCCGCGCGACTCAATCCGTCGTCTTGTCTCAGATTAGAGACAAACCAGTTCTCCCCATTCACGCAAATATCAAAATAAGACTTAAAAATCAAATAGTTACAATCCTGGCACGGTCCTGGCTATGTCGCCTCTCGCGGCCTTCGAGCCGCACAGCCGACATAACAACAATCAACGCTGCCCGAACGCGAACTCCACCCCCACGGGACATCCGGCAAGTCCTGTTTCGCCCTCGGTATAGCGCCAGGAGATCCCCGATGAGCCGCTCCACGCTCAATCATGCCGCCGTTATCACCGCCCTCGGTTCCACCCTCGCCCTTTCGCCCCAGGCCTTCGCCGAGTTTCTTGCCGACAGCAAGGCCAGTGTCGAGCTGCGCAACTTCTACTTCAACCGCGACTTCCGCCAGGACAACGCCGCGCAATCCAAGCAGGAAGAGTGGGCGCAGGGCTTCCTCCTGCGCTACGAATCCGGCTACACCGAAGGCACCATCGGCGTGGGCGTCGATGCCCTCGTCCTGCTCGGCGTCAAGCTGGACTCCAGCCCCGACCGCGCCGGTTCCGGCCTGCTGCCGCGCGACAAGGACAAGGTCAACGGCGCACCGGACGACTACAGCGAACTGGGCCTGACCGCCAAGCTGCGCGCCTCGAAGAGCACCCTGAAGATCGGCACCCTGCTGCCCAAGCTGCCCACCGTACTGGCCAATGATTCGCGCCTGCTGCCGCAGACTTTCGAAGGCGCGCACCTGAATTCCGCCGAATTCGCCGGCCTGACCTTCGACGGCGGCCGCCTGCGTCAGGTGAGCCAGCGCGACTCCTCCAACCGTGAGGACATGACCGTCACCAGCGGCAGCGCGCGCGGCATCGTCGCCACCGACACCAGCGACCAGTTCGACTTCGCCGGCCTGAGCTACAAGTGGACGCCGCAACTGACCACCGGCTACAGCTACGCCAAGCTCGACGGGCTCTACGACCAGCACATCGTCAACCTGGTGCACGTGCTGCCCATCGCCGCCGGCCAGTCGCTGAAGACCGACCTGCGCTACGCCCGCTCCGACGACGACGGCCACAGCAACGTCGACAACCGCGCCTTCGGCGCCATGCTCACCTACACCCTGGGCGGCCACGGCTTCGGCGCCGGCTACCAGAAGATGAGCGGAGACACCGGCTTCGCCTACATCGGCGGCACCGACGCCTTCCTGGTCAACTTCGTGCAGATCGGCGACTTCGCCAACCGTGACGAGAAGTCCTGGCAAGCGCGTTACGACTACGATTTTGCCGCCCTCGGCGTGCCCGGCCTGACCTTCATGACGCGCTACCTGTCCGGCGACAACATCGAGCTGGGCACGGGCAAGCCCGAAGGCAAGGAATGGGAGCGCGATACCGATATCGGCTACGTGGTGCAGAACGGGCCGTTGAAGAACTTCGGCGTGAAGTGGCGCAATGCGACAGTTCGCTCCAGCCACTTCGGCAACGACCTCGACGAGAACCGCCTGATCCTCAGCTACGTGCTGCCGCTCTGGTAATCGCCTGATCGTCACTCGCCCCCACTACAACAAGAACGACGCGCGGCCCGAGGCCGCGCGACAACTGGAGATACTTCGATGAGCGTGGTCATCGCCCTCGCGGCCCTCGCCCTGCTGATGCTCGCCGCCTACCGCGGCTACAGCGTGATCCTCTTCGCCCCCATCGCCGCGCTGCTGGCGGTACTGCTGACCGACCCTTCCGCCGTCGCCCCGGCCTTCACCGGGGTGTTCATGGAGAAGATGGTCGGCTTCGTCAAACTCTACTTCCCGGTGTTCCTGCTCGGCGCGGTGTTCGGCAAGCTGATCGAGCTGTCGGGCTTCTCGCGCTCCATCGTCGCCGCGGCCATCCGCCTGCTCGGCACCAGCCAGGCGATGCTGGTGATCGTGCTGGTCTGCGCTCTGCTCACCTACGGCGGCGTGTCGCTGTTCGTGGTGGTGTTCGCGGTCTATCCGTTCGCCGCCGAGATGTTCCGCCAGAGCAACATCCCCAAACGGCTGATCCCGGCGACCATCGCCCTGGGCGCCTTCAGCTTCACCATGGACGCCCTGCCCGGCACCCCGCAGATCCAGAACATCATCCCCACCGCCTTCTTCAACACCACCGGCTGGGCCGCGCCCTGGCTGGGCGTGATCGGCAGCCTGTTCGTGTTCAGCGTCGGCATGCTGTTCCTCCGCCGCCAGGCCGGCAAGGCGCGCGCCGCCGGTGAGGGCTACGGCACCGAGTTGCGCAACGAGCCGGAGACCGCCGACGACATGAAACTGCCCAACCCGCTGCTGGCGCTCTCGCCGCTGGTGCTGGTGGGCGTCGCCAACCTGCTGTTCACCCACTGGATTCCCCAGGTCTACGGCAAGACCCACAGCCTGCAACTGGCCGGCATGGCCGCACCGGTGGCCAGCGACGTGGCCAAGCTGACCGGCATCTGGGCAGTGCAGGCGGCGCTGCTGCTGGGCATCCTGCTGGTGCTGGTGACCAGCTTCGCGGTGATCCGCAGCAAGATCGCCGAGGGCAGCAAGACCGCCGTGTCCGGCGCACTGCTGGCGGCCATGAACACAGCTTCGGAATACGGCTTCGGCGCGGTGATTGCCTCGCTGCCGGGCTTCCTGGTGCTGGCCGACGCACTGAAGAAGATTCCCGATCCGCTGGTCAACGAGGCCATCACCGTGACCACCCTGGCCGGCATCACCGGCTCGGCGTCGGGCGGCATGAGCATCGCGCTGGCGGCCATGTCCGAGCAGTTCATCGCCGCCGCCCACGCCGCCAACATCCCGCTGGAAGTACTGCACCGGGTCGCGGCCATGGCCTCCGGCGGCATGGACACCCTGCCGCACAACGGCGCGGTCATCACCCTGCTCGCAGTCACCGGCCTGACCCACCGCGAGGCCTACAAGGACATCTTCGCCATTACCCTGATCAAGACCCTCGCGGTGTTCGTGGTGATTGGCACTTTCTACGCCACCGGAATCGTATAAGCCGGTTGTTTCCAAGCGGTCGCCGCGCGGCGACCGCCCCGTTCCAGAGGAGATTTGCATGACTCTCAAAGGCAAGACCGCACTGGTCACCGGCTCCACCAGCGGCATCGGTCTGGGCATCGCCGCGCGCCTCGCCCAGGCGGGCGCCAATGTGGTGGTCAACGGCTTTGGCGATATCGACTCGGCGGTGCGCGAACTGTCGGCGCATGGCACACGCATCGGCCATCACGGCGCGGACATGGCGCAACCCGAGCAGATCGCCGAGATGATCGCCTACGTCGAGCGCGAGTTCGGCGGCCTCGACATCCTGGTCAACAACGCCGGCATCCAGCACGTCGCGGCGCTGGAGGACTTCCCCGTGGAGCGCTGGAACGCGATCATCGCCATCAACCTCTCCTCGGTCTTCCACACCACCCGCCTGGCGCTGCCGGGCATGCGCCAGCGCGGCTGGGGGCGCATCCTCAACATCGCCTCGACCCACGGCCTGGTCGCCTCCGCCGGCAAGAGCGCCTACGTCGCCGCCAAGCACGGGGTGATCGGCCTGACCAAGACCACCGCCCTGGAAACCGCCACCAGCGCCATCACCTGCAACGCCATCTGTCCCGGCTGGGTGCTGACGCCGCTGGTGCAGCAGCAGATCGACGCGCGCATCGCCGCCGGAGCCAGCCCCGAGCAGGCGCGCCACGACCTGCTGGCGGAGAAGCAGCCGTCGCTGGATTTCGTCACCGCCGACCAGCTCGGCGAGCTGGCGCTATTCTTGTGTTCTGAAGCCGCCGCGCAGGTCCGCGGCGCCGCCTGGAACATGGATGGCGGCTGGGTCGCACAGTGATTCCCGAGCACCTGCGAAGCACTTCCGGCGACGCTTCATGTCAAGATGATGGGTACCGCCTGTCGGCGGTGCCCACCGATCCTTCGCTGGAGTCGTCGTCAATGAACCCACTGCTCTGGACACCCTCCCCCGAACGCATCGCCGCCACCCGGATGGACGCCTTCCGTCGCAAGGTGGCGCAGCAGCACGGCGTCGACCTGCCCGACTACGCCGCGCTACACGCCTGGAGCATCGCCGAGCGCGAAGCCTTCTGGCTGGCCATCGTCGACACCTTCGGCGTGCAGTTCCACGAGGCGCCCGCAGCGGTCCTCGAGGAAGGCCCGGAAATGCCCGATGCGCGCTGGTTCCCCGGCGCCACGCTGAACTTTGCCGAACACCTGCTGCGCCGCCGCGACCACAAGCCGGCGCTGATCGCCATCAGCGAGGATGAACGCCGCGAGGTCATCAGCCATGCCGAGCTGGCCGCCCAGGTCGCCGGCCTGCAGCGTGCCCTGCGCGAAGCCGGCGTCGGCGTTGGCGACCGCGTCGCGGCCTTCATGCCCAACACCTGGCAGACCGTGGTCGGCATGCTCGCCACCACCAGCCTGGGCGCCACCTGGTCGAGCTGCTCGCCGGACTTCGGCACCCATGGCGTGATCGACCGTTTCGGCCAGATCGAGCCCAAGGTGCTGATCGCCTGCGCCGGCTACCGCTACGCCGGCAAGGTGCTGGACCTCACCGCCAAGCTCAACGAAATCCTCGCCCAGCTTCCCAGCCTGGAACAGCTGGTGATCGTCCCCTACGCCAACGGCCACGCCCGCCGCAGCGACTTCCAGACGCCGGCGCGGGTCAGCCTCTGGCAGGACTTCTTCCACAGCGGCGGCGAACCGGTGTTCACCCCGGTGCCCTTCGACCACCCGCTGTACATCCTCTACTCCTCCGGCACCACGGGCGTGCCCAAGTGCATCGTCCACGGGACCGGCGGCGTGCTGCTGCAACACCTGAAGGAACACGGCCTGCACGTCGACCTGGGGCAGGACGATACGCTGTTCTACTACACCACCTGCGGCTGGATGATGTGGAACTGGCTGGTCTCGGGCCTCGCCGTCGGCGCCACGCTGGTGCTCTACGACGGCTCGCCCTTCCATCCCGGCCCCGAGCGCCTGATGGACCTGATCGACGCGGAGCACATCAGCGTGTTCGGCACCAGCGCCAAGTACATCGCTGCGCTCGAGAAGGCCAACGTGCGACCCCGTCAGACGCACTCGCTGGAACGCCTCAAGACCCTGCTTTCGACCGGCTCGCCGCTGGCCCACGAAAGCTTCGACTACGTCTACCGCGACGTGAAACCCGACCTCTGCCTGTCGTCGATTTCCGGCGGCACCGACATCGTTTCCTGCTTCGCCATCGGCAATCCGACCGCGCCGGTCTGGCGCGGGGAAATCCAGTGCAAGGCGCTGGGCATGGCGGTGGAAGTCTGGGATGAGGCCGGTAGATCGGTGCTCGGCGAAAAAGGCGAACTGGTCTGCGTGCGGCACTTCCCGTCGATCCCGGTGGGCTTCTGGAACGACGAGAACAACGAGAAATTCCTTGATGCCTACTTCGCCACCTTCCCCGGCGTCTGGGCCCACGGCGACTATGCCGAGGAAACCGAGCACGGCGGCCTGGTGATCCATGGACGTTCGGATGCCGTGCTCAATCCCGGCGGCGTGCGTATCGGCACGGCGGAAATCTACCGCCAGGTGGAGAAGGTCGAGCAGGTGCTGGAATCCATCGCCATCGGCCAGGACTGGCAGGGCGATGTGCGCGTGGTGCTGTTCGTGCGCCTGCGCGACGGCGTGGACCTCGACGAGACACTGCAGGAACGCATCCGCCAGACCATCCGCAGCAACACCACCCCGCGCCATGTGCCGGCGAAAATCCTCGCGGTCAACGACATCCCGCGCACCATCAGCGGCAAGATCGTCGAACTGGCGGTACGCAACGTGGTGCACGGCCGGCCGGTGAAGAACACCGACGCCCTGGCCAATCCGCAGGCGCTGGAGTTGTTCAGGGATCGCAAGGAACTGGAGAGCTGAGGTGCTCAGGGAACCCCATGTCTGCGTTATCCCCTCACCCCAGCCCTCTCCATCAGGAGAGGGGGCAGACCGTGCCGACTGACGCCAAGGTTTCATCCTGCACCGAACGGTCCCCTCTCCCCCCGGGAGAGGGTTAGGGTGAGGGGCTGCTGATCTCGCCGGCCTGTTTCGCGGGCGGCGCCCGCAAAGCACTCCTCCACAGCCCATAGGGCGCATAACCTGGAACAGGTTATGCGCCGACAACGCCACGGCGGATAACGCTGGCGCGTTATCCGCCCTACGAAGTGCCCAACCTCAGACACAACACGTCAGATCAGACGCCGCCCGGATGCGTGGTCCGGACAGCGCCTGCGCTGCCGATCAGGCGTCGCCCAGCGACTCGGTGCCCAGTTCGTCCCACACCGCTTCGGCGAGGTGGAAGGTGGCGTTGGCCGCCGGAATACCGCAGTAGATCGCACTCTGCAGCAGCACTTCCTTGATCTCCTCGCGAGTCACGCCGTTGTTGCGCGCGGCGCGCAGGTGCAGCTTGAGTTCGCCCTCGCGGTTCATGCCGATCAGCATGGCGATGGTGATCAGGCTGCGGGTATGGCGCGGCAGGCCGGGGCGGGTCCAGATGTCACCCCAGGCGTGACGGGTGATCATTTCCTGGAACTCTTCGTTGAAGGCGTTGCGCTTCTCCAGGCTGCGGTCGACGTGGGCGTCGCCCAGCACCGCGCGACGCACCTGCATGCCGGCTTCGTAGCGTTCATTCTCGTCCATCAGGTCACTCCGGTGTCTACCTGTAGGAGCGCGCCATGCGCGCGATCGCGGGCATGGCCCGCTCCTACAGGGTGAGGTAATCAGGGGCGCAGGAAGTCCAGCACGCGCTGGCTGAAGGCATCGCCAGCCTGCACGTTGGACAGGTGCGCAGCGCGGAATTCCGCAAGCTCGGCGCCGGGGATGCGCGCCTGCAGGAAGCGGCCGTCCTCGGTGGTGGTCACCGGGTCGGCGGCGCCACAGACCACCAGGGTCGGCGCAGTGATCGCGCCGATCTCGCCACGGAAATCGGCATCGCGCACGGCCGCGCAGTTGGCCGCGTAACCTTCCGGCGATGTCTGCGCCAGCATGCCGACGATGGTCTCGACCTTGCCCGGCTGGCCTTCCGCAAAGTCCGCGGTGAACCAGCGCGAGATCGACGCATCACGCAGGTTGCGCATCGCCTCGGCGCCGCCACTGAGCACGGTCTCGATGCGCGGGTTCCACACCTCGGGCGTGCCGATCTTGGCAGCGGTGTTGCACAGCACCAGGCGCCCGATGCGCTCCGGCGCGTGAATACCCAGCCACTGGCCGATCAGACCGCCCATGGACAGGCCGCAGAAGTGCGCGCGCGGGATGTCCAGTGCGTCCAGCAGGGCCAGTACATCGTGGCCGTTCTGCTCGATGCTGTAGGGGCCGGGAGTGACCAGCGAAGCACCGTGGCCACGGGTGTCATAACGCAGCACGCGGAAGTGTTCGGCAAAGGCCGCGACCTGCGCGTCCCACATGTGCAGGTCAGTGCCCAGGGAGTTGGACAGCACCAGCACCGGCGCACCGGCCGGGCCTTCCAGTTGATAGTTCAGGTCGCCATCGGCGAGACGTACGGTAGGCATGCAAGGGCTCCTGGCGCGCTTCTTATCGCAAAGAAAGTTCTTGGTGTTCGGCCAGCGCGCGCTCGACCCAGCGGCGCGCCTGACCCAGGTAATGGGCGGGATCGAGCAGGCGATCCAGTTCCTCGGTATTCAGTTGTGCAGTGACCTCGGCGTTGGCTCCAAGCACCGCGCGAAGGTGCGCGCCGTCCCTCACCGTTTGCTTGCAGCATTGCTCCACCAGGTGGTGCGCGGCATCGCGGCCGATACGCTGGGCCAGAGCGATGCTCACCGCCTCGGCCAGTACCAGGCCGCGGGTCAGGTCGAGGTTGGCGAGCATGCGCTCGGCGTCGACTTCCAGGCCCGGCACGAGGGACAGCGCCTGTTGCAGGGAACCGGAGACGAGGCAGCAAAGCTCCGGCAGGCTTTCCCACTCGGCGTGCCACAGGCCGAGGCTGCGTTCGTGCTCCTGAGGCATCGCCGAGAACAGCGTCGAGACCAGTCCCGGCGCACGAGTCGCCGCGCCGATCAGCACCGCAGCACCCACCGGGTTGCGCTTGTGCGGCATGGTGGAAGAACCACCCTTGCCCGGCGCAGAAGGCTCGAAGACTTCGCCGGCTTCGGTCTGCATCAGCAGGCTCAGGTCGCGGCCCAGTTTGCCGAGGCTGCCGGTGATCAGGCCGAGCAGGCTGGCGAACTCCACCAGGCGGTCGCGCTGGGTGTGCCAGGGTTGTTCGGGCAGTCGCAGGTCCAGCTCTTGCGCCAGCGCTTCGGCCACGGCAAAGCCCTGCTCGCCCAGCGCGGCGAGGCTGCCGGAGGCGCCGCCGAACTGCAGGCACAGCAGGCGCGGCTTGAGTTCGTTCAGACGCTGGCGATGGCGAGTCATTGCACCCAGCCAGCCGGCGACCTTCATGCCAAGGGTGACCGGCGTGGCGTGCTGCAGCCAGGTGCGGCCGACCATGGGTGTGCCAGCGTGGGCTTGTGCCTGGGCCGCGAGCGCGTCGGCGAGCTGGGCGAGGTCACTCTCCAGCAGCTCGATGGCGGCCCGCAGTTGCAGCACCAGACCGGAGTCCATGGCGTCCTGGCTGGTGGCTCCAAGATGCACGTAGCGCTCGGCCTCGGCGTCCACGGCGGAGATGCGTTTGCCCAGCGCCTTGACCAGCGGAATCGCGGAATTGCCAGCGCTGCAGATGGCCTGGGCCAATGCATCGAAATCGTAGAGTTCGGCACGGCAGGCGGCGGCGATGGGCGCCACGGCGCTCGCTGGGATCACGCCCACGCGGGCCTCGGCACGGGCCAAGGCGGCCTCGAAGTCGAGCATGCCCTGCACCCGGCCCTGGTCGCTGAAGATCGCGCGCATGGCGGGCTGAGTGAAGTAGGCGTCGAACAGAAGGTTGGTGCTCACTGAGGTGGCTCCGGAGATCGGCGGCTTGGTCGGGACAGTATGGCGCGTTGGGCGGCCCTCACCCCAGCCCTCTCCCAGGGGGAGAGGGAGCCGTCCGCTGCGAGTGGATATTCCAGCATGCATCCTGAGGCTTCAGGATGTGCACGCGCTTGTCGCCACGCCGAACAGTCCCCTCTCCCTCCGGGAGAGGGTTAGGGTGAGGGAGGCTTTTGATCACACCCGCTCGACGACCAGCGCCACGCCCTGCCCTACGCCCACGCACATGGTGCACAAACCGAGCTTGCCGCCCGTCTTCTGCAACTGGTGCACCGCCGTCAGCACCAGACGCGCACCACTGGCACCCAGCGGATGGCCGAGGGCAATGGCGCCGCCGTTGGGGTTCACCCGCGCATCATCATCGGCGACGCCGAGTTTGCGGGTCACTGCCAGTCCCTGCGCAGCGAAGGCTTCATTCAGCTCGATGACATCGAACTGATCCATCGACAGGTTCAGGCGCTCCAGCAGCTTGCGCACCGCCGGCACCGGGCCGATGCCCATCACGCGCGGGGCAACGCCGGCGCTGGCCATGCCGAGCACTTTCGCGCGCGGGGTGAGGCCGTGTTTCTTCACTGCTTCGGCACTGGCGAGGATCAGCGCCACGGCACCATCGTTGACGCCCGAGGCGTTGCCGGCGGTGACGGTCTTGCCTTCGCCGTTGACCGGCTTGAGCTTGGCCAGCGCTTCGGCGGTGGTATCCGGGCGCGGGTGTTCGTCGGTGTCGACAACGGTCTCGCCCTTGCGACCCTTGATCACCACCGGGACGATTTCCTCGGCGAAGTAGCCGCTGGCCTGGGCAACGCCGGCACGCTGCTGGCTGCGCAGGGAGAAGGCGTCCTGGTCGGCGCGGTTGACCTGGTAGTCGTCAGCCACGTTGTCGGCGGTCTGCGGCATGGCATCCACGCCGTACTGCGCCTTCATCAGCGGGTTGATGAAACGCCAGCCGATGGTGGTGTCCTCGATCTTCTGCCCGCGACCGAAGGCGCTGTCGGCCTTGCCCATCACGTAGGGCGCGCGGGACATGGACTCCACGCCCCCGGCGATGACCAGCTCGGCCTCGCCGCTGGCGATGGCGCGGAAGGCGGTGCCCACCGCATCCAGGCCCGAGGCGCAGAGGCGATTGAGGGTCACGCCCGGCACGCTTTCCGGCAGGCCCGCCAGCAGCAGCGCCATGCGCGCGACGTTGCGGTTGTCTTCGCCGGCCTGGTTGGCGCAGCCGAGGTACACCTCGTCCAGCGCGGCCCAGTCGACTTGCGGGTTACGTTCCACCAGCGCCTTCACCGGCACCGCGGCGAGGTCGTCGGCGCGCACGCCGGAGAGCGAGCCGCCGAAACGGCCGATGGGCGTGCGCACGGCGTCGCAGATGAACACCTCGCGGCTCATTCCTCACCTCCCAGCTGGCCGTGGGCGGCGGCGGTGCGGGCTTCAAGGGCGCGCAGGGCTTCCAGTTCCACGTCGGTCGGCGCGACGGTTTCGGTCACCTGCTCGGCGAAGCGGATCGCCCAGCCCGTGTTCTCGACCACCTGCTCGCGGGTCACGCCCGGGTGCAGGGTGGTGACGATGAATTCGTTGCTGCCGGCTTCCGGCTCCATGATGCACAGGTCGGTGATGATCGCCACCGGGCCCTTGCCTGGGAGGCCGAGCTGCTGGCGGTGGTCGCCGCCCTCGCCGAAACCGACCGAGGTGATGAAGGCGAGCTTGTCGACGAAGGTCCGGTGCGATTGCTTGAGGATGATCAGCACTTCCTTGGCGGAACCGGCGATCTCCGGAGCGCCGCCGGCGCCGGGCAGGCGCACCTTCGGCTTGTTGTAGTCGCCGATGACGGTGGTGTTGATGTTGCCAAAGCGGTCGACCTGGGCGGCGCCGAGGAAGCCGACGTCGATGCGCCCGCCCTGCAGCCAGTAGCGGAAGATCTCGCCGGTGGGCACTACGGTGTCGGCGGTTTCGGCCAGTTCGCCGTCACCGATGGACAGCGGCAGCACGCTGGGCTTGGCGCCGATGGGGCCGGATTCGTAGATCAGGACCACGTCCGGGGAGGCGGTCAGGCGCGCCAGGTTGGCGGCCTTGGACGGCAGGCCGATGCCGACGAAGCAGACGGCGCCGTTCTTCAGGCGGCGGGCGGCGGCCACGGTCATCATTTCATTGGTGCTGTAGGCGCTCATTACTTGGCCTCCGCGAGCTTGTTACGAAACTCGCTGAAATCTTTCGTGCCACGGATGTAGGTATCGATCCAGGCGTTGAAGGTGTCGCGGTCGCGGGCGATCGGGTTCCAGGCCTGGTAGAAGCGGTTGTCGCGCTCGGAGTAGCCGTGGGCGTAGGACGGGTGCGAACCGCCCGGCACCAGGCAGACGGCGGACAGCGCCCAGGTCGGCAGCACGCAGGAGTTCATCGGCGCGTTGAGGTCGTCGACGATTTCCTCGACGGTGACGATGCAGCGCTTGGCGGCCAGGGCGGCTTCCTTCTGCACGCCGAGGATGCCCCACAGCAGCACGTTGCCCTTGCGGTCGGCCTTCTGCGCGTGGATCACGGTGACGTCCGGGCGTACCGACGGCACCGCGGCCAGTTGCTCGCCGGTGAACGGGCAGTTGATGAACTTGATGTTCGGGTTGACCTTCGGCAGGTCGGAGCCGGCGTAGGCGCGCAGCACCGCGAACGGCAGGCCCGAGGCGCCGGCGACGTAGGAATTGGCGAGGTCGGCATGGCTGTGCTCGTCGATCTCCAGGTCGCGCGGCCAGCCCTTCTCCACCGCGTCACGCAGGCGATGCAGCGAACCGACGCCAGGGTTGCCGCCCCAGGAGAAGGTCAGCTTGCGCACGCAGCCGGCGCCGATCAGCAGGTCGTAGACCAGGTCGGGCGTCATGCGCACCAGGTGCAGGTCTTTCTTGCCCTGGCGGATCAGCTCGTGGGAGGCAGCGGTCGGGATCAGGTGGGTGAAGCCTTCGAGCGCGACGGTATCGCCGTCGTTGACGAAGCGCTCGACCGCTTCGCGGAGAGTCAGGAGTTCAGCCATGGTCGGTCTCGTTGTAGGCGTGGTGCAGGTGGGAAAAAGGTACCGCTGGGGGGATGGGCGAACAATGCGATAATCGACTATCGGTGCGAATATCGAACACTTCTCTTAGGGGGCTAACGGCAGCTCTTCCAGGCGAAGGTTGCCGTTCGGGCGGGCGCGGACGCCGTCCGTGGATCGCGGGCATGGCCCGCTCCTACAGGTTTTGCCGTGCAGGAGCGGGCCACGCCCGCGACAGCCCAGGCGCCAGAGCTCCAGGAAACACTGGGTAGGATGGGTGGAGCGCAGCGATACCCATGCGGTCGGTGCACGGATCGATGGGTATCGCTGCGCTCCACGCCATCCTACGGCGAGGTTATCGACAAGGATTGGAGCAGTCGGAGGATCGGGCGCATCTGCAGCGCCCGAGGACGATTGCTGCGGTCTTCGGCGCCGGCACTGACGGCCTGCTGCAACTGGAAGTCGAACTCGATCTCGGCGAAGCGCCCTTCCACACCGCGCGCCTGGGCGGCGGCTGCATCCTCGACGAAACGCACCTCGCCGATCAGGCCGTCACGGGTGGCGTAGGCGAAGTCGTCCCACAGGTACTGGTCACCGGCCAGGTTGATCTGCGTGGTCAGGTGGCGATGCCCGGCGCGGAGATGAAGAAGTGAATGTGCGCCGGACGCTGGCCGTGGCGGCCGAGCTGGTTCAGCAGTTCCTGGGTCGGGCCGTCCGGCGGGCAGCCATAGCCGCTGGGCACGATGCTGCGCGCCTTGTAGCGGCCTTCGGCGTCGGTGACGATGCGCCGGCGCAGGTTGAACTCGGACTGGGTGCTGTCGAAGTACGAGTAGGTGCCGTTGGTGTTGGCGTGCCAGAGGTCGACCACGGCGCCGGCCAGCGGTTTGCCGTCGAGGTCGAACACGCGCCCGGAGAGGAACACGGTGCCGGCGTCCTGCCCGTCGTCCATCCGCGCTTCGCCTTCGGACAGCGGCGCACCGGCCACGTACAGCGGGCCTTCGATGGTGCGCGGGGTGCCGCCTTCGATGCCGACCGCCGCGTCCTGGGCGTCCAGCAGCAGGTCGAGGTAATGCTCGATGCCCAGGCCGGCGACGACCAGCCCGGCTTCCTGGCGGGAGCCAAGGCGGTTGAGGTAGTCCACCGCCTTCCAGAACTCGTCGGGGGTGACACTCATGTCTTCGATGAGCTTCGCGGTGTCCTGCAGGATGCGCAGGACGAGGTTCTTCACCCGCGGATTGCCCTGGTCGTTCAGGGCGCCACTGGCTTCTTCGAAGAACTTCTGGATGTCGGCAGTCTGGGAAATCTTCACGGTCATGGTGCGATCCTCAAGTCTTGTTCTTGTTGAGTCGTACAGGACGAAATCAGCGGTCGTCGGAATGGATCGAGGACGGATGGCGGCAGAGTCCGTCGACCTCGATGTCCATGTAGGGGAACAGCGGCAACTGCATCAGGGTGTCGTGCAGTTCCTCGACGCTGGCGAGGTCGAACACGCTGTAGTTGGCGTAGTGCCCGGCGATGCGCCACAGGTGGCGCCACTTGCCCTCGCGCTGCAGGCGCTGGGCCAGTTCCTTCTCGTCGGCCTTGAGCTGGGCGGCCTTGGCCGGGTCCATGTCGACGGGCAATTTCACGGTCATCTTCACGTGGAACAGCATCGGGTCATCTCCTCTATCGGGCAGTCGGGAAAGGTTGCAGGTCAGGTGCGGCGGAAGCGCGCCAGGCGCTCCTCGTCGAGTGTCAGGCCCAGGCCGGGCGTACGCGGCACGTGCAGCTGGAAGTCGCGGTAAACCGGCGGCTCGGTGACGATTTCCTCGGTGAGCAGCAGGGGGCCGAACAGCTCGGTGGCCCAGGTCAGCTTCTCCAGAGTGAGGAAGGCGTGTGCCGAGGCCAGGGTGCCGACCGCGCCTTCGAGCATGGTCCCGCCGTACAGCGCGATACCGGCCGCTTCGGCGATCTGCGCGGTGCGCAGCACGGCGCGTGGGCCGCCGTTCTTGGCGATCTTCAGGGCGAAGATGCTGGCCGCGCCGTCGGCAGCGAGGCTGAAGGCATCGGCCACGCTCTCGATGGACTCATCGGCCATGATCGGTGCCGGGCTGCGCTGGTTCAGGCGCACCTGGCCGCTGCGGTTGATGCGCGAGATGGGCTGTTCGATGAGGTCGATGCCGTTCTCGCCGAGCACCTGGCAGCCACGGATCGCCTGGGATTCGTCCCAGCCCTGGTTGACGTCGACGCGCACGCTGGCACGTTCGCCCAGGGCCTTCTTGATCGCGACCACATGCTTGAGATCCTGCTCCAGCGGGTTGGCGCCGATCTTCAGCTTGAAGATGCGGTGGCGGCGGATGTCCAGCATCTGCTCCGCCTCGGCGATATCGCGGGCGGTGTCGCCGGAGGCCAGGGTCCAGGCCACTTCGAGGCTGTCGCGCACGCGGCCGCCGAGCAGTTCGCTGACCGGCAGGCCCAGACGCTTGCCCTGTGCATCCAGCAGCGCGCTTTCGATGCCGGAGCGGGCGAAGGTGTTGCCCTTGATCGACTTGTCCAGGCGCTGCATGCAGGCATTGATGTTGCTGGCGTCCTGGCCCTTGAGCAGCGGCGCGAAGTGCGCATCGATGTTGGCCTTGATGCTTTCCGGGCTCTCGTTGCCGTAGGCCAGGCCACCGATGGTGGTGGCTTCGCCGATACCCTCGACGCCGTCGGAGCAGCACAGGCGGATGATCACCAGTGTCTGCTGCTGCATGGTGTGCATGGCCAGCTTGTGCGGGCGGATGGTCGGCAGGTCGACGATGATCGACTCGATGCGTTCGATGACAGGGCTACTCATGGACGGCGTTCCGGTCTGGAATTTCTGGATGGGCCGGGCCGCACAACGGCGATACCCGGAAGGTCTTTTCACGGTTAACGAAGGATTGCGCCGGGGCCTGCAGGCAGTCCAATATCGTTGCCATCTTGTTGCATACCCTGGAGGTATCATGGAGCTGCGACACCTGCGCTACTTCCGCGAAGTGGCCGGCACCCTCAATTTCACCCGCGCCGCCGAGCGCCTGCACATCGCCCAGCCGCCGCTGAGCCGGCAGATCCAGCAGCTCGAGGAACTGCTCGGCGTACCCTTGCTGGAGCGCGGCCGGCCGCTGCGCCTGACCGACGCCGGGCGCTACTTCCACGAGCAGACCGGCACCCTGCTTTCGCAGCTGGAAAGCATCTGCGAGAGCACCCGGCGCATTGGCCACGGCGAGCGCCAGTGGTTCGGCATCGGCTTCGCACCGTCGACGCTGTATGACGGACTGCCCGAGCTGATCCGCGAACTGCGCGGCGACGCCGGTCTGGAACTGGGGCTGCAGGAAATGACCACGGTGCAACAGGTCGAAGCGCTGAAAAGTGGGCGCATCGACATCGGCTTCGGGCGCATCCGCATCGACGACCCGGCGATTACCCAGCAGGTATTGCGCGAGGAACCGATGATCGCCGTGCTGCCGGCCGGGCATCGCCTGCTGGGCGCGCCGCTGAGCCTTGCGCAACTGGCCGGCGAAGACTTCGTGCTCTACCCCGCCAACCCGCGCCCCAGCTATGCCGACCATGTGCTGGCGCTGTTCGCCAACCACGGTTTGAGTGTGCGCGTGACGCAATGGACCAACGAACTGCAGACCGCCATCGGCCTGGTCGCCGCCGGCCTGGGTGTGGCGCTGGTGCCAGCGTCGGTGCAACAGCAGCACCGTGCCGACATCGGCTACGCCACGCTGACCGACGCCGAGGCGGTGTCGCCGATCATCCTCAGCCAGCGCCGCGGTGACGTCAGTGCGCCACTGCAACGCTGCCTGCAACTGATCGGCGCGAACCGGCCGTGAGCGCATCATCACGGCGCCTCAGCCCAGGTCGCCGCCACCCACCGGCAGGGTCACGCCGGTGATGTAGCTGGCCTCGTCGGAAGCGAGGAAGAGGATCGCACCCACCTGTTCGTCGATGCTGCCGTAGCGCTTCATCAGGCTGCTCTCGACGGTCTGGTCGACGATCTGCTGGTACCAGAGCCTCTCCTGCTCGCTTTGCTGCGCCGCGTTGCGCGGGATGCGCCGGGGCGGTGCCTCGGTGCCTCCGGGCGCGGTGGCATTCACCCGCACGCCACGCTCGGCAGTCTCGAAGGCCAGGCACGCGGTCAGCGCATTCACCCCGCCTTTCGCCGCACCGTAGGGCACGCGGTTCACTCCGCGAGTGGCGATGGATGACACGTTGACGATGGCGCCCGCGCCCTGTTCCAGCATCGGCACCAGGGCCGCACGGCAGCACCACAGGGTGGGGAACAGCGAGCGGCGCACCTCGGCTTCGATCTCCTCTTCGGCGTAATGCTCGAAGGGCTTCGCCCAGATGGTGCCGCCGACGTTGTTGATCAGGATATCGAGACGACCGAAACGCGCGAGCGCCTGGTCGACCACGCCCTGGCAATCGGCGAAGCGCTCCAGGTCAGCGGTCAGGGTGAGCACGTCGCCCTGCTGGCCAAGGGCGTCCTGCAATTCGTGGACGATCTCTGAGCGGTCCACGGCGATGATCCGGGCGCCCTCTTCCACCAGCCGCTCGGCGACGCGCCGGCCGATGCCCTGGGCGGCGCCGGTGACGAAGGCGGTCTTGTCTTGGAATCTTTTCATGGTGACCTCATAGCCTCGAGCGGACACCCCTTGTAGGAGCGAGCTTGCTCGCGAACCAAGGCCCCGCTGCGAGGCTGTTCGCGAGCAAGCTCGCTCCTACGAAGAGCAGCACTGCCCACCATTCAGGTATCGGAGTTCAGGCCGCGCTCGCGGCAAACTTCTCGTAATAGAAATTCGCCGGGGTGATGCCCTGCTCGCGGATGTAGGCGCTCACCGCCTCGACCATCGGCGGCGGGCCGCAGAGGTAGAGGTCCACTTCGCCGTCGTTGAGGTGCGCCGGCTCGATGTGCTGGGTGACGTAGCCCTTGTGCGGGTAGCTGCTTTCCGGGCTGGCTACGCAGGCACTCCAGGTGAAGTTGGGAATGCGCGCGGCGAAGGCTTCCAGGCGGTCCATTTCCACCAGGTCGAAGTCGTGGGTAACGCCGTAGACCAGGTGCAGCGGATATTCGCTGCCACGCTCAGCGATCTGTTCGAGCATCGCGGTGAAGGGCGCCAGCCCCGTGCCGCCGGCCAGCAGCAACAGCGGCCGCTTGATCTCGCGCAGGTAGAAGCTGCCCAGCGGCCCGGCCAGGGTCATGGCATCACCGGCCTTGGCGAGGCCGGTCAGGAAACTGCTCATCAGGCCGCCCGGTACGTTACGAATCAGGAAGCTGACCTCGCCGTCCTTCTGCAGCGAACTGAAGGAGTAGGCGCGGCTCTGTTCGCTGCCCGGCACCTGCAGGTTGACGTACTGCCCCGGCAGGAAAGCCAGCTGGCTCAGCGACTCGCCCTTGATCGACAGCGCGATGGTGCTCTCGGAGAGTTGCCGAACGGCGCTGATGCTGGCCTGGAAACTGGCCGGCGCGGTCTTGCAGACTTGCGAGGAGGCCGGCACGCGCACTACGCAATCGCTCTGCGCACGCATCTGGCAAGTGAGCACGTAGCCCTGCTCGGCTTCGTCCTCGGTCAGCGCGTCCTCGATGTATTCCTGGCCGAGGTCATAGCGGCCGGCTTCGGCGAAGCACTTGCAGGTGCCGCAGGCGCCATCGCGGCAGTCCAGCGGGATATTGATGCCCTGGCGATAGGCCGCGTCGGCCACGGTTTCGCTGGGGCTGGCGTCGATGAAGCGGGTAACGCCGTCTTCGAAGTTGAGGGCGATCTTGTGGTTCATGTCGTGCACCTCGGCAGCGCGCAGGCAGCGTCGCGCGTGGTGAATCCACACGCGCGACGCACGGCCCTGACGGCGTAATCAGATGTGGTAGATGTCGATGACTTGCCTGACGTAGTCGTTCTTCAGGACGACCTTCTTCGCCTTCACCAGCGGCTGTTCACCACGTACATCGAGCGTGTAGAAGCTGGTGCCGAAGTAGCTGTCGACGGTCTTGTAGCGAAAGCTCAGGGTGTGCCAGTTGAAGCGCACCTGGCATTGCCCGTCCGCTTCGCCCAGCACCTCGATGTTGCTGAGGTTGTGCGAGGTGCGGGTGTCCGGCAGGGTCGCGCTGGAGCGCTCGGTCTTGATGCGGAACACGCGGTCTTCCAGGCCGCCACGGTTGCCGTACCAGATCAGCGAGATTTCCCGCTGCGGGTCTTCGGTGAGCTGATCGCGGTCGTCCCAGGAAGGCATCCAGAAGGTGGCGTCGGCGGCGTACAACTCCAGCCAGGCGTCCCAGTCCTTGTCGTCGAGGTAGCGAGCTTCGCGGTAGAGAAAGTCGCGGACGAGTTCGTAACGGCTCATCACACACCCTCCTCTTTCAGTGCAATGCGGTTGGCCTGCTCAGCGGCCAACACATCGATCATGGTCTGCTGCCAGTACTGGTGCTGCAGCACGAACAGCCCCTCGTCCTCGGTGCGCATGCCGGACAGCGCCGGCGCCAGGTCGATTTCCCGCGCCGCATCGTCGGCACCTTCGATCCAGTGCTGCGCCCCGCGCGACATGTCGTTCCAGCCGCCGGCACTGCCCTGGTAGGCCTGCTGGCAGGAGCGGAATTCCTCCAGATCATCCGGCGTGGCCATCCCGCTGACGTTGAAGAAGTCCTCGTACTGGCGGATGCGCTGGGCGCGCGCCTCGGCACTCTCGCCCTTGGGTGCGATGCAGTAGATGGTGATTTCGGTGCGGTTGACGTCGATGGGCCGGGCAATGCGGATCTGCGAGCTGAACTGGTCCATCAGGTAGACGTTGGGGTACAGGCAGAGGTTGCGCGAGTTCTCGATCATCCAGTCGGCGCGGGCCTGGCCATGGTCGCGGGCCAGTTCGTCGCGGCGCTCGAAGGCCGGGCGCGCCTCGGGGTTGGCCCAGCGGGTCCAGAGCAGCAGATGGCCGTGGTCGAAGGAGTAGAAGCCTCCGCCTTGCTTGGCCCAGCCGCCGGCGCTCATGGTCTTCACCTCGCTGCCAGCCTCGCGCGCCTGGCGCTGGTTCTGGGTTGCGGCGTAGTTCCAGTGCACGGAGCTGACGTGGTAGCCGTCGGCGCCGTTCTCGGCGGTGAGCTTCCAGTTGCCTTCGTAGATGTAGCTGGAGGAGCCGCGCAGGACTTCCAGGCCCTCGGGGGACTGGTCGACGATCATGTCGATGATCTTCGCCGACTCGCCCAGGTGCTCCACCAACGGCTTGACGTCGGCCTTCAGGCTGCCGAAGAGGAAGCCGCGGTACGACTCGAAGCGCGCCACTTTGGTCAGGTCGTGGGAGCCTTCGCAGTTGAAGCCTTCCGGGTACCCCGCCTCGGCCGGGTCCTTCACCTTGAGCAGCTTGCCGGAGTTGTTGAAGGTCCAGCCGTGGAACGGGCAGGTGTAGCTGGAACGGTTGCCGGACTTGTGCCGGCAGAGCATGGCGCCCTTGTGACTGCAGGCATTGAGGAAGGCGTTGAGTACGCCGTCCTTGTTGCGCGCAATGAAGATCGACTGGCGGCCGATCATGGTCGTCAGGAAGTCGTTCTTCTCGGGAATCTGGCTTTCATGGGCGAGGTAGACCCAGTTGCCTTCGAAGATGTGCTTCATCTCCAGGTCGAACAGGCGCGGGTCGGTGAACATCTCCCGCCGGCAGCGGTAGACGCCCTTCTCGGGGTCTTCCTCAAGCAGTGAACGCAAGTAGTCGATACCCAGGGACATGGCCGGGGCCTCCGTTGTTATTGTTCAGGCAGGCTCAGGTTAGGGCTGGGTATGCGGGGGCAATATCCGCTTTGTGCAGAGTGCTATCCGTTTTGTGCAAGCGTGCTGGTGAGCGGATGCCCTTGATATGTGGCACGGGGGTTCGCGAGCAAGCTCGCTCCTACAGGCAGGGGCTGCCTCTGTGTGCTCTTGAGGACTTCCAGAGCGACTCCCGAACACTCCGAACGGCCCCGTTCAGGAGGCCTCGTTGAAGCGCAGTTTCAGGGGTTGAGCGACATGGATGTCGCGAGAGCCGCGATGGGCCAGGGATGGCCCTTCGCGGCGTGCCCCTGAAACTGCGCTTCAACGAGGGAATTTTTCGCCTAAGCGAAAAACCGGATGTCCGGGGCAAGACCTTTGGTTACTTTGGGGCGTTTGCCAAAGTGACTCGCCCGAGGGGGCGAAACAAAGAGTCCGAGCGCACGCCGATGCGGCGCAGGACGCCCAAACGGCACACCAATCCAATCTTGGAGCCAAGGCCAACCAGCAGGAACGGCTCAGGTGCGACGCTTGAAAGTCTCCGACGGCAACTCGCCAAACTGCTGCCGATACCCTTCGGCAAACCGCCCCAGGTGCAGGAAGCCATAATCCAGCGCCAGCTCGGTCACGCTGCGGACGTTGCAGGTCGGGTCCGCCAGGCAGGCGCGGATGCGCTCCAGCTTCAGGCGCCGGATGTATTGGCGCGGCGTGGTGCCCGCGTGGCGTTCGAACAGCGCATAAAGCGAACGCAGGCTCATGGACGCCTGGCGCGCCAGGGCCTCGACGTCGATGTCTTCGCGCAGGTGACCTTCGATGTACGCCTCGATGCGCTCGAAGGAAGCACTGGCACCCGCAATGGGTTCGCGGCGGACATTGGTCTTCAGCAGGGTCAGCAACTTGCTGGCGACTATCTGCTGGTAGTGCTCGTCGACCCGCGCCAGGCGCTCGCCGGCTTCGGACTCCTGGCAGACCATCGACAGGAGGTTGACGAAGCCTTCCAGCTCGCCCAGCTGGTAGCGGTTCTCGGTGAATCGCACGCCGGCATGCGGATGGCTCCAGCGCTGCTCGGCGCAGATGGCTTCGAGCAGGGTCACCGGAATCTTCAGGATGAATTTCTCGCAATCGTCCGAGTAGGTCAGGTCAACCGGGTCGTCCGGGTTGATCAGCAGCAGCTCGCCGGGTGTCAGGTAGTGCTCCTGACGCTGGCCGCGCCACAGGCAGTGGCCGCTGAGCAGGATCTGCAGGTGGAAGATGCTCTCCAGCGCTGGCGAGGTGACACGCACCGCGCCGCCGTAGCTGATACGGCACAGGTCGAGGCTGGCGAAGCGGCGGTGATTGAGGCTGGCCTGGGGATGGCCGTGGGCCGGCAGGCGCAGGTCGTGGGTGCCCACATGCTGGTTGACGTAGCCGGACACCGCATAGGGGTCGGCGCGCTCGAACACGCGGCTGCGCTCGCTCAGCAGGCTTTGCATACAGGCACTCACTCTTGTGTTTGGCCGCGCTCTTCGTCGCGGCTCGTGCGCCCAGTCTATGCCGTGGCCCAGTAGGCGGGCATCGGCCGGGATGGACGGTCGTGCGGGCAATCCAGGTGCAAGGCAGGCCCGCAAATCCGCTTCACCCTAGGGGCCGGTAACGGCTGGCGCAATTCGACTTGCGGCGCAGTGTTCGCCAATCGCACGCTTTCGTCACCTGCTCATTGCCAGCAGGTGGTGCCCGTTCCCGTGCCGGTGTTGCTGCGGGTGCCGGCCTGGTCGAGGCTCAGGCTCAGGCACTGAGCATCCTTGGCCTGGGCACCCTTGGCGGTGGCGGTGAGCGTATAGCTGGTGGCGGTGACATTGGAAATGGCCAGGCTGTAGTACTGCAGAGCGTTGACATTGCTGGTCATGTTCAGCGCAGCAGCGGTGCTGGCGAAGGCATTGTTCTGCGAGTAGTAGCGCTCCTGCCGGGCCGCCGCTTCGCTGAGCACGGCCTGGGCTTCGACCCGATGGCTGCGCAGCACATAACGCTGGTAACTGGGGAACGCGATGGCGGCGAGGATCGCCACGACCACAACCGCGATCATCAATTCGATCAGGGTGAAACCCCTCTCCCGCCGACGCTGGTTCATGCTTGCCCCCAATCAGTTGGCAGGCTGGATCTGCCAGGTACGCCGGCCGCTCACCGTGCCGGAGTTGGTGCGAATGGCATCCGACAGGCCGGTGCTGCCGCTGTCGGAGCCGCTGTAGGTGTATCCACCGGAGACGCTGATGTCACCGCCCCCGGCGATGAATGCCGAAAGCGCATCGAAGGTGCCGTCGTTGTTCAGGTCGAAGACGTTGTACGGCGTCTGTCCGCCGCGCTCGGGATCGATGGCGTAGCGGGTGCTGGAAAGCCCGGCCGCGCAGGTGCCGGTCTGCGGCGTGGAGCTGCTGAAGATGAGCGCTGAGCCGTAGAGCGTCATGTCGTAGATCTGCCGTTCGCCGGCCACCGGCAAGTCGAAGTACCAGCCCCATTTGTTGACGTTGGCATCGGCGGTGTTGCCGGAAGTGTCGTACCAGGCCACTTCGTTGTTGCTCAGGGTGTAGATCGGCGTGCTGTTGAAGGTGCCTGTACTGAGCGTCTGCGCCTGCAGGTTGCTGCGCGTGCGCGCAGCCGTCAGCGAGGAGCTGGTGGCTTCGCCGGCGATCTTGCGGTCCCAGATGCCATAGATGCTCTGTTGCGCGGTGGAAGTCTTGTCGGCAGTGAGCAGGTAGCGGCCCGTCCCGAAGGCCACGATGTAGCCGGTCCCGCTGGGGTGGTCGACCAGAGACGGCGCGGTGGTGATCGGCTGGCGCGTACCGCTGGCGTTGCGCGCAACGTACAGCGGGTTGCCGCCAAAGGACACGGCGTAGCGCACCTCCGAGGCCGTGCTGTTGAGGGGGTCGCCCACGCTGGTGTCGATCAGGTCGAATCGCCAGAGATTGCCCAGCAGGTCGCCGCCGTAGGCATAGTCGGCGATGCCGTCACTGTTGGCGTCAGCCACGAACAGCCGCGACAGTCCGTTGTTGAGGGCATCCAGCGAGGCGGTCTCGGCGGCGGTCAGGCTCGGGTTGGCGGTGATCTTCTTCAGCAGCGCGCCGGTCTGGATATCGATGATCAGCAGCGAGGCGCTGCTGCTGCCGATGTCGTAGCCGTTGGGCACCAGCGCCACCCACTTGCCATTGTGCAGGCGCGCGATGGAGGGCCGCGCGGCGGTGTAGCCGAGGCTGCTGTCGTTGTCGCTGGTGAATTCCCAGAGCAGCCTCGGCGCGGTGGGATCGGTGACGTCGAGGGCGAACACCTCGCGGCCGCCAGCGCCGAGGCTGCCCAGCAGGACCTTGTGCCAGGCCGAGCCGTAGTAGACGTCGGACACCACCGGGGTGCCGTCGACGAAGTAGCGGTGCTCGGTGCCCTGCTGCTTGCCATAGTCCGGTGCGGTGAGGGCGTTGAGATTGGGGATCACCGCACTGGGGATGAAGGCGAATATCTCGGCGCCGGTGGTTGCGTTGAAGGCATGCAACATGCCGTCGTTGGCGCCGACGTAGACCACCGAGGGCTTCGCTGCCAGCGCCGTGGCGAACGCCGCGTAGGTCGTGCTGCCCTCCAGGGTGTCGGCCCGCGAGGCCAGGTAATCGGAGCCGCTGACCAGCACTGGCGCCGAATTGATCATGTCCCCGAGCAGCGTCGTGCGGGTACGGAAGGTGTTGTTCTCGCCCCGCAGGAAACCGACCCGCGCCTGCCCCTGGGTGTCCACCACGCCCGTGACGGTGCGGTTGAGCTGGGTCTGTTGGGCGGCGGTCAGGTTGCTCCAGTTGAAGGCGGTGAGCGCTCCGCTCTTGGCGAACAGGATGTTGCGCGCACTGGGCGTGCCCAGTTGCGCCGACGCCCGCCACAGCGTGGTGGTGGTCATGGTGACGGCGCCGGAGCTGCTGGTGGTCATGGTTCGCTGCTTCTTCAGCAGGTCTCCGGTCCAGTCGCCGGTAACGAAACTGGTGCCGTAGGTGTAGCTGCCGCTGTCCAGCGACTGCGAGTCCACCGCCACGGCAGCCACCGATGTATTGAGCTGGAGAATGTCGTCGAACGCCGATTTCAGCTGGGCCGCCAGCTGGCTGGGGTCGCTGACCAGGAAGTAGTTGTCCGGCACACCGTCGCCATCGCGGTCCCAGCTGTTGAGGTCGGTCTTGCCGTATTTGGCGGCGTACCACAGCGGGTCCTGCAGGGTGGTCACGGCGGTGGTCGCCGAAGGTGTGAAGTTCCGCGTGTGATAGGCCGGGCGGTTGCCGCTGAGTGCCCCGCTGCTGCCGCTCAGGCCGGGCAGCAGGGCGCAGGTGATGGTCGAGCAATCACCGGGCGACCGGCCGTCCGGGGTATCGAGCTTGTAGCGAGTACTGCCGCTGCCGCCGCCGGTCACTTCCAGGTACACGCCATCCTTCGTGGTGCCGGCCATGGTGTAGCCCATGTGCGATTCGTCCCCGGCCACCGAATATTCGGTCTGGCTGGTCACGTCCACGGTGCCGTCGCTCCTGGCCGTCACGGTATAGAGCACGATGGCGTCCATGTCGTAGTCACGCCCCTGGGCGGAGTCGTCGTAGACCACGCGGAAGGTGATGGAGGTGAGGTTGCCGGCGCTGTCGCGACTCAAGGTATCGACGTAGAACCCGGTAATCTGGCTGACCACACCCTGGCTGACGTTCATGCTGAAGGGCACCAGGCGCAGGGTGCCCTTGCTGGTCTTGATGCGGATGTTGGGCAGGGTCGAGGACAGCGCGATGGAAAAGCTCTGTACCTTGTTCGAGCCGGCAGTGGTGAGGGCGTTCTGGCTGCCAAAGTAGGACACGGCCGAGGTCGCGTAGCTGCCCTGGCGCGTGGGCTCCTCGGCAAGCCCGCGGATCGTGGCGAAGCTGCTCGCGGTCTTGGCGGTGGGCGCCGAGTCGTTGGTGCCGCCGGACTGACCGACGTTCACCGAAACGCTGCCGCCGACTTCGCGGCTCCACAGGGTCGCGCCGATACTGGCGAAGTCGAAGCCGATGTCGGTGGTCGGCCGGCTGTCGGTGCCCAGGGTGCTGCCGGGCACGTCGGAATCGTAGCTCGGGTTGACGTCGCTCATCAGCGTCATGAACGGCCGGGTGCAGGACGGATAGGTACTGTACGGATTGCTCCAGGTGGTCAGGCTGGAGAGGCCCAGGTTGGTATCGGCAGTGCCGGCGGCATAGGCGCTGTTGGGTGCCTTGCCCGCGTAGTAGCGCAGGGTCTCGTAGCTCATCTCGCCCAGCGGATTGCCCCAGTCCACGCACTTGCCGTTGGTCAGCGGGTTGAGGTTGTAGCCGCTGGAGTCGGTGCAGCCGGCGGAGAACACCAGGCGGTCGAGGTTGGCGACGATGCCGCTGTTGTTCACGTAGCAACGGCCATTCAGGCAGCCTGTGCCGGTGATGGCATCGGTGAGGAAGCGTCCGGTGGAACTGCTGTATTCATTACTGAAGGACGAAGCCGCCTTGCGCACCACGCCACCACGCAGGTTGTTGGTGTAAGTCCCGGTCACCAGGCCGAAGTACATCTTGTCCGCCGAGCCGTAGTCGTGCAGCACGCCGGTCGGTTTGTAGACGCTGCCGTACTGGGTGCAGTTGCTTTCCAGCAGACCCGCCACACAGACCCGCACACGCACGTTGAGGTCATAGGCCGGGACGATGGTGGTGTCGCTGTTGGTGGTACTGGTGATGGTGTTGGTGCCCTGGGCCGACTCGCGCGACACCCAACCCCAGATGCGGTAGGTCCCCAGAGTCTGCTGGGTGCTGGTAATGATCCTCAGCCTCGGCACCGCAGTACTGTTGTACGCGCCCAGTGTGCCGGTGCCGATCGAGGTGTTGGCGAAGAGCACGTACTTGCCGTTGGTGGGCGCGCTGATTGGCGTGTAGTCGGCGATGCTGTAGCCATCGCGGGCGACACTCAGGTACTCCTTGCCCCAGCTGTGCGCGTCGTTGGGAATGAAGGCGCGCTCCAGCACGGTCGACAGCGCAGTGTCGGTAGAACGGTAGCCGCCATAGAGCACCTTGCGCAGCACATCCTGGCGCGACATGGTCAGGTAATTGAGGTAGTCCCCACTCCAACGGCCCACGGCGCTGGAGCACTTCTTGTTCGCCGTGGTGGAGGACGGGTGAACGCTCCGCTGAGTGCGTCGTAGAGGTAGCACTTGTAGGAATCGAAGTAGCCGGTGTAGTCGATCGCGGGCTTGTAGTAGGTGTCCAGCTGGCCATCGCCGTCGATGTCGGAGGCATCGTTATAGGCCGGGAAATAGAGCTTCTGGTCACGACCGACCACCAGCATGTTCATCGGCGGGGCGATGTTGCTGACGAACAGGGGCGTCTGCGCCAGGGACGCGCCCCAGGCCTGGGCACCCGCCAGGCAGGACAACAGCAGGAACAGCGTCGCGCGCAGCATTCTCATGGGGTAACAAGCCATGGCGTCGGCATCCTTGTACGAGCGCAACGATTCACTGGATCACCAGCCCGAAGGTGGAGCGCAGGCACAGCGCATCGGCGCCGCAGGCCTTGCTGGTGGCGGTGCCCTTGTAGGCCTGGGAGTTGACCTCGTAGTAGTAGGTGCACCCCACCTGCCCCTTCGACAGGTAGGAGTTGGCGCTGCCACCCCCGCCACCCTTGCAGTTGTTCGAGATGTAGCGCAGGTACCAGCGCGCACTGCGCAGCAGGCTGGTGCCGCCGTCCATGCCGGAGTACAGGTTGGACTTGCTGAAGTCAGTGCTGTAATTGGTTGCCGCCGCGGTGAAACAGGGCGAGGTGTCCGCTGTGCAGTTGTCCAGTGCGCGGACGTTCTTGCGCAGGCGCCCTTCCCCCTCGCGCAACGCGGACTCGGCCGCGCTCATCAGCCGCTGCTGTTCCAGGCGATTGCCGGTCATCCGCCCTTCCAGTTGCATGCCGCGCATACCGCTGACGGCGGCCAGGGTGATCAGCAACAGCATCACCAACGCGACGAACAGCACCGCACCGCGCTGCCGTTGGGAGGACAGTCCGCTCATGGCATCAGGTTCCTCAACATGCTGGTACCGCTGACGATGCGCCGCACGGGCCCGTCGCCGTCGGTGCAGGCCTTGCTGCCGTAGAGGTCCTGCCAGCGTTGGCAGGTAGTGGCAGCCAACCCGCCACTCACCGAGTCGCTGCTGGCCAGCAACAGGGCATAGCGCAGGCTGCGCACCGTCTGCCCGGTGGCGGGCGCGGCGACGTACTTTGCGACCTGGCGGTTGAATTCGTCGCTCTCGCTGTCCACCCCGAAGTCGAAGCGCAGTGCCACCACGTTCTCCACCAGGGTGCTGCCGTTGCAGGTCAGCTGGCCGTTACTCAGGGTGAGTTTCTCGACCACGTTGTTGCTCGGGCTGTAATTGCTGTAGGGCTTGTTGACCCCCGCGCGGCCTGCCAACGAAGCGCCGGTGCAATCGACGTCGGTGGTGTCGCGCGGCTGGTAGCGCAGGCAGACAGTATTGGCATCCACCCGCACCAGCGCCTGGCCGGCCGAGAAGACGCAGCCGTTGCTGGTCTGCGCGGGAAACGCGGCGGTCATCCGCGAGGACGGCAGGCGCCGGTAACCGGCTTTCGACAGGCGCCCCTCCAGCATCTGCTGCGCGTAGCGCGCGTTATCCTGGTTCTGCGCCTGGCCATCGAAGTAACGCGAACGGTTCTGCCCGTCGAGGAACATCTGGGTCACGCCCAGGATCAGGAACAGGCTCAGCCCCATGGCGATCATCAGCTCGATGAGCGTCACCCCGGACTGAGCCCACGCGCTTGGCCGACGCATCCTAGGGTTCCTCCCGCAGCACATATCGGCAGATGGTGTTGTCGCCCGTGGCGTTGGCATCCAGGCACTCGCCCGCCTTCACCCGCCAGGCCAGCTGGATCTCGATGGCCGACCCGCTGTTGCTGCACTTGCTGGTGCCATTGGTGCGGCAGACATAGAACTCGCTGGCCAGCTCCGAGGCACCCGGCAACGCCTGGTTCACCCGCTGCGCCCAGCAGGCCAGACGCTGGCTGGCGGTCAGCGTCGCCAGTGAGGCACAACTGCTGGGGGCGGTGGGAAACGAAGCGCTGGCAGCCTTGTAGTATCCCCAGCTGGCCGGTGGCACCACCTGGGCCGCGCTGCCGTCCTGGGTGGAGTAGATATCGGTGCGCATCATCTCCATCAGCTCATCCGCCAGCTCCGCCGCGTTGCTGCGCAGGATGGTGTCCTGGGCGTAGCTGATGGTGCGCCCTTGCATCGCCAGCATGCCCAGCACGCCGAAACAGGTAACCAGCAGGGCCACCATGACCTCCACCAGACTGAATCCCGCCATGCTCCGCCTCATTGGCCGCTAGCTCCCTGCAGGCTGATGTAACCCGAAGCGGCCACCTTGATGCTGAACGCCTTGCTGGTGCCGCTGCTGGAAATGCCCAGGTCAGCCGCCGCCGCGGAGCCATCGGGCTTGAACGAGAGGTTGCTGATGCTGCTGCTCACGCTGAGGCTGCTCGGCAGGTCCAGACGCTGGCTCACCAAAGCCGTAGTGATCGAACCACAGGTGCTGGCGCGCACGACCACCCACTGCAGGTTTCCACTGCTGGGACAAAGCGTGAGGGTCTGACGGGTGTTCACCGCATCGGCGCGGGAGGCCTGGAGCAGGCGGAAAAGCGTCGAGGCGCCGCTTTGCACCCGGCTGGATTCGATCAGGTAGCGGAAGCCCGGCAGGGCCACGCCGGCGAAGATCGCCAGCAGCGCGACAACCACCATCAGCTCCACCAGGGAAAAGCCTTCCTGGCGTCCGCGGCCCCGCCACAAGGTCAGGCGGGCAAATGAGCATCCAACTGCATGAAGAACCATGGATTTTTCCAACGATGGTCAGGTGGCCGGGCCCCGTGTGGAGCCCCCCTTGCGGGGTGCCAGGACAAAGATTGGCTAATGGTCCGACAGCAATTTCTTCAGGGAGTTGGATCTATTTCAGCGAAACGGGACGATTTTTCGACCGTTCATTCCCGCTCAGCGACCGTTCATCCTTTTGACGCCAGAACCACCGACATTGCGTCGAGTTCTGTAGCGCCGTGAACGCCCGCTGGCGGAAAGGCCGCGACCTTGCATCGCGACCCTATCGGAAGCACCTGTCAGGTAGCGTCGGCGTGGCTGACCAGGCCCTTGATCACCACGGCAGCGGTGGCAATGGCAGCCGGCACCATCAGCGCGGTCAGCACCTGCTCGAAGTTCCAGCCCAGGCCCAGCAGGGTCGCGCCGATCCAGGCACCGAGGATGGCGCCGAAACGGCCGATGCCGAGCATCCAGGACACCCCCGTGGCGCGCCCCTGGGTCGGGTAGAAGCGCGCCGCCAGCGAGGGCATGGCCGACTGCGCGCCGTTCACGCACATGCCGGCAGCCAGCACCAGCGTCGCCAGCAGCGTGACGGTGCCCAGGCTCTGCCCGACGAAGTAGGCGAATACGCCGGCGAGGCAATAGAAGAGGCCGATGACCTTGTGCGGGTTGAAGCGGTCCATGGCCCAACCCACTGCCACCGAGCTGAGCACCCCGCCGAGCTGGAACAGCGCACCGATGAACGCGGCCTGCTCCATGCTCGCCCCGGCGTCGCGCATCAGCGTCGGCAGCCAGCTGGTGAGCAGGTAGACGATCACCAGGCCCATGAAGTAAGTCAGCCACAGCAGCAGGGTTCCCGCGCTGTAAGTGCCGGAGAAGATCACCTTGAACACGTTGCGACTCTGCACCGTCTTCTGCTCGGGGGCGCTGAAGTCACGGGCCGCGACCACCTCGGACGGCGCGATAGGCGCCAGCACGCGCTTGACCTTGTCCGCCCCGCGATTGCGCACCACCAGGAAACGCGCCGACTCCGGCAGCCACACCAGCAGCACCACCGCCAGCAGCAGTGGCAGCACGCCGCCGAGCAGCAGCAGGCTGTGCCAGCCGTAGGCCGGGATTAGCTTGGCGGAGACGAAGCCGCCCGACGCCATGCCCAGGTTGAAGCCGCAGAACATGCTGGTCACCAGCAGCGACTTTAGACGCTCAGGGGTGTACTCCGAGAGCAGCGTGGTGGCGTTGGGCATCGCCGCGCCCAGGCCGATGCCGGTCAGCAGGCGCAGCGCCATCAATTCTTCTAGGTTGCTGCTGTAGGCCGAGATCAGGCTGAACAGCCCGAAGAGGAATACCGCCACTACCAGCACGCCCTTGCGCCCGAAGCGGTCGGCCAGCGGGCCGGAGCCAAGGGCGCCGAACACCATGCCGATCAGCGCGGCACTCATCACCGGGCCGAGGCTGGCGCGGTCGATGCCCCAGTCCTGGGTCAGCGCCGGGGCGATGAAGCCCATGGCGGCGGTATCCAGCCCGTCGAGGAAAACGATGAGGAAGCACAGCAGCACGATGCGGCACTGGTACAGCGACAGCGGCTGGGCGTTGATGAAGGACTGGACGTCGAGGGTGCCGGCAGCGGGCACGTGGGCGGAACTGGTCATGCGAAGACTTCCTGCGAAGGCGTCGTCGCGGGAAGGCCGGCTGGATCGCCCTGCACTCCCGCAAGCTGGACAGGAATGAGGCGCGAGCCGGTGGACGCACGGACCGGCGAATGGGGCAGGCACACAGGGGCCATGGCTGACGCTCATTGTTGTTATTGCCCGTCCGGCTGGACAGGTGGAGCAACAGTACGAAGAGACGTCCGGCCGTTCAATTCGATAATCGCGCCTGTGGGCGGTTAGCGAACGGGATTACGGCAGCCCGCTCGTCACTGGTTAGAATGTCCGCGCACTCCGCAGATTCAGAGGAAGAAATGAACGACAACGAACGGAAATCGATCAGCAAATGGCTGTCGCTGATCCTGCGCCACAGCCCGGAAACAGCAGGCTTTGCGCTGGACGCCAATGGCTGGGTGGCAGTCGAGGAGCTCCTGCGCCAATCAGCCGACAAGGGGCATCGCTTTGATCGCGAAATGCTCGAAGAGGTCGTCGTCACCAACGACAAGCAGCGCTTCGCGTTCAGTGACGACGGCCTGCGCATCCGTGCCAGCCAGGGCCATTCGGTCAACGTCGACCTGCAGCTGGAGCCCTGCGAGCCGCCGGAAGTGCTCTACCACGGCACGGTTCCCGCCTCGCTGGCTTCGATCATCCGTGACGGCCTGAAACCCATGAGCCGCCAGCACGTCCACTTGAGCGCCGATCGCGAAACGGCCGATCGTGTCGGCTCGCGTCGCGGCAAGCCAACCATCCTCGTGGTACGCAGCGGCCAGATGTGGCGCGACGGCCACCGCTTCTATCGCTCGGCCAATGGCGTGTGGCTGGCAAACGCCGTGCCGCCCGCCTACCTGGAACAGCGCTGAGCGAAGCTCAATGGAACAGTCGCGTGCCCAGCTCGCGACTGGCTTCCAGCAACACCGGCAGGAAGCGCGTCTCCAGCTCCTGGCGCGACACACGGCCGGCGTGGGTGCCGACGTTCAACGCAGCCAGGACCTGGCCGGCGGAGTCCTTCAGCGGCACGGCGATGGAACGCAGGCCGACTTCCAACTCCTGGTCGATGATCACCCAGCCCTGCTGGCGGATCTCGGCAATGCTCGCGCGGAGCATTTCCGGAGTGTGCACGGTGCGGCTGGTCTTCACCTGCAGATCGGCGTGGGCCAGGTAATCCTCCAGCGCTTCGTCGTTCAGCCCGGCGAGCAGGATGCGCCCCATGGAGGTGCAGTAGGCCGGCAGGCGGCTACCGACGCTCAAGTCCACCGAAATCAGGCGCTGCGGCGTGGCCGAGCGGGCGATGTAGAGAATCTCGTCGCCCTCCAGCGTGGCCATGGAGCAAGCCTCGTGCAGCTGCTCGCTCAGGCGGTCGAGGATCGGCTGGGCGGTGACCGCCAGCGGCGTCGAGGACAGGTAGGCGTGGCCGAGGGTCAGCACCTTGGGCAGCAACGAATAGGTACGACCATCAGAGGTGACGTAGCCCAACTTCATCAGCGTGTGCAGGCAGCGGCGCACGGCCGCGCGCGGAATCTCGGTGCGGTGGCTGATCTGCGCGATGGTCAGGTGGCGCTTGCGCTCCTGGAACGCATGGATCACCGCCAGGCCGCGGGCCAGCGAGGTCATGAAGTTCGGGTCGCCGGTGAAGGCCTCGATGCGCTTGGCCGGTGAAGCGATGATAGGCGGCGCGAGAGGCGGCAGGCTGGCACGGGGGGCATCGGTCATTGTTGTTGTCCTGGCAGGCGAGTGCCGGGCGATTATCGACACGCACGGGCGATTATCGCAACACGACTGACCGATTATCGAACGGAGCTTATCGACACCCCGTACCACTGGCGTAGGGCGCATAACGCGCCAGCGTTATCCGCCGCGTAACGACTGGCGGATAAGCTGTTCCAGGTTATGCGCCCTACGGCACTGTAGGAGCGCGCCATGCGCGCGATCGCGGGCATGGCCCGCTCCTACAGGGGGAATACCGATTCGCCGACAACGCTGTCGAAAGGGATTACGCTCGCAGCGGCTCCAGCTTCACAGGGCGACTACCGGGCGCAGGTTACTCTGTAGGAGCGCGCCATGCGCGCGATCGCGGGCATGGCCCGCTCCTACAGGGTGAATGCCGGCTCGCCGACAACGCCGCCGAGAGGATTCACACTCGCAGCGGCCCCAGCTTCACAGGGCAACCACCGGGCGCAGGTGACTCTGTAGGAGCGCGCCATGCGCGCGATCGCGGGCATGGCCCGCTCCTACAGGGTGAATACCGACTCGCCGACAACGCTGTCGAAAGGGATTACGCTCGCAGCTCCAGCTTCACAGGGCGACTACCGAACGCAGGTGACTCTGTAGGAGCGCGCCATGCGCGCGATCGCGGGCATGGCCCGCTCCTACAGGGTGAATGCCAGCTCGCCGACAACGCTGTCGAAAGGGATTACGCTCGCAGCGGCTCCAGCTTCACAGGGCAACCACCGGGCGCAGGTTACTCTGTAGGAGCGCGCCATGCGCGCGATTGCGGGCATGGCCCGCTCCTACAGAGTGAATACCGACTCGCCGACAACGCCGCCGAAAGGGATTACGCTCGCAGCGGCTCCAGCTTCAACTGCCGCAACCGGCTCAGCGTGCGCGAAAAGTCCAGCGCCGCGCCGCCCGCCGCCAGCTCATCCAGCGACACCGTGGCAAACAGCTGCAATTTCAGCTGCCGGTCGTAGGCGATGTCGATGAAGTTGAGGAAGCGCATGCTCACATCCGGCGGGTAGTCCGCCAGCGGGCCGAGGCCGCTCACCGCCATGCGCGGGTAGTGCTCGATCAGCCAAAGGTAATCGCTGGCCGAGCGTGGCCGTTCGAACATCTCGCTGAAGTCCATCCACGCACAATGATCATCGTGGGCATGCACCTTCAGCGGGTGGTGATTGACGCTCAGCACCTCGTCGAACTTCGCGTCCGCCGCCAGCCCCAGCCGCGAGCCGATCAACTCGAGGTCATCGGCGCGAGCGGGCCAGAGGAAGCTGCCCCACTCTTCCAGCGATGTGCTGTGCTCGCGGTAGTCCTGCCCGGCATCCACCGATATCACGTCGAAGCGTTTTTCGATCAGTTCGATGGCCGGGCGGAAGCGCTCGCGATACAGCGGGTTCGGACAGAGATTTTCCGGCTCGTAGTTGGACGTACAGACCAGGCCTACACCTTCGTCCACCAACACCCTCAGCATCCGCCCCAGGAGCATGGCGTCGCCGATGTCGTGCACGTGGAATTCGTCGAAGCACAGCAACTTGGTTTCTTCGGCGATAGCGCGGGCGACGCGCACCAGCGGATCGGACTGCCCGGTGATCGCCAGCATGCGCGACTGCAATTCCTGCAGGAAGGCATGGAAGTGCACCCGGCGCTTGGCCTGGGTTGGCGCGGCGGCGAAGAACTGGTCCATGACGAAGCTCTTGCCGCGTCCCACGCCGCCCCACAGATAGACGCCGGCCACCGGCTTGCGCAGGAAGCCGTGGCGGCCGGCGAGAAAGTCGTCGAGCCAGCTGGCGAGGTGGTCCACCGCCGTCACCTGGGCCTCGTCCGCCCGGTAGCCGCGCTCGTCGAGCGCGGCCGCGAAGTGCCGCCGAACGCGATCGGCGACCGGTTCGGCGGATGTTTCCTGTAGTCGTGTTTCAGAAGTCAAAGAACACCGTTTCCGCATTTCCCTGGACGCGGATATCAAACCGGTAAGCGAGCTTCCCGTCCACCTCGCAACGCTTTGCAATGAGGGTTTGCCGACGTTCGGGCTGCTCGATCAGGTTCAGAACCGGGTCAAGGGCGTTCGCTTGCGCCTCGTCTTCGAAGTACAGGCGTGTCTGCAAATGCAGGTTGATGCCACGGGCAAACAGCGAAACGTTGATGTGCGGTGCCATGGGTACGCCGGCGGCATTTTTCACCACGCCGGGCTTGATGGTCTGCACCTGCCACTCACCGGCATCGAAGGTGGTTGCTGTGCGTCCGAAGCCGTTGAAGGGCTTTTCCAGATCGAAGGCAGCGTCGTACGCGCCTTCGTGATTCGCCTGCCACAACTCCAGGAAGGAGTCGCGGATCAGGTGGCCGTTGCCGTCGTACACATGGCCGATCAGCAGGATGTGTTCACCGGGCGCGCCGGGCTTGGCCATCTCGCTCCAGATTTCCTGGTCGCGGGGCGGGTTGCCGGCGGCGGCCAGCGCGAGGCCGATGTGTACGTAGGGGCCGGCAGTCTGCGAAGGGGTTTCCGGCAGCAGTTCGATAGGCATGGTCGGTCCTCCTCAGCGGTTTTCGAAGTGGGTCTTGCGCTGGCCGCGCAGCACGATGTCGAAGCGGTAGGCCAGGCAATCCATGGGATTGGCGTTGCCCATGTCGAGCTTGGCGATCAGGCTTTGCACCGCATCCGGATTGGCAATGGATTTGACGATGGGGCACATCGGGATCAGCGGGTCACCCTCGAAATACAGCTGGGTGATCAGCCGCGTGGAGATCGACGGGCCGCTGATGGAGAAGTGGATGTGCGCCGGGCGCCAGTCGTTCGGGCCATTGCGCCAGGGGTAGGGGCCGGGCTTGATGGTGCGGAAGACGTAGCGCCCTTCGCTGTCGGTCAGTGCACGGCCGACACCGCCGAAGTTCGGGTCCAGCGGCGCGAGGTAGCGGTCGTTCTTGTGCCGGTAGCGACCGCCGGCATTGGCCTGCCACATCTCCACCAGGGTGTGCGGCACGGGCTTGCCGTACTGGTCCATGACCCGGCCGGAGACGATGATGCGCTCGCCAATGGGCAGGCCACCCTGGTTGAAGTTGAGCAGCAGGTCGTTGTCGTGCTCGCCCATCTTCAGGTGCGAGAAGTCCGGGCCGCTGGTTTCAGAGACCGATTGCGGAATGCTCACCAGCGCCTGGCGCGGGGAGCGGGCGATGGAAGTCTTGTAGTCAGGCGTCAGGGCTTTGGGGTGCCAGTTTCGGTCACGAATGACGAAGCGGCTGTTCTCCGCGTCGGACATGTCGGTCTCCTCTTGTTGGATTTATAGGAGCCTGTTGCATCAGGCAGTGCGACGGAGTGTCGCCCGCCCCTCCCACGCCGAAAATTGAAAAGATGCCCGACAACCATAACCAAATGGTTATGGATAAGTCCCCTCTCGATACGCTTCCCCGACTTCCCGCAGCACCTCCAGGCACCAGTGCGCACCGAGCGAAAGCGGCAGCGTCGAGTTGCTGCAGACTCCCACCGAACCGCCCGGCTCCTGTACGTCCAGTGGCAATTCGAGCATCTCGCCGGAGCGCAGGTCCAGGCGCACCGAATCCAGCGGAGCGATCCACAGCGCGTCGCTGGTCAACACATAACGACGGCTGAGCACCGTGGACAGGGTTTCCAGTTTCCGCCGCGGTTGGCCCAGGCCACTCTGCACCAGCAGGCTGTCAGCGGACTTGCGGATGGTGGTACCGGCCAGCGGCAGCACCAGCGGCCAGTCGTCCAGTGCCGAAGGCGGCAGGGGACGCCCCAGCAGTGGGTGGCCGGCACGGGCCACCAGGGTCATGGACTCGCTGTACAGGTGCTCGAAGGTCAGCCCCTGGATCTGCGGGCTCTCGGTCATGCGGCCGACCACCAGGTCCAGCTCGCCTACACGCAGTTGCGAGAGCAGATGCGCGCTCGGCCCGGTCACCACGCTGACCACCAGCGCCGGATGGCGCTCGTGCAGGCGCCGCACCGTCTCCGGCATCAGCAGGCTCTCCACGGTGGAAAGCACGCCCAGGCGCACGGTGCTGGAGGCGTACTCACCGCCGCGCAGACTGTTCACCCCGTCGCGCAGCGCCTGCACGCAGGGACCGGCGTAACGCAGGAAGGCGACACCCGCCTCCGTCAGGCTGGCACCACTCTTGCCGCGTTCGAACAGGCTGGCTTCGAGCAGGTCCTCCAGCTCCTTGAGCGTCTTGGATATCGCCGGCTGGCTCACCGCCAGGGCATCCGCCGCGCGGGCCAGGCTGCCCTGCCGGGCCACTTCGAGGAAGCAAACCAGGTGGCGGAACTTGATACGCGAATCGATATTCATGGCGGCTCAACGTAGCTCGCGGAACGCGCGGGGCGAAACCCCGGCGTAGCGCTTGAAGAATCGGGAGAAGTAGGCAGGCTCGGAGAAGCCCAGGCTATCCGACACCTGCTGGATGGTCATGGCTGTGTACACCAGGTTGCGCTTGGCCTCCAGCAGCAGGCGCTGATGGATCATCTGCAACGCCGACTGCCCTGCCAGGCGCCGGCACAGCGCATTGAGGTGCGCGGCGCTGATGCCCAGCGCCGCCGCGTAATGCTCGATGGGCCGGTGTTCGCGGAAGTCCTGCTCCAGCAAGCGGGAGAACGCGTGGACATGCTCGACGCCACGGTCCTGCTGGCTGGCCTCCGCGCGGGACTGCTCCAGCGCCCGGCGGCTGAGCCAGACCAGCAGCAGGTTGAGCAGCGACTGCAACATCAGGTCGCGGCCCGGCGACGACTGCGCGTACTCGCGCTCGATGGACTCGAACAGCCCATCCAACTGGCGCTTGCCCTCGCCCACGGTGAAGCACGCCGACTGCTCCAGCACCGAGCTTTGCAGCAGGCCGCCGAGCTGCTCGGCCAGCGGCAGCCCCATGCTCAGCACCCAGCCCTGCACGTCCTCGGCAAAGCGGAAACCGTGCACCGCCAACGCCGGAGTGACCTGCAGCGAAGCCTCGCGGACCGGCGTCACCTGCCCCTCCACTTCCAGCTCCGCCGCGCCGGACTGCACATAGAGCAGCTGCACCAGATCGCCATGGCGATGCGGGCGAATCTCCCAATCGTGCAGGCGGCTGCGCGAGGCGATGGATTCGCAGTGGATCAGGTCCGGCGTCGGCCAAATCGTCGTTTCGCCATACAGGCGGAACACCGGGACCGGCGTGTCAGCAGGTTGTTCGATCACCGCCCACATCCATGAAAAGTCCAAGAAGACTATTGGAAATTACCTTCAAAGGCCTTCCTCATCCACAAAAAATGCAGGAGACAAAAACAACAGCGCTCTCCAAGGAGCCACCCCATGAAGACTCAAGTCGCCATTATCGGCGCCGGCCCTGCCGGCCTCCTGCTTGGCCAGTTGCTGCACAAGGCTGGCATCGACAGCGTGATCCTCGAACGCCAGACACCCGACTATGTACTCAGTCGCATCCGCGCTGGCGTCCTTGAACAGGGCACTGCCGACCTCCTGCGCCAAGCCGGCGCCAGCACCCGGATGGACGCCGAAGGGCTGCTCCACGACGGATTCGAACTCGTCCTCAACGGCCGTCGCGAACGCATCGACCTCAAGGCCCTCACCGGCGGAAAGCAGGTCATGGTCTACGGCCAGACCGAAGTCACCCGCGACCTGATGCAGGCCCGCGCAGTCAGCGGCGCGATGAGCGTGTACGAAGCGGCCGACGTGGAGCTGCATGACGTTTCCAGCGAAAAGCCCTACGTCACCTTCATGCACCAAGGCGAATGCGTACGTCTGGACTGCGACTACATCGCCGGCTGCGACGGCTTTCACGGCGTGGCCCGGCGCAGCATTCCCGCCGAGCGCCTGAAAACCTTCGAGCGCGTCTACCCGTTCGGCTGGCTCGGCCTGCTCAGCGATACTCCGCCGGTCAACCACGAACTCATCTACGCCAGCAGCGAACGCGGCTTCAGCCTGTGCAGCCAACGGTCCGCCACCCGCAGCCGCTACTACCTGCAGGTAGGGCTGGACGAAAAAGTGGAGGACTGGTCCGACGAGCGTTTCTGGGAAGAGCTCAAGCGCCGGATTCCCGAGGACGCCGCACGCCAGCTGATCACCGGGCCGTCGCTGGAGAAGAGCATCGCCCCGCTGCGCAGCTTTGTGGTGGAGCCACTGCAATACGGCCGGCTGTTCCTCGTCGGCGACGCCGGGCACATCGTCCCTCCCACCGGCGCCAAGGGCCTGAACCTCGCTGCCAGTGACGTCGACGCGTTGCACCGCATCCTGGTGAAGGTCTACGGCGAAGGCCGCATCGACCTGCTGGAGCAGTATTCGCCCATCGCCCTGCGGCGCATCTGGAAGGCCGAACGCTTCTCCTGGTGGATGACTTCGATGCTGCACCAGTTCCCCGACAGCGACGCCTTCACCCGGCGCATGCTGGAGACCGAACTGGACTACTTCCTCGGCTCCGAGGCCGGCCGCACGACCATCGCCGAGAACTATGTCGGCTTGCCGTTCGAGGAAGTAGCCTGACGCCAATTGACTCCTGTAGGAGCGCGCCCTGCGCGCGATCGCGGGCATGGCCCGCTCCTACAGGCAAACTCCGTCGGCAGCCGAAAGGTTGTAGGAGCGAGCTTGCTCGCGAACCACCCAACCGCGAAGTCCCCCGCACCGCCAACTATCCTTACGTCTCCAGCCACGCCGCTCGCCGCGACACCGCCGGAGGCCGCCATCGACCCGGACGAAGCCAACTTCCTCAGCTATTTGCTCGCCGAAAGCGGCGACGGGGATGCGCGCGCCTTCGCCACGCTGTACCGCTGCACCGCCCCTCGGCTCTATCCACTGGCGCTGAAACTGACGAGCGATCAGACAGCCGCCGACACCCTGCTGGTCGACACCTTCCTCCACGTCTGGACCGACACCGACCGCTACCACCCCACGCGCATCGCCGCGCTGGACTGGATGGTCGCCCTGCTCTACCAGCTCGCCGACCACCCTTCCCCGCCAACCAGCGACGAACCCTGGCCGGAGCTGCCCCCGCCGGACGAACTCTGGGCCGCCATCCATGCACGCCTTCCCGATGACGAAGACGACAGCCCCGGCCTGCGCTGGCCACTGATCATCGCCAGCGTGGTCGGCGTACTGATCGGCGCGGCAATCTGCCTGAGCCTGCTGCTGGAACTGCGTCCCACGCACTAGGCGTTCGCTGAAAGACGATGGGTATCGCTGCGCTCCACCCATCCTACGGAGAGCTTCGAGGTTGGCAGGTGGCACGTTCGTAGGATGGCGTGGAGCGAAGCGATACCCATGCTGCCGTTGCACGCCCACATTCCGTGAATCCGGAAATCCGGAATTCCCCCGCCAGCCCCGTAGCCCGCCATAAAAACCCTGAATTCCGTACGCCATCACCTTGCCAAGCCGCCTCGTACTTGGCATAAACGTCCGATTCTTTTTCGTACATATAACAAGGAAGTTTCGATGCGCATTCTCGGACGCGTCCTACTTGCAGTCCTGCTGCTGCTCTTGCTCGTCGGCGGGGTCATCGCCTGGTACACCGCGCATCCCAATCTTCCGGAATACACCCCGCCGCAGAAGATGATCCACCTCGAGGAGCAGTGGTCCAAAGAGGACCGCGAAACCTACTACTACACGCCCCAGGGCACCCAGGTGAAAGGCCTGCGCTACGACTGGTTCACCCACCTCGAGCAGCCCTTCAACAAGGATAAGTTCGCCAGCCCGGAAAACCTCGCGCGCTTCGGCTTCCTCATCGAGCCCGAGCAGATCGGTCGCGACGCCGACGACAGCGTTGCCACCACCGCGCTCACTACCACAAAGAACCCCGGCAACCTGCCCGTGGGCTTCGCCCGCCACCAGGACGGCGAGACCGGCGCCTGGTACCTGGACATCACCTGCTCCGCCTGCCACACCGGCGAGCTGCGCTACAAAGGCACTGCCGTGCGCATCGACGGCGGCGCCGCCATGCACTCCATCGCCTCCACCGTGCCCACCCTGCGCGGCGGCGCGTTCGGCCAGGCGCTGGGCGCCAGCCTCGCGTCCACCTACTACGTGCCGTGGAAGTTCGACCGCTTCGCCAAGGGCGTGCTCGGCGACCGCTATCCCAAGGGCAAGGCCGCGCTCAAGCGCGACGTACGAAACGTCCTCGGCACCCTCGTCTCCACAGCCTGGAACGACACCCACCGCGGCCTCTACCCGACCCTGGAAGGCCCCGGCCGCGCCGACGCCTTCGGCCGCATCGCCAACAGCGTGTTCGGCGACGGCATCGACGCCTCCAACTACCGCGTCGCCAACGCCCCGGTGAACTACCCGCAGGTCTGGGACATCTGGAAATTCGACTGGGTGCAGTGGAACGGCTCGGCCATGCAGCCCATGGCGCGCAACATTGGCGAAGCCCTCGGCGTCGGCGCCACCCTGCGCATGTTCGAAAGCGACGGCAAACCGGTGATGGGCGATGAGCGCTACGCCTCCAGCGTGCGCCTGCGCGACCTCTACACCCTCGAGGAAACCCTCAAGCAGCTGAAACCGCCGACCTGGCCGAAAGAGGTCTTCGGCGACATCGACCTGAAGAAAGCCTCCCAGGGCCGCGCGCTGTTCCAGGCCAACTGCGTCTACTGCCACGGCCCGCACGTGAAGGAACCCGGCGCGGCGGACTACATCGCCCCGGCCCGCGTGCCCGAGTGGCGCATGAAGATGGTGCCCACCAGCGAGATCGGCACCGACCCGACCACCGCCGACAACATCGCCGACCACACCTTCGACGTGCGCCCGCTCAAGCTCAAGGTCGAAGACCTCAAGGGCATGAACGTCCACCTCTACCCCAAGAACGACGTTCCGCTGGACCTCTCGAAGATCTCCGCCGCCAAGGGCCTGGCCTACGTCACCGCCTTCGTCGAGCAACGCGCCTACCGCGATGCGCACATCAGCCAGGCGCAGCAGCAGGAAATGAACGGCTACGGCCTGCCCATCGGCGTTCAGGAGCTGCGCGCCTACAAGGCCCGCCCGCTGGACGGCATCTGGGCCACCCCGCCCTTCCTGCACAACGGCTCGGTGCCCAACCTGTTCCAGATGCTCTCGCCGGTGGCCGAGCGTGACGCGCAATTCTGGGTCGGCAGCTTCGAGTACGACCCCAAGTTCGCCGGCTACCGCACCGAGCGCTTCCCCGGCGGCTTCCTCTACAAGACCAGCGTCACCGGCAACAGCAACCGCGGCCACGAATTCCGCGACGGCTGCCGCAAGGACGGCGTCATCGGCCGCGCCCTCTCGCCGGAAGAACGCTGGGCGCTGGTGGAGTACCTGAAGGTGCTGGGCAACGCCGAGTACGAAAGCAAACTCGACCCGAACGTCCCCAGCCCAGCGTGGACGCCCGGACCAAAGTGCGAATGACCGGCCAGCGCTGAACAGCTTTTCGTAGGAGCGAGCTTGCTCGCGAACCTGCCCAGCTCAGGCCTCAACGGAAAATCCGTTCGCGAGCAAGCTCGCTCCTACAGGTAAAGCTCCGGAGCTCCACCGAATCACCGACCCCATCCCCTCTCCCCTCAGGAAGAGGACTAGGGAGAGGGAAACGCCCCACAGCCAGCCCGCACGGGCCAGGGAACGGAATCCCCTCCACAAAAAGAAAACACCAAAGGACCCCGTGCCATGCGCTCCCTGCTCACCCGAATCTGGCTCTTCCTCGGCAAATGGCTCGGCCGTCTGCTGCTCGCCGTCGCCGCCATCGGCCTGCTCGGCTGGGGCCTCGGCAGCCTCTACTACGCCTGGAAATTCTCCGGCCCCGTCTCCGCCCAGGAAGAAATCCCGCCGGGCGAAGCCCAGCTCACCCAGGCCATCATCGAAGACGCCGTGCGCATCGTCGAACAGCACCGCGACAACACCCGCGTGCTGCGTGATGCCCACGCCAAGGCCCACGGCTGCGTGAAGGCCGAAGTCACAGTCGCCAGCGACATCGCCCCCGGCCTGCGCCAGGGCGTTTTCGCCGAACCGGGCCACAAGTGGGAAGCCATGGTCCGCTTCTCCAACGGCAACGCCTACCCGCAGTTCGACAGCGCCCGCGACGCCCGCGGTATGGCGATCAAACTGCTCGACGTGCCCGGCGCCAAGCTGATGCCCGGCAAGGGCCACGACACCGAGCAGGACTTCGTCATGTTCAACCACCCGGTGTTCTTCGTCCGCGACGTCGCCGAATACCGGCAGAACTTCGCCGCGCAAGCCAGCGGTCAGAAAGTCGCCGCGTTCTTCCCCAGCTGGAAGCCCAGCACCTGGGAAATCCGCCACCTGGTCATCGCCCTGCAGACCCTCGCCCCCGCGCCGGACAGCCCCTTCGAAACCGGCTACAACGGCATCGCGCCGTACAAACTGGGCGAGGCCAACAACATCAAGTTCCGCGTCATCCCGCAGACCGAAGGCTGCCCGGCCTACCAGCTACCCAAGCTCAACGAAAAGCTGCCCAACTTCCTGCGTACCGCCATGTACCAGCAGCTCTCGGTCGACCGCGTCCCCGCCTGCTTCGCCCTGCAAGTGCAGAAACAGGACCCGAGCAAGTACATGCCCATCGAAGACACCAGCGTCGAATGGAGCGAATCCGACGCCCCCTTCCAGACCGTCGCCACTGTCAACATCCCGCCCCAGGACTTCGACAGCCGCGAGCAGAACCTCGCCTGCGACAACATCTCCTACAACCCCTGGCACGCCCTGCCGGAGCACCAGCCGATTGGCGGGATCAACCGGCTAAGGAAGGCGGTTTATGAGGCGGTGAGTGTTTATCGGCATCAGCGCAATGGAGTGGGCGGGGAATAGGCCCGCTCGACTCACAGAGACGCAGTACTTGAATTTCAGCGGCAATAAAGTTGGCGATAGATGACGTTTCACGATTGGCTGGTTGCCCAAGGCAAGAGCCCCAAGACCATCAAGCATTACACCGGCGCTATCGACGGGCGACTGCGAGGCATGGTTAAGCATTTCGATAATGGCGACTTCTTGCTGGGTGATATCAAGACCAGCGCAGCATTCGCCGACACTTGCCAGACGTTCGACCCAACTGAGGAAATCCTCCCACTCAACACACGCGGGAAGGATATGTATCGCCGCGCCCTGGTGATGTACGCGGAGTATCGGCACAGCTCGCTGAACGAAGCCGCGCTAGTCCAGGAGGACTTCCTGCAATCCGTGCAGAAAGCGCTTCAAGACTCAGCGGAGCAGCGACGGGCCCGTCTGGAAAAAGCCCCAAAGAAACCGAGCAAGAAAACTGTCCGCACGGTGGTGTTTAACCGCAACCCTGATGTGGTTGCCGAGGTATTGCTACGTGCAGAAGGGAATTGCGAAGGCTGCAAGGAGCCTGCCCCCTTCAAGCGTAAATCCGACAGCTCGCCCTATCTGGAAGTACACCACCGAATACCGCTCGCCCAGAACGGGGAGGACACGGTTGAGAATGCCATTGCGCTTTGCCCCAACTGTCATCGCGAAAGGCATTTCGGCTGAAGCCCTCACAAACTCACCACCCGACAGTGCATCTATTGAATGACCAAGGACCGTTCATGAACAGCCTCCTACGCACCTCTCTCCTATCCTTGACCTCTGCGCTGCTACTCCCGATTGCTAGCGCGCACGCAGCCCAGGAGTACTTGGTGATGACTCCGTTGGATGAAGTGCGGCACAAATGCGATAACGACCTACCCCGCCTTGGAGTCGGGTGCAGCCTCGACGGCAACCCAATCGGTGGCGAGGCACAGTGGATCAAGGTCACCGAGAATCTCTCGCAGGACGAGTGGGCCGCTGGAGTGACCGTCAGCGCCGTGCTTCAACTCACGACACGCACTACTGCTAACGGAATCCCCTATCTCGCCGCCACCAGCTACCAGATGACCAGCCAGGCGCCAAAACAAAAGGAAACGCGCTTCAGTAGCACTTTCTGGAAGGTCATCCGCGCCCAGGTGTACAGCAAACCGATCGACGACCCAGTTTCCGTGCAATACCTGAAGGACACCAACGACAATCCCACGTCGGAACAACTGACTGCCCGCGACTTCGCCGCAAAGGACGCCGAAGCGCGCCAGTACGCCGCGTCTCCTGAGGCGCAGCGCAATATCTCCGCCGACTTGATCCTCGATTGCGATCTACGCATCAAGGAAGCGCGCGAAACCATCGCGTACGAGAAGAAGGTGGGCGCGACTTCCGGCTTCGTGAACAAGCCGAATCTGCGTCAGGCAGGCGAACAGATCGTGCAGTGCCAGGAGGACATGAAAGAGTACTGGGGTGACTACAAGAGCAACGGCGGCAAGTCGCGCAACATCGATCAACTCAGAGCTGAACGCGCGAATTGAACGTGAGACTAAAGCAAGCCCCACAACTTTCGCGAACGAAGATGCAGGGTTGGATGAAGCCTTCTCGCACAAGGACTCAAGCGCTGCGGCGCCGGCCGCTTCGAGCCGGAAACGTTGAACTCCTGGCCAAGAGCGCCCAATGAATCGACTCTCCTGCAAACTGTACAAATCGCGCTACAGCATGGACTTTTACCCAGCCCTGAGCATTGACGGGTTGCCGCTGGAAGTCTGGTTGCCACAACACGATCCAGGCGCAGAACTCGATCTGGTCAGCGCTCATGCAGGCCTCTACAGCGATAGCGACTCAGCGCTGCTCTGGGATCGGTCGTATTCCGTGGCACCCGGCTGGAAGACGGTGGTGCCATTACTGGTGTGCTCTGATGACCTGGACCTGGGCTGCGCGGTGATCGCGGTCGAGCAGGTGGCGGACGAGAGGAGTGTTCGCTGGGAGCGCTTCGGTCTGTTGCACGAGTGCATTACCCATCCCGCCCCTATCACCGAGTATTACAACATCCCTTCGGCCATTTTCGACCGTGACCAGTACCTTGCTGCGCTTGACGATTTCCGCCGGGAAATCGGCCTGCGGATGGAGTGGGATCTGCCGTAATGGTGTAGAGCGCAGGGCGCATAACGCGGTACGCGTTATCCGCCGCAGCGAGCGACCCCTGTAGGAGCGGGCCATGCGCGCGATCGCGGGCATGGCCCGCTCCTACAGAGAGCAGCCAAGCTTGCGATACCCATCGGCCGTGGGTGCGGGTGGTTGATGGGTATCGCTTCGCTCCACGCCATCCTACGGAGCGGCCCAGGCATTGCCCCGGAGTGAGGCGAAGTCAGAGCCGGCCGGTCAGTTTGAGGAGGGTGAAGATCAGCCCACCGATGGTCATCGCTGCCAAAGGATGGTGCAGAGACGTAGGGCGCATAACGCGGTACGCGTTATCCGCCGTTCCGGCATGGCAGGTTGCAACGGACGTCGCCTGTAGGAGCGCGCCATGCGCGCGATCGCGGGCATGGCCCGTTCCTACAGGGAGCAGCCGAGCTTGCGATGTCCATCGGCCGTGGGTGCGGGTGGTTGATGGGTATCGCTTCGCTCCACCCATCCTACGGAGCGGCCCAGGCATTGCCCCGGAGTGAGACGAAGTCAGAGCCGGCCGGTCAGTTTGAGGAGGGTGAAGACCAGCCCACCGATGGTCATAGCGGCTGAAAGGATGGTGCCGAGGATCAGCGGGACGAAGGCGGCCGGCGAGACGTAGGGCGAGACTTCCAGCTGGAAACCGGGGCAGATGTGTTCCGGGGTCAGGCAGGTGATCTGGTAGTCGCCGGGCTCGCTGCAACTGAACTCGCCCAGGGGGTTGCTGGAGTTGCCGCCCATGTCGCTGCGCCTGACGCTGAACAGCTTCAAGCGGCTGTAGCGCTGGTACGGCACAGGCTGGCCGGGCACGCGGGTAATGGCGAAGTCGGCGGCGAAATGCGCGGTGCCGGTGACCACGGTAAAGGCCGGAAAAACGATGTTGATGACGTAGCGCCCGGCACTCGGCAAGGCGATCACTTGCGGGCGCGCAGCGTCGGACCAGCGCTGGCGCACGTCGGGGAAGATGATGCGGCACAGCCGGCCGATGCAGCGGATCAGCCCGTAGCCGCCCAGCAGCATCAGCAAGGGGGCGCCCCATAACAGGGTGGAGGGTTCGAGGGTCATGGTCGCGCTGCCCTGGCGGGTTCGTGAAAGGGTGTTGGCCACTATAGGTCACGCTGATATCGGATCAGGAACAAGGTTGCAATCTGCGCCCCCGCGCTGGCCCGATCCTGCAATCTGCATGGCCGTTGGCCGGCACGGTTTTCCAAGTCATTGATTCGCTGAGCCTAAATATTTTGTTACAGCTGGCACAGCGGCTGCAGCAGGGGTGATGAGGTTTCCACCTCTTTGCCACGGAGCAGCCAACCATGATGACAACGACTGATGCCTACGCCACCGCTGCCGTGGACACGTCGGACCATTCCGGCGTGTCCTGGGCGGCGGTGTTCGCCGGGGCCGCTGGAGCGGCGGCGCTGTCCCTGATCCTGATTCTCCTGGGCTTCGGCCTGGGCTTTTCCGCGGTGTCGCCCTGGCCGGGCGATGGAGCGACCTTCAAGCAGATGAGCGTGTCCACGGTCATCTGGCTGATGCTGACGCAGATCCTCGCCTCGGGCCTGGGCGGCTACATTGCCGGCCGCCTGCGGGTGCGCTGGGCACGCCTGCACGACGACGAGGTGTATTTCCGCGACACCGCCCACGGCTTCCTGGCGTGGGCCATCGCCACGCTGGTGACGGCGACGCTGGTGGTGGGCTCACTGAGCGGTATCGTCGGCGGCGGCCTGCAGGTGGGAGCCGCAGCGGCCAGCTCGGCGGCCGTTGCCAGTGCAGGCGGCACGCATCGCTCGGAGGCCGGCTCGGGGTACTTCATCGACATGCTGTTCCGCGACAACCGTCCGGTGGCGGTGGACAACGATGCGGCCCACCCCATCGCCACGCGCATCTTCGTGCGCGGGCTGGCCGACGGCCAACTGACGGCGGATGACCGCACCTACCTGGCCCGCGTCGTCGCTCAGCGTACCGAGATCGGCCAGGCCGAAGCCGAGCAACGGATCGACCAGGTCTTCGCCGCCGCGCAGCAGGCCAAGCTGAAAGCCCAGCAAGCAGCCGATACGGCGCGCAAGGTGGCTGCCGCTTCGGCGCTGTGGATGTTCGTCGCCCTGCTCTGCGGCGCGTTCTTCGCCAGCTTCCTGGCCATCCACGGCGGGCGTCGCCGCGACGCGGTGGTGCTGCTGACGAACACCCGCACCCTGCACGCCACGCAATCCCGTCCCGCCCACTGACCGGAGGCCCACCATGCGCTCGATCCTTCTGTATTTCCTCGGCGTTCCGATTCCGATCATCATCCTGATCGCGCTGTTCTGGCATTGATTGCGGCCGGTTGGCGCAGTGACGAAAAAGCCGCCCTTGGGGCGGCTTTTTCATTCGGGCGGGCGAGTTGCGAGGAAACTCGGGAAGTCTCAGCCGCAGGATCCGTCCATGGTCTCCTGGCTTTCGCGCATGAGGCGTTGGCCTTCGGCGCGCAGTTGCTCCCAGTTGGGGGTGTTCTGGCATTGTTCGGCGACACGCACGGTCAGCTCGCCGATCTTGTGCATCTGCCGGGCGGATTCGCAGATGCCGAAGTCGCGGATTCTGGCCTCCTCGCTGACGCGCTCCATGTAGACCTGGCCCTTCTGCTGGGCAGCGTCGCAGCCGCCGGAGAGATCGACCGAGGCGATGTTGGAAGAGACGGCCGACGCGCTGTCGCTCTGGCCACTGCCGCCGTTGCCGGATGCGGCGACCGGGGCGTCGGGCTGTACCAGGGCGCTGTTGCTGAACACGCCGCTGGCGGTGGTGCCATTGGGGTAGCGATAGGTGCCGTGGCCGCTGAGCGTGCCGTTCTGCAGTTCGCCTTCGTAGCGGTCGCCCTTGGCCCACTGGATCACCGCCGGTCCATTGAAGCTGCCCTTGTGCATGGTGCCTTCGGTGGTGGAGAACACTTGGCCATCCACCAGCGACAGGAGGATGCCCTTGCCATCGGCGAGGCCGCCCACGCACTGGCCGGACCAGATGTAGGTCGGGTTGGAGCGCTGGGCGTTCCAGTCCTGCACCTGACAGCCCTTGTCGGTCTTGGCGAAGCCGCCGGCTAGAACAGGCGCGCTGATTGCCAGGGCGAGCAGGCTCGCCAGTCCGATTCGATTCATTCGATCACCCGTTGATAAGGTCCGAAGCCTGATGGTCTCCCCGCGGGCGGAAGGATAGTGGCACCTCGACATAGTCGCTAGCGGACAGCACCGGATGGCTGGATGTTGAACCGATTGCCAGACCTATAAGAGCTCTGGGCCAGATACTGGCCGCCGGCTATCATCGAGCGGCCTCGCCACGGGGCACTTCCTCGACCAACCCGGAGGGACCATGAGCCGCACTACCCTGCTGCACGACTTCGCCACACTATTTGCCTACAACTGGCATCGCGACTTTCCTGTGGATGGCTTCAATCGCGACATGGGGTCGCGTTCGGACTGGAACATCCATACCGGCATCACCGTGCGGCGGGTGGCCGACCTGATGGGTTATTTCGCGCACTTCGAGTCATCCAACCGCACCGACTCAGTCATCCGCGATGCCCAGCGCAACGCTGTGGCGTTCGCCGAATGGGAGTGGAAAAGCCCGGCGAAGTCGGCCATCAACGAGCCGAAGAAGCTGTCCGACGCAGCTAAAAAAGAGGCACCCCAGTTCTGCTTTCTGTTCAGTTACACGCCGCGCGGCACGCTACAGAAGTCGCTGGATTTTGTAGCGTCACAATGGAGCGCCGATACGCCGCTGCTGGTGTCGCTGATTGAATACAGCGGCACGCGCCGTCGCACATTCCACGACATGTCCCTGTTCCAGCTGCGTAACGGCGTGTGGAAATGCCTGCGACGCCAGCCTGCGCTTTCCTGGCACCTTGCCGGTACGCGCTGGGAGTTGGAGGAAAGCGCACTGGAAGACGCCTCTACCTGATCGGCATTGGATCAGGTATCCCACGGATCGGGCTCTGCTCCACCCTCTGCTGCGCACTGCAGCTCTCGGGGGTTCAGTAGACCTCCGGCACCTGCAATTCCTGCGGCGTGGGATGCCGGCGGTAACCTTCATGGCGCTGCCGCTCGGGCAAATTGACGGCGGGCTGTTGCACTTCCTGGTAGGGAATCTGGCCGAGCAAGTGGCTGATGCAGTTCAGCCGCGCACGCTTCTTGTCGTCGGCCTGGACGATCCACCAGGGCGCTTCGGGGATGTGGGTGCGTTCCAGCATCACTTCCTTGGCCTTGGTGTAGGACTCCCAGCGGCGGCGCGATTCCAGGTCCATGGGGCTGAGCTTCCACTGCTTGAGCGGGTCGTGGATGCGGCTGAGGAAGCGGTAGTGCTGCTCCTCGTCGGAGATGGAAAACCAGTACTTGATGACCTGGATGCCGGAGCGCACGAGCATGCGCTCGAACTCCGGCACGCTGCGGAAGAATTCCTCGTACTGCTCGTCGTTGCAGAAGCCCATCACCCGCTCGACCCCGGCGCGGTTGTACCAGCTGCGGTCGAACAGGACGATCTCCCCTGCCGCCGGCAGGTGCGAGACGTAGCGCTGGAAGTACCACTGGGTCTGTTCGCGGTCGTTTGGCGCGGGCAGCGCGGCGACGCGGCAGACGCGCGGGTTCAGGCGCTGGGTGATGCGCTTGATCACGCCGCCCTTGCCCGCCGCATCACGGCCTTCGAAGAGGATGACCACTTTGTGGCCGGTCTTCACCACCCAGTTCTGCAGCTTGACCAGCTCGGCCTGCAGGCTGAACAGCGTGTGGAAGTAACGCTGGCGCGCCAGGCGTTCTTCATGGGTCTGCAGGCTGCCTTCGCGCAGCCCTTCGAAGTCGTAGAGTTCGTCGAACAGTTCGAGTTCGAGCTCTTCGTCGCGGTCATCCAGCAGGTCGCGCTGGACGCGTCGTGGGAAGTTCTTGTCATCGAGCAGCATGGTGGTTGCCTTGTGCCGTCACTGGCTCAGTCACATCGAGTGACACTTTCATGACAGAAAAATGTAGCCACGCTTTATGACGAATTCATTACAGCCAGTGAAAGATGTTTCTTACAAAGCCCGTGCTAGAGCGTTCCTCGGTAGGACACTCAATGAGTCAGGAAGGTCTTGATGACGCGGGCGAGCCGCTGAACGGAGCTGATATCGGGGCGATATCAATGAAGAGAAACGGCCGCGAAGTTCCGTCTGCGGCCGCCAACGAGAGGGGAAATGCTCAGGCGTCGGCCAGCGGGCGCGGCTTGTTGACGTATTTGAAGGTGCCGGACGCGGAAGCAACGACTACCCCGGCACTGTTGCACAGCTCGGCCTCGCAGAAGGCGATGGAGCGGGTGTGGTGGCGCACGCTGCCGAGGGCTTCGAGCACTTCGCCCACTGCCCCGCCGGGGCGAAGGAAATTGGTCTTCATCTCCACTGTCACTACGCCACGTCCGGCCTCGTCGGCATCGCTGGCACTCAGCGCCATGGCGACGTCGAGCAGGGTCATGATCAGACCACCATGGGCGTTGGCCCAGCCGTTCACATGCTGCGGTTCGACGCGCACGACCAGACGACCCGGCCCGTTGCCGTCTTCCGCCGGAGCGTGGCGGAACTGCAGGAAATCGAGCATGGGAATGGCGATGCCACGGTGGGCGGTGTAGAGCTTGAGCTGTTCGATATCGAGGGGCATGGAGCTTCCTGAAGCTTCGAGTGGGGCCCGGCGATGTTCCCCGCTCCTGCCGGCGGATCGCAAGCCCGGCGTAGCTTCATGCATGACGGGAATGCCCGCCGATGGCGTTGCTCAGGCGACCCACTGGCGCTGGAGCGTCAACGGGCCTTGCGGGTGCCGTTCTTCTTTTCGCTCTGGCGCTCGACGGCCTGGACGAAGAGTTCCTCGACCAGCAGCGACTGGATCGGCGCACGGGTTTCCAGCGACAGGCTCATGGATTCCAGCTTCTGGTTCACCCCCAGGCGGGCGATGCCGCACAGCAGGATGCGCTGGGCGCCGAAGAGATTGCCCTTGTCGACCAGGACTTCACGGGGCTTTTCGCCGTCCAGGTAGCTGACCTTGAGGGCAATGACGGTGTCGTCACGCACGGCCAGGTTGAGCCAGGTGGCGACGTTGAACTCGACCACCCAGCCGAGTCCCGTTTTCTTGGCCACGGCTTCACGGACCAGGTGTGCGGGAACCGGACCCAGGGGGGTACTGTGGTTTTCCATGGGGCTACTTCTGACGGCTGCGGGTAGAGCGAAATGCGCTAACGGAAGACCCGATTTTATGTGAAGCAGTTCAAGTTTTCAGTCAGTTTTTTGTAAGACATCCGCTACCGGACAAGCCGGACGTTACAGATACGAATCGCTCTAGGGTGCCGCTTACAGCGCGGAAATGGATGACAGGAGTGAGGCTACAGCGCGGAATGCCGAAGACCGTCCGACGAAATGAAAGAAGGAGTGAATAGCGTCACGCAAGGCCGGTCCGGCGCGATGCCGAATCGGCCTTGTCGTGTCTCCTTGGCTGGCGCTGACGCCAGTGCGGCCGGGCCGTGGGGCCCACTTGCTCAGGCCATGCCGAGATGGGCGCGTGGCCTGTGTTCGCCCGAGCGGTTCTTGCGCACTTCACGGCGCTCTCTGAAGTCCAGTTCTTCCAGAGCGTCCATGCGTTCCTGCAGGTCTTCGATGGCCTGCGGGGTCAACAGCTTCCGATGACGAGTCATACCTACCTCCTGACTTCGTATGCCTCATTCTTTGGATTAGCACGCGAGCAGGAAGATTCAACGGCTGCCTGCGACGGATCAACCGAACGGTCAGCCGCCAAGGATGTAGGACGTCGCCAGGAAAGACCCCTTTCTGTAGGAGCGAGCTTGCTCGCGAACACCCGGCTGCTCTGCGGCTGGGCGGGTTCGCGAGCAAGGACCAGGCCGGTCCTACGAAGAGCTCCGGGCGGGCAATCGCAAACCGCAATGTCCGCCCGCTCACGAATCAGCGTAACTCGTCGACCAGGCTGCCGATGGTGGTCAGTACCGCGCCGGCCAAAGCCTTGGAGCGCGCCCCGCTCCACCCGGTACGCGCATTGGGCGAGAGGTTGTGGTCCTTGAACGGCATTTCCAGGGTCAGCGACAGGCAGTCGTAGGTGCGGCCGACGTGGTTGCACGCCAGGGTCAGGTTGGCCTGGCCGGGTGCGTCCTTGGGGTAGCCGTGCACGCTCTGGAATTCGCCGTTGGCTTCCAGGCGCTCTCGGAACAGGCTTTCCAGGCGATCCAGGCGCGGCGTGAACTCCGGATTGCCTTCACAGCCGGCGGCAAATACGAAGGGGATTTCCTCGTCGCCGTGCACGTCCAGGAACAGGTCGACGCCGTACTTCGCCATCTGCTGCTGGACGAACAGCACTTCGGGGCTTTCCTCGGCACTGGGCGCGGCCCAGGCGCGGTTGAGATCCTTGCCGGCGGCGTTGGTGCGCAAGTGGCCGTGGAAGGCACCGTCCGGGTTCATGTTCGGCACCAGGTAAAAGTCGGCGCGCTCCAGCAGGCTCTGGATGTCAGCCGCGCCGGATTGCAGGCGCTCGATCAGGCCCTCCATGAACCACTCGGCCATGTGCTCGCCAGGATGCTGCTGGGCGATCAGCCAGATCTTGCGGGCGCCGGTCGCGCCCTTGCCGATGCGCAGCAATGGCAGCTCACGGCCCTCGAGGCTGTGACCGGTGGAGAGCAACTCGGCACCGTTGGCCTGGGCGCGCTTCACCAGTTCAGCGTGGCGCGCGCGGCTGTAGGGCTCGAAGTAAGCGAACCAGGCCTGGGGCTGCCCGGCATCGAGCGTGAAGTGCAGGCCGTTGGCGTCGTAGGTGCTGGGCACACGGAACCAGTCACGTTGGTCATAGGACGCCACGGCGTTGTAGCCCGGCCAGCCGCCGGTATAGCTGGAACCCGGCGTGTTGGTCAGGCTGAACTGGTACTGCTGGCCGGGCTGCAGGCCCTCGGCCTTGAAGTGGAACCACTGGAAGTGCGGGCTTTTCGTGTCCGGACGCAGTGCCAGGCGCACGTGGCGCGGGTCGCTGTCGTCGATGACCTGGATGTTGCCGCTGTCGAAATCGCAGTCGATCTTCATGAATTCTCCGTAGGCGCACGAACCTGAGGCGCCAAAGCCCTGCATTTTCGCCCTCCTCGCCGCGCCTGTCATGTCCGCGTGACTTGCGCGGCCTCATATATTATGTTCGTAATATAAATTGAGTAACGCTATTCCCAGGCCCTGTGCTGGTGATCCGGCGGGCACGGACTAACCTCGATTCACCCCTTTTTCCTACTGCGGAGAACACTGCATGAGCGCATACGATGTGATCGTCATTGGCGGCGGCCCCGGCGGCTACAACGCTGCCATTCGCGCCGGCCAGCTGGGCCTGAAGGTCGCCTGCGTGGAGGGCCGCGAGACCCTCGGCGGCACCTGCCTGAACGTCGGCTGCATGCCGTCCAAGGCCTTGCTGCACGCGTCCGAGCTGTACGAAGCAGCAGCCGGCGGCGAGTTCGCCAACCTCGGTATCCAGGTCAAACCCAAGCTGGACCTGGTGCAGATGATGAAGCAGAAGGCCGAAAGCGTTACCGCGCTGACCAAGGGTGTGGAATTCCTCTTCCGCAAGAACAAGGTGGACTGGGTGAAAGGCTGGGGGCGCATCGACGGGCCGGGCAAGGTCGAAGTGACCGCCGCCGACGGCAGCAAGACGTCACTCACCGCCAAGGACATCATCATCGCCACCGGCTCGGAGCCCTCCCCTCTGCCAGGCGTGGAAGTCGATAACCAGCGCATCCTCGACTCCACCGGGGCGCTGTCCATCCCGGAAGTGCCCAAGCACCTGGTGGTGATCGGCGCTGGCGTCATCGGCCTGGAACTGGGGTCGGTATGGCGCCGGCTGGGCGCGCAAGTCACGGTGATCGAGTACCTGGACCGCATCTGCCCCGGCATGGACCTGGAAACCGCCAAGACCTTCCAGCGCGCGCTGACCAAGCAGGGCATGAGCTTCAAGCTGGGCTCGAAGGTCACCCAGGCCAAGGTCAGCGGCAAGCAGGTGACGCTGAGCGTGGAACCCGCCGCTGGCGGCTCGGCGGAGTCGATCCAGGCGGACTACGTATTGCTCGCCATCGGCCGCCGCCCTTATACGCAGGGGCTGGGGCTGGAAAGCGTGGGCCTGTCCACCGACAAGCGCGGCATGCTGGAAAACCACGAGCACCGCAGCAGCGTGCCGGGTATCTGGGTGATCGGTGACGTGACGTCCGGCCCGATGCTCGCGCACAAGGCCGAGGACGAAGCCATCGCCTGTGTCGAGCTGATCGCCGGCAAGGCCGGGGAAGTGAACTACGAGGTGATCCCCAGCGTGATCTACACCCACCCGGAAGTGGCCACCGTGGGCAGGACCGAGGAACAGCTCAAGGCCGAGGGCCGCGCCTACAAGGTGGGCAAGTTCCCCTTCACCGCCAACAGCCGGGCGAAGATCAACCACGAGACCGAGGGCTTCGTGAAGGTGCTGGCGGACGAGCGCAGCGACGAGATCCTCGGCGTGCACATGATCGGCCCGAATGTCGGCGACATGATTGCGGAATACTGCGTGGCCATGGAGTTCCGCGGCGCCGCCGAAGACATCGCGCGCACCTGCCACCCGCACCCGACGCGCTCCGAAGCATTGCGCCAGGCGGCGATGAACGTGGACGGTTGGGCGATGCAGGCCTGACCGTTCGTCGCCGGTCACACTGGGTGCGTGCGACGCGATGGCGCACCCATGAAATCGCTGCAGGCCACGGTTGACGGGGCCTGCAGCGACTCAAACAGTTTTATTTGCGACTATTTTGTGTACAACCGCGACATGGGTTGTGACTTTCTTCGACTCTGAATCCATCAATTGCGTGAACGAACACGAAAGTGGATGAACCGCTTTCGCCACCTTCGCAATGGATTACCGCGCAGAGAGATCACAACCATGCATGCGACTCTTCGTTTCAACGAGGCTCTGCTGATCACCGGACGAGCCTTCCAACCCTTCCACTGTGTGACCTGGGTTGACCAAGGGGGCGACGGCAGCCTCGACCTGTCCGTTCTCGATCGTACCGGTGCCCGTCTGCTGGGCCTCACCCGCATTCCCAGCTCCGCCTACTCCGACCCGGAGCAGCTCGAAGGCCTGCTGAACCAGGCCCGTGACGAGCTGAACCGCGAAGGCTACCGCCTGCAGGAATGGCACATGCCCGCCTGATCCACAGACAGGCACCGCAAAAAAGCCCGGCTCCAGCCGGGCTTTTTCATGGGCGCTGCCAGCCGTCGGCAAACGCTCAATTTCCCGCCTCATCCGCCGATAGCGCGTTATCGGTCGCCTCACCTGCTGCATCGTTTCAGCTTCGATTCCGAACACCGGCTTTCCACTCGTCCGATTCCTGCTCTGTGGCGGGGTCTTCGCGGGCGCAGCGACCGACAATGATGGCAATTTGCAGCCATCCTGTGCTCTGCTTCGCACTGACTCCCCAGTCTCGTCTTCCACCGGGCCTTCGGCACGCAGTACGGTCTTCGTTCAATGCTCGATCTGCAGCGATATTTCTACAGCGGCGACACCCCTTCGCTGCTGGTTTTCGGCGAGCACAACACGGCATTGGTGCTGCTTTCCATCCTCATCGCCATCTTCACCTCGGCCATGGCCCTGCAACTGTCGGGTGTGGCGCGGCTCGCGCGCAGCCCGTTCTACCGCCAGCTAGCCATCGGCACCGGCGCGGTGGCCCTGGGCGGCGGCGTGTGGGCGATGCACTTCATCGGCATGCTGTCCTTCCAGCTCTGTGCAGCGGTGCGCTATGACCCGCTGATCACCCTGCTCTCCGGCCTGCCGAGCCTGTTCGCCTCGTGGATCGCCCTGACCCTGCTGGCTCGACGCAACGTCAGCCGCCTGCAGCTGATCGGCGGCGGCGTGCTGGTCGGCGCGGGCATCGGTGCCATGCACTACAGCGGCATGGCGGCGATGCAGATGGCTCCGCTGCTGCGCTACGACCCTTGGATGTTCGGCCTGTCGATTCTCGTCGCCGTGGTGCTGGCAGTGATCGCGATCTGGGTGCGATTCGGCCTGCGTGGAAGGATGCGGCCGAACCTGGCGATCCTGGTCAGCGGCGTGGTGATGGGCCTGGCGATTGCCGGCATGCACTACACCGGGATGGCCGCCGCACGCTTCGTCGGTCGCGAGGAGTTCGGCGTGCCGCAGGGCGTGCAGGGCAGCTTCTACCTGGCGATGGCGGTGTCCATGGCCACCATCAGCCTGAGCATCTGCGTCGCCGCGGTAAACGGCCTGTTGCGCTACCGCCAGCTGTTCCAGGAACTGCAGCGGCGGCGCAAGCACCTGGATTCGCTGCTCGACGCTGCCGTCGAGGCCATCCTCACCATCGACCACAGCGGCGTGATCCGCTCGGTCAACCACGCCGTCCTGCGTCTGTTCGGCTGGCACCCCCACGAGCTGGTCGGCCAGCCCATGCAAGTGCTGATGAACGAGGCCTACGGGCACCAGTTCCGCATCGCCCTGGAGCACTACAAACGAAGCGGCGAGCGCCAGTTCCACAACTCCGAACTGGAGCTGGAAGGCCTGACCCGGGACGGCCGCGAATTCCCCGCGCGGGTCAGCCTCGGCGTCACCGATCACGACGGCAAGCCGTGGTTCGTCGTATTCGTCGCCGATATCAGCGAACGCCGCCAGATGGAGCAGGCCCTGCGTACCAGCGAGGAACAGTACCGCTCGCTGATCCGCAACATGCCGGGGATCGCCTTCCGCGTCCTCCCGGACGATCCCTGGAGCACCCTGTTCGTCAGCGACGCGGTCGAGGCCGTCACCGGCTGGTCCGCGCAGGACTTCAGCGCCCGGCGCATCACCTTCGGCCAGCTCTACCACCCCGACGACCAGCAAGCGGTGAATGAGGAAGTACGCCGAGCCATCGCCGAGCGCCGCAGCTATGTCGTCGAATATCGGCTGTTCGACCGCAGCGGCGCCGAACACTGGATCTGGGAAGGCGGCAGTGCCAGCTACGACGAGGCCGGCAGGCCGCAATGGATCGATGGCGTACTGCTCGACCAGACCGAAACCAAGCTGCTGAGCAACGAGTACGAAGGCAAGGTCACTGCCATCGGCCGCGCCATGGCGTTGATCGAATTCGATCTGGACGGCCGCGTCCTGGCCGCCAACGAAAACATCCTCGAACTTTTCGGCTACAGCGAAGCCGAGGTGCTGGGCCAGCACCACAGCCTGTTCTGTCCACCCGACATCGCGGCCAGCGCACGGTACCAGGCGTTCTGGCAGGGGTTGCGCGAAGGCGAGTACAGCGCCGGCGAGTACCGCCGCCTGGCCAAGGATGGGCGCGAGGTGTGGATCCACGCCACCTACAACCCGATCCTCGACTTCGACGGCAAGCCGGTGAAGGTGGTGAAACTGGCCACCGACCTCACTCCACGCCGCGTCATGGAGCAGGAACTGCGCAGCGCTCGCGACCGCGCCGAACAGGCCGCCGCCGCGCGCAGCAGCTTCCTCGCCAACATGAGCCATGAAATCCGCACGCCGATGAACGCCATCATGGGCTTCACCGAGCTGCTGCTGGATTCGCCGCTGGAAGAGAACCAGCGGCGTTACCTGACCACCGTGCAGAACGCCTCGCGCTCGCTGCTGGGCCTGCTCAACGACATCCTCGACACCGCCAAGCTGGACCGTGGCGCCATCGAGCTGGAAGCCCTCGACTTCTCCCTGCCGGAGCTGTGCGAGCAGGTCTGCGCGGCGCTGCGGCTGTCCGCCGAACGCAAGGGCCTGAGCCTGCAGATCGATTACGGCCAGCGCGCCGGCGAGTACTTCCAGGGCGACCCGCTGCGCCTGCAGCAGGTGCTGACCAACCTGCTGGGCAACGCGGTGAAGTTCACTGAGCGCGGCGAAGTGCGGCTGGTGATCAGCGGCGAACCCGGCGCGCTGCGCCTGGCCATCCGCGACACCGGCATCGGCATCGCTGCCGACCGCCTGGAGCGCATCTTCGACCCCTTCGCCCAGGCCGACGCCTCGATGAGCCGGCGCTTCGGTGGCACGGGCCTTGGCACCACTATTTCGCGTCAGCTGGTAGAGCTGATGGGCGGCCGCATCACCGTGGAAAGCGAAGTGGGCCGGGGCAGCGTGTTCACCGTCGACCTGCCGCTGCCGGCCGGACGCAGCGTGCAGCCGACGGCCCGCAGCCACGCGCCGAACCTGCCGCCGCTACGCATTCTGGTAGCCGACGACGTGCCGCAGAACGTCGAGCTGCTGGAGCTGAATCTGCGCCGCCTGGGCCATCGCCCGCACAGCGTCGGCGACGGGCAGGCTGCCGTTGATGCCTACAGCGCGCAGGCCTTCGACCTGATCCTGATGGATGTGCAAATGCCCGGCATGGACGGTCTGGAAGCGACCCGGCGTATCCGCACCCTCGAGCAACAGCGCGGCGCGCAGGCCGTACCTATCATCGCCCTCACTGCCAGCGTGCTCGACCGCGACCGGCAGAACGCCCTCGACGCCGGCATGAACGGTTTCGCCAGCAAGCCGCTGGACCTCGCCGGCCTGCTGGATGAGATGGCCCGTCTGCTCGGTGCCGTCCCCGCTGTACATCGCTCGCAGACTACCGAGCCAACCTCGCTGGCAACCCTGGACTGGGCTGTCGGCACGAGCCTGTGGGGCGGCCCGCTGCCCATGGCGCGGGCTATCGTGCGCTTCCTCGATGAGCAGGCGGCCAGCCTCGGCACCTTGGAAAACGCAGTCAACGACGGTGATCGCACCAGCATCACCGCCCTCGCCCATCGCCTGCGCGGTGCCGCCGCCAACCTCGCCCTGCCGCGCCTGGCCGGCGCCATCGGCGCACTGGAAAGCGCGGCGGAGCATGGCCCTGCTGAACAGCTGACCTCCACGCTGGAGCGGGTCCGTGCAGAGTTCGCCACTGTCCGTGAATCGGTGCCGCTGGTGCCCGACGCCGTCGCCGAAGCGGTTGGCGAAGCGGCCTCGGAAGACCTGCACGATGCGCTGCAAGCCCTGCAACTGGCGCTCTCCCGAGGCGGTCTCGACGACCAGGCGCTGGAGCGCCTGCGCCTGGGTACCGCCCAGGGCGAGCATCGCGAGGCCTTCGAAGCCCTGCGCTACGCCATCGACGATTTCGACTTCGACCAGGCCCTGGAATGGGTCAGGACCCTCGGCACCCGCCTGGAGCAAGCATGACCCTGACCGCCCAAGATCATCGGCCCTGCCTGCTGTTGGTGGACGACGAGGCCACCAACCTGCAGGTGCTGCGCCACATCCTGCAGGACGACTACCGCCTGTTGTTCGCCAAGGATGGCGAGAAGGCCCTGGAACTGGCCAATCGCGAGCGCCCGGAGCTGATCCTGCTCGACGTGATGATGCCCGGCATGACCGGCTTCGAGGTGTGCCAGCGACTCAAGGCCGAGCAAGCGACCTGCGCCATCCCGGTGATCTTCGTCACCGCCCTGGCCGATGTGCCGGACGAAGCCAAGGGCTTCGAAGTCGGCGCGGTGGACTACATCACCAAGCCGGTCAGCCCGCCCATCGTCAAGGCACGGGTGCGCACGCACCTGTCGCTGGTGCGCGTGGAGGAACTGCGCGAGACGCGCCTGCAGATCGTCCAGCGCCTGGGCAAGGCGTCCGAGTACAAGGACAACGAAACCGGCCTGCACGTCATCCGCATGAGTCACTACGCACACCTTCTGGCGCGCGCTGCCGGTTACTCCGAGAAGGCCGCCGACGACCTGCTCAATGCCGCGCCCATGCACGACGTGGGCAAGATCGGTATTCCAGACGCCATCCTGCAGAAACCCGGACGGCTCGACGAGCACGAATGGGCGGTGATGCGCCAGCATCCGGAGATCGGCGCACGGATCATCGGCGAGCACGACTCCAACCTGCTGCGCCTGGCCCGCAGCATCGCCCTGACCCACCACGAGCGCTGGGACGGCACCGGCTATCCGAAGGGTCTGCGCGGCGAAGAGATTCCCATCGAGGGGCGCATCGTCGCCATCGCCGACGTGTTCGACGCGCTGACCAGCGTGCGCCCGTACAAGCCGGCGTGGAGCATCGACGAGGCCGTGGAACTGCTGCGTCGGGAAAAAGGCAGCCAGTTCGACCCGGAGCTGGTGGAGCTGTTCCTCGACTGCCTGCCGGACATCCTCGCGGTGCGCGAGCGCTGGGGCGACGCCGGCTAGACGGGGCGAGCCAGCGTTTTCCTGCTTTACTGCTTTGCCATCGCTGAAGAAATCACTCCAGGGAGATGGCGAATGAACGCAAAGCAGCGCGATACCCTGCTGGCCACCTTGCAGGCCCGCTTCGACCAGCATCCGCAACGCCACCAGGGCATCGACTGGGCGGAAGTCCAGGCGCGCCTGGAGGCCGCCCCGGCCAAGCTCAAGGCCCTCGAGCAGATGGAAGAAACCGGCGGCGAACCCGACGTGGTCGGCCGCGAGAGCGCCAGCGGCGCCCTCCTGTTCTTCGACTGCTCCGCCGAGACCCCGGCTGGACGCCGCAGCCTCTGCTACGACCGCGAGGCCCTGCACGCGCGCAAGAAGGACAAGCCTGCGGGCTGCGCCACTGAACTGGCCGCGCAGATCGGCATCGAGCTACTGGACGAGGCGCAGTACCGGCAATTGCAGGAGCTGGGCAGCTTCGACCAGAAGACCTCCAGCTGGCTGCGCACCCCGGGTTCGATGCGCAAGCTCGACGGCGCGCTGTTCGGCGACCGCCGCTACGAGCGGGTCTTCACCTACCACAATGGCGTGCAGTCCTATTACGCCGCGCGGGGTTTTCGTGGCGTGTTGAAGGTCTGACGGCTATTTCTGAACGAACCCTGTACAGCTGCTGAACTTTCCCTGAGCCGTCTGGCGCGTCTTGACTCATGTCAGGCGGACTTCTTCGAGCGGCGCGCAGCCTTGTTGCACCGCTCAATTTCAGAGGATTCCCGCGTGAAAACGCCCGCCTGCCTTCTGCTCGCCGGCCTGCTGGCCGGCTGTGGCCCGACACCCTCGGCACCGGTCGAGACCGTGCGCCCGGTGAAGCTCTACAGCGTGCCCGCCGCCACTGCCGAAGGTGTGCGTCAGTTCCCCGGCCAACTGGTGGCCTCGGATGAAGTCGACCTGTCCTTCCGTATCGCCGGCCATCTCAAGACGCTCTCGGTGAAACAGGGCCAGCGCGTCGAGCGCGGCCAATCGATTGCCGAGCTGGACGACGCCGACCTGCGCCTGCGCCTGCGCGACCGCGAGGCCAGCTATAACCTGGCCCGTGCCCAGTACCAGCGCGTCGCCACGCTCAACGAGCGGCAACTGGTGGCCCGTGCCGAACTGGACCAGCGCAAGGCCCAGCTGGATTCCGCCGAAGCCGCGCTGAAACTGGCCCGCCAGGAGCTGGGTTATGCGCGCCTGGAAGCGCCCTTTGCCGGGGTCATCGCCCAGGTGCCGGTACAGAACCACCAGATGCTTCAGCCCAAGCAGCCGGTGGCGATCCTGCAATCGGCCGATACCTACGACGTGCAGTTCCAGCTGCCGGAAAGCCTGCTCGAGCGCGTCGACGGCGCCAGCCTGCGCAGCGACTACCAGCCCATCGTGCGCCTGGCCCGCGTGCCGGGGCGCGATTTCCCCGCGCATTACAAGGAGCACAGCACGCGCCCCGACCCGGCGACCCTGAGCTACACCGTCACCCTCACCCTGGAACGCCCCAAAGACGTGACCCTGCTGCCGGGTATGAGCGCCACCGTCGAGGTGGACTTCACCCAGCTCGGCCGCGATGCCCAGGCGGTACTGCGGGTGCCGGTGGAAGCGGTGTTCAGCGCCGATAACAGCGCGCCGGGGCTGAGCCAGGTATGGGTAGTGAAGGTGACGGCGACGCGCTGCACGTCGAGCGCCGCGAAGTGAAGCTCGGCCAGCCCGGCACGGACGGCATCCAGATTCTCTCCGGGCTGGAGCCAGGCGAGCGCATCGTCGCCGCCGGCACCGCCGAGCTGCGTGAAGGCCAGCGCGTGCGCCCGTGGCAACGCGAACGGGGGCTGTGATGGATATCACCGGCTACTTTCTGAAAAACAAGGTCAGCAGCTGGATAGTCATCCTCCTGCTGTCCCTCGGCGGCCTCTACGCCATCCTCGAGATCGGCCGCCTGGAAGACCCTGCCTTTACCGTGAAGACCGCCGTGGTGGCCACCCGCTACGCCGGCGCCTCGCCGCAGCAGGTGGAAGAAGAAGTCACCTACCCGCTGGAGAACGCCATCCAGCAACTGGCCTACGTCGACAAGCTCACTTCGATCTCCAGCGCCGGCCTGTCGCAGATCACCGTCAACGTGAAGCCACAGTACCGCGCAGGCGAGCTGCCGCAGATCTGGGACGAATTGCGGCGCAAGGTCAACGACCTCGCCCCGCACCTGCCGCCGGGCGTCTCGCCGCCGCAGGTGAACGACGATTTCGGCGACGTCTACGGCATCCTCCTGTCGCTGTCCGGCAAGGGCTACAGCTACCAGGAGCTGCGTGACTATGCCGACTACCTGCGCCGTGAGCTGGTGCTGGTGCCGGGCGTGAGCAAGGTAGTGGTCTCGGGCCTGCAGGCAGAGCAGGTGCAAGTGGATGTCTCGCGGGAAAAGATGACCGCCATGGGCGTGCCGCTGACTCGCCTGGTGAACCTGCTTACCCGTCAGAACGTGGTGTCCGACGCCGGTAGCCTGCGCGTCGGCAGCGAAAGTATTCGTCTGCACCCCACCGGCGAATTCACTGACGTCTCGGAGCTGGAACAACTGCTGGTCAGTGCGCCGGGCAGTGCCCAGTTGATCCGCCTGGGCGACATCGCCACGGTCAAGCGCGGTTTCACCGATACCCCCAGCCACCTCTGGCGCGCCGACGGCAATCCCGCCCTGGCGCTGGGCATCGCCTTCGCCCCACAAGTGAACGTGGTGAAGGTCGGCGACGCCGTGCACCTGCGTCTCGACCAGCTGGAAAGCGAGCGCCCCGCCGGCATGCAACTGACGCCGTTCTACGACCAGGCGGTGGAAGTTCACGGCGCGGTGAACGGCTTCCTGCTCAGCTTCGTCCTGGCGCTGGGCATCGTCGTCGGCACCCTGTTGATCTTCATGGGCCTGCGCAGCGGCGTGGTGATCGCCGGGGTGCTGGCGCTCAACGTGCTGGGCAGCCTGCTGCTGATGTACCTGCTGGGCATCGAGTTGCAGCGCATCAGCCTCGGCGCGCTGATCATTTCCCTGTGCATGTTGGTGGACAACGCCATCGTCGTGGTCGAGGGCGTGCTGGTGGGCCGCCTGCGCGGTCAGGGCATCGACGCCGCAATCCGCCACATCGTCCGCCTCACTGCCCTGCCCCTGCTGGGCGCCACGGTGATTGCAGTGCTGGCCTTCGCCCCCATCGGGCTGTCCTCGGACTCCACCGGCGAATACTGCCGTTCGCTGTTCGACGTGCTGCTGGTGTCGCTGCTGCTCAGTTGGGTCACCGCCATGACCCTGGCACCGCTGTTCGCCCGCTGGGCCTTCGCCAGCATGCCGGTGCAAGGCGATAGCGCCGAACCGCACCAGGGCTGGCTGTACCGCGCCTACCGTGCATTGCTGGAAGCCTGCCTGCGTCAGCGCACGCTGACCCTGGGCGTGCTGGCCCTGGCGCTGGCTGCGTCCCTGCTGGGCTTCTCCCAGGTGCGGCAGAACTTCTTCCCGCCGGCCAACACACCGATGTTCTTCGTCGATCTGTGGCTGCCCCAGGGCACGGCCATCGAGCACACCCGCGACCTGGCCGCCGAGATCGACCAGCACATCACGAAACTGCCCGGTATCGAACGTACCGTGACCAGCATCGGCCAGGGCGCGCCGCGTTTCATCCTCACCTACGGCGCCGAACGCCAGCACGCCAACTACGCCCAGGTGCTGGTGCGCACCGAGAACCGCGCGCAGATTCCGGGGCTGATCGCCGACCTGCAGCATTACCTCGACGAGCACTACCCGCAGGTGCAGACCGGCCTCAAGCGCCTGATGTTCGGCCCGTCCAACGGCAGTGCCATCGAAGTGCGCCTGACCGGCTCCGATCCGCAGCAATTGCGCCGCCTCGGTGCCCAGGTCGGTGACATCCTCGCCGCCGACCCTGTCGCCACCGGCGTCAGCCACGACTGGCAGGCCCGCGCGCTGCTGGTGCGCCCGCAGTTCAACGAAGCCCGCGGCCGCGAGCTGGGCATCGACAAGGGCGACCTGGACAGCCTGCTGCGCATGAGTTTCAGCGGCCTCTCGGTGGGCCTCTACCGCGACGGCACCCAGCAATTGCCCATCGTCGTGCGCGAGAGCGAGCTGACTGCCGGGCAGATCAACGACCTGATGCTGTGGAGCCCGGTGAGCCAGCGCTACCTGCCCATCGAGCAGGTGGTCGGCGGCTTCGACAGCGTCTGGGAAGACCCGCTGATCCTGCGCCAGGACCGCAAGCGCACCCTGACGGTGATGGCCGACGTCGCCCCGCAGAGCGGCGAAACCTCCTCGCAACTGCTGGCCCGCGTGCGCCCGCAGATCGAAGCGCTGCAACTGCCACCGGGCTATGAACTGGCCTGGGGCGGCGATGTGGAAAGCTCCGGCGACGCCCGCAACGGCGTGCTCGGCAGCCTGCCGATGGCCTTCCTGGCGATGTTCATCATCACCGTGCTGATGTTCTCTTCGCCGCGCAAGGCGTTGCTGATCTGGCTCACCGTGCCGCTGGCGATGATCGGCGTGACCGTCGGCTTCCTGCTCACCGGTATCCCGTTCGGCTTCATGGCCCTGCTGGGGCTGCTGAGCCTGTCCGGGATGCTGGTGCGCAACGGCATCGTGCTGCTGGAGGAAGTCGACAACCTCGCCGAAAGCGGCCAGCCACCGCGCGAGGCGCTGGTCAATGCTGCCTGCGCGCGCCTGCGGCCGATCTGCCTGACCGCGCTGACCACCATCCTGGGGCTGGCGCCGCTGCTGCTGGACGCCTTCTTCCAGAGCATGTCGGTGGTGATCATGTTCGGCCTGGGCTTCGCCACGCTGCTGACGCTGATTGTGCTGCCGGTGCTGTATGCCAGCGCCTATCGGCTGGGTTCTGCAAAGGCCCCCGCGGCATAACTTGGCAAGATTCGTGGGATGACTGACGTTGCCGCCAGCGCCGGTCATCGCCACACTCGTTCCATCCACTGAACGAGTGTTGCCATGGAATCGCCGCGCCGCATCGCCTGCCTGCTCTACCCCGAGGTCATGAGCCTGGATATCACCGGGCCGCTGCAGGTGTTCGCCTCCGCCAACGTCGAACGCCAGCGCCAGGGCCTGGCACCGCTTTATGAGCTGCTGGTGCTGGGCGAACAGGCCGGGCCGGTGGCGACCTCGGCGGGCATCCGCATCTGCGCCGATCAGGGGTGGCGGGAGGTCGATCCTGCCACCCTGGATACCCTGCTGGTCCCCGGCGGGCTGGGCGTTCCGGCGCAATGCGAAAACAACGACCTGCTGCACTGGCTGGCCGCCGCCGAACCCCAGGTGCGCCGGCTCGGCTCGGTATGCTCCGGTGCGCTGATCCTCGCGGCTGCCGGTGTGCTCAATGGCCGCCCGGCCACCACCCACTGGGCGGATGTCGACGAACTGTGCGCAGGCTTCCCCGAAGTGCTGGTCCAGGGTGATCGCCTGCACACCTATGATCCGCAGCGCCGCGACGGCGACGATCACGTTTTCACCTCTGCCGGCGTCACCGCCGGCATCGACCTCGCCCTGGCATTGGTGGAAGCCGACCTCGGCCGCGCACTGGCGCTGGCGGTGGCACGGCGACTGGTGATGTTCCTCAAGCGCCCCGGCGGGCAGGCGCAGTTCAGCCACTGGCTGACCCCGGAGCCGACCCGCACGCCGCGCCTGGCCGCGCTGCTGGAATGGATTCCCGCCCACCTGGGCAATGACCTGTCGCTGGAAGCCCTGGCCGAGCAGGCCTGCATGAGCCCGCGCACGCTCTCGCGGGTGTTCATCAGCGAACTGGGCATGGGGCCCGGCCGCTACGTCGAGCGGGTGCGCCTGGAAGCGGCGCGCGCGCTGCTGCAGGACGCCCAGGCGTCGATCAGCACGGTGTCGCGGCTGTGCGGCTTCGGCCATCCGGAGAACCTGCGCCGCACCTTCCACAAGCACCTGGCGATCAGCCCGCAGGAGTACGCCGAGCGCTTCGGCCAGTTGCACTGACAACGACAACCACCCACAGGACGATTGCCATGCTCGAACTCCGCCCCGGCTGCGAATGCTGCGACCGCGATCTGCCCGGCGACAGCGCCGACGCCCGCATCTGCAGCTTCGAATGCACCTTCTGCACTGACTGCGCCGAACAGGTGCTGCACGGCCGCTGCCCGAACTGTGGCGGCGAACTGGTGCCGCGCCCGCGCCGGCCAGTGGAAAAACTCGCGGCCAATCCGGCCTCGACCCAGCGGGTGCTGAAGCCCGCCGGCTGCCAGGGCTGAGGAAGCATCATGCTGCTGCGCATCCCGGCCATCCGTCTGCTGTTCACCAGCCAGGCGCTGTACTGGTCCTGCTCGCTGATCGGTATCACCCTCACCTCGCTGGTGGGCGCACAACTGACACCGCTCAACAGCCTGGCGACACTGCCGCTGGCAATTCTGGTGCTGGGCAACCTGCTGGCGGTACAGCCGCTGTCGCTGTTCATGCAGCGCCATGGTCGTCGACGCGGGCTTTTGCTCGGCGCCGCCGGCGGCGTGCTGGGCGGGCTGCTCTGCGCGCTGGGCGTGTGGCTGGCGGACTTCCTGCTGTTCTGCCTCGGCGCGCTGCCCATCGGTGCTTACCAGGCATCGGCGATGTACTACCGCTTTGCCGCGCTGGAGGCAGTGGATGAGTCGCACAAGGGCCGCGCCACGGCCTACGTGATCGGCGGTGGCGTGCTGGCCGCCCTGCTCGCACCGAGTCTGGCGCTGTGGTCGCGCAACGCCCTGCCCGCGCCCTTCGTGGGCTCCTACCTGGCGATTGCCGGGCTGGCCCTGGTAGCCATCGCGGTGCTCAGCCGCCTGCCGGAAGGCGCAGCGCCTGCGCCCTCCACCGGCGGCTGGAAGGCGATGCGCGAGCTGCTGTCGCGCCCGCCGGTCCGCGCCGCCATGGCCTGCACCGCTGCCGGCCATGGACTGATGATCCTGATCATGAACGCCACGCCGCTGGCCATGAGCTTCTGCGGGCTGCCGCTGGAGCGCTCGGTGAGCGTGATCCAATGGCATGTGCTGGGCATGTTCCTGCCGGCTTTCGTCGCAGGCCCGCTGGTGGATCGCCTCGGCGGCCGGCGGGTGGCCTGGGTCGGCATGGCGCTGCTGGCGGTGAGCGCTGCAGTGGCCCTGAGCGGGCAGTCGGTGGCGCAGTTCCTGGTCAGCTCATTGCTGCTGGGCATGGGCTGGAACCTGATGCTGGTAGCCGGCACCACATTGCTCGCCTTCGGCCATGCGCCGCAGGAGCGAGGTCATGCACAGGGGCTGATGGAGCTGGGCAATGGCAGCCTCGCGGCGCTGATGTCCTTCAGCTCCGGCGCACTGATCACCAGCATCGGCTGGAACGCAGTGAACCTGCTGGTATGGCCGGTGCTGCTGGTGGCGCTGGTGATGGTCTGGTCAGGCCGCAGAGAGTTGGCGCAGGCCTGATAGCGCGCGAACCCTCCCCGTAGGGCGCATAACCCGGAACGGGTTATGCGCCGCGATGGCGGATAACGCTTGAGGCGTTATTCGCCCTACCGGTGCCCCTTCCCCCTACGCCATCAACGAAAAAGGCGACCCGAAGGTCACCTTTTTCGTTGCTCGCGCGTCCACTCCTACAGGCCAGGCCCGGCGCTATTTGTAGGACCGAGGGGGACGCCCAGTCCTTGCTCGCGAACCCTCCCCGTAGGGCACATAACCCGGAACGGGTTATGCGCCGCGATGGCGGATAACGCCTGAGGCGTTATTCGCCCTACGTTTCCGTGCAGGCCCCGGCCCGGCTCCAGAACGAAAAAGGCGACCCGAAGGTCGCCTTTTCGCTGCTCGCGCGCCCACTCAGTAGTAGGCGTTCTCGCGGTTGCTGTGGTCGGTGACGTCACGCACGCCTTTCAGCTCGGGGATGCGCTCGATCAGGGTCTTCTCGACGCCGTCCTTCAGGGTCATCTCGACCGCGCCGCAGCCCTGGCAACCACCGCCGAAACGCAGTACGGCGATGTTGTCCTCAACCACGTCCACCAGGCTCACCTGACCGCCGTGGCTGGCCAGGCCGGGGTTGATCTCGGTCTGCAGGTAGTAGTTGATGCGCTCGGTGAGCGGGCTGTCCTCGTTGACCATCGGTACCTTGGCGTTCGGCGCCTTGATGGTCAGCTGGCCGCCCATGCGGTCGGTGGCGTAATCGACCACGGCGTCTTCCAGGAAGGGCTCGCTGATCGCGTCGATGTAGGCGGTGAAATCCTTCAGGCCGACCGGGGTGTCTTCCGGCTTCTGCTCGCCCGGCTTGCAGTAGGCGATGCAGGTTTCGGCGTACGTGGTGCCCGGCTGGGTGATGAAGATGCGAATGCCGATGCCGGGAGTGTCCTGCTTGGACAGCAGCTCGGCCAGGTAATCCTGTGCGGCTTCGGTAATGGTGATAGCGCTCATGGCAACTCCTCGCAAACGTGGCGCCAGTTTACGCCATTCGGGGGGAGGGATAAAGCCCTACTGTTTTAGTAGGAATAATTCGCAGCTGGATGGACGCCGGGTAACTCCCTGTAGGAGCGGGCCATGCCCGCGATCACGGGCACGGCCCGTTCCTACAGAGAGCGTACCGGTCAGAGGTTCTCGTAGCGGTTCATGTCGAGCACGCCCGCCTCCACCGGCTCGGTTTCGCGCAGGTAGGCATCCAGGTCATGGAAGTAGACCAGAATTGCGGATTGCTGCGACGCACTCCCCAGCGGTCGGCGACCTTCTCGAAGTCCGCCGCGCTCTTCGCCTGTTCCAGTGCACCGACGAAGTCGCCTACCTCGGCGGCCTTGAGGTTGAACATGAAGTTCGGGTAGCTCGACAGCACGCCTGGGTAGATGGTCAGCGTATCCAGCCCAGGCTGGTAGCGCAGCGACTCGCCCGTCATGAAGGCAACGTTGCTGTGCGCGCGGTTGCGCAGCACGGTGTAGATCTCGCGCTGGCCGTCCGGCAGTTCCACGCGCAGCATGGTCGCCTCGGGGAACTGGTCGATGACCGGCAACCCGGCGGCCGGGCGGCTGACCAGACGGCTGAAGGCTTGCTCGGCGTCCTGCAGCGGCGCGGCCACGGTGTTGCGGTAGCAGGCGCCGTTTTCGCACAGGTTGATCGGATCGGGGCGCGCATTGAGCGCCACGTAGTGCTTCAGCAACTGCTTGGCGAAGGCCAGCTTGGCGCCTTTCTCCGGCAGGAACAGGCCACTGGGCGCGTCGCTGTCGTTGTTGTAGTAGTCGGCCCACATCTTGAATTTGCCGCTGTCCTGGTACCAGTCATCGAGCAGTTTCTTCCGCGCGCCGACCGGCATCAGGCGCAGGAAGTTCTGCTCGGCGCCGTTGCGGATCAGGTCGAAATACAGCCGCGTCTGCGCCTGGTGGGCGACGTTGCCGAACACGTCGAAGTTCACCACCAGCCCGTAGTAGGTACGCTCCAGCAGCGGGTAATCCATCCACCAGATAGTCTGCGGCACGCCGCCGATCAGTCCCTTGCGCACCGAGGCGCTGTCGTACTGGCGGAAGATGCTCAGCACGGCGTTGTCGTTGCCGGCCCAGATGTCGGCCCAGGTAGGCGCCGGTGCGTCGTCGTAGACGTCCTGGCGCAGCTCCTCATATTGGTTGCGCTTGTCGCGGTAGGAACGCCACTGCGAGAGCATGGCGCCGACGTCGTCGATCTGCCCCGGCAGCGCCAGCAACGGCGAGGCCTGGCGCTGGAACTTCGGATCGGTGACGTAGAGATCGTGGTCCGGGTCCTGGAACACTGCCCAGAAGTTGTCGCGGATCACGTCGGTGGCAATCTGCCCGCGGCACACCGGCCCACGGATGAACGTCCGGACAAAGTACTCGGCGTTGTCCAGCATGAACTGGTAGCGCGCCCGCGCCGGGATGGCCTCGAAGGTCACGAACGGGTTGGCGCGGTGCTGCAGGCCGTAGCCCGGCACCTTGTCGGTATTCCAGTCGCTGCCATAGAACAGCTCCTGGTTGCGCTTGAGACGGGCCTCGTTGAGGGGATAGGTGATGTGCGTCTTGTGCACGATCACACCCTGGATGGGCCACAGGCGGTAATAGAAGGTATTGCCCGGATCGTCGTTGGGCCGGCGCGTGGCGATGGGGTCGATGGGCTGGCTGCTGGGTGTGCGCGAACGTACCAGCTGGAAGAAGTGCCCGGGCTCGCCACGTTCGGTGAAGTACAGGTGAGCGAGGAAAAGGTGCTCGTAGATCCAGCGCGATACCAGGCTCTGGCGCGCGCCGGGTTGGTTGAGGAAGCTCTCCCACTCATCGATCTGTTGTGCCTCGCCCTCGCCCGGCTGCCAGGCCTGCTCATCCACCGGCGCGCCCTGGGCCAGCCAGGTCTTGATGGTGGACAGCTGCTTGTCGGTCAGGCCGGTGACGGCGAAGGGCATGCCGCTGCGTGGCGTTCTTCGCCACGAAGTCGTCGATGCTGTCCGGAGTGGGACACTGGTTGGTGCGGTTGATCGAGATGTCGAGGCCATCGGGAATCTTCGCGTTGGGCTCCAGCGGGTGCTCATGGCCCAGGTCGATCATCCGCGCCATCAGCGCCGCCTGGCTGCCGCGGCCATCGAGCACCGACCAGAAGTCCTTGCGTCGCCAGGCATCCGCACCGTGGGCGTCGAGGAACAACCGGGTGGTGTCCTGCGCCCTGGTTCGCCCGCCGTCATACACCGGCAGCTTGTTCGCCCCGCGCTGCGCGCCTTCGGCGGCCGTCAGGTTGAGCTGGCACGGCGAGTCGTAGCAGGCGTGGCAGGCCACGCACTTCTCGGTGAAGATCGGCTGGATATCGCGGGTGTAGGACATCGATTCGGCACGCAGGCCCAGGCTGGCCATGAGCAGGGCCAGCAGCACGAGAATCCGGGGGAGCATGGGGGTGTTCCTTGACCAGTAACGCCAGCAAGTCTACCAACTCGCAGCCTCCGCGGCTCCGCGCCTTTAGGCTAGCGTGCGTCGCGTTCCAGAGTGGACAGCTCGTGGCGCAGCAGCACTGGCAGCTCAGCGACCTCGAACTGTCCGGCGAACAGTGGCACGGCGAACTCGTAGCCATCGCCGCTGCGCTTGAGCACGAAGGCCAGTTGCAGCCGCGCCAGGGAAGCCTTGAGCGCCACGGCGTCAATGCGCTCGCCGAACAGATCGATCAGCCGTGGCAGGCTGGTGCCGGCGTGTTGTGCGCAGTGGTAGACGATGATCCGGTCCAGGCGGCAGGCCGTCTCGTCCTGGCTCAGGCGCCCCCAGCCCGCCAGCGCATCCTGGACAGCCTGGGAGGCCAGTGCGCCCTTGAGTTGCAGCCGCTCGATCACCCGCGCTCCCGGCGGCAAAGCCTCCAGGCACTCCTGGCAGAGTATGGCGACCAGGTTGGCGCGCTGGCCGCTGGCGTCCACCAGATCATCCAGCAAGGTGTCGCTGGCGAAACCCAGCCGCAGGCGGGCCAACGGCACGCTGGCCAGTTCGCGGCAGGCCTGACGCTCCAGTGCACCGATGGTCAACACCTCGCCGAAGTTGCGTAGCGGCGTACTGATAATCGAGCACAGCGGTGGCATAGAGGTCCCAGAAGCCGGCCAGCATGAACCAGCAGCGGCCCTCCTCGCTCAGCGCCCGAAGGGTCGAGAGCTGCGGATACCCCTTGGCCGCCTCGTCACGGAAGAACAGATCGGCCTCGTCGATCAGCAGGAACAGGCGCTTGCCAACCTGCTGCGTTTGAATGTGCTCGATGATCGCTTCCAGCGGACTGTCCGCTGGCAGGCCGAACTGCAGCGCCAGCCGTGGCGTGAGGCGGTGGTCGCGCAGCGACACGTAGTGGCAGACCATCTGCGGATGATCTTCCAGGCGTCGCTGCACGGCCTTGAGCAGGCTGCTCTTGCCCAACTGCCGGCCGCCGACCACCAGGTAGTTGGCCGGCTCGCGGTTGAGGACTCGCGCCAGCAACTGGTCGCGACCGAAGAACGAGCTGGCGCGCACCACGCCGCCCCGCGTCTGATAGGGCGAGATGCGGGTCAGCCGCAGTTGTGCAGCGAGCAGACGCAGTAACAGGTCGCCCGGATTGCCGACGAGCAACCATTGGGTCTGTTCGTGGGCATCGACGGCAACGCAGAGGTTGGCAGTATCCGCGCAGTACTTCAGCAATTGCCCCTGCCGCTCGCCCAGCAGTACCAGCATCACGTCGAGGCCGGTGTGGGAAGCGCGCAGGTGCTGGAGGATGCGGGTTTCGCTCTCTTCCGGAGCTGGCACGTAGACCAGGCAGCGGTCCAGCGAAACCGGCACGTCGTCAGGCAGCTTCCACTCGAACACCCGTCCCGGCAGCGACCAGCCCCAGCTCACCTGGCAACTGGCACCCAACGCCAGCGCCAGTGCCTGGACGCGCTGCTCCGCCTCGGCGCCCACGTAGGCCAGCGCTTGCTGCCAACGCTGTGCATCGATGCCAGCGGCACGCAGGGTTGCCCTGCGCCGCCCAAGCAGACCGAGCAGGCGGTCAACCCTGGGCAGGTCCGCCGGTGGCATGTCCAGCAGACGCTGCGGGCGCAACTGCACCGGCCCGAGCAAGGGATGACGGAACAACAGGAGCAGCGCAGCGATGACAAACAGCAGCGCGCAGATGATCACCAACCAACGCAGGTTTTCCACCAGCGGGCTGTCGCTCGATGCCTCTGTCCCGGAGTCCAGGCAGAAATTCATCAGGTAGCGCGAGGGAACCGGCGGGGTCCCTGGCCGGCAACTCCACTCGCTGCTGCGCGGCGGCATGTCGACGATGACTTGCCTGCCGGCCAGGTCGCCCAGTTCGCTACGATCCTCTACGGTCATCAGCAGGCGCTGTGGCTGTGGCGAAACGACTTTCAGCACGGGGTGCTCGATGGGCGGCGCGTAGGCGAGGATGTCCTTGGGCCACTGACCCTCGATCTGCTGCGCCTCCATCATCGCCGTGCGCCAGGCCGTCATTTCGCCGAAGAACTGTTCGAAAGCCACATTGCCCAGCGCCGCGTCGCGGGTGAACGGATTGAGCCGCGGCGCCAGAACGGCGCTGACCAGCAGGAAAGTGATGCTGGCAATGATCAGCAGGCGCTTGTAGCTCACCGCGCCACCTTGGCGGCTCAGCCCTCGACACATGCGTCCAGCACCTGGCGGCCGGTCTGCCGGATGATCTCGCAGCGCCACACCAGACGCGCCGAGTCGCCCTGGCCACGGACGGTGATCAGGTTGTTCCAGAACAGTCGGCGCAACTCGCCGTCGGCCAGGTACGGGCTGGCGCGGCCCAGATCCAGCGCGTCCAGACGCAGGCGCAGGCGTTCGCGCGAACTGTCGGTGTCCGCCAGCGGCAGGAAGGCCTGCCAGAGTCGGGCACTGCGCGACAACAGGTCGTGCAGCGCCTGGCGCGAGTCCGGGGTCAGCGCGGCGAATTGCACCAGCCACTCCAGCCCCTCCTCCGCCAGTGCCGGGTGGCCGCCGCAGCTTTCCAGCAGCTCACCAAGCATGGCCTGGTCGAAACGCTGTTCGGGCCAGCGGCGCTGGGCGAGCAGTGTCAGGTCGGCCAGGGTCAGCTCGGACCAGTGGCTGACCTGGGCGATGTTGAGCAGCGACAGGTCGCCGCTGCGGTATTTCAGATCGGCCAGGGCTTCCCCACCACACAGCAGCAGATGCAGTCGGCCACTGTGCATCTCGCTCAAGCTGCGCAGGATGCCCGCGAGCATTTCGCGCAATTGCGCAGTGCCCTGTTCGAAACGGCTGACCAGGCAGAACAGTCGCTCGCCGGCCAACAGGCGGCGCTCCAGGGCTGCTTCGAAGTCATAGTCCGAGGTGATATCGGCGAAACCACACTGGCGGCCGATGGCGGCGAAGTAGTCGCTGCTGGCGGTGCTGGCGCTGTAGGGCGGCTGGATGTGCAGCACCGACGGCTCGCCGTAGAGCGCGCGGGCGCGGGCCAGCAACTCCTGGCGGAACGGCGGCTGGCCCCAGTGCGCCTGGGAAAGCAGCAGGACAATGGGGTACGGCGTGAGCCGGCGCAGTTGCTCGAACAGCGCGTCGATGTAGGGTGCGAACGGTACACCGCCGGCGGTCTCGGCCTGCAGCGGGAATTCCGGTTCGAAACCCGCCGCACTGAACAGGCGATTGGTTTCCAGCTCGGTCAGGCGCAGGTAGCGGGCGCAGGCCATGAGCTTGTCACGGGACTTGGGATTGGGCAGTGACAGGCCGTTGCGCCAGTTGTTCACCGCCTCGCGGCTCAGGCCGATTTCCGTTGCCACGCCCGAAGCGCTGGCGCGAATACGCCGCATGTAGAGCGTCAGCAGTTGCGAGAAAGCATCCGTGTCCAAGGTCGCCAGTCCATAGCTTGCGTGGGGCGGCCAGCTGCGCCGCACGTTCCATCCCCGCCGGTCTTGCGATGCTGCCGGCTTCATGATCGGGTGGGCACCCACGGTGCCTCGCCGACAGCGAGCAGGCAGATAGCCACTACCTCTCGCCGCGCGCCAGCATACGCACGGTGGGGTTCTGCGCCTAGATGGGTGCGACAGCGTTTCGCTTTTGGCTGCGACGGGTTTCGCATTTCGCGGCGGGAGAGCGATGGGCCGGCAGCGAGGTTTCAGTCTGCGCCGTCAGCCGCCTCAGGCTCCTCGCGCTTTCCGGTCAGGTCGCTGTACTCGACCCAGCCATACAGCAGCGGCAGGATGATGGCGAGCAGCACACCCAGGCCCAACCACATCCAGAAGCCCTTGAAGAACACCAGCGCCAGCACGGTGAGGATCACCGCGTGCAGCAAACCCTTGGCCATCTGCCAGAGCACCAGCCCGGTCTTGATCACTCCGCCGGGGCCGACACCGGTCTGGCGCGCCACCTTGGCGATCTCGGCGATACCCTCCACCAGCACCTTGGCGTTCTCCTCGTGCTCGCGCTCCTCTTCGATCAGCTGGCGCAACGGTACCGGGCGTGTCACGCAGACGCTCGTGTCCTCCTCGCCATCCTCATGACGTGCATCCAGCTGCGCGCTGACGATGGGCTCGATGAAGGGCTCGCGATGGTACAGGTCCGAGCGATTCACCAACTTGCCATCGAGGAAGTGGTGGCGCTGGGTCTCACCGACCTGGCTATGGAAGACCTCGATCACGGCGGCACGCAGCCCCTGCTCGAACAGGCTTTCCAGCAACGCCAGCGGCAGGTTGGCGCGCACCGAAGTATCGAAGTCCAGGCGAATGTACTCGGGCTGCGCGCTGAACTGCTGGTTGAACCAGACCTCCTCCCAGATGCCGCCAAGGTCCACGCCGAGGCGCTGCTGGTAGCCGCGGGATTTTTCCTGGTCGCCTCGCATCAGGTTGACCAGTGAAAGCACGCACAGCTCGTGCGGGCCCTGCTCCTTGAAGAACAGCATCAGGGTATTGGCGTTCTGCGACATGGGTGTCTCCTTGCGTCCGGAATCCTTGGGTAGGCGGCCAGCGACGCGAAACTTCTTCATCCTTGCCGCCCGGTGCCGTGAATTCTTCCAGCAAGCCCGCCGTCAGACAGTTCCGGACTTGTCAGGTCCGCTCAGGGCGCAGTTGACAGCACGTCAAGTCAAACCCCGCACCAACATGAATGAAATTCATGGAAAACCGCGAACCACCGGAAAGCCGTGCAGCTTTGCTATCATCAGCGACCTTTCGTCACGCCCTTTTCCAGGTATTCCAATGATCGACCGTGCCGCACGCCTGCAAGCCCTCCAGCAAGCCCTCAAGGAGCGCATCCTGATCCTCGACGGCGGCATGGGCACCATGATCCAGAGCTACAAGCTGCAGGAAGAGGATTACCGTGGCGCGCGCTTCGCCGACTGGCCGAGCGACGTGAAGGGCAACAACGACCTGCTCCTGCTCAGCCGCCCGGATGTCATCCAGGCCATCGAGAAGGCCTACCTGGACGCCGGCGCCGACATCCTCGAGACCAACACCTTCAACGCCACCCGCGTGTCCCAGGCCGACTACGACATGCAGGAACTGGCCTACGAGATGAACGTGGAAGGTGCGCGCCTGGCTCGTGAAGTCGCCGACGCCAAGACCGCCGAAACCCCGGACCGCCCGCGCTTCGTCGCCGGCGTCCTCGGACCGACCAGCCGCACCTGCTCGATCTCCCCGGACGTCAACGACCCTGGCTTCCGCAACGTCACTTTCGACGAGCTGGTGGAGAACTACAGCGAATCGACCCGTGGCCTGATCGAGGGCGGCGCGGACCTGATCCTGATCGAGACCATCTTCGATACCCTCAACGCCAAGGCGGCGATCTTCGCCGTGCAGGGCGTCTATGAAGAGCTGGGCGTCGAGCTGCCGATCATGATCTCCGGCACCATCACCGACGCCTCCGGCCGTACCCTGTCGGGCCAGACCACCGAAGCCTTCTGGAACTCGGTGCGCCACGCCAACCCGATCTCCGTCGGCCTGAACTGCGCCCTGGGCGCCAAAGAGCTGCGCCCCTACCTGGAAGAACTGGCGACCAAGGCCGGGACCCACGTCTCCGCGCACCCCAACGCCGGCCTGCCCAACGCCTTCGGCGAGTACGACGAGACCCCGGCGGAAATGGCGGTGGTCGTGGAAGAGTTCGCCGCCTCGGGCTTCCTCAACATCATCGGCGGCTGCTGCGGCACCACGCCGGGGCACATCGAGGCCATCGCCAAGGCCGTGGCCAAGTACGCGCCGCGCGCGATTCCGGAAATCCCCCGCGCCTGCCGCCTGTCCGGTCTTGAGCCGTTTACCATCGACCGCAACTCGCTGTTCGTGAACGTCGGCGAGCGCACCAACATCACCGGCTCGGCCAAGTTCGCGCGGCTGATCCGTGAGGAGAACTACGCCGAAGCGCTGGAAGTAGCGCAGCAGCAGGTGGAAGCCGGCGCCCAGGTGATCGACATCAACATGGACGAGGGCATGCTGGATTCGAAGGCCGCCATGGTTCGATTCCTCAACCTGATCGCCTCCGAGCCGGACATCTCCCGCGTGCCGATCATGATCGACTCCTCCAAATGGGAAGTGATCGAAGCGGGCCTGAAATGCATCCAGGGCAAGGGCATCGTCAACTCCATCTCCATGAAGGAAGGTGTCGAGCAGTTCAAGCACCACGCCCGCCTGTGCAAGCGCTATGGCGCAGCCGTGGTGGTAATGGCCTTCGACGAAGCCGGCCAGGCCGACACCCAGGCGCGCAAGGAAGAAATCTGCCAGCGCTCCTACGACATCCTGGTCAACGAAGTGGGCTTCCCGCCGGAAGACATCATCTTCGACCCGAACATCTTCGCGGTCGCCACCGGCATCGAGGAACACAACAACTACGCGGTGGACTTCATCGAGGCCTGCGCGTACATCCGCGACAACCTCCCCTACGCCCTGACCTCGGGCGGGGTGTCCAACGTGTCCTTCTCGTTCCGCGGCAACAACCCGGTGCGCGAGGCAATCCACTCGGTGTTCCTCTACTACGCCATCCAGAACGGCCTGACCATGGGCATCGTCAACGCCGGCCAGCTGGAAATCTACGACGAGATCCCGCAGGAACTGCGCGACAAGGTCGAGGACGTGGTGCTCAACCGCAGCCCGGACGCCACCGAAGCTCTGCTGGCCATCGCCGACAACTACAAGGGCGGCGGCGCAGTCAAGGAAGTCGAGAACGAGGAATGGCGCAGCCATAGTGTCGAGAAGCGCCTGGAACACGCGCTGGTCAAAGGCATCACCACTTACATCGTCGAAGACACCGAGGAATGCCGGCAGAAATGCGCGCGCCCCATCGAGGTCATCGAAGGCCCGCTGATGAATGGCATGAACGTGGTCGGCGACCTGTTCGGTGCCGGCAAGATGTTCCTCCCGCAGGTGGTGAAGTCCGCCCGCGTGATGAAACAGGCGGTGGCGCACCTGATCCCCTTCATCGAGGCGGAGAAAGGCGACAAGCCCGAGGCCAAGGGCAAGATCCTCATGGCTACGGTCAAGGGCGACGTCCACGACATCGGCAAGAACATCGTCGGCGTGGTGCTGGGCTGCAACGGCTACGACATCGTCGACCTGGGCGTGATGGTCCCGGCCGAGAAGATCCTGCAGACCGCCCGCGAGCAGCAGTGCGACATCATCGGCCTGTCCGGCCTGATCACCCCGTCGCTGGACGAGATGGTCCACGTCGCCAAGGAAATGCAGCGGCAGAACTTCAGCCTGCCGCTGCTGATCGGTGGCGCCACCACTTCCAAGGCCCACACCGCGGTGAAGATCGACCCGCAGTACAGCAATGACGCCGTGGTCTACGTCACCGACGCCTCTCGTGCGGTGGGCGTGGCGACTACCCTGCTGTCCAAGGAAATGAAGCCCGAGTACACCCGCAAGCTGCGCGAGGAGTACGCGGAAGTCCGCGAGCGCACCGCCAACCGCAGCGCGCGCACCGAACGCCTGACCTACGAACAGGCCATCGCCGCCAAGCCTCAGTTCGACTGGGCCGGCTACCAGCCGCCGGTGCCGAGCTTCACCGGCGTCAAGGTGCTGGATGACATCGACCTCAACGTACTGGCCGAGTACATCGACTGGACGCCCTTCTTCATCTCCTGGGACTTGGCCGGCAAATACCCGCGCATCCTCACCGACGAAGTCGTCGGCGAAGCGGCGACCAGCCTGTTCAACGACGCCCAGGCGATGCTGAAGAAACTGATCGACGAGAAGCTGATCAAGTCCCGTGCCGTGCTGGGCTTCTGGCCCGCCAACCAGGTGCACCACGACGACCTCGAGGTCTACGGCGACGACGGCCACAAGCTGGCCACCCTGCACCACCTGCGCCAGCAGACTATCAAGCCCGACGGCAAGCCGAACTTCAGCCTGGCCGACTTCGTCGCGCCCAAGGACAGCGGCGTGAAGGACTATGTCGGCGGCTTCATCACCACCGCCGGCATCGGCGCCGAGGAAGTGGCCAAGGCCTACGAGGCCAAGGGCGACGACTACAACGCGATCATGGTCAAGGCCCTGGCCGACCGTCTCGCCGAGGCCTGCGCCGAGTGGCTGCACGAGCGCGTGCGCAAGGACTACTGGGGCTACCAGCCCGAGGAGCACCTGGACAACGAGGCGCTGATCAAGGAGCAGTACGTCGGCATCCGCCCGGCCCCCGGCTACCCGGCATGCCCGGACCACACCGAGAAAGGCACGCTGTTCAAGCTGCTCGATCCCAAGGGTCTGTCCGGCGTCACCCTGACCGAGCACTACGCCATGTTCCCCGCTGCCGCCGTCAGCGGCTGGTACTTCGCCCATCCGCAGGCGCAGTACTTCGCCGTGGGCAAGGTCGACAAGGACCAGATCGAACGCTACAGCGCGCGCAAGGACCAGGAAATCACCACCAGCGAGCGCTGGCTGTCGCCGAACCTGGGTTACGACAGCTGATTCAGTAGCAGCCCTACCCAACGCCCCGGAGTTGACCGCAGTCCTCCGGGGCGTTTCTTTCACTCCCTCCTACAGATACTGCCAGCCAGCTTTGCCGGGCCATCCTTGCCGGTCTCTGGCAATACATTCTCTCCCCACGCTATTCGCCAGAGGCGATTGCACCGCCGCCATCCACACGAATCTTCTGCCGCAGAGATGTCCACGGCATCCCTGCTACAGAAAGCACAAAACTCAGCACCATCAGCAGATTCGGAATCGAAGTCCGGCGCGGCAAAAATCCCCCACGTTACTTTCAAACCAGTTATCACTATCTATATTCAGCGGTAGAAACCTCAGACCTTTCCTGCAAGCGATTTTAATTTTTCTCATTGTTCCATCCCTCACGAACTGAAAAACTTCGCACTATCAAACAGCCACCCCAACTGAGCATGGCCGCTCAACGAGCATTCCAAGTAATGGTCGGATGCATGAGTTAAACCAGCGACCTGCCGCACCACAAACCATTCTTCGCTCAACAACTGCAGAATGGCTTCACCATGAAAAACTCCAGAAGACCCGACCTGCTGGAGCGCTCAGCCCTCTCCAGGAAATTTATAAACCCTAAACCCGACAGGAGGAAATACACACCCTAGAACTGAACACCGCAAAACAACACCACGTAATAATCCTGCTGCACAAAACAATCAGATTCAATCCAAAGGAAACTCCAAATGAAAAAAGTAGAGCGCGAAGCACTCGTAAAATCCGAACTGGCTGGCGGTTGCTGCAAGACCAAGAAACAACCGGCTCCGGCTCCGACCCCGTGCCCGCCGAACGGCGGTGGCGGCAACAACGGTGGCGGCGACAAGTAAATGACGAAAACTGCTCTGCTTTGAGCCTATCAGGCATCGGCCAGCCGTATCGGCAACAGGCTTTTCTTGTTTTTATCAAAGATAAATAACAGATAAAAAGTAGAGCACGAAGTACTCGTCAAGCCGGGGGTTGACCGGTGGTTGCTGCAAGACAAATAAACAACCCCAACACCACGCCATCAAAATTTATCAGCAGTAACAATGGCGGTGGCGGCCACTAGCCTGCATGAAACCACAGGAATTCTTGGAGCTTGCAGGAAAATCAAAACCTGCCCTTCAAGACATAATGCTTACCCTGTTATTTCCAATGCACTACAACACTGTCCGGATTCTCTCCGGACAGTGCTTATCGACCCAGCCACGCATTGGATTTATATACCTCGAAACAGAAAAAGTGCGCTTACACAAACGACAGGTAGCACCTTGAGCATCCAAGCAGAAAAGCTGCCGCGCTTCACTGACATTTCCTGGCGTTGGATCGCTTATTTCAGCTCATTCTTGGTGGCCTCGGCCATCGTCTATGCATTCTTCCAGGAAATTGAACTCAAGCGCGACGTCCCCTTCGAGATTGTCTCGCCTTCGGAAGTAAAGATTACCGGCCTTACTGGCCTCGTCACATCAGTTCACACGAACTCTGGGCAAATTGTCGAAAAGGGACAACCTCTATTCGAACTTGTCAGGGATCTGAATCTGTCGAGCGATGGAACTCCCAAGCCCAAGTTTGACGAAACGATGCGTGACCAGCAGATCGTCGCCGCCAGAAGTCAGTACGAGAACCGAGTTGCTGCGATTACCGCGCGCATACAGGCCAGCGAACGTACAGTGGCCGCGAGGGAGCTCGAACTGCAGGCTCTCGCCAAACAGCAGTTGCGGACCCGTCAGATTGCCTCCGATGCCGCCAACACCCTTCGACGCCTGGAAGACCTGGCCAGCTATGTCACAGCCGATCGGGTGGAGCAGGCGCGTCTGCAGGCCAACCAGAGTGCCGCGGAAATCGCTCAAGGCGATGCTCGGCGCCAATCGCTGATGAGCGAACTGGAAACCCTGCGCGGCAGCCAACAGGAACTGAAAGCTCAGCAGCGCGAAATGGGTGCACAGCTCAATCGCGACATGCAGGAAATTCGTCTTCGCTATGAGGCTGCTCGCCAGAACACCACGGTTTACGCACCTCAATCCGGGACTGTGACTTTCTCCAGCCTGGTGGCCGGCCACATGCTTCAGCCAGAAGACGTGGCACTGGTCATCAACACGGACTCCGGCCAACCCCTGGTGGCGGCACTGAACATCCCATCTCGACAGCGCGGCTTCGTCAAGGAGGGACAACTTGTACGCCTCAAGCTGGATTCCTTCCCTTACGCCCGTTTTGGCGCCGTGCAGGCCAGCATCGCGTCGATCTCCGACACCGTCATGAGCAAAAGCGAAAACACCACGACCGCGGCATCCAGTCCGCCCGTCGAGACAAGCAACTACATGGCCTGGGCCACCCTGTCCGGCAACACCTTCGGTACACCCGGCAAGCCCCTGCTCATTCTCCCGGGCATGCGGGGTGCCGCCAGCGTAGTGATCGAGCGCAGGACCATCGCCGAGTGGGTCCTTGAACCGCTGTTCCAGATGATACGGGGCTGATCGTGCGAATCATCTATCAGAATGAGGTCGCAGATTGCGGCTACGCCTGCCTTGCCATGGTGCTGACACACCTGGGACGTGCAACCGAAGTCCGCGAGATCACTGCGCACCGCCCCCTTTCGTCCAACGGGCTGACGCTGATGGATCTGTACGACGTCGCAACCGATTTCGGCCTTGCCGTCCAGGCCTTCCAGTTCGATGCGAGCGACTTGCCCAACCTGAAGGCCGGTTCGATCCTGCACTTTGGCGGCGCCCACTTTGTCGTGTTCGAGAAGGCCCGGCGCAACTATGTTGTGGTCATCGATCCAGCCTCAGGACGACGCCGGCTGGCAATGGACATGTTCCTGGCCAACGTATCCGGCTATCTACTCGAATGCTCGCCGACTCCGCAGCTTCCTAGCATCCGTGCAAAATCGCAGGTCCCCGGAGCGCTGGCCCGGGTACGAAAGCTCAACCCTCAATTGCGCGGCCAACTTGCCAAGCTGATGTTCGTGGCCGTCGGAAGTCAGTTCGCGATCCTCGCCATGCCCTACTTCGGCAACCTGGTCCTCGACCATGTGGTGTCCAGTGACAATCGCAATCTGCTGCTGATCCTTGCCATCACATTCTCGAGCATCTTTGCCATCGGCACCTTCAGCAAGTTCGTACAGAGCTACCTGACCGCCCTGGCGGGAACCCTGGTCAGCGTCAACGTGACCCAGGGTCTTCTCGGACAACTGCTGAGGAATCCCATCTCCTACTTCGAGAAACGCAACGTCGGTGATCTGTTCGCCCGCTTGAAGTCGCAGGAGGAAATCAACGACTACACGGTACGAACCAGCATTTCGCTTCGCATCGATCTCGCGGTAGCCTGCCTTGCGGTCGCCCTGATGCTGATGCAAAGCGCCCTGCTGGCCATCGTTGCGCTGGGAATCTTCGCACTGTATCTGGGTACAGCATTCGCCCTTTACGCACCGATGCGCGATGCCCACATGCTGGTACTGGAACGATCGGCACAGTGTGATGACGCACTGATCGAAACGGTCCGAGGTGCCTCGCTGATCAAGCTCGCCTGTGGAGAAACTCGCCGCACCGCCATCTTCATGGCGAAGTTCAGGGCCAATGCTGCCGCGGCACTCTACAGCGCAAAACTAACTGCCGGCCGGGACGCGGTTCTGAAACTGGTCGAATATGCGGATGTGATCGTCATAACCTGGCTGGCTGCCGGCCTGATGCTCGACGGGAAGATCTCAGTAGGCGTGTTCTACTCCTTCATGATCTACAAGTCGCTGTCCTCGGAGCGACTGGCCCAGGCGATCAACGCCTTGTTCGGCCGCTTCATGCTCAGCGTGCCGGTGCAACGTGTCGCCGATATCGTGGAGCACGAGCCAGAGCGTTACGCACCGCCCGAACAAATTGGAAGGGTCGCGGAACTGCGCAGCTTCGAGTCGATTACGGTACGTGACCTGAGTTTCAGCTACGGCATTTCCGACCGCCAGGTGCTGGACGGCGTATCGCTGGACATTCGCCGCGGCGACAAGATGGCCATAGTCGGACCTTCCGGCGTAGGCAAATCGACGCTGTTCAAGCTGCTTTGCGCGGCGGAACCGGTGCGACAGGGCGAAATCCGCCTGAATGGCGTGAGCTACAGCAACCTCGCCGTCGACGAAATTCGCCGCCACATGACCCAGATGCGCCAGGGCGACCTGATCCTCAACGGCAGCATCGCCGACAATATTTCGCTTTTCAGCGCCAACCCCGATCACAACCGTATCAACCAATTGCTCAAGGACGTCGGTCTGCTGGGCGATGTCATGCAATTACCCATGCGTACACAGACCGTCATCAGCGACTCGATCGCGAATATTTCCGCCGGGCAACGCCAACGGCTGCTGCTGGCACGCGCTCTGTATCAAGAGTCGGAACTGCTTCTGCTCGATGAACCGACCTCCAACCTGGACCCAGCATCGGTTGCCGGCATTGCCAACTTATTGCAACAGCTGGACCGCACCATCATCGTCATCACCCATGACCCATCGCTGGCGTCGCGATTCGAACGCAGTTACCAACTGATCGACGGCCAGCTCATTCCCCGAGCCCAGCACCACGGTGTCCCGGCATGAAAACCCGGAAAACACTGATCTCAGCTGGACTTGGATTTGCACTCCTGCCGCTGGCCGCCTCCGCGGGCGAACTCCTGTCAGTCATCAACGACACCCTTGCCCGTGACGCAGAACTTGCGGCAGCGAACTCCGAAATCGCCATCGAGCGTGAAGAAGTCCCCCTGGCCCGTGCAGCTCTGCTACCGAGGCTTGATGGCGGTTGGGGGCGTACCTACAACCAGATCAAGCCGGACAATGGCCCCACTGCGAAATATTGGCAGAACGGCTGGATGGTGACCCTGACCCAGCCTGTTTTCGATTGGGAGCGCTGGGTCGAATATCGACAAGCAAGCATCGCCGGCGCCAAGGCGGAACTTGAGTACGCCAGCGTCTGGCAAGCCCTGGTTCTGCGCAGCGCAAACGCCTATTTCGATCTGCTGGCAGCCGCACAGGAGCACACCCGAGCGACGGACTATCTGCGGGCTGTCAGGGAGCAACATGCCTTGACCCTGAAATTGCAGGCTGGCGGAGAAGCTACGGTCATTGACGTGCAAGAAGCCCTTTCACGGCTGAGCGAAGCCCAGCTGCGCCAACAGGACGCCATTCGCAACCTGGAGGCGCGTCAGCGCGCGCTGACTACCTTGACCGGAAGAGAGGTTTCGCCCTCTGAACTGTCGTCGACACGACGCACAAGGCCCTGGCTTAAAGCAAAGAGCCTGCAGCAGTGGGTCCATCAGGCAGAGACGTACAGCTTCCCGGTCCAACTCAGCCAGCTTGAACTTCGCGATGCCGACAAGAACATTGAAAAGGCCCGCGCGCAGCTCTATCCGGTCGTCACCCTGACTGCCAGCCACTCCCCCACGGGCGCTGCTTCGGGCTATTCCGACCCGACCACGACCAATAGCGCCATGCTGAGCATATCGGCACCGCTGTTTACCGGTGGCGCCAATCGCGCTCGCATTCGCCAAGCCATGGCCGGCGAAGAAAAAGCCCAGAACACCCTGCTCGCGGCCACACGCAAGTCAGCTGCGGATACGCGTGAGTGGTTTGAGCGCTTCAACTGGGCCCAAGAGCGCAGCATTGCCCTGGGAGAGATCGTTCGCCTGAACGAATCCTCTCTGGAGGCAACTCGCATCGGATACGGGACCGGCAGTCGCTCCAACCTCGACGTACTCAGAGCCCAGGAGGTGCTCTTCGCCAGCCGTGGCGAACGAGCCAAAGCCCAATACGAAATGCTGTCGGCCTTCCTCGCCCTCAAGGCGGAGGTAGCCTCTCTGGGTATGGCGGATATCAAGATGCTCGACAACTGGCTGACTTCCAATGACCAGGAAAGCTGAGACGGGCATGCGCTGGCAGGACCGTTGGCTGTTGAGCCTGTCCGCGCGCGGAATCGAGCGCACGGCGCTGCTTTGCTGGAGTCTGCGCAGCCTGTTCAGCGCCAGGACGCGCTGGAACGGCCGGCTCCGCTACGAATGGGGCGCAGACAGTGCATCCCTGAGCCGTGAAGACAGGTGGCGTACCATGGCCAACAAGGAGCTGGAGGCCCTGATCGACCGCCGGATGCAGATGGGAAGGCTATATGGCAAAGGACATCTTTGGCCCGAGCTGGAGTTGGCCGCCCTGGAGCTGGCCACCACGGTGAGGGCGATCCAGAGTAAGACGCCTGGCCGGCCAGTCGTGGTCTCGCCGTTCCACTACGTATCCGAGTACGCGAACATCTACGTTGTTGACGCGATGCGCGCGCAGTTGGGCCTGAAGGAACTGGCCGTAGTCTCGGGCAGCCCCCGCGAAGCCTATGGCAATCGCGAAGACGTTCTGATTCCAGGCCTGCGCATTCTGCATACCTATGACGAGAACAACCGCTCCGGACTGGGTCTGAGGCTGATGCGAGCATTGCGTCAGGATCGCATTGCGGTTCTGTTCAGCGATGCGCCGCCCTACACGATGCAGCGCTATCCCATGGATACGGTAGAAGTATCCATGCTCGGACGACCCGCTCGTCTGCATAACGGCGTGTTCAAAATTGGCAGCCACGCCGATGCCGTGTTGCTGTGCTTCCACATATCCTTCTCGAAGGGGCATTTCGGCCACCGGATTTACGCTCCCATAGAGCTCAAGAATGTAAAGGCTCCCCAGCAAGTGGCGAAGTGCATTGAACAAGCTTACGGGGATGACTATCCGAACTGGATCCTTGCCGATCATCCTTCTCGCTATGGATTTGCACCCACCAAGTGACGTTGGTGCTCTACGCGGCGCTTCGAGCTTCGCTTTCCATGATGAGGAAACGACTCATCAGAAAATGACGACGAAAACCGGAAATTTCCCAACAAAAAGGAACAGGCGCTCGGACAGACCCGATACGAAATAACCGGTATTAATCCGTCAAACCATGGAACACGGCGACTGCTGTCCTGCACCACAAGACTCATCAGCCTGCAGGCATATGGAAGTGTGAGTTCGCACACCTTGATCACACAGTTGCCGCTTCATTCTTTGACCAAGGAGTACCGAAATGAGAATTTGGGGAATCACGAACTGGAGAGGCACTGGAAAACTCTGGTCGCTCGCGGCGTGCGCATCGCTGGTACTTGCCACGGCGACCTGGAGCCAGGACTCGACAGCGGCAAGTTCCTGCAATTTCAACGGGGCCGGCGCGGAAACTTTCAACTTCCCAAGTCCGATTTCAGTTCCCCGAGACAACTCGGCCTCCATGGCCCCCCTGACGAATTGGCTCGCCGGTGATTCCGTCTCGAACATCTACACTTGCACGGCTGATAACAATACTCAGGTCGGAATTGGCATCAAGTTCCCCACACTTGGGCAGGCAGGCACCTACAGCGAAAGCGGGACCAGCTACAAGGTATTCAATACCAGTACTCCTGGGGTGGGCGTGGTCTATGGCTTTCGCTACTACACCACCGGCCCCGGCTGCGAACTGAACGGCGGCACCATTGGCTGGTACTCCTGGACCACGGGATCAGGCACTATCCCCTTTAGCTACCGCTTCTGCAGCAGTTCCCCGTCTGCGTCCTATTCGTTTGGAGCTCAACTGGAATTTCGCCTGATCCAGACGGGGAAGATCTCCGCCGGTACCATGCCAGCTTTCACTATTACCAATACCGCGCTGAATACCGACGGAGCCTTCTCAACCAGCACCGGCAGCAAGAACTACGTTATCGGATCAGTGACTTTCCAGGCATTGAGTTGTACAGCAGAGGGTGCTGACGTAGCCCTGGACACGGCGCGCAAAAGCGACTTCGCCTCAGCCACCAGCGTCAGGACCAAGCCGTTCCAGTTCACCCTGCGAAATTGCCCAAGCGGAATGCACAGCATCAAGTATCAACTCGACCCCATCGGAACGATCATCAGTGCTACGGACGGTACCTTCCAGAACGCTGCCGGCACAGACATGGCGAAAGGTGTAGGACTGCGAATCACCAACGAGGCCAACACCGCCCCCATTCGTTTCGGTGACTCCAGCTATGTGGTTTCAGACTACAGCCCGACTTCCGGTAACTCCTCGCTGCCAATCAAGATGAATGTTTCCTACTACCGAACGGGCACCGCTGCGCAGGTGACAGGAGGAAAGGTCAGAGGAACGGCGCAACTGACCGTGTTCTACCTCTGAGGAGCCCTCAGCAGCGACGTAGCCCGATGCGGTTCCATGACGGGGTCAGCACCAACAAGTGATACCATGACGGGCTGGCTGTCGCCGATCTGGGCACGACGCCGGATCCACGAATTCCAAGGAGCTCCCATGAAATACCTCACCCCCGAACAGATGGCCAAGCCACGCAAGCGTCGCCTGCTGAAGAAACTGCGCCTGGGCGAGTTCCAGGAGTTCGGCTTCAGCCTGGAAGTGAACTACACCGGTGACCTGGATGACGTGCTCGACCAATGGATCGCTTTCGTCGAGTCCGAGGGCTGGGTCTTCGTCGGCGGCGCCACCGAAGACGGCGAGTTCACCGGCTATCTGTGCCTGAATGCCGTCGGCAGCCTGACGGAAGCCGACCGCGAAACCACCCGCCTGTGGCTGGAAAAGCAATCCTGGGCCAAGTCGTTCGAACTGGGCGATCTGAGCGACTGCTGGCACGGCCTGTTCGAGTAATACCCGCACCAATAAAAACGTGGGCAAGCCTCCCCGGCTGGCCCACGCTTTCGTCCCGTCCTTTTCGTCAGATCGCCATCTGCCCCTCGACCTCCTGCAACTTGCGCCGGGCCAGTGCGAGGTTGGCTTTCACCTTATCCAGCACGTAGTACATGAACACGCCCTCATGCTTCGCCATCGGGCGGATGATGTGGTACTGCCGGCCGAGGGTAATGAGGATGTCCTCGATCACGTCGTTGAGCGCCAGAGACTTCATGGTCTTGAGCTTGGCGCGGACCACTTCGGTGTTGCCCGCCGCGGCCAGTTCCAGGTCCACGCCACCACCGGCCTGCCCGAGCAGCATGCCGCTCTTGGCATCCACCACGGCCGACGCCAGGGCACCATCCAGGTTCAGCAGTTCGTCCAGCGATTGTTGCAGTGCTGCCATAGCGATTACTCCTTCGAGTGCGCGTCCTGTTGTAGGGGCCCCGCGGCCGCGCGCGCCGCGAAGCCTTTTGTCTCAGCCGGCCAGCGAAACATCCGCCAGCCGAGTTGCGGTTCGTTTTGCCTGGTAGAGCACCTGGCCCAACATTTCCTCGCGATCGGCGACCAGGTTGAGGATCATCGGGTGGCTCGGATGCGGGATGTCGACGATGACGATGTAGCCTTCACTGGCCTCGACTATCACGTTCTGATGCGGCCCGACTTCGCTCTCCTGGCCAACCATGGCGCCGAGGGCAGAGATCGAACAGGCCATCGCTGCCAGCTTGGACTCTCTCCAGCCCCTTTCCGGACGGGAGGCCACTTCGAAACCATCGGTGGTGGCAATCACCGCCGCGCTCAGCCGGCCCAGGCTGGCGCCCAGTTCATCCAGCGCCCGTTCGGCGTCATGGCGCAGTCGTTCCGGCAGGCTCGTCAGGGCATGTTCCATGGTCGACTCCAATCTGTGGCGATCGTCAGGCCTAGGCCGCCGTGCATTCCAGTTGCAGCAGGAGCAGGTCGAGCAGCAGCCGCACCTGCTCTGCTTCGCGTACATCCACCTCCACCACCGGGAAGGCATAGCCGGCCTGCGTCAGCGCGGCGGCGTAATCATCCAGGCCGGGAACGGGATGCCCTGGCATACGCCCAACGCCGATGACACAGGGCGCGCTGGCGATGCAATCAGCAAAGCCATCGAGGTAAACCTGCAGGTCGCCCAACGGGTCGGGCCGCGAGTTGTCGATCAGGATCACCAGCCCAAGCGCACCTCGGGCGAGAATTCCCCACATGAAGGCGAAGCGCGCCTGACCGGGAGTGCCATACAGGCGCAGACGCTCGTCCGGGCCAAGTACCACTTCGCCGTAGTCCAGACCGACCGTGGTGCGCGCCTTGTCCAGGCTGGGGTCATTGTTCTGTACGTCGGTGCTGACCGGGTCGATATCGCTGATCGCGGCGATGGCGGTGGTCTTGCCGGCGCCCATGGTGCCGGTGAAGAGAATCTTGTACTCCCTCATCGGCCTGCCTCCGCAGCGCCGCCCAGACCGAGATGGCGACGGATGCGCGCCAGCAGGCCGATGGGCGCGGCGGTTTGCTGCGCAGGTGCAGCAGGCATGACCTCGGTAGGTTGAAGCATCTGCTGGGCGGCCATCAGGCGGACGAAGTTCTCCGCTACCTGGCGCGGCACGCCGGAGCGCTCGCACAACTCATCCAGACTCATGGCCCGGGCGCAGAGCAGCGTAGCCAGTCGCACGTAGCGATGATCCCCCTGGAGTGAGGAGGCCGCTGGCCAGTGCTTCAGGCGCAGCGCTTGACCGGGAATCTCCACCGGCCGATGGCCAATGGCGCGGGCGGCACGCTCCAGGCAGTCGAAGACCTCGCTGGCACGCAGCGGCCAGTGCACCCAGAAGGGTTCGCCCTCCGCGGTGCGCAATTGCACGCGGGGCTCGCCCTCCTCACCCTCGACCAGCAGGTCGGCCGGGCCGTCGACGTACGCCCAGCTCGCCAGCGTGCGCCCGCTGAGCAGGCCGACAATGGATTTGAAAACCACCTGATCCCGCAATGCCATCCGGGCGAACCCGTAGGTGTATTGAACCTGATACGGCTGATTCATCGGCGCGCTCCCTTTGGCCAACAAACACCATCAACCTGCACGGGTTGATCAGGAGGCTCACCGGGACGTTGGAGGATGCCGAGCACTCGCTCGCAGAGGGCACGGACGAACGTCCGGCCTGCTTGGCAACCCCGCGGTCATGGCCCTTTCGGGCTGTAGATCGGTGGCTTTGCGTCCCTGGCTTTCGCGCAGGTTTGCCCTGGTCAATTGAAACTCAGCGTAGTACGCCGCCTGCGTTCGCCAAGGCGAAATAGCGTGACGCACCTCACACAAATATCGGAAATATCGCCGGACCAACTTCGCAGTATTCGTAGGCACATTACGTTCTGAATGGGGGCGGGGAGCGGCCGGATCGGCTAGGATTTCCTCAGCGGCGCCCGACCGGCACGGGCCCGCTGGATGTCCACACAAGGCCGGAGCTCACTGCCCAGAGACGCCATGCTAGAGCGCCAGCGGTTCCAGAATATTCTCAGCCTGGGCCTGCCGATCATCGGTGGGATGCTCAGCCAGAGCCTGCTCAACCTGGTGGATGCGGCAATGGTCGGGCACCTCGGGGAAAAGTCCCTGGCCGGAGTCGGCATCGGCAGTTACGCCAACTTCGTCGCCATCTCCCTGGTGATGGGCCTGGGTGCCGGCGTACAGGCGCTGGTGGCGCGCCGCCGCGGTGAGGGCCGCAACGACGAACTGGCCGCGCCGCTGAACTGCGGGCTGCTGGTAGCATTGGGGCTGTCACTGCCAATCACGCTGATCTGCCTGCTGTTCGCCGAGCCCATCGTCCGCGCCCTGTCCAACGATCCCGAGGTGCTCGCGGTTGGCATCCCCTACTTCGAATGGCGCGCGCTGTCGGTACTCGCCGTCGGACTGAACTTCTCCTTCCGCGGCTACTGGAACGGCACCCGACGCTCCGGCATGTACATGCGCACCCTGGTGGTGATGCACCTGGCTAACGCAGCGATCAGCTACAGCCTGATCCACGGCTTGTTCGGCCTGCCGCAAATGGGCGCCGTGGGCAGCGGCCTGGGCACAACACTGGCGCTGTACATCGGCTCCCTGATCTATGCCTGGATCACCTGGCGCGACGCCCGCGCCCAGGGATTGCGTGCGCGCCTGCCCAGCGAACGCGACGTTCGCACCCTGCTACGCCTGTCGTTGCCCAATTCGCTGCAACAGTTCTTCTTCGCCGCCGGTATTACCCTGCTGTTCTGGATCATCGCCCAGGTCGGCACCCGTGAGCTAGCGGTGGCCCACGTACTGATCAACCTGGCGTTGTTCCTGATCCTACCCGGCGTCGGCCTCGGCATGGCAGCCACCACCCTGGTCAGCCAGAGCATGGGCGAGCGTGATTTCGACAGCGCACACCGCTGGGGCTGGGACGTGGTGAAGGTGGCGGCCTGCGGCCTGGCGCTGCTGGGCGCGCCGTTCTGGATCTTCCCCGAGGCCATCCTGCGATTGTTCGTCAGCGATCCCGCGCTGATCGAGCTGGGCCGGGTGCCGCTGATGCTCACCGGCATGGGCATGGTGATCGACGCAACGGCGCTGGTACTGACCCAGGCGCTGCTCGGCGCAGGCGCCGTGCGCACGGTGATGGCAGTGAGCCTCGGCAACCAGTGGCTGTTCTTCCTGCCACTGGCCTACCTGGTCGGCCCGGTGCTGGGAGGCGGGCTGCTGGCAATCTGGAGCATGCAGATCCTCCAGCGCGGATTGGCCTCGGCGATCTTCGCGGTAATGTGGCAGAAGCGCCAATGGACGCAGATCGAGCTCTAGCGCTCGCGCCCTCAAGAGCTAGGCTTGCAGGCAAAGGGAGGACCAACGATGGACGAGCAACAGAACAAGCCGCCGACCTTCTGGCAGATGCTCCACAGTGTGCTGGCCGCGGCCTTCGGCGTGCAGAGCGGGCGCAATCGCGCGCGCGACTTCACCCACGGCAAGCCCAGTCATTTCATCGCCATGGGCATTCTCTTCACGCTGGTCTTCGTGTTGCTGCTCTACGGACTGGTGCAGTTGGTGCTGCATTTCGCCGGGCTGTAGATAAGCCGGGCAAGGGATGAGGTACCGGGCGGGCCGCAGGACGACCCGCCGGCACCGCTGTCACTGATGGCTGACCCAGAATACGGCGGTGGCAACCACCAGCAGGATCAGGATGAACGCGGCGCGGGCATCGACGACGCTGTCGCTGGTCTTGTTGGACGACTCTTCGCTCATGTTTCCCCCATCTTCTCGTTATTGGCTGAAGGACCACAGGCAAGAGTTAAGACCAGCCGCGCCGCCCCCGCTACTCCCGCCGCACGCGGAAAGCCGTTAGGCTCGTCGCTCGACACGCACGAACGACAAGAACAAGGAACAGGTAATGAACGTGGTATCGCTACAGGACACCGTCGCGCCGGAAGGCGTCTGTTATGGCTGCGGCGGCAGCAACCCGCATGGGCTGCACATCAAGAGCCGCTGGCACGAGGACGGCGTCCATGTCGTCGCCGAGCATCTGCCCGAAGCCAAGTACTGCGGCTGGCCGGAACTGGTCTACGGTGGCCTGATCGCCATGCTGGTGGACTGCCACTCGAACTGGACCGCCATGGCCTACCACTACCGCGCCGAAGGCCGCGAGCCGGGTAGTCTGCCGCGCATCGACTGCGTCACCGGCAACCTGGGCATCAAGTACATCAAGCCGACCCCCATGAGCGTGCCGCTGACCCTCAAGGCCCATGTCGAGGGCGAAGTCGGCCGCAAGAGCCGGATCATCTGCGAGGTCTATGCCGGCGACGTACTGACCTGCATCGGCGACTCGATCTTCGTCCGTGTCGACACCTCGCAACTGCGCGACGCTGCCCACGGGCGCGAAGCCTGATCAGCGCATAAAAAGCGCCAAGCGCAGCGGCACACAGATGTCCGCGCAAGCCGCCGCCACGTCTGTGTTTCAGGCCTGGTGCGGCTTAGATCAGAAAGTTCTCGCCATATACTCAAACATCACTTTTGCGCATATTCCTGAACTGGTATCGTGCGCCCCACTCCGCGTGGAGCGCGTTGCCGTGCGCGCTGGGAAACGCAATACGCCCTGAGCGCTATAGCCTGACAGCAGGATGATTCATGTACGTATATGACGAATACGATCAGAGGATCGTAGAGGATCGCGTCAAGCAGTTCCGCGATCAGACCCACCGTTACCTGGCGGGCGAACTGACCGGCGAGGAATTCCGCCCGCTGCGTCTGCAGAATGGCCTGTACATCCAGCGCTACGCGCCCATGCTGCGAGTGGCTGTGCCTTACGGCCTGCTGAACTCCCAGCAGGTTCGCAAGCTGGCGCAGATCGCCCGCGACTACGACAAGGGCTACGCGCACATCAGCACCCGCCAGAACGTCCAGTACAACTGGCCGGAACTGGAAGACGTGCCGGAAATTCTCGCGGAGCTGGCCACCGTGCAGATGCACGCGATCCAGACCAGCGGCAACTGCATCCGCAACACCACCACCGACCAGTTCGCTGGCGTCGCCCATGACGAGCTGGTCGATCCGCGCCCCTGGTGCGAGATCATCCGCCAGTGGTCGACCTTCCACCCCGAATTCGCCCACCTGCCGCGCAAGTTCAAGATCGCCGTCAACGGCGCCGTGAGCGACCGCGCCGCCATCGAGGTGCACGACATCGGCCTGGAAGCGGTGCAGAACGACGCAGGCGAGCTGGGCTTCCGCGTTTCCGTCGGCGGCGGCCTGGGCCGTACCCCGATCGTCGGCAACTTCATCAATGAATTCCTGCCGTGGAAACACCTGCTGTCCTACCTGGACGCCATCCTGCGCGTGTACAACCGCTATGGCCGTCGGGACAACAAGTACAAGGCGCGCATCAAGATCCTGGTGAAAGCGCTGACGCCGGAAGTCTTCGCCCAGAAGGTCGACGCCGAATGGGCGAACCTGAAGGACGGCCCGAGCACCCTGACCGACGCCGAACTGCAGCGCGTGGCCGCGCACTTCGTCGACCCGGCCTACCAGGCCCTGGAAAACCAGGACGCCGCCCTCGCCCAGCTCGACGCCGAGAACCCCGGTTTCGCCCGCTGGCGCACCCGCAACACCTTCGCCCACAAGAAGCCCGGCTACGTCGCAGTGACCCTGTCGCTCAAGCCCACCGGCGTTGCGCCCGGCGACATCACCGACAAGCAGCTGGACGTGGTCGCCGACCTGGCCGACCGCTACAGCTTCGGCGAAGTGCGCAACAGCCATAACCAGAACATCATCCTCGCCGACGTCGAACAGGCGCAGCTGTTCGCTCTCTGGGGCGAACTGCGCGAGAACGGTTTCGCCACCCCGAACGTGGGCCTGCTGACCGACCTGATCTGCTGCCCGGGCGGTGACTTCTGCTCCCTGGCCAACGCCAAGTCGATCCCGGTGGCAGAAGCCATCCAGCGTCGCTTCGACGACCTGGACTACCTGTTCGACATCGGCGCCATCGACCTGAACATCTCCGGCTGCATGAACGCCTGCGGCCACCACCACGTCGGCCACATCGGCATCCTCGGCGTGGACAAGAAGGGTGAGGAGTTCTACCAGGTCTCCCTGGGCGGCAGCGCCAGCCGTGACGCCAGCCTGGCGCAGATCCTCGGCCCATCGTTCGCTCAGGAGCAGATGGCCGACGTGATCGAGAAGATCATCAACGTCTACGTGGAACAGCGCACCGAAGAGGAACGTTTCCTCGATACCTACCGTCGCATCGGCATCGATCCCTTCAAGGAGCGCGTATATGCAGCGAATCATTAAGAACCGCGAGGTCGTCGACGACCGCTGGCACCTGCTGCCCAAGGACGCGACCCTCGAGACCGTGCCCAACTGCGACGACGTGATCATCCCGCTGAACCTGTGGCTGGAACACGGTCCTGCCCTGCGCGGCCGTGACGGTGGCCTGGGCGTGTGGCTGGATGCGGACGAAGAACCCGAGGCCATCGCCGGTGATATGGACAAGTTCCAGGTGATCGCCGTGAACTTCCCGGCCTTCACCGACGGTCGTGGTTTCAGCACCGCGCGCCTGCTGCGCGAGCGCTTCGGCTACCAGGGCGAAGTGCGCGCCATCGGCGATGTGCTGCGTGACCAGCTGTTCTTCATGCAGAGCTGCGGCTTCGACGCCTACGCCATCCGCGCCGACCGTGACCCGCACGCGGCGCTGGCCGGCCTGGACGACTTCAGCGAGGTCTACCAGACCTCGGTGACCCAGCCGCAACCGCTGTTCCGTCGCCGTCAGCTCGCCTGATCCGACCGACTGCTTCAGCGACATGAAAAAGCCCCGCATCGCGGGGCTTTTTCGTTTCTGCGCGGTGCGCTCTTCGTAGGGCGAATAACGCGTCAGCGTTATCTGCCGTCAGCACTGAAGTCTTTCGTAGGAGCGAGCTTGCTCGCGAACCCGCTTGATGCCGTCGCGACCGGACATCTCTGTTCGCGAGCAAGCTCGCTCCTACAGGGTGCATCCATTACGCCGCGGTGCATGCGAGCACTCAGGCCCGCACACTCTCCCAGGCAATCTGCGCCAGTTGATCCCGGCAATCGATCAGGTCCACCCGCGTGCGACCGGCCAGCCAGTTGCGCGCGTAGTCCTGGCTCGGGCCGATGACTACCGAATTGAACAATTCCGGCGCCAGCTCCTTGAACGCACCGGCCTTGCGGTGCTCGGAAAGCAGCCCGGCAATGCGCCGGCCCTGCTCGCGGTTGGCCTCGCGCAACGCCTCTCCCACCTCTCCCGCCTCGACACGGCCGCGGCTGTGCAGGATGAAACGCGCCCAGTCCGGATTGGCCGCCACCCAATCGACGTAGCAGGTGACGAACAATTTCACGCAGGCTTCCGCGCTCATACCCTCCTCGATCCCAGCGTCCAGCAACGCCGCGTACTGGCCGACACCCGTGAGGTACAGCGCGCCGATGATGCGTTCCTTGTTGCCGTAATGGTGGTAGAGGCTGCCGATGCTGGCGCCGGAGCGATCACGGATCATCTCGATGGTGGTGGCGTCCACGCCGGATTCGCTGAAGCAGGCCAGCGCGGCCTGGAGAATGTCGTCTTTGCGGGAAGGTCGGGCCATGGGGTTCCTGTTGGAAAAACCGCTCGCAGATAATTCTAGAATATTTTTCTAGAATTAATTTCTAGTCTTCGTATACTGCCTGGGCGCGCATCCATCTTCAATCCGCTTTGCCCCGGAGTTGCCATGAGTCAGATGATGCAAATGTACCAGCAGGCCGGCCCCGCGCAGTTCAGCGCCATGATCGGCCAGGTCGCCCCCTACTTCGCCAGCATCGCCCCGCAGTTCGTCGAACTGCACCCAGGCTATGCGGAAGTGACCTTCCCCAAGCGCCGCGAAGTGCTCAACCACATCGGCACCGTCCACGCCATCGCCCTGTGCAACGCCGCCGAGCTGGCCGCCGGGACCATGACCGACGTGTCGATCCCCCAGGGCCGCCGCTGGATTCCCCGCGGCATGACGGTGGAATACCTGGCCAAGGCTGACGGCGACGTGCGTGCCGTGGCGGATGGCCGGGCGGTGGACTGGAACCAGGAAGGCGACGTGGTCGTCCCGGTGCTCGCCTACGTCGGCGACAAGAAGGTCTTCCGCGCCGACATCACCATGTACATCAGCCAGGCCTGAGGGACCACGCCATGATCACCCCGCTCCCCCGCCCGCTGGACAACGGCAACGGCCAAAGCCTTTCCAGCCACTGGTACTACCCGCCCGGCGAAGCCCGCGGAGCGGTGCTGATTGTCCCCGCCATGGGCGTCGAGCAGCGTTTCTACACGGCCTTCGCCAACTGGCTGGCCGAACGCGGCTACCTGACCGTGACCTTCGACTACGTCGGCATGGGCAAGTCCCGCGCCGGGCACCTGCGTGATCTGGACGTCGACATCCTGGCCTGGGGCAACCACGATTGCAGTGCGATGCTCGACGCCGTGGTCGAGGCCGCCGGCGACCTGCCGGTGTTCTGGATCGGCCACAGCCTCGGCGGGCAGATACTGCCCTTCGTACGCAGCACCGAGCGCATCCACCGCGCCTTCACCATCGCCACCGGCAGCGGCTACTGGCGCGAGAACACCAAAGGTTTGCGGCACAAGGCCTGGCTGCTCTGGTACCTGCTGGCGCCGACCATCACGCCAGTGCTGGGCTACTTTCCGGGCAAGCGCCTGGGCGTGGTCGGCGACCTGCCGCGCGGCGTGATCGAGCAATGGCGGCGCTGGTGCCTGAACCCCGAATACTCGGTGGGCGCGGAAGGCGGCGCGGTGCGCGAGGCGTACTCCTCGGTGAGCACGCCCATCACGTCGATCTCCTTCACCGACGACGAGATGATGTCCGGGCGCAACACTGAATCACTGCACGGCTTCTATCGCGGCTCGCGGAAAACCCTGAAGCGCATTGCGCCAGAAGACATCGGCGTAAAACGCATCGGCCACTTTGGCTTCTTCCGTAGCCAGTTTGCCGATTCGTTGTGGGCGGATTACCTGTTGCCGGACCTGGGCTGACACCCAGGCCCGGCCCCCCGAATAAATCGAGGAATCAATCAAGCGTGACCAGCACCCGACCAACCAGCTTGCCGGCCAGTATCTGGTGAATGGCGGCCGGCAGGTCGTCGAGCTTGACCTCGCGCACTGCCGCTTCGAGGTTGTCGAGCTTCCATTGCAGGGACAGCTTGTCCCACATGGAAGCCTTGACCACCAGCGGCAGCTCCACCGAGTCCACGCCCAGCAGGTTCACGCCGCGCAGGATGAACGGCAGCACGGTGGCCTTGAAGGCGGCGCCAGCGGTCAGGCCGCAGCAGGCGACGCTGCCGCCGTACTGCAGCGACTTGACCACGTTGAACAGGATATCGCCGCCCACGGTGTCCACCGCGCCGGCCCACTGTTCGCGCAGTAGCGGCTTGTCGATGCCATCGGAGACGGTGGCACGATCAAGAATCTGCCGGGCGCCAAGGCGGTTCAGCAGCTCGGCCTGCTCCAGCTTGCCGGTGGCGGCGGCCACGGTGTAGCCCAGCTGCGCCAGCAGCATCACCGCGATGCTGCCCACGCCACCGGTGGCGCCAGTGACCAGGATCGGCCCGGCAGACGGCGTGACGCCGGCGCGCTCCAGCTTGTCGACGCACAGCGCGGCGGTCAGGCCAGCGGTGCCGAGGATCATCGATTCGCGCAGCGACAGCCCCTGCGGGCGCTTGATCAGCCAGGCGGCGGGCACGCGGATGTACTGGCCGAAGCCACCCGGCGTGTTCATGCCCAGGTCGTAGCCGGTGACGATGACCTCATCACCCGCAGCGAATTCGCTTACCGAGGAAGACTCCACCACACCGGCGGCATCGATGCCGGGGGTGTGCGGATACTTGCGGGTAACGCCACGGTTGCCGCTGGCGGACAGCGCATCCTTGTAGTTGAGCGAGGAATACTTCACCCGTACCAGCACTTCACCCGCCGGCAGATCGGCAACCTGCCGCTCGGCCACCTGCAGGTCATACACGCCATGCGCGCTCTCCGTGACCCACAACGCCTTGAATGCACTCATCTCGACCCTCCTCTTTCGAATTCGCTAAAACGGGCGCTATCCCGGCGCCCGACACCCAATCTTTGCCAGAAGCATCATTGCCAGAAGCGGCTGCGGCCCAGGCGGTCCCACCAGGTCACCAGCACGCGATCGAGCACGCCACTGACACCGACGCCGAAGCGCTCCTGAATGGATTTCTTCTGCACGTAGCTGAGCTGGTAGACATCCGCCTCGCGGGCGCGTTCGGCCAGATATTCGTCACTGGTCTTGAGTTCGTCGACCAGCTTCTTGCCCAGCGCTGCCTGGCCCAGCCAGACCTCGCCGGTGGCAATTTCATCGATGGCCAGTTGCGGGCGGTAATGGACGACAAAGCGCTTGAACAGTTCATGGGTGGTTTCCAGGTCTTCCTGGAACTTCTCCCGGCCCTTCTCGGTGTTCTCGCCGAACACGGTCAGGGTGCGCTTGTACTCACCGGCGGTGAGCACCTCGAAATCGACGTCATGCTTCTTCAGCAGGCGATGGATGTTGGGCAACTGCGCCACGACGCCGATGGAACCCAGGATGGCGAAGGGTGCGGAGAGGATGCGTTCGCCGATGCAGGCCATCATGTAGCCGCCGCTGGCAGCGACCTTGTCGACGCAGACGGTCAACGGCACACCGGCCTGGCGGATGCGCGCCAACTGGGAAGCGGCCAGGCCGTAGCCGTGAACCATGCCGCCGCCGCTCTCCAGGCGCAGCACCACTTCGTCGCGCGGAGTGGCGAGGGTCAGCAGCGCGGTGACTTCATGGCGCAGCTGCTCGGTGGCGGAGGCCTTGATATCACCATCGAAGTCGAGCACGTAGACGCGATTCTTTTCGCCGCCCTTCTTCTTTTTCGCTTCCTTCAGACTTTTCGCCTCGGACTTGCGCAGAGCCTTGAGCTTGGCCTTCTCCAGCACGCTGTGCTGCAGGCGCTCGCGCAGTTCCTTGTAGAAGTCGTTGAGCTTGTGCACCTCGAGATGCCCGCTGCCGCCGCGACGGCCACGGCCGCGCAACGCAGCGATCACCACCAGGACGATGACGATGGCCACTACCACGGTGAAGGTCTTGGCCAGGAAACCCGCGTAATCCGCTAGAAACTCCACTCACATCCCCTTTTACAATTCTGTTCGCGCACGCACGACAAGCGCAGTGAATCCCGCAAGCATACCCACGCCGCAGGCCCGCCACCAGCGCTGGCAAACCGCTGTATCAGTCCAGCGAATGCCATTCAAACAAGCGTATGTTTTTTCGTTGACAGCCCCAGGTGATCCTCATAACCTCGCCGGAACTTTCAGCCCTGCCGGGATACTGCGCGTGGGAAGCATCTACCTGATTCGACATGGCCAGGCTTCGTTCGGTGCCGACGACTACGATGTGCTCTCGGCCACCGGCGTACGCCAGGCGGAAATCCTCGGCGAACACCTGGCCAGCCTGGGGCTGCGCTTCGACCGCTGCGTTGCCGGCGACCTGCGCCGCCAGCGCCACACCGCCGAGACGGTGATGGGTCGGTTGAACGAAGCCGGGATCGCCACGCCTGCCCTGGAAATCGACTCCGCCTTCAACGAGTTCGAAGCCGACGCAGTGATCCGCGCGCACCTGCCGGACCTGCTCGAGATCGAACCGCAGGCGCTGCACATCATGCGCAATGCCGGCGACCACCGCGCCGAGTTCCAGCGCCTGTTCTCCACTGTGATCGCCCGCTGGGTGTCCGGCGACCACAACAAGGATGGCCTGGTCAGCTGGGCCGAATTCCTCGACACCGTGCACAGCGGCCTCAAGCGCCTGCTGGAGTCGGCCAGCGGCAAGGACACTATCGGCGTCTTCACCTCCGGCGGCACCATCACCGCGGTACTCCAGCAGGTGACGGGCATTCCGGCGCTGAACGCCTTCGAGCTCAACTGGCAGATCGTCAACACCTCGCTCAACCGCCTGAAGTTCCGCGGTAGCGAAGTGGCCCTGGCTTCCTTCAACAGTCACGTGCATCTGGAACTGTTGAAGGCGCCGGAACTCATCACCTATCGTTGAGAACCGGCCCCATGCGACCTCGACGTCGCGCGAGAAAACCTAGAAAAGGAATAGAACCATGAGTGTTGCTGACATCGTTTCCACCATGCAGAGCAAGTTCAACGCCAGCGCGGCCGCCGGCCTGGATCTGGTGTTCCAGTTCAACATCGAAGACGGCGACAACCACTACCTGGTCGTCAAGGACGGCACCTGCCAAGTCGTACAGGGCGACGCCGAGTCCCCCAACGTCACCCTGATCATGGACAGTGAAACCCTCAAGGGCATCACCAGCGGTGAAACCGACGGCATGCAGGCCTTCATGGCTGGCAAGCTGCGCGCCGAAGGCGACATGATGCTGGCGATGAAGCTGGGCGAACTGTTCCCGGTCTGAGTCCGAGGCAACCGCCCCGCGCGACGCGAAAAACCGGAGTCCATGGCTCCGGTTTTTTTATGCCCGCGCGCCGCTGCAAGGCCCGGATCAGGCAGCCTGATCGGGGTCCAACACGAATACCAATAAGGGCCTTGCGTGCTTGTGACAGACGGGGGCGGACATTAGATTAGCCAATGATCACCCGGCGCCATCATTGCTTTGCCTGATCCTGCCACGCCCCATCTGGCAAGAAACAGGCGCCGGCCTGCGCGCACCTCGCACCGAGCCCCAGGCTTCGCGGGGAGATCAGTACGAGCCAGTACAAGACGAGCTCCTAGATAAAAAGGGACCAGCATGTCGTTGACCGACCAGACCATCCGCTCCCGCGAAGGCGAAGAACTCGATGCCGCCGTGATCGACGGCTACCTCAAGGACCACATCCCCGGCCTGCAGGGCCAGCCGCGCATCAGCCAGTTCCCCGGCGGCGCCTCGAACCTGACCTACCTGATCCAGTACGACAACCAGGAACTGGTCCTGCGCCGCCCGCCGTTCGGCAAGAAGGCCAAGTCGGCCCACGACATGGGGCGCGAATACCGCATCCTGAACCAGCTCAAGGACGGCTTCCCTTACTGCCCCAAGGCGTACGCCTACTGCACCGACGAATCGGTGATCGGCGCCGAGTTCTACGTCATGGAGCGGGTCAACGGCATCATCCTGCGCAGCGACCTGCCCAAGGAGCTGAACCTCGACGCCGAGAAGACCACCGCCCTGTGCAAGAGCTTCATCGACAAGTTCGTCGACCTGCACAACGTCGACTACAACGCCTGCGGCCTCGGTGACCTGGGCAAGCCCGAGGGCTACGTGCAGCGCCAGATCGGCGGCTGGATTGATCGCTACGAGAAGTCCCTGACCCCCGACGCACCCGCCTGGGAGCAGGTGAAGGTGTGGCTGCGCGAGAAGATGCCGGCCGACCACCACAAGCCGGGCATCGTCCACAACGACTACCGCTTCGACAACGTCATCCTCGACCCGAACAACCCGATGCAGATCATCGGCGTGCTCGACTGGGAGATGACCACCATCGGCGACCCGCTGATGGACCTGGGCAACACCCTCGCCTACTGGATCGAAGCGGGCGACCCGCAGCCGATGCAGATGCTGCGCCGCCAGCCCAGCCATGAGCCGGGCATGCTGACCCGTCAGCAGTTCGCCGACTACTACGCCGAGCGCGCCGGCATCCAGATCGACAACCTCGATTACTACTACACCTACGGCCTGTTCCGCCTGGCCGGCATCATGCAGCAGATCTACTACCGCTTCTTCCACGGCCAGACCCAGGACAAGCGCTTCGCCACCTTCATCCACGCCAACAAGCTGCTGGAACAGGTGAGCCTGCAAGTCATCGGCAAGTCCCGCCTGTAACGGCGCCCCAGAACAAGGAGAACCCCCATGTCCAAGACCCAACTGTTCGACCTCGAAGGCAAGATTGCCTTCGTCTCCGGCGCCAGCCGCGGCATCGGCGAAGCCATCGCCAAACTGCTGGCCCAACAGGGCGCCCACGTGATCGTCTCCAGCCGCAAGATCGACGGCTGCCAGGCCGTGGCTGACGAAATCGTCGCCGCCGGCGGCAAGGCCACTGCGATTGCCTGCCACATCGGCGAGATGGAACAGATCCAGGCCGTCTTCGCACAGATCCGCGAGCAGTTCGGCCGCCTGGACATCCTGGTCAACAACGCTGCCACCAACCCGCAGTTCTGCAACGTGCTGGACACCGACCTGTCGGCCTTCCAGAAGACCGTCGACGTGAACATCCGCGGCTACTACTTCATGTCCATCGAAGGCGGCAAGCTGATGAAGGCCAATGGCGGCGGCAGCATCATCAACGTCGCCTCGGTGAACGGCGTTACTCCCGGCGAGTTCCAGGGCATCTACTCGGTGACCAAGGCCGCGGTGATCAGCATGACCAAGGTCTTCGCCAAGGAGTGCGCGCAGTTCAACATTCGCTGCAACGCCCTGCTGCCGGGCCTGACCGACACCAAGTTCGCCTCGGCGCTGGTGAGCAACGACGCCATCCGCAACGTTGCCCTGCAGCGCATCCCGCTCAAGCGCGTGGCTGACCCGAGCGAAATGGCCGGCGCCGTGCTGTACCTCGCCAGCGATGCCTCCAGCTACACCACCGGCGTAACGCTGAACGTGGACGGCGGCTTCCTCGCCTAAGCCTGACCGAGGAAACGAAAAAGGGAGCCGGTTGGCTCCCTTTTTCGCTCTTGTAGGAGCGAGCTTGCCCGCGAACCGCACCTGAAGGTTTCAGCGTAAAGCGGTTTCGCGAGCAAGCTCGCTCCTACAGAAAAGCAGTCACTGCCAGTCTTTCAGCGCCTGATTCGCCGCCGAGTTCATCGGCTCGGCAGTCAGCCCACCGGCCCCGTAGCGCACGGCGAACACCGCCTGGTCCGCCAACGGCAGGTAGTTCACCCGGCCTGCCTTGGGCACGAAGGTCAGCAGGTCATGCTGGCCGTCGCGCAGCCAGCGCCACAGATCGAGCCCCAGCACGTCGTCCGCCAGCGCCACCTTGCGCCCCAGGCTCTGCTGCTCCACGGCCAGGAAGCGGCCGCTGAGGTCCTGCAGGCGGTAGCCCGGCGCCAGGCCGATCAAGCGTGCCAGCCCTTTCCATTCCAGCACCCGCGCATCCAGCTGCCAGAGGTCGCCAGCCAGTTCCACGCGGCGCTCCTCATCGCCCTGCAGCACGGTGACGTCATAGCGCTGCTCACCGACCTTGTGAAAGCTCAGCGTCGCCAGCGGACGCTCTGCCGGCAGCGGGTCGTAGCTGCGCAAATCCAAGGCCACCAGCGCCACCAACACGGCGACAGCCACGAACAGCATGCCCGCCGTCCCCCGCAACCAGCCGAGGAACCAGTGACGGTCGAACAGAATGCGGGCGGCTACCACCAAGGCCAACAGCGCCAAGAAGGCAACGACCCAGGCCAGACCGTCGTACTGCATCGAATGATTTCCTTCCTCGTAGAAATGCCGGCATTATGCGCACCGCGTACCTGCACGGCCAGCCAGACCGTCGCAGCTTTCGGGCCCGTTAACGTTTCCCGCGCACCATTCTTTACGAGAGAGTGGCGCCAAGGGCCCCCGATCAAGGCCTGACCCATGCCCTTCGAACTCGTCGTAGACCCGACCACCCTCGTCATTCTCGCCGGCGTTGCCTTCCTCGCCGGCTTCATCGACGCCATCGCCGGTGGCGGCGGCCTGCTGACCATCCCTGCCCTGCTCACCGCCGGCGTCCCTCCGCACCTGGCGCTGGGCACCAACAAGTTGAGCTCGACCTTCGGCGCCGCCGTGGCCAGTTACACCTTCTACCGCCGCAAGCTCTTTGAGCCGCGCAAGTGGCGCAAGGGCCTGATCGCCACGGCCATTGGCGCGGCACTGGGTGCCTGGGCCGCGCACCTGATGCCGGCGGAATGGCTGAACCGCATGCTGCCGGTGGTGGTGTTCGGTTGCGGCCTGTACCTGCTGTTCGGCAAGACACCCGAGGCACCGCTGGACGCCAACCCGCGCATCGCCCAGGGGCGCCAGTGGCCGCAGGGTCTGGGCCTGGGTTTCTACGACGGCGTGGCCGGGCCCGGCACTGGCGCCTTCTGGACCGTCAGCACGTTGCTGATGTACCCGCTCGACCTGGTCCGCGCCAGCGGCGTGGCGCGCAGCATGAACTTCGTCAGCAATATCGTCGCGCTGGCGGTGTTCATCGCCTCGGGTCAGGTGGTCTGGCTGCTGGGCCTGTGCATGGGCAGTTCGCTGATGGTCGGCGCCTATTTTGGCGCGCGCACGGCCATTGGTGGCGGCGCCAAGTTCATTCGCCCGGTGTTCATTCTGGTGGTGCTCGCGCTGACCGTGCGCCTGGCCTGGCAGCACTGGTTCTCCGCCGCGGCCTGAGAAAGGCCGTTGCGGCGCCTGGATTCAGGCGCCGCCGGGCAGGACAGGATCGGGACGACCGGCGCGGCGCGCCAGGTAGACCTCGATCAGGTAGCGGGCGATGGAGCGCTCGGCCGGCAGGCGCGGCAGTTCGTCGACGTGGAACCAGCGGGCATCCTCGATCTCGTCCGGCTGCATGACGATCTCGCCGCTGACGTACTCGGCGTGGTAGCCGAACATCAGCGAATGCGGGAACGGCCAGGGCTGGCTGCCCATGTAGCGGATATTGCCGATCTCCACGCCCACCTCTTCGCGCACTTCGCGCGCGACGCAGTGTTCCACTGACTCGCCCGGCTCGACGAAGCCGGCCAGGGTGCTGTACATCCCCGGCACGAAACGCGGCGAGCGCGCCAGCAGCACTTCATCGCCACGGGTCACCAGCACGATCATGCTCGGCGACAGCAGCGGGTAGCGCTGGATGCCACAGCTCTCGCAGTGCATGGCGCGGTCACGAGGCAGGCGCTGGCTGGGCTGGCCGCAGCTGCCGCAGAAGCGGTTCTGCCGCCACCAGATACCGATCTGGCTGGCGAAGCCGAGCATGGCAAAGATGTCTTCCTCGGCCTGCATCATGAACTGGCGCAGGCCGATCCAGCTGGCGCCCTCCAGCGGATCGGTACGGTCGATTTCCAGCAGGTACACCGGCTCGCCGTCGAACTGGCCGACGGCATGCTCGGACAGCACCGAGAGGTCCTGGCGCTTGAGCCAGTCACGGGGGAACAGCACGCCGTTGCTGTCGGCGAGGAACTGCTGCTGGCAATGGGCGAGCGCCCATCCACCGTTCACAGCGACCTCGAACATCGAGGATTCCCAGCGCCCGGTACGCATCAGGCTGCCACCGTCAGGCCCAGGGCCTTGACGCTCTCGCTGGCGACGTCCAGGACGTCGGGTTGGCCTTCAGGCCGCATCATGGCTCCGCCCTCCAGGTAGTACTCCAGGCCGGTCAGCGCATCCGCCAGGGTTTCCAGCATCTGCTCGGACGGCATCTGGGTCGTCTCGATCATCTGCCCCTGAATGTAATCGGCACAGGCGCCCACGAGCAATGCCGCGCGCTCCTGACCGAGGAACCACAAGCCACCGCGCACCGCCTGCAGGCTGATCGGAACGTTGGCCAGATGCAGCTTGTCGCCGTTGGATTCCAGGTACGCGGTGATCGCGCGCTTGGCCAGCGCCAGGCCCGCCTGGGCTTCGTCGATCACCACGATGCGAGCCTCGGCGAGCTGGTGCACGGCAAAGGAGTCGTCCTCCCCCATCGGCGTCGGACGTGCGCTCATGCGCTCGCCCCGCTCCAGATTGCCGACCATGCTCTCGACGTACAGCAGCGCATCGGCCAGCGCGTTGAGCGCCGCCGGCTCGTCCACTGCGCCCTTGGCGACCCAGCCGGCAACGACGCCGTGCTGGTGTTGCAGAGAGGTGGCGGCGGAGTTCAGGCCAACCATGCCCAAAGTCTTGGCCAGCTTGCCCAGCTGGGTGTGCAGGATGCCCAGCGCATCGGCCTGGGACACGCCGCGCTCGATCAGGTCGAGCTGATCCTTCACGGCGGTGAGTTCCTCGCGGATTGCCACCGACAGCGAGCGCATCACCGACTGCCCAGGGCCGGACAGACGCTGAGACTCGTCTTCGAGCAAGTGATCGGTAAACGGCAGCGGCGCCAGGCCAAACACCTGACGCAGCTCGCTGGCGCGCACACCGCTGGTGTCAGCCAGGGTGGTGAGATACAGCAGCTCCTTGAGCAGCTGCCGCGGCGCTTCGTACTGCGGGTTGGCGATCAGTTGCTTGAGCTCGCGGTCCAGGCGCGAGAACACCAGCTTGCGCGTCTTGCGCGGCAGCATCTGCGCATCCACCAGCGCTTCCAGCGCGCCGGCACCGACCCAGCACAGGCGAGTGCGCGCGGCACTGCCCAGCAATACGTCGAGTTTTCCCAGCGCACGGCCCATGAGCTTGAGGCTGGGGTAGAGATTCTGCTCGCGGATCAAACCCACCAGGCCGACCTGGTACATCTGCCGCAGGCGGCGGACTTCGCGGGCCGGGTCTTCCACCTGCGGTGCGGTGACGGCGCGCAGCGGGCGCGGCAGGTCCAGGCGCGCGCTGAAGAAGAAGCTCTCCGGCAGCGCAGGCTGGCCGGCGGCCTGGCGCACGTCGTTGATCGCCGGCAGCAGAAGCTCGGGGATTTCCTGGCGGTGCGCCTCGAGGTTCTCCAGGTAGCGACGCAGCACATAGAGCGCGTTGCCGAGCGCGGCCAACTGGCCGTCGCGGTCTTCACTGACCCCGGTCGGAATGTCGGTGGCCAGGTCCAGCGCTTCCTGCGCCAGCAGTTCGGCGCCGGCCAGCTCAATGAGATTGAGCGTGCCGCGAATCTGGCTCAGGCAATCGACGGAATGTTGCAGCAGGCTGCCGTTCTGGCGCTCGGCGATGAAGTGCTCGAGATTCTGCTCGGCCTCCTCCATCGTCGCGAACAGCTCGTCGCGGACCAGACTGAGGGACGTGGCTCCAGTAACCATCGGCCTAGTGCGCCTCCTGCGCGCAAGAAGAGTGGACGGACATCAATCAGCGAACTCTGGGGTCTTCTTGCTCATGTGCGCCATCATGGCGGCCTGCAGGTCTGCGGACTGCAGCATCGCGGCGTTCCAGGTGGCGATGTATTCCAGGCCGTCCTCGACACGGTGGTCGCGGGCATAGCCGATCATTTCCTTGGTGCCGCGAATGGCGATCGGCGACTTGGCGGCGATCTGCCGGGCCAGCTCCATCACGCCATCGAACAGCGCGGCATGGTCGGCGTAGACGCTGTTGACCAGGCCGATGCGCTGGGCTTCCTCGGCGTTGACGTTACGCCCGGTGTAGGCCAGCTCACGCATGATGCCATCGCCGATCAGGCGCGGCAGGCGTTGCAGAGTGCCGACATCGGCCGCCATGCCCATGTCGATCTCCTTGATGGAGAACTGCGCATCCGTGCTGCAGTAGCGCATGTCACAAGCGGAGATCAGGTCGATGCCGCCACCGATGCAGTAGCCCTGGATCGCCGCGAGGACCGGCTTGCTGCACTTGTCCACGGCGTTGAAGGAGCCCTGCAGTTGCAGGATGGTCTTGCGCAGTGCGCGGGCGTTGCGGCCCACGTCCTTGCCCAGGTGGCTGGCGGCCTGGGCCAGCAGGGCGAGGTCGATGCCGGCGGAGAAGTGCTTGCCGGCGCCACTGAGGACGACGACACGGACTTCATCCGTTTCATCGGCCCACTGGAAGATGTCGATGATTTCCTTCCAGAAATCGGCGTTCATGGCGTTGAGCTTTTCCGGACGGTTGATCTGCACATGGGCGATCTTGTCCGCCAGTTCAACGCGGAAGGCTTTGTATTCGGTCACGGGAGATGTCCTCGGGAATGCCCTGCTTCTCGTCTGGGTGCGGCGCACTGCCGCTGGAGCCCGGGCCAACAGTTCTTATGGGTGCCGCATACAGATTTTTGGCATCGCGCCACTATAACAAGGCAAGGCCAAAAGTCGATGCCGCGGTCTGTGACACAGGCCACGGCATCGGGCGTGAATCCGCTCGCAATAAGCTCACCAACTGCTTGATCTGGCAGGAAGGTGGCCGCCGCGACAATCAGTCGCCAGCGGCCAGTGGCAGCCCCTGTACACGGTTACGGTACTGGCGCCAGGTGTACATCGGGATGCCCGCCATGAACACCAGGAAGCCCCAGAAGATCGCCTGCTCGCCAGTGCCATACAACGCCCACAGCGAATAGAGGAAGCCCAGGCAACCGATCGCCAGCACCTGCGGCCGCGAGCGCGGTGAGAAGGACTCCGGCTTGGTCGCCAGCAGTTGCAGCAGCGCGGCGGTGCAGAAGGCATAAGGTACGACACCGGTCATGGTGCCGAGCAGGATGATGACGTTGAACACCTCCACCAACTCGCCGTGGCCGTCGACCATCACCAGCGCCGTCACCAGCAGCCCGGAGGACAGCAGGCCATTGGCCGGCGCGCCATTCTTGTTGAGCTTGCCGAGGGATTCGGGGAACAGCCCGTCACGGGCCGGCGCCACCGGGATCTGTCCCTGCAGCAGCACCCAGCCATTGAGCGCGCCAAGGCAGGCGATCACCGCACCACCGGCAACCAGGTAGTAACCCCAGTTGCCCAGCAGGATGCGCGCGGCGTCGGCGAACGGCGAGGTGGACTTGGCCAGCACTTCCGGCGGCATCAGGCCCTGCACGGCGGTGATCGACAGGATGTACACGGAGGCCGCCGCCAGGGTGCCGAACAGCGTGGCGCGGGGGATGGTCTTCTTCGGGTCGCGCACGTCGTCCGCCGGCACGGTGGCCGATTCCAGGCCGATGAATGACCAGAGCGTCAGCGCCGCCGTAGTGGCGATCGCCTGGGCATAGCCCATGTTCGGCAATTCGCTGGGCGCCGGGATAGTCAGGTAGTCGGGGTTGAAGTGGAACCAGCCGAGAATGCCCACCAGCAGCAACGGGATCAGCTTGAGCGCAGTGAGACAGTTCTGCACCACGGCAAAGGCGGTGATGCCACGCAGGTTGATCAGGGTGCACAACCAGATGGCGCCAATAGCCGTGGCGACCATCAGCAGCGGGTCGGCCAGGGCCGGAATGAACACCCGCAGGTAGCCCACCAGTGTGACGGCGATGGCGGCGTTGCCAATCCAGGCGGCTTTCCAGTAGGTCCAGGCACAGAGATAGCCGGCAAAGCTGCCGAAGCCATCGCGGGTATAGGCATAAGGTCCGCCGGCACCGGGGTTGAGCCGCGCCAGCCGGGCAAAAGTGAAGGCCAGGATCACCGCCCCGGTACTCGACACCAGCCAGCCGAACAGGCTGAGCCCACCAAACGCCGCCAGGCTCGACGGCAACAGGAAGACCCCCGACCCCACCATGTTGCCGACCACCAGCGCAGTGCAGCTCCAGAACCCCATGCTGCCCTTTTTCGCTTCCGCCATCTGCGCTCCTTAGAAGCCCGCTACCTGTGCTTTTCGTTTTATCGCTCTGCCCATCGAAAAGGCACAGAGCGGCGATCTGTCCTACAGGGTAGACAGCGCCGGGCAAAGGAGGAAACCGATTTGCAAGGCGATACCGCTCGTTTCGAGCAATTTCGCCCCGTTCGGTCAATGTCGCCTCAGAAAAACCACACTTCAGGCCAGGCCGACCTGGCGCCCGCCGATGCCATACAACTGCTCGAACAGCAGCGAGGGCATCGGTTTGGCGAACAGATAACCCTGCCCTTCGGTGCAACGCTCAGCGCGCAGGCGATCGCGCTGGGCAGTCGTTTCAATGCCCTCGGCGATGGTCTCCAGATCGAAGCTGCGCGCCATGTCGAGGATCGCGCGGATCACCGAGAGATCCTGCTGGGTCTCCAGCATGCCGATGACGAAAGTGCGATCGATCTTGATGCGACTCAGCGGATAGGTCTTGAGCAGGCTGAGAGACGCGTAGCCGGTACCGAAATCGTCAAAGGCGATGCCTACCCCATAGGAGCGCAGGCTCTGCAAGGTGCTGAGCACGGTGTCGTCGTGGTTGAGCACGATGTTCTCGGTGATCTCCAGCTCCAGCGCCTCCGCCGGCAGGCCATGCCGCTCCAGCGCTTCGAGCACCTGGGTGACCAGGTTGCCCATGCGGAACTGCGCGCCGAACAGGTTCACCCCCATGCGCAGGTCGGGCGCACCGTTGCGGCGCCAGTAGGAAGCCTGGGCGCAGGCTTCATCGAGTATCCAGGCCCCGACGGTGGCCGCCAGCGGCCCGCCCTCCAGCGATGGCAGGAAAGCCGCCGGTGACAGCAGACCACGCTGCGGATGCTGCCAGCGAATCAACGCCTCGGCGCCGCGAAGCGAGCCATCGCGCAGGCTCACCTGCGGCTGGTAGAAGAGCAGGAACTCGCCGTTGGCCACGGCTCGGTGCAGCTCCATGCCATAGAGGTGCCGCGCCGCCGCTTCCATCTTCAGTGCCGGAACGAACACGAAGGCGTGGCTGCGCCCGCTGATCTTCGCCTTGAACAGGGCCAGGTCGGCGTCGCCGACCAGCTCCAGCGCTTCCTGGGCATGCAAGGGGGCCAGTGCCACCCCGCAGCTGGCGGCTACCCGCACTTCATGGGCGTCGATGACGATGGGCTCGGCGATACTGGCGATCACAGCCTGGGCCAAGCGCATGGCGTGCTCCGGCGAGAGCAGGTTGGGCTCGAGGATGGCGAACTCGTCCCCGCCGATCCGCGCGACCGTAGCACCCGCCGTGGCCAGCCGGTCCAGTCGTTCGGCCACCTGCCGCAGGATGCCATCACCCACTGCATGGCCCAGGGAGTCGTTGACGTCCTTGAAGCCGTCCAGGTCGATCATCAGCACCGCCGCCGGCCGGGACTGCACCAGCACTTCCTCGGTGCGCCGGTAGAACTGACCGCGATTGGCCAGGCCGGTGAGCACGTCGACGCTGGCCAACTGGCGCAACGCTTCTTCTTCCAGGTGACGGGCAGTGAGGTCCTTGAGCACCGCCTCGAACTTGAGCTTGCCGCGCTCCGACCAACTGAACAGGGTCAGGCCCAGGGACAGTTCCGAGCCATCCTTGCGCAAGCCGGCGATTTCTCCCGGTACGGCCATGCCGTCCAGGGAGGTGGCATCGCTGGCCCCGCTGATCAGACTGCGGAAGGACTGACGGCTGCGCTCGGGCAGCAGCAGTTCAAAAGCCTGCCCGCTGCCCTCGGCGAGGTCATAGCCGAACAGGTTGGCGGCGGCCTCGTTCCAGGCACCGATTTCGCCCCAACAGTCGAACCACACGACCGGCGTCGGCGACGTGCCGGCATACTCCTCGAACAGCGGACGGGTACGCGCCGAGGCAACCTCGATACGCCTGAGCTCCAGGCGGTCGGAGGCCATTCGCGCCAGTTCCTTCAAGCGCTCGCAGTCGTCGCTGGAAAAGTCCTCGTGGGGCTGGCTATCGATGATGCACAGCGCACCCAGCGCCTGCCCTTCCACCGATAGCAGCGGCACCCCGGCATAGAAACGCACGCCATTGGGCGAGGTTACCAGGGGATTGTCGTGGAAGCGCTCGTCGCGGCTGGCGTCGCCCACCACCATCACACCGTCCTGGGCGATGGCATGGGCGCAGAAGGATACGTCGCGCCCCATGTCTACTTCGCCGATGCCGGTGGCGGCGGCGAAGAACACATGGTCACTGCCGATCATGTTCACCGCCGCGACCGGCATGCCGAACATGCGCACGGCAATCTGCACCACCGGGTCCAGGCTCGGCAGCAGGTTTTCGTCGTCGAATCCATAGTCGGAGAGCGCGCTCAAACGCTCACTTTCGTTCGGCAACGTCACGGGACAGCGCATAGGGGAAACCTCCCTTTTTCCTCAAGTTCTCCCTTTACCGATGCGCACAAGGATAGTTCCAGTTTTCATACAAGGGTGTATGTCACTTCTGTCAGGAGCCGGACGGTCACCTACAGCACTCCACGGTGTAGCGCCGCTCGCCGTCTACCTCGCGCACTTGCAGGCCATGGACGTCCGAGTCGAAACCTGGGAAGTTGCGCTCGAAACTCTGGGCGAAGGCCAGATAATCGAGTATGGAGCGGGTGGATTCGGTGAACCGCTCACCTGGCATGATCAGCGGAATTCCTGGCGGATATGGCACCAGCATCACCGCCGCGATACGCCCTTCCAACCGATCGATAGGCACCGCCTCCACCTCGCCGCGCACCAGCTGCGCGTAAGCATCCGCCGGGCGCATGGCGATTTCCGGCAGCACCGTGTACATGCGCTTCATCGCCTTGGCCGTGGCGTGGTCGCGATAGCAGCGGTGCAACTCGTCGCACAGATCGCGCAGGCCCATGCCCGCATAGCGCGCGCCACCCGCCTGGGCGACGCTGGGCAGCGCGTCCGCCAGCGGCTGATTGGCGTCGTAGCTGCGTTTGAACTCCAGCAACTCGGTGACCAGGGTGCTCCATTTGCCCTTGGTCACCCCCATGGAGAACAGGACGAGGAAGGAGTACAGCCCGGTCTTCTCCACCACCAGCCCGCGTTCCCAGAGGAAGCGGCTGACCACTGCGGCGGGGATCCCGCGGGAGTCCAGGCGCCCGCCGGCTGTGAGGCCCGGCGTGGCCAGGGTCACCTTGATCGGATCAAGCAGCACGTAGTCTTCCACCGCGTCACCGAAGCCATGCCAGTCGGCGTTGGGCTCCAGCACCCAGTCGCGGGTCTTCACCTCATCGGTACCCTCGACGCCCGGCGGCTGCCAGACGCAGAACCACCAGTCGTCCTCGGCGAGGTTCTGCTGCACGTTGGCCAGGGCGCGTCGGAAGCTCAGGGCTTCGTCGAAAGTTTCCTGGATCAGCGAGCGCCCCGCCGGGCCTTCCATCATCGCCGAGGCCACATCCAGCGAGGCAATGATGCCGTACTGCGGCGAAGTGGAGATGTGCATCATGAAGGCTTCGTTGAAGCGCGCCTGCTCGAAGCGCCGCGCGCCGGCATCCTGCACGTGGATCATCGAGGCCTGGCTGAAAGCCGCGAGCATCTTGTGCGTGGAGTGGGTGGTGAACACCAGCGGCCCGCTGTCGTCGCGGCTGGTGCCCATGCCGTAGCGTCCGGCATAAAACTCGTGGAAGGCGGCATAGGCGTACCAGGCCTCGTCGAAGTGAAGCACCTCGACACTGTCACCCAGGGCCTGCTTGATCATCTGCGCGTTGTAGCAGAGGCCGTCGTAAGTGGAGTTGGTCACCACCGCCAGCCGCACCTTGGGCTCGCGGCCGCGCGCCAGCGGGCTGGCCTCGATCTTCGCGGCAATGGATTCGCGGCTGAACTCCGACAGCGGGATCGGCCCGATGATGCCCAGCTCATTGCGTTCCGGCGTCAGGTACAGCGGGATGGCACCGGTCATGATGATCGAATGGAGGATCGATTTGTGGCAGTTGCGATCCACCAGCACCAGGTCGTCGCGGCAGACCATGGAGTGCCAGACGATCTTGTTCGCCGTCGAGGTGCCGTTGATCACGAAAAAGGTGTGGTCAGCGCCGAAATTTCGCGCCGCACGGGCCTCCGCCTCGGCCAGCGGGCCGGTGTGGTCGAGCAGCGAGCCCAGTTCGGGCACCGAGACGGAGAGGTCCGAGCGTAGGGTGTTCTCCCCAAAGAACTGGTGGAAAGCCTGCCCCACCGGACTCTTTCGATAGGCCACGCCGCCGCCATGGCCGGGCGTGTGCCAGGAATAATTCGACTGCGCGGTGTGCTCCACCAGCGCCCGGAAGAACGGCGGCAGCAGGCCTTCCAGGTATTTGCGAGCGGCGCGACTGACCTGGCGCGCGAGGAACGGCACGGTGTCTTCGAACAGGTAGAGAATGCCGCGCAGCTGGTGCAGGTCGGCCATGGATTCGGCCGGTGCGTTCTCGATGGTCATCTGCTCGCCGAGGGCGAAGATCGGCAGCTGCGGCGCGCGCACCCGCGCCATGCGGATCAGCTCCACCACGTCCTGCAGAAGACGCTGGTTCTCCCCCGCTCCCTCGGCGGCGACCAGGATGCAGGCGAGGCCATGGTGAGTCGAGGCGACGATGCGCCCCTCGGCGGAGCTGGCGGTGGAAAGGATGCTGAAGCCGTCCTGCTCCAGTTCCCGTGCGATATCCCTCACCCGGTCGCCGGCCACGGTATCGGCCTTGATGTCGCGGTGAACGATGAGGATGGGGAATTTTAGGTCTTTATACATTGTGAACCCCTGAAAAGACATACGACTGGCGTCGATCCTCTCCAGAGTATGGACTCACGGAATGTAGGGGAATGCACCCGGCTGACGGCTGTAATAAAACGTCGCGTGGCTGACAGGTACACTCACCTCGAGCGCCGGGCTCTGGCTACTGTTCGCCGAAATGAAAAAGGCCCCTGAACAGGGGCCTTTTTCGGGCTGCGCGGAGGATCACTCCTTCGGCGCTTCCATCTGCGCCCACAGCGACGGGCCGCCAGCAGACTTCTCGATCACCGCCAGGCGCGCCACATGCGCTTCGATCTCCGCATCGGTGGCGCGGATCACACGGGTCAGCCCACGCTCAGCCGCCAGGCGACGGATCGCCGAAGCGGTAGCGCGGCCGCTGCCGTCACCTTCGGCGCCATTGCCAGCCAGCGACAGGCTGGTCTGGCCACCGGTCATCGCCAGGTAGACGTCGGCCAGAATCTCGGCATCGAGCAGTGCGCCGTGCAAGTCACGGCCGGAGTTGTCGACGCCGTAGCGCTTGCACAGGGCATCGAGGTTGTTGCGCTGGCCCGGATGGCGCTCGCGGGCCATCAGCAGGGTGTCGAGGATGCCGCAGTAGTCGGCGACGTCCGCGCGCTCGGTCTGCCCCAGCAAGGCGAATTCGTTGTTGATGAAGCCAACGTCGAACGCCGCGTTGTGGATGATCAGCTGGGCGCCCTTGATGAACTCGAAGAAGTCATCCGCCACGTCGCGGAAGCGCGGCATGTCCTTGACGTATTCATTGGTGATGCCGTGGACTGCGATGGCGCCTTCGTCGATCTCGCGATCGGGCTGCAGGTAGACGTGGAAGTGCCGACCGGTGAGACGGCGACCATCGAGTTCGACGCAACCGATCTCGATGATCCGGTGGCCGTCGGTGACCGGCATACCGGTCGTTTCAGTATCGAGTACGACGCTGCGCATTCTGTGTGAAACCTTCTTGCGATTGATGCGCCCGGACAACTCCGGGCGACCTTGATCCTGATAGCGGGACGCTTAGCGCGGCAGCTCGCTTACGCCACGGTTGGCAAGCATGTCGGCGCGCTCGTTGCCGGGGTGGCCGGTGTGGCCGCGCACCCAACGCCATTCGACATTATGCCGGTTCACCTGTTCGTCCAGCGCCTGCCACAGGTCGGCATTCTTCACCGGCTGCTTGGCGGCCGTCTTCCAGCCACGCTTCTTCCAGTTGACCATCCACTCGGTGATGCCCTGCATGACGTACTGCGAGTCGGTGACGATGCGCACCTCGCAATGCCGCTTGAGCGCGGCCAGGGCCATGATGGCGGCCATCAGTTCCATGCGGTTGTTGGTGGTTTCGGCCTCGCCGCCCCACAGTTCGCGCTCGGCGCCCTTGTAGAACAGCACGGCGCCCCAGCCACCCGGACCCGGGTTGCCCTTGCAGGCGCCGTCGGTATATATCTCGACTTTCTCTTCGCTCATTTGGCTCGCTTTCAGGACTCGGAATCGCGGCGGCTGACCTTGGCCACCGGCAGCGGCACCAGTTGGCCGCGCGGCTCGCGACGGGGCTGACGCAGGGGCCGCAGACCGACCACCAGCTTGCGCGCCACCAATAGATAGAAGCCGGCGCCGGAGCCCTGCAGGACGGGGCCCCAGGTCTCCATGCGGGCCAGACGGCCCTGCCATTTCGCCGATGCAAGCGGCGGACGATAACACCCGAAGCGGCGTTTCTCCAGCGCGAAGCCCAGCAGGTTGAGCCAGTCGCAGACCCGGTTCGGCGAGATGCAGCGGGCGCGGCGCAAGGCGTCGCGGGCGAAGTAGTGGCGGATGCCCCAGGCGCTCCACGGATTCACCCCGAGCACCAGCAAGTGCCCGCCCGGGCGCACGCTGCGCGCGGCTTCGCGCAGCAGGCGGTGCGGCGACAGGCAGAAATCCAGGCCATGGTGCAACAGCACCACGTCAGCAGCATGCTCGCCCAGCGGCCAGGCCGCCTCGTCGCAAGCGATCTCCACGCCGGGCAACGGCGGCCCGAGGCGCACACCACGCTGGATATTGCCGACGCTCGCCGGCAACTGTGCATGCGGCCCGTAATGCACCAGGTAGCCGCCGAAGTAGCGCTCCAGCTCGTCGATCAGCAGTTGCTGTTCTTCGGCAAGCATCATTCCGCCGATCGGCCCGGACAGCCAATGACGGGCCTGGTCGATCAGCTCGAGCCAGTCGGCATCGGCCTGGGCGAAGGGTTCTTCGATCATCACTACCCCCTGTGGGACAGCGCGACACAAAAGTGCGTATCCGCACTACTATGCGCCAATGCCCACCACTTGGCGACTTTCCACCCATGATACAGATAGATGCTCTGCCCGCCTTTTCCGACAACTACCTCTGGCTGTTGCAGGATGTGACCCGCCGCGAATGCGCGGTGGTCGACCCGGGTGACGCCGCACCGGTCGAGCAATGGCTGCAGGCCCATCCCGGCTGGAAGCTGACCGACATCATCATTACCCACCACCATGCCGACCACGTCGGCGGCGTCGCCCGCCTCAAGGCGGAAACCGGCGCCCGCGTACTGGGTCCGGCCGGGGAAAAGATTCCGGGTCGCGATGTGGCACTGGAAGACGGCGACCAGGTCGAGGTGCTCGGTTTGTCGTTCGAGGTCATCCATGTTCCCGGTCACACCCTCGGGCACATCGCCTATTTCCACTCAGCCGACAGCCATGACAACGAAGAGCAACCCTTGCTGTTCTGCGGCGACACCCTGTTCGCCGCCGGATGCGGCCGCCTGTTCGAAGGCACGCCGGCGCAGATGCATGCCTCGCTGAGCCGGCTGGCCGCCCTGCCCGGCCGCACTGCCGTGTACTGCGCCCACGAATACACCCTGAGCAACCTGCGCTTCGCCTGTGCGGTTGAACCGGAGAATCCCGAGGTCCGGGCGCGCTTCGAGGAAGTCAGTCGTTGGCGCGAACAAGGGAAGATCAGTCTTCCTTCTTCCATTGCTCTGGAGCGAGCGACGAATCCTTTCCTTCGCGTGTCAGAAACATCCGTTAAGAAAGTCGCCGACGAGCGGAGCGGCCAGCAAATCCGCATGCCGGAAGAGGTCTTTGCGACCATTCGCCGCTGGAAGGATCAGTTCTGAAGGCTGGCGAAATCTTGACCAGGGCAGGCTCGGTTTCTAGAATCGCCGAAATTTTTGCCCCGGACATAGTCATCAGCCAATGCCGCCCAAGACCAGAAAGACCTCCGATCTAGACGCATTGGCACGCGCCATCCGAGTCTCCATTGTCCTCCTCGCGGCGGGCCTGGCGGGCTGCCAGTCGACCCAGCAGACCGCCAGCGACAGCCAGGTCCGCAGCGCGTCCCGCGCCATCGACGTGCAGTTCAACCCGGCCTGGAACCAGGCCCAGAACGATATCTGGGAACGCATGCGTGGCGGCTTCCAGCTGCAGGACCAGCTCAATACCAACCCGCGTATCGAGCGCCAGCGCCTGTGGTTCATGAGCAACCAGTCGTTCCTGGAAAACGCCAGCGAGCGCGGTGCGCCGTACATGCACTACGTCGTCGAGCGCCTGGAAGAGCGCGACATGCCGCTGGAGCTGGCACTGCTGCCGATGATCGAGAGTTCGTACAACCCGATGGCCGTGTCGCGTGCCCAGGCCGTTGGCCTGTGGCAGTTCATCCCGAGCACTGGCACGCACTTCAACCTGCGCCAGACCAACTTCTATGACGGCCGTCGCGACATCACCGCGTCGACCAACGCCGCGCTGACCTACCTGAATCGCCTGCATGACATGTTCAACGGCGACTGGCTGCTCGCGCTGGCCGCCTACAACGCCGGCGAAGGGACCGTCAGCCGCGCCATCGAGCGCAACGAGCGCCTCGGCCTGCCCACCGACTACTGGAACCTCCCGCTGCCGCAGGAAACCCAGGACTACGTGCCCAAGCTGCTGGCCCTGTCGCAACTGGTGAATGCCCCGACCATCTACGGCATCAACCTCAGCCCGATTGCCAACCAGCCCTACTTCACCTCGATCCGCGTCAAGCCGGGCCTGGACCTCTCCCAGGTCGCCGCTGCGGGGGACCTGGACCAGGACGAACTGCAACAGCTCAACCCCGCCTTCAAACGCGGTGTGACCCTGGATGGCCCGCATCACCTGCTGGTGCCGCTGGCCAAGGCCGACTCCCTCAAGGCTGGCGTCGCAAACCTGGAGCCGGTACAGGTCAAGCCCCTGGTGGCATCGAACACTGGCCGTTACCGCGTACGCAAAGGCGATAGCCTGCACAGCATCGCCCAGCGCTACCGTCTGAGCGTGGCCGAACTCAAGGCCGCCAACCGCCTGAGCGCCAACCGCCTGCGCAATGGCCAGACCCTGGTCATCCCCGGCCAGCCCGGCCGTCCGACCATCGAGCCGGAGAGCCCGCGCCAACTGGCTCAGGTGGAAAGCTCGAAGACCATCGCCAGCGCCCGCGTCGCTACTCGCAGCTACACCGTGAAGAATGGCGATACCCTGTGGAACATCGCCAAGAAGAACGGCGTCGAGGTGGCGGACCTCAAGCGCTGGAACGGCCTGGACAGCCATGGCGTCAAGCCCGGCCAGACCCTCAAGCTGCAGAGCGCCGCCGCCACCCAGCTGGCCTCCAGCAGCAAGAGCAAGTCCAAGCAGGACACTGCGACCTACTACAAGGTCAAGCAGGGTGATTCGATGTACCTGATCGCCAAGCGCTTCAACGTCGAGATGCAGCACATCAAGCGCTGGAACCCGCGCAGTGGACAGGCCCTGAAGCCGGGCCAGACCATCACCCTGTACCTCGATACCGCCAGCCGCTGAGTATCACCTTGCGCCGGGGCGCACAGCCCCGGCCGCATGTCTTCTGGCAGCAAGGACAAGCTGCTACTGTACGACGCTAACCCCTTCAGCCAGCCGGGATCGGATCCTACGCCTGATGCGTCGCTTGTCTCTCCTGTTCCTGGGACTCTTCCTGGGCCTTCCCGCCTCCGCCCAGATCACCGAGAGCCACGGCTACGCCCAGTTCGGCGACCTCAAGTACCCGGCCAGCTTCGACCATTTCGACTGGGTCAACCCCAAGGCGCCCAAGGGTGGCCTGCTGCGGCTGATGGGCCTGGGCAGCTTCGACACGCTCAACCCCTACACCTTCAAGGGCAGCCCGCCGGTCAGCACCGCGGATTTCCTGCAGTACGGCGTCAGTGAGCTGAATGAGCCGCTGATGGTCGGCACCGGCCTCTACGACCCGTCCGGCGACGAGCCTGCCTCCAGCTACGGCCTGATAGCCCGCAGCGTGGAATACGCCGAGGACCGCAGCTGGGTGGTGTTCAACCTGCGCCCGGAAGCCCGCTTCCACGACGGCAAGCCGATCACCGCCTACGACGTGGCATTTTCCTATCGCACGTTGCTGCACCACGGCCACCCGATGTACCGCACCAACCTGCAGGAAGTACAGCGGGTCGACATCCTCTCGCCGCAGAGTATCCGCTTCGTCTTCAAGCGCCACGACAACCCGCTACTGATCCTGCGCCTGGGCGAAATGCCAGTGCTGCCGCAGCACTACTGGAAGGGCCGCGACTTCCAGGCCACCACCTTCGAACCACCGCTGGGCAGCGGCCCGTACCGGATCACCGAGGTGGAGCCGGGGCGCCGCCTGGTGTTCGAGCGGGTCAAGGACTGGTGGGGCAAGGACCTGCCGGTGAATCGCGGCAAGTACAACTTCGATCGGGTCGAGGTGGACTTCTACCGTGACGCCGGCATCGCCTTCGAAGCCTTCAAGGCCGGCGAGTTCGATATCTACATCGAACACCAGGCGAAGAACTGGCGCAGCAACTACCGCTTCCCGGCCGTTCGCCGGGGAGACGTGGTGAAGGTGGAAATCCCCCACCAGATTCCCACCCAGACCCAGGCGCTGTTCCTCAACACCCGCCGCGCGACCTTCGCCGATCGCCGCCTGCGCGAGGCGCTGGGGATGATGTTCGATTTCGAATGGACCAATCGCGCGCTGTTCAACGACGCCTACGCACGCGCCAGCAGCTACTACCCCAACAGCACCCTCGCTGCCACCGGCGTACCGCAAGGCCAGGAGTGGCTGCTACTCTCGCCGTACCGTTCGCAACTGCCCGAAGCGCTGTTCAAGCGTCCCTTCACCGTGCCGGTGACCAAGGGCGCCGGCATCCCGCGGGAAACCCTGCGCCATGCCTTGGGTCTATTGGGCGAAGCCGGCTGGAAACTCTCTGGCGATCGTCTGCTGGACTCCAGCGGCAAGCAACTGCGCTTCGAGATCCTGCTGGTCAACCCCAGCCTGGAACGGATACTTCAGCCCTATCGCGAGAACCTCGCCAGCATCGGCATCGATGCGAGCTTGCGCACCGTGGACCGCGCCCAGTACAAACAACGTCTGGACCAGTTCGACTACGACATGATTCTGATGACCCTGCCCCAGACACTGAGCCCCGGCCTCGAACAATGGCAGTACTTCCACTCCAGCCAGGTGGCGGTCAAGGGCAGCAAGAACTATGCGGGCATCGCCAACCCCGTGGTGGACGCGATGCTCGAGAAACTCCTCGGCGCCACCGACCGCGACCAGCAGGAAGCTGCGGCGCGCGCCCTGGACCGGGTGCTGCTGTGGCAGCACTACAGCATTCCCAACTGGTACCTGAACAAGCACCGACTGGCGTACCGCAACCGCTTCGCCTTCGTCACCACGCCGCCCTATACGCTGGGTCTGCGAGCCTGGTGGCAAAAAGACCAGGAGAAAACCCTATGAAAAGCCCCCGCCGCGCCGCGCTCTGCGCCGGCCTGTTGCTGGGACTGCTGGGCAGTGCGCAGGCCGCGCCACAGCACGCCATCACCCTGTATGACGAGGCGCCGAAATACCCGGCGAACTTCAAGCACTTCGACTTCGTCAATGCGGATGCGCCCAAGGGCGGTACGCTGCGCCTCTCCGATTTCGGCGGTTTCGACAGCCTCAACCCCTTCATCGCCAAGGGCAACTCGGCCCCGCAGATCAACCTGATCTACGACACCCTCACCTTCCATTCGCTCGACGAACCCTTCACCGAGTACGGTCTGCTCGCCGAGAAGATCGAGAAGGACCCGGAGCACCGTTTCGTCCGCTACTACCTGCGCCCCGAGGCGCGCTTCCAGGACGGTACGCCGGTCACCGCCGAAGACGTGGTGTTCACCTTCGAGACGCTGATGAAGGACGGCGACCCGATGTACCGCAACTACTACGCGGACGTCGACAAGGTGGTGGCCGAAGACAAGCTGCGCGTGCGCTTCGACTTCAAGCACGGCGACAACCGCGAGTTGCCGCTGATTCTCGGCCAGCTGTCGATCCTGCCCAAGCACTGGTGGGCCAGCCGCGATTTCAACAAGACCAACATGGAGCCGCCGCTGGGCAGCGGCCCGTACCGCATCGCCAAGGTCGAGGCCGGCCGCTCGATCCGCTATGAGAAGGTCAAGGACTGGTGGGGCGACAAGCTGCCGGTGAACCGCGGATTCAACAACTTCGACGCCGTGGTGGTGGAGTCCTACCGCGATCTCACCGTCGCCCTGGAAGCCTTCAAGGCCGGGCAGTTCGACTTCAACGACGAGCGCATCGCAAAGAACTGGGCGACAGCCTACGACTCGCCCGCCGTGCGCGACGGCCGCATCGTTCGCGAGGAGCCGGTAAACGGCAACCCATGGGGCATGCAGGCCTATGCCTTCAACATCCGCCGCCCGGTGTTCCAGGACCCGCGCGTGCGTGAAGCCATCACCAACCTGTTCGACTTCGAGTGGACCAACAAGCAGCTGTTCTTCAGCTCCTACCTGCGCGATGGCAGCTACTTCGAGAACTCCGAGATGGCCGCCAAGGAGCTGCCCGACGCCGAAGAGCTGAAGATCCTCGAACCGCTGCGCGACAAGCTGCCGCCGGAGGTCTTCACCCAGGTCTACGTGCCGCCCACCAGCGACGGCAGCGGCATCATCCGCGAGCAGAAGCGCAAGGCCTACCAGCTGCTGCTCGCGGCCGGCTACAAGATCGAGAACGACAAGATGGTCGGCCCGGACGGCAAGCAGCTGAGCTTCGAGTTCATGCTTGCCCAGGCCGACTTCGAGCGCGTGCTGTTGCCCTTCAAGCGCAACCTCGCCGAGCTGGGCATCGACATGCAGCTGCGCCGCGTCGATGTCTCGCAGTACATCAACCGCCTGCGCTCGCGGGACTACGACATGATCGTCAGCAGCTGGCCGCAGTCCAGCTCGCCCGGCAACGAGCAGCGCGAGTTCTGGCACTCCAGCAGCGCCGACAAGCCCGGCAGCCGCAACTTCATCGGCCTGCGCGATCCAGGCATCGACGCCCTGGTGGAAGGCCTGATCAACGCCGGCTCCCGTGAAAGCCTGGTGCGCCATGCCCGCGCCCTCGACCGCGCCCTGCTCTGGGGGCACTACGTGGTGCCCAACTGGTACCTGGGCAACTGGCGCATCGCCTACTGGAACCGCATCGCCCACCCGGAAAAACTGCCGCCCTACAGCTACGCCCTGCAAACCTGGTGGCAGGCCCGCGACAAAGCCGTACCGACCAATACGGATGCCAAGGCCGTGAGCGAAACGCCAGCTGACGGCACCGTCGCCCAAGGGGCCAACTGATGCTGGCCTACATCCTGCGGCGCCTGCTGCTGATCATCCCTACCCTGTTCGGCATCCTGCTGATCAACTTCATCATCATCCAGGCCGCGCCCGGCGGCCCGGTCGAGCAGATGATCGCCAAGCTGGAGGGCTTCGATGCCGCCAGCGGCGGCGCCACCGGGCGCATCTCCGGCGGCGGCGGTGAGGTCGCCTCCGCTGGCACGCACTACCGCGGCGCCCAGGGCCTGGACCCGGAGCTGGTGAAGGAAATCGAGAAGATGTACGGCTTCGACAAGCCGGCCCCCGAGCGCTTCTGGATCATGCTCAAGAACTACGTGCACCTGGACTTCGGCCAGAGCTTCTTCCGCGACGCCAAGGTCACCGACCTGATCGTCGAGAAGCTGCCCGTGTCCATCTCTCTCGGGTTGTGGAGCACGCTGATCATGTACCTGGTGTCGATCCCGCTGGGTATCGCCAAGGCGGTGCGCCACGGCAGCCATTTCGACGTCTGGACCAGCTCGGCAATCATCGTCGGCTACGCCATTCCCGCGTTCCTCTTCGCCATCCTGCTGGTGGTTCTGTTCGCGGGCGGCAGTTACTGGGACTGGTTCCCCTTGCGCGGGCTGACTTCCAACAACTTCGACGAGCTGACCTGGGGCGGCAAGGTCCGCGACTACTTCTGGCACCTGGCGCTGCCCATCACCGCGCTGGTGATCGGCAACTTCGCCACCATCACCCTGCTGACCAAGAACAGCTTCCTTGATGAGATCGGCAAGCAGTACGTGGTCACCGCCCGCGCCAAGGGCCTGACCGAGCGCCGCGTGCTCTACGGCCATGTGTTCCGCAACGCCATGCTGCTGATCATCGCGGGCTTGCCGTCGGCCCTGCTGGGCATCTTCTTCACCGGCTCGCTGCTGATCGAGGTGATCTTCTCCCTCGACGGCCTGGGCCTGCTCAGCTTCGAGGCGGCGCTGAACCGCGATTACCCAGTGGTGTTCGGCACGCTGTTCATCTTCACCCTGTTCGGCCTGATCATGAAGCTGGTCAGCGACGTCCTCTACACGCTGGTCGATCCGCGCATCGACTTCGAGAACCGGGAGTAATCCGATGCGCCTGTCTCCCATAAACCAGCGCCGCTGGGCGCGCTTCAAGGCCAACAAGCGCGGCTGGTGGTCGCTATGGCTGTTCCTAACGCTGTTCGTCCTGAGCCTGGGCGCCGAGCTGATCGCCAACGACAAGCCGCTGGCGATCCGCTACGACGGCGAATGGTACTTCCCGGTGGTCAAGCGCTACCCGGAAACCGCCTTCGGCGGTGAGTTCCCCGATGGAGGCGAACTACAAGAGCCCTTACATGCGCGAGCAGATCGCGCAGAAGGACGGCTGGATTCTCTGGCCGCCGATCGCCTACAGCTACGACACCATCAACTACGACCTGCGGGTGCCGGCCCCTTCGGCGCCCACTGCGGAGAATTGGCTGGGCACCGACGATCAGGCACGCGATGTCATGGCGCGGGTGATCTACGGCTTCCGTGTATCCGTGCTGTTCGCCTTGATCCTCACCGTGCTCAGCTCCATCGTCGGCGTCGCCGTGGGCGCGCTGCAGGGCTTCTATGGCGGCTGGATCGACCTGCTTGGCCAGCGCTTCCTGGAAATCTGGTCGGGCCTGCCGGTGCTCTACCTGCTGATCATCCTCGCCAGCTTCGTGCAACCAGGCTTCTGGTGGCTGCTGGGAATCATGCTGCTGTTCTCCTGGATGAGCCTGGTGGACGTGGTGCGCGCCGAGTTCCTCCGAGGCCGCAACCTGGAGTACGTGCGCGCCGCGCGCGCCCTGGGTATGCGCAACGGAGCAATCATGTTCCGCCACATCCTGCCCAACGCGATGATCTCCACCCTCACCTTCATGCCCTTCATCCTCACCGGCGCGATCGGCACCCTGACCTCCCTGGACTTCCTCGGCTTCGGTCTCCCCCGCTGGCGCGCCGTCGCTGGGCGAGCTGGTCGCCCAGGGCAAGTCCAATCTGCAGGCGCCCTGGCTGGGCATCACCGCCTTCATGGTGCTGGCCGTGATGCTGAGCCTGCTGGTATTCATCGGCGAAGCCGCCCGCGATGCCTTCGACCCGAGGAAGTGACATGAGCCAGAACGAGAACCTCATCGAAGTCCGCGACCTGTCCGTCGATTTCCGCTGCGGCGACGAACAGGTGCGCGCGGTGGAACACATCAGCTTCGATATCCGCAAAGGCGAGACCCTGGCACTGGTGGGCGAAAGCGGCTCCGGCAAGTCGGTCACCGCGCACTCCATCCTGCGCCTGCTGCCCTACCCCACCGCCAGCCATCCCTCCGGCAGCATTCAGTACGCCGGCAAGGACCTGCTCAAGCTGCCCGAGCGCAAGCTGCGGGGCATCCGCGGCAACCGCATCGCGATGGTGTTCCAGGAACCCATGACCTCGCTGAACCCGCTGCACACCATCGAGAAGCAGATCGGCGAAGTGCTGGCCCTGCACAAGGGCATGAGCGGCAACCAGGCCCGCGCACGCACGCTGGAACTGCTGGAGCTGGTTGGCATCCCCAACCCCGCCAGCCGCCTCAAGGCTCTATCCGCACGAACTTTCCGGCGGCCAACGGCAGCGGGTGATGATCGCCATGGCACTGGCCTGCGAGCCGGAACTGCTGATCGCCGACGAGCCGACCACGGCGCTCGACGTCACTGTGCAACTGAAGATCCTCGACTTATTGCGCGACCTGCAGCAGCGCCTGGGCATGGCCATGCTGCTGATCACCCATGATCTCAACCTGGTCCGGCGTATCGCCCATCGCGTCTGCGTGATGAAGCGCGGCTGCATCGTCGAGCAGGCCGATTGCGAAACGCTTTTCGAGGCGCCACAGCACCCCTACACGCGCGAATTGCTCGGCGCTGAACCGAGCGGCACCCCCGCGCAGAACGAGCCCGGCGCACCGCTATTGGAGGTCGACGACCTGCGCGTGTGGTTCCCGATCAAGAAAGGCGTGTTCCGCAAGACCGTCGACCACGTCAAGGCAGTAGACGGCATCGACTTCAGCCTGCCTCGCGGCCAGACCCTGGGATCGTTCGGCGAGAGCGGCTCGGGCAAGTCGACCCTGGGCCTGGCTATCCTCCGGCTGATCAACAGCCAGGGTGGCATCCGCTTCGAAGGCCAGGCCATCGAAGGCATGAACCAGGCGGAAGTCAGGCCTCTGCGTCGCGAGATGCAGGTAGTCTTCCAGGACCCTTTCGGCAGCCTCAGCCCGCGTATGTCAGTGGGGCAGATTGTCGGCGAAGGCCTGGAAATCCACGGCATGGGTACCCCTGAGGAACGCGAGCAGGCGATCATCGAGGCGCTCAAGGAAGTCGGGCTCGACCCGGATACTCGCCACCGCTATCCCCATGAGTTTTCCGGGGGCCAGCGGCAGCGCATCGCCATTGCGCGCGCGCTGGTGCTCAAGCCGGCGCTGATCCTGCTGGACGAACCCACCTCGGCACTGGACCGCACCGTGCAGCGCCAGGTCGTCGAACTACTGCGCGGGTTGCAGGCCAAGTACAACCTGACCTACCTGTTCATCAGCCACGACCTCGCGGTGGTAAAGCCCTCAGCCACCAACTGATGGTGATCCGCCACGGCAAGGTGGTCGAACAGGGTTCGGCAGAGGAAGTCTTCGCCGCGCCACAGCATGCCTACACACAGCAACTGCTGGAAGCCGCCTTCATGGTGCCCACGCAAGCCTGAGCCAGCAGCAGACAAGGAAGCAATGACATGGGATTTCTCGCCGGTAAGCGCGTACTGATCGTCGGTGTCGCCAGCAAGCTGTCCATCGCCTCTGGCATCGCCGCAGCGATGCACCGTGAAGGCGCCGAGCTCGCCTTCACCTACCAGAACGACAAGCTCAAGGGCCGCGTCGAGGAATTCGCCGCCAGCTGGGGCTCCAACGCCGGGCTGTGCTTCCCGTGCGACGTAGCCAGCGACGCGGACATCGAAGCCGTGTTCGCCGCGCTGGCGAAGCAGTGGGATGGCCTGGACTGCATCGTTCACTCGGTGGGGTTCGCGCCGGGCGACCAGCTCGACGGCGACTTCACCGAAGTGACCACACGCGACGGCTTCCGCATCGCCCACGACATCAGCGCCTACAGCTTCGTCGCCCTGGCCAAGGCCGGACGCGAGCTGATGCAGGGCCGCAACGGCAGCCTGCTCACCCTCTCCTACCTGGGCGCCGAACGCACGATGCCCAACTACAACGTCATGGGCATGGCCAAGGCCAGCCTGGAGGCCGGCGTGCGTTACCTGGCCGGCAGCCTCGGCCCGGAAGGCACCCGCGTCAACGCCATCTCCGCCGGCCCGATTCGCACTCTCGCGGCCTCGGGCATCAAGAGCTTCCGCAAGATGCTTGCCGCCAACGAACGCCAGACGCCGCTGCGGCGCAACGTGACCATCGAGGAAGTCGGCAACGCCGGCGCCTTCCTCTGCTCCGACCTGGCCAGTGGCATCAGCGGCGAGATCCTCTATGTCGACGGCGGCTTCAATACCACCGCCATGGGCCCGCTGGGCGACGACTGAGTCGTTCTTCCAGGCAAAGAAAAAGGCCGCTGATGCGGCCTTTTTCCTGTACCGGATAAAACGAGGGCCGCTTGCGCGGCCCCTGTCTTTTACTTCTTGGCGTCGTCGAACTTCTCGATTTTCGCCTGATCCTGCAGGTAGCGACGGAAGGCCGAGAAATCGTCCTGGCCGCTACGCGAGGCGAGGAAGCGCTGGTACATGGCTTTCTCTTCCTCGGTCGGCTCGGCCTCCGGCTCGCTCACACCACTGAGCTTGACGAGTACGAAGTCGCCGTTCTGCAGCGCGACACCACCCAGGCCGGGCTTGCCAGCGCCTTCAGGGCGAGCCATGCGGAACACGCTTGAGCACGACCGGGTCGACACCTTCCTGACCACGGGAGGACGGTTTCAACGACTTTCAGTCCTGGCCTTCCTGGGCCTGGGTCAGCCGGGATCTTGCCGTTGCGCAGACCAGCCAGGGAGCGCTTCACCGCGAGCCTTGGCATCGGTGGCAGCATGCTCGACCTGCAGACGCTTGAGGATGTCCGCACTTACCTGCTCCAGGGTTTCCTGCTCAGGCTTGTGGTGTCTCTTTCACGCGCAGCACGACCACGGTGTCCGGGTCCAGCTCGATGGCGCCGCTGTTGGCGCCTCTTTCCAGCACTTCAGGGCTGAAAAGCGGTCTGGATGACCTGGCGGTTCGCGCAGTCACCACCCTCACCGCCTTCCTCGCCGAACGGCTTGCTGGTCTGCACCTTCAGGCCCATGTCCTGAGCCGGCTGGCCCAGATCGGAGGCTTCGTAGGCGGAGCTTTCCAGCTGCTTGGTTGCGTCGACGAAACGCTGCTCGACCAGTTGGGTCTTGGCTTCGTGCTCCAGCTTGGCCTTCAGACTGTCGAAGGTCGGAACTTCCGGCGCTTCGACGCCCAGCAGTTTGATCAGGTGCCAGCCGTAGGAGGTCTTCACCGGAGCAGAGACTCCGCCCTTCTTCAGCGCATACAGCGACTCTTCGAAGGCCGGGTCATACACACCACGACCGGCGAAGCCGAGGTCACCGCCATTGGCAGCCGGAACCGGTGTCGTTGGACAGCTCCTTGGCCAGCTTGGCGAAGTCTTCACCCTTGTCCAGGCGAGCCTTGATCTCTTCGATCTTGGCCTTGGCCTGCTGGTCGTTCTGCTTGTCGTTCACCTCGATCAGAATGTGCGCGGCATCGCGCTGCTCGGCCAGGCCGGCGATTTCCTTCTGATAGAGGGCATCGAGGTCTTCCTTCTTCACCTCGACCTGGTCGAAGAAGGCAGACTTCTTCAGCTCGACGTAATCGATGGTGACCTGCTCGGGAGTCATGAACTCGGTGCTGTGGGCGTCGTAGTACGCCTTGATCTCGCTGTCCTCGACCTTGCTCTTGGCCGGGTCGGCCTTGAGGGTCAGGGTGGCGAAGTCACGGGTCTGCTTCTCCAGGCGGGCAAAGGCATTCAGCTCGTCGTCGGTGACGAAGCCGGTACCGGCGATGCCGGCGCGCAGCTGACCGATCAGCATTTCCTCGCCGAACATCCGGCGGAACTGCATGCGGTCATAGCCCATCTGGCGGATGACCTGGTCGAAACGGTCGGCGTTGAACTTGCCGTCTACCTGGAATTCAGGAGTCGACAGGATCAGTTGATCCAGCGCCTGCTGGGAGAAGGCGAACTTGTCGTTCTGGGCGGCCTGCAGGATCAGCTTGCGTTCGATGAGCGACTTCAGCGCGGGGTTCCTTGAGCAGCTTGTCGTCGAGCATGGACGGATCGTAGTTCTTGCCCAGACGCTGCATCAGCTGGCGACGCTGCATGTCCGCGGCCTGCTGCAGTTCCGGCAGACCGATGTCTTCACCGTTGACCTGAGAGCGCAACGTTCTCGTGGTGGGTTGCGCGAATGATCTGATCGAACCCGGTCAAAGCCATGAGGACAACGATCACGCCCAGGATGGTCTTGGTGATCCAGCCTTGGGAATTGTCCCTGATGTTTTGCAGATGCGGTCCTCGACGCGGCCATGGCTCACCGTCGAATCGGCGGCGCGGCGTGGAAAAAAGGCGCATATAGAAGAAGCCATCCGAGGCATGCGCCTTCTGTCTGGTGGAGCTTGCGGGCATTGAGCCCATGACCCCTGATGATTCCAACCGACCTACGCCAGCCGGGTCATCGCTCCGTGACTGGCCCAACTGAGGTTGAACTGGCCAGGCTCAAGTCCGAAAAAGACGCTTAGTTCACAGCGTCCTTGAGGGCTTTACTGGTTTTGCAAGCCCGGAGATCTTAGCAGCAGCGATCTTATCGGCTGCCGGTTTGCGGGTTGCGACCGGTGCGAGCAGCGCCCTCTTTGACAGCGAAGGTGCCGAAGCCTACCAGTACGACGGAATCACCAGCCTTCAGGGCGTCAGTTACTGGACTCGATCACCGCGTACCAGAGCCCACCACCGGCAACAACTTTCGGCATATCAGCAGATGCGGCGATAGCATCGATCAGTTCCGACTTGTTCACTCTAAGTCCCCTTATTTCTGTTGAGTATGTTTCTATGTGTTAGGTGTAAGCAAAAGCAGGTGCTGGTTTGCCAACTGACAAAGCAAGTGCCGCTTTATAACAAGGGCTCAAAAACAGTGTCAAGAAAGCCCCCCAACTAATGCGTGCTGATTCGCTCCTTGGAATCAGACTCGCGCTTCTCATCCTTTGCAACCATCTCGGGAGCCGCATCGGGCAAGGGCTCCGGGGCGTATTGCAGCGCAATTTGCAGGACCTCGTCAATCCATTTAACCGGTTTAATAACAAGATCGGCCTTAATATTATCCGGAATTTCCCTAAGGTCTCGTACGTTTTCCTCGGGAATGATCACAGTCTTGATTCCACCTCGGTGCGCAGCCAGAAGTTTTTCCTTCAGGCCACCAATGGCCAGCACCTGACCACGCAGGGTGATCTCGCCGGTCATGGCAACGTCCGCACGGACCGGAATCTGGGTGATCGCCGAAACCAGTGCGGTGCACATGCCAATGCCCGCGCTAGGGCCGTCCTTGGGCGTCGCGCCTTCCGGCACGTGGATGTGGATATCGTGCTTCTCGTGGAAGTCCGGGGCGATGCCCAGGCTCTTCGAACGACTACGAACCACGGTCAGCGCGGCGGTGATGGACTCCGCCATGACGTCGCCCAGCGAGCCGGTCTTGGTCAGTGCGCCCTTGCCGGGAACCATGGCCGATTCAATGGTCAGCAATTCGCCGCCCACTTGGGTCCAGGCGAGGCCGGTCACCTGGCCGATCTGGTCCTGCTGCTCGGCCAGGCCGTAGCGGAACTTGCGCACGCCCAGGTAGTTTTCCAGCGAATCAGGCGTCACCACGGCTTCGATACGCTTGGCCTTGCCACCGTCCTTGACCGCCTTGCGGCAGACCTTGGCGATCTGGCGCTCGAGGCTTCGCACGCCGGCTTCGCGGGTGTAATAGCGAATGATGTCGCGGGTAGCCGCTTCCTCGAAGACCACCTCACCTTTCTTGAGACCATTGGCCGCAGTCTGTTTCGGTACAAGATATTTCGAGGCGATGTTGATCTTCTCGTCCTCGGTGTAACCCGGCAGGCGGATGACTTCCATGCGGTCCAGCAACGCGGCCGGAATGTTCATGGAGTTCGCCGTGCAGAGGAACATGACGTCGGAGAGGTCGTAGTCGACTTCGAGGTAGTGGTCGTTGAAGTTGTGGTTCTGCTCCGGATCGAGCACTTCCAGCAGCGCCGACGCGGGGTCGCCGCGCATGTCGCTGCCCATCTTGTCGATCTCGTCGAGCAGGAACAGCGGGTTGCGCACGCCAACCTTGGTCATCTTCTGAATCAGACGACCGGGCATGGAGCCAATGTAGGTACGGCGGTGGCCACGAATCTCGGCCTCGTCACGTACGCCGCCCAAGGCCATACGTACGAACTTGCGGTTGGTCGCGCGGGCGATGGACTCGGCCAGCGAGGTCTTGCCGACGCCGGGCGGACCGACCAGGCAGAGCACCGGGCCCTTGAGCTTCTTCACGCGCTTCTGCACGGCGAGGTACTCAAGGATGCGCTCCTTGACCTCTTCCAGGCCGTAGTGGTCGGCGTCGAGAATATCCTCGGCCTTGTCCAGGTCGTGGCGCACCTTGCTCTCGGCCTTCCACGGCACATTCACCAGCCAGTCGATGTAGGAGCGCACCACGGTCGCCTCGGCGGACATCGGCGACATCTGCTTGAGCTTGTTCAGCTCCGCAGTGGCCTTGGCCAGGGCTTCCTTGGTCAGGCCGGCGGCGTCGATGCGCTTCTTCAGCTCCTCGACTTCGTTGTGGCCTTCGTCGATGTCACCCAGTTCTTTCTGGATGGCCTTCATCTGTTCGTTGAGGTAGTACTCGCGCTGACTGCGCTCCATCTGCTTCTTCACGCGGCCGCGGATGCGCTTCTCGACCTGCAGCAGGTCGATCTCGGCATCCAGCATGGCGAGCACGTGCTCGACGCGGGCGGACAGCTCGGTGATCTCGAGGATTTCCTGCTTCTGCTCGATCTTCAGTGCCATGTGGGCGGCCATGGTGTCCACAAGACGGCCCGGCTCGTCGATGCTGTTGAGCGAGGACAGGACTTCGGCCGGGACTTTCTTGCCCAGCTGCACGTACTGCTCGAACTGGCTGAGCAGGCTGCGGGTGAAGACTTCGGACTCACGCTCACCGACGGTCGCCTCATCAATGATCGAGACCTCCGCGCGGCAGTAGGCTTCCTCGTCGATGAAATGCTCTACCTGGCCACGCTGCTCGCCCTCCACCAGCACCTTGACGGTACCGTCGGGCAGCTTCAGCAGTTGCAGGACGGTGGCCACGGTACCCATGCGGTACAGGCCGTCCGCGCCCGGATCGTCGTCGGCCGGATTCTTCTGCGCCAGCAGCAGGATCTGCTTGTCGCTGGTCATGGCGGCCTCAAGGGCCTCGATGGACTTCTCACGCCCCACGAACAGCGGGATGACCATGTGCGGATACACCACTACGTCACGCAGGGGCAGCAGGGGCAACTCGACGAGTGTTTTCATGATATTCGGCTCTACAGCGGCACTTGGCCAAAACGATGGGATTGGACCCTTCGGCCTAAGATGGGGTTAGGACTGGGAAAAAACAAGCGCGGTAGATGGGAAGAAAAAGGGGCCCTAGGGCCCCTTCTGGTTTCAGGCGTCAGGTGCAGCCTTGGCCGGCTGCTCGCTGTTCTCGTAGATCAGCAGCGGCTGGGAGGAGCCCTCGATGACGCTTTCGTCGATCACCACCTTGCTGACATCGTTCTGCGAGGGGATCTCGTACATTGTATCGAGCAGGATGCCTTCGAGGATCGAACGCAGGCCACGGGCGCCGGTCTTGCGCTCCAGGGCGCGGCGAGCCACGGCCTTGAGGGCGTCCGGACGGAACTCGAGGTCCACGCCTTCCATTTCGAAGAGCTTGGCGTACTGCTTGGTCAACGCGTTCTTCGGCTCGGTCAGAATCTGCATCAGGGCAGGCTCGTCCAGCTCGTCAAGGGTCGCGATGATCGGCAGGCGGCCGACAAACTCGGGGATCAGACCGAATTTCACCAGATCTTCCGGCTCGACCTCACGCAGCGCCTCGCCGACTTTCTTGCCCGCTTCCTGGCTGCGAACCTCGGCGTTGAAGCCGATGCCGCCCTTGGTGGAACGGTTCTGGATGACCTTTTCCAGGCCGGCGAACGCGCCACCGCAGATGAACAGGATGTTGCGGGTGTCGACCTGCAGGAACTCCTGCTGCGGATGCTTGCGGCCACCCTGGGGCGGTACGGAAGCCACGGTGCCTTCGATCAGCTTCAGCAAGGCCTGCTGAACGCCTTCGCCGGACACGTCGCGGGTGATCGACGGGTTGTCGGATTTGCGCGAGATCTTGTCGATTTCGTCGATGTAGACGATACCCATCTGGGCTTTCTCGACATCGTAATCGCACTTCTGCAGCAGCTTCTGAATGATGTTCTCGACGTCCTCGCCCACGTAGCCAGCCTCGGTGAGGGTGGTGGCATCGGCGATGGTGAAGGGAACATTGAGCAGACGCGCCAGGGTCTCGGCGAGCAGGGTCTTGCCCGAGCCGGTCGGCCCGATGAGCAGGATGTTGCTCTTGCCCAGCTCGACGTCGTCCTTGCGCTCACGCTGGTTCAGACGCTTGTAGTGGTTGTACACCGCTACTGCCAGGGTTTTCTTGGCACGTTCCTGGCCGATCACGTACTGATCGAGGATGGTGCGGATCTCTTTCGGCGCCGGAAGCTTGTGCGCACTGCTCTCCGCCTGTGCTTCCTGCACCTCCTCACGGATGATGTCATTGCACAGGTCGACGCACTCGTCGCAGATAAAGACCGAGGGGCCGGCAATCAACTTGCGCACTTCGTGCTGGCTCTTGCCGCAGAAGGAGCAATACAGCAGCTTGCCGTTGTCCTCGCCGTTGCGGGTGTCAGTCATTCGATCGTTCCAATCGGGGATATACGTGAAGGACAAGATGAAGGCATTCGCAGGCATTTTCAAGCCCGCGAGCGGCCGGATTACCGGCCGCGGTACAGCGGAGAGACTCAGCTGGCGGAAGGACGCTGAGTGAAGACCTGATCGATCAGACCGTATTTGACGGCGTCGTCGCCGCTCATGAAGCGGTCACGATCGGTATCGCGGGCGATGACGTCCAGCGGCTGGCCGGTGTGGTGCGCCAGCACCTGGTTCAGGCGCTCCTTGATGAAGAGGATTTCCTTGGCGTGGATCTCGATGTCCGAGGCCTGACCCTGGAAGCCGCCCAGCGGCTGGTGGATCATCATGCGCGAATGCGGCAGGCAGTAGCGTTTGCCAGCAGCACCGCCGGCCAGCAGCAGGGCACCCATGCTGCACGCCTGACCCACGCAGATGGTGGACACGTCGGGCTTGATGAACTGCATGGTGTCGTAGATCGACATGCCAGCGGTCACGGAGCCACCCGGGGAGTTGATGTAGAGGTGGATATCCTTGTCCGGGTTTTCGGCCTCGAGGAACAGCAACTGGGCAACCACGAGGTTGGCCATGTAGTCCTCGACCTGGCCCACCAGGAAGATGATCCGCTCCTTCAGCAGGCGCGAATAGATGTCGTAGGAACGCTCACCGCGGGCGGACTGCTCCACCACCATCGGCACCAGACCACCAGCGGCCTGAATGTTCGGAACTTGCGGCATATAAGGATTATGCATGTCCGACGATCACTCCCTAATAAAAAGTCATGTCTCTATAGACGCACAAGCCAGCCCGAAGGCTGGCTTGTGACAATCGAACGAAGCGTTGGATCAGGCCGCTTGCGGAGCTTCTGCAGGCTTGACCGCGTCTTCGTAGGATACCTGCTTGTCGGTCACATTGGCCTTCTGCAGGACAGTATCTACAACTTGTTCTTCCAGTACAACCGAGCGAACTTCGTTCAGTTGCTGGTCGTTCTTGTAGTACCAGGAAACAACCTGTTCCGGCTCCTGGTAAGCGGAAGCCATCTCTTCGATCATTTCGCGAACGCGGGCTTCATCAGCCTTCAGCTCGTGCTGCTTGACCAGTTCGGCGACGATCAGACCCAGCACGACGCGGCGCTTGGCCTGCTCTTCGAACAGCTCGGCCGGCAGTTGGTCGGGCTTGATGTTGCCACCGAACTGCTGGACAGCCTGGACGCGCAGACGATTGACTTCGTTGCCGATCAGGGCTTTCGGAACTTCGATCGGGTTGGTCTCGACCAGACCTTCCATCACCTGGTTCTTCACCTTGGATTTGATGGCCTGACGCAGCTCACGCTCCATGTTCTTGCGAACTTCGGTGCGGAAGCCTTCCAGAGTGCTTTCCTTCACGCCGAACAGAGCGAAGAACTCTTCGTTCAGTTCCGGCAGCTTCGGCTCGGCGACGCTGTTGACGGTAGCGGTGAACTCGGCGGCTTTGCCGGCCAGGTCCAGATTCTGGTAGTCCTCGGGGAAGGTCACGTTCAGAACGCGCTCTTCACCGGCCTTGGCGCCAACCAGGCCTTCTTCGAAGCCCGGAATCATGCGGCCGGAGCCCAGCACCAGCAGGGTGCCCTTGGCGGAACCGCCAGCGAAGGCTTCGCCGTCGATCTTGCCAACGAAGTCGATGTTCACCTGGTCGTCGTTCTGAGCGGCGCGGTCAACAGCTTCGAAGCGGGTGTTCTGCTTGCGCAGAATTTCCAGCATGTTGTCGAGGTCGGCATCAGCCACGTCGGCCTGCAGGCGCTCGACCTTGATGCCGTCGAAACCGGCAACCTGGAACTCGGGGAAGACTTCGAAGGTAGCGATGTACTCGAGGCCCTTCTCTTTCTCGAACACTTTCGGCTCGACGGAGGGAGCGCCCGCCGGGTTCAGCTTCTGCTCGACCACGGCTTCGTAGAAGGTTTCCTGGATCAGGTCACCGAGGGCTTCCTGACGAGCGGCGGCTTCATAGCGCTGACGGATCACGCTCATCGGCACCTTGCCGGGACGGAAGCCAGGAACCTTGGCGCGACGAGCGGTCTGCTGCAGACGCTTGTTGACTTCGGTCTCGATACGCTCGGCCGGCACGCCAACGGTCATGCGGCGCTCAAGAGCGGAGGTGCTTTCAACGGAAACTTGCATGGATATTCCTCGTGGCACAGACGTAAGCCGGTCCTTCCGGCTCCCAGAATCAAGGGCAAGCATTCTAGTAGCTAGAAATGCAGAAGTCACCCTGAGTGGAAGCTGCGGAAATTCACGGATGCGAGAGCTTATGGAAAGAAGATGGTGCGGACGGAGAGACTCGAACTCTCACAGCTTGCGCCACCGGAACCTAAATCCGGCGTGTCTACCAATTTCACCACGTCCGCAGGGTACCGCAGAAACGAAAACGCCAGGCTCTGGGCCTGGCGCTTCGGAATATGGGGTGGACGATGGGAATCGAACCCACGACACCAGGAGCCACAATCCTGTGCTCTACCAACTGAGCTACGCCCACCATATTACATTTGCTTGTACCGAACGCCACTTGGCGCACCCGGCAGGACTCGAACCTGCGACCATCCGCTTAGAAGGCGGATGCTCTATCCAGCTGAGCTACGGGCGCTTTAGTGGCGGCAACCCTTGCTAAGCAGACTCAGTGGAAACCACCGAATCGGTTGGCACCGCCTCTTTCGTGTTTCAGGCTGTGCTCGGCAAGCGGGGCGCATGTTATCGATGAGGCCATACCCCGTCAACAACTTTTTTAAAAAAAATTCAAAGAGATAAAGGAGTTACGCCAAATCAGGGGCTCCCGCCTTTGCCTTATGGAGGCAGCATGCGAAAATGCGCGCCTTCTTTTCACCCGCCTTAATGGTTATCCCCCCGACATGACTGCAAAACTGATCGACGGCAAAGCGATCGCCGCCAGCCTCCGCCAGCAGATTGGCCAACGCGTCAATGAACGCCGCCAGCAAGGACTGCGCATCCCCGGCCTGGCTGTGATCCTGGTCGGTAGCGACCCCGCCTCTCAGGTCTATGTCGCGCACAAGCGCAAGGACTGTGAAGAGGTCGGCTTCCTCTCCCAGGCGTACGACCTCCCCGCCAGCACCACCCAGCAAGAGCTGCTGGCCCTGATCGACCGCCTGAACGCCGACCCGGCCATCGACGGCATCCTCGTCCAGCTGCCCCTCCCCGCCCACCTCGATGCCTCCCAGCTACTGGAGCGCATCAACCCGGACAAGGACGTGGACGGCTTCCACCCCTTCAATATCGGCCGCCTGGCCCAGCGCATCCCGCTGCTGCGCCCCTGCACCCCGAAAGGCATCATGACCCTGCTGGAAAGCACTGGCGTCGACCTTTATGGCCTGGACGCAGTGGTAGTGGGCGCATCGAACATCGTCGGCCGCCCGATGGCGCTGGAACTGCTGCTGGGCGGCTGTACCGTCACCGTGACCCACCGCTTCACCCGTGACCTGGCCGACCACGTACGCCGTGCCGACCTGGTGGTCGTGGCCGCCGGCAAACCGGGCCTGGTCAAGGGTGAGTGGATCAAGGAAGGGGCCATCGTCATTGACGTGGGCATCAACCGCCAGGCCGACGGCAAGCTGGTGGGCGACGTCGAGTATGAGGTTGCTGCCGAGCGCGCCAGCTGGATCACCCCGGTTCCGGGCGGCGTCGGCCCGATGACCCGCGCCTGCCTGCTGGAAAACACCCTGTACGCCGCCGAGCACCTGCACAACTGACAGGTTTTCGACGAGCAAGAAAAAGGCCGCTGATCAGCGGCCTTTTTCATTTCCGGGTTGCGATTACTCGGCGAGACGCCAAGTAGTGCCGCCCTTGCCGTCTTCCAGCACCACGCCCAGAGCAGTCAGCTCGTCACGAATGCGGTCGGATTCAGCCCAGTTCTTCGCCGCGCGGGCATCCAGGCGGGCCTGGATCAGCGCTTCGACCTGCGCCGCGTCGACCCTGCCGGCAGCGCCGGCCTGGAGGAACTCGTCGGCGTCCAGCTGCAGCACGCCCAGCAGAGCACCCAGCTCACGCACGCGCGCCGCGAGAGCCGCCGCTGCCGCCGGATCGCTTTCGCGCAGACGATTGACCTCGCGAACCATCTCGAACAGCACGGCAACCGCTTCCGGGGTACCGAAGTCGTCGTCCATCGCGGCACCGAAGCGCTCGACGAACTCCTCGCCACCCTCGGCCGCCACCTGCGGCAGGCCGCGCAGCGCGGTGTAGAAACGCTCCAGCGCGCCCTTGGCTTCCTTCAGGTTATCTTCGGAATAGTTGATCGGGCTGCGGTAGTGGCTGGAGACCAACAGGAAGCGCACGACTTCCGGATGGTATTTTTCCAGCACCTCGCGAATGGTGAAGAAGTTGCCCAGGGACTTGGACATCTTCTCGCCATCCACGCGCACCGCGCCGGCGTGCATCCAGCTGGCCGCATAGAGCTTGCCAGTGGCTGCCTCGCTCTGGGCGATCTCGTTCTCGTGGTGCGGGAACACCAGGTCCGGGCCGCCGCCGTGGATGTCGAAGGTCTCGCCCAGGCAGCAGGTGGACATCACCGAGCACTCGATGTGCCAGCCCGGGCGACCGGCGCCCCACGGTGACTCCCAGCTCGGCTCGCCCGGCTTGGCGCCCTTCCAGAGCACGAAGTCCAGCGGATCTTCCTTGGATTCGTCGACCTCGATCCGCGCACCGATGCGCAGGTCTTCGATCTTCTTGCGCGACAGCTTGCCGTAGCCGGCGAACTTGCCGACCCGGTAGTAGACGTCGCCGTTACCCGGCGCGTAGGCATAGCCCTTGTCGATCAAGGTCTGGATCATCTCGTGCATGCCGGCGATATGGCCGGTGGCGCGCGGCTCGATGTCCGGACGCAGGACCGACAGGCGTGCCTCGTCCTCGTGCATCGCGGCGATCATGCGGGCAGTCAGGTCTTCGAACGATTCACCGTTCTCCTGGGCGCGACGGATGATCTTGTCGTCGATGTCAGTGATGTTGCGCACATAGGTCAGGTCATAGCCGCGATGGCGCAACCAACGGGCGATGACGTCGAACGCCACCATCACGCGGGCATGGCCGATGTGGCAGAAGTCGTACACGGTCATGCCGCACACGTACATGCGTACCTGGTTGCCCACCAGCGGTTTGAAGCTGTCCTTGGTCTTGGACAGCGTGCTGTAGATCTGCAAGTCAGCCATCCCTCACTGCCCCCAGGAATCGCGCAGGGTCACGGTGCGGTTGAAGACCAGGGCGTCGGCCTTGGAGTCCTTGGCATCCGCGCAGAAGTAGCCCTCGCGCTCGAACTGGAAGCGATCCTCGGCGCTGGCACTGGCCAGCGACGGCTCGGCGCGGCAACCCTTGAGCACCACCAGGGAATCCGGGTTGATGTTGTCGAGGAAGCTGCCGCCCTCTTCCGATTTCTCCGGGTTGGCGGAGCGGAACAGGCGGTCGTACAAGCGCACTTCGCACTCGACGCTCTCGGCGGCCGGCACCCAGTGGATCACACCCTTGACCTTGCGACCCTCGGGGTTCTTGCCCAGGGTGTTCTCGTCGTAGCTGCAGCGCAGTTCGACGATATTGCCGGCAGCGTCCTTGACGGCTTCGTCAGCACGAATCACGTAGCTGCCGCGCAGGCGCACTTCGCCGCCCGGGATCAGGCGCTTGTAGCCGGCCGGCGGGACTTCCTCGAAGTCGCTGGCGTCGATATAGATCTCGCGACTGAACGGCAGCACGCGCACGCCCATGTCCTGCTTCGGATGGCGCGGCAGTTCGAGGTTCTCGACCTGGCCTTCCGGATAATTGGTGATGACCACCTTCAGCGGCTTGAGCACGCACATGGCGCGGCCGGCGTTGGCGTCGAGGTCGTCACGGATGGCGAACTCCAGCATGCCGATATCCACCAGGCCGCCGGCACGGTTAACACCGATCATGTCGCAGAAGGCACGGATCGACGCTGGGGTGTAGCCACGGCGACGGTAGCCGGACAGCGTCGACATGCGCGGGTCGTCCCAGCCATGCACGTGGTTTTCATCGACCAGTTGCTTGAGCTTGCGCTTGCTGGTGATGGTGTAGTTCAGGTTCAGGCGCGCGAACTCGTACTGGCGCGGCTGAGCCGGGACCGGCAGGTTGGCCAGGAACCACTCGTACAGCGGGCGGTGATCCTCGAACTCCAGGGTGCAGATGGAGTGGGTGATGCCCTCGATGGCGTCCGACTGACCGTGGGTGAAGTCGTAGCTGGGGTAGATGCACCACTTGTCGCCGGTCTGGTGGTGATGGGCATGGCGGATGCGGTAGAGGATCGGGTCGCGCAGGTTGATGTTCGGCGAAGCCATGTCGATCTTCGCGCGCAGCGAACGGGCGCCGTCCGGGAACTCGCCGGCTTTCATGCGGGCGAACAGGTCCAGGTTCTCTTCCACCGAGCGTTCGCGGAACGGGCTGTTCTTGCCCGGCTCGGTCAGCGAACCACGATAGGCGCGCATTTCTTCGGCGTTCAGGTCACAGACGAAGGCCTTGCCGGCCTTGATCAGGTCCACCGCCCAATCGTGCAACTGGTCGAAATAGTTGGACGCGTAGCGCACCTGACCGGCCCACTCGAAGCCCAGCCATTTCACATCGGCCTCGATGGCGTCGATGTACTCCTGGTCTTCCTTCGCCGGGTTGGTGTCGTCGAAGCGCAGGTGGCAGTCGCCGCCGAACTCCTTGGCAAGGCCGAAGTTCAGGCAGATGGACTTGGCGTGACCGATGTGCAGGTAGCCGTTGGGCTCCGGCGGGAAGCGGGTGACGATCTTCTGGTGCTTGCCACTGTCCAGGTCGGCCTGGACGATGGGGCGCAGGAAGTTGGCGGCAACAGTGGCTTCTTTCGTATCGGCGGTAGGCTTGCTCATGGTGTCCTTGATCATGCTGTCGTTCAGCCAGGGTAGGCCGGCCAAACCAAAGCGCTTATCATAGCCGAAGCTGTCAACCCCCTGACAGGCCTTCGATTTTTCCAAAGAGCGGAATTCCCTGATGACTACCACCGTCAAACTGCAGACCAACTTCGGCGATATCACCCTTGAACTGTTCGACGACAAGGCGCCCGAAACCGTGGCCAACTTCAAGGAGTACGTTAAGGCCGGCCATTACGACAACACCGTTTTCCACCGTGTGATCAACAACTTCATGATCCAGGGCGGCGGCTTCGAGCCGGGCATGAAGCAGAAGACCACCCGCAAGTCGATCAAGAACGAAGCCAACAACGGCGTCGGCAACAAGATCGGCACCGTCGCCATGGCCCGCACCATGGAGCCGCACTCGGCCAGCGCGCAGTTCTTCATCAACGTTGCCGACAACGACTTCCTCAACCACAGCGCGCCGACCGTGCAAGGCTGGGGCTACTGCGTGTTCGGTGAAGTGAAGGACGGCATGGACGTGGTCAACAAGATCAAGACCGTCGCCACCACCATGCGCTCCGGCCACCAGGACGTACCGGCCGACGACGTGATCATCGAGAAAGCAGAAGTCATCGGCGAGTGAGTCAATGAGCGTCCTGTTCATCTCGGACCTGCATCTCGAAGCGGAACGCCCGGACATTACCCGGGCGTTCTTGCATTTCCTCTCTACCCGCGCCCGCACGGCCGAGGCACTGTATATCCTCGGCGACTTCTTCGAAGCCTGGATCGGCGACGATGGCATGGACGAGTTCCAGCACTCCATCGCCCGCGCCCTGCGTGAATTGTCCGATAGCGGCACGCGCATCTTCCTGATGCACGGCAACCGCGACTTCCTGATCGGCCAGGCCTTCTGCCGTGAAACCGGCTGCACGCTGCTGCGCGACCCGAGCCTGATCGACCTGGACGGCGAGAAGATCCTGCTGATGCACGGCGACAGCCTGTGCACCCTCGACGTCGCCTATATGAAGCTGCGCCGCTGGCTGCGCAACCCGCTGACCCTGTTCATCCTGCGCAACCTGCCGCTGGCCACCCGCCACAAGCTCGCGCGCAAGCTGCGCAAGGAAAGCCGCGCGCAGACCCGCATGAAGGCCAGCGAGATTGTCGACGTCACCCCGACGGAAGTGGAGCGCATCATGCGCGACAAGGGCGTACGCATCCTGATCCACGGCCACACCCACCGCCCCGCCGTCCACGAACTGGAAATCGACGGCCGCCCCGCGCGGCGCATCGTCCTCGGCGACTGGGACAGTCAGGGCTGGGCCCTGGAGGCCGACGAACAGGGCATGCAGCAGGCGCCCTTCTCTCTGTGAAGCTCCGGGCCACCGCAATGGTGGCCTTTTGGCGCTAACTCACCCGCACACTCAGACATTTCTCCTTGACCGGCACCAACCGCCTTGCGCAGCATTCGCGGTTTGCTCACTCAAGGAAGAAACATGTTCAGCAAGGGAAACCTCATCAAGTTCGGCGCCCTGCCCCTGGCCCTGGTCGCCGCCGCCTTCATCCTGTTCAACGGCGTCTTCTTCTATAACGAAGCCGGCTTCATGACCCACGTGCGGACCATCTTCGGCGACGAGAAGATCGTCGACGACGTCGGCTACGCCACCAAATGGTTCGGCCGTGCCACTACCTGGAAGAAAGCCATCAGCGTGCAGTCCGTGTTGATCATGGACGACAACGACAACAACCCCGACAACGACGGCCTGGGCGCCACGATCGAAGCCTTCCCGATCGTGTTCCTCGGCAACGTCGACGCCAAGGTCGAGTCCTCCGCTCGCTTCCGCCTGCCCGGCGGCGACCAGTTCCTGAAGATGGCCCAGGAATATCGCAACCCGGACAACTTCATCCGTACCGCGCTGGTCCCGGCGATCAAGGAAACCCTGCAGGCCACCGCCTCACTGATGACCGCCGACGACTATTACGCCGGCGCCCGCAGCGAATTTGCCGCAGAGTTCGAGAACCAGCTCAACGACGGCCTTTACCTGATCAAGCGCAAGGAAGTCCGTGGCCCGCGCGGCGCCGTCCCACACCAGACCGCCATCCTGCAGGCCGGCACCGAACAGGGCAGCTTCGGCGACAACAATGCCAGCCAGTTCGTCACCGAGAAGGTCACTGACACCAAGGGCATCCCGGTACGCAAGCAGCAGCAGTTCCGCAAGTTCGGCGTGGAAGTGGTGGAGGCGCGCATCACCAACGTCGACCCCAACCCGCAGTACAAGCAGCGCATGGTCAAGGTTCAGCAGGCTTTGGCCGAGCTGGCTGTGGCTCGCCAGAATCGCCTGAAGGAAGAGGAAGAGAAGCTGCTGGTCACCGCTCGCGGCGAGAAGGAAGTGGAAGCCAAGCGCCAGGAAACCCTGCGCGACCAGATCGAGCGCACCACTCAGGCCGAAACCGAGAAGCAGCTGGCCGTGATCAACGCCGAGCGCGAGAAGCAGCGCGCCGAGATCGAGAAACAAACCGCCGAACTGCTGCGCGACAAAGCCACCGTGACGGCACAGGCCACCAAGATCACCGCCGACGCCGATGCCTATGCCCGCGAAGCGGTCATCAAGGCGGACGGTGCACTGCAGCCCAAGCTGGACGCGCTGATCGCCATCAACAAGGTCTGGGCCGAAGCCGCCGCACAAGCGCCGGTACCCAGTGTGATGATGGCTGGTGGCCCGACCGGCGCCAGCAGTCGCCAGGACGAGATCGGCCAACTGATGGGCGTACTGGCCACCAAGGCCGCGCGCGACCTGGCGCTGGACCTCAAGGTCAAGGACTGACGCCGTTGCTGTAGGAGCGAGCTTGCTCGTGAACGGATTCCCCGGCACCGCTGGTGCTGGGCTGGTTCGCGAGCAAGCTCGCTCCTACAAAGAGCCAAGAAAAAAGCGCCCGATGGGGCGCTTCTTTCATTGCGGCGGAAAAGTCAGGCCGCCAGCTCAGCCGGCACACCGCTGTGGAAACGGAACTCGCTGTCCGGCGACAGAATCAGGCCGGCCTCCACCTCGCGAATTTCCGCGACTCGGCGGTCGATGTCGGCGTCATCGCCATAGCGGCGCGCCAGGCTCAGGTAGCCCTGGAAGTGCCGCGCCTCGGATTTCAGCAGCGAGCCGTAGAACTTCGCCAGGTCGGCATCCAGGTGATCCACCAGCGCAGCGAAGCGCTCGCAGCTGCGGCATTCGATGAAGGCGCCAACGATCAGGGTATCCACCAGCTTCTGCGGCTCGTGATTGCGCACCACGGTTCGCAGGCTGGAGGCGTAGCGACCGGCAGAGATCGGCCGTAGCGGAATGCCGCGTTTCTTCAGGATCGCCAGCACCTGCTCATGGTGGCGCAGCTCCTCGCGGGCGAGGCGCGACATGAAGTTCACCAGCTCCTCGTGGGCGCTGTACTTGGCGATCAGGGCCAGGGCCGTGCTGGCGGCCTTGAACTCGTTGTTCTTGTGGTCGATCAGCATGACCGCCTGATCCCGCAGCGCGGCTTCCACCCACGCATCCGGCGTGGCACAACCGAGGAATTCCCTGATTTCAGACAACATGTACTCTCTCCAACCCGCAGGCCGACGCGCAGCCGCGCAAACACTTGGCGCACCCGCCCGTTGCTGGCCGGTGTCATAAAGGCGGAGCATTATACGAATGCCGCCGCGCGGAACCAGCTTCCGGCGTTGATATGCCTCAACGTCATCAATGAGATATCCCGACTACAGTTGTTCCACATAAACAACGCGCACGAAGGGAGACGATCATGCAAGCCATCCGTAGCATCCTCGTAGTCGTGGACCCGGACCAGCCGGAAGGTCTGGCGCTGAAACGGGCCCGCCTGATCGCCAGCGTGACCCAGTCGCACCTGCACCTGCTGGCCTGCGAGCGGCGCGCCGACTTCAGCGCCAAGCTCGAGGAAGTTGCCGAGGTGCTGCGCCAGGAGGGCTTCAGCGCTTCCAGCCGCCAGGCCTGGAAGGACGGCCTGCACCAGACCATCATCGCCGAGCAGCAGGCCGAAGGCTGCGGGCTGGTGATCAAGCAGCACAGCCCGGACAACCCGCTGAAGAAAGCCCTGCTCACCCCCGACGACTGGAAGCTGCTGCGCTTCTGCCCTGCCCCGGTACTGCTGGTGAAGACCAGCCTGCCCTGGGCCGGGCGCAACATCCTCGCCGCCGTGGACGTGGGCAACAACGACGTCGAGCACCGCACGCTGCACGCCGGCATCGTCAGCCACGCCTACGACATCGCCGGCCTCGCCCATGGCCAGCTGCACGTCATCAGCGCGCACCCCTCGCCCATGCTCTCTGCCGCCGACCCGACCTTCCAGCTCAGCGAGACCATCGAGGCCAAGTACCGTGAAGCGTGCAAGGCATTCCAGGCCGAATACGGCGTCGACGACCAGCACCTGCACATCGAGGAAGGCCCGGCGGACGTGCTGATCCCCCGTGCAGCGCATAATCTCGACGCGGCAGTGACGGTGATCGGCAGCGTGGCGCGCACCGGGTTCGCTGGCGCGCTGATCGGCAACACCGCGGAAGTGGTGCTGGATACGCTGGAAAGCGACATCCTGGTGCTCAAGCCGGAAGACATCGTCGCTCACCTGGAGGAGCTGGTCGCCAAGCCCTGACCACCACGCGAAGACCTGACCTGTAGGAGCGAGCTTGCTCGCGAATCGCGCGGCGCCGGAGTCACCGGCGAACTCTGTTCGCGAGCAAGCTCGCTCCTACAAAAAACAAAAGCCGCCAATCGGGCGGCTTTCTTATTGCACGGCGACGATCAGACCCGCGACTCCAGCGCATCAGCCAGGAAGCTCGGCGCGATATAACGTTCGTAATGCGCCTCGGACAGGATGAAGAACTCCTTGTCGATGGCATCACGCAGGTCCGGAAGCGGCCATTCGCGGAACTCCGGCAATAGCGCCAGGCCGTAGGCTTCCACCTGGTTGATCATCCGCGAGCCGCGGGCGATCAGCTGATAGGCCCAGCAATACGGCGACTGCTCGGGTACGAAGCGGATCTGCCGCTGTTCCAGCTGGCTGCGCAGCAAGGACGCATCGAAGACTTCCAGCTTGGCCATCATCACCTGCGTCAGCAGGATCTCCAGACGGCTCAGGACCGCCCGCTTCTCCTCGTCGCCGTAGCGGTTCCAGTTCACCACTTCGTGGTGGAAGCGCTTGCAGCCACGGCAGACCAGGTCGCCATAGACCGTCGAGCAGAGCCCGACACAGGGGGTTTTGATGCGTTGCGAAGACATGGCTGAACAGATAGCTGGCAAAGCGGGCATGTTAGCCCTTTGTCTAGGCAAGATCACCCTCGGGCGCCACGCAAATCGGCTTACCAAGGCCCATTAATTCCATTAGAATGGCTGCGCCTTTTTGGCGTCATTGTCCGAAAGAAGCTGTTTTCAAAGCGTCACGAAGCACAGATTCCGGCAGCCGCACGGTCTGGGCGCCTCCCTCAAGCGCCCAGCCCCATCAGTCCCAGGCCACCCCGGCGTAAAACTTTGAAAACAGCTTCTGCCCGGAGATCGCCGGTGCCGTCGTAGGTCAGTGGATTACCGTCCACCATGCCTGACGAATGGATCGGAGGGGTCTCCTGGATACGCGTCCTCCGGGACCACTGATGAGGGAAATACTGTGCTTGAAGCCTATCGCAAACACGTAGAAGAGCGTGCCGCCCAGGGCGTCGTGCCCCAGCCGCTGAACGCCGAACAGACCGCTGGTCTGGTCGAACTCCTGAAGAACCCGCCGGCCGGCGAAGAAGAATTTCTCCTCGACCTGATCACCAACCGCGTACCGCCGGGCGTGGACGAAGCTGCCTACGTCAAGGCCGGTTTCCTGTCCGCTGTCGCCAAGGGTGAAGCCACCTCCCCGCTGCTGACCAAGGCCCGCGCTCTCGAGCTGCTGGGCACCATGCAGGGCGGCTACAACATCACCACCATGGTCGAGCTGCTGGACAGCGCCGAGCTGGCCGAAGTCGCCGCCGCGCAGCTGAAGCACACCCTGCTGATGTTCGACGCCTTCCACGACGTCGCCGAGCGCGCCAAGAAAGGCAACGCCGCCGCCAAGGCCGTGCTGCAATCCTGGGCCGATGGCGAGTGGTTCAAGGCCCGTCCGGCCGTCGCCGAGAAGCTGACCCTGACCGTGTTCAAGGTCCCCGGCGAAACCAACACCGACGACCTGTCCCCCGCTCCGGACGCCTGGTCGCGCCCTGACATCCCGCTGCACGCCCTGGCCATGCTGAAGATGGCCCGCGACGGCATCGAGCCGATCCAGCCGGGTTCCGTCGGTCCGCTGAAGCAGATCGAAGCGGTCAAGGCCAAGGGCTTCCCGGTTGCCTACGTCGGTGACGTGGTCGGTACCGGTTCTTCCCGTAAGTCCGCCACCAACTCGGTGCTGTGGTTCTTCGGTGACGACATCCCCTACGTGCCGAACAAGCGCGGCGGCGGTTTCTGCTTCGGCACCAAGATCGCCCCGATCTTCTACAACACCATGGAAGACGCCGGCGCCCTGCCGATCGAATTCGACTGCACCAACCTGGCCATGGGCGACGTCATCGACGTTTACCCGTACGAAGGCAAGGTCGTGCGTCATGACAGCGGCGAAGTGGTCACCACTTTCGAACTGAAGACCCCGGTCCTGCTGGACGAAGTCCGCGCCGGCGGCCGTATCCCGCTGATCGTTGGCCGTGGTCTGACCGAGAAGGCCCGCGCCGAACTGGGCCTGGCTCCGTCCGATCTGTTCAAGAAGCCGGAAGCGCCGGCCGACAGCGGCAAGGGCTTCACCCTCGCCCAGAAGATGGTGGGTCGCGCCTGCGGTCTGGCCGAAGGCCAGGGCGTCCGCCCGGGCACCTACTGCGAACCGAAGATGACCACCGTCGGTTCCCAGGACACCACCGGCCCGATGACCCGCGACGAGCTGAAAGACCTGGCTTGCCTGGGCTTCTCCGCCGACCTGGTGATGCAGTCCTTCTGCCACACCGCTGCCTATCCGAAGCCGATCGACGTCAAGACCCACCACACCCTGCCGGACTTCATCATGACCCGCGGCGGTGTCTCCCTGCGTCCGGGCGACGGCATCATCCACAGCTGGCTGAACCGCATGCTGCTGCCTGACACCGTCGGCACCGGCGGCGACTCGCACACCCGCTTCCCGATCGGCATCAGCTTCCCGGCCGGCTCGGGCCTCGTGGCCTTCGCCGCCGCCACCGGCGTCATGCCGCTGGACATGCCGGAATCGGTTCTGGTGCGCTTCAAGGGCCAGCTGCAGCCGGGCATCACCCTGCGTGACCTGGTCCATGCCATCCCCTACTACGCGATCCAGGCTGGCCTGCTGACCGTCGAGAAGAAAGGCAAGAAGAACATCTTCTCCGGCCGCATCCTCGAGATCGAAGGTCTGAACGACCTGACCGTCGAGCAAGCCTTCGAGCTGTCCGACGCCTCCGCCGAGCGTTCGGCTGCCGGCTGCACCATCAAGCTGCCGGAAGACGCCATTGCCGAGTACCTGAAGTCCAACATCACCCTGCTGCGCTGGATGATCGGCGAAGGCTACGGCGACGCCCGCACCCTGGAGCGCCGCGCGCAAGCGATGGAAGCCTGGCTGGCCAACCCGCAACTGCTGGAAGCCGACAAGGACGCCGAGTACGCCGCGGTCATCGAGATCGACCTGGCCGACGTCAAGGAGCCGGTACTCTGCGCTCCGAACGACCCGGACGACGCCCGCCTGCTGTCCAGCGTACAAGGCCGCAAGATCGATGAGGTCTTCATCGGTTCCTGCATGACCAACATCGGTCACTTCCGCGCTGCCGGCAAACTGCTGGACAAGGTCAAGGGTGGCATTCCGACCCGTCTGTGGCTGGCTCCGCCGACCAAGATGGACGCCCACCAGCTGACCGAGGAAGGCTACTACGGCATCTACGGCAAGGCTGGCGCGCGCATGGAAATGCCGGGCTGCTCGCTGTGCATGGGTAACCAGGCTCGCGTACAGACCGGTTCGACCGTGGTCTCCACCTCGACCCGTAACTTCCCGAACCGTCTGGGCGACGCCACCGACGTGTTCCTGGCATCCGCCGAGCTGGCCGCTGTTTCCTCGATCATCGGCAAGCTGCCGACCGTCGAGGAGTACATGGCCTACGCGAAGGACATCGACAGCATGTCTGCCGACATCTACCGCTACCTGAGCTTCGACCAGATCGCCGAGTTCCGCGAAGCTGCAGCCAACGCGAAGATCCCGGCCGTTCAGGTCTGAGACTCCTAGCGTGATGAAAAGCCCCGCCTCGTGCGGGGCTTTTCTTTTCCAGGCCCCGAAACAGAGCGCTCCCGCCCCCCCTAACGATGGGCCTAATACTTATTGACCGGTTGCACCCACGCGCCTCGGGTCTAAGGTGGAGATCAGGCTCCTGCCGATATCCGTGCCCAGGTGCCCTTGTGGAACCCTCCAGAGGTGCGCTCCCTTCCTCTGCGCCCCGCCCTCCATGGCGGGGCTTCTTTTTATCCAGCTGACTGGCACAGCCCTTGCTGCACTTTCGCAAAGGGTGATCCAACGGCGGATCGCCTACCGACAATGGCGTCGCTGCCACCGCCTCTTCGACGGCCGGTGCAGCGGCGCTTTTTTGTATTGAGAGTGCGTTGAGAGGTGGAGATGATCGACAGCACCAGCCCACTGCCGGACAACCTGGCCTGGGTGGCCGGCTCCGATGCCCCGGAGAAGACCGTGCTCAACCTGGGCTTCATGGCCCTCACCGATTCCGCCTCGCTGGTGGTGGCCGCGACTCAGGGCTTCGGCCAGCCCTACGGCCTGACGCTCAACCTGCAGCGGCAGAACTCCTGGGCAGGGCTGCGCGACCGACTGCTCAGCGGCGAACTGGATGCAGCGCAAAGCCTCTACGGCCTCATCTACGACCTGCAACTGGGCCTGGGCGGCGCCCCGGCCACCGACATGGCCGTGCTCATAGGGCTGTGCCAGAACGGCCAGTCGATCAACCTCTCCGCCCCACTGATGCGCGACGGCGTGACCTCTGCCGAGGCACTGCAAAGCCACGTGCGCCAGAACGGTGCGAAACTCACCCTGGCCCATACTTTCCCAACCGGCACCCATGCAATGTGGCTCTACTACTGGCTGGCCAGCCACGGCATCCACCCCCTGCAGGACGTCCGCAGCCTCGTGGTGCCGCCAGCACAGATGGTCGAGCATCTCAAGGCCGGGCGCATCGACGGCTTCTGCGCCGGCGGCCCCTGGGGCGCGCTGGCGGTGGACGAAGGCATGGGCTTTACCCTCGCCACCAGCCAGCAGATCTGGCCGGACCACCCGGAAAAGGTGCTGGGCACCACCCGTGCCTTCGTCGAGCAGTACCCCAACACCGCCCGCGCGCTGGTGATGAGCCTCCTCGATGCCAGCCGCTTCATCGAAGCCAGCGAAGACAACCTGCGCAGTGCCGCCCAGTTGATCAGCAGCGAGGAGTACGTCGACGCGCCCCTCGCCAGCGTCGAGCCACGCCTGCTCGGCCGCTATCAGGACGGCCTCGGCCACGCCTGGCAGGATGCGCACCCGCTGCGCTTCTTCAATGAGGGCCAGGCTACCTACCCCTGGCTCTCCGACGGGCTGTGGTTCATGACCCAGTTCCGCCGCTGGGGCCTGCTGCGCGAGGATGTCGACTACCTCGGCATCGCCCGTCAGGTCCAGCAGCTCGAGCTCTATCGCGAAGCCGCCAGCGCCGTGGGTATCAGCGTGCCGAGCGCCGAGATGCGTGCCTCGACCCTGATCGACGGACGCCTCTGGGACGGCAGCGACCCGGCCGGCTACGCCCGCAGCTTCGAGCTGAATGCCCTGGCGGAGCGAGGTTGAGCATGCTGCGCGTCCTGCTGATCAACGACACTCCGAAAAAGGTCGGGCGCCTCAAGGCAGCGCTGGTGGAGTGCGGCTTCGAGGTCATCGACGAGTCCGGCCTCACCGTGGACCTGGCGCAACGGGTGGAAGCCCTGCGCCCGGACGTGATCCTCATCGACACCGAATCCCCCGGCCGCGACGTGATGGAACAGGTAGTGCTGGTCAGCCGCGACCAGCCACGCCCCATCGTCATGTTCACCGACGAACACGACCCGCAGGTAATGCGCCAGGCCATTCGCTCCGGGGTCAGCGCCTACATCGTCGAGGGCATCCAGGCGCAGCGACTGCAGCCAATCCTCGATGTCGCCATGGCCCGCTTCGAGAGCGACCAGGCCCTGCGAGCCCAACTACAGGCCCGCGAGCAGCAACTGGCCGAGCGCAAGCGCATCGAGCTGGCCAAGGGGCTGCTGATGAAAATGAAGGGCTGTGCCGAGGAGGAGGCCTACACCCTGATGCGCCGCCAGGCCATGGGCCGCCAGCAGAAACTTTCGCAAGTGGCCGAGCAGATCATCGCCATGCACGAGATGTTGGGGCATTGACGCTGAAGAGGTGAAGCAGGCCAACGGCCAGCGGCGGCAAGGCGCGATCATTTCGCCAGCGGCCGAGCTGGCCCCCACCTCGCCCGCAACGCCCTATGCTGCGGCCGCCCGGCTTTCTGGCCGGGCCCCAGGAGCGTCATCGGCAGGGTTCGATGACGCATCGCAGTGGCCGCCGCCGGCTAGGCACCTCGGCGTCCACCCGACCTCGCCGCCTGTGCGGCTCAGCAAGGGCAAGCCCATGATCGACCTCACCACCTGGAACCTCAGCGTTCCCACCGACCCCCGCCCCACCGAAGTCACCACCGCGCAGATCGCCAGGGGCTACCAGAGCCGCTACTTCCGGCGCGACGGCAGTCAGGTGGTGTTCTGGGTGCCCGTCACCGGTTCGCACACCTCCGATAGCGTCTACCCACGCAGCGAACTGCGCGAGACCACCACCGCTGGCGAAGTCTCCAACTGGTACTACAACCAGGGCGACAACGAGCTGCGCGTGACCATGAGCGTCCAGCAGGTGCCGTCGAAGAACAAGATCATCATCGGCCAGATCCACAGCCGCTCGCCCTACACCGGCAACGGCGAGCCCCTGGTCAAGCTGCAGTACCACTCATCTGCCCACCCTGGAGACTGGTCGTCTGGAAGCCCTGGTGCGCAACCACCCCGACGACAGCGCCAGCATCAACGTACCGCTGCTGGATAACGTCGCTCTGGACCAGCGCTTCAACTACAGCCTGCGCGTCACCTCGGTGGGCAATCTGGCGATCCGCGTGGAAAGCTCCGATGGCCGCGCCAACTACTATCGCAAGATCCTCAGCACCACCTGGTCCAAGCAACTGCTCTATTTCAAGGCCGGCGCCTACATCAGCGACAACTATGGCGACAGCAGCGAGGGCGCACGGGTGACCGTCTTCCACCTGAACTCGGCGCACCGCTGACTCGCCATTCGCTGGCCTGATGAGGCACGGGGCGGGCAGACTGCGCGTAGAATGCGTGGCTCATCCGCACTACCCGTTGCCTTGTCACCGAGACCGCCATGGCCCGCCTGAAACTGGAATTTCCCGAAGAACTCTTCATCTACACCACCAAGCTCACCGTTCGCGTCACCGACATCAACGGCGCCAACCACCTGGGCAACGACTCGATGATCTCGATGATTTCCGAGGCCCGCGCGCGCTTCCTGTTCGACTACGGCATCCGCGAGACCGGCATCATCGTCACCGACCTCGCCACCACCTACCGCGCCGAAGCCCACGCCCGCGACCAGCTGCTGTTCGAGGTCGGCGTGATGGACTTCAACAAGTACGGCGGCGACATCATCTTCCGTATCACCCGCCCGGCCGACGGCACCCTGGTGGCCATGGCCAAGTCCGGCTTCGTGTTCTTCGACTACAAGATCGGCCAGGTCGTGCCGATTCCCGAGGCCTTCCGCGACACCTTCCCCAACGTCAACTGGGTCGCCTGAGCGGCAAGCGAAGCGGCAGCGCGCTATACCTCTGGAGTCGTACCCGTCAGCCTCCAGAGGAGATTCCAGCATGCCGTCCTTCCTTCGGGTGGGCGCGCTGTCCAGCTGTCTGTGCCTGCCCTTCCCTTCACTGTTCCCCATCGCCCAGGCGGCGGATACCGATCCGGTCCAGCGCGGCCGTTATCTGGTGCAAGTCGCCGGTTGCAACGATTGCCACACCGCGGGCTACATCCTCGCCCCGGACAAGGTCCCCGAAAGCACCTGGCTCACCGGCGACCAACTCGGTTGGAGCGGCCCCTGGGGCACCACCTACGCCAGCAACCTGCGCCTGGCCATGCAGGCCTATGACGAAGAGCAATGGCTGGCCATCGCGCGCCAGGCCAACTTCCGTCCGCCAATGCCCTCCCACACGCTGCGGATCATGGACGAAGCCGACCTGCGCGGTATCTATCGCTACGTGCGCCACCTCGGAGCCGCCGGCAACAGGGCTCCCGATTACGTACCGCCCGGCGGCACGCCCAAGGGCCCGGTCGTGCTCTTTCCTTCCCCGCCAGCCCCCTGAATCGCCCCAACGGGGAGCACGCCAGGGACGCGTGCGCCCCGTTGTGGCACAGCAGGTGAACCACTAATCCCACTAACCCGTTGAGCCGCCGGGGTTTTCCGCTGTTGGCCCGCGCCTTGCTCTACGCAAGGCGATGGTAATCAACGGCGATTACCCGACTTCGACAAAGGCGTCGCATCCACACCCGCGCAGTGCGGTGGGTGGAGCGACGCCTTTTTCGTTTGCCCCGGCGCAGGGGCGCAGGACCTTTCTCGAACCCGGCGGCTGCCACGTGGCGCACGACCGGGCTCCTCTACCGTTGCTGATGAGGTGTTCAATGAACACGAGCTTCTGGAAAGCCGGCCATGCGCCGACCCTGTTCGCCGCCTTCCTGTATTTCGACCTGAGCTTCATGGTCTGGTACGTCCTCGGCCCGCTGGCGGTGCAGATCGCCACCGACCTGCAACTGACCACCCAACAGCGCGCGCTGATGGTCGCCACGCCGATCCTCTCCGGCGCCATCCTGCGCTTCCTCATGGGCCTGCTGGCCGATCGCTGGTCACCCAAGGCCGCCGGCATTCTCGGCCAGGTGATCGTCATCTGCGCGCTGTTTGGCGCCTGGCAATTGGGCATCCACAGCCTGGAGCAGGCGATGATCCTCGGCGTGCTGCTGGGCATGGCCGGCGCATCGTTTGCCGTGGCACTGCCACTGGCCTCGCAGTGGTACCCGCCACAGCACCAGGGCAAAGCCATGGGCATCGCTGGCGCCGGCAACTCCGGCACCGTGCTCACCGCGCTGTTCGCACCCGCCATCGCCGCTGCCTTCGGCTGGCAGAACGTTTTCGGCTTCGCGCTGATCCCGCTGCTGGCCACCCTGGTCGTGTTCGCCCTGCTCGCCCGCAATGCGCCGGAGCGGCCGCCGGCCAAATCCCTGGCGGATTACCTGAAGGCTCTGGGCGACCGTGACAGCTGGTGGTTCATGTTCTTCTACAGCGTGACCTTCGGCGGCTTCCTCGGCCTGGCCAGCACCCTGCCCGGCTACTTCCACGACCAGTACGGCCTCGACCCGGTGAAAGCCGGCTACTACACCGCCGCCTGCGTCTTCGCCGGCAGCCTGATGCGCCCGCTGGGCGGCGCCCTGGCCGACCGCATCGGCGGCATCCGCAGCCTGCTGGTGATGTACACCATCGCCTCGATCTGCATCGCCGCCGTGGGCTTCCACCTGCCCAGCGCAGTGGCGGCGCTGGGCCTCTTCGTGGTCGCCATGCTCAGTCTCGGCGCAGGCAACGGCGCCGTGTTCCAACTGGTTCCACAGCGTTTCCGCCAGACTATCGGCGTAATGACCGGCCTGATCGGCATGGCCGGTGGCATCGGCGGCTTCTGCCTGACGGCGGGCCTGGGGGCGATCAAGCAGGCCACCGGTGACTACCAGATCGGCCTCTGGCTGTTCGCCAGCCTCGGCGTACTGGCCTGGTTCGGTCTGCACGCGGTGAAAGCCCGCTGGCGCACTACCTGGGGCAGCGCGGCCGTCACAGCCGCACGGGTCTGACCATGGCGCAGCACTTTTGTAGGAGCGCGCCATGCGCGCGAATCGCGGGCATGGCCCGCTCCTACAGGGAAATACCATGAGCCTGACCCTGAGCTTCGCCCAGGCCAGCGCTACCGGCCCGCGCGACGAGAACCAGGATGCCCTGCGGGTGGTCACCCCGCCCGCCGGGCTGGCCGCCAGCAAGGGACACCTGTTCGCCATTGCCGACGGCGTCAGCCACTGCGCAGACGGCGGCCTGGCCGCCAGGTTGACCTTGCAGGCGCTGGCCTCCGACTACTACGCCACCCCCGAGACCTGGGCCGTCGCCCAGGCCCTCGACCGCCTGCTGATCTCGCAGAACCGCTGGCTACAGGCCAACGGCGGCGGACAACCGCTGCTCACCACCCTGACCGCTCTGGTGCTGCGGGGCCGGCGCTTCACTCTTGCCCACGTCGGCGACTGCCGCCTGTACCGCTGGCAGGCAGGCGTTCTGGATTGCCTGACCCAGGACCACGTCTGGGAACAGCCCGGCATGCAGCACGTGCTCAAGCGCGCGCTGGGCCTCGACCAACACCTCGTGGTCGACTACTGCGACGGAGAGCTGGAGGTCGGGCAGAGCTTCCTGCTGGTCAGCGACGGCATCTGGGCCGCGCTGGGCGACAGCGCCATCCAGCGCCTGCTGGAGGACGCTCAATCCCTGCAGGCCTGCGCCGATGCGCTGGTCAGCGCCGCCCACCTGGCCGGCAGCCAGGACAACGCCAGCGCCCTGCTCCTGCAGGTGGAAGAACTGCCACCCGCAAGCCTGGGCGATGCCCTCGCCCAACTCGATCACTGGCCCGCACCGCCCGCCCTGCGGGACGAGCAGGAGTTCGAGGGCTGGCAGGTGGAAGGCAAACTGGCCCAGTCCCGCCAATCGCTGATCTACCGCGTGCGCGACCGACAGCATCGTCCCTGGCTGCTCAAGACCCTGCCTCCTGCACTGCGCGACTCCCCGGAAGCTGCCCAGGCGCTACTGCTGGAAGAATGGTTCCTGCGCCGCGTGCAGGGCCGCTACTTCCCTGAACTGCACAGCCTGCCGCAGCGCCAGCACCTGTACTACGTGATGCGCGAGTATCCGGGGCAGACGCTGGACGAACACCTGAAACTCAACGGCCCGCTGAACCTGCCCGACTGGCTGGACCTCGCCCAGCGCCTGCTGCGCGGACTGGGCCAGCTGCATCGGCGCAACATCCTGCACCGCGACATCAAGCCGGAAAACCTGCACTGGGCCGACGACGGCGAGTTGCGCCTGCTGGACTTCGGCCTGGCCTACTGCCCAGGATTGTCGCAGGAAGACCCGCACGACCTGCCTGGCACGCCGAGCTACCTCGCTCCTGAATCCTTCCAGGGCGCAGCACCGGACGCGCGCCAGGACCTCTATGCGACCGGCGTAACGCTCTACCGCCTGCTCTGCGGGCACTACCCCTACGGCGAGATCGAAGCCTTCCAGCATCCGCGCTTCGGCGAGCCGCCCCGGCCAGCCGCTACCGTCCGGATGTGCCGGCCTGGCTCGACGACTGGCTGGCAAAACTGACTTCCGCCCAGCCGCAACAGCGCTTCGAGACCGCCGAGGAATGCCTGCTCGCCCTGGAGCAGGGCGAGCGGCAAGCCCCGGCGCGCCCGCGCCCCCTGCTGGAGCGCGAACCGCTGCGGGTCTGGCGCGGCGTCGCCCTGGCCTCCCTGACAATCAACCTGGGCCTGCTGTTCTGGCTATTGCACGGCGGCTGAAGACGCACCAGTTCGGCCCAGTACGCATCACCGCAGTGCAGCAAAATGGCCGACCGGTACGACAGGCCAGCTGAAAGCCCCGGAAAACGGGGTCCAAGCAAGTTGGCACAGCCCCTGCAATAACCCTGGCAACAATCTACAAAAGCGCGTCCCTCAACGAAGAGGCTCGCACTTCCCGATCGAACGGGACTTGGACAAAGGCGTCCTCGCTGGGTAACCGGCGGGACGCCTTTTTTGTTTTCCGTGTTTCAGCTTTGCGTGACGGAGCCCTGACATGAAGAAGCTCAAGCTCGTACTGATCGGCAACGGCATGGCCGGTGTGCGGACCCTGGAAGAACTGCTGAAGGTCGCCCCGGACCTCTACGACATCACCGTATTCGGCGCCGAGCCGCACCCCAACTACAACCGCATCCTGCTCTCCCCCGTGCTGGCTGGCGAACAGGCCTTCGAGGACATCGTCCTCAACGACCTCAACTGGTACAGCGAGAACGGTATCCGCCTGTTGCTCAACCGCAAGGTCACCCGCATCGACCGTCATCGTCGCAAGGTCTACGCCGAAGACGGCACCGAGGCCGAGTACGATCGCCTGCTGATTGCCACTGGCTCCAACCCCTTCATCCTGCCGGTGCCGGGCAGCCGTCTGCAGGGCGTGATCGGCTACCGCGACATCGCCGACACCCAGACCATGATCGACACCGCCGGCACCCACAGCCACGCGGTGGTCATCGGCGGCGGCCTGCTCGGCCTGGAAGCGGCCAACGGCCTGAAGCAGCGCGGCATGGACGTCACTGTGGTGCACCTCTCCGACTGGCTGCTGGAACGCCAGCTGGACCGCACCGCCGGCAAGCTGTTGCAGGAAGCGCTGGAATCGCGCGGCATCCACTTCCGCCTGAACACCCACACCGAAGAGCTGATCGACGATGGCAGCGGCCGCGTCTGCGCCATCCGCTTCAAGGATGGCGAAGTGATCGCCGCTGACCTCGTCGTGATGGCCGCCGGCATCCGCCCCAATACCGAACTGGCGGAAAAAACCGGCCTGCCCTGCAACCGCGGCATCCTGGTCAACGACACCCTGCAGACCTATGACCCGCGCATCTACGCTCTGGGTGAATGCGCCAGCCACCGCGGCATCGCCTACGGCCTGGTGGCGCCGCTGTTCGAGCAGGCCAAGGTCTGCGCCAACCACCTGGCCATGCTCGGCTTTGCCCGTTACCAAGGCTCGGTGACCTCCACCAAGCTCAAGGTCACCGGTATCGACCTGTTCTCCGCCGGCCAGTTCATGGGCGGCGAAGGCACCGAGACCATCACCCTCTCCGACCCCATCGGCGGCGTGTACAAGAAGCTGGTGATCAAGGACGACGTGCTGGTCGGCGCCTGCCTCTACGGTGATACCGCCGACGGTGGCTGGTACTTCCGGCAGATCCGCGAGAACCACAACGTCGCCGAGATCCGTGACCACCTGATGTTCGGCGAGAGCAGCATTGGCGACGTCGGCCACCAGGGCCAGAACAGCGCGGCGAACATGCCCGACACCGCTGAAGTCTGCGGCTGCAACGGCGTGTGCAAGGGCACCATCGTCAAGGCGATCCAGGAGAACGGCCTGTTCAGCGTCGACGAGGTGAAGAAGCACACCAAGGCCGCCAGCTCCTGCGGCTCCTGCGCCGGCTTGGTAGAGCAGATCCTGATCAGCACCGGTGGGCGGCGCGGCGGACGTCAAGCCCAAGAGCGAAAAGGCCATCTGCGGATGCAGCGACCTCAACCACGGCCAGATACGTCAGGCGATCCGCGATCATCACCTGGTCACCCTGGGCAGCGCCATGCGCTTCATGGACTGGCGCACCCCGGACGGCTGCGCCACCTGCCGCCCGGCGCTGAACTATTACCTGATCTCCACCTGGCCGGGCGAGGCCAAGGACGACCCGCAGTCGCGCCTGATCAACGAGCGCGCCCACGCCAACATCCAGAAGGACGGCACTTACTCGGTGGTCCCGCGCATGTGGGGGGGCGTCACCAATGCCGCCGAGTTGCGGCGCATCGCCGACGTCGCCGACAAGTACCAGGTGCCGATGGTGAAGGTCACCGGTGGCCAGCGCATCGACCTGCTGGGCATAAAGAAGGAAGACCTGCCGGCCATCTGGAAGGAGCTGGACATGCCTTCCGGCCACGCCTACGGCAAGTCCATCCGCACCGTGAAGACCTGCGTGGGCAGCGAATTCTGCCGCTTCGGCACGCAGAACTCGACCCAGCTGGGCATCGACCTGGAGCACGACCTGTTCAACATGTGGTCGCCGCACAAGGTCAAGCTGGCGGTCTCCGGCTGCCCGCGCAACTGCGCGGAGGCCGGCATCAAGGACATCGGCATCATCGGTGTGGATTCGGGCTGGGAGCTGTACATCGGCGGCAATGGCGGGATCAAGACCGAGGTGGCGGAGTTCTTCGTCAAGCTCAAGACCGCCGAAGAGGTCCGCGAGTACAGCGGCGCCTTCCTGCAGCTCTACCGTGAGGAAGCCTTCTACCTCGAACGCACCGTGCATTACCTGCAGCGCGTCGGCATGGAGCGCATCAAGAAGGCCGTGCTGGAAGACGCGGATAACCGCCGGGCCCTCAACGCCCGACTGCAGTTCTCCCTGTCGCTGGAGCAGGACCCGTGGCAGGAGCGCATCGCCCAGCAGCCGCTGAAGAAGGAGTTCGAACGGATTCCCCTCAAGCAGCTGGAACTCGCCTGAGTGCCGGCCGGGCCGGCCATCGGGGCCCCCCCGGCCGGACACCCCATGAACTGGATCGATATCTGCGCCTGGACGACATCAACCCGCTGGGCTCACGCGTCATCGCCGGCCCCAAGGGCGACATCGCGATCTTCCGTACCTCCGATGATGAGGTCTTCGCCCTCGACGACCGCTGCCCTCACAAGGGCGGCCCGCTGTCCCAGGGCCTGATCTATGGCAAGCGCGTGGCCTGCCCGCTGCATAACTGGCAGATCGAACTGGCCAGCGGCGAGGCCGTGGCCCCCGACCAGGGTTGCGCTCATCGCCACGAGGTGACGGTCAAGGATGGCCGAGTGCTGCTGGCGCTGCGCGACAACCTCGCCCACTGCGCCTGATTTCCCCTGCTTCCGATTCAGAGCGAGGCCGCGCCATGCCCCATAACCGTCGCACTACCGCATCGACCTGCTGCTACTGCGGCGTGGGTTGCGGTGTACTGATCGAGCACGACGACGAGCGCATCCTGGGCGTGCAGGGCGACCCACAGCATCCGGCCAACTTCGGCCGCCTGTGCAGCAAGGGCTCGACCCTGCACCTGACCGGCGATGCCGATGCCCGCGCGCAATCTGGAGCTACGCCTGGGCAAGGGCCTGTCGCGCACCCGCACTGACTGGGACACCGCGCTGGAACATGCCGCTGGCGTCTTCGCCGAAATCATTCGCGAGCACGGGCCGGACAGCGTGGCCTTCTACGTTTCCGGCCAGTTGCTGACCGAGGACTACTACGTCTTCAACAAGCTCGCCCCGCCCTGGTCGGCACCAACAACATCGATAGCAATTCGCGCCTGTGCATGTCCTCGGCGGTGGTCGGCTACAAGCGCAGCCTGGGCGCCGACGCCCCGCCCTGCAGCTACGAGGACATCGAACTGGCCGACTGCGTGCTGATCGCCGGCAGCAATATGGCCTACGCCCACCCGGTGCTGTTCCGCCGCCTGAAGAGGCCCGCGCGACTGCGCCCGAGATGAAGCTGATCGTTATCGATCCGCGCGTCACCGATACTGCCGAGGCGGCCGACCTGCACCTGGCGATCCTGCCCGGCACCGACGTCGCGCTGCTCCACGGCATCCTGCACATCCTGCTCTGGGAAGGCTTGATGCGACCTGACTTTCATCGACGCCCACACCGACGGCCTGGATGAACTCAAAGCCCTGGTGCGCGACTACGGCCCGCTGGCCGTGGCGGAAATCTGCGGCATCGCCGTGGATGACCTGCAACGCGCGGCCCAATGGTATCGGCCAGTCGCCTTCATTCCTCTCGCTCTGGTGCATGGGACTGAACCAGTCCACCGCCGGCAGCGCGAAGAACAGTGCGCTGATCAACCTGCACCTGGCCACCGGGCAGATCGGCCGCCTCGGCGCCGGCCCCTTTTCCCTCACCGGACAGCCCAACGCCATGGGCGGCCGCGAGATCGGCAGCCTGTCCAACCTGCTACCCGGCCACCGTGAGGCTGGCAAACGCGGAACATCGTGCCGAAGTGGCTACGCTACTGGGGCGTCGAACGGCTGCCGGACAATCCCGGCCTGAGCGCTATCGAGCTCTTCGATGCAGTACGCGACGGGCGGCATCAAGGCCCTGTGGATTGCCTGCACCAATCCCGGCCCAATCACTGCCGGACCAGACCCGCGTCCGCGAAGCCCTGGCCGCCTGCCCCTTCGTCATCGTGCAGGAAGCCTTCACCACCAGTGAGACCTGCCACTACGCAGACCTGCTGCTGCCGGCCGCCAGCTGGGGCGAGAAGGAAGGCACGGTGACCAACTCCGAACGTCGCATCAGCCACGTGCGCCCAGCCATTCCGGCGATCGGCAAGGCGCGGCCGGAATGGACATCGTCTGCGACTTCGCCCGCCGCCTGGAACAGCACCTGCGCCTCGGTAAGAGCAGCCTAGGTGCTGTTCGGATTCATCGTGTTTCCCTATTAACCTTAGCAATACGTACGAACGAGGCCCACATAACAA